>NZ_CM136847.1:100000-1936840 GCF_054445985.1 Streptococcus sp. 517s | reverse complement strand
TAGTAGCCTCCTACAACTTGTAATCTCAAGCCACCAGCTTCAGGAAAATAGACAAGATGAGTTTGTTCTAACTCTTCAATAGCTGCAATAGCACGACTTCTAGTCCATCCCATTGTATTCATCAAATCGAAAATCATTACGTCTCTAGTCAACTTGGAGACCTTTGTTTGGTGTTGTTTCATAGGTAATCCTTTCTTTACTTGATTAGTCCAAAATAGTTGAACACTGATAATAAAACTGCAAAAGCATTTACTATAAAAATAACTAGTAAAAGCACAACAGGTTTATCTCTGTGATAAGAGCTGATAAACATACCAAATGAAACAATAGCAAAAATTAGATTAAATATAATCAGAACACTCATCGAGTTTTTCCTTTCTTAGTTTTTTAAGCCTATTAGACATAGCTATTCCTCATTCTGTAGTATTTATTGAATAACCTCCAAGCTTTAAACGGGTTTTGTCTAGAATGATTTTCAAAAAATACGACATGATAACAACCTTTATTTAAGACTTTCTCAAAATCATTTTTTGATACAGATAAACCGAAATCTTCACGATCGCCAAGACTAAGTAAAAAATACTTTCTCCATCGTTTTTTTACTGGAACACTCCTAAACATCAGTTCATTAAGTTCTAGTGACTCTTTTGAATAATCAAAGCTATAAATATAGCATGCCACCAATACTTTCTTGCTAAACATTCCTTATTTCCTTCCTACACATATCCCATCAATTCTGGATTAAACTCTAGAGTCAACCACAAGGCTTGATCCTGAGTCAATTGGCTAGTTTGTCCCCAAGTTCCATCTCTTGCTCTTCTGGAGTAAGGATAACTGCCATGTTTATTTCTAGGCTTTAATTCATGAATAACATCGTCTTTAATAACTTCCCAAAGTAGACTAGAGGGCTTATAATAATAACCGTTTCCAAGCCAAACTCTATCGAGGTCATCGTATGGAGATACCTTTTCTTCAGAATTTCCTTCAGGGATACAATCAACCATATTTTCATTCTTATCAAGATCTATTACATCGAAAATTTCTAACGAATCAATATCCATAACAATTTCAATATTATCTGACATTTTTTCTCCTTTCCTTAATTTTTGGCAACGAAAAAAGAGAGCGATTTTCTCACTCTCTCAAGTTATATGATATTTAATTTTTCACTTTCCCAAAACTCTAGACACTTAGACGCCTTTATTTCAAACTAAGGCCGAATGTAAACTTGCTTCCTAAGCCATATTGACTTTCTGCTGTGATTTCGCCACCAAGCTGATGGGCTAGTTCTCGTGCGATCGCAAGACCTAAGCCATGCCCACCTGTCTTCATATTGCGTGAAGTTTCTACACGATAAAGTCGTTTAAAGATCTTTTCCAAATCTTCAGGAAGGATCCCCTGACCCTCGTCTTTCACACTGATTGTCAGCTCTTGTTCTGTTAATTGGGCAAGAACCTCGATTCTGGTTCCTGGTTCTGAATATTTAAAGGCATTGTTTAACAAATTGACCAGAATACGAGAAAGTTTGTCAGAGTGGCTCTTGATTTTCGCCGACTCAGGTGACACTTGAATGTAAACATCTCGCTCCTCTTGTTCAATCTGGAGTTGAAATTCACTCATTGACTCAATCAGCAACTGATCTAAAAAGACCTCTTCGACTTCTTCATCAGCAGTATCTTGAGGTTGTGTATTGAGAGTCAAAACATCCAACTCCTCCACTAGCTTGTTTAGACGCTCAGTTTGCCGACCAATCGTGGCCAAGTAGTGGAGCCGCTCCTCTTCCTTAATCACTCCATCTAGAATTCCCTCCACAGTAACCTGAATGGAGGTAATGGGAGTTTTAATATCGTGAGAGAGCTGCGCAATCATCATTCTCTTTTCTTGCTCGCTCTCATCAAGTGATTGAAAGGTAGCCTGCAAATTGTGGGACATGTCATTAAAAGCCTGGCCCAGCTCTTGAAATTCTAATGGGCCTTTGGTTTCAATTTCTGTGCTGAAATCCTTGCTTGCTATACCCTGAGCTTGTTTTTTCAAATGTTTCAGAGAAGAGAACACAGGTGACAAAAGAAAGATGCTCACTGCAGCGCCAATGAAACTAGCAATCAAGGTCATGCCAACTAGAAAGTAAACTTCACTTTTCTCGATCAACATTCGTTGGACTGCCCAGAAAACGACCAAGATCGTTAGTAGAGTCGACACTAGATACCCCACTAAAATATAGTTTTTTAATTTCATTTTCTACCTCTTGGTTTTTCCATCTTATAGCCCAAACCCCAGACAGTTTTGATAGCAGGAGCATTTGAATTCGTATACTTGGTCAACTCTTGCCTCAAAGCATGGATATGAACATTGAGTGTATTGGTATCATCCACATAGTCCTCTTGCCATACCTTCTCGTAAAGTTCCGTCTTTGAAAAGACTCTCTCAGGATTGCTGGCTAATATCCATAGAAGTTCAAAGGATTTTACTGTCAATTCCAAAGGTTGCTCCCCAATGCGAACCTCATGAGTCACATGGTTGATTACCAAGTCACCAAACTCGATCTGTTCTGTCTCTCCTCCGCGGCTAAGGCGACGCAAGATATTATTCACTCTTAAAACCAATTCGCGTGGGCTAAAGGGTTTGACTATAAAATCATCTGCCCCCAAACTTAATCCATAAATCTTATCCTGTTCGCTTGTCTTAGCAGTTGTAAAGAGGAAGGGTTGATCCGGAGCGATATACTGAACTTCACTGATAAAATCATAGCCATCCATATTGGGCATCATGATATCTGTGATAATGAGGTCGATAGATTTTTTTCTAAAAAGCTCTAATCCCTCCTTGCCATCATGGGCGACCAAAACATCGTAACCTGCCTGTATAAGATAGCGGTTTTGAATATCTAGAATATCTATCTCATCATCAACCAGCAAAATTGTCTTTTTCATCTGACACTCCTTCGATAAAAACAGTGTTATACTTGCTTTAGTATAACACTATTTTCCCTAATGTTTAAGTGATTTGAATCTTAATCTTCTCGTTTGGTTGTCAAACCCAAAAGTCCAACAAGACCTGCCAAGGCTAGACCAAAGATACCAAGGCCAGCTGTAGCCGTTTTAGCTTCCCCAGTATTTGGTAACATCGCTTTATCATCTTTTTTCATCATATTAGCAATTGGGCTAGAAGCTGGTTGATCTACTTTCATATCTGACATATGGTGATTTGTACCCATCATACCCTCAGTCGTACCTGTAGAGCCTGTTTCAGAAGGCTTCGTATTCATCTGACCTTGTTGAGATGGTATTGTCGCCATTTCTTTTCCACGAAGCTGAATCGTTACTTGACGAGTAGCAATCAGATTGGTCAAATCAGGTTTGCCATCTTTAGATCCATAGACTTTAACAGTAGCTAGATATGTATGTGTTCCGTTAGCTCGAAGTTGCTCCAGCAAGGCCTGACCATCTTTGCCAACCGTATTGCCATTCAAATCTACTTCGTAGAAATATTGGCCTTTAGCCAAGCCTTCAAGTGGCAATAGAGCAGGATTTTTAGCCGTTCCGTTGTCTGACCACGGGGCTTTGTCTGAGGCTTTTAACAAGAGGCGAGTCAACATACCATCTCCACCAAAAGCTTCGTATGGAATAACTTGGTTGACACCAGCCAAGAAAGGTCCAGGAACCTTAGCCTTATCAAGGTAGCTAGCTGGAACATCTATCATGTCTTTAACATTGTTAACAACAGAGTCTTTAACCCGAGTCGGTGTGGTCAAACCATTCAAGTTAACATCCAAATTTTTAGTCGCTACCAGATTAGTTAAGTCAGGTTTGCCATCTTTTGCACCGTACACTTTGATGGTAGCCTTATAGCTTTTCGTACCATTTTGTTTCAAGAGGTCAAGAAGCTCTTTGTCAGATTTGCCTTGGGTGCCTGCCAAGTCTACTTCGTAGAAGTAAAGGCCTTTGCCCAATTTCTCTACTGGTGGGAGAGCGGGATTTTTAGCTGTTCCGTTGTCTGACCATGGAGCCTTACCGGATGCTTTCAAGATAAGACGAGTTAACATGCCGTCTCCAGCGAAGAATTCGTATGGAATGACTTGGTTGACACCAGCTGTAAATGGTCCTGGGAAATTGGCTTTGTCAAGATAGCTAGCTGGAACATCTACTGTATCTTTGGTGTTGTCGGCCACACCTTTTTGGACTTCAGCTGGAGTGGTCAAGCCATTCAAGTTGACATCCAAATTTTTAGTTGCTACAAGGTTGCTCAAGTCTGCCTTGCCGTCTTTTGCACCGTACACCTTGATAGTAGCTTTATAACTTTGAGTACCGTTTTGTTTCAAGAGATCAAGCAGCTCTTTGTCAGATTTGCCTCGGGTGCCTGCCAAGTCCACTTCGTAGAAGTAAAGGCCTTTGCTCAATTTCTCTACCGGTGGGAGAGCGGGATTTTTAGCTGTTCCGTTGTCTGACCATGGAGCCTTATCAGAGGCTTTCAAGATAAGGCGAGTCAACATGCCGTCTCCAGCGAAGAATTCGTATGGAATAACTTGGTTGACACCGGCTGTGAATGGTCCAGGGAAGTTGGCTTTGTCCAAGTATGTAGCTGGGACATCTACTGTGTCTTTGGTGTTGTCAGCCACACCTTTTTGCACTTCAGCTGGGGTGGTCGCTGATTTCGCTTCACTGGCTTCACGGTCTTGTCCAGAAACTGTAGACGCAGGACTTTCCACAGGTTTAACTGCCTCTTCTGTTTGTTTCTTAGAATCTGGCTTTGCTTGCATTTCTTCTTTTGGTGCTACTACCGGGTCTTTAGCAGTTGCGTCCGCTTTTTCCGAAGAGTTTGTAGTATCCAAACTTGCTTTAGGTGCTGGAACAGACTGTTCTGAAGGAAGAGCTACATCGACTGCTTTTTTGAGAACCTCTGCTGGTAAGTCGCTCTTTTCACTCACCGAAGCAGCGTCTGGCACGACTTGAGCAGGGATCGGATCGACGACATCAGCACGTGCAGAACTTGGTTGACCAACTAGGACAAAGAAGCCACTAGCCACAACAACTGAAGCAACACCGACACTAAGACGGCGAATAGACCAACGAGTATATCTCTGATTTGGATTGAATTTCATAGGATTCTCCTTAGGGTTTTCTTTTTTTGATGACTCTAGTATAATCTCCTAAAATTAAAAAGGATTAAGAAAAAGTTAAAATTTTTCTTAAATCCCTCTTATAAAATACTTATATTGATTCATTAATCATTGGGGAAGAAAACAGCCCTTCCTCTCCTACTCACTCAGCTCTGTTAGAGTATCCAAATGTTGGTTATTAATCACCGCCATGATATAGGCGCCTGACCGTAAAAGGTCATCGGGACCGAATTGAACATCTAGAGGAGCATTTTCATAGTCACGAAATCCAAGTACATTGAGATTGTATCGCCCACGTAAATCTAGCTGGCTAAGGCTTTCCCCCGCCCAAGATTGGGGGATTCTCATCTCGACAATTGAAACATTCTTGTCCAACTGAAAGACATCTACGCTGTTATGGAAGAGAATTCTCTGCGCTAACGAACGTCCCATTTCAAATTCCGGTGAGATGACCGAGTCCGCACCAATTTTCTCCAGTACCTTTTTAGCCATGTGACTTTTTACCTTGGCAATGACGGTCGGCACTCCTAGACTCTTACAGTGCATGACTGCAAGAACACTGGATTCCAGATTTTCCCCCGTTGCGACAACTACGGTATCGCAAGTGTCAATCCCCGCTGATAGAAGGAGTTCTTCATCCGTGATATCCCCAACTACCCCACGCGCCAGCACGGGTTCAAATTGATTAATGCGCTCCTCGTGGTCATCAATAGCAATGATATTCATATGATGCTTGGCAAGAGCAGCCAAAACACTACTCCCAAAAATTCCCAAGCCTAAAATTCCAATCGTCCGATCTGACATCGTTCTTCCTTTCTTATCCAATGGTGATATCTGCTTTCATATAGTGAATCAAATCTTTCTTGTCTGGCTGGTATTCTGCTAAACTGACCAGTAGTGTCAAGGGGCCAATACGGCCGATAAACATCAACAACATAACGATACTGAGAGCTAACTTGCCTAACTCTGGTGTTAAATTAGCCGTCACCCCAACTGTCGCAAGGGCTGAAATGGTCTCAAACATGAGGTAGATAAAGCGCGGATTTCCTTCTGCTGTTATCCCTAGCAGAATCAAGCCCAACAAGAATGTCAGCAAGAAGATAATAAAGACACTGAAAGATTTTTGCACGGTTCGAGGTTCAATGGTCCTCCGAGCTACATTGGCATGAGGCAAGCCCAATAGTTCGCTATGAGCAAAGACCAATAAGACAAAGAAGGTGGTAATCTTGAGTCCCCCTGCTGTCCCTCCAGGCGCCCCACCCAGAAACATCTGCAAGATGTAGATCAGCAAGGTGACCGGTCGAGCCTGGGTGTAATCAATAGAAGCAAAGCCTGCTGTCCTCATACTGACAGTCTGGAAAAAGCTAACCAGCAGTTTCTCTGGGACGCTGAGATTCCCAATCGTCCCTGAATTGTTCCACTCAATCAAAAGGGTTGATACCGTTCCAAAGAATAAAATTCCCGCTGTTAAAAAGAGAACCAGCTTAGTATGAAAGCGAAGACGGCGTTTTTTCTTTTTCCCAAACTGGGTCGCTAGGTCAAACCAGACCATAAATCCTAGACCACCCGTTATAATCAATCCTGCAATCACTAGATTGATCAAAGGGTCCGTCTGAAAGACTGCCAAACTCGTACTTCCAAAATTATCAAATCCAGCATTGCAGAAAGCTGAAATAGCCAAAAAGATAGAGGTTAAAATCCCTCGCCCCCATCCAAATTCAGGAATGAAGCGGAAACTCAGTAGAAAGGCACCGAGCCCTTCTACCAGAAAAGTCGTCAAAAAGATCGATCGGATGAAGTCCTTTAAGGACTGGGTTTCCCCATAACTAAAACTTTCTTGAATAGTCTCACGGCTACGAAGACTGAGCTTTTGTTTCCCTTGGATATAAAAGATTCCGATAAAGGTCATAAGCCCCAAACCACCGATCTGGATTAAGAGCATACAGATCAATTGACCCCAGATATTATAAGTAGAGGCCACCGGCTGGGTGAAGAGCCCTGTCACACAGACCATGGACACAGTCGTAAAGAGATGGTCAAAGTAGGTCGCTTGTGACGTTGTTGCTTGAACAAAGGGGAGGCTTAAAAGGAGCGAGCCCAAGAAGATAACTAAGGCAAAACTTAAAAAGATACGACGGGCTGGCGATAACCGAACCAGCGTCGTCTTGATTTTTTCCAAAAAAGATTTGAATAACATAGCTACATTGTACCATAAAAACAGTAAGAGTACTCACATGTGGTGCACAATAGCAAGACAGAGTTCGAGCGCCTTATCAAAAGCTTCCGAACCCCAGTCACGACTGTCGTAGTTGTCCAGATCTGCCAAGGAATCTGCGGTAAAGAGCAGTTCTCCCCAGACAACCCTACGTAGCTGAGCTACTGCCGCTAGAGCAGAGCACTCCATCTCCACAACAGCACAGCCTTCTTCCTTGCGATAGGCAATCTTTTCAACCGTCTCTCGGTAAAAACCATCTGTCGTCCAGGTCATAACTTCCTCATAGGGAATGCCTTTTTGTTCCAAGACTTGCTCAATGGCAGAGATAGGCTCAAGCTGCAGCTCCATATAACGAGAAGGCGCTACATAGTGGTAGCTGGTCCCCTCATCTCGCAGAGCGCGAACAGGGATGAGAAAGGCATTCTCCTCTATATCGGCTAGGACGCCACAGGTACCAGTAGAGATGATTTGCTCCACACCATAGCCAATCAACCAATCCATAAACTGGGCCGCTGGGGCAGAGCCCACGGGCGCCTGGGCCAGACATACCTCCTCGCCCTTGTAGTTGAGGACGTAGACTGGATAAGTCTTGGTGGCCGAAACGAACTCACCAATACGGTCCGCACCTACTTCCTGAGCGTAGCGGTCAATCTCTTCCTCCAAAAAAGCATAGATACACTTCTTTGGTAACTTTAAATCCAAGCCCTCATGTGTTGGCATAAGGACCGCCTGGGGATTGTCATCAAACTCCAAAATGGGAATCGCATGCTTCTGAATCATAGCTCACCTCCTCTAATTTTGTACTATTGTATCAAAAGCTGACGGAGTGTCAAGGAGTTGATGTGGGAGGTCTATTTTAGTTATAAGCTCTGCCACATTTTCACCAAGCTCTAATCCAAGCTGAATATATTCCTGTGGGTGATTATATCTGCGAGGTCATCCAGGAGCAGCACCGCGATATGTTCATCCGGATGCAAGTTCAGATCAAGTTCAGATATAGAGATAAAAACGTCTAGACGTAATCAACCTAATTAATTTTCAAATAATAGTTCAGCAACCAACCTCAGAAATTTTTAGAAAAATCCTTTATCCTAGTATATTCTAGAAAGCAACTATCATAAGGATTATCTGGATTAAGAAGCGTCCTTCTAATAAGTCCAACAAGATAGCCACCATCTTCACCTTAAGTATATTTTGAGATTCTCAAAAATGATAGAAACAATTTCCTAAAAGCAGAAAATAGAATAATAAAAAAGTAGCCCTTAAGCACATTTGATAGCTACTTTTTATTGTTTAGGCAGATTTATTTCGTTACTCAATCAAATGATTCTTAAATATCTCCACCAATTCCCTTGAATTTTTCAACAAAACGACTGATCTTTTGAAAAACGGTTTGTTTTTTTGTACGATATTGTGGATTTAGTGGGCTCATTTTCGGCAGAGCTTCATTCAAATCATTCCCATTTTCACTAGCATACTCACGCTTCAACGAAGCTTGTATGTAGCGCTTAGCACTTTGTTCATTTAATCCCTCAATCTGTATCAACTCATCCGCTTCCCTTTTCTGCTCACCTTGCGCAAAAATAAAGAACTGTTCAATGATATCTGATTTATCAGCAAAACTATCTAAGTCACTGTCATGGATGAAAGCGACTATCAAATCTTCCTTAGCTCGATTGCCAAGACTTGCTCGAATCGTCCGAGTAATTTCCGAAACAAGTTCATCCTTATCTGAAACCTTTTTATTAGTCTCAAAAATTAGCTCTAAGATATAGTCTAGATTGATTTCTTGAGATTTTAGTAATTCAACTTCAAAAACAATCGAATCCCAATCAACTTTAGATTCGTTATCTTCCCGATTACGGCGTTCATTCTCATACCATGACTTAATGTCATTATAGGTTGAACGGTAGTCTTGAATTTCCCTCGTACTTGGGATGTCTAACCTAGATAACTCCTCCAGAGTTTCATCGTCCACATGGAAACGTTCCTTGAAGGCTTCTACAGCCTTATCATCTAAGATATCAAGTTCTTGTAAAGCTCGTAGACTCATGAAATCATCGTAGTTTTGTAAGATATTATCTAAACGAAGAAATTGACCAAACAACGAGACAAATTCTTTCTTATCACTCTCTTTAATGATAGCTTGCGGGTCCGGAAATTTTTCTTGTAACTCTTGAACAACGTCCATATAACCCTTTTGCTCTTCACCGGCCTCCGTAAAGCCTGTCATATACTCTTGATAAGAACGTTCGAGCAAGACTTCTGCTGTCTCAGTCTTTCCAAATAGCTTAATAGCATCAGTTGTAGCCTTCTCTAAATCCCGGAAGGTTACAATATTCCCAAATGACTTGGTAGCATCATAAATTCGATTGGTGCGTGAAAAAGCTTGGATTAAACCATGATATCTCAGATTTTTATCCACAAATAAAGTATTTAAAGTCGGTGCATCAAAGCCAGTCAAGAACATCCCAACTACAATTAAGAGATCCACTTCCCGATTTTTGACGCGTTTAGCCAAATCACGATAGTAATTCTGAAAATCATTACCGTTAATCGTAAAATTAGTGCCAAATAACTGATTATAATCAGCTATACAGCTACTCAAAAATTCTTTACTACTAATATCCGCTAAATCTGCCGGTGAAAAGCTCTCATCATCAATTTCACCAATAGCTACCTGAGACTCATTCGCAGCATAGGAAAAGATAGTCGCAATCTTCAATGGTTTTTCAGAATCTTTTTGCTGATTTTGCAACTCTTGATAGTAGGCTTTTGCTGCATCAACACTTGAAACAGCAAACATAGCATTGAAACCTTTACCAGTTAATCGATGCGTTTTTTGATCAAAATGGTCTAAGACATACCTAGATATTTCAGCGATTCGAGTCGGATGAAGCAGCGCTTTTTTATTTTCAGCTGCAGATAATTTGGTCAAGTCCTGCTCGCTTTCAATTGACTTAAACTTCGGACGAACGTCGTTATAATCCACCATGAACTTCAGAACTTTTTGATCTCGAATCGCATCAGTTAATACATAAGCATGTAATTCACGCCCGAAAACAGATGCCGTTGTCTCGGAACCAAGCGCATTCTCTACCTTAATTGGTGTACCCGTAAAACCAAACTGACAATATTTCTTAAATTTCTGCCTGAGCCGCTTTTGCGCTTCACCAAACTGAGAACGATGACATTCATCAAAAATGAAAACCACTTGCTTTTGATAAATTTCATGCTGGCTCTCACTGCTCATAAAATTGTTAAGCTTCTGAATGGTCGTCACGACAATTTTATTATCATCCTTCTCGATATTGCGTTTGAGTCCTGCAGTGCTATTTGAACCGTTGACTGAGTCAGGTGAAAATCGCTGGTACTCTTTCATAGTCTGATAATCCAAGTCCTTGCGGTCCACCACAAAGAAAACCTTATCCACTTCTTCCATCTCAGTAGCAAGTCTAGCAGCTTTAAAACTTGTCAGGGTCTTCCCTGAACCGGTAGTATGCCAAATATAGCCACCTGTATCAGGACCGCTTTTGATTTTTGAAGCAATAGCTGAACGTATCTTCCAGATGATTCTCTCAGTTGCCGCAATCTGATAAGGACGCATGATGAGAAGGGTGTCATTAGTATCAAAGACAGAATAATTTATCAAAACATTTAACAAGGTCTGTTGACTTAAGAAAGTTGCTGTAAAGTCCTTCAAGTCCTTAATAGGATTATTATTTTTCAAAGCCCAGTTCATGGTGAACTCATAAGAATTCTTATCTCGCTTGGTCGTATTAGCAAAATACCGAGTATCCGTTCCGTTTGAGATGATAAAAATCTGAAGGTACTTAAAGAGAGAATCCTCCTCATTGAAACTCTCTTTGCTATATCTGTGCACCTGATTAAAGGCCTCTCGAATCGCAACTCCACGTTTTTTAAGCTCAATTTGTACCAGAGGCAATCCATTTACCAACAAGGTTACATCATAACGATTGCTACTGGTGCCAACTTGCTTCATTTGATTAATGACTTGCAGTTTATTTCGACTAATATTTTTCTTATCCCATAAATAGATATTCTGGATATGTCCATCATCAAAGATAAAATCATAAATATAGTTATCATGAAGTTTTCTGGTACGATCAATCAAACTGTCACTGGGTTTATTGAGGTACTCATCCAAGAAGCGCAACCACTCAGCATCTGTAAAAACCACATTATTCAGAACTTCCATCTGGGTCTTGAGATTAGCCAAAAGCGCCTCTGGGGTCGTCAAATAAGTAAGATACTCGTATCCTTGCTGGCGCAAGTCAGCAATCAACTCCTTCTCCAAATCCGCCTCAGTCTGATACTGACTAGGCTGTTCTAGCTTGGTATACTTTTCTAAAATGATAAAATTATCTGACTCAACAATAGCTGTAGTGAATGTACTTTCAGACATAATTACTCCTTATAATTGCAAGTGCTCTCTAAATGCTGTAACAGGTTTTTTAAAAGCGCAGTTTCTGGGAGGGTTACTAGTTCATCTTCCTCGGTTGATACTTTAGAATGACTAGAAATATTTAATATCCTTGACTCATAGTTACTAAAACTTCCTTCATTATCACGTGGCAATAAATCCTGCCAATTTTGATACCCTAGGAAAGTTGCTGTTTTCTCGTAAAGATTTCTTAAAAAATTAAAATGATATTTATAAACCAAATTGTCTTCTATAGCTTTATGTAATGATTTTCTTAAAAAATTATGATAAGCAAAAGGAGAGTCATCCGGTTGAGGTATCAGCTCATATGACCCATCTTCTAATTTTTCAAATCTAAATCTACTACTATCAGGAACCTTTCGGGTGTCAATATAGGTTCCATACTTTCCAGTTTCTTCGTCAATAGCTCGCTTACTATATCTCTCATTCCGTTTAATATTTTTTAACTCATTATATAAGACGTTATAGAATAAAGGATTGTGAGTTATTATTATAAATTTAAGATCAGACTTACTCGTTCTAATTAACTTACCTAAATTTGATGCAACTTCTATCAAGTGGTTTTCATCTAATGATGAAACTGGGTCATCAATAAATACATACTTTAAATCATCAAACTCTCTAGTACTACGTTCATCAGGTTCTAGTATATCAAGCTCACTAATAACTAGCTCTAGCAATGTATAAAAAATAGACCAAATAAAATTGCTCTCTTCACCTTTGGATAACTTAATTTGTTCGTTTAGTCTATCCTCACCATCACCACTTTGAATAGTGAAAAGAATATGACCATCTGACAAAAGAAATGAAGGTGTCATTTTATCATTTGTATAATGCTGAAAATGCGAAATAATATTCTGATCCTGTCCCTGCTCTTGAATAATCCAAGATATAAAAGAATTTGGCTGAATCTTCAGTTTAAAATCCCGATTGCCGTCAAGATCATTATCCCAATAGAACAAGTCCTCAGTAAAAGTATTATAATAAAGAATCTTATCTCTCGTAAGACCGCCTTCTTCAGCTTGAAACAACTTAGCAAACTCTTTAGAGAGTCTGGTCTTTCCTGTCCCATTAAAGGCGTAAATCAGCTGAACTTTCTGATTCGAAGCTTTTAACTCTTGTGCAATATCACTTAGCGCTTTTGCCATATCCCTTTCCTATTCTTTTCTATAAATCAAAATTTAGCAATTGTTCCCGCCAGTATTCATACTGTTTCTGTCTCAGTTCTATCTCTTTAGGAAGACCTTCTGAAATAGAAGTGGTTAGGGTATTGAAGTGGTCAAGAATGGAGATAATTTGAGATTGTGTTGATAAAGGAGGTAATATTATTTGAATTTTTGCAAGGTTCTTAGGATAAAGTTCAATTACTTTAGTTCCCAAGACTCTTTTTTTCTTCTGGTTTTGGAAATAGCTCGTTCTAAAAAAGTAGGCTAAATATTTACTATTTTGCTCGGTTCTGATTATACATGAATGTCCTCCAATACAAACTTCATCTTTCCCTAACCAAACCAAAGACTTACCAACATCTTCAACATTCTCGGATGTCGTTGCAACAATCAAATCACCAGTTTTAGCTTTTTGAAGTTTTTTCGATAATTCTAAATTAATAAACGACTTCGTTATATCAGTTTCAATTCCATAGTATGTATATATCTGTCCGTAATGGATACAAGGAACGCCTGCGTCTTGAAAATCTTTTTTCTGAAGCCCATTCCCCCGAATAATGTCTCCTATAGCCCCCAACTCCACTCGAATTGGACCAAACACCCACTGTAAAAGTTTGATAATTGCAGAGTTGTCCCACTCCTCTACTCTACTCTACTCTCAGTGTACTCGCCTTCGGCGGTGAATGTCAAGAGTTTTTCTCTGAAATATTCATACTGTTTTTGACGTAGATCAATCTCCTTGGGAAGTCCGATGTTTAGGTCATTACAAACCATATCAAAGTTGTCTAGAACTTGAACAATACGAGACTGGATTTCGAGGGAAGGGACTGGGATTTTTACATTCTTCAGACTATTCGCATTAAACTGAGGCTGTCCAGCCTTTGAAACTAAATTATTAGCCTGTTTCCAATACAATTCACTCTTTGAAAAGTGCCAATAGTATCTTGAATTCAACTCCTCTGATGGAGTAATTTTAATTAAAAAAGAGGCATACGCGCTAGCTTCATCTGTATCAATAAATAGTGTTTTTCCATAAGTCGCACCTGTTCTAGCCATAAACAAGTCACCATATTTTACTAGATAGTTTCTAGATTCTTCGCTTAAAGCAATATATTTTTTATCATTCGACTTGAGATAGCCATTTTCATCAATATCAGTGATTCGAATAAATCTAACATCTCCAGTATCTTTCGCTTTATCAGTATAGCCATAATTAAATTTAGCTACTTCCTCTAGAGTCTTCCACTCAACCTGATAAACCTCATCTTCAAATGACAAGAGTTTATCTCTATAAAAAGAATATTGCTTTTTACGTGAGGTCAATTCTGAGGTCAATTCTGTAACATAATCGGTGAATTTGTCAAGTATTTGCACGATTTTTTCTTGAATTTCTATTGGTGGGATAGGAATAGGAAACGATTTTAAAGTTGAAATGACAATGTAAGACATAGCCGCCTTATTTGTATTATTCTCTAAATAAGATTTTAGCCCCTGTTTGATAATGTGTAACAAAAATCGAGCTTTCACATTATGTGAGAAATTTGTCAAAACATATGTTCTTTGATATGCTTCAAATTTTCCTGAATAATACTTAACATCTCCAACATTTGCATTTCCAGCAATTAATAGTGCCTCTGCATTCCACCGAAAGGAATTTATTCGACTTATTTCTTTTGCTGTTGTAAAAAAAGGATACTTCCCATCTTCAACAGACTCATTGGCATTCAATTTACCTGTTTCTATTTTACACACTTCCCCCAACTCTTTCCACTCAACGGGACAGTTTTGGATTTCTTCTAGGATGTTCATCACTTACCTCCTTCCTTGGCTAGATTTTCAATGCTTTTGATTTCCTTGAGGTAATCTTTTTCAACTTGACTGAGGGTTTTGGCTTGGTAGCTCTTATATTCCTTATCTACCTTCTGCTTCATCTGTTCACGAGAGATAGAACCACTGTTAGCTAGCAAGTCTTCCCCCGTAGCCTGAAGGATACGATCTACGTGAGCCACCCAATCCGCCATAGTCATGACTTCCTCTCGCTCTGCCTGTCTTTCAGCAAAGTCTAGATATCCTGATACAAGCTGATTAAGCCCACGGAGTTCCTTTTCTGTCAGATAGTTCTTGGCAACTTTTGCTTCGGATAAAGTAGGAAGGTCGCCCTTAAAAGTGGTTAAGCCCATAAACTCCTTTTCGCTATCAACACGGTTATAAATGAGTTCACTGGCAGTATTGTGATGAATGGCATAATGCATCTTGTTTTGCACCGTCGCAAAGAATTTCTTTGCCTCTGGTGAGTTTGCATTGTAATCACTTGATGTCGCGAAAAGATCTAAAACCTGACGGTAAAAGACTTTTTCACTTGAGCGAATGTCTCGGATTCTTTCCAGGAGTTCTTTAAAGTAAGAGCCTCCACCCAAGTTTTTCAAGCGCTCATCATCCATAGCAAAGCCTTTAATCAGATACTCCTTCAAGACTGTCGAAGCATAGTGTCTAAACTGGACTCCACGAGGGGAGCGCACACGATAGCCAATCGCCAAAATCATGTCGAGATTATAGTAGGCGACTTTTTTTGACTGAGTTTTACCAGCTATTGCACCGTGACGAGTGGTTGTCAACTGATAGTTGACAACCACTGCTTCATCCAACTCACCATCTTCAAAAATCGCCTTGATATGTTTACTAATGTTTTGCTTGGAAGTCTGAAAAAGCTCAGCTAGTTCTTGTTGGGTCAACCAGACCGTCCCATTATCCAAGTGGAGTTCAATAGCGGACTCTCCGTCATCTGTTCTATAGAGAATCACATCATTTGCCATGGCTAAGCTCCTCTACAATCTTATCTATCTCTGCACGCAAGTGGTCAATCTTGGCAACAGTCTCAGCGATTTCTTTATTGAGCACATCAATATCAATCTTCTCACGTGTATCTTCTTTTTCTACATAAGTGGACACTGAAAGATTATAATCTGCTTCTGCTACTTTTTCTTGTGCCACCATACAAGAAAAGTAATCTTCATTTTCTTTCTTTTCAACACTGGCTAAGATTTTTTCTATATTCTCTTCTGTCAAGACATTATTATTAGTTTCTTTCTTAAACTGCTTACTTGCATCAACAAAGAGGATATCCGTCGTTGGCTTATTCTTTGCCAAAATAAGAATACAGGTCGCAATGGAGGTCCCAAAAAAGAGATTGTCTGGTAGCTGAATAACCGCTTCAACAAAGTTATTGTCTACTAGATATTGACGGATCTTTTGCTCAGCACCTCCACGATAGAAAATACCTGGGAAAGTTACGATTGCAGCTCGCCCCTTATTTGACAAGTATGACAAGCTATGCAGAATAAAAGCAAAATCAGCCTTAGATTTAGGCGCCAATACACCCGCAGGTGCAAAGCGATCATCATTGATAAGCGTTGGATCATCGCTTCCTATCCATTTGATAGAGTATGGTGGATTTGATACAATAGCATCAAAAGGCTTATCGTTTACATGCTTAGGATCAAGTAAGGTATTGCCACGCTCAATGCTAAACTTATCATAATTGATATTGTGTAAAAACATATTCATCCGAGCTAGGTTATAGGTGGTCATATTAATTTCCTGACCATAAAATCCATCTTCAATTATGTGCTCATTAAACTGCTTTTTAGCTTGCAGAAGCAACGAACCCGAACCACAGGCAGGATCGTAAATTTTATTGATTTTATTTTTTTCATTCTTACCCAGCATAACAATTCGCGCCAAAAGTCTCGATACACTTTGCGGTGTAAAAAATTCTCCACCAGATTTCCCAGCGTTAGAAGCATAATTAGAGATTAGATACTCATAAGCATCCCCAAAGAGATCAATATGGTTATCTTCAAAGTTTCCAAAATCAAGACTTGCAATTCCTTCAAGAATCAGAGCCAAGCGCTGATTCCTCTCCGGAACCGTACTACCTAACTTGTTACTTCTGGTATCTACATCATCAAAAAGACCCTTAATGTCATGTTCACTCGCATAACCAATCGCACTAGACTCAATATCATCAAAGATATCTTTTAAATCTGTATTTAAGTGCTCATTTTGACGAGCAGTTTTGACAACATTGGAAAACAACTGCGAAGGCATAATAAAATAACCCTTGGTTTTAATGGCATCATCTCGAACTTCAGGCGTAATTAAATCTTCAGAAACCTCTTCATAGTTAATTGATTCATCGCCACCTTCTATATAGGTTTTGAAATTTTCACTAATAAAGCGATAAAATAGAATTCCCAAAATATACTGCTTGAAGTCCCAACCATCTACTGCACCACGAACTTCATCAGCAATTTTCCATATCTTTCTATGCAACTCCTGCCTTTGTACCTGTTCTGACATCATATTTCCTCATTAACTTTTTATTCTTCTTATTATATCATTTTTCTCATTATTTATTTAATTTCATCAGAGTGAATTTCTCAAGAGTTTTTACCAAGCTAACTATCATCTTGTTGATTACCAATCAAAAATCTACTTAGGTCTCGACAATAAACCCGAAGGATGTTCCGTGTAAATATAGCAACTCTCTCGAATTAACGTTTACTAAATTGTGATGCTTTACGAATTTTCTTAAGACCTGACTTTGGGTGATTTCTTCGCCTTCAACCAAGGACTAAATAAAATGGGCGACCAAGCGCTTCCTTTTAAAATTCACCCTGAACATTTTGTATTTGCTGGGGTGCACGGTGGACAGGAAGTGATGGAGTTGATTGGAGAGTATGGACAACCAACTTATCAAAAAATCTTTATCAGTCTAGATGCTGAAAAACCAGTCGTTCCGGATGCCGATACAAAAATTTCTATGGCAGGTGATACTGCTACTCTCATGTCCGATCCAAGCCTTGATATCAAGATGTATGGTATACATCAATTCAAGATGAAAAAAGGCGGACTCCGCATCAAATTAGGCGTCTTTTCCCCAGAAGCAGCCCCAGGCGAGATGGTGCTCGTTCACCAAGAACACCTAGCAGTTGAATTTTTTAATTCCCTCACAATCGCCTATCAAAACAAAACATTTAAGGGGAAACTACTCAACACCCTCTTAAAATTCAAGTAAACAAAAACGGGTGACTGAACAATTTAGCCTTTGAAAGCTACGATTATAAAACCACTCGCAACATATGAATCTACGATACAAAAAGGATAACATTGCTCTTAGCAATGCTATCCTTTTTTTGTTTATCCTCGTTTATCTGGGGCTGGACCGCCACCTTGAGGACCTCCATTTGGTCCACCACCTCCAGGCATAGAGTTGACAATTTCCGTTTGTTTTTCACCGTTGAGATAGATATCTCCACCTGTGTAGGTCGCAGTTCCATCAAAATCAAAACCTGTTTGACCAGTCATTTTAATGGTTCCGCCTGTGACCGTCACGTTCCCGTTTGAGTCGATTGGGTCTGTGTCTCCTTGGCCGACTTCTACTGTCAGGTTCCCACCGTTCATGGTGAAGAAGATTTCACTCTGTTGCGCATTTTTATTGGCAGCATTAACACCGTCATCTGTCGCATAAACGTTAATATCGCCACCGTTTATAGTGATGGATTTTCCTTCTATCCCTTCTGTCGAATTCTTGACGGTGTAGGTACCACTATCGATAACCAAATCACCTGATGCGTGGATGCCATCATCTCCTGCTGTGACGGTGATGTTGTTGTTGGATAGGTACATGGTCCCGACTGAAGTATCCTCGTCATTGTCCACCTTGACCCCATCTTCTTTGGCATCAATGGTCATGGTCGTACCAGTGATGTTGAGTTCATCATTGACATTAAAGGCATCACAAACTGCTGTGATGTTATAGGTTCCACCCGTGATGTGGAGGGTGTCGTTGGCTTTGATACCATTGTTTTTCTTGCCATCTACATTGAGAGTTCCTTTCCCGTTGATGGTCAAATCCACCTTAGAAAAGAGAGCTGCGTCTGCTTTTTCGTCGCTGTTAGAGCTTGAGTCAGCGAGACTGTTAGTGGTTCCCTCTGCTAGAGTTAAGTAGACATGGCCGGCTGATGTCGCAGAAATCGCTGCATTGGCATTGGTCATGGTCGCACCTTTTAGGACTAGGTGAACATCTGCAGACTTATCTGCCTCGACCTTGATCTGCACTCCGTCAGACTGACCTGAAATTACATAGGTTCCAGATTTTGTGATGGTCACTGTTGATTCAGAGACTGTCACCCCATCTCCAGAGACATTTGCAGATGAGCCAGATAACTCAATCTTAGAAGCTGTACTTTCATCATAAGAAGTATCATAGTCCTTCTCTGTAAAATAGGAAGATTGGTTTGTCTTTGTTGAAGTTGTTGTTGCATTATTTGTAGTTGCATTGGTATTGGATGTAGTTGTTGACTGGGCACATGCTGCCATCAGCACCATTGCCGTTAAACTCGTTGCGAGTAGGATCCATTTTTTTGATTTCATACCTTTTTCCTCTCCTTCGTATGATATAGCTAGACAGTCTACAGAAGATTCCTGAAACAAAACTAAAACTTTTCTGAAAGTTTCCTTAAATTCAGTTTGGATTAGATTTCACCTAGTAATTTTTTAGAAAGGACTGCTAGAAACAATTTTTGAACTCTGGACTACCTTTAATAGATTTTTTAAACCAACACCCCCTGTGCGATGTCTCCTTGACCAAGAAAGCCAAAAAGAAGAAAAATTTATAAGACTAAAGCTCATAAAAAGAACAGCCGAGGCTGTTCTTTTTAGTTTTCTTTTACTGGGATTTCCTTGATAACACGCGCAGGATTGCCAGCTAGGACGACATTGTCTCCAAAGGACTTGGTAATCACGGCCCCTGCTCCAGCGACGACATTATTTCCCAGTGTCACTCCAGGAAGGACAATGACGCCACCACCAGCCCAGAAATTATCTCCAATGGTGATAGGCTTGCCGTATTCGACCCCTGAATTGCGTTCATGAGGATCCAGTGGATGGAGGGGGGTTAAAAACTGACAGTTGGGGCCAAGCATAGCGTTGTCTCCGATGCGAATTGGACAAACATCCAGCATGGTCAAGTTCCAATTAGAATAAAAATTTTCCCCTAGATGGATATTGACTCCATAATCGACCACCAAGCGTGGATTGACATAGAGATTTTGCCCAGTTGAGCCAAACCAAGTCTTGATAATATCCGCTCCCTTCAAGGGATCTTCTTCCTTGTTAAAGGCAGCCTGTTTCTGACGTGCTGTCTGAGCCAAGGCCCGTAACTCTGGGTCAAATGGATGATAGAGGTCTCCTGCTATCATTTTCTGGTATTCACTGGTCATCTTAACACCTCATACTTACTTTGGACCCATCATATCAAAAAGCCTTTGAAAGGTCAAGAATAGCCTGCTTTCTGGACTCTCGAAACTAATTCCCTCCCAAGTCAAAACAACTTGCTTGACAAAATGTTGACTTCATGGTTTAATATACCCCATAAGGGTATATTTGGAGGTGCCTATGTTTCACTTATTTACAAAAATCGACAGTATTTCTACCAGCGAGTTAGAAGCTAAACTCAAGGAGCCGATTCAGCTACTGGATGTTCGGACGCCTACGGAATTTCACAGAGGTCATATCAAAAATGCCAAGAATATCCCTCTAACCGAAATCGGTTCCTATACACCTGCAACAAAAGAAACACTTTATGTCATTTGTCATTCTGGTGTGCGTAGTAAGATGGCTGCTAAAAAGCTAAAGAAAAAAG
The DNA here is from genome assembly GCF_054445985.1 of Streptococcus sp. 517s. NCBI lineage: Bacteria > Bacillati > Bacillota > Bacilli > Lactobacillales > Streptococcaceae > Streptococcus > Streptococcus sp. 517s. The sequence goes on along the minus strand of NZ_CM136847.1, from coordinate 1,916,173 downwards.
GCTACGATGTCATCAATGTCCGAGGCGGTATGAGCGCTTGGACAGGCAAGGTCATCTAGAAGTATAAAGGAGAAAGTCAATGAAAGTTATCATTGTTGGAGGAGTTGCAGGCGGTATGTCAGCAGCAACCCGCCTCAGACGTCTCATAGAAGATGCTGAAATCACTATTTTTGAGAAAGGTCCCTTTGTTTCCTTTGCAAACTGTGGACTTCCTTACTATGTTTCAGGAGAAATTGCAAACCGTGATAGTTTATTGGTTCAAACTCCTGAAAGTCTCAGGGCACGCTTTAATCTCGATGTGCGACCATTTCACGAGGTCATCCAGATTTCACCAGAAGAACACACTGTGACGGTGCGGCACGATGGACAAGAATTCACAGAAAGCTACGACAAGCTGATCCTCTCTCCAGGAGCTAAACCATTTGTTCCTGCCATTGAAGGGTTAGCAGAAGCTGAAAATGCCTACACGCTTCGCAACGTTCCCGATCTTGATGAAATTATGGTAGCCTTGGACAATCATCCAAAAGAAGCTGTCGTTATCGGTGCAGGCTTTATCGGGCTTGAAATGGCTGAAAACCTGGCGAAACGTGGATTGCAAGTCACCATCGTCGAAAAAGCTCCTCATGTCTTGCCACCACTGGATCAAGAAATGGCAGCCTTTGTCCAAGCAGAATTGATCAAAAACGGCGTTCGTGTTATCACTTCTCAGTCTGCGACTCGATTTGAGGAGCAAGGAAAAGTCATCCTTCTCGAAAACGGTCAAAAGATTGCTTCTGACCTCACCATCCTTTCTGTCGGTGTTCAGCCTGAAAATGGACTGGCCAAAGCTGCGGGGATTGAACTGGGACTCCGTGGTGGTATCCTGGTCGATGAAAACTACGAGACTAGTCAAAAAGATATTTTTGCTGTTGGTGACGCTATCGTCGTCAAGCAAGAAATCACAGGCCAAGATGCTCTCATCTCTCTCGCTTCTCCTGCCAATCGTCAGGGACGCCAAGTCGCGGACGTCATCGCAGGACTCGGTCGTACAAACAAGGGCAGTATCGGCACTGCAATCGTTCGTGCCTTTGATATGACAGCTGCTTCGACTGGTCTCAGCGAGCGTACTCTTCGTACCAACCAAATCCCATATAAAGCCCTTCATGTCAGTGGAAAAGACCACGCTGGTTATTATCCAGGCGCTACTGATGTGACCTTGAAACTCCTCTTTAACCCGACCACTGGAAAAATCTACGGTGCCCAAGGAGTTGGGAAGAAAGGTGTTGATAAGCGAATCGATATCCTTGCAACTGTTATCAAGGGAAATCTCACCGTCTTTGACTTACCAGAATTGGAGTTCACCTATGCGCCACCATTTGGCTCCGCCAAGGATCCCGTCAATATGCTGGGCTACGCAGCCTTGAACCTTATCGAAGGTCTCAGCGACAATATTCAATGGTACCAGCTCGAAGACGAACTGGCTAAAGGAAAGAAATTCCTAGATGTGCGGACAAGTGGCGAATTCCAGAGTGGTCGACTCAGAGTCGATACCATCCACATCCCCCTAAACGAACTACGGGAACGCTTGGACGAACTGGATAAGAACCAAGCCTACATCGTTAGCTGCCATAGTGGTTTGCGCAGCTATATTGCAGAGCGTATCCTCAAACAAGCAGGATTTACCGTCCAAAACCTTGACGGCGCTTATTCACTATACAAAATGGCTAAACCAGAAGGAGTCGAATATGGAAACTAGTATCAGCATGGCTGACTTTTATGAAAAATACCAACATGAAAATCTAAATCTTATCGATGTACGTGAAGTACATGAATTCCAAGCAGGACATGTGCCAGGTGCCAAAAATCTTCCGTTAAGTACCTTGGAGCAAGGCTACAAAGAACTCAAACCTGACCATGCATACCATGTCATCTGTCAAGGTGGAGTGCGTTCTGCCTCTGCCTGCCAATTTCTCAGCGCCCAAGGCCTCACCGTTACCAATGTAGAAGGTGGTATGAATGCTTGGCCTGGGCAAGTAGAATAAGCAAAAAAAGCTGAGCAACAACTCAATTTCAGGAGAAAATGAAGTAATACTCAATGAAAATCAAAGTGCAAACTAGGAAGCTAGCTGCAGGCTGTACTTGAGTACGGCAAGGTGAAGCTGACGTGGTTTGAATTTGATTTTCGAAGAGTATAAATCTCCCCACAATAAAACGCATACTATCAAGGTTTTTCAACACCTGATAGTATGCGTTTTTTAATTTTAAAGACTTTTTTCCAGCTTCTTTTGATTCACATTAAACTATTCCAATAGCAGAGATCTTTGCAACTCTCATCTCTTTATTTACGTTTAATCAAGTATCGGACGGCCTTTTCTAGGCGTTCTTTTTGAGCCTCGGGGTCATCTAGTGGTTGGTTGATGCAGGCGGTGAGATTTTCCGTAATCATCATCTCAATCACGCGCTCAACACTCGATTTCACTGCTGTCAATTGCGTCACAATATCAGCGCAGTCACGATCTTCTTCTATCATCTTTTGAATCCCACGCAACTGGCCCTCTGAACGTTTCAAGCGTGTTATATACTTTGAGTTTGTCATTTCTTTTTCCTTGCTCGATTTTTCTTCATTATATCTCGAATAAGGGGCTTTGTCAAAATTCTCATCCCATCTGTCTTTGTAGGAACTTATCTCATATCGGTGTTTTCATGATATAATAGTAAAAAAACTGTTCAGAATGGACGTGCTTATGAATTCTATCTATGGTAGCTGTGAGACCTATTTACCCACCATCTTGCAAACCTTTATTCAAGACATAGAAGAGGCCGCAGCCAATTACAAAAAAGAAACCAACCTCAAACTATATGAGCATTTGCATGCGCGCATCAAAACAGAAAAAAGCATGCGTGAAAAATGCCAACGCAAGGGCCTTCCTCAGACAAGTCAATCCGCTCTTAAAGAAATCCGAGATGCTCTCGGCGTTCGTATCATCACAGGATTTACAGATGATATCTACCGCATCGTTGACTATATTCGTCAGCTACCGACCATCCAGATTTTTAAGGAGAAGGACTATATTCGTCAGGTCAAGCCCAATGGCTACCGCTCCTATCATCTGATTCTCGAGGTGACTACCCCCTACCCAGACTGTCTGGGAAATGCCCAAGGTACCTATTTTATCGAGATTCAACTGCGCACAATTGCCATGGATTCCTGGGCTAGCCTCGAACACCAGATGAAATACAAGAAAAACATCCAAAATCCTGAGCGAATCACGCGCGAGCTCAAACGTTGTGCCGATGAGCTTGCTTCTTGTGACTTAACCATGCAGACCATCCGTGATTTGATTCAGCGCTCTGATCAAGACTAAGGAGAACCTATGAAAATCCTACTTGCCGAAGATGAAACCCAACTAAACCGTGTTATCACTGTTGCATTAGAACGCGAAGGCTACAGCGTTGATTCTGTTTTTAACGGACAAGACGCTGTCGAAAAGGCTAAATCTAACCACTATCACCTCATGATTTTTGATATCATGATGCCGATTAAGACAGGAATCGAAGCCCTCAAAGAAATCCGCCAGTTGGGCAATACGACCCACGTCATCATGCTGACAGCCATGGCTGAAGTAGATGATCGTGTAACCGGACTCGATGCAGGTGCCGACGACTACTTGACCAAACCCTTCTCACTCAAGGAACTATTGGCTAGGCTCCGTTCTACTGCCCGCCGTCTGGAGGACTATACCCCAGATACGGTCCAATTAGGAAATACTCGCTTGGATATTAACGAACAAGAATTAGCTGCTACAAACAGCATTCGTTTAGGGAAAAAGGAGACTCAACTCTTGACCCTCCTCATTCAGCATGCTAACCAGACCCTCAGTTGTCAACAACTACTAGAGCAAGTCTGGCCAGATGAGCTGGAAGAAAGGGATCGCGAGCTCGTTTTTCTCTATATTTCCTATCTCCGCCAAAAGCTTCAAAGCGTTCAGTCCAACTTGCAAATCTTAGGATCTGCAGAAGGGCCTTTCCAACTGACAGGAGGAGACTAGATGTTTCGAAAACTACGCATCAAGTTTATTGTCACAGCCACTGCTGCTATCGCTCTGATTCTTGCTTTCTTTCTGGTCTTGATGAATAGCATCGTCTATACTCAGACAGAGGATAATATCCAAACCGTCCTCTCCATCTTGTCTAAAAATGAAGGCGAACTCCCAATCACAGATGAAATCAAGGAAAGTTTCACCAAAAAGAACATCCAGGAAGGGATTATCTACAATTTTCAGTATTTCTCTGTCAGAGAAAAGGGGAATGACTACACTATTTCTCTAGGGAATGTCCAATCACTGACCGAAGCAGACGTCAGAGGTTTTCTCCAGAAAATTCTTAAAAAACCGGAAACCTATGGCACGATTACTCGCAACGGGCGCTACTTCACCTACCAGATTAGTCAGACAGCTTCGGGTAAGCTCCTAGTCTTCTTTGAAGCGACTAACTACATTCGCGAACGGGACACCCTCTTTCAAGTATCTATCTGGTTATCACTGGCTAGCCTATTTCTCCTTGCTCTGCTCTTTACCTTGATTTCTGGGATTGTTATCCGTCCCTTCGTCAAAAACTATGAGAAACAACGGATGTTTATCACCAATGCAGGTCATGAACTCAAAACACCGCTGGCTATCATCTCAGCCAATACCGAGCTTCAAGAACTCATGGAAGGAGAGACCGAGTGGAGCATCAGTACCAAAGAACAGACCGAGCGTCTCAACCACCTGATTGGACGACTAATCCGGCTTGCTCGTCTCGAGGAGCAAGAGGATATCAAACTAGCTCCTCAAAATATCTCGCTTATTGCTGAGAAAGTTGCGACAGATTTTGCTCCCCTCTTTAAAAAGGAAGATAAAAACTTTGAAAGCCTGATTGAAGCAGATATCATAGAAAAAGTTTCTCAGGAGGAATTTTACGAATTACTCAGTATTTTGCTCGATAATGCCCGAAAATACTGCGATCCCGCTGGAACGATTCGCTTGACGCTCCAACGCAAAAATTACCTACTACGCAAACGAACTTGCATCACTATTTCTAATGATTACAAGGATGGACAGCCTGCCAATATTAAACGCTTCTTTGACCGCTTTTATCGCGCCGAAACATCACACAATAACCAAACCACCTCTGGGTATGGCATTGGTCTCTCCATGGCCCAACACCTTGTCAGCCTGTTTAGAGGGAAAATCTTTGTCACCTATAAAAAGCAGGTGATTACCTTTACAGTCTGGTTATAGCTATAGCTCTTTTACTCTTTATCATTTCATAAAAAGCGAACAAGTCCGCATTCTAAAAACAGAATACGAGCTTGTCCGCCTTTTTCTATGTCTATGATGTGTTTTTCACATCTCATCGTGCCAAGCAAATGCGGGTCACAATCCCATCTGGGTCTACAAGATCCAACTCACTCGAATTTAACCACTTGATTGGTGCCTCTAGCTCTTGTGCTTGCTTAACGATGTCTAGGAGCTCTTCCTTGCTTTCGACCTCAAGGACGTAGTAGGCCAAGCCTGGCAAGCCTTGCTCACGCGGAGCCAGACCTTTTCCATCCCATTCATTGACAGCCAGGTGGTGATGGTACTGACCAGCCGCTATCCAACTAGCACTAGGAATGCTAAATTTATCTTCTAGCCCTAACACCTTTTGATAAAACTGGCTCGCCGCATGGCTATCCTTCACCGATAGATGAATATGCCCCATTCTCGTTCCTTCAGCTAGGATAAAGGGATCCACCTTTTCCCCTAACTCATAGATGTCCTGTGCCGCAAGGGCTTCGGTCACACCGATAATACGACCGTCTTCTCGAATATCCCATGAAGACACTGGCTTATCACGGTAGAGTTCAATGCCATTTCCTTCCAAATCCTCTAGATAAATGGCCTCACTGTATCCATGATCCGCACCCCCGACCAGAGGAATCCGCAGGTCACTTAGGTGTTTCAAGACATCTGCCAAGGCTTTTCGTGTCGGCAACAAAATCGCCAGATGGTAGAGCCCATAATGCTCCCTTACTTCGCCAGACTTTTCTGCCTGAATCAAGTGAACCAAGGCTTTTCGACCAAGTCCCAAAATCGCTTCTGTCTCCGTTTGCGATAAAATCTCCAAGCCAATAATCTGATGATAAAAAGCCGTTTGACTCGTCAAATCCTTGACATTTAAAACCGCCTCTACTAGGTAAATGTGGCTTTGGTATGCATAAGTCATAGGATGTCTCCTTTTGTTGTAACTTTATTAATTACATCAATTATACACTATTGAAATAAAATGTCAACGAAGACAACTCAAAAGAGCTGGAAACCAGCTCTTTATAAACCTAAGATTTCAAAGAATTTTATATTTTTGATTACGAAGAAAAAGACAGAAGAAGATACACTCAAAAAGGATCTCCCCCTTAACCTTAGAGTATTTTTATATCATCATTTAGAAATTTTCTACTTCAAATGATTTTTAATAGATTACGAAAATTTACATTTTCAATACTAAAAACTATTATAAAACAACATTCATTTAACAACTAGCAATAAAAGGCCGTTTTATTTACGGCCTTTGTTTCTACATTATATTCATCTAGCGCCTCTTCGCTTTCCTAGTTGGCGACCCCACCGATTTGACTAGATGAAATTAGTAGAAGACCTGAAAATAATGTCAAGTATATCACCTTATTTCTAATTGATTGATTTTCCCAAAAGAGATATTCAATAACTTTTTGGTATAAAATAGAAGTAATCATAACAATGCCATTAGTAATTAGAGCAAATGATGGGGGTAGGATTCGAACCTACATTACTAATTACTTTATTCAGGTATAAATATTATAGCACAAAACAATAAATTAAGGAAGATTGTTCTAATTGTTAATATAATTACTAACTAAATGTATATGTAATTGTAATATAATGTCTATCTACCGAAGAAGCATTTATTTTTCTAACACATCAGATAGAAAAATCTAATTCTTTTTATTTTACAACAAGCTCGTAGCGAGTTTTGCTGGTGAAGGTTTGGCCTGCTTTAAGGATGACTTGATCCTTGAGGTCGCTATGAATCGCATCTGGTAAAGCTTGCGCTTCAAGGGCAATCCCATTGTGTTGCACCATTGGCTGACCAGCTACAAGTACGCTTTCATCTACAAAGTTTGCTGTGTAGACCACAAAGCAAGGAGCTTCTGTCTTGAAGAGCATGAAACGACCTGAGTTTTGGTCATAAAGGAAACCAGCATTATCATGACCTGCAGGAAGGGCAAATGGATGGTCCAAACCAGATACAAGCTGGATTTGTACATCTTCTTCTGCAAAGATATCCTTGAGCAAAGCACCATTGTAGATATGTTTAACCACATCACGATTGGCATCTGGAGTCTTTGCCGGAACACCGTCGGGAGCGATTGGGTAAATGCCCTCCGTATTTAGCTGGAAGACATGGCGGTCAACTGTCTGCGTGAAATCACCTGATAAATTGAAGTAGCTGTGATTTGTCGGATTGACCAAGGTATCCTGATCTGTCGTCACCTTATAGCCGATTTCGTAGGCACCAGTTTCTTCCAAGTGATAGCTGATCCAGATCTTGAGATTACCAGGGAATCCTCCTGTCCCATCTGTACGCTCTGTGTAGAGGGTCAAACCATGGTCGCTCACCTCAGTTAATTCAAACAAACTCGCATCCCAACCTGTTGAACCACTGTGGTTACAGTTGCTAGCGTTGTTGACTTCAAGATTATAGGTCTGGCCATTGAGCTCAAATGTCGCACCTGCAATACGGCCCGCTACAGGACCTACACTTGCTCCATGCTTGGGACTATTGCCTACATAGCTATCAAAATCATCAAAGCCCAAAATCACATTGGCAAAATTCCCAGCCTTGTCAGGCGTGACATAGCGCAAGATGGTCGCACCATAAGTCATAACTTCAAGCTGGTAACCACCATCAGTCTCAAAGCGATAGGCCAAGACATCCTTGCCCTCATGATTTCCAAATACACGCTCTGTGTATGCTTTCATTCTTCTCTCCTTTGATCCATTTCTCTTAAGTAAACAAACCATAGAAAGTGTATGCACCATCTATGGTTGTAGTTTTTATTTTCAGAATCCTTTGTCAAGAAACCCCTAAGAGTTTTCTTGACAAAAAGGGATTCTTCTATTCTTATTTTATGCTTCCACACGTTCAGTCCATGAAGTCGCTGTAGTTTTGAGAACTTTGTTGAGTTCATCAATGTTCTCAAATCCAGTTGTGCGAAGCCACTCACGAGCTGCTGCTTCACCGTCTTTGATGTAGGCTTCAACTGATCCTGCCCATGTAGCACGGCCACAAAGAACTCCGTTGAAGTTTGCGCCTGATTCGTGGGCAAAGACAAGTGTTTCTTGGAAGAGTTTAGCTGATACACCCGCACTCAAGTAGATGTATGGCAAGTTAGTTGCTTCATCTTGTGCTTTGAAGAAGGCTGCTGCTTCTTCACGAGTATGAACGATTTCACCATCGCCAAAGCCTTCAACGTATTTGACGTTTACTGGAACTTCCACTTTCAAGACATCGATGTTGAAGCGTGGGTCTGAGAATACCTTCATGGCACCGATAACCTTGTGTGGTTTTACTTTTGCGTATTCTGCAGAGCCTGCGTCAGCGATTTTTTCATCGTAAGCGAGGATTTCAAGGAAGAATGGAATGTCTTCCGCCACACACTCTGAACCAATGCGTTCGATGTAAGCTTGTTTTTGTTGGTTTAGTTCATCAGCGCTGTCTACGTCATAGTAAAGCAAGAACTTAACAGCATCCGCGCCTTGTTCCTTGATGCGTTTGGCAGACCAAACATCCAAGCAGTCAGGCAAACGTTTGGTGCTTGTTGTATCGTAACCAGTTTTCTCATAAGCAAGGAGAAGACCAGCATTAGCATCAAGGGCTTTAGTAGCTGGAAGACCATACTCAGGGTCAAGGAGCATAGATGATGCGTATTTTGTCAATTCATCTGCAACCAATACTTTAAGTTCTTCCATTTGAGCAACTGTTGGCTCTTCTGTTTGGTATTGAGTCATGAGGCGTTTCAAAGCGCCACGTTGGTCAAAGGCAAGAGCTGAGATAATGCCGTTCTCGTCAGAGAGTTTTTGCAAGCAAGCTACTTTATTAGGACTTAATTGTAATTTACTCATAGATACTTCCTTATTTTTGATAGTCATGAATGATCACACCTTGTACCACACGGTTTACTGTACCTGTAGGAGACGGTGTATCTGGTTTATTTTCTACCTTGAGTGAAGTCAATAGGGCAAAGAGTTGAGCATATACGATGTAAGGGAAGACACGGTAAATATCGTTCAAGACACCGCCACAACCAAGGGCCACTTCTTTGACATTTTCAAGACCAAAGGCTTGATCACTCAAAAGAACGACACGACGAGCAATCTGATCACCAGCAACTTCACGAACCAAATCCAAGTCATACTTGCGAGTGTAGTCTGTCGTTGTACCAAATACCAAAACAACTGTGTCTTCGTTGATCAATGATTTTGGACCGTGACGGAAGCCAACTGGACTTTCATACATGGTCGCAACTTGACCAGCTGTTAGTTCCAAAATCTTGAGCTGAGCTTCATGAGCAAGCCCAAAGAAAGGACCAGCGCCCAGGTAGATAACACGGTTAAAGTCAAGGTCAACCAGCTCTTTGACATCTTCTGCATTGTCTAGAACTTTACGGGCAAGACTAGAAACAACTCCAAAACGTTCAGCTTTAACAGCAAATTCTGTAGGATCAAAGACCAAGAGAGCTGTTAGCATCATGGACGTAAAGCTAGAAGTCATGGCAAATCCAGCGTCATTAGAAGCAGCTGGTTGCAAGAGCAAAAGATTGCGGTCATCACCATGAGCTTGAAGAGCCAATTTCCCTTCTGCAGCACATGTAATGGTCACTTGATAGAGGTCATCAACCAAGGCTTTGGCCAAATCAACCGTCGCCACACTTTCAGGTGAATTCCCACTACGAGCAAAGGAAACAAGGACAGTCGCCACATCTTTTTTCAAATAAGTTTCTGGATTGGCAACAATATCAGTTGTCGCAATGGCATTGAAATTCCATTTGCGTTCGTCATAGACTTCCTTAAAGTAAGGCACCAAGGTATCTCCCACATAAGCAGAAGTCCCAGCACCTGTCAAGATGACCTTGATATAGTCATGTTTATCAGCGATTCCTTGTAGGAATGCTGCAATTTCTTCCCGTTTTGCTTGATAGGCTTCAAAAGCTTCTTTCCATACATCGGGCTGTTGGTAGATCTCACGAGTCGTGATTTCTGCACCCAGTTCAAGTAATTCTTCTTTTGTGTAATTTAGCATAGAGTTCCTCTAATCTATTGTTGTTTCATTCCTATTGAAAATATGGGAATGGGAGTGACTCCCATTCCCATGTATATTCTATATAAGATGCTCTAAGTCACATCTTATTCATCTTCGTCATCATCGAAGCCCGCTAACAGGTCGTTGACTTTTACGATGCTTTCTGTAGCACGGCTCCTGTAGTCCGCATCTGCACCTGTAAGGCTTGCATTGATAAATTCAATCACCATTGGAAGATTCATCCCTGCGTAGAGTTCAATGTCGCGACCTTCCATGATCAAACGGCTTACCACGTTACATGGTGTACCACCGAGAAGGTCCGCAAAGACTAGGAAATCATCCAATCCTTCGATAGCAGCTTCAAATTTTGCAGTAAATTCTTCTGGACCATCTTCTGGAAGAAGAGCCACTGCATGAATGTTGTCCTGTGGACCCATGATCATTTCTGTGCTACCTTTAAGTTCTTCACAGAAACGACCATGACTCACCAAAATTAATGATTTACTCATAAATTATGCGCCCATTCCAAGCAAGAATTTACCGATGAATGAAAGACCTACTGCAAGAACGATAATGATACCGATCGCTTTAGTAGAGTTCATACCTTTCTTACCAAGCAACCAGAAGATAAAGGCAGTAAAGATTGCTGGAAGCAAGCGTGGGAAGATTGAGTTCAAGATGTCTTGGAAGTCAATCATCTTTTCACCGATTGGCAATTTGTAAGAAATGTCAAAGTTGATCATTGTTGCCACAAGAGCACCCATCATGAAGACACCAAGTACAGATGCAGCGTCAATCAAAGCTGTCAAGGTACTTTGCATATTGTTGATAAGGTTAACCCCTTCTTTGTAGGCAAATTCCAATTGTTTCCAACGGAAGATGTCATAAGCAACTGCAACTGCGATCCAAAGGAAGATACCCCATGGTTGGCCGGCGATAGCCATAGTTGCTGCGATAGATCCCATGATAGCAGGTACAAGTGAACCAAAGATTGTATCTCCAAGAGGAGCAAATGGTCCCATCAAACCTGTCTTGATACCGTTAACGGCATCTTTTGAACCCACACCATCTTTTTCTTCCATGGCAAGGTCAAAACCAGCGATAATTGTGTGGAAGAATGGTGAAGTATTGAAGAATTGAGTATGAACTTTCATCATTTCTTTCAATTCAGGAGTTCCATCCCCATACATTTTACGCAATTGAGGCAAGATCATGTAAAGGTAACCAGAAGCTTGCATACGTTCGTAGTTCCAACCTAATTGGAAAGTAAACAAGCTACGTTTGTTGATTTGATTAAAATCTTCTTTTGTAAGTTTGTAATTAGAATTCGTCATCTTCGATTTCCCCACTTTCTGATGGTGTAGAAGGTGCTGCTACAGCTACTTTTTGGCTGTTCTTAAAGTGAACAACTGCAAGGAAGATACCTACGATAGAAACACCGATCATAGACAAACCTTTGAAGTTGTTAGCAAAGCCAATCTTTTCAGCAACATCAGCAGGAAGAGTACCAAGGATACCCGCAACAGCTCCACCAAGACCTGTTACATATGAGTAAAGAACAGTCAACATAGCTGTCAAACCGAATCCCATTGCAAGGTAGTGAAGGTTACGTTTAACTGGAAGGTAGCGAAGCAAGATTGCAAATCCAAGACCTGGAAGCATACGTCCTGCAAGTGTCAAACCATCTGCAATCCATTGATATTCTTTAACAAGGTCTACTACTGATTGTACGAAAGCGCCACCAAAAGCAAGAGCGAAGAATACTGGAAGGGCACGAGAAAGAGCCCAAGGCACTGCACCAAGTAGGTAGTTGCGTTCGATACCTTTGTAGTCAAAGCGTTCGATCGCAGCATCAATACGATGTGCAAAGAAAGTAGTTGTCATACGTCCAAGAACGTCGAAGTATGTCAAAAGTGCTGCTACTGGTACAGCGATTGTTGTGATCGCAAGATCTGTATCAATACCTTGAGAGATAGAGAATGCTGTTGCAAGAACCGCACCAGAAGTTGCGTCGATACGAGAAGCACCACCGAAGGTACCAACCCCGAGAACGAACAACTGCAAGCTACCACCGATAAACAAACCAGTTGTCACATCTCCCATGATCAAACCAGTAATAAAACCAGCGAATACAGGGGAACCTGCAGATGAAACGATTGTCAACTCATCACAGATTTGATAAGCTGAGTACAAAGTGAGAAGTAAAATTTGCCACCATTGTATCATAACAATGACCTCCTAAAAATTTTTTCCTATTTTAATAAGCTCAAAAAGTCTGAAACTGGATCATTTGGAACCATTTGAGCAGTGAGTTTCACACCTTTTTCTGCTAGTTTGTGGAAATCTTCCACATCCTTGTCTACCACGTTGATAGAACGTGTGATAGAGCGAGTTTCTGGTGTTTGAGACATATTGCCGACGTTGAGTGTTTCAAGCGGAACACCTGCTTCAACCAAACCAAGGAAACGGTCTGGTTTACGTGCAACGATAAAGAGACGTTGGCTATCGTATTTACCAGCAAGGATATTTGCTGCTGCTTTCTCAACTGGCAAGATACTGAGTTTCACACCTGGTGGTGTCGCAAGTTTCAAACCACTCTTTTCAATATCGTTGTTAACAACTTCGTCGTCTACAACCATAATGCGTGAAACATTTAGTTTTCCAGCCCAAAGATTGGCTACTTGACCGTGGATCAAACGTCCATCGATACGGCATCCTACAATTGTCATAAGTTTTCCCCCTTTATGTGTTTTAGTGTAGGTTTACGAGTTAAGTGAATCTCTTCTTTATATTCGCCCTCAGTTTCAAAGATGATGATGCGATTAGCACCTTCCTTGAGATAGCTATGAGGTATATAAAGTGAGAGGGTCGGGCCGACGTTCCAAAAACGCCCTAGGTGACGCCCATTGACAAAGGCAATTCCCTTACCAAACTCAGACAAGTCTAAGTAGGTATCCTTCGGCTCTTCGACCGTAAAGTCGAAAGCGTAAAAGGCTGGTTGTCCTTCTGTCCATCCTTTTGAAAAATCAATTTTCTCAGGATTATCCAGTGGCAGTGGATATTGTTTCCAATTCAGTAAGAAATGTAGATCCTTGCAGACACCTGTACGAATTCCTTTATGTTGCGTATCTGCTAAGAACTTGTGTCCATAGTTAACACGCCCCATATTTTCGATCAGGATATCAATCTCTGAACAGCCTTCTCGATTTCCTTGACAGTAGATATCTTCACCAATCTCTGTCTGGTATTGAGTAGCAATCCATTGACCATCTACAAAGAGTTGAGCTCGGTCACGTCCATCGATGATACGGAGACGTTCCTCTTCTGCATCCCAACTTGCCTCCGTGCGGTAGAGAAGGTAGCCATAACTTTGACCAAGTTCTTCCATCGCTTTTGGATAGAGGCTTTCAGTAGGACTAGAGAGACTATCCAGAGTTTCAAACAAGGAAACTTTTTCGACCAATGGAATGGACCCTATCTCCATGCTTTCCTTATAGAGTGGTTCCAACTGTGGATACTCTGGGAAGTGTGTTGCCATCATCTTCTTGACTGCTAAGTATTTAGCAGTTGGATTTCCTTCTTCATCGAGAAGGGCATCATAGTCGTAAGATGTGACTTGTGGCAAATCCAGAGTTCCTCGAGCCGAGCAACCGTTCATGAAACCAAAGTTTGTACCACCATGGAACATGTAAAGGTTGATAGAGCCTTGCTCCAATACCTCTCGAACAGCTTCTGCCAATTCTTTAGGATCCCGTGTGATGATGGGTTCTTTCCAACGATTAAACCAACCATCCCAGAATTCCATACACATGAGGGGCCATTTCTTGCCATGCTCATCAAAGAATTCCTGCATCTGTGAAAAGTTGTACGGAGCTTTAGAACCGAAGTTTCCTGTCACAAAGAGGTCATCTTCGATCAAGGTTCCGGCTTTCAGAGTAGCCCTCCATGGACCATCTGAAGTAAAGAGTGGGCAATCAATCCCTCGGTCTTCCATCAATTTTCGAATTGCTCGTAGATAAGACTTATCTTCTCCATAAGAGCCATATTCATTTTCGACTTGCATCATGAGAATGTTTCCGCCATTATCCAACAGACGAGGTACAAGCCTCGGCAATAATTGGTCATAATAGCGAGCAACCGCCTCGATGTAGGCCGGGTCGGACGAGCGGATTCGCATGTCCTTGGTCAAGAGCCAAGCCGGCAAGCCACCAAATTCCCATTCCGCACAGATAAATGGAGACGGGCGTACAATGGCATAGAGACCCAAATCTTGTGCTATTTGAAGAAACCTCTCCAAATTTCTGGCACCTTCAAAATCAAATTCCCCTTCAACGGGTTCATGTAAATTCCAAGCCACATAGGTCTCGACCGTATTAAAGCCAAGCGCCTTTAAGTTATAGAGAGAATGATACCAATCCTCTGCTGGAATCCTAAAATAATGAATGGCGCCAGACAAAATCTTGAACGGCTTCCCATCTAAATAGAAATCGTCCTCAATTTTAAATCTTGTCATGTTACCACCTCTGACGAATTAAGTTTGCGCTTTCATTTATTATAATATTAAATATAATCAAATCTTTTGCATTTGTCAATAGGTTTTAGAAAATTCTTTAAAATTTTTCTATTTTTTTACTTACCATTTACCAAAATTATCTAAAAATAGCATGAAAGCGATATTTTAATGTATGATAATTCACAAGGTTATAAAATGGAATTTTTTACATGTAACATAACATTTTTAGTCTATTATTTTAATTTTTTTTTACCTAAATACTACTATTTTGTCTGTATTTATGGTAGAATCAAAATTGGAGAAAGAGAATCGAGGTGAAATTATGGCTATTCCAAAATACCAATATATTAAAGATGAATTAAAAAACAAAATCATCTCTGGTCAATTTGCAAGTGGAGATAAATTTTATACAGAAGCAGAATTGATCGCGATGTATGATGTTAGTTCAATCACTGTTGTGCGTGCTTTGAATGACCTTGCAAAAGACGGCTATATTGTCCGCCAACAAGGGAAAGGGACTTTCGTTTCACGTGCCCGCAAGCACAAACTCGTTGAATTTTCAGATGTCGAAATCTTTGAAACAAAAGATGATAAAGTCACTGTCCTTTCTATCGAGCGTGGAAACAAGCTTGAATACTTAGAGAAACTTGGATTACGTGGAGATCAGTTCTACTACAAAATTGAACGTACCCGTCAAACAAATGGCGTAACTTACATCTACCACACATCTTATATTCCTGAACAATACATCAATGCCAACTATCCAAATCTTGACTATTATAGTTCTATCTATAAACGCTTCAAATTGGATTACCGCATTCACATGAACGATGAACATTTTGAGGAAATCAACGAAATCGCATTCCCAACACCAGAGCATGCTGCTTCTGTACTCGGAATCGATACACAATTTCCAACTGTCTTCCAAACGAAGACTACTAAACTTGAGGCTACTGGCCAAGTCCTCGCCTATAGTGAAACGTATAAGCGAGCAGACTACTACAAAATTAAATTCCTCTCATGTAATCGAGGTCATTAAGAGAAAGCTTGAGCCCAGCTCAGGCTTTTTCTATATTCATTATAGCACGAGAAAGAGATTGTGAGAACGCTATGAAGGGTTCTTATTTAATTAGTAGCGTTTTTACTAAAAACAAGTTAAATATTCGCTTTCTCTTTCTTATTTCTGGAAATAATTTTCTTCTAAATCTTATGATTTCCTCTATTTATTATAGTTCTTATATAAACCCACTTGACATTTTACTCCTTAGATAATAAAATAAAATCGGTTTTATGTAAACGCTATCATACATAATAATAACAAGGAGGTTTTGTCATGAAACTAGAAAAGAAACAGCGCTTCTCCATCCGTAAATACGCGGTTGGGGCAGCTTCTGTACTTATAGGATTTGCTTTTAGCGCACAAGTCGTATCTGCCGACGGGATTACTCCAGCTCCAACAGCTGAAGAAACTGTTCAAACTATTCAGGAGAGTCCTCAAGCAGTCAAAGAAGCTGTAGACTCCAAGGTTCCAGAAAAACTGGAAGAAAAGGCTGACAAGCCTGTAAAAGAGGAGGTCAAAGAAGACCAGGAGGCTCCTCATACAGTTGCTCCAAAAACGGAAAAAACAACTGCACCAGTTGTGACAGAAAATGCTACTCCAACTCCTACTGCCGAGAAAGAAAGCCCTGCCCCAGCTGAAACTCCTGCCGAACGTACTCCTTCAGAAAAGAAAAATGAAGCCATCACACCTGTAGCAACCGCTCCTAGCACTGAACGTGTAGCTCAAGTAAATGAAAAACTGGCAAAAAGAAAAATGATCTCAATCGACGCTGGACGCAAGTACTTCTCTCCAGACCAACTCAAAGAAATCATCGACAAAGCCAAACACTACGGTTATACCGATCTTCATTTACTAGTTGGAAATGATGGCATGCGTTTTATGTTGGACGACATGACGATCAAAGCCAATGGCAAAACCTATGCAAGTGACGATGTCAAACGTGCACTTGAAAACGGAACCGATGCCTACTACAAGGATCCAAACGGCAACCATTTGACAGAGAGTCAGATGACGGACTTGATCAACTATGCTAAAAACAAAGGCATTGGTCTCATCCCAACTGTAAATAGCCCTGGCCACATGGATGCGATTTTGCATGCCATGAAAGAACTAGGTATCCAAAAACCGAACTTCAACTACTTTGGTAAGGAATCTGCTCGTACCGTTGACCTTGATAACAAAGAAGCGGTTGCATTTACCAAAGCTCTGATCGACAAGTATGCTGCTTACTTCGCTGGCAAATCTGACATCTTCAATATCGGACTGGACGAGTACGCCAATGATGCTACAAACGCTAAAGGCTGGAGCGTTCTTCAAGCCTATAAATGGTATCCAGAAGATGGATTCCCAGACAAGGGTTATGATAAATTTATCGCCTATGCCAACGACCTTGCTCGTATCGTCAAATCTCACGGTCTCAAACCAATGGCCTTTAACGACGGTATCTACTATAATAGCGACACTAGCTTTGGAACCTTTGACAAAGACATCATCGTTTCTATGTGGACTGGTGGATGGGGCGGATACGACGTCGCTTCTTCTAAACTTCTAGTTGAAAAAGGCCACCAAATCCTTAATACCAACGATGCTTGGTACTATGTTCTAGGACGGAATGCAGATGGTCAAGGCTGGTACAACCTCGACCAAGGACTCAATGGTATCAAGAACACTCCAATCACTTCTGTACCAAAATCTGATGGGGCTACTATCCCGTTCATCGGGGGTATGGTAGCTGCTTGGGCGGATACCCCATCTGCACGCTATTCACCATCACGCCTCTTCAAACTCATGCGTAGCTTCGCAAATGCAAATGCTGAATACTTCGCAGCTGACTATGAGTCTGCTGAACAAGCTCTGAAAGAAGTACCAACAGACCTTAACCGCTATACTGCAGAAAGTGTCGCAGCTGTAAAAGAAGCTGAAAAAGCTATTCGCTCACTCGATAGCAACCTCAGCCGTGCTCAACAAGACACCATTGATCAAGCAATCGCAAAACTCCAAGAAGCTGTAAGCAATTTGACCTTCACACCAGAAGCTCAAAAAGAAGAAGACGCGAAACGCGAAGTTGAAAAACTTGCCAAGAACAAGGTAATCTCCATCGATGCCGGACGTAAGTACTTCACGCTCGACCAACTCAAACGCATCGTAGACAAGGCGAGCGAGCTCGGATATTCTGATGTCCATCTCCTTCTTGGAAATGACGGACTTCGCTTCCTCCTTGATGACATGACCATCACAGCTAACGGAAAAACTTATGCAAGTGACGATGTCAAGAAGGCCATCATTGACGGAACAAAAGCTTACTACGATGATCCAAACGGAACCACTCTTAGTCAAGCTGAAATCACTGAATTGATCGAGTACGCAAAATCAAAAGGCCTCGGACTCATCCCAGCGATCAACAGCCCAGGTCACATGGATGCCATGCTTGTCGCTATGGAAAAATTAGGTATCCAAAATCCTCAAGCCAACTTTGACAAGGTCTCCAAAACAACCATGGACCTTGAAAACGAAGAAGCTATGAACTTTGTCAAAGCCCTCATCGGCAAGTACATGGACTTCTTTGCAGGCAAGACAAAGATCTTCAACTACGGTACAGACGAATATGCCAATGATGCCACCAACGCTCAAGGCTGGTACTACCTCAAATGGTATGGACTCTATGGCAAGTTTGCTGAGTACTCTAACACCCTTGCTGCCATGGCCAAAGAAAGAGGCCTTCAACCAATGGCCTTCAACGATGGTTTCTACTATGAAGACAAGGATGATGTTGAGTTTGACAAAGATGTCATCATCTCTTACTGGTCTAAGGGATGGTGGGGTTACAACCTTGCATCTCCTCAGTATCTGGCAAGCAAAGGCTACAAATTCCTTAACACCAACGGAGACTGGTACTACATTCTCGGCCAAAAACCTGAAGATGGTGGTGGTTTCCTCAAAAAAGCAATTGAAAACACTAAAAAAACACCATTTAACCAGCTTGCATCTACCAAATATCCTGAGGTAGACCTTCCAACCGTCGGAAGCATGCTCGCTATCTGGGCAGACAAGCCAAGTGCTGAGTACAAGGAAGAAGAAATCTTTGAACTCATGACTGCCTTTGCAGACAATAACAAAGATTACTTCCGCGCTAACTACAACGTGCTCCGTGAGGAACTTGCTCAAATCCCTGCAAACTTGGATGGATACAGCAAGGAAAGCTTGGAGGCTCTAAATGCAGCTAAAGAAGCTCTCAACTACAACCTCAAC
This sequence comes from Streptococcus sp. 517s, assembly GCF_054445985.1. Classification (NCBI taxonomy): domain Bacteria; kingdom Bacillati; phylum Bacillota; class Bacilli; order Lactobacillales; family Streptococcaceae; genus Streptococcus; species Streptococcus sp. 517s. The sequence continues at coordinate 1,897,010 of NZ_CM136847.1, read as the reverse complement.
CGTAACAAACAAGCCGAGTTAGACGCTCTCGTAGCCAAACTCAAGGCAGCCCGCCTAGGCCTCAAACCAGCTGCAACCCACTCAGGAAGCCTTGATGCAAACGAACTAGCTGCCAATGTTGAAACCAAACCGGAACTCATCACAAGAGCAGAAAAGATTCCATTTGAGGTCATCAAGAAGGAAAATCCAAATCTCCCAGCTGGTCAGGAAAAGATCATCACACCAGGTGTAGAGGGCGAACGCACTCATTACATCTCTGTCCTTACTGAAAATGGGAAACAAACAGAAACGGTTCTAGATAGCCAAGTAACCAAGGAACCTGTGACCCAAGTGGTTGAAATCGGTGCCCCTATTACTCACAAAGGGGATGAACACGGTCTTGCTCCAGCCGCAGAGACAAAACCAAGACTGGACATCCAAGAGGAAGAGATTCCGTTCACTACCGTGACACGTGAAAATCCACTCTTGATCAAAGGGAAGACTCAAATCCTTACCAAAGGTGTTAACGGTCGTCGCAGTCATTACTACTCTGTAAGCACTACTGCTGATGGCAAAGAAGTGAAGACTCTTGTTGATAGCCTTGTAACGCAAGAAGCAGTGACACAAGTCATTGAAGTCGGAACCCTTGTTACCCATGTAGGGGATGAACACGGTCTTGCCCCAGCCGCAGAAGCAAAACCTAGACTAGACATCCAAGAAGAAGAGATTCCGTTCACTACCGTGACACGTGAAAATCCGCAATTGCCAAAAGGACAAAGTCAAGTCGTCGTTACTGGTGTAAATGGTCGTCGTACGATTTTCTACTCTGTCAGCACTACTGCTGACGGCAAGGAAGAAAGAACCCTTGTCAATAGTGCGGTATCGCAGGAAGCGGTCGCTCAAGTTGTCGAAGTCGGAACTGCCGTTGAAAAAGCTGAGCAAGCTGAAGCAACTACTAGCAAAGCAGAGGAAAAACAACTCCCTGCAACAGGAAGTCAAGATTCTGCAGGCTTGGTCGCAGTAGGACTCATGGCCACACTAGCAGCCTACGGACTCACTAAGAGAAAAGAAGATTAAATCCCTTTCGATAAGCATACAAAAAAGCGAGATTCAATCTCGCTTTTTATTGTTAGGATTAATCACCAAGTCCGATACGTTCAAAGATATCGTCCACTCGTTTAGTGTAGTATGCAGGGTTGAAGATTTCGTCGATTTCCTCTTGAGTCAGGCGCGATGTCACTTCTGGATCTGCTTCGAGAAGCGGTTTGAAATCTACTTGGTTGTCCCAGGAGTAGGCTGTTTTTGGTTGCACCAAGTCATAGGCTTGCTCACGGGTCATGCCTTTTTCAATCAAGGTCAACATAGCACGTTGGCTAAAGATCAAACCAAACGTAGAATTCATGTTGCGGATCATATTTTCTGGGAAGACCGTCAAGTTCTTAACGATATTTCCAAAACGGTTGAGCATGTAGTCAATCAAAATAGTCGTGTCTGGTGTGATGATACGCTCAGCTGATGAGTGAGAAATATCACGTTCGTGCCAGAGAGCAACATTTTCATAAGCTGTCACCATGTGACCACGAATAACACGCGCAAGACCTGTCATGTTCTCAGAACCGATAGGGTTGCGTTTGTGAGGCATTGCTGAAGAGCCTTTTTGACCTTTGGCAAAGAACTCTTCTACTTCACGTTGTTCAGACTTTTGCAGACCACGGATTTCCGTTGCCATACGTTCGATTGAAGTCGCGATGCTAGCAAGAACTGCAAAGTACTCAGCGTGAAGATCACGAGGAAGGACCTGTGTAGAGATTTCCTGAGCACGGATACCAAGTTTATCGCAGACGTATTTTTCAACGAATGGTGGGATGTTGGCAAAGTTCCCAACCGCACCAGAAATCTTACCAGCTTCCACACCAGCAGCCGCATGCTCGAAACGCTCGATATTACGCTTCATTTCACTGTACCAAGTCGCCAATTTAAGACCAAAGGTTGTCGGCTCAGCGTGCACACCGTGAGTACGACCCATCATGATGGTGAACTTGTGCTCCTTAGCCTTATCAGCGATGATGTTGGTGAAGTTTTCAAGGTCACGACGAATGATGTCGTTGGCCTGCTTGTAAAGATAACCATAGGCAGTATCCACCACGTCAGTAGAAGTCAAGCCATAGTGGACCCACTTGCGCTCTTCACCAAGAGTCTCAGAAACCGCACGTGTGAAGGCAACCACATCGTGACGAGTCTCCTGCTCGATTTCAAGAATACGGTCGATGTCAAAGTCTGCCTTTTCACGAATCAAGGCCACATCTTCCTTAGGAATTTCTCCCAATTCAGCCCATGCCTCGTCAGCCAAGATTTCCACCTCAAGCCAAGCACGGTATTTATTTTCTTCACTCCAAATGTTCGCCATTTCAGGGCGACTATATCTTTCAATCATGTTATTTTACCTCAAAGCTCTTTGTATAATTAATAAGTTCTTCTGTTGTTTCTTTTCTTTCAAATAATTTCCTATCTTTCTGTATAATGTCTTTTTCAAATTTTTCTTCTAAAAATTTATTTAAGATAGCTATTGCCTGTTCAATATAATTACTAAATTCAGTATCATCTTTAACAACTTCTTCTATCTTATGACTTATTTTACTATTAAATTTAGTTATACCTAATTCATCTTTCCCATCACCTAATAAATATTTAATAATCATCATAAGGTGCCATCTAGCTTTAAAATATTTTCTATCATAATTATTTCTGACATAGCGTTCCACTTTATAAAAGGTTAAACCACTACTATAATAAATATTAATATATTTCAAATCACCTTCATTGAATAAGGCATTTCGAGTGTTACGTTCAACTTTACCATATTGACCCGAAACCTCATGTGGAAGATTTAAAAACATTGCTGATGTAGCCTTAATCTGAATAGGAATATTAATTATTTTTGTTTTAGATATATTATCATCTCTATACTGTTCTGTTCTACGTTCATAATATAGACCTACTGAATTACGTTCTTTTTCTTTAGAACGATAATACTCTTCAATATTTTTCTGTATCGGTGCTAAAGCTGCCAGCTGTTCTGGTTTCAAAGTGGTTTGACTATTAGTTGCTTTTATAATTGAATTTTTTGTTTCTTCGTCAGTAGTAGCAATAAATCTGACCGGAAGATAAATTTCATCAGTTTCAGCAATAGACTCTAGAGATTCAAAAATTACATTACTGGTTTGACATCCATTAACAATTTGATAATTGACTAAAGTTAACTCTTCAGAATTAAGTTTTATATCATCTCCAATTATTGTAATTCCGTTATTCAATAATCCAAATAAATAGCTATCCTCCCCAACTAGCTGGTTTTTCATGTTATGATTAACTTCTATTTTTTCATCGGCACCTAAATAATATCTTATGTTATCATCAAAAATTCCACGTCTCAAGACCTTCTTACCGTCTATTTCATCTGATAATAACTTAATAAATTCTTCTAATCTGATCAATCCGTAATATCCATTTTTTATTTTACCACTCATATCTTTCGGGTAAGCAACAGGCGTTTTTGTCATACTTATACTAATTTCTAAGTCAGATTGATTCTTACGATGTAACTCCATTACAGATTTCAAACCCATTATCTTCGGTGAAAGAATTGTGCCAAACAAACTTAATTTTTCTAAGTCACTAACGCCCATTTCAATTGTTTTCAAAATATGTTCATCTTTTAACTTCTCATCTTCATTTGTATCTAAACTGACAAAAAATGTATTTAGTTTTGGATTTTCTTTAAATCTACTTGCCTTAGTGAAAATATATTTTGCAGTTTCCCAAAAAACATCTAATTCCAAAATATCACAACTATCACGATCAAAGTCAAAAAACCTTCTAACTCCCGTAAAGAAATCATTCAGTTCTTGTCTATCTATTTTTTCAGACGTTTTCGTTTGAATAAAATAAAATTCAACATCAAACCGTTTTAAATTTTCAATAACATAATCGACGTCCTCAACACTTTGGACCAGTTTATCAGCTACAAATATGGCTACACCATCAATACCAAATGCCGATCCAGTCTCCATGTCCTCATATGAAACATTAGCGTCATTTCCATATACTGAGACTATGGCATCATTGATATAACTTTCAAATAAAAGATGTTCGTCTTTTCGTTGCTTTTTAGAGATTTCATGTTTATCAGCAAAATCATTAACATAGGATTTAATTATTGGATTTTTTATTTGTTTATTATTATTCATTATTTCCCTCTATCTAATATTTAATTAAAATTCCTCAACCTCATCCGGCACATCACTGAACAACATCACATGCCCCATCTTGCGGTTGTGCTTTGCTTCTATTTTACCATACATATGAAGGTGGGCGCTTGGATTTTCTGTGACATATTTTTCAGCGGCATCGACATGCTGCCCGAGTACATTGAGCATGACGGCTGGAGCATGCAGTTTGATAGCTGGCAATGGGGCTCCGAGAACGCCTAAGATATGGGTATCAAACTGCGAGAAGTCACAGGCTTCGATTGAGTAGTGTCCTGAATTGTGTGGACGCGGGGCAATCTCATTGACGATGATGTCATCAGCAGTCGCAAACATCTCCACGCAGAGCGTTCCAGATAGATTCAGCTGTTCTGCGATTCGAACTGCCATGGTTTTTGCCTTATCTGCTAGACTTTCAGAAATTCGAGCTGGCACAATGGTCTTAGACAGTATGTTGTTACGGTGAATATTTTCCTGAACTGGGAAAACCGTCACATCCTTGCCATTTCCTGACACGATGACAGAAATTTCAAGGTCAAAATTGACGAATTCTTCCAAAACACAGTCTGCTGAGTCGGCTAGTGCACGGGCTTCTTCCAAATCTGCTTCCGAGCGAATGACTTTTTGTCCATGCCCATCGTAGCCACCGGTAGCAGTCTTTAGGACATAGTTTTTGGACAGGTCAATATCTGCCAAATCTTGACTTGAAGTCACAACCTTGTAGGGTGCCACAGTGACTTGTGCCTTGTTGGAAAGGAAGTCCTTTTCAAAGATACGATTTTGAGAAATGCGAAGCAGGTTCGTTCCTTGAGGGAGCTGACCATTCTTGATAACGGCATCCAAACCGTCAGCATCGACATTTTCAAACTCATAGGTAAGGACATCGCAACGCTCAGCCAACTGACGAAGGGCGTTCACATCGTTATAAGGAGCCACGATGATTTTCGCTACACGAGAGGCAGGACAATCCGCCGCAGGATCCAGCGCGATAACCTTGTGCCCCATGTAGATAGCAGAAATGGCCATCATCTGCCCCAGCTGACCGCCACCGATAATTCCGATTGTTTTAGATGAGCTCATTTGTAGACTCCTCTGCGATTTTTCCTTGCTCCTCTGCGAAATCAGCCAAAGCTGTCGCGATAGCCTGATCCTCTACTGACAGGAGACGGAGGGCAAAGAGGGCCGCGTTGGTCGCACCTGCTTCACCGATAGCCATTGTCGCAACAGGCACGCCACCCGGCATCTGTACGATAGAGTAGAGCGAGTCCACGCCACTAAGAGCGCGCGACTTGACAGGTACACCGATGACAGGAAGGGTTGTTTTAGCAGCAACCATACCTGGCAAATGGGCTGCGCCACCTGCACCTGCGATAATGATCTTGATCCCACGGCTACGAGCTTCCTCCGCATGTCTGAACATGAGATCAGGTGTACGGTGGGCAGAGACAACTTTCTTCTCGTAGGCTACACCGAAGCGGTCCAGGACTTCGGCGGTTTTTTGCATGGTTGCCCAGTCGGATTTTGAGCCCATGATAATGGAAATTACTGGTTTCATTTTTAATCCTTTTTCTTCCTTTTTTGATAATGGTCTTAGGTGGTGGGGACGGAAGCAAACCTTCGGTTTCATTCCTAAAATTTGAGCCTAGGATCCCAAAGTTTCCCCCGACCAGAACATTCACTGTTCTGGTCTTTTCACCACGGCGACCATTATCGTATTTGGCGACTTCGTCGCGTTATACTTATATCTTTACTTAATTGCCTTGCTTCCGATATCTGTTCGGAAAAAGAGACCTTCTGTGTTTTGTTGGGATAGTTCTTGGTAGATGGTGTTTTGGGCTTCTTTGACGGTATCTGCTGTGGTGACAAGCATATAGACACGTCCGCCATTTGATAGCAGTGCTCTGCTATTTTCCGCAAACTTAGCCCCTGCATAGTAGGTGATGATATTGCCTTCTGTCTTAGTTGGCAACTCGACACCCTTTGCATAATCTAGCGGGTAGCCCTTGGATGCGACAACCACACCAAGAGTCACACCCTTGTCCGTCCACGTGATGGCTGGTTCTTTACCTTCCAAAATATCTGTGATATTTTGCGCAAAATCAGATGTCAAACGAGGCAAGATAATCTGAGTTTCGGGATCTCCAAAACGAGCATTGAACTCGATAACCTTAGGTCCATCAACTGTCAAGATAAGACCCGCGTAAAGGACACCAAGATACGGACGACCTTCTTTGATCATCCCTTCAAGGACTGGCTTGACAATGGTGTCAACAACTGTGTCAATCACGCTCTGTGGCAAGTGAGGAACTGGCGCATAGGCACCCATCCCACCAGTGTTAGGGCCCTTGTCGCCGTCGTAAGCACGTTTGTGATCCTGAGCCGTCGGCATGATGTAGAACTTGTCCCCATTGACAAAGGCAAAGAGAGAGAACTCTTCTCCGTCAAGGAATTCCTCGATAACCACACGCGCGCCTGAGTCACCGAACTTATTGTCCAAAAGCATCTCATGAGCGGCTTCGACCGCTTGCTCAACCGTTTCAGCTACGACAACACCTTTCCCAAGTGCCAAACCATCTGCCTTGACAACGATAGGAGCGCCTTTCTCCTCTATATAAGCCTTGGCCTCCTCGAAATCTGAAAATGTGCCATAGGCTGCTGTCGGAACGTCATATTTGACCATGATTTCCTTAGCAAAATCCTTGGACCACTCCAGCTCCGCTGCCAATCTTGTTGGACCAAAGGCTTTGAGACCAGCTTGGTTAAAATCATCCACAATTCCAGCAGCAAGGGCATCATCTGGCCCGATGAAGGTCCAAGCAATATCGTTGGCCTTTGCAAACTCAATTAACTTAGAATGTTCGGAAATAGAGATATTTACCAATTCCAGACCATCCAGAGTCATTCCATCATTTCCAGGGGCTACAAAAACTTTTTCAACGTCTTTTGACTCAAGTAACTTCTTGGCAACCGCATGTTCACGACCACCCGAACCGACAACTAACAGCTTCATCTCTTAACCTCTTTTGCGAATTTTTTATAATCATTATACCATAAATGTTCGTTTTAATCTAATTGCACTCTAGCATTTAAACGAAAAAGGGAAAGAAACTGTTTTCCTCCCTTTTGTCTTCTTAATGTCTAAAATGTCTCACGCCTGTGAAGACCATAGTCAAGCCATATTTGTCCGCTGCTTCGATGGACTCTTGGTCACGGACTGAGCCACCCGGCTGGATGATGGCCTTGATACCGGCTTTGGCGATTTCTTCCACGTTATCCGCAAATGGGAAGAAAGCATCTGAAGCAAGAACAGCGCCGTCAAGACGATCTTTAGCTTGGTCAATCGCAATACGAACAGAAGCCACACGGTTGGTTTGACCTGGGCCAACACCAAGTGTCATGTGATCATTGGTCACGATAATACCGTTTGATTTGACGTACTTAATAGCCTTCCAAGCAAACTCAAGAGCAGTCGCTTCTGTCTCAGTTGGTTGGCGTTTGGTCACCACTTGCCAGTCTGCTGGGCTTTCTTTGACCACGTCTTGGTTTTGAACGAGGAGTCCACCGACAACACCTGTGTATTCTGCCTCTACCTCACTAGCATCTTGAGCATCAAATGGCAAGGCAAGGATGCGCAAGTTTTTCTTTTTATTGGTCAAAATGGCTAGCGCTTCATCCGTATAGCTCGGTGCGATGATGATCTCGAGGAAGACACCGTGCATCTTCTCAGCTGTCGCAGCATCCACCTCACGGTTAAGGACGACAATTCCACCAAAGATAGACACTGGGTCAGACTCATAAGCGTAATCCCAAGCAGTTTCGATGTCATCAGCTTGACCGATTCCACATGGGTTCATGTGTTTCAAAGCCACAACAGTCGGACGATCTTTGAAATCACGGATGATACGAATCGCAGCATCAGCGTCACGGATATTGTTAAATGACAATTCCTTACCGTTGAGCTGTTTCGCTGAAGCAATCGAATAGTCAGTCGGCAAGGCTTTTTGGTAGAAGTCCGCATCCTGTTGAGGATTTTCCCCATAGCGCATGGCTTGTTTGAGGTCATAAGTCAAAGTAAGTTTTTCAGGTTTGCTTTCGCCCACTTGAGCTGTGAAGTATTCTGCAATCAAGGCGTCATAAGCCGCTGTGTGACGGAAAACCTTAGCCGCCAAACGTTGGCGCGTTTCGTAAGTCGTTTTACCATTGGCTAACAACTCGTCCAAAACCACAGCGTAGTCAGTAGGGTCTACCACAACCGTCACGCTGGCATGGTTTTTAGCTGCTGAACGAAGCATAGATGGCCCACCGATATCGATATTTTCCACCGCATCAGCGTACGTCACATCTGGTTTGAGAATCGTTTCCTTGAAAGGATAAAGATTGACAACTACAAGGTCGATGAGCTCGATCTTATTGTCCTTAGCCGCCTCAAGGTGGCTATCGAGATCACGACGAGCCAAGAGCCCACCATGAATATTTGGATGGAGAGTCTTAACACGACCGTCCATCATTTCTGGGAAACCAGTCACATCATCGATGGCAACCGTGTCCACCCCAGCATTGTCAAGGACAACCTTGGTCCCACCTGTTGAGATAATGTCCCAACCAAGTTTTTTTAGTTCTTGGGCAAATTCAACAATGCCCGCTTTGTCTGAGACGCTGATTAAGGCGCGTTTAGTCATGTTTTTTCCTTTCATTTACTTATCCAACAATTCTCTAATAACCTCTAGATACAACTTGTACTCCGCTTCATGAATGCGAGCTTCAAAGCTTTCGATAGTATCATCAGCCAGCCTTGGCACACGAACTTGTTTGATGACCTTGCCTGTATCCACACCAGAGTCCACCCAGTGAATGGTCACGCCGCTCTCAGCAACACCAGCATTCCAAGCGTCCTCAATCCCATGAGCTCCTGGAAATTCTGGTAGGTAGGCTGGATGGATGTTGATGATTCGACCTTCATAAGCTGCCAATAAGGTTGGCCCAACGATTTTCATATAGCCGGCGAGGCAAACCAAGTCAATCTGGTGTTCTTCCAAGAGTTCGACAAGGGCTGCTTCGTAGTCTGCCTTGTTCTCAAACTCCTTGAGTTCAAAAGCATAAGACAGGACTCCGAGCTTGTCTGCCCGCTCGAGCACATAGGCGTCACGATGGTCTGAAAAGACAAACTCCACCGGAAACTCTTCGGCAATCACCTGAAAATTTGAGCCATTACCAGAGGCAAAAACCGCTATTTTTTTCATTTGATAATGACACTTTCGTTTTCTTTCTTGACGATGCGACCAATTTCATAGACTGGTTCATCCAACAATTCCTTGACACGACCTACATTTTCAGGGCTAACTGCCAGCATGAGTCCCACACCCATATTGAAGATTTCAAACATTTCTTCATGCTTTATTTCACCGTATTTTTCAAGAGCCTTGAAAATCGGAAGCACTGGAACTTTGCTTTCCTCAATCTCCGCAGCTAGGTCAGCCGCAAACATACGAGGGACATTCTCGATAAATCCACCACCTGTGATATGGGCAATACCGTTGACCAACTCTTCCTTGATGAGTGGTAAGACAGCCTTGACATAGATACGAGTCGGCTCAAGAAGGACTTCTTTGAGTTTCTTGCCTTCCAATTCTGGCAAGACTTCCTCACCTGTGTAGTCGGCAAAAACACGACGCACGAGTGAGTAACCATTCGAGTGAATCCCACTTGACGCAAGTCCGAGAAGGACATCACCTTCAGCTACTTTTGAACCGTCTATGATTTGAGATTTTTCAGCCACACCGACTGCAAAACCAGCCAAGTCGTAGTCATCTTCGCCGTACATACCAGGCATCTCAGCCGTTTCTCCACCGATGAGGGCTGCGCCTGCCTGCACACAACCTTCTGCTACACCAGCAACGACTTGTTCTAGTTTAGCTGGTTCATTCTTTCCAGTCGCGACGTAGTCAAGGAAGTAAAGAGGCTCCGCACCTGCAGCGATGATGTCATTAACACACATGGCCACACAGTCCTGACCGATAGTATCGTGCTTATCGTATTTGATAGCCAGCATGAGCTTGGTTCCGACACCGTCAGTCCCTGAGATCAAGACCGGCTCTTTGACACCTGTTTTTGAAAGGTCAAACATACCACCAAAGCCACCCAAAGCTCCCATAACACCTGCACGCTCCGTACGAGCCACGTGCTTTTTGATCCGTTCAACAACTTCATAACCCGCTTCAACATCCACACCAGACTGCGCATAAGCATTTTTATTTGTCATCTTTGTCTCCTCTTCCTTTCCTTTAATGGGGAGTCTTTATCCGTCTATTTGTAAAAACTGGTCTTTTCTTCCAAACTTCTACGATAGTCTTCTTCATAGTCGTAGAGAGGAGTTGGGTAGTCGCCGTCAAAGTAAGCGACACAGAGACCACCGTTTGGCGCATCTGTTTCAATCCCGATAGAATCAATCAAGCCATCAATCGAAAGATAGGTCAGGCTATCCGCACCAATTATTTGGCGAGTTTCTTCGACCGTATGATTGGCCGCAATCAACTCCTGACGCGTCTGGATATCAATTCCGTAGAAACATGGATAAGCCAGCGCTGGACTACCAATGGCAACGTGAACCTCAGACGCACCTGCTTCTTTCAAAAGCTGAACGATACGGCGAGAGGTTGTCCCGCGGACAATTGAATCATCCACCATAACCACACGTTTGCCTTTGACAACACCTGAAACAGCAGACAGTTTCATCCGCACCCCTTGCTCCCGCAATTCTTGAGTCGGTTGGATAAAGGTACGTTGGGTGTATTGGTTTTTGATTAATCCCATTTCATTTGGCAGGCCTGATTCTTCTGCAAATCCCATAGCTGCGCTGAGCGAGGAATTTGGCACACCGACCACAATATCTGCTTCGTGCTTGAACTCACGCGCCAATTGCGCTCCCATACGTTTGCGAGCGGTATGAACGTTGACACCATGGATATTAGAGTCAGGACGAGCAAAATAGATATACTCCATAGAGCAAATCGCCAACTGGGTATCATTCGTATAGCTATCGTACTGAATCCCATTGTCATCCACGATTACAATCTCTCCTGGTTTCACATCACGAATCCACTCAGCACCAATGACTTCAAAAGCACAAGTTTCAGAGGAAACAACAACTGCTCCATTGGCCATTTTCCCGATAGAAAGCGGACGGAAGCCATTAGGGTCAAGGGCCGCAACCAACTTGTCCTCAAATAGCAGGATATAAGCAAAGCCACCTTTGACGAGACTGAGTGCTTCCTTGATTTTACCCATCAAGTTCGGATTGTGACTCCGACGAATGAGGTGAGCCAAGATTTCCGAGTCCGAAGTTGAACTGAAAATAGCGCCACTTTGTTCCAATTCTTTCTTGAGCGATTCGGCATTGGTCAGATTTCCATTGTGAGCAAGTCCAAACTGCATATCATGAAAGCGAAAAAGGAAGGGCTGGATATTATCTACAGAAGCTTCTCCAGCCGTCGCATAACGAACATGCCCAATCGCGCTCGTGCCAGTCAATTTATCCAAATTAGCTGGATTTTTGAAGACTTCTGATAAAAGCCCCATATCACGATGGCGCTTCAATTGCCCCTGATCATTGGAGAGGATTCCTGCCCCCTCCTGACCACGGTGCTGAAGACTATGGAGACCAAAATAGGTCAATTTTGCAGCATCTGGATGTCCCCAGATACCGAAAACACCGCATTCTTCATTAAGAGATTTTACTTCGTATGTCATTTTTTATACCTTTTATTTCCCTGTGAAATAACGCACAGCTGACGCGAACAGGTGCTGGTCTTTATTTCCTGGGATGTTTTGGAAAAGACCATCTTCATAACGTTCTGAATGGCCCATCTTACCAATGATTTGACCGTTCTTGCTGGTAATTCCTTCGATGGCATTAACAGAACCATTTGGATTGTACTTAGAGTCCATACTTGGTTTGCCATCAAAGTCAACGTATTGGCTGAAAATTTGTCCATTGTCACGGAGCTCCGCGAATTCCTCAGCCGTCACGACAAACTTTCCTTCACCGTGCGATACTGGGATGGCATGGATATCGCCCACTTGCACTCCAGCTAACCATGGTGAGTTGGTATTGGCAATCCGAGTTTCCACCATCTTGGCCACGTGTTGGTTGGCATCATTGTAGAAGAGGGTTGGACTAGTACCGCTGGCATCCTCGAAGTTCCCGTATGGAAGAAGACCTGATTTGACCAAGGCTTGGAATCCATTACAGATACCGATAATCAAGCCACCACGAGCGATAAAGCTATCAATGGCTGCACGCACTTTTTCATTAAGAAGGATATTGACAATAAACTTAGCTGATCCATCTGGTTCGTCCGCAGCTGAGAAGCCACCTGCAAAGAAGAGAATGTTGGCCTTGTCGATATTGTCAACCATGGTTTCAACTGACTTGACAATGGCTTCTTCATTCAAGGTTACAAATGGCACCAAGTTAACCTCTGCACCTTCTTTTTCAAATGCCTTTGCTGAATCATATTCTGAGTTGGTTCCTGGGAAGACTGGGATGTAAACCACAGGTTTTTCAATGGTTTCTTTAGCTTTGATAATTTCGTTAGAATCGACAGCTGGAACTTCTGCTAGTTCTTTAGATTGGGCAAATTCTGTTGGGTAAACTTCTTCCAGTTTGCCTTGGAAGGCACTGTCAAGTTTGTGTCCATCTAACTTCACACCGTTGACAAGGAGTGTAAAGTCTGCTTTCGTTTGACCAATCTTCTCCACTCCAGCAATTTCTTGAGGAGATGTGAAGACAAATCCACCCAATTGAGCTGTCAAAGCTGTTTCAAGTTCAGGCAAGGTCACCTCTGCACCGATATGGTTCCCAAAGGTAGCAAGAGCCAAGCTTTCAACGACACCACCATATTTAACAGCTGATGCAGATGTTACTTTGTGGTCAGCTAGGATGGCTTCAAACTGAGCAAAGTTAGACTTAATCAAGTCAAAATTAATCTCTGCAGAGAGGGCTTGACCTGGGATGTAGTAGATGTTTTCACCAACAGCTTTGAACTCAGGAGAGAGCACCTTACGGCTATCTGCTGTTGTCACCCCAAAGGCAACCAGGGTTGGTGGTACGGTTAATTCTTCAAAAGTACCAGACATAGAGTCCTTACCACCGATAGATGGCAAGCCAAGCTGGATTTGTGCTTCGATAGAACCTAGAAGAGCCGCTACCGGCTGACCAAAACGCTCTGCTTGTTTATCCATGCGCTCGAAATACTCTTGGTAAGAGAATCGAGCCTTGGACCAGTTTGCACCAGCAGCCACTAAACGAGCAGTTGCTTCGATAACCGCATAAGCAGCGCCATGATATGGAGACCATTCTGCAACATAAGGGTTAAAACCTTGGGCCATGACTGACGCAGTGTGAGTTACACCGTGCTGAACTGGCAATTTCTGCACAGATGCCTCAGTTGGTGTGAGTTGGTAGCGACCACCAAGTGGGTGATTGACCGTTGAACGACCGACCGAACAGTCAAAGATAGTTTGTAAACCTTTTTGACTCGCATGGTTGAGGTCAGACAATACCGCAAAGGTATCTGATTCAAGCGTGTCAACGCTTGTTGTTCGTTCTTCTGGAAGCTTGACAGCCTTGTCTACCACCTTTGCATCAACGACTACGCGCACACCGTTTGTATCCAGGAAACGACGTTCCAAGTTGACAATGATTTCGCCATTCCAGTGCATGACAAGATTTGGTTTTTCAGTCACTGTTGCCACAACAACCGCGTCAATATTTTCTTTATTACATGCTGCAACGAAGGCATCTACGTCTTCAGGACGCACCACAACTGCCATCCGTTCCTGTGATTCAGAAATGGCAATTTCTGTACCGTTCAAACCTTGGTATTTAAGAGGAACCTTGTTGAGGTCGATTTCAAGACCATCTGCCAATTCACCGATAGCCACACAGACACCACCTGCTCCAAAGTCGTTGGATTTCTTGATGAGACGAGTGACATCGCCATTACGGAAAAGGCGTTGAATCTTGCGCTCTTCGATGGCATTCCCTTTTTGAACCTCAGCACCAGCAGTCTCTACAGACTCAACTGTTTGAACCTTAGAAGAACCTGTTGCACCACCGACACCATCACGACCAGTTTTACCACCGAGAAGGATAACCACATCGCCCGCTTCCGGTTTTTCACGGACAACGTTGCCCTTGGGAGCAGCACCAACAACGGCACCAAGCTCCATGCGTTTGGCTACAAAGCCTGGGTGGAAGTATTCACGAACGTAAGTCGTCGCCAGACCAATTTGGTTACCATACGAAGAATAACCATGAGCCGCTGTTTTCGAAATGACTTGTTGTGGCAATTTCCCAGCGCGAGTTTCCGAAATCGGAGCTGTAATATCACCAGCGCCTGAGATACGCATAGCTTGGTAAACGTATGAACGTCCTGACAATGGGTCACGAATAGCTCCACCGATACAAGTAGCCGCCCCACCAAATGGTTCGATTTCCGTTGGGTGGTTGTGAGTTTCGTTCTTAAACATGAGAAGCCATGGTTCTTTCACACCATCAACGTCCACTTCGATTTCGACCGAGCAAGCATTGATTTCGTCAGACACTTCCATATCGTCCAAACGACCATTAGCACGCTCATAACGACCAAAAATAGTCGCCATATCCATCAAGGTTTGTGGCTTTTCAGACCGACCTAGTTCATCACGCATGGCAATATACTTGTCATAAGTCGCCTGCAATTGCTTTTGGAATTTAGAAGCTGAGAAATCAATCTGTTTCAACTCTGTCTCAAAAGTCGTGTGACGGCAGTGGTCAGACCAGTAAGTGTCCAAAACCTTGAGCTCTGTCTCCGTTGGTACGCGCCCGATTGACTTGAAGTAGTCTTGGATAAAGAGCAGATCATCAACTTCCATGGCCATCCCTTGCTCGGCCTTGTAGTGGGCAAAGTCTTCTGCCGTATAGTTTTCAAAGCAAGTCAATTTTGGAATAGTCTTGTCTGACTCTGAAAATTCCTGCTTGGCAATCCCAGTAGTGATGTCCTTGAAACGAGAATCCACTGGGTTGAGCAGGTAGTTCTTGACCGCTTCCAACTCAGTCGCATCAATATCTTTATTAACCAGATAAAGTTGGGCTGTGTTGACTGTCACATCACTCGAACTCCCCAGCAAAAGCAAGGCTTCCTGTGACGAAGCTGCACGCTGGTCAAATTGCCCTGGCAAGCTTTCAATGGCAAAGAAAGCATAGTTAGCAAGATCCGCTTGCACAGCTGATTCATCCAAGACATGATCCGTCACCTGCTCAGAGAAGATGTGTTTTCCCGCAGGTGCAAACAAGTCCTCTGCCAAATCAAAGACATCATAAACCTGCACAATGCGAATACTTTTCAAAGTTGACAATCCCAAGTTATGCTGGAGTTCTCTTACCAAACTCTCTGACTTGACCTGAAAATCAGCCTTTTTCTCAACAAAAATACGTTTATCCATAAATTTATTCCTTTATTTCAGCTCTTGCAATGTTCCCAAACAGCCTTGAGAGTCTTGCAAACAGATTATTTCAAACCCTGCAACTTTTCCCAGACAATCTCGTAAACATCCGTCAATTCACCCAAGCCACGACGGAAAACATCCTTGTCCATGTGGTTGCCATCTGCATCCCACAAACGGCAGTTATCGGGTGAAAACTCGTCTGCCAAGATAATCTTGCCATCCTTGTCAAAACCGAACTCTAGCTTAAAGTCAATCAATTTAAGACCAATCTCAGCAAACCAAGCCTTCAAGAGCTCATTGATACGACGGGTTTCTTCCTTCAAGTAAGCAATCTGCTGGTCATCCGCAATTTTAAGGAATTTCACATGCTCGTCATTGATAAAGGGATCATCCAAATCATCATTTTTATAGTAAAATTCGACAATTGGAGTTTCCAAAGCGATACCTTCATCTACACCAAAACGTTTTGAAAAGGAACCAGCCGTGTAGTTGCGGAGCACAACTTCCAAAGGAATGATCTCCACCTTTTTATTGAGTTGTTCCGTATCTGAAAGCTTCTCCACAAAATGAGTCGCTACACCAGCAGCATTCAACTTTTCAAAAATAAAAGATGAAATCTGATTATTCAAGACTCCCTTGCCCGCAATCTGCTCCTTCTTGACACCGTTGAAGGCAGTCGCCTGATCCTTGTAAGTTGAAATAATAAGATTTTCATCCTCAGTTGTATAGATATCCTTAGCTTTTCCCGAATAGATTAGTTGTTTTGACATTTTAAAGTTCGCCTTTCGTTTTACTTGAGCACATTCTACCACAAAAGCATGAAAAATTCAAGATTTTTACGAATAAATAACGTTTTTCCATTTTAAGCATAAAGAAAAACTGCAAGATAAGCTCTTCTTACAGTTTTAAAATCATTTATCCTTTGAAAAACACGAATATTATTCTTTATTCAAAAATTGATCCCAAAAATAACGGAGATAGCTTTTCTTTCCTGTAATCATCTGCAGGCGGCCTTCTAAACCATAACGAAGTGTTTCAGCCTGCTCCGAAGTTAGATATGTCTCCGCCTCAATTTTAAAGAAATTTCCTTTTTCAGTCTTTGTAGCTGTCGCATCAATACTTGTAATCGTGGAATCCAGGAAAATTTGATTCTTCGCATCATTAGTCGTAGTATAACGGACAGAGTCCCCAATCTTGACTCTAGCAACATCTTTTGAACTGAGATAGGCTGTGAGTTTGGTTTTTCCTTCTTTTTCCAAGGATGGGTAGAGTTGGGCTAGCAGGGTTCCTTCTGCGACCATCGTAGATTCACCAGTCTCAGGATTGAGGTGAAGCACCCCATCCTCACTTGCTATAATCTTCCCTTTATCTAGGAGACCTCCCTGTACCTTCTTACCTGACTCCGCCTCCAAAATTTTCTGATCTAGAAGAGTCAATTCCTGACCAACCTTTGCCAAGTGTTGTGATTTGAGGGATTCTAATTGATTGCTTAAACCAGACGCATAGGCTTGCTGGGCACCAGAACCCGCATACTGTACACGATACGTAGCCAGACTAGACTCTAACTGAGAAAGCTGCGCTTCAACCTGCGCAACAGCTTGAACTTTAGCTTGGGGATTTTCCTCACCCTGAGACTTATAGGACTGGTAGAGAGAATAGGCTAGATTCTGACTATCCAATTGATCTCCTTTTTCAATCGCTGACTTAGCCGTTTTGTAGTCTCGGATTTTAGCCTCTGTTTGACTGATGAGGTTCCCGATTTCATCTTGGGTTTGACTAGCTGCTGCATTCTGGGACGCGATGGTCTCATTTTGCTGAGAAACATTGCTCCTGATACCATTCGCTTGGCTGAGATAATCTCGAAACATCTCCTGGTAACCAAACTTATCCACCTCTGGAAATTGATCACTCCCCTCTTTCAAACTGGATTGCAAATATCCCAACTGCTTTTTTTGATCCTTTAGCATCTCCAATTGACTGGCATATGCCTCAACCTGGACAGCCTCCGCCCCTTGCTGGTACTGAACGAGCAGATCTCCTTGCTTGACCAGTTTGTTTTCTTCCAGATAATTGGCCACAATGCGTTGATTGCTAGTCGACTGGATGTTGGCAATGATCCGACTAGGTTCGACAGTCGCTCTGGTAGACAAACTAATCTCTTTCTCTGCAAAAACTGCAAAGACAAGTAAAAACACGAGCAGAAGGGACATGGGTACAATCACCCGGCTGGAAAAATTATGGTAACGACGATTATAAAACTCCGCACTTTCTAAAAATTCTGGTTTCATCCTCTCCTCTTTCTAGCTATTCACCAAATGGGCGTAAAAGCCATCCTGTGCAAGCAAGTCTGCATGGATGCCTTCTTCGACAATCTTGCCCTGATCCAAAACAACAACCTTTTCTGTCCGCTCAGCTATGGTCAAGCGATGGGCGATGAAAATCAAGGTCTTGTCTAAAGCCATGAGATTATCCACGATCCGCTTCTCCGTCAAGATATCCAGACTGCTGGTCGCCTCGTCCAATATCAAAACAGGTGCATCCGTTAAGAGAGCACGCGCCAGAGCGATTCGCTGCCGTTGGCCACCTGAAATCCCTGCCCCATCCGAAGTCAATTCTGTCTGGTAATTCAGTGGCATGCGCTCGATATCCTCCCGAATCTCGGCCAACTCAACCGCCCGTAAGATATCTTCCTGAGTCGTTCCCTCCTTAGCTCCAAGGAGAAGATTTTCCAAAATCGTTCCGTTAAAGACATAGGGCTGTTGAGGCAGATAGTTGATGTACTGGCGTAGGGCCTTTTTATCAATCTGATTGAGATTGACACCACCCAGACTAATCTCTCCCTGACTAGGGTCGTAAAAGTTAACCATCATCTTGGCCAAGGTGGTCTTGCCTGACCCTGAAATCCCCACGAAAGCCACTTTAGAACCTTGCGGGATCGTAAAATTGATATCCGACAAGACGTCACGACCATAGCCATACTTGTAGTGAACCTGCTTAAAGGTCATATCCCCTTTCATCATGCTCAAATCTTCGACTGTTTTCTTCTCCTCAAACTCCGAAGCTACTAGATAAACCTCATTTAAGCGATTATTAGCAACCTGCGCTGTCTGAAGTTTGGTTTGCAGGTTGATGATATTTTCCAAAGGATTGGTAAAGTAAACAAGCAAGGTATTATAGGTAATCAGCTGGCCCAAACTCATTTTCCCATCCATGACCAGAATAGCTCCCAGCCAGAGAACGGCAACATTTAGCAGGAGCTGAGCAACTTTTTTCAGAGCCTTTTGCTGACTTTCTGCCCGACTGTAGGTAAAGGATTTTTTCAGATAAGCTACAAATTCCTTATCAATCTTTTGATAGCGTGAACTTTCACTGGTCAAAGACTTAATAGTCTCAATACCGTTGATGTCCTCGATGATAGAAGAAGACAGAACCGCATTGGCTTCCATAGTGCCCCGATTCATCTTTTCAAAAGGCTTCATAAAGGCAAAGATAATCGCTGTATAAATGGGAAGTGCAAGCAGACTAATGAAAAAGAGCGTTATATTTTGTGAAAACAAGACCAGCGAGATAATCAAAATCGTTGACACATCTAGGAAAATCGACAGAATAGTCGATGCCAGCGCATCGATGATACTGTTAGCATCCGTGAAACGAGACACGATTTCTCCTGTCCTGCGTGTCGCGAAAAAGGACATCGGCAGGTGAAAAACATGCTTGATGTAGGACAAAATCACGTCAATCGACAAGCGTTGCCCAAGGATTAGTAGGAGATATTCCTGGGCATAAGACAAAATTTGCTGGAGAATATAGACGATGACCAAACCAATAGAGATAATACCCAGTGTCGAGCGCATCTGGTCTGGCACATAACTATCAATGATGGACTGCAGATAATAAGAACCTACAATGTTAATCAATGTTACCAAGAGTGTCGCTAGGACAATATTGGTAATTAACCCACGCTGTTTGAGTAAAATCGGCAAGAAGGATAGGAGCCCCTGTTTTTTCTCCTTATGAGGTTTATAGCCCGGAGATGGCGCCATAAAAATACTGACCCCTGTCCACTCTTGCGCAAATCGCTCACGGGAAATCTTGGTCAGCTTGACACCAGGATCCGGATCAGCGATATGAATGTGCTTCTTATCCTGACCTATCACCACATAGTAGTGGAGCAACTTTCCTTCCTTAAGCACATGAGCCACAAAAGGAAAGGTCAAATCTGGCAAGTCAAAGAGCGTCATATCCGCCTTGATAGCCCGCGTCTCAAACCCAATCTCCTCTGCCACCTTTACAAGTCCCAAAGCGGTCGTCCCATCCATGGTCGTCTTGGCTAACTCTCGTAGATGAGCCAAGGAGTAATAACTACCGTAGTAGCCAAAGACCATAGCCAAGGAAGCCACGCCACAATCCATCTGATCCACCTGTGGACGATAGTGCCTTTTCCCAAATTTCATATCCATCTCCTTTTTTCTAACAATCTCTTTAAAAATTTGTAAGATTATTTTAACCAAATAAGGAAGAAATAAGAGAATTATTTCTGAAAAAACAATATCCACACCTGAACAACACTTTTGCCAAAGAAAATAGGCAGAACAAGAGTCCTGCCTGCTTAAAGTAACCGTTAAAAAATGAATACCCACAAATAAACTATTCTGAAATGATATTTCTATGAAGCGAGATAAAGGTCATCAAGAATAATGAAGTCGTAGGTATGTCAAAATATTCAAACCATGTAGGTAGATTTATTCTGTTTACATCAGCTACGATTCTAATCATTAGATAAGCCATTGAGCTAAACAATACAATAAACTCTGGCCAAGCTTTTTGTAGTAACTGAACGACTTTCATCTCAAACTCCAATCTGATGGTCAATCAATTTCCTATCTTACTTTCTGTTGTTTTGTACTTGTATCCTAGATAAAACAAACCAAGTAGAATCGGATAAGTTTCTGGATAAAACAAGGTATTGAGCGGTTTTTTCAAAATCAAATACGTTGCGATGTAGATAATGAGTGATACAATAAAATATCCCTCAGCAAATCCTAATAAGAATTTTTTCATGGTAGACTCCTATTTACCTGACAAGAGTGCTCGAGTTGTTAAAATAGCTCCACCTGTATATACAAAACCTTTTACAAAACCGACTGCCACAGGGATAAGAAGGGGAAAGGCTCCCCCTTGAATTTCCTGCAAGTCCGTATCAGTCATTGTTTCAAATTTTAAAATAGATTTTTCCATATCATCTCCTCCTTCTATTACCATCTACTCGTCACATAATTATAACCTGCAATTCCTGCTGCAGTAATTCCACCAGCAATTTTAGCTGCTGTCACAGGATTAGCAAGCACCCAGGCTACAATCGGCCATGCTCCTCCATTCACATCCGTCAACTCTTCTTCTGTAAGAGCTACAAAGTTCTGTTCCATGTTGTCAAAATTTGTCATTTGTTTTCTCCTTATTTTTTCTGTATATTTAATCTTTAACCTCTAAGCCACTTAAATAGCCAGATTGGGTAAATTACTGAAATCATTTTCTTCTCTCCTTCCCTTTTTCCTTACCTATCTATTCGAAAAACAATTCGAAAATGAACAACTCATTCATTTTTATTTTAAAAACCACTTAATAAACCACGGATAAAGACCAGTCACATACATAAACACTCCTCCTTTTATCTTTCTCATCTCTTTATTCGCAATTTCTACTAAAAATTTTTCTTTTTTCTACAAACAAAAAAGCAACATGCAAATCATGTTGCTTTTTGCTATTCTTTACTTTTGACAACTGCTACAACATCTCCTACACTTTGCAGTTGGTCAATTTCCTCATCACTGATTTCAATTCCGAATTCATCTTCTAGTGTCAAGACGAACTCCATCAAGTCCACTGAGTCCGCATCTAGTTCATCTTTCAAACTCAAGGCCTCTGTTACGACAAAGTCCTCTCCCTGTCGCTCTTGGATAATGGTTACAATACGGTCAAAAATTTCTTTTTCTGTCATCTTTTTATTCTCCTGAAAATTCACGCGCAGTCTGGGCAACTACGTCTGTTTCTAGCATGGTACGAATCTGGCGAATCGTACTATACACAGCCTTTGCGTCACTTGAGCCATGAGTCTTGACAACCGGTGCCTTAACACCAAACAAGACTGCTCCACCAACATCTGAATAGTTGAGTTGCTTTTTCAAACCTTTAAGGCTATCCTTGAGAAGAAGAGCACCTAGTTTCGCTCGAAGACCACCACCTGTGATAGCTGTCTTAAGCAAGCCCATGATACCCATGGCTGTCCCCTCAATAGATTTGAGCACAGCGTTTCCCGTGAAACCATCTGCCACAACAACATCCGCAACGCCATTCATCAAATCACGCGCTTCCACGTTTCCGACAAAATTCAAGCTTTCATCAGCTGCCAGCAAGGCGTAGGTTTCCTTACGAAGGGGATCACCCTTGCTACTCTCTGTTCCATTATTGAGCAAACCAACACGTGGTCTCAAAATCCCACGAACATTTTTCGCATAAAAGGAACCCAAAACAGCGTATTGGTGCAGATGATGGGCCGTATTTTCAGCATTGGCTCCAAGGTCTAGCATGTCAAAGCCTTTGCCATCAATGGTCGGTAAGGTCGACATGAGTCCAGGACGGTCGATATTCTTGATACGACCTACAATGAAGAATCCTGCAGCCAATAAGGCACCTGTATTCCCAGCCGAGAGGACAGCGTCTGCCTCTCCTTCTTTGACTGCCTTAGCCGCTAATACCATACTGGCATTTTTCTTCTTACGAATAGCTTTTGTAGGTTCATCATCAAAATCAATCTTCTCATCCGTATGGATAATGCTGACACGTTCTGTCGCTGTTAGATATTGCTTGATTTTGCTTTCGTCTCCATAGAGTTGAACCTCAATATCTGAAAAGTCAGCCAGGGCTTGATTGACACCCTCAACGATAGCTTGAGGTGCATAATCGCCCCCCATAGCATCTACTGCAATTTTTTTCATTTGTCTTCCTCTTTTAGTAATTGCCCCCAGTCTGCTAGGGAATCAATAAATTTCTTTGATTTTAGGTGAATTCCAACATACTCTTCGTAGATTTGGTCTATAAACTTGCGCAAGTCTTGCTTGATTTCAGGCTTGAGCGAAATGGTCTCCAAAGTCTCAAAATCAATGGCTTGAAATTGATTGAGAAGATAAGGGATATTGGGATTCAGATGGCAACGTCTCTCATCTTCATGATAATGCTCTGGGCAGAGGCAGGCTCCATATTTGAAAGAAAAGTCAAAAGCCTGACCGATCCGATGGCAAAAGACACACTCATTAAAATTAAGGCTAATCCCAAATCGGGTCAAGATTTGAATTTCAAAAATATTGGTCAAAACCTGATAATCCAATCCTGCTTCCATCAACTCCAAAGTCTTTTGTAAAAAAGCAAACAAGGGAGCATCCTGCTGATTATCCTGCAAACTAGCATCTGCAAGAGCAGCCACATAGGTTGCATAGGCCATGACAAAAAGATCACTATTAATCTTAGGAAAGGTCATCACCTCATGGTAGTCCTCGATATAGCTGAGCCCATCATCATTGATTCGTAAGAGAAATCGCGCCAACACCAAGGGCTGAATAACCGGAGCTAGTTTGGACTGACCAGCGTGTTTGACGAAAAACATGCGCTTGCCAGCCTGCTCGGTAAAAATCTTGACTAACTTGTCATCCTCACGAAAATTACGATTGTAGAGCACCAAGCCTTGACTCGTGATAGACTGAATCATGCTTCTCTCATGTACTCCTCAAGTCGTTTCATGGCTTCTTTGATAGTCTCCATGCTAGCTGCATAAGATAGGCGAACATAGCCTTCTCCGTAGCGTCCAAAGGCGTCACCAGGGATAAAGGCAACAGCCTTCTTCTGAGCAAAATCCTTCAGAAAAGCAAAGGAATCTTGATTGTAGCCAGCAGGAATCTTAGCAAAGATATAGAAGGCACCGTCTGGTTTAATAATCTCAAAACCAAGAGCAGTCATTTTCTCGATAATATAATCACGACGCTGGATGTACTCCTTCTTCATAGGCTCCGCGTCGTTTTTACCCGCCGTCAAAGCCTCCACCGCAGCATGTTGAGCCATAGTGTTTGCGGCAGTTACCAAGTACTGGTGACTCTTGATTAACTGAGCTGTAAAGGCCACAGGAGCAAAGATAAAGCCTAAACGCCAACCTGTCATAGCATGAGACTTAGATAAACCATTGATAATAATAGCCTGATCTCTCAGCATAGTTCCCAAAGATACATGGGCTTCGCCTGTATAGGTTAATTCTGAGTAAACCTCATCACAGACAACGAAAATCTCATACTTGCGTAAAACGTCCGCCAAGGCTTCCAACTGCTCCCGACTATAGGTAATTCCTGTCGGATTGGCTGGATAGTTGAGAATGACCGCCTTGAGCTTGTCGCCTTGCTCCAAAATGGCCTTTTCCAACATTTCAGGAGTCAAGACAAAACCATTTTCAGTCGTGTCAATCTCGACAACCTCTGCCCCAACTAGATTGACAATTGGTTCATAGCCTGGATAGGCAGGAGCTGGCAAGAGCACCTTATCTCCCTCTTCCAAAATAGCTGTCAAAGTAGCCGATAAAGCCTCTGTCGCCCCAATTGTAACCAAGATCTCATTTTCAGGATTGTAATCTAGCTGGTATTTTTCTTTTACAAAATCACTGGCTGCCTGACGTAATGTTAACAGACCACTCATCCCTGTATAGTAGGATTGGTTCTGGTCGATGGCCCGCTTAGCCGCTTCCTTAACATGATCTGGCGTTGTAAAATCAGGTTCCCCCAAGGTCAAACGCAGGACCCCAGGAATCTCCGAAATAGCCTGGTCAAACTGGCGAATCAACGAAACTTGAATCTTATCTAATTGTTTATTAAAGCGCTTAGTTAAGTCCATAGATACCTCCTACTCTCAAAACGTATCTCTATTATACTACAAAAGCCCCCCGACCGCAAAAATACATTATATAATATCTTTCCACTTTCTATTTTACTTTTCCTGTTTACAGGTCTATAATGGTAACAGATTATGATTGGAGGTTTTTATGTCATTTCTATCAAAAAATGGAGCAGGCATCTTGGCCTGCCTTCTCATTTCTATCATTTCTTGGTTTCTAGGAGGACTTTTCCCCGTCGTGGGTGCACCCGTTTTTGCAATCTTTATAGGAATGCTCCTACACCCCTGGCTCTCGCCCTACAAACAACTAGATGCAGGTTTGACCTTTAGTTCCAAAAAATTACTCCAGTATGCTGTTATCTTGCTTGGTTTTGGTCTCAATATCTCGCAAGTCTTTGCAGTCGGACAAACTTCACTCCCTGTCATCCTATCAACGATTTCAATTTCCTTGATTGTCGCCTACCTCTTCCAGCGTTTCTTTGCACTAGACACAAAACTGGCTACCTTGATTGGAGTGGGGTCTTCTATCTGTGGTGGCTCTGCCATTGCTGCGACAGCGCCCGTTATCCATGCCAAGGAAAAAGAAGTTGCCCAAGCCATTTCCGTTATCTTTTTCTTCAATATCTTGGCTGCGCTCATCTTTCCAACTCTAGGAACCTGGCTTCATCTATCCAATGACGGCTTTGCTCTCTTTGCAGGAACTGCGGTCAATGATACTTCTTCTGTAACGGCCACAGCTAGTGCTTGGGACAGTCTTTACCAGACCAATACCCTCGAGTCTGCAACCATTGTTAAACTCACGCGCACCTTAGCGATCATTCCCATCACTCTCTTCCTCTCCTACTGGCAAAGTCGCCAGCAAGAGAATAAGCAAGGCGTACAACTAAAAAAAGTTTTCCCACTTTTTATCCTTTATTTTATCCTGGCCTCTCTCTTAACGACTCTTCTCACCTCTCTCGGTGTGTCTAGTAGCTTCTTTACCCCTCTCAAACAACTCTCTAAATTCTTTATCATCATGGCCATGAGTGCTATCGGTCTCAAAACCAATCTGATTGCCATGGTTAGATCCAGTGGCAAATCTATTGTCCTCGGAGCTCTTTGCTGGATTGCTATCATCCTCACCAGTCTTGGTATGCAAGCATTGATTGGTACTTTATAACACAAAAGGTAGCCCATGGCTACCTTTTTATTTCTCAAGAATTAAGCGAGTATGTTCTCTCTTGATACAGCGATTCATCACGATGTCATCGCATCCTCCAGCACGCAAGATTTCTTCCGCTTCTAGATTTTCAAGTCCTAATTGCGCCCAAAAAATCTTGGCATCAGCCTTGAGAAAATCACGCGCCACATCTGGTAAAAACTCGCTCCGTCGATATACATTGACAATATCCACTGGAAAAGGAATCTCAGCTAGACTCGCATAAGCCTTTTCTCCCAAGATTTCCCCACCTGCAGCCTTGGGATTAACTGGAATGATTTTATAGCCCCGAGCCTGCATTTCCTTGGTCACTCGATTGCTAGTTGTTTCTTCACGATCGGACAAACCCACTACTGCTAATGTTTTACTGGTTGCCAGATACTGACGAATCACACCATCACTTGGATTGATAAATTCTTGACTCATAGAAATCCTCCTTTTTCATCAGTATAGCACATTTTGAAAAGGCTTGCATATTTTGACTATAAAAATCTCCTAGCAAGAAAAGAAACTTGCTAGGAGAACTATCTATTTCAAGTGAAAGTTTAGATTTTTTTCTCGATACTAAATAATGGAGAAAGAGGACGTTTTTCGTGGATACGAACGATGGCATCTCCTAAGAGGTGGGCAATAGAGATCTGTTCAATCTTATCAATCAAACGCTCTTCTGGCAGGTAGATGGTATCCAAAACAACCAATTTTTTAATAGCTGATTTTTGGATATTATCCATAGCAGGACCAGAAAGTACTGGGTGCGTACAGCTTGCATATACTTCAACAGCACCTGCTTCAGCAAGAGCATCCGCCGCATGACAAATAGTTCCAGCTGTATCGATCATATCGTCAATCAAGATACAAGTCTTACCTTCTACTTTACCGATAATATTCATCACTTCACTGGTATTCATCTTGTCTACACTACGGCGTTTGTCAATAATCGCAATTGGAGTTTTCAAAAACTCTGCCAATTTACGAGCACGAGTCACCCCACCATGGTCTGGGCTGACAACCACGTAGTCAGATCCAACCATGCCACGACGTTCAAAATAGTCCGCAATCAATGGAGCACCCATCAAGTGATCTACAGGAATATCAAAGAATCCCTGAATCTGCGCAGCGTGCAAATCAATCGTTAACAAACGATCCACTCCAGCTACTTCAAGCATATTTGCGACAAGTTTTGAAGTGATTGGCTCACGCGCGCGCGCTTTTCTATCCTGACGTGCATAGCCATAGTAAGGCATAACAACGTTGACAGATTCTGCACTAGCACGCTTCAAGGCATCCACCATAATCAAAATTTCAAGTAAATTATCATTTACAGGTGAACTAGTTGATTGTAGGATAAAGACGTGTTTTCCACGGATTGATTCTTCGATGTTGACCTGAATCTCTCCATCTGAAAATTGGCGAACAGTCGATTTCCCCAACTCTATCCCAATTTCTTGCGCCACACGCTCTGCCAATTCTCTATTAGAAGAAAGGGCAAACAGCTTTAAATCAGAAAAAGACATGATTTCCTCCGGTATTTATGTATCACTTGTTTTTTACACAACATTTTCCATCTACCATTGTAACGCTTTTCCCTTTATTTTTCAATCAAAAATAAAACAAGAGTAAACATTTATACCCTTGTTTTATACTATTTTATATTAGCTATATTAAAACTAAAAATCCTACATTTTAACAATCGATTTTATGCTAGGATGAAATTTTTTCGAGACAAAGTTAGTATACTTCTCTCATACTTCCTGTATCCACATCATAGACAGCACCTGAAATAACCACATCATCAGGAATCAGTGGAGATTCTCGAAGCAATTGCATATCCTCTCTCACACTCTCTTCAACATCCTGGAATGGTAGAAAATCTTGGTCAGACACATCAACTCCGAGCTCATGTTTCAACTGTTCATGAAAACTTTCATTTTGAAAGGTTTGAGCTCCACAGTCTGTATGGTGAAGCACTACAATCTCTCTAGTCCCCATTTGTTGCTGGGAAATCACCAGTGAACGAATCATGTCTTCAGTTACTCGACCACCCGCATTCCGCAAGATATGTGCATCTCCAAGTGCCAAACCTAGAGCTTGCGCAACGTGCAGACGTGAGTCCATGCAGGTCACAATAGCCACTCTGGTTTTGGGTTTGATTGGCAGATTTAACTGTCCGTGTAGGGCAACATAAGCCTGATTGGCTTGCATAAACTGTTCAAAATACGACACGATTCCCTCCTTGAAAATTTGATAGCCAAATATTTCTCCTATCTTATCATTTTTAAGAAGATTTGTCACGGATTATGCAAAGACCTTTTTCAAAACCTCCTGAATGGTAGTCACACCAATCACCTGAATTTTCTTGGGCGGAGTGATTCCTGTCAAGGAATTCTTGGGTACATAAATCTTGGTAAAACCCAGTTTTGCAGCTTCATTGATGCGTTGTTCGATACGATTCACGCGTCGAATTTCTCCGGTCAAGCCCAGTTCACCCACAAAACATTCCTGAGGGTTGGTAGGCTTGTCCTTGTAACTAGAGGCAATAGCCACTGCAACGGCTAAGTCAATGGCAGGCTCATCCAATTTCACACCACCAGCAGATTTGAGATAGGCATCCTGATTTTGCAAGAGAAGCCCTGCCCGTTTTTCTAAAACAGCCATAATCAGACTAGCACGATTGAAATCAAGTCCTGTCGTTGTGCGCTTAGCATTTCCAAACATGGTTGGTGTTACCAAAGCCTGGACCTCCGCCAAAATCGGACGGGTCCCTTCCATGGTCACAACGATTGACGAGCCAGTAGCCCCGTCCAAACGCTCCTCTAGGAAAACTTGACTCGGATTGAGTACCTCAACCAATCCACCCGACTGCATCTCAAAAATCCCAATCTCATTAGTGGAGCCAAAACGGTTTTTGACCGCTCTCAAAATACGAAAAGTATGGTGGCGCTCCCCTTCAAAGTAAAGCACCGTATCCACCATATGTTCCAACATACGTGGACCAGCCAAGGTTCCTTCCTTGGTCACATGACCTACGATAAAGATGGCAATGTTATTAGTTTTGGCCAGCTGCATGAGCTCAGCAGTCACCTCACGGACTTGAGACACAGATCCTTGTACCCCTGAAATCTCAGGAGACATAATCGTCTGGATAGAGTCGATGATGAGAAAATCTGGTTGGATGCGCTCCACCTCAGATCGAACGCTCTGCATATTGGTCTCTGCATAGAGATAAAACTCGCTATCGATATCTCCCAAGCGCTCTGCTCGTAGCTTGATTTGCTGGGCAGACTCCTCCCCACTGACATAGAGAACCGTTCCCACTTGAGACAACTGGGTTGAGACTTGTAGGAGAAGCGTTGATTTCCCAATCCCAGGATCCCCACCGATGAGGACAAGACTGCCTGGTACCACTCCGCCTCCAAGCACACGGTTGAATTCCTCCATCTCCGTCTTGGTTCGATTGACATTGATAGAAGTCACCTCAGCCAGTTTCATAGGCTTGGTTTTCTCACCTGTCAAGGACACACGCGCATTCTTGACCTCGGCAACCTCAACCTCTTCTACAAAAGAAGACCAAGACCCACAGTTGGGGCATCGTCCCAGATATTTAGGGGAATTATACCCACAATTTTGACATACAAATGTCGCTTTTTTCTTTGCGATGATAAACCTCTTTCTATATCTCTAACTCACACTCAATCACTTGGCAAAAATCAATTTTCTCATTTGGCACAAACTGGCGCATGAGCATGTTGTGAGTTACCACTATCACGGTCTGGTAATCTCGATACTTAGTCATACATTCTAGAAAACGAGACTTCATCTCCGCAGCTGTCTCATATTGAATAGAACTATTAGGAAGAAACTCCCCCTTATTTTCTAGAAACATAGTACGAGCTTTTTCAAAATTATCTGTGCCACTTTCATAGACCTGCCATTCATGCAATAATGGCTCCACTCTTAAAGGAAGTCCCGTAGCATAAACCACATAAGAAGCCGTTTCTAAAGCTCTTGTGACTGCAGAAGATATGATTATTTCTGCTGAAGAGAGTAAAGGATTGGTGCACAATTTCTGGGCTTGTTGCCGTCCCTTCTCAGACAAGGGCGCCAAATCTATCCCAAATCCCGTATAAGAACGCTCCTCTAACTCACAATAATCTGGCTCCCCGTGACGTATAAAGATAATCTTCATCCTAGTGACCAGTCGATCCAAATCCACCAGTCCGAACACCGTCTGCCGCATCTCCATCTGCAATTAAGAAAGGAGCAAAGACAGCCTGGACCACACGTTCTCCAACTTCAAGAACAACCTCTTGGTCTGTGATATTCTTCATCTGAGCAAAAATATGCCCTTCATTCCCAGGATTTCCATAATAATCCCCATCAATGACCCCCACAGAGTTAATCAAAACCAGACCCTTCTTACGAGGATTTGAAGAGCGATCATAGAGATAGAGAACCTCAGTCGGCTGCATATAAGCCTTAACCCCTGTCGGAACCAAGACAATCTCTCCTGGCGCAATAACCGTACGCACAGCAACCTTTAAGTCGTAACCAGCCGCATGCGCTGTCTCACGCTTGGGCAACAAATTTTCATCTGTAAAAGTAGAAACCAATTCAAAACCACGAATTTTCATATTCTTCTCTTTTCTATTATCATTTATTCTAGATTATTCTATCTTATTTATTCGGAAAAAGCACGAAAAAAAGAGCACACAATTCAAATCGCTTAGGGCTGCTGGATTCCTCCCCTGACCCGCTTCACGCAGAACTGTTGCTCCACTATTTATTATATCACATTCCTATTCATTTTAAAAGAAAAATTATTTTTTCCGTCTATTTCTAAAAAAGTCCTGCATAATAGCTGCGCATTCATCTTCCAAAATTCCCGTTTCAACCTCTACACGATGGTTGAGACGCTCATCTGTCAAGATATCGTACAAACTCCCAGCAGCGCCAAATTTCTGGTTTTTAGCCCCATAGACCACATTTGGAATACGGGCAAGCCCAATCGCCCCACTACACATGACACACGGCTCAATGGTCACAAAAAGCGTGCAATCCAGCAAGCGCCAACTCTCCTCACTCAGGTTCGCATTCTCTATAGCCATAATTTCCGCATGCATAACCGCCCGTTGCAACTCCTCGCGCGCATTATGCCCCCTACCAATGATTTCTCCATCCTTGACAATCACACAACCAATTGGAATTTCATCGTGTTCCAGAGCAATTTCTGCCTCTCTCAAAGCCTCTTTCATGAAGCATTCTTTTTCTTCAACTGTATAATCCATAGTTTCTCTCTTTTCCTGCTTATCAATTCTATCATTATAGCATGTTTTCCTAGACAAAAAAAGAGCTCTATAATATTTACACTGACTAACTTTAGATATTATCAAATCGCTGGATTATAGAAATAATGTTTTAAAAAGAGTATAATATTAACAAAATTGATAGAAAATCAGAAATCATGAACTTAAAATAATGGAGATAACTGACATAGAAAGTTCAAAAAATGAATATACTGAAATTTATACAATAAACAATATGAAAGGGTAAATGATGAAATTAGAGTTATTACTGGATAAACCAAAATTTACCTTAATGTTTCCATATAAAAATCAATTTAATAGAGCAGGGGGACCATTCATGATATCTTTATCTGTTATGATTCTCTGGATTCTAAAGCATCTGATAGCTTATAATACCGATTTTACAGACAAGATTATTATAGCAATCGTACTGATTTATACTCCACTTCTTCTATGGTTTATGGGGTATTATCTCTTCATAAATGGAGTAAAATTAGAAGTTCATAAAAACAATACTGTTCAGTATTATACCTATAGTAGCAGAGGCCTCAGCGTATTACATTATCAATTTAAACTTCAAGATATCGAACAAATAACCATTAAAAAGCGTCCCTTTAATTGTGCAAAGTTAACCATGAAAATTAGAAATCCTATTTTTTTAGAAGGATATGAGAAAAATCTAAATAAGCTAATAAGTGTCAGTATCATCACAGATAAACTGAAAGCAGATGTTTTTATGCACGAAATGAACCAAATTCAAAATGACAAATCAGGAAACCAAGTTATCAAATAAGCTAATTTACAAAAAATTTAATTTTATCTAACTTATAAATTCTAAAGAAAATAGTTCACTGAAGAGGCTGGGATCAAAAATCCCAACCTCATTTTTGCTTAGTTGTACACCTATAATTTATTAGTAGATTAAACTGTTTGTTGGTATTTTAAAATTCAAAAGCTCCTTTGAATAAAACTTCCTTTCTCTATCCACAACCTTAACCAATCTACCGAATTGTTGAAACCATGAAGTTCTAGGTCTATCAAATTAAGACTTGGTCTACAGATTTCTGTCCCACTGTTTTTTTCTTTATCTTAAAAAGTCATGTAGAAGCCTATATAGGACTTATGAACTAAAAAAGCCACCGAATGCGGTGACTTAATAGGGAGATTATTATGAAAAAGAAAAGTTTAGGATATTTGTTACAACAAGTTAGGAGGTCTTCTTGTAACTGTCTATAGTATACCCGACCTATCTTAAACTAATCTTAAAAATCTCCTATGACCAAACACTTTCTAAAATATTAGTTTGTTCACGATCAGGACCTACTGAGAAAGTAGAAATACGAACCCCAACCAACTCGCTTACACGACGAACATAGTTACGTGCATTCTCAGGAAGGTCTTCTAAATTACGGACTCCAGTGATATCTTCTGACCAACCTGGCAATTCCTCGTAGATTGGCTTGCAGCGTTTCAACTGCTCAAGACTAGCAGGATAGTAATCAATACGTTGACCATCAAGATCATAGGCCACACAGATTTTCACAGTATCCAAACCGCTCAAAACATCAATAGAGTTCAATGAAAGATTGGTAATCCCAGATACACGACGGCTGTGACGCATCACAACTGAGTCAAACCAACCTACACGACGTGGACGGCCAGTTGTTGTACCGTATTCATGACCTACTTCACGGATGCGATCTCCCACTTCATCAAACAATTCAGTTGGGAAAGGTCCGTCCCCTACACGACTCGTATAGGCTTTACAAACACCTACAACCTTGTCAATCTTACTTGGACCAACACCAGACCCAATTGTCACACCACCAGCGACAGGGTTTGAAGAAGTAACAAATGGATAAGTCCCTTGGTCAATGTCCAACATGACACCTTGTGCACCTTCAAACAGCACACGTTTGCCGTTATCAAGTGCATCGTTCAAGATAACGGATGTATCTGTCACATATTGCTTGATTTGTTGACCATACTCATAGTATTCTTCAAAAATATCATCAACTGAAATAGGGGTGCTATCATATAATTTTTCAAACAAACGATTCTTTTCCGCAAGATTGCGTTCTAAACGCTCACGAAAAATCTCTTTATCCAAGAGATCCGCAATACGAATTCCAACACGAGCAGCTTTGTCCATATATGCTGGACCAATTCCCTTTATTGTAGTACCAATCTTATTATCACCCTTAGCTTCTTCTTGCAAGCGATCCAACTCAATGTGGTAAGGCAAAATAACATGCGCACGATCAGAAATACGCAAGTTATCAGTTGTCACACCTTCATCATGAAGATAGCTCAACTCTTTCACAAGAGATTTTGGGTTCACGACCATCCCATTGCCAATAACAGAGATTTTTTCAGGAAAGAAAATTCCAGATGGAATCAAGTGCAACTTAAATTTTTTACCATCAATCACAATCGTGTGACCAGCATTATCACCACCCTGATAACGAGCAATTACCTCTGCATTAGCTGAAAGAAAATCTGTAATTTTCCCTTTACCTTCATCACCCCATTGGGTACCTACAACAACAACTGAAGTCATAATAAAATTCGTCTGAGCTACTAGAAGCTCGTCCTTTCTCATATACATGGCAGGAATTTCACCCGCAATTATATCTTACAATTTATTATAAGAAAAAAACACTATTTTATCAAGAAGAAACAGTAGAAAAGATTTGGAATTTCTGTAAATAACAAAATTCAAAACCTTAAAAATTAAATAAAATCCTACAAAATATAAAATCAATACAGATTATTGTTCGTGATATATGATTTATGAGTTTCTTATCGGATAAGAGTTGTACCACCTTGCAGGAATTTATCCAGATATAGACGATAAGCTGTTTTAAAGTGATATAGTGAAAAGTCCCTATCACTTTTTATTTTAAATCGGATTAAGTAATATAGTAAAAACCGAAGATGAAGTGATTCCCACTCTGCACAACTCTGACCTAAAGAGGCATATTCTTGTTCAACTAGTTTCAAAAAGACAAATGCTCGTTCATAAAATTTTTGAAGCATATAAAAATTCCCTTTCTTATTAGTAACACTAGTCTAACAAAAATATAAACTAAAAAAACTTCAAATCCTATAAATGAAGAATTTAAAGCTAAACAAACTAAAAGTAAAATAAAGATGTAATTATAGGTACAAAAACTAAGATTTAGATTTTCAACTATCTACTCCACTTATAAATCATAACCACCCGTCTAACGGGTGGTTTGCACCAGGGCTATAAGCCCAAATTACCAGCCAGCGCCTAAAGACGCTGGCTTTCACGTTGTTCAAGCCTCATTGTTCTTGACTCGTCACTTGCCTCTTAAAGAGGCCTTGCTACTACTTACCACTATCCCTAAAGAGATCCTCATATTCTTTTACACTCAATTTATCTAATGCTATATCATGCCAAAAATGTCGGTTCCCAAACTTGTACTTGAGGTTGGCGTGTTTGTCAAACATCATAAGTGCACTTCTATAACTACATAATCGGTGGAATATTTCTCCCAAACTACTTCGATATTGATTATAAATGATTTTTCGTCTATACTTAGGGGTGAACACAATGTGATATTTACACATCCACTTCGTGTGTGATAAACTATGTGCCTTTTGTGCCATATTTTTCTCCTTTCGCTTTACAATTGGACTGAACACCTTCATTGTATCGCGTTTGGAGTTTTTTGGTATAACCTTCGATGCGCACCCGCATAGCGGGTGGTTTATTTGTCTCGCTCCGCTAGGTGCGAGACGGACTGAAAGTCACATAAATAAAAAAAAACGTTCAATGAACGTTTTTTCAGTACTCCGCCAGTAGGACTCGAACCTACGACATCATGATTAACAGTCATGCGCTACTACCAACTGAGCTATGGCGGATAAAAGCTAAGCGACTTCCATATCTCACAGGGGGCAACCCCCAACTACTTCCGGCGTTCTAGGGCTTAACTACTGTGTTCGGCATGGGTACAGGTGTATCTCCTAGGCTATCGTCACTTAACTCTGAGTAATACCTACTCAAAATTGAATATCTATCAAATATCAAGTAAACCTCACACTTCGTATCCTCAGTTACTTTGGATAAGTCCTCGAGCTATTAGTATTAGTCCGCTACATGTGTCGCCACACTTCCACTTCTAACCTATCTACCTGATCATCTCTCAGGGCTCTTACTGATATATAATCATGGGAAATCTCATCTTGAGGTGGGTTTCACACTTAGATGCTTTCAGCGTTTATCCCTTCCCTACATAGCTACCCAGCGATGCCTTTGGCAAGACAACTGGTACACCAGCGGTAAGTCCACTCTGGTCCTCTCGTACTAGGAGCAGATCCTCTCAAATTTCCTACGCCCGCGACGGATAGGGACCGAACTGTCTCACGACGTTCTGAACCCAGCTCGCGTGCCGCTTTAATGGGCGAACAGCCCAACCCTTGGGACCGACTACAGCCCCAGGATGCGACGAGCCGACATCGAGGTGCCAAACCTCCCCGTCGATGTGAACTCTTGGGGGAGATAAGCCTGTTATCCCCAGGGTAGCTTTTATCCGTTGAGCGATGGCCCTTCCATACGGAACCACCGGATCACTAAGCCCGACTTTCGTCCCTGCTCGAGTTGTTGCTCTCGCAGTCAAGCTCCCTTATACCTTTACACTCTGCGAATGATTTCCAACCATTCTGAGGGAACCTTTGGGCGCCTCCGTTACCTTTTAGGAGGCGACCGCCCCAGTCAAACTGCCCGTCAGACACTGTCTCCGATAGGGATCACCTATCCGGGTTAGAGTGGCCATAACACAAGGGTAGTATCCCAACAACGTCTCCTTCGAAACTGGCGTCCCGATCTCTTAGACTCCTACCTATCCTGTACATGTGGTACAGACACTCAATATCAAACTGCAGTAAAGCTCCATGGGGTCTTTCCGTCCTGTCGCGGGTAACCTGCATCTTCACAGGTACTAAAATTTCACCGAGTCTCTCGTTGAGACAGTGCCCAAATCATTACGCCTTTCGTGCGGGTCGGAACTTACCCGACAAGGAATTTCGCTACCTTAGGACCGTTATAGTTACGGCCGCCGTTTACTGGGGCTTCAATTCATACCTTCGAGTTACCTCTAAGCACTCCTCTTAACCTTCCAGCACCGGGCAGGCGTCACCCCCTATACATCATCTTACGATTTAGCAGAGAGCTGTGTTTTTGATAAACAGTTGCTTGGGCCTATTCACTGCGGCTGACCTAAAGTCAGCACCCCTTCTCCCGAAGTTACGGGGTCATTTTGCCGAGTTCCTTAACGAGAGTTCTCTCGCTCACCTGAGGCTACTCGCCTCGACTACCTGTGTCGGTTTGCGGTACGGGTAGAGTATGTTTAACGCTAGAAGCTTTTCTTGGCAGTGTGACGTCACTAACTTCGCTACTAAACTTCGCTCCCCATCACAGCTCAATGTTATAGAATTAAGCATTTGACTCAATTCACACCTCACTGCTTAGACAGACTCTTCCATTCGTCTGCTTTAGTTAGCCTACTGCGTCCCTCCATCACTACATACTCTAGTACAGGAATATCAACCTGTTGTCCATCGGATACACCTTTCGGTCTCTCCTTAGGTCCCGACTAACCCAGGGCGGACGAGCCTTCCCCTGGAAACCTTAGTCTTACGGTGGACAGGATTCTCACCTGTCTTTCGCTACTCATACCGGCATTCTCACTTCTATGCGTTCCAGCGCTCCTCACGGTACACCTTCTCCACACATAGAACGCTCTCCTACCATACCTATAAAGGTATCCACAGCTTCGGTAAATTGTTTTAGCCCCGGTACATTTTCGGCGCAGGGTCACTCGACTAGTGAGCTATTACGCACTCTTTGAATGAATAGCTGCTTCTAAGCTAACATCCTAGTTGTCTGTGCAACCCCACATCCTTTTCCACTTAACAATTATTTTGGGACCTTAGCTGGTGGTCTGGGCTGTTTCCCTTTCGACTACGGATCTTAGCACTCGCAGTCTGACTGCCGACCATAATTCTTTGGCATTCGGAGTTTATCTGAGATTGGTAATCCGGGATGGACCCCTCACCCAAACAGTGCTCTACCTCCAAGAATCTTGATGTCGACGCTAGCCCTAAAGCTATTTCGGAGAGAACCAGCTATCTCCAAGTTCGTTTGGAATTTCTCCGCTACCCACAAGTCATCCAAGCACTTTTCAACGTGCCCTGGTTCGGTCCTCCAGTGCGTCTTACCGCACCTTCAACCTGCTCATGGGTAGGTCACATGGTTTCGGGTCTACGACATGATACTAATGCGCCCTATTCAGACTCGGTTTCCCTACGGCTCCGTCTCTTCAACTTAACCTCGCATCATATCGTAACTCGCCGGTTCATTCTACAAAAGGCACGCTCTCACCCATTAACGGGCTCGAACTTGTTGTAGGCACACGGTTTCAGGTTCTATTTCACTCCCCTCCCGGGGTGCTTTTCACCTTTCCCTCACGGTACTGGTTCACTATCGGTCACTAGGGAGTATTTAGGGTTGGGAGATGGTCCTCCCAGATTCCGACGGGATTTCTCGTGTCCCGCCGTACTCAGGATACTGCTAGGTACAAAGACTATTTTAAATACGAGGCTATTACTCTCTTTGGCTGATCTTCCCAAATCATTCTTCTATAATCTTTGAGTCCACATTGCAGTCCTACAACCCCGAAGAGTAAACTCTTCGGTTTGCCCTCCTGCCGTTTCGCTCGCCGCTACTAAGGCAATCGCTTTTGCTTTCTCTTCCTGCAGCTACTTAGATGTTTCAGTTCACTGCGTCTTCCTCCTCACATCCTTAACAGATGTGGGTAACAGGTAGTACCTGTTGGGTTCCCCCATTCGGAAATCCCTGGATCATCGCTTACTTACAGCTACCCAAGGCATATCGTCGTTTGTCACGTCCTTCTTCGGCTCCTAGTGCCAAGGCATCCACCGTGCGCCCTTATTAACTTAACCTTATTTTCTGACCTTTCAGTCAGTAACTCTTATTAATACTACAGCGTTTCGGTTTATTTTCTTGTTACTATTTGATATAGATATTCAATTTTCAATGTGCATTACTTGGTGATCTCTCACCAATGGAGCCTAGCGGGATCGAACCGCTGACCTCCTGCGTGCAAAGCAGGCGCTCTCCCAGCTGAGCTAAGGCCCCACAAGACCTCTCAAGACTAAACAAGACCAATGCGCAGTTCCTTATCCTTAGAAAGGAGGTGATCCAGCCGCACCTTCCGATACGGCTACCTTGTTACGACTTCACCCCAATCATCTATCCCACCTTAGGCGGCTGGCTCCAAATGGTTACCTCACCGACTTCGGGTGTTACAAACTCTCGTGGTGTGACGGGCGGTGTGTACAAGGCCCGGGAACGTATTCACCGCGGCGTGCTGATCCGCGATTACTAGCGATTCCGACTTCATGTAGGCGAGTTGCAGCCTACAATCCGAACTGAGACTGGCTTTAAGAGATTAGCTTGCCGTCACCGGCTTGCGACTCGTTGTACCAGCCATTGTAGCACGTGTGTAGCCCAGGTCATAAGGGGCATGATGATTTGACGTCATCCCCACCTTCCTCCGGTTTATTACCGGCAGTCTCGCTAGAGTGCCCAACTAAATGATGGCAACTAACAATAGGGGTTGCGCTCGTTGCGGGACTTAACCCAACATCTCACGACACGAGCTGACGACAACCATGCACCACCTGTCACCTCTGTCCCGAAGGAAAACTCTATCTCTAGAGCGGTCAGAGGGATGTCAAGACCTGGTAAGGTTCTTCGCGTTGCTTCGAATTAAACCACATGCTCCACCGCTTGTGCGGGCCCCCGTCAATTCCTTTGAGTTTCAACCTTGCGGTCGTACTCCCCAGGCGGAGTGCTTAATGCGTTAGCTGCGGCACTAAACCCCGGAAAGGGTCTAACACCTAGCACTCATCGTTTACGGCGTGGACTACCAGGGTATCTAATCCTGTTTGCTCCCCACGCTTTCGAGCCTCAGCGTCAGTTACAAGCCAGAGAGCCGCTTTCGCCACCGGTGTTCCTCCATATATCTACGCATTTCACCGCTACACATGGAATTCCACTCTCCCCTCTTGCACTCAAGTTAAACAGTTTCCAAAGCGTACTATGGTTAAGCCACAGCCTTTAACTTCAGACTTATCTAACCGCCTGCGCTCGCTTTACGCCCAATAAATCCGGACAACGCTCGGGACCTACGTATTACCGCGGCTGCTGGCACGTAGTTAGCCGTCCCTTTCTGGTAAGATACCGTCACAGTGTGAACTTTCCACTCTCACACTCGTTCTTCTCTTACAACAGAGCTTTACGATCCGAAAACCTTCTTCACTCACGCGGCGTTGCTCGGTCAGACTTCCGTCCATTGCCGAAGATTCCCTACTGCTGCCTCCCGTAGGAGTCTGGGCCGTGTCTCAGTCCCAGTGTGGCCGATCACCCTCTCAGGTCGGCTATGTATCGTCGCCTTGGTGAGCCGTTACCCCACCAACTAGCTAATACAACGCAGGTCCATCTGGTAGTGATGCATTTGCACCTTTCAATGGATTATCATGCGATAATCCATTTTATGCGGTATTAGCTATCGTTTCCAATAGTTATCCCCCGCTACCAGGCAGGTTACCTACGCGTTACTCACCCGTTCGCAACTCATCCAAGAAGAGCAAGCTCCTCTCTTCAGCGTTCTACTTGCATGTATTAGGCACGCCGCCAGCGTTCGTCCTGAGCCAGGATCAAACTCTCGTTAAAAGTTTGAGTTCTCACTCATTTCTGTCACTGACAGATTTATTGTTTTTTCATTGTTCAGTACTATAACCTTAGTTATAGTGCCCTGCACATTGGTTCGTCTTGTTCAGTTTTCAAAGGTCTTTGTCACTCAATCTCTCTCAAGCGACAACTATATTAGTATATCACAGCTGCTGACCTATGTCAACACTTTTTTGAAACTTTTTTTACTTTTTTTCTCACCTGTGATACACTCATAGTCCGTACGGGATTCGAACCCGTGTTACCGCCGTGAAAAGGCGGTGTCTTAACCCCTTGACCAACGGACCTTGAGCTTTTCAACTCTTTCTATTATACCTACTTTTCCTACTTTGTCAAGATCTTTTTTTCCTCTTTATCGAAATTCTGGAAAAGTTAATGGAATAGTATCCAATAGCTTATCATCTAAGCCTGTACGAGGGGCGACTATCAAGGCATCTGCTCGGTAGCCATCACATTAGAACATAAAAAGAGAGGTCGAACCTCTCTAAATTTATTTTTCTTCACTCATTTTTGATTTTACTTCATCATAAGATAGTGCATGAGATTCTTCTTCTACTGTCTCAGGCATTTTTCCTGTTTCGTAAAGAGACTTAATCTGTGTACTATCTAATGTCTCGTATTTCAACAATGCTTCTGCAATCAACTTGTGGGTTTCACGATTTGATTGAATAATTTCAGCTGCTTTATTTCGTGCCTCATTTAATAATAAACGTACTTCTTCATCAATCTCATAGGCTGTTTGTTCTGAAATTGATTTTTGAGAACTTTGTGCACCAAACATAGCATGATTACCTTCGTATTGAACTGGTCCTAGTTTTTCACTCATACCGTATTCAGTGACCATTGCACGGGCCATCTGAGTAGCTTGTTCAAAGTCATTTGAAGCTCCTGTAGTTTGGACATTAAAGATAATCTCTTCAGCTACACGACCACCCATCAAACCTGCCAATTGCTCTTTCATATCTTCTTTAGACAGAAGCATTTGATCCTCTTTCGGAAGTGCAATCATGTAGCCACCTGCACGTCCACGTGGTACAATGGTAACTTTATGAACAACACGGGCATTTGACAAGACTAAACCAACAATGGTATGTCCAGCCTCGTGGTAGGCAACCAACTCACGTTCTCTTTGTGATACTGTTTTATCCTTCTTAGATGGTCCAGCAATCACTCTGTCCTCTGCCTCATCAATATCTGAAGCATCAATGATTGATTTGTTTCGACGGGCTGCAACCAAGGCTGCCTCGTTTAGAACATTTTCTAAGTCAGCTCCCACAAAGCCTGGGGTTTGTTGGGCAACCAGTTTCAAATCAACATCGTCTGCCAGAGGTTTATTTTTAGCGTGAACTTTCAAGATTGCTTCACGACCTTTAACATCAGGACGGCCAACTAAGACTTTTCTATCGAAACGTCCTGGGCGGAGAAGAGCTGGATCAAGAACATCTGAACGGTTAGTTGCAGCGATAACGATGATTCCTTCATTTCCCTCAAAACCATCCATCTCAATCAAGAGTTGGTTCAAGGTTTGTTCACGTTCATCATTTCCTCCACCAAGACCAACACCACGTTGGCGACCAACAGCATCAATTTCATCGATAAAGATGATGGCTGGCGCTGCTTTTTTTGCATCCTCAAAAAGAGAACGAACGCGGCTTGCACCAACTCCGACAAACATTTCTACAAAGTCAGATCCTGAGATACTAAAGAACGGAACCCCTGCTTCTCCGGCAACTGCCTTAGCTAGTAAGGTCTTACCTGTTCCCGGAGGTCCCTCCAAAAGAACACCCGCGGGAATGCGCGCACCAAGTTTTGTAAATCGTTTTGGATCTTTTAGGAATTCAACAACTTCTACTAATTCTTGTTTTTCTTCCTCAGCACCTGCAACATCTGAGAATCGTACCTTGATATCTTCTTTGTTAGCAGCTTTAGCCTTGCTACGTCCAAAACTCATTGGATTTCTACTATTATTTCCTCCCATATTTCCCATCATAGAGAATAGGAAAAAGAAGAGAATAGCAAATGGTACAACAGAAACAAGGATATTGATCCACATACCACTTGAACTCTCATGTTTGACTGTAACCTCAGCCTGATGTTCAGAAGCAAGTTTTTGCAATTCTGAAACTGTTGAATCAGACGGAAGAATAGTACTTGAGAATCTTTCTACTGTTGTAGCTGTAGGAGTAAAAAATTGAATTCCTGTTTCTTCTTTACTAGTCTTAGGATTTTTATAAACACCAGACACTTCAATGATGCTACCATTTGGCTGATAGGTTAATTCTTTTACATTGTCTGCTGTAATTTCTTTTACCAATTCTGTATAGTTAATTTTTTCGCTTCGTCCAGCAGTATTTCCAGAGTAAAAATACTGGAATCCTGTCACAAGGAAGAAGATAATTAACAAGTAGAGAAATGGATTTCTAACTAAACCGTTATTTTGTTTTTTCATTAAAGATAGATCTTTCTAATTTGAATAAACTTCTTCTTTCAATACTCCGACATAAGGAAGGTTACGATAATTTTCCTTATAATCCAGACCATAACCTACTACAAACTCATTTGGAATAGTAAAACAAGTATAATCCGCTTCAATTTCAACAACACGTCCCTCTGGTTTGTCCAACAAAGTCGCGATTTTAACAGAAGCTGCTTCTCTTGCAATAAACATATCTCGCAAATTTTTCAAAGTTTGACCTGTATCAATGATATCCTCTACAAATAAAACATGTCTCCCTTTGATATCTTGCGTAACGTCTTGCTTGATATTGATGACACCACTACTTGCTGTTCCACCATGGTAACTAGATACCATCATGAAGTCCATCTCAATATGCGTATCAATATGTTTGACCAATTCAGCCATAAAAGGAATCGATCCTTTCAGAATTCCAATAAGAATTGGATTTTTCCCCTCATACTCTTTTGTTAGTTGCGCACCTAGCTTTTTAGCTGCTTCTGTAATTTCATCATGTGAAACGAGGATTTTTTTAATATCGTGTTCTAACATCTTTTTACCTATCTATTTTTTCTATATAAATTACAGTGTTCATTATATCATTTTTCGTGTTTTTACTCAAATCACTGGTCGCAATTCCTAAAATTGAGACAATTTCTCCAAATTGCTCAATAATAGGGGTTGTTTTTCGTTTTTCAATGGGGATTTTCAAATCTATAAATAAACGTCTCAGTTTCTTTCGATGCCCATTCAGGATCAGAACATCGCCAGGTTTTCGACATCTAATATGTACAGATGTTTCCCGTGAAACCGTTACTTTTTGAACAAAATCCCCTTCAATAGGAATGCCAAAGGAAAATAAATAGCCCATATATCGAACTTGATTTTGATAGTGTAACACAAGTTCATCTTCCTTTTCATCGGCCTGAGGACTGATTTTACAAATCTGAAACCGTTGATACTCTTTTATCAATTCATAGCCATTTTTAAGAGAGTGACGATACTGGCTTTTAGTTGCTAAAATCTGTCGAACTTCGGCAAATTGAGCCTTTGTCAGATTTAAGTCTGGAAATTGATTAAGATAGTTCTGGAGCAAGATTCCTTGAGTTTGTTGAGAGTATGAGAATAACTCATTCAAATCTTCCACATCAATTTGTTTCGAAAGTTCTGTTATTGTTGCTTGGTAATCTGAAATTTCCCTTCCTAAATCTAAAAGGGCGGATTTAAGACGAGGATTTTCTTTTTCAAGTTCTGGTAAATACCTATTCCGAATGCGATTGCGAAAATAGGTATTTTCCTGATTTGTTTGATCTTCAAAATGAAAAATTGGTGGAAAATCCTTTTTATGAAAAGGTAACAAGGGACGGATGATTTCAATATCATCAACTACTTGACCTTCTTTTATTCCTGTTAAATGACGTAGCCGACTTCCTCGAATCAAGCGCATCAAAATCGTTTCAACTTGATCATCTGCATGGTGGGCAGTAACCAAGGCGGTCGCTCCAACCTCTTTCATGATTTTCCTAAAAAAATCATAACGAAACTCTCGAGCACGCGCTTCTGAAAAGTCTCCTGAAAAGCTTGTGATATAAATAGGAAGTCCAGCTTCATCAGCTAACTTCCTTAGTTCATTTTCCTCCCAGTCAGACTCCCTTCTCTGCTTGTGATTGACATGTGCTACAATCAGCTCAATTTCTAACTCATTTTGATAAGTAGACAATAGATGGAATAAAAACATTGAATCCAGTCCGCCAGACAAAGCTAACACGACTTTCGAATGTTTTTTGAAATACTCTTTTCGGAGAAAATGATTTAAAAAATCCCGTTCCCTCATTTTAAAACCTCATAGACATCCTTAGCTATCTTAGCAATAGTGTCATAATCAGAATTTTTAGTGAAAATAGAAAGAACGAAAGGAGAATCCGTATAAACAATGGCAGTGTCATGTTTATACTCGTCGGCATCTCCAATTTTATGAGCTACCTTAACCGAAACACCTTTTGCGATTCGTTGGTTGTCAAAATCGGTCTTACCTAGAGACTCTAGAACAAAACCATTCTGATTATAAATAGCTTCCATGACCTTTCCAGCCATTTTTGAAGAAGTCAATTTATCATTCACATCCCAATCTTCACCCATAATGGTGGACATTTTTTCTTTGAAAGCCCCGTCAGATTGATTGGTCACGTAATAACCTAAAATATTATGAGCAACATTATCAGACTCTTTTGTTACCTTGGTAATTAACTGTTGAAGACTGTATTCTTTGTTATCTTCTTTTTTAGGCAAGCTACCACTACCCTCTGGTTTATAGGACCCAGGGAAACTATTTACTTCTGGGACATACTTAAAGCTACTATCTAGCGTATACTTTCCTTGATTTATCTTATCTTGAGCATAATAAAGGTAGGCTAGTTTCAAGATGCTAGCTGCATAAAGTTTGCTGTCTTCATTCACACCAGCCTCTTTACCCGTACTCAGTTGTTTAACATAAATAGAATAATTTTCATTCTGATA
Source organism: Streptococcus sp. 517s (assembly GCF_054445985.1). Taxonomy (NCBI): domain Bacteria; kingdom Bacillati; phylum Bacillota; class Bacilli; order Lactobacillales; family Streptococcaceae; genus Streptococcus; species Streptococcus sp. 517s. The sequence continues at coordinate 1,852,072 of NZ_CM136847.1, read as the reverse complement.
GTTGTTTGATAAGATTTCTTGAACCTTTTGGATGCGATTGTCTTCTTCTGAGACGAACTCTTTTGATACCCACCCAACTTGATCAATATGAAGAAATTCTTGTCCCTCAGCAAAGAGGGTTCTGTCCACTGTTACGCGTTGATAGGGAGAGAGGGATGAAGAAATTTCTTTAGCATCATAAGGACTATTATAAATAACAACCCCCGGCTCCAACCATACCTGTCTAGTTTGAATTTCAACTTGACTTTGATCATAGACCAAACGCTTATCTGCAATAATAAACTGATGATTGTCTAATTTAAAAACAGGAATACCTTGTCTATTTAAACGCCATTCTATTATTTTAAAGGCGTTTTCAGGAGTCAATTTACCAGACTCCTTAACAAGATCCTCATTAGCATAAACGGCTGTTTCTCCATAAACCATTGGAGATTCAAGAGTTTCCTTATAGTAGAATCCATAATCAGACTCGGTTAGATAATAAATTTCTTGTGAAGAGTAAGGAAGCTGTTTTTCTGTGCTAACTGCTCTTGAAGTTATAATAAAAGCAGGTAGCAATAAAACTACTAAGAACTTACGCATTCTTCTCTTCCCTTTCTTCTTGTAATCGTAATAAATGGTTTTTAGCTGCCAATTCCTCTAATTTTTCATCTGATAAACTTAAAAATTGCTCAACAACCTCTAATAAATTTTCCATGACATTACCTCGGAAGCAAATCAGGAATTGTGTAAATTGCTTCTCGTTTCTTTGAGTAATAGTACTTTGCGCGTGCATATTTTGCTACATAGTCTTCATCTTTCAACTTTGTAGCAAAAGCGGATTCCTTATCTTTTTCATCACTAAGAGTTTGGTATTGTTCTTTCAACTCTGTCAATTGCTGACGGCGTTGCAGTAACTGATCATAGCTTTGGGCCAAGTTATAAGTTGGTAAAATAAACAACAAAATCATCAAAATAAGGACCCAACCCATAAAACGATTTCGTTTTTGTCTCTCCTTCATCAGGTGACGACGACGTTGATGTTCATTTTGAATAAAAGAATTATTCATCTGTACAATATTTTTAGACATTTTCTTCTACCCGTGTTTCACTGAGAATTTCATACATGCCTGCTGCATCTTCTTTTTTTGTACTATCTTTCATCTCTAGTACTTTAACAAGCAACAACTTATTTCCAAATCGAATTTCAACTTGGTCATCAACTTTCAAATCCGTTGAACTTTTGGCCAAGATTCCATTCACCTTGATTCTACCTTTATCTGCTACTTCTTTTGCGACTGTGCGGCGCTTAATAATTCGTGATACTTTTAAATACTTGTCTAATCTCATTTTTATTACCTCAAATTATTATTGTACCATTTTTATCCTTTTTATAGAAGAAAAATGTTAAATGGGATTTGCTTCCTTTGATTCTTTTATCTCTAATAAACTTTCTCCAAAAATCAGCAAACCTTCTAAAATTTCATAATCCTTCTTGTTTCGGACATCGAATACAACTTCCATTAATCCCTTATTCTCAGCTATGGCTGCTTTTAAGTTCGTTGCGGATAAAGCTTTAAAATAATCTTGAGCCAATAATAGTCGTTGAGTGACTTTTTCAAATTGAACTGTAATCTTATTTTCTTTTCTTTCCACACGTTCTACAAAGACCTTGTCAAAATATGACTTGACCAAACCAATCTCTAAAAGATATGCTACTACATCTGGATATTCTCCAAAACGATCCATCAATTCTTCTTGTAACTCTTCATAGTTGACACGGTTGTCAATTTGACGAATTTTCTTGTAAATTTCAATCTTATGTCGTTGGTCAGAAATATAAGTATCAGGAAGATAAGCATCAATTTGTAAAATCAACTCAGCATTTCCTTTGGTTCTTGTGTTCCCATTACCGTTACGTTTAGCAATAGCTTCTTCTAATAACTGTGAATACAATTCAAAACCAACAGAATCAATGAAACCTGATTGGGATTTTCCTAGGAGATTTCCTGCTCCACGAATCGAAAGATCTCGCATCGCAATCTTAAATCCTGACCCTAATTCTGTAAATCCCTTGATTGCTTCTAATCTCTTTTCAGAGACTTCACTGATTGATTTTTCTGGACGATACATAAGATAGGCATAGGCAATGCGATTGCTCCGACCAACTCTTCCCCTTAATTGATACAAGGTTGACAAGCCCATATGGTCTGCATTTTCAATAAATAAGGTATTGGCATTTGGAATATCTACCCCTGTCTCAATAATAGTAGTTGTCACCAAAATATCATACTGACCTTCAATAAAGTCCAGTAGAGTATTTTCTAACTGAATTTCACTCATTTGTCCATGAACATACCCAATTGAAGCCTCTGGAATCAACTCCTGTAATTCTGAAACCTTCTGGTCAATCGTGTCAACCTTATTGTAAAGATAGTAAATTTGACCTCCACGCTCCATTTCACGCAAGACAGCATCACGAATGACACTATCATTCTTCTCTAATACATAGGTTTGAACAGGATAGCGATTGGTTGGAGGAGTTTCAATAACAGACAAATCTCGAATTCCTAGCATAGACATATGAAGGGTACGAGGAATTGGCGTTGCTGTCAAGGTTAGAACATCTACTTGTTTTTTCAGTTCTTTCAAGGTTTCTTTATGCTTGACACCAAATCGCTGTTCCTCATCAATAATCATCAAGCCCAAATCAGAAAACACAACATCTTTTGACAAAACACGATGCGTTCCAATCAAAATATCAACTTGACCATTCTTTAATTTTTCGAGTGTCTCTGCCTGCTCTTTTTTACTTCTAAAGCGACTCAACACATCAATATTAACAGCAAAATTTTGGAATCGTTCCTTAAAATTCGTATAGTGTTGTTGTGCTAAAACCGTCGTTGGAACTAGAACGACCACCTGTTTGTGATCATTGACTGCCTTAAAAGCAGCACGCATTGCAACTTCAGTCTTTCCAAAACCAACATCCCCAACCAGAAGTCGATCCATGGGATGAGAATCTTGCATATCTCTCTTAATTTCCTCAATACTACGAAGTTGATCATCCGTTTCAACATAAGGAAAAGCATCGTCAAAAGAATGTTGCTCATCATCATCAGCCGAGAAAGCAACCCCCTTCAACTGACTACGCTCAGAATAAAGTTTGATTAAATCATCAGCTATATCCTCTACCTGGTTCTTAACTTTTTGCTTGGCCTTTTTGAAATGACCATCATTTAATTTATTGAGTTTTGGAGGTTTCCCATCACTTGAAACATATTTAGACAGTAACTGAATCTGCTCTACTGGGATGGAGATTTGGTCACCATTTTGATACTGTACACTGACATAATCACGGTGAATGCCTTGGATTTCAATTGTTTCGATTCCTAGATATTGACCAATTCCATGGATATGGTGAACAACATAGTCCCCTTTTTCAAGTTCATTATAATCTTTTAATCGCTCTGCATTTGAAGCATGTTGTCTTCTAAAACGACGTTTTAATTTCTTTTGAAAAATCTCATGTTCAGTAATCAAGAGAATTTTTTCATCTACAAAATGAAAACCATGTCTTAGATTACCCTCAATCAAGTTTACAGATTCTTTACAGATACTTGACTTATCTCTGGAATCCAATTTAATCTGATATTCCTCTAAAACATCCTCCAATGTTTTACTGCCCATTGAATTGCTAGACTGCAAGATAATAGTGTAGTCCATTTTTTTATATCGCTCAATTTCTTCTTTAAGAAAAGAAAACTGATTGAAGAATTCTTGCATAGGGTATTGATTAAATTGATAAATGTGATCAAACTTGAGATTTCCTAAGCCCTTTTGCAGATTAGAGAAAAAGGTAACTGGACTTTGTTTTTTATAGGTTTGCTCTGTATCTGCAAAATACTGCATCTCAGAAAATGATTTACCATTCTGTAAATCTTCTGTAAAGTATTGCGCTAATTCTCTTTCAAAGGCTTCATACTGATTCATCAATTTTTGATAGTCGTCAAAGAATACAGGCGTATCTTTTTCAATATAATCAAATACAGTCCATGTTTTATCATAACATAAAGATAAAAACTTTCGACTATCTGAATGTACTTGTTTTTGATGAAAACTTGACAAAATTTCTTCTAGATAGGATTTCAAAATCGGCGATAGAGTCTTCGAAATTTGCTTTTCTAAAGCTGACTGACCTCGTTGATAATCCTTTTCTCTCAAAAGCATATCACTAGCTGGAAAGATAGTAAGTTCTGTCCGATTTTCTTTTGATAATTGTGTTTCGACTTCAAAAGTCCGAATTCCATCTACTTCATCACCAAAAAACTCGATTCGGAAAGGTTCTAACTGAGACATCTCAAAAATATCTAAAATATCTCCTCGAATACTAAACTCACCTTGGGTCTGTACTTGTGTAACTTTGCGATAGCCTATTTCCTTTAATTTGTGAAGAAGGTCATGTTGATCATATTCTTCACCAACTGCAATTTTTATAGTACTTTCTTTAAATCTAGTCTGAGAGGGTAAAATCAACCGACTCGCTGCGATATTACAAACTAAAATCCCTTTCTTAGACGGATCACTCAAAAAACGCAAAGCTTCAATCCGTGAGATGATTTTTTCTTGCGAAGACATCAAAAACTCTACCATAGGAGAGTCATCGACCAAAAAAGGATAGACAAGTTCCTCTCCTAAGAGAGAAAGAAGATCACTGATAATTCGTTCTGCTTCTCCATAAGTTGAAGTCAGTAACACAATCTTATTTTCTTTTTCTAGACTACTTGCAATTGCAAGAGCCTTGGTAGATGTTGATAAACCAAGTATTAGTTGTCTTTTCTTATCTATCAGATTTTGATGCCATTTTTTAATCTGATCATTTTCTGAGAATAAATCTAATAAAGTCACCATTTAGCCATTATACCTCTGCATTGTTTTCTCAAAGTTTTTTTCTTGTAAATAATAATTTACAGCATCGTCAACCTTGTCAATTGACTGTAAAATACCTACATAGTCTTCCTGATCAAATTTACTTAAAACATGGTGAACAACTGACATTCCATTTTTAGGTCTTCCGATTCCTATTTTAACACGGTTAAAGACTTGAGTACCTATATGTTGAATAATAGACTTAATGCCATTATGACCACCAGTTGATCCTTTAGCTCGGAGTCGAATTTTCCCAACTTCCATGTCAAGATCATCGTAAATGACGAGTAAATCTTCAATATCCAAACCATAGTAAGTCAATAAAGCATGAACTGCTTTTCCACTTTCATTCATAAATGTTGTTGGTTTGACGAGATAAATTTTTTCTCCATTGAAGAAAAAAGAGGCTAGGTCAGCTTGAAATATCTTGTCGTGTGTAAAGGTGACGTTTTGTTTTTTAGCTAGTTGGTCAATCAACATAAAGCCAACATTATGCTTGGTTTCAAAATATTTATCCCCTGGGTTTCCTAATCCTACAAGTAATTTGGTCATTTATTTTCCTTTCAAAAGCCAAAAGGGTTGGAATTTTTTTTCCAACCTAATTGACACTATTTATTAAATGTTATTAAACGTTAAAGCGGAATTCCATGATATCGCCATCTTGAACGATATATTCTTTTCCTTCTTCACGCAAGCGCCCAGCTTCTTTTACAGCCTTTTCAGATCCATATTTCACTAGATCCTCATATGACATGGTTACTGCACGAATAAAACCTTTTTCAAAGTCTGAATGGATAATACCAGCTGCTTGAGGAGCTTTCATCCCTCGCTTAAAGGTCCAAGCGCGAACTTCTTTTTCACCAGCTGTGAAGTAAGTTCCAAGCCCAAGCAAGTGGTAAGCGGCTCGAGTCAATTTATCAACTCCTGATTCTGTCAAGCCAAGTGCTTCAAGAAATTCTTGCTTATCTTCATCGTCTAACTCAGAAATTTCTTCTTCAGCACGCGCAGAAATAACTACCACCTCAGCATTCTCTGTCGCTGCGAATTCACGAATTTGCTTCACATATTCGATAGAATCTGGATCTGAAACTACATCTTCATCCACATTAGCAACATAAAGAACTGGTTTAGTAGTCAAAAGGAAGAGACCTTTAACGACCTTTTGTTCCTCATCTGTGAATTCAATGGTACGAGCTGATTTTCCATCTTCAAGGACTGGTTTAATTTTTTGAAGAACGTTAAACTCTGCTACTGATTCTTTATCTTTTTGTGTACGTGCCATCTTTTCTACACGCGCATAGCGTTTATTAACTGATTCTAAGTCAGCAAGAATCAACTCTAGGTTAATGGTATCAATATCTGCAAGTGGATCCACAAAGGCGTCTTCACGTCCTTGCTCGCGCATAACATTTTCATCATCAAAAGCACGAACTACGTGAACAATCGCATCTACTTCACGGATATTGGCCAAGAATTTATTCCCTAGACCTTCTCCTTTTGATGCTCCTTTTACAATCCCTGCAATATCTGTAAATTCAAAGGTTGTTGGAACTGTCTTTTTAGGAGTAATCATTTCCGTTAGTTTTTGTAGGCGTTCATCTGGAACTTCTACCATCCCAACATTTGGATCAATAGTCGCGAATGGGTAGTTTGCCGCCTCTGCTCCTGCTTTTGTAATTGCATTAAAAAGGGTTGATTTACCAACGTTTGGCAAACCAACGATACCTGCTGTTAAAGCCATAGTTTCTCATTCTCCGTTCTCATTTCAATCCCTAACATTATAACACAAAAAGGGAAAACTTGCTAACCCTCTAACTAAGGGTTCTTAGTCAATAATCTTATTCATTTTTCGTTCAAAATCATAGCGACTCATCATGACAAGGTGGTCACAATTGCTACATTTGATTTTGATATCTGCCCCTACACGTGTGATTTCCCAACGATTGGCTTTTTTACCAGTCGACTTTATTGTACAAGCATGAGGTTTTTTCATCTCAACAAAATTTCCAACTTGATACATACTACTCTCCTTTTCTTTTTCGATTATATCATAAAAGAGGCGAGCCAGGCTCAACCTCTTTCACTTAATTTGTACGAACTGGTGTAATGAGCTGCATAAAGTCTTCGTCAGTATCTGCTGGCACAAGAGTAAATGGGCGAACAGCTGAAATAAAGCTAATAGTTACCTTTTCGCTATTTAAAGCCTTGAGAGAATCAATCAAGTAAGTTGGGTTAAAACTAATAGTCAAATCATCACCAGTCACCTGCTCCGTATCGATTTCTTCGTTTACTTTACCAACTTCTGGAGAGTGAACATGGGCACTAACAACCCCACCTTTAATTTCAAACTTCACAGTACCATTTTGAGTCGCACTTGATAAGAGACGTGCACGCTCCATAGATTGACGCAAATTAACCACATCAAAAGTAATTGTAGTATTAAAGTCTGTTGGAATCAAACGATCTGTATCAGGATAGTTTCCTTCTAGGAGACGAGTGTAGAAGCTAATATTTTCGCTTCTAAAGAGGATTTGATTATTTGCAAAGAAAATCTCTACAGTTTCAATATCATCTGTAAATACCGCTGAAAATTCGCGTAGAGAACGACTAGGAATTACTACATCGAAATCATCACCATTTTTTTCAAGAATCAATTTCTTTTGGCTAAGGCGGTGTGAGTCTGTCGCAACTGTTTTTAGTTCTTTGTGTTGGCTCAATACGAAGTGGACACCTGTTAAGATTGGACGACTTTCTTGTGTACTTGCAGCAAAAGCTGTTTCATTGATAATTTTCTTGAGTAGTTTGGTTTCAAGAACCAAAGGAGTACTTGCTGAAATTTCTTGGATTCGTGGATATTGTTCGCTATCTTTTCCTTTTAGGGTAATTTCTGATTTGCCACTGGTTAAGACAATTTGTTTTTGTTCAATCTCTTTGAAATCTAGCGTTACATCTGGAAGACTAGATACCACATTGATAAAGAAAGAAGCTTCAAGAAGAATCGAACCCAAAGAAGTAATCAAGAGACCAGCATCTTCATTCTTTTGAGAAATGAAATTCTCAATAGAAATTTGCCCGTTTGAGCCAATTAAAGTAATTCCTTCATTTGTAATATCAATTTTAATTGTTGATAAAATTGGAATAGCATTTTTTGAGCTAATTGCTCGTTTTGTAGTATTTAAGGCTTGTAGAAATAAATTTTTATTGATTGAAAAATGAATCATGGATTCTCCTTTATTTATTTTTAGTATTAGAAAGTTAATAGTAATAATAGAGTGTGTGAATTCTGTGGAAAACTGGGTGTTGTTTAGTAAATTCAAGCTTTGGAGCTTGTTTAAAAAATGTGGATAAAAAAGATAAGAAAGGAAAAGTTATCCACAAGCTACTTGATTTTCTTTTTGATTGCTTCTACTTCTAAACGTAAATTATCGTCTTCGTCAATCAGTGATTTAATTTTGGCATGGGCATGAATAACGGTGGTGTGATCCTTTCCGCCAAATTCTTTTCCTATTTTTGGAAGACTGTTATCTGTCAGTTCTCTAGCTAGGTACATGGCAACTTGACGCGCTAAAACGATGTTTTGAACTCGTCTCGTCCCCTTCATTTCTTTAACACTCACTCCATAAAAATTACCAACTTCAGTTTGGATTTTCTCAATTGGAATAACAAGTATCTGGCGGGCGTCTTGTTTACGTGCTCTAATAGCTTCCGCAGCAATATCAATAGTGATATCCTTAATTTTCTTTACTCTGGCAATTAAAGTGATATCGTTGATTGCTCCTTCTAATTCTCGAACATTTGAATCAAATTGGCCAGCCAAGTATTCCAGAGTATCACTTTGGAAATGGTAATCCAAATGCTCTGTTTTACTTTGAAGAATGGCGATACGTGTCTCAAAGTCAGGAGGAGTGATATTTTGCGTCAATCCCCAGCTAAAGCGCGTGACAAGTCTTTCCTCAAGGCCTTCTAGGTGTTTAGGACTTCGATCACTGGTTAGGACAATCTGTTTCTGCTTATCATGAAGAGCATTGAAGGTATTGAAAAATTCTTCCTGGGTTGCGACTTTTTTACCGCTGAGAGATTGGATATCATCAATCAACAAGAGATCAAGACTACGGTAAGTTTTTTTGAACTTTTCCATTTCCCCAAGTCTTAAGTGCTCAAGAAAGTCATTGATAAAGCTTTCGGCAGGAATGTACTTGACACGCGCATCAGGAATATTTTTCAAAATCTCATTTCCAATCGCATTGAGCAAGTGAGTCTTTCCAAGACCAGGTCCTCCATAGATGAAAAGAGGATTATAGGTCAGAGCTAAATCTTCAGATACAGCTAGTGCAGCAGATACCGCCCAAACATTCCCATCACCTTGAATAAAGTTATCAAAGGTATATTTTTCTTTTAATCCTGTTTCAGAATAAGGAATCGTTGGTAGTGCAGGTGTGTAATTGTAAGTAGAGACACTATTCGTATCATTTACTTGAGGAGACTCTGTACTCTGAGGTTTAGTGAAAATATAGTGAGGTTTGATTTCAGAATCATAAATTTCAAAACCAGCAGCAATGATAATATCTTTTAATTGCTTTTCCCACACCATTTCCATCTCTGATCTCGGTAGAAATATAGTAGCTGTATTTTCTTCTACTTTGATGAGTTCAGCAGGTGTAGCATAGAAATCATACATAGATCGAGTCAATCTTTCTTGAGCAAATTCTAAAATACGATTCCAAAATTGCTTTTCTTTCAACTATTTTTCCTCCTTTACTATGATTTTAGTAGTTTAGTGCTAGACTTATTTTACCATAGATAGTAGGATTTTTCCACAGATTGTGGAAAAGAATCCACAATGTTAGCAGTATTTATCCACAGGTTGGGGATAAATAGATATTTCCTTGATTCATTAGGCTTTTTGATAAAAAAATTAGTGGATAAATTTGTGGGTTAAGAAAATAAAAGAACAGCCTTATTTCAGGCTGTTAATAATTCTATCGTATTCTTCTTGACTTGAAAAGGAGATGACAATCTTTCCAGTATCTTTTTTTGAAAGTTTAATTTCTACACTTAAACCTAGTAGTTTTTTTAATTTATCTTCTTCATCTTTGATGAAAGAATCACTTTTTTTCTGCTTCTTGTGTTTTTTTTCTGTAAGAAGTGCTTCCAACTTTCTCACAGAGATGTCTTCATTTTTGATTAGTTGGAAGAAATAGTCTTGCTGCTCTTTGTCCAAACCAACTAGGGAACGTGCATGCGCTTGAGAAATTTTTCCATTTTCTACTTCAGTTAAGATATATTCTGGTAGGGAAAGTAAACGAATAAAATTAGTGATATAAGGACGAGATTTCCCCATTTTATCCGCTATCTCAGTGTGAGTAAATCCTTTTTCTACTAAAGATTCGTAGGCGCGTGCTTCTTCAACAGGATTTAAATTTTCTCTCTGCAAATTCTCAATGATTGATTGAACCATCATTTCCTGATCTGAGAGGTGCTTTACAACGGCTGGGATAGAGGTCAGACCAGCCAAGAGAGAAGCTCGATATCGTCTCTCTCCTGCAAGGATTTCATAACCAATTACAGGAGATTGACGAACGATGATTGGTTGGATGAGCCCATTTTCTTTGATTGACTGAGCCAATTCCTTTAATTTTTCTATATCAAATTCTTTCCGAGGTTGGTAAGGATTTTTTTGTATTTCAGAGATAGAAATCATTTCAAATTTTTCCATGATTCTACACTAACATATCTTTTACTTTCTGTAAAGTTTTCTTTACACTGATGTCAATTAACGTTCCAAATCACCAGAATTCTTATCTAGTTTTATAGAGGTTGTTTCCTCCTTACCATTACGGTAGTAGGTTATTTTTATAGTGTCTCCAATAGCATGGTTGTAAAGAGCATGTTGTAAGTCTGTTGATGAAGTAATCTCTTTGTCGTCAACTTTAGTAATGACATCGTATTTTTGAAGATGTCCATTTGCAGGCATATTACTTTGAACAGATCGAACAACTACACCTGAAGTGAGCCCACTTGGAATGTTTAGTTTTCTAAGATCATTAGCTCCAATGTTGGACAGATTGACCATTTGGATTCCAAGAGCAGGACGAGTCACTTTACCATCACTTTCAAGCTGTTTAATGATATTTTGTACATCGTTTGAAGGAATTGCAAAACCAAGACCTTCTACAGATGTTCCACCATTGCTTGCAATCTTACTTGATGTAATACCAATTACTTGTCCTTGGATATTTACAAGAGGACCACCAGAGTTACCAGGGTTAATGGCCGTATCTGTTTGAATGGCTTTTGTTGAAATAGCTTGACCATCTTCAGATTTTAGAGAAACATTTCGATTAAGACTTGAGATGATTCCCTGTGTAACTGTATTAGCATATTCTGAACCTAAAGGACTACCGATAGCAATCGCTGTTTCTCCAACGTTAAGTTGGCTTGAATCACCAAATTCTGCCACTGTTGTAACTTTTTCTGAAGAAATTTTTACGACAGCAATATCAGAGAAGGTATCCGATCCAATAATTTCACCAGGGACTTTTGTGCCATCAGCTAAACGGATATCGACTTTTGAGGCTCCGTTAATAACGTGAGTATTTGTTACAATATAAGCATCATTTTCGTTCTTTTTATAGATGACACCTGATCCTTCACTTGCAATCTGTTGATTATCCGTATCAGAATTTGATTCTTCCGTTCCAAATACACTACTTTGTTTATTAGCAGAGTAAGTAATGACTGATACAACAGCATCCTTAATTTTATTCACTGCTTGAGTAGTTGAGTTTTCATTCTTGTATGATGTTTGAGTTACAGTGCCAGAATTATTATTTGTAGCTTGATTTCCTTGTTTTTGATAAAGTTGCAATGTTACAAAACTTCCTAGTGCACCACTCAAAAATCCTATTAGAATAATTACAAGAAAAGTAACTCCTTTTTTGTAAAATTTTTGTAAGTGTTTCATAAACGCCTCCGTTTGCTATTGTTTGTCAAGATTATAAACCTATTAACTTAATCTAAGCTTAAAAGTTTTACACAAGTTGTGGATAACTCACCTTATTCTGTGAATTTAATAGTATTTTTGGATGATTTTCATGTGTATAAGATGTGAAATGAAGTGTGGATATGATAGAATAGAAGAATGAAAATAAAAGTTGTAACAGTAGGAAAACTGAAAGAGAAATACTTAAAAGATGGTATTGCTGAATATACCAAACGAATTTCACGTTTCGCTAAATTAGAAATGATTGAGCTCGCTGACGAGAAGACACCTGACAAAGCCAGTGAATTAGAAAATCAAAAAATCTTGGGAACAGAAGGTGAAAGAATTCTTTCTAAAGTTGGAGAAAGAGACTTTGTCGTTGTACTAGCCATTGAAGGAAAAACATTCTCTTCAGAAGATTTTAGTAAGCAACTAGAGCAGGCTTCTATCAAAGGCTACTCAACTCTTACTTTTATCATTGGAGGAAGTTTAGGTCTAGCTCCTGTTGTAAAAAATAGGGCCAATCTTTCTGTCAGTTTTGGACGTCTGACATTACCACATCAGTTAATGAGATTGGTTTTAGTTGAACAAATTTACCGTGCTTTTACAATTCAGCAGGGTTCTCCCTACCACAAATAGAAGATTGACTTAGCTCTTGTTTTTTGATAGAATGGTCATGTTAGGTCTCATAGCTCAGCTGGATAGAGCATTCGCCTTCTAAGCGAACGGTCGCAGGTTCGAATCCTGCTGGGATCAATTTTAGATACGAAGCTGGGGTAAATCCCAGCTTTTTTCTTAAAAAAGTGCGTTTCAGGTTCAAAAATGTACAGTTGGGAAGAATTTTTTCTTACATGGTCTTCATTTTGTATAATAGATGTGTAAGTTAACTTACAAGAAGAAAAAATAATACAGGAGATTTAATTATGAAAAATACAGTAAAGTTGGAACAATTTAAAGAGGTAACAGAGGCAGAATTGCAGGAGATTCGAGGTGGAGATTGGAGAATTTCAGAAACAATTCGTAATCTTATTTTTCCAAGAAGAAAGTAATAAAATAAAGGTAGAGAGTAATGGATTTATTTGGATTAGGGATAGCTATTTTTTATTTTTTCATCATTAGCAAAAGTTATGAATGGATTTGTAAAATAAATAGAAAAGAACAAATTGTTTTTTTCTGTTACACATGTATCTCAGTTTTTATACTTGAAGAAATTATTACACTAGTATTTTCTAATAGTTTTGCTTTGTCTAAATTTTTATTTCCCTTGGTTGTGTACCTTTATTTAAGAAAGTTAAAGAAGTCTGAAAAATACAAAACTATTTTTATCAGTTTACTATTGTCTTTATTATATCACAGTTCTCATACTTTTATATCCGTAACCTTATCTTCTATAACAGGAGATGAAGTAGTATTACACTATAAAAGTACATTCCTTTTAGTAGTATTGTTGATGACTTATTTTTCTATTCTAATAATAATTCGTTATTTTCATTTGGAAATAAAATATTTTGATAAAGATTATCTGTACCCTTTTTTAAAAAAAGTGATAGTTGCTTTTTTGGGATTGCATATCTTATTGTTTGTTTCAGATATAGTAAGTACGATTCATCACTTAAATAGTTTTGGAAGTATTTTATCAACCATTGTTTTTATCTGTCTGCTGTTAGTTTTCTTTGCAATGAATTCTTATAAGGTTCAAATTGAAAAAGAGATTGCCCTAAAGCAGAAGAAATTTGAACAAAAGTATTTACAGACTTATACAGATGAGATTGTGGGTTTGTATAATGAGATTCGAGGTTTTCGTCATGACTATGCAGGGATGCTTGTCAGCATGCAAATGGCGATTGACAGTGGAGATTTACACGAAATTGACAGGATTTACAACGAGGTCTTAGTAAAAGCAAATCAGAAATTGAGGTCAGACAAATATACTTACTTTGATTTAAACAACATAGAAGATTCGGCTTTACGAAGTTTAATTGCTCAATCGATTGTATATGCACGAAATAATGATGTAGAGTTTACATTGGAAGTAAAAGATGTTATTACTAGATTGTCAATGGATTTACTTGATCTTGTTCGCATTATGAGCATTCTATTAAATAATGCTGTTGAAGGTGCTGCAGATAGTTACTTGAAACAAATGGAAGTTGCAGTCATTAAAATGGATTTTGAAACAGTTATAGTTATCCAGAATTCATGCAAAATAACTATGACGCCTTCAGAGGACCTATTTGCCTTAGGTTTCTCTACCAAGGGAAGAAATAGAGGTCTAGGACTTAATAATGTCAAAGAGATTTTAGATAAGTATGACAATATCATTTTAGAAACTGAGATGGAAGATAACACATTTAGACAAATTATTAGATTTAAGAGGGAATTTGAATGAAAGTATTAATTTTAGAAGATGTTATTGAACATCAAGTGAGACTAGAGAGAATATTAAATGAAATTTCGGAAGAATCGAATATTCCTATTTCATATAAGACAACAGGAAAAGTTCGTGAGTTTAAGGAATATATCGAAAATGATGAAGTGAACCAGCTTTATTTCCTAGATATCGATATTCATGGAATCGAGAAAAAAGGCTTTGAAGTGGCTCAGTTTATTCGTCATCACAATCCTTATGCTATTATTGTCTTTATTACTAGTCGATCTGAATTTGCTACTTTAACTTATAAGTATCAGGTATCAGCTTTAGATTTTGTAGATAAGGACATCAATGATGAATTGTTCAAAAAATGCATCGAGCAGAGTATCTTCTATACCAAAAGCATGCTGCTTGAAAACGAAGATGTTGTAGACTATTTTGATTACAACTATAAGGGAAATGATTTGAAAATTCCTTACCATGATATTCTGTATATCGAAACAACAGGTGTTTCTCATAAATTGCGAATTATTGGTAAGAATTTTGCCAAAGAGTTTTATGGAACTATGACAGATATTCAGGAAAAGGACAAACATACTCAGCGATTTTATTGCTCCCATAAATCTTTCCTTGTCAATGTGGGAAATGTGAGAGAAATTGATCGAAAGAATTTAGAAGTTGTCTTTTATGAAGATCATCGTTGTCCCATTACCCGTTTGAAAGTTCGTAAACTAAAAGATATTCTAGAGAAAAAATCTAAAAAGTGATTGACAATCAGTAAGAAATTGATATAATGGTTATATCTGCTACAGATAGATGGTCCGTTGGTCAAGGGGTTAAGACACCGCCTTTTCACGGCGGTAACACGGGTTCGAATCCCGTACGGACTATTTTATCCGCCATAGCTCAGTTGGTAGTAGCGCATGACTGTTAATCATGATGTCGTAGGTTCGAGTCCTACTGGCGGAGTTAGATAAAAAGAACACCAGATGGTGTTCTTTTTTGTTCTTAGTTGGCATCACCTAGCATTTTCATAAGGAAGTTTGTCATTTCTTGCGGACTTTCTTTTTTTCCACGAGCAATCCAAGTTTGACAAACTCCAAATAGGGCATTTGTCAGATAAATGCTGCTATATTCTAATTCAATTGAATTTAGTTGTAGTTGCATAAAGCGCTTCTGAAGATCTGTGCTCAGCATGATATGAAGCTTATTTCTTAAGAAATTTTGGATTTCTTTGGTACCATTTTCAGATAAAAGAGCAGCTAATAATGGTTCAGATTCTAAATAGTCAAATACTTCTAAAATGGCATCTTTTTTATGATGAGCATGTTTTTGGAAGATATACTCAAATGTATGAAATAACTTACTTTGATAGTGTTCAATCATATCATACTTATCCTTGTAATGGGTATAGAAGCTAGAACGACTAATTCCAGCTTTTTCTGCTAATTTAATTGTAGTAATTTGATCGAAGGGGTGATCCATCAATAATTGAACCATGGCATTTTCAATATTTCTCTTTGTTTTTAATCGTTTGTTACTTTCTTTCATAGTTTCTCCTTTTGAACAATTTAGGCTATATGTCTAAAAAAATATTTTTTATCTTGTAATTTAGATTTTTTAATGTATAATCTATTATATCAAAAATTTAGACAATATGTTTAAAAAAAGGAGGAAATATGTTTAAAGAATGGAAAGCAATTTTTAAAAAACCGACATTCATTATTGTAATGATAGGAATTTCTCTTATTCCAGCTTTATACAATATCATATTTTTATCGTCAATGTGGGATCCATATGGTCAAGTATCGGAGTTACCTGTAGCAGTTGTTAATAATGACAAGGAAGCTTCTTATAATGGAAATACGATGGCTATAGGAAAAGACATGGTGTCTAATTTAAAAGAAAATAAGACTTTAGATTTTCATTTTGTCAATGAAGAAGAGGGTAAAAAGGGGCTAGATGATGGCGAATACTATATGGTAGTGACTTTACCAAGTGATCTATCTGAAAAAGCTACTTCAATCCTAACAAATCACCCTGAACAGATGCAAATTGATTATCAAACTTCAAGTGGCCGTAGCTTTATTGCGAGTAAGATGAGTGATTCTGCAATGACACAATTAAAACAAACCGTCTCTACGAATGTAACTGAAACATATACCAAGGCACTATTTCAAAAAATGAGTGACTTGAAGTCTGGGATAAATAAAGCAGCTGATGGAAGTGAACAATTGGCTAATGGAGCCGATCAGTTAGCAAAAGGAGGTCAAACATTGACGACAAATCTCAATACTCTAGCTAACTCAAGTGTAACTTTTTCAAATGGAGCTAATCAATTTACAAAGGGATTGTCTGCCTATGTATCTGCCATAGAGCAATTACATCTTGGTTTAGGAACTTTTAATAGTGGTTTACAAAGTTACACAAATGCAGTTTCACAGGTTGACACTGGACTTGGTCAATTGGCCTCAAAAACTCCTGAATTGGTGGCAGGTGTAAATCAGCTGAATACAGGTATAAAGTCCTATACAGGTGGGGTTTCACAATTGAATACAGGTCTCAATCAATTTTCAGTTGGTGTAAATGCTTATACAAGTAGTGTAGAAAAACTTTCTAATGGAACAAGTCAATTATCAAATCAATCAGATGCACTAAGAGATGGAATGGAGCGATTAAATACTGGTATTAAAGAAATTTCAAATCAACTGAATTCCTCATCTCAACAGAATGAACAAATAGCTCAATTGGCAACTAGTCTAGGAGAACTAAATAAAACACTACAAGCTCTTACAATATCAGATAATACTCAACTGAAAGGTACATTGTCAGAAGCTTTGCCAAATCTAACGACTCTTGCTCAGGATATTGTGACCAAAAGTCAGACAGAACAAGAGAAAACTATTGCTAACCTTCAATCAACAGCTACTTATCAATCTCTCACAGAGGAACAAAAGAAAGAACTGACAGAAGCTGTTTCTAAAAATTCTAATTCTACTATTGAGTCAGCAAAAACAATTTTAACGACAGTAGGAGGATTAAAAGAAAGTATAGAGAATTCAGAACAACAAGTAACTAATCTATCTGATGTACAGACGAAAGCAAATCAACTCTTACCTGTAGCATCTAGCTCCTTGACAACATTGTCAAATGGATTTACAAAATTACAAACTACTGTAGACAATCAGTTAGTTCCTGGAAGTCAGTCAATTGAAAAAGGAGTTGTAAACTATACCAAAGGATTGGATACTATTTCTATAGGTGCTAATCAACTAAGTGAAAAGAATGTAAGTTTAACAACTAGTCTGGATCAATTAGTTTCTGGATCAAGTAAGTTGACAGAAAACACATCAACCTTGACAGCTGGAGTAGATGCGCTAGCTGGAAAAACTCCAGAATTAGTATCAGGTATAGAAAGTTTGTCATCTGGTTCTGCTCAATTGAATAATAAGAGTCCAGAGCTAATAGCAGGTCTTACTAAATTACAATTTGGCTCTGGTCAATTAACAGATAAATCAACACAGTTACTTTCTGCAGCATCTCAACTAGGAAGTGGCGCTATGAAGATTGCAGATGGTGCTGGAAAACTAGCAGATGGTGGAACAACCTTAACCTCTAGTCTTGAAGATTTACAGACAGGAGTTGATTCATTAGGACAAGGATTAGGCAATGCTAACAATCAACTTAAATCAGCATCAACAGAATCTGAAAATGCAGAAACATTATCTGATCCTCTAGTTCTCTCAAAAACAGACAATGACCAAGTTCCTGTAAATGGGATTGCCATGGCTCCTTATATGATATCAGTTGCTCTTTTTGTTGCTGCTATATCTACCAATATGATTTTTGCTAAGTTGCCTTCTGGACGTCATCCAGAGAGTCGTTGGGCTTGGTTGAAGTCTCGCTCTGAAATAAATGGGATTATAGCTGTCTTAGCAGGTGTTTTAGTTTATGGAGGTGTCCATCTTATTGGATTGACTGCAAACCATGAGATGAGGACCTTGATTCTAATTATAATCACAAGTTTAGCTTTCATGTCTATGGTGACAGCTTTAACAACTTGGAATAGCCGTATAGGAGCTTTCTTCTCTCTTATTTTACTTTTATTACAGTTAGCATCAAGTGCAGGGACCTATCCCCTTGCTTTGACAAATGACTTCTTTAAGGGTGTCAATCCTTGGTTACCAATGAGTTACTCTGTATCAGGTTTACGACAAACAATCTCTATGACAGGAAATATTCATCACCAAGTGATTTTCCTTATTATAACACTAGCTTTCTTTACTACTTTAGGTATGCTAGCTTATCAACCTAAGAAAATGGAAGAAGATTAAAAAGATTGACCAAGGAATTGGTCAATCTTTTTATGTCTTAGATAAATTTTGTCTGTGATTATAGATTCCAAAAAGAAGAAGTGCAGTTACTGAGCAGACTGCTCCAATAACAAAACCATTGGGAATAAAGGAAAGTGTAATGGTGCCTTTTCCTTTTGGAACATCAACTTTCATAAAACCAGTTTGAGCCTGCTTGATTTCAAGTTTTTTCCCATTCTGGTATGCAGACCAACCTTTGTCATAAGGAATAGTGAAGAAAATAGAGGTATCTTGTTTTACTTCATATGTAGCAAAGACTTTATTTTTAGAGGTGGATACTTCCACAGGTTGTTCTTTAATTTTTTGGATTGCCTCAGTAAGAGCCTGAGTATCTAAACGATAGAAGGCTGGAGATTCAAATGATACCTGAGAATTTCCAGGGAAGCTAACACTGATATTGAAAGTTTTTTGTTCTTCAGTATAACCCAAATTAAAGAAGTTAAAGGTATTGTCAGTTGTAAAAGTCTTCTTTTCTCCATTGACAAGGATGTCAACTTTCTTTTGTTTATCGTTTGTAAAATGAAGATTTGAAAAAGAGAGATATACTTGACTATTTTGAGGAACCTCAATTTGATAATCAATCTTTGCATCTTCATTCGCAGAACCTGTGATACTTGTTAAACCTTCAGAATTATCTGTTTTATCATATGCTATTTGGGAGAAGTAATCCAAGTTGAGATTAGCAAGCTGGTTTATAAATAAAGCCTGATTGTCCAGAGTATGATTGTTAAAGTTTACATCTGTGTAAATAGATTGAGTGGCAAAGGCAATGGGTAAAGAGAGTTGATTTTTATATAAGGTTAAATGATCCTTTTGATAAATCTCTTGAAAGCCATACTTATCAAGTGAAGTTTCAGAAATATTGTACTGGATTCCAAATAAACTATCTGCTAAAAGACTGTTATTAGCATAACGGAGATTGAGGTTGGTTCCAGAGGATTTGAATCCAAGTTTGTCCAAACTAGTGCTAGCTGAACGATTTCGTACAGACGAAAATTGAGAGATTCCATTGTAGTTAAATTTCATACTGTCATTTCCAGTCTGAATTTGCAGTTTCTCAGTACGTGTAAATGGATTGTCAATTTGGTTTAGAATGGATTCCATAGCGGTGATATCTCTATTATAGGCGATACGAGAAGCAAAGGCCCATTCTTTAGCTATTCCTTCCATTTGAGATGATGCATTTAAGCTTATCTCAGCTGTTATAAATAAAGACAAAAGAATTGCAAATAGATTTACAGAGATAAATTTTCTAATGACTGCAAGAAGTAAAAGAGCATAAACCAGTAGAAATTCAAGAGTGAGTAGGATATTCAAATCAGTTAAAAAAGAATAGTGTGATTTAAAATAGACTGTGGCCAAAAATCCTGTTAGTACAAGAAAAAGTGAGACAAATAGATTACATAGCTTCAGTTCTTTCAGACGATTTAAGACTTCTGCTGCAGTATAAATTAACAGAGTAGAAAAAATCCAAGCATAGCGATGCAAAAACATATTTGGGGTATGCATCCCTTGCCAAAATAAATCAAGTGCTTCTATGTAAAAGCTTGTTATTAAAAAAGTAAAGAAAATTGCATAGGTAAGTTTCACGTGAAACCTTATGGATTTTATTGTGAAAAATAGAATGGTCAAAATAAAAGGAAGCAATCCAACAAAAATCATTGGTATAGATCCATACTTAGTTGTATCAAAAGATCCAATGAATTGTTTTCCGAAAATATCCAGATACCAGCTACTATCTGTCTTTAATTTTGTGATGGCAGTCAACTTCTCACCATGAGTTTGTAAATCAAACAGTGTAGGAAGAGTCATAATCAAACTAGCCATTCCTGCTAAAAAGGAGGTAACAACAAAATCAAGAAAAGATGATTTTCGAGTTTTAAAGTCCCAAGAAATTTGGCAGAGATACCAGAAAATAAGAAACAATGCTGTCATATACCCAAAATAGTAATTTTGAATAAATAAGATTGACAAACTTGTAAAGTATAGTAGGCGCTTCTTTTGTGTTATAAGTAGGTGTAAACCAGTTATAATTAAAGGAATCAAGATAAAAACATCTAGCCAGGTTTTTATCTCTAACTGACTGACAGTGAAGCTCATTAAAGCATAGGAAGTAGATAAAGCCAGTTTTAAAAATTTTGGGATATCTTTAAATAATCTATTCAAACTAAAGAAGGTTGACAGACCAATCAATCCAAATTTTAATAGAGTCGTTAGATAAACAGCATCTGGCATATTCGACAGATTAAAAAAGTAAACCAGAGGTGAAAGAAAGCTACCCAAGTAATAACTAGATAGAGCATAGAAATTCAGTCCGAGGCCACTTGTAAAGGTGTAAAACAAACTGCCATTTCCATGTAAAATATTTCGTAAAGCTACATCAAAAATAACGTATTGATGGAAACCGTCTCCTAATAGTGGAGATGTATCGCTATTCCAGTAGATACCCTGAGATAGATATACTCCTAACATAATTACTAAAGGAATAATGAAAGAGACAAAATAGGTCCAATATGTTTTAAAAAATGATTTCATGTTACCTCGTAGAATGATAGAAAACTCAGTTGGTTAATCCAACTGAGTTTTGAAGTCTTATTTAGTCTTTCCAAAGTTCTTTAACTTTTGCTTGTACTTCTGCATTTTCTAAGAATTCATCATAGGTTTCATCAATACGATCGATGACGCCATTCTTAGACAAAACAATGATGTGGTTTGCCAAAGTTTGGATAAATTCGTGGTCATGACTGGCAAAGATGATTGATTCTTTAAAGTTTTTCAAACCATCGTTCAAGCTTGAAATGGATTCCAAATCTAAGTGATTAGTTGGATCATCAAGTACAAGTACATTTGATTTCAGGAGCATGAGTTTTGAAAGCATGACACGTACTTTTTCTCCCCCTGACAAGACGTTTACAGGTTTGTTAACCTCATCACCAGAAAAGAGCATACGACCAAGGAAACCACGTAGGAAGGTATTGTCATCTTCTTCTTTACTTGCAAATTGACGCAACCAGTCAAGGATTGACTCTCCTCCTGCAAAATCAGCCGAGTTGTCTTTTGGCAAGTAAGAACGGCTAGTAGTAACTCCCCACTTGACAGTTCCTTCATAGTCGATGTCACCCATAATTGCACGAATTAATGCAGTCGTTTGGATGTCATTTTGTCCAATAAGAGCTGTCTTATCACCTGGACGCAAGATGAAACTAATATTGTCTAGGATAGTTTCACCATCAATTTTTACAGTTAGATTTTCTACTGTCAAGAGATCATTACCAATCTCACGTTCTGCTTTAAAGTTGATAAATGGGTATTTACGACTAGATGGCACAATCTCTTCTAATTCAATCTTGTCAAGCATTTTTTTACGAGACGTTGCTTGTCTTGATTTAGAAGCATTAGCAGAGAATCGAGCAATGAATTCTTGCAATTGCTTAATTTTTTCTTCTGCCTTGGCATTACGGTCTGCTAGCAATTTAGCAGCAAGCTCAGAAGATTCCTTCCAGAAGTCGTAGTTTCCGACATAGAGTTTGATTTTTCCAAAGTCAAGGTCGGCCATGTGTGTACACACTTTGTTTAAGAAGTGGCGGTCATGGGATACAACGATAACGGTGTTATCAAAGTCAATCAAGAAGTCTTCTAGCCAAGCAATTGATTGGATATCCAACCCATTGGTTGGCTCGTCCAAGAGAAGAACGTCTGGTTTGCCAAAAAGTGCTTTAGCAAGGAGAACCTTCACTTTTTCACCATTGGCCAATTCGCTCATGTTTTGATAGTGCAATTCTTCTGGAATGTTTAGGTTTTGAAGTAATTGAGACGCTTCACTTTCTGCCTCCCAACCTCCAAGTTCGGCAAATTCACCTTCGAGTTCGGCTGCACGAACACCATCTTCATCGGAAAAATCTTCCTTCATGTAAATGGCATCTTTTTCTTTCATGATGTTGTAAAGTTTTTCATTTCCCATAATGACGACATCAATAACTCGCTCATCTTCATAGTCAAAATGATTTTGACGGAGAACAGAGAGACGTTCATCTGGACCAAGAGAGATGTGACCAGTTGTTGGCTCGATATCACCAGCTAAGATTTTTAAGAATGTAGACTTCCCAGCACCATTAGCACCAATTAATCCGTATGTATTTCCTTCTGTAAATTTGATATTGACATCATCAAAAAGTTTGCGATCACTAAAACGTAGTGAAACATCAGATACTGTAAGCAATGTTTTTCTCCTATAATGTGTAATACATTTATTCTACTAGAAAAGAGAGAAATATTCAAATTTTTGTTTGTCAATTTTATGTCAATTAAGTTTACAGGTTTATTTACAAAGAGTTAGTTGTTTGATTTGAATAATTTTCTGTTATTTTAACAAAAAAATGCTATAATTGAAGTGACCATTTCGAAGGAGAAAAAAATGACGAAACCCATTATTTTAACAGGAGATCGCCCAACAGGAAAACTGCATATTGGACATTATGTTGGGAGTCTAAAAAATAGAGTATTACTGCAGGAAGAAGACAAGTATGAGATGTTTGTTTTTTTGGCGGACCAACAAGCATTGACAGATCACGCCAAAGACCCTCAAACGATTGTAGAATCGATTGGGAATGTTGCCTTAGATTACCTAGCAGTTGGATTAGATCCAAGTAAATCAACTATCTTTATTCAAAGCCAAATCCCAGAGTTGGCTGAACTGTCCATGTACTATATGAATTTGGTGTCACTAGCTCGTTTGGAACGGAATCCGACAGTAAAAACAGAGATTGCTCAAAAAGGGTTTGGAGAAAGTATTCCGACAGGATTTTTGGTATATCCAATCGCTCAGGCAGCGGATATCACAGCCTTTAAGGCTAATTATGTTCCTGTAGGAACAGACCAAAAACCAATGATTGAACAGACTCGTGAAATTGTTCGTTCCTTTAATCATGCTTATAATTGTGACGTATTGGTGGAGCCAGAAGGTATTTATCCAGAAAATGAGAGAGCAGGACGTTTGCCTGGGTTAGATGGAAATGCTAAAATGTCTAAATCCCTTAATAATGGTATTTATCTAGCAGATGATGCGGATACGTTGCGTAAAAAAGTCATGAGCATGTATACTGATCCAGACCATATTCGGGTTGAGGATCCAGGTAAGATTGAAGGGAATATGGTTTTCCATTATCTAGATGTGTTTAGTCGTCCAGAAGATGCTCAAGAAATTGCGGATATGAAAGAACATTATCAACGTGGTGGTCTTGGTGATGTAAAGACGAAACGTTATCTACTTGAAATACTCGAACGCGAACTTGGTCCTATTCGTGAGCGCCGTATCGAATTTGCTAAGGATATGGGAGAAGTTTACAATATGCTTCAAAAAGGGAGTGAAAAAGCTCGTGAGGTTGCAGGGCAAACTCTATCTGAAGTTAAGGGAGCAATGGGACTAAATTATTTTAAATAATAGATAAAATATGAATCGTAAAACTATCTCTTCCATAGGATCACAGGGATAGTTTTTTATGTTTTCTGCCATAAATATAATTGACAAATTTCCATAGAATGGTATGATAGATACAATACAAAAAGAGTCAAGCTCAAAAAGAAAGAAAAGAGGAAACTTCAATGTCTAATTGGGACACTAAATTTTTGAAAAAAGGTTTTACCTTTGATGATGTATTGCTCATTCCAGCAGAAAGTCATGTGTTGCCTAATAATGCAGTTTTAACAACAAAATTGGCAGATAATCTGACTTTAAATATCCCAATTATAACAGCCGCCATGGATACAGTCACAGAGAGTCAAATGGCTATTGCCATTGCTCGTGCAGGTGGTCTTGGAGTAATCCATAAAAATATGTCTATTGCGCAACAGGCAGATGAAGTTCGCAAGGTAAAACGTTCTGAAAATGGTGTCATTATTGATCCATTCTTTTTGACTCCAGAACACACTATTGCTGAAGCAGATGAACTGATGGGACGTTACCGTATCAGTGGTGTCCCAGTAGTTGAAACACTTGAAAATCGTAAATTGGTTGGTATTCTAACAAATCGAGATCTTCGCTTTATTTCAGATTACAATCAGCCAATCTCAAACCACATGACCAGTGAAAATCTTGTTACCGCTCCTGTTGGTACAGATCTTGCAACAGCTGAAAGCATTCTTCAAGAACACCGTATTGAAAAACTTCCTTTGGTTGATGAAGAAGGTCGTCTTTCTGGCTTGATTACTATTAAAGATATTGAAAAAGTGATTGAATTTCCAAATGCAGCAAAAGATGAATTTGGTCGTCTTCTAGTTGCTGGTGCGGTGGGTGTCACTTCAGATACATTTGAACGTGCCGAAGCCCTTTTTGAAGCAGGTGCTGACGCAATTGTTATTGATACTGCACATGGTCACTCTGCTGGAGTTCTGCGTAAAATTGCTGAAATTCGTGCTCATTTCCCAGATCGTACTTTGATTGCAGGTAATATTGCAACTGCAGAAGGAGCGCGTGCTCTTTACGAAGCAGGTGTAGATGTTGTCAAAGTTGGAATTGGACCAGGTTCTATCTGTACCACTCGTGTGATTGCAGGTGTTGGTGTACCACAAGTTACAGCAATCTATGATGCAGCAGCAGTTGCGCGTGAATATGGAAAAACAATCATTGCAGATGGTGGAATCAAGTACTCTGGAGATATTGTAAAAGCCCTTGCTGCAGGTGGAAATGCAGTTATGCTTGGATCAATGTTTGCTGGAACAGATGAAGCGCCAGGTGAAACAGAAATCTTCCAAGGACGTAAGTTTAAGACTTACCGTGGTATGGGATCAATCGCTGCGATGAAGAAAGGTTCAAGTGACCGCTATTTCCAAGGTTCTGTCAATGAAGCAAACAAACTCGTTCCAGAAGGAATTGAAGGTCGTGTTGCTTATAAAGGTGCTGTAGCTGATATCGTTTTCCAAATGATTGGTGGTATTCGCTCTGGTATGGGTTACTGTGGTGCAGCTAACCTTAAAGAACTACACGATAATGCCCAATTTATTGAAATGTCTGGGGCTGGTCTAAAAGAAAGCCATCCTCATGATGTACAAATCACTAATGAAGCACCAAACTATTCTATGTAAACAAAAAGAACTCCTGAAAATTAGGAGTTCTTTTTGTTTACAACGGTGTCAACTTTTTTTACAGATATCTGACCGCTTTGGATATTGAAGATAGTAAGATTATCTGGTAAATTTTGCAAGTGATCTAAACTTGTTGTGGTGATAAAGGTTTGGATAGATTGAGAAATAGTTTCTAGTAATTTTAGTTGTCGTGTGTTATCAAGTTCGCTCATAACATCATCAAGCAGTAGTATCGGAGTCTCGTTGGTAATACTTTCCATTAGCTCAATCTCTGCTAGTTTAACAGAAAGTACAAGACTGCGATGTTGACCTTGGCTTCCAAAACTAGCATCCATACCATTGATATAGAAAACAATGTCATCTCGATGAGGGCCGACACCAGTATTCTTTTTGAACAAATCTCTTGATCTGCTTTTCTCCAAAGCAATTTTAAAGGAACTTGTTAGCTGTTCTTCATCAGTGAAGTTGACAGATGATTGATAAGATATTGACAACTCTTCTAATTTATTTGATATTTCTAAGTGTTTTGTTTGACCAAATTTCTCTAAGTCTTTAATGAATTTTATCCGATGCTTTATAACGCGACAACCATACTCTACTAACTGATCATCTAAGACTGACAGAAATGTTTCATCAATCTTCTGGCTGGATTTTAGGTAAGTATTTCTCTGCTTGAGTATATGGTTGTAGTTTGACAAGTCTGACAAGTAGATTGGTTTAATTTGTCCCAGTTCGATGTCTATAAACTTTCGACGGACAGAAGGCGCTCCCTTAATTAGCTGGAGATCTTCAGGTGCAAAGAGGACAACATTCATATGTCCGATGTAGTCTGAGAGGCGAGCTTGCTTTAAGTGATTGACTTTAGTCACACGCCCTTTTGGTGTTAAATCAATTTCTAGAGGGATAGAACCTGTTTTTTTCTGTAGCAAGCCAGAAAGATGGAGTTGTTCTTCATCAAAATGAATGAGATTTTTATCTGTACGAGTTCGATGACTACGTGTCAAGGCCAAGAAATAGATTGCTTCTAGAATATTGGTTTTTCCTTGTGCATTTTGACCTAGAAAGACGTTTAATTTTGGATTGAAATCAATTTTTGCCTCTTGGTAGTTTCGAAAGGTTTTAATTGTTAAATGTTGGAGCCACATGGTTATCTTCCTGGAAAACGTGGAGCTTGTTTGGTTTTAGGCGATGAAGAAGTTTTTTGTTTTTCTTTCTTGACACCTTTATTCATCTCTTTGACAAGTTTAGCAATTCGCTCTTTCTCAATCTTATCTGCTTGATATTCTTCTTGCTCTTTTAAACTTGGTTGTGTCAAGGTGATGTCAATCTTTAAATCAGGAATGTCAATCGTATCTCCAATACGGATTTTTTTCCCACGTCTACTTTCTAACTCACCATTAAAGTAAACTTGATGATCTATTAAAAAGGATTTGATAGCACCACCACTTTGTATAATTCCAAGCTCTTTTAGGAGGGCTTGGAGCGTGATAAATTCTTCAAATAATTTGTATTCCATAATTCACCTCAATCTTTGGTATTATACCATATTTTCATCGAAATAGCTGAAGGAAAGTCAGTTGAAATGAAAACGGTTTTACTCTTTAAAGCTATAAAGAGAACAAGAAAAATTTTGATTTTCGTGGTATAATAGAACTCTATATGTAAGGAGGTAAGGTATGGAATTAGTGCCTGGAATTTCAGCACATTTTGTTCAATCCAAAAAGTTTAAAACAAATAAGATCACTATTCGTTTTACTGCTCCCTTATCCCTTGAGACAATAGCAGGACGCATGTTAAGTGCAAGTATGTTGGAGACGGCAAATCAAGCTTACCCAACATCACAAGCATTTCGCAGATACTTGGCAAGTTTATATGGAACAGATATTTCTACAGGTGCTTATCGTAGGGGACAGGCACATATTCTTGATCTAACATTTACCTATGTAAGGGATGATTTTTTAAGTAAAAAGAATGTCTTGACTTCTCAAATTTTGGAATTGGTGAAACAGACTTTATTTGCTCCCTTAGTTCAAGATGGTGCTTTTGAGCCAGCCTTATTTGAAATTGAAAGAAAACAGTTATTGGCTGGTTTAGCTACTGATATGGATGATTCATTTTATTTTGCTCATAAGGAGTTGGATAGCTTGTTCTTCCATGATGAGCGTCTTCAATTGAGATACAGTGATTTACGAAACTGTATTTCAAATGAGTCTCCAAAAAGTAGTTACACTTGCTTTCAAGATGCTCTGAAAAATGATCGAATTGATTTCTTTTTCTTAGGTGATTTTAATGAAGTAGAAATTACAGAATCGCTGAAATCATTGCCCTTCACAGCTAGAAAGGGCGATGTTACTATCCAGTACCATCAGTCTTATTCGAATGTTCTACAAGAAGGAATGGTTCAGAGAAATGTTGGGCAATCTATTTTGGAAATGGGCTATCATTCTCCTGTGAAATATGGCGATGATGAGCATTTGCCCATGCTTGTTATGAATGGTTTGTTGGGTGAATTTGCACATTCGAAACTTTTTACAAACGTTCGTGAAAATACTGGAATTGCCTATACAGTATCTAGTCAATTGGATTTGTTTAGTGGTCTGTTAAGGATGTATGCGGGTATTGATAGAGAAAATCGAAATCAGGCTAGAAAAATGATGAATCATCAATTGCTAGATCTGAAAAAGGGTAACTTTACAGATTTTGAACTTGAACAAACCAAGGAGATGATTCGACGATCTTTGTTGATGGCTCAAGATAATCAACAGACCCTGGTTGAAAGAGCCTATTTGAATGCTCTATTGGGGAAATCAAGCTTTGATATTGATCGATTGGTGGCAAAATTAGAGAGTGTTGATAAAGAAGCTGTATGTAAAGCTGCCAACAGTTTGAAGTTACAAGCGATTTACTTTATGGAAGGAGTAGAATGACAAAGGTTACTTTTGAAGAAAAATACTATCCTGCTGTAAAGGAAACAGTCTACAAAACACAATTGTCAAATGGATTGACAGTTTCTTTACTCCCTAAGCAAGATTTCAATGAGGTTTATGGGATTGTAACGGTTCAATTTGGTTCTGTAGATGCAACTTATACAAGCTTGGAAAAAGGTTTACGTCATCATCCAGCAGGAATTGCACATTTTCTTGAACATAAATTGTTTGAAAGAGAAAATTCTGAGGATATGATGGCAGCTTTTACTCGATTAGGTGCGGACAGTAATGCTTTTACAAGCTTTACTAAGACCAGCTATCTTTTTTCAACAATTGACCGTCTATTAGAGAATTTAGATATGCTAAATGAGTTAGTCGGAGATGTTCATTTTACAGAAGAGTCTGTTTTGAGGGAACAGGATATTATCCAGCAAGAACGAGAAATGTACCAAGATGATCCAGACTCACGTTTATTTTTTGCAACATTAGCCAACCTTTATCCTGATACTCCTTTAGCAACAGATATTGTTGGAAGTGAAAAATCAATTTCTGAGATTCAGGTTTCAAATTTAAAAGAGAACTTTACAGAGTTTTACAAACCTGTCAACATGTCATTGTTTTTAGTTGGAAATATTGATGTAAAAGTTGTAGAGGAATACTTTTCGAAAAAGGAAAAGAAGACTCTAGAACAGTTTACAGTTACAAAAGAGAAACTATCCTTGCAGCCTGTGAAGCAAACAGATAGCCTTCGGATGGAAGTTTCTTCACCCAAACTTGCTGTTGCGATTAGAGGTAATGGGCAAATAACAGAAACTGAGTCTTATCGTTACAATATTTTATTGAAATTACTATTTACAATGATGTTTGGTTGGACTTCTAATCGTTTTCAAAGGTTATATGAGTCTGGGAAGTTAGATGCGTCATTGTCACTTGAGGTTGAAGTCAACAGTCGCTTTCATTTTGTGATATTGACAATGGACACCAAAGAGCCTGTTTCTCTGTCGCATCAATTTCGTAAAGCGATTCGTCAGTTTAGTAGTGATGCGGATATTACAGAGGAACACTTAGATCTTGTTAAGAGTGAGATGTTTGGGGAGTTTTTCAGTAGCATGAACTCCTTGGAATTTATTGCAACTCAATACGATCCGATGGATCGCGGAGAAACAATTTTTGATTTTCCGAAAATTTTACAGGAAATTACTTTGGAGGATGTTCTAGAAGCTGGACATCGTTTGATTGATAATGGTGATCTAGTTGATTTTACAATCTTTCCAGCTTAAAAGATGACTAATACTAGAAAGAAGGAATGGTACGTATGAGAAAAAAAACAATTGGCGAGGTTCTACGTTTAGCTAGAATTAATCAGGGATTGAGTTTAGAAGAATTGCAAGAAAAAACTGAAATTCAGTTGCATTTTCTAGAAGCTATGGAGGCAGATGATTTTGATCAACTTCCTAGTACCTTCTACGCTCGTTCTTTTTTAAGAAAATATGCATGGGCAGTAGAATTGGATGAGAGAATTGTTTTGGACGCCTATGATTCAGGTAGTATGATAACTTATGAAGAGGTAGATGTCGATGAAGAAGACTTGTCTGGTCGCAGACGATCAAATAAGAAAAAAACGTCTTATCTCCCCTTGTTTTATTTCGTTCTATTTGCTTTGTCAATTTTAATTTTTGTCACTTACTATGTTTGGAACTACATCCAAACTCAGCCAAGTCCTTCTTCAGCTAATTATAGCGTTGTGAACTCGACTAGTTCAACAACCTCATCTAGCTCATCTTCTAGCAGTCAGACGTCTAGCTCGTCTTCTACTACGGAATCAACTATTACAGTGTCAGGCGAAGGAAACCGCATTGAAGCTCGGTATAAAACGAGTAAGGAAACCGCTACTGTTCAACTGGCAGTATCAGATGCAACTAGTTGGGTAAGTGTTTCAGGAAGTGAGCTGGAGGGTGGTGTGACACTATCCGCAGACAATAAGAATGCAAAAACAACAGTTTCAACGAAAGATTCTGTAACTATTACTTTGGGTGTGGTAAAGGGAGTTACTGTGACTGTGGACAATCAAACGATTGATACTTCGAAGCTGACAACTCAGACTGGAACTGTAACACTTACATTTACTACAGATTAAGGAAAAATCAATGAAAAAAGAACAAATTCCTAATGTATTAACTATTGGTAGAATTCTCTTTATACCTCTCTTTATTCTTATTTTGACTTTGGGCCATTCACAGGGAAGTCATTTGCTGGCAGCGATCATCTTTGCAGTTGCTAGTATAACGGATTATCTTGATGGTTACCTTGCTCGTAAATGGAATGTAGTCAGCAACTTTGGAAAGTTTGCAGATCCGATGGCCGATAAGCTGTTGGTTATGTCAGCTTTGATCATGTTGATTGAGTTAGGTATGGCTCCAGCTTGGGTTGTTGCTATTATCATCTGTCGTGAACTTGCGGTGACAGGCTTGCGTTTGTTACTTGTTGAGACGGGAGGGACAGTTCTAGCAGCAGCGATGCCAGGGAAAATCAAGACCTTTAGTCAGATGTTTGCTATTATCTTTTTGCTCTTACATTGGAATTTAATTGGTCAGCTGTTGCTTTATATCGCTTTGTTTTTCACTATCTACTCTGGCTATGATTATTTCAAGGGTAGCGCTCATGTATTCAAAGGGACATTTGGTTCGAAATGAAATCGATTATTGAAGTAAAAAATCTGTCTTTTCGTTACAAGGAAGACCAGGAACATTATGACGTTAATAATGTCTCGTTTCACGTGAAACGTGGAGAATGGCTTTCGATTGTAGGTCATAATGGGAGTGGGAAATCGACAACTATCCGTTTGATTGATGGCTTGCTTGAAGCAGAGTCTGGGGAAATCTGGATAGATGGGCAATTGTTGTCCTCTGAGAATGTTTGGGACTTACGCCGTCAAATTGGTATGGTTTTTCAAAATCCAGATAACCAATTTGTGGGGGCAACTGTTGAAGATGATGTCGCCTTTGGTTTAGAAAATCAGGGACTTCCTCGTGAAGAAATGAAGAAGAGAGTGTCTGAATCTTTGGAGTTGGTAGGGATGCTGGACTTTAAGAAGAGAGAACCAGCTCGTTTATCTGGTGGCCAAAAACAACGTGTGGCTATTGCGGGAGTTGTTGCCCTGAGGCCAGCTATTTTAATTCTGGATGAGGCTACAAGTATGTTGGATCCCGAGGGACGACGAGAACTGATTCAGACAGTTCAAGAGATTCGAAAAGACCACCAGATGACAGTCGTCTCCATTACACATGACTTAGAAGAAGTTGCGATGAGTGACCGTGTCTTGGTCATGAAAAAAGGTCAAGTGGAGTCAACCAGCAGCCCAAGAGAACTTTTTTCTCGGGATGACCTTGACCAGATAGGGTTAGATGAGCCTTTTACTAATCAATTGAGAGAATCTTTGAGAGAGGCTGGCTATCAGTTGCCGGCTGGCTATTTGACAGAAGGAGAGCTAGAGGACAAGCTATGGGAATTACTCTAGAAAATGTGAGCTTTACCTATCAAGAGGGGACTCCCCTATCTTCATCAGCCCTGACTGATGTTTCTTTGACGATTGAGGATGGCTCTTATACAGCTTTAGTAGGACACACAGGTAGTGGGAAATCAACGATTTTACAGCTTTTAAATGGCCTATTGGTACCAAGTAAGGGTTCTGTTCGAGTTTTCGATACCGTCATTACCCCTACATCAACCAATAAAGAAATTCGTCAGATTCGAAAGCAGGTTGGTCTAGTGTTTCAATTTGCTGAAAATCAGATTTTTGAAGAGACTGTTTTGAAAGATGTTGCATTTGGACCGCAAAATTTTGGAGTTTCTGAGGAAGAGGCCAAGAAAATTGCGCGTGAAAAGTTAGCCTTGGTAGGCATCAATGAGTCACTCTTTGAGCGCAGTCCTTTTGAACTTTCAGGTGGTCAGATGAGACGTGTGGCTATAGCAGGTATGCTAGCCATGGAGCCAACTGTCTTGGTTTTGGATGAGCCAACAGCAGGGCTAGATCCTCTGGGCAGAAAAGAATTGATGACCCTGTTTAAAAAACTTCACCTTTCTGGAATGACAATCGTTCTGGTAACGCATTTGATGGATGATGTAGCTGAGTATGCTGATCAGGTCTATGTTATGGAAAAGGGGCGTTTAGTCAAAAGTGGCAAACCGAGCGAAGTTTTCCAAGATGTAGCCTCTATGGAAAAAGTGCAGTTAGGTGTGCCTAAAATCACAGCCTTTTGTAAACGTTTGGCAGATAGAGGTGTAGCTTTTAAAAAACTGCCAATCAAGATAGAGGAGTTTAAGGAGTCGCTAAATGGATAGTATGATTTTAGGGCGTTATATACCGGGGGATTCCATCATTCATCGCTTGGATCCACGTAGTAAATTGCTTGCTATGATCCTGCTGATTTTGATTGTATTTTGGGCCAATAATCCTCTCACCAATCTCATTTTGTTTATAGCGACAGGTATATTTATCGCTTTGTCAGGCGTTTCCCTCTCATTTTTCATTCAGGGATTAAAATCCATGTTCTTCCTGATTGCTTTTACAACTCTTTTTCAACTCTTTTTCATTTCAAGTGGAAATGTCCTATTTGAGTTTTCTTTTATAAGAATAACGGATTATGCTTTGCAACAAGCGGGAATCATTTTCTGTCGTTTTGTGTTAATTATTTTCTTTTCAACCTTGCTAACCTTAACGACCATGCCTTTGAGTCTGGCAGCTGCAGTTGAAGCTCTTTTAGCACCGCTGAAACGCGTGAAAGTTCCCGTTCATGAAATTGGTCTGATGTTATCAATGAGTTTGCGTTTTGTTCCAACTTTGATGGATGACACGACGAGAATTATGAATGCTCAAAAAGCTCGTGGAGTTGATTTTGGTGAGGGAAGCATCGTTCAAAAAGTAAAGGCTATGATTCCAATTTTAATTCCTCTTTTTGCGACGAGCTTAAAGCGTGCAGATTCATTGGCAATAGCCATGGAAGCGCGTGGTTATCAGGGAGGAAAGGGTAGAAGTCAGTATAGACAATTGAGATGGAGTCAAAAGGATACACTGGCAATTCTTGTGATTTTGGTACTGGGATGTTTCTTATTTTTCTTAAAATCTTAGCAGGTTTGTAGGATTGATAAGAAGCTCACAGTAGCAGGTTTTTAGTATAAAGGTAGGAATATGAACCGTTTTAAAAAATCAAAATATCTAATCATCGTTTTTGTCACAGTTTTGGCAGTTTCTGTTCTATTAGTGACAACCTATTCAAGCGCTATTGTGACGAAACTAGGAGATGGGATTTCTTTAGTGGATAGAATTGTCCAAAAACCTTTTCAGTGGTTTGACGATTTCAAATCGGATTTGGACCATTTGACGCAGACTTACAATGAAAACGAAAGTCTAAAAAAACAGCTCTATCAACTAGAGGTAGAATCTAATCAATTAGAAAGTTTAAAAAATGAAAATGAACAACTACGTCAGTTGCTGGATATGAAGTCAAAATTGCAGGCCGCAAAAAACTTAGCAGCAGATGTAATTACGCGCTCACCGGTATTTTGGAAGCAAGAGTTAACGATAGATGCAGGAAGTTCAAAGGGTGTTTCTGAAAATATGTTGGCCATTGCAAATGGGGGCTTGATTGGTAGTGTTTCAAAAGTGGAGGATCATTCAACAACGATCAACCTATTGACAAACACCGAAAATTCAGATAAAATTTCTGTTAAAATCCTGCATGGTTCTACTGAAATTTACGGGATTATCGTTGGTTATGATAAGGAGTCAGAACTGCTTAAAATTAGCCAATTAAACAGTAACAGCGACATTAGTGCCGGAGATAGGGTGACTACAGGGGGGCTTGGAAACTTTAATGTTAAGGATATTCCTGTTGGAGAGGTTGTTGCTACAACTCATAGCAGTGATTATCTAACACGAGAGGTAACAGTAAAGTTAAGTGCTGATACTAAAGATCTTCATGTGGTAGAGTTAGTGGGGAATTAGCAATGAGACTGTTAAAACAAGTTGGTATTTTCTTTTTACTTCCTTTCCTTGTACTAATTGATGCACATATTGGTCAATTAGTAGAATCCTTTTATCCCCATTTTCACTTAGCCAGTCATTTCCTGTTTTTATTTCTCTTGTTTGAGACAATTGAGGTATCAGAATACTTCTATCTAGCTTATTGCTGTATAGCAGGTTTGGTGTACGATATCTATTTTTTCCACTTGATAGGAATTGCGACACTTTTATTTATCTTAATAGGTGCCTCACTTCACAAGTTTAATAGTGTGACTTTGTTGAACCGTTGGACGAGAATGTTAACAATAGTTGTGATGAGCTTCCTATTTGATATGGGTAGTTATCTCCTGGCCCTTGCTATGGGACTGACAGTAGAATCAATGCCAGTTTTCATTGTTTACAGCCTTGTCCCATCAATGATTTTAAACTTTTTGTGGATGGTGATTTTCCAGTATATTTTTGAAAAATATTATCTATAAGAAAGAAATAAAAATGTAACAAAGGCGTAATATTTATTATGTCTTTTTTTGGTATACTAGTAATGTCTTAAATAGAAGGAGTATCTACACAATATGAAGAAAAAAATCTTAGCGTCACTTTTATTAAGTACAGTATTGGTGTCTCAAGTGGCAGTGTTAACAACTGTTCATGCTGAAACAACTGATGAAAAAATTGCTGCTCAAGATAGTAAAATTAGTGACTTGACAGCTCAACAAAAAGAAGCTCAAAAACAGGTAGATGAAATCCAAACGCAAGTTACAGCCATTCAAACACAGCAAGCAAACTTGCAAGCTGAAAATGAAACACTACAAGCGGAATCTAAAAAACTTGAAGGAGAAATTACAGAGCTCTCTAAGAATATTGTTGCTCGTAATGAATCTTTGGAAAAACAAGCACGTAGCGCACAAACAAACGGTGCTGCAACTAGCTATATCAACACAATTGTAAATTCAAAATCAATTACAGAAGCTATTTCCCGTGTTGCGGCTATGAGCGAGATTGTATCGGCTAACAACAAAATGTTAGAGCAACAAAAAGCTGATAAAAAATCAATTTCAGAAAAACAAGTCGCAAATAATGAAGCAATCAATACTGTCATTGCGAACCAACAAACGCTTGCTGACGATGCACAGACATTGACAACAAAACAAGCGGAGTTAAAAGTTGCTGAGTTGAACCTTGCTGCAGAGAAAGCTACTGCAGAAGGCGAGAAAGCTACCTTGTTGGAACAAAAAGCAGCAGCAGAGGCAGAAGCGAAAGCAGCAGCTGAAGCAGAGGCAGCTTATAAAGCACGTCAAACAAGTCAACAACAATCAGTTGTTGCTTCTGGAAACACAAGTTTCTCAGCTCAAGTGCAAGCAACATCTACATCTACATCAACGTCAGCATCAGCATCTGACGACGAGGACTCAAGCTACACTCCAGCACCTACACCTACTCCGACTCCTACTAGACAACGTCCAACATACAGTACAAATGCTTCAAGTTATCCAACTGGTGAATGTACTTGGGGAGCTAAAACATTAGCACCTTGGGCTGGAGATTACTGGGGTAACGGAGCACAGTGGGCTACAAGTGCAGCAGCTGCAGGTTTCCGTACTGGTTCTCAACCACAAGTTGGTGCGATTGCATGTTGGAATGATGGTGGCTATGGACACGTAGCGGTTGTTACAGCAGTTGATTCAACTACTCGTATTCAAGTATCAGAATCAAACTATGGTGGAGATCGTACAATCGGTAACAAACGTGGATGGTTCAACCCAACTACAACATCTGAAGGTTATGTTACTTACATTTATCCAAACTAATGAATGAAACGAAGAGGCTCGATTTGAGTCTCTTTTATTATTTTTAATCGAGAGCAAGACCGAAATCTATCAAAATCACTTGAAAATATCGCTAAAATGTGGTAGAATGAAATTTGTCGTGTAAACGATAATACTCATTCTTGATGAATTGTGAAACTGTTGCCCTCGGGTCGTTTTGCAAGTTGAAATCAAGAAGAGGAAAAAAACAAAAAGGAGAAATACTCATGGCAGTAATTTCAATGAAACAACTTCTTGAGGCTGGTGTACACTTTGGTCACCAAACTCGTCGCTGGAACCCTAAGATGGCTAAGTACATCTTCACTGAACGTAACGGAATCCACGTTATCGACTTGCAACAAACTGTAAAATACGCTGACCAAGCATACGACTTCATGCGTGATGCTGCAGCTAACGATGCAGTTGTATTGTTTGTTGGTACTAAGAAACAAGCTGCTGACGCTGTTAAAGAAGAAGCAGAACGTTCAGGTCAATACTACATCAACCACCGTTGGTTGGGTGGAACTCTTACTAACTGGGGAACTATCCAAAAACGTATTGCTCGTTTGAAAGAAATCAAACGTATGGAAGAAGAAGGAATCTTCGGCGTTCTTCCTAAGAAAGAAGTTGCACTTCTTAACAAACAACGTGCACGTCTTGAAAAATTCTTGGGTGGTATCGAAGACATGCCTCGTATCCCAGATGTAATGTATGTGGTTGACCCACATAAAGAACAAATCGCTGTTAAAGAAGCTAAAAAATTGGGAATCCCAGTTGTAGCGATGGTTGACACAAACACTGATCCAGACGATATTGATGTAATCATCCCAGCTAACGATGACGCTATCCGCGCGGTTAAATTGATCACAGCTAAATTGGCTGACGCTATCATCGAAGGACGTCAAGGTGAAGATGCAGCAGCAGTTGAAGCAGAATTTGCAGCTTCAGAAGCTCAAGTTGACTCAATCGAAGAAATCGTTGAAGTTGTAGAAGGCGACAACGCTTAATTCAAATAAGTAATCATTACCTAGGAGGGCGGGGCTTAGCCCGGCTCTCCTATTTTTAAAAAATATAGGAGAATCAAAATGGCAGAAATTACAGCTAAACTTGTTAAAGAGTTGCGTGAAAAATCTGGTGCTGGTGTTATGGACGCTAAGAAAGCATTGGTTGAAGTTGAAGGTGATATCGAAAAAGCAATCGAATTGCTTCGCGAAAAAGGTATGGCTAAGGCAGCTAAGAAAGCTGACCGTGTTGCAGCTGAAGGTTTGACTGGTGTATTTGTTAACGGTAACGTTGCAGCAGTAGTTGAAGTAAATGCTGAAACTGACTTCGTTGCGAAAAACGCTCAATTTGTTGAGTTGGTAAATGCAACAGCTAAAGTAATTGCTGAAGGTAAACCAGCTAATAACAAAGAAGCACTTGCTTTGACAATGCCTTCAGGTGAAACTCTTGAAGCAGCCTATGTATCTGCAACAGCTACAATCGGTGAAAAAATCTCATTCCGTCGTTTTGCTTTGCTTGAAAAAACAGATGCACAACACTTTGGAGCATACCAACACAATGGTGGACGTATCGGTGTTATCTCTGTCATTGAAGGTGGAGATGAAGCACTTGCTAAGCAAATCTCAATGCATATCGCTGCGATGAAACCAACAGTTCTTTCTTACAAGGAATTGGATGAGCAGTTCGTTAAAGATGAGTTGGCACAATTGAACCACGTGATTGACCAAGATAATGATAGTCGTGCAATGGTTGGTAAACCAGCTCTTCCACACTTGAAATATGGATCAAAAGCTCAATTGACTGATGAAGTGATTGCTCAAGCTGAAGAAGACATCAAAGCTGAGTTGGCTGCAGAAGGCAAACCAGAAAAAATCTGGGACAAAATCATTCCAGGTAAAATGGACCGCTTCATGCTTGACAACACTAAAGTTGACCAAGCATACACACTTCTTGCACAAGTATACATCATGGATGACAGCAAGACAGTTGAAGCTTATCTTGAATCAGTAAATGCTTCAGTAGTTGAGTTCGCTCGCTTTGAAGTTGGTGAAGGTATCGAGAAAGCTGCAAACGACTTTGAAGCAGAAGTTGCAGCTACAATGGCAGCAGCCTTGAATAACTAAAGAATCTGAGACAAAATAGTTCTCAGCCATAAAAAAGCTAGAGATTTCCAATTGAGGAACTCTAGCTTTTTAATTTTGACTCCTTCTCTTATTGTATTTTAAGAGGTTATTGGCAATGAGTACGAATCCCATGTTAATTCTCACTTGGCGCTTACCTCTCAGATTACATCTCGTGTAACCCCAACAAGCCTTTATCTGCCCCAAAACTTTGTTTTAGAGAATAGGCTCTATATGAGTATATAAAAAGCCCTTTAATAAGGGCTAAGTGCATTTAGGAGACTACACTTCAAATTCATAGAGTGATGTAGACAAATAACGTTCGCCGTTATCTGGTGCTAAAGCAAGGACTTTCTTCCCTGTACCTAATTTCTTGGCAACTTCAATTGCTCCATAGATTGCTGCAGCTGAAGAAATCCCAACAAGGAAGCCTTCTTTTCCACCAATTTCACGTCCAAGTGCTAGAGCATCATCTGATGTTACGCGGACGATACCATCATAGGCCTTTGTATCAAGTGTATCAGGAATAAATCCAGCTGAGATGCCTTGAATTTTGTGAGGTCCTGGTTTTTCACCAGATAAGATCGCAGATTCATTTGCTTCTACTGCATAAACTTGAATGTTTGGATTTGCTGCTTTAAGAGCGTGAGAAACACCTGAGATCGTTCCACCAGTACCAACACCACCCACAAAAGCATCTAGACCATCAGAACCGAAAGCAGCCAGTATTTCAGCTCCTGTTGTTCTTTCGTGTACTTCTGGGTTAGCTGGGTTATTAAATTGGAGTGGAAGGAAGCCGTCACGTTCAGCAGCGATTTCCTGAGCTTTAGCAATAGCTCCTTTCATTCCTTCGCTACCAGGAGTGAGGACGAGTTCAGCACCATAGGCTTGGATAATCTTACGTCGTTCCACACTCATCGTTTCAGGCATGACGATAACAACTTTATATCCTTTAGCAGCACCAACCCATGAAAGACCGATACCAGTGTTTCCACTCGTTGCTTCAACAATAGTAGCACCCGGTTTTAGAATACCATCTTGTTCTGCTTTTTCAATCATGCTAAGGGCAATACGGTCTTTGACTGAAGATCCTGGGTTAAAGGCTTCTAGTTTAACATAGACGTCTGCAGCACCCTCTGGGACAATGTTGTTGAGTTTAACAATCGGTGTTTGTCCAATTAGTTCAGTGATATTATTATAAATAGTCATAGATATACCTCTTTGTATAAGATGATACTAGTATAACGCGCTCACGGCTATTTGTAAAATATAGAAATCCTATCAAAGTGATAGGATTTTTTTATATCAAAGGTCTAAGCCATTAATTTTTAATCGATTGTGATAAGCCAATTCTAATAAATAGGTGTAAAGAGGGAGGATGTCTGTCTTTTTAGGGAATTCAAATTTATGGAAACTCATATGCTCATTATGTGCTTTTAGAAAGACATTTTCTAAATAAGTGATCGTAATCTCACTATCATCTATACCTGCTCCAGCAGTTTCCATTTCAACGTTTACAATGTTCATCAAAAAGAGTGACTTAACAGATACCTTGCGACCAGTGGCACCTTGCTTATCTGTAAAGATGATACGAATATTTGTAAAGATGATTGAATCCCGAATAAGTTTATACCCACTTTGAATTTCTTCATTCTCTAGTAGATATTGACCATATTATTTGATAAGAGTCTATTTGTTTTCCTCGCTAAAGTTTCCAGCAAGTCCTTGAATAAATTTCCCAAAAGCCATAATTTCTTCTTCGTTTACACTAAGTTTACAGTAACTTCAATTTCTCGTAAACCTTGATCAGTTAAAGTGATTTTTCCATTAAAAAACTCCACAAGAGCAGCTTTGATATTTTCTTTCTCTTCTTTGTCAACATAAATCATTGTATTGATTTGATCTGTAAAGCTTGTCTCGAGCTCCACGAGATGATGGTCTCTAAGAAAATTGCCATATTCTTGATACTGAGCATAAGACATTTGAATGGCTATACCAGCTTGCTCTTTGATTTCAATAATGCCAATTTCTTTGACAGCCAAGGCCACACTACCTGCATAAGCACGGATTAAACCACCAGCTCCTAGCTTAATTCCCCCAAAGTAGCGGGTCACTACTACGCAGAGATTAGTAAGATTATGATTTTCTAAGACACCGAGCATAGGGACTCCAGCAGTTCCACTAGGCTCCCCATCATCACTCGTACGCTTGATTTCACTGTGTTCCCCTACAATAAAAGCAGAGCAATTATGGGTGGCTTTGTAGTGTTCTTTTTTGATGGTAGTGATGAAGTCACGGGCTTCTTCTTCGCTATAAATACGCTTGACATGGCAGATAAAACGGGATTTTTTAATTTCTTCTTGGACCTGCCCATCCTCTTTAATTGTTCTAAATTCCATGATTTAATTGTACTAAAAAAATACCTAAATCGCTAGATTTTTACGAATATTAAAGTATGAAAGTAAATCCAAAGTACCTCGGTCGCTTGTTTACTGAGAAAGAATTAACTGAAGAAGAACGACAGGTAGCAGTGAAACTGCCAGCAATGAGAAAAGAGAAGGGGAAACTGTTTTGTCAACGTTGTAATAGTTCGATTCTAGAAGAATGGTATTTGCCTATTGGCGCCTACTATTGCAGGGAGTGTTTGCTGATGAAGCGAGTTAGGAGTGATCAAGATTTATACTATTTTCTGCAGGAAAATTTTCCTAAGCAAGATGTTCTCAAATGGCGTGGTCAGTTAACCCCTTTTCAGGAAAAGGTATCAGAGGGGTTGATTCGAGCAGTCGAAAAGAAAGAACCGACTTTAGTTCATGCTGTGACAGGTGCTGGAAAGACAGAGATGATTTATCAAGTTGTAGCCAAAGTGATTGATGATGGTGGAGCAGTTTGTTTGGCCAATCCTCGAATTGATGTTTGTTTGGAACTGTATAAGCGACTGCAGAATGACTTTGCTTGTGAGATAGCACTGCTTCATGGCGAATCAGAGCCCTATTTTCGAACTTCCCTAGTAGTTGCAACGACTCATCAGTTATTAAAATTTTATCATGCTTTTGATTTGCTAATAGTGGATGAGGTAGATGCCTTTCCTTATGTTGACAACTCTATGCTTTACTATGCTGTAAAGAATAGTGTAAAGGAGGATGGAGTAAGGATATTCCTTACAGCAACTTCTACAGATGAGTTAGATAGGAAGGTTCGCACAGGAGAATTAAAAAGGTTGAGCTTGCCGAGACGGTTTCATGGAAATCCTTTGATTATTCCTAAGCCAGTCTGGCTATCAGATTTTAATCGCTGTTTAGAGAAAAATCAATTGTCAGCTAAGTTAAAGACCTCTATTGAGAAACAGAGAAGAACAGGTTATCCCTTGCTGATTTTTGCATCAGAGATTAAGAAAGGCGAAAAACTAAAAGAAATCTTGAAGGAGCAGTACCCGAATGAGAATATCGGATTTGTGTCTTCTGTCACAGAAGA
The DNA here is from genome assembly GCF_054445985.1 of Streptococcus sp. 517s. Lineage (NCBI taxonomy): Bacteria > Bacillati > Bacillota > Bacilli > Lactobacillales > Streptococcaceae > Streptococcus > Streptococcus sp. 517s. The sequence continues at coordinate 1,810,010 of NZ_CM136847.1, read as the reverse complement.
CCGATTAGAGCAGGTGCAAGCTTTTCGAGATGGAGAACTAACAATACTGATTAGTACGACAATCTTGGAACGCGGGGTTACCTTCCCTTGTGTGGATGTTTTCGTAGTAGAAGCTAATCATCGTCTCTTTACCAAGTCTAGTTTGATTCAGATTGGTGGTCGAGTTGGGCGTAGTATGGACAGACCAACTGGTGAGTTGCTCTTCTTTCATGATGGATTAAATGCTTCCATCAAGAAGGCAATCAAGGAAATCAAACAAATGAACAAGGAGGCGGGGTTATGAACTGTTTACTATGTGGCCAGACTATAAAGGGGGAGTTAACTTTTAGTAGCCTCTTCCTTTTGAAGCACGACTGCAGTTATCTATGCTCAGCTTGTGCTTCGAGTTTTGAGAAGATTGGTGAGAAATATTGTCCAAGCTGTATGAAAATAGGATTGTCAACTCAGTGTCAAGATTGTAAATTTTGGTGTAAAGAAGTAGTTCACGTTGATCATAAGGCTATTTTCACCTATAATCAAGCTATGAAAGACTTTTTCAGTCGATATAAGTTTGATGGAGATTTTTTGCTTAGAAAAGTTTTTGCTTCCGTTCTTGCTGAGGAGCTGAAAAAGTATAGAGGTTATCAATTTGTTGTAATTCCCCTAAGTTCTAAAAGATTACTTGAGAGGGGATTTAATCAAGTTGAGGGTTTGGTTGAGGCAGCAGGCTTTTCTTTTAAAGATATATTAGGAAAAAGAGAAGAGAGGGCTAGTTCTTCTAAAAGCCGTTTGGAAAGGTTAGCTACTGAAATTCCATTTTTTATTAAAGATGGGAACTCACTTCCTGAGAAGATTTTGCTGATTGATGACATCTATACAACAGGTGCAACTGTGAATCGTGTAAAACGACTTTTGGAAGAAGCAGGTGCTTTGGAAGTTAAAACTTTTTCCCTTGTAAGATGAGGAAAAAATTTGCAAAATGAAAATGAAAGCGTTATAATATACTTAGAAAAACAAAAATGTTTAGAAAGAAGGTACTTATATGATTAAATATAGTATCCGTGGTGAAAACCTAGAAGTAACAGAAGCAATTCGTGATTATGTAGTTTCTAAACTCGAAAAGATCGAAAAGTATTTCCAACCAGAGCAAGAGTTGGATGCACGTGTGAATTTGAAAGTTTACCGTGAGAAAACAGCAAAGGTTGAAGTAACAATTCCACTTGGATCTATTACTCTTCGTGCAGAAGATGTTTCTCAAGATATGTATGGTTCTATCGATCTTGTAACAGATAAAATTGAACGTCAGATTCGTAAAAATAAGACTAAAATCGAACGTAAGAATAAAAATAAAGTTGCGACAAGTCAACTCTTTACAGATGCTCTAGTTGAAGATGCAGATGTTGTGCAACCCAAAGTCGTTCGTTCAAAACAAATTGATTTGAAGCCAATGGATTTAGAAGAAGCGCTTCTTCAAATGGATTTATTGGGACATGATTTCTTTATCTATGTAGATGTAGAAGATCAAACAACTAATGTTTTGTATCGCCGTGAAGATGGTGAAGTTGGTTTGTTAGAAGTGAAAGAATCATAAAATAGAATTTTTAAAGTGGTTTACACCAGTGTAAACCACTTTTGTATTGCATCATTATAAGAGGTATAGATGGGGGCAGTTATGAAAGACGTGGTGATTGTTTCGGCAGTGCGAACTCCAATAGGCTCCTTTGGAGGAAGTTTGAAGAATGTTTCAGCTGTTGATTTGGGAGCTTTGGTTATTAAGAGTGCTTTAGAAAAAGCCAATGTCAAACCAGAGCTAGTAGACGAAGTGATTATGGGGAATGTCCTAGGCGCTGGTTTAGGGCAAAATGTGGCTCGCCAAATGAGCATTCATGCGGGACTTCCGGAATCTACACCAGCCTTTACCATCAATAAGGTTTGTGGTTCCGGTTTGAAGGCAGTGCAGTTGGCTGCTCAAGCGATTCGATGTGGCGATGCAGATATTATCGTAGCTGGTGGTGCAGAAAACATGAGTCAGGCTCCATACGTTTTGCCAAGTTTCCGTTGGGGTGGCCGTATGGGAGATTCAAAAGTGGTAGATACCATGATTAAGGACGGTTTGTCTGATGCCTTTAACGAATACCATATGGGAATTACAGCTGAAAATGTGGCCGAAGAATATGGTATTAGCCGGGATGATCAAGATGCTCTTGCTTTGGAATCACAAAAACGAGCAGTAGCGGCTATAGAATCTGGACGCTTTAAGGAAGAGATTGTTCCGGTGGTTATTCCTCAACGCAAAGGCGATCCTATCATCTTTGATACAGATGAATTTCCTAGAAAGGATGCTAGCTTGGAGAGTCTGTCTAAGCTACGTCCTGTTTTCAAAAAAGACGGTTCTGTTACAGCGGGAAATGCCTCAGGCATCAATGATGGGGCAGCAGCTATCTTGGTCATGAGTGCTGAAAAGGCTGAAGAATTAGGACTTTCAGTGATTGCCCATATTCGTTCGTATGCAAGTGCAGGTTTGGACCCTAAGATGATGGGATGTGGACCGATTTATGCGACTCGCAAGGCGCTTGAAAAAGGCAATTTGACAGTTGATGATCTTGACTTGATTGAGTCAAATGAAGCCTTTGCTGCCCAGGCTTGTGCAGTTGGTAAAACACTTGGTTTCAACACAGATATTGTCAACGTCAATGGTGGCGCCATTGCTCTTGGTCACCCAATTGGGGCTTCTGGTTGCCGTATCCTAGTAACGCTGGTACATGAGATGATGAAACGTGATGCTAAAACTGGGTTAGCAACTCTATGTATCGGAGGAGGGATGGGGACTGCCCTTATCGTAGAACGTTAGGTGTTAGTGTTCTGAACACGTGGGTAGGAGGGTGATGATTCCCTCCTCTTTTTGTGTCTGAAGTTAGAGAAATGAAGGGCTTGCATCTTTTAAAAGGTCGCTTTTTAAGGGTTTTTGTGATATAATAATGCGCAAGAGGTTTAGAATGAAAAAAAATAATTTAATCCCGTTTTCTGCGGTCTTACTAGGACTTGCAACTTTCGGAATCTTAACTTTGCTGATTATTTTTTCACATAATATTGCTGTAACAATCACTGCTTTGTTTTTATTTGTACTGCTTTATTTGCTTTTATTTGTATGGCAAAAAAAACAGTATGAAAAGAGCGAAATTGAACAAATCCAATATGTAAATCACCAAGCCGAAAATAGCTTGAGCACATTGCTTGATCAAATGCCGGTGGGAGTTCTGAAATTAGACTTATCTAGTGGCGAAGTGGAATGGTTTAATCCCTATGCTGAGCTGATTTTGACGAATGAAGAAGGGGAAATTGATGTTGAATTAATTCAAACCATCATCAAGGCTTCTGTTGGGAATCCTGGTTCGTATGCTACCTTGGGCGAAACACGATATGCTGTTCATATGGACAAGGCTTCGGGTGTTTTGTATTTCTTTGATGTTTCTGGGGAGTACGAAGCGACTGTCGAATTGGTAACTAGTCGTCCAGTCATTGGGGTCATCTCAGTGGATAATTACGATGATTTGGAGGATGCAACGTCTGACTCTGATATCAGCCATATCAATAGCTTTGTAGCTAATTTTGTTTCAGAATTTGCTAGTAAGTATGCTATGTTTTCTCGCCGTGTGGGGATGGATCGTTTTTATTTATTCACAGATTACACAGTACTCGAGGAATTGATGAATGACAAATTCTCTGTTATTGATGCTTTCCGAGAAGAATCAAAACAGAGGCAGCTACCCCTAACTTTAAGTATGGGATTTTCTTATGGTGATGGAAATCATGAAGAGATAGGGAAAATTGCCTTGCTCAACTTGAACTTAGCAGAAGTTCGCGGTGGTGACCAGGTGGTGGTTAAGGAAAATGATGAGACCAAGAATCCAGTCTACTTCGGTGGAGGAACTGCTGCGTCTATCAAACGTACTCGTACACGTACGAGAGCCATGATGACAGCCATTTCTGATAAGATTCGAAGTGTTGACCAGGTTTTTGTAGTCGGTCATAAAAATCTAGATATGGATGCCTTGGGCTCTGCTGTCGGTATGCAGTTGTTTGCAAGTAATATTATTGAGAGCAGTTATGCTGTCTATGATGCAGATAAAATGTCAGCAGATATCGAGCGTGCTATCCAGTTCTTAAAGAAGGAAGATACTACGAAACTCTTATCTCTTACAGATGCGATGAAGCTAGTTACAAGCCGTTCGTTATTGATTTTAGTTGATCACTCCAAGACGGCTTTGACCTTATCGAAAGATTTTTATGATTTGTTTACTCAAACCATTGTTATTGACCATCATAGACGTGATCAGGATTTCCCTGAGAATGCAGTCATCACATATATTGAAAGTGGGGCAAGTAGTGCCAGTGAGTTGGTCACAGAATTGATTCAGTTCCAAAATTCTAAGAAAAATCGTTTGAGTCGTATGCAGGCTAGCGTACTGATGGCTGGAATGATGCTGGATACCAAGAACTTTACATCTCGCGTAACGAGTCGGACCTTTGATGTGGCTAGCTACCTGAGAACACGGGGAAGTGATAGTATTGCTATTCAGGAGATTGCTGCGACAGATTTTGAAGAGTATCGTGAGGTAAATGAACTCATTTTACAAGGTCGTAAGTTAGGTTCAGATATCTTGATTGCCCAAGCTAAGGACTCAACGACTTATGACACAGTTGTTATCAGTAAGGCTGCCGATGCTATGCTGTCTATGTCTGGCATTGAAGCCAGCTTCGTTCTGGCAAAAAATACACAAGGATTTATCTCAATCTCGGCTCGAAGTCGTAGTAAAATCAATGTGCAACGCATTATGGAAGAGCTGGGTGGTGGAGGTCACTTTAATCTAGCAGCTGCGCAAATCGAGGATATGAGTTTGTCGGAAGCAGGAGAAAAATTGACTCAACTAATCTTGGACGAACTAAAGGAAAAGGAGAAAGAAGAATGAAAGTAATCTTTTTAGTAGATGTTAAAGGAAAAGGAAAAAAAGGCGAAATCAAGGAAGTGCCAACTGGCTATGCTCAAAACTTCCTGATTAAAAAGAATTTGGCCAAGGAAGCGACTGCTCAAGCAGTGGGTGAGTTGCGTGGAAAACAAAAATCAGAAGAAAAGGCTCATGCTGAAATGATTGCCGAAGCAAAAGCTATCAAAGCTAAGCTTGAAGCAGAAGAAACGGTTGTAGAGTTTGTTGAAAAGGTTGGACCAGATGGCCGTACATTTGGCTCAATCACTAACAAGAAGATTGCAGAAGAATTGCAAAAGCAATTTGGTATCAAGATTGACAAACGCAATATTCAAGTGCAAGCACCAATTCGAGCAGTAGGTTTGATTGATGTACCAGTGAAGATCTATCAAGATGTTACAAGTGTCATCAATCTTCGTGTAAAAGAAGGTTAAGTTTACAACTTCTTGACAAGATTGTAAAAGGAAGGAAAGTCGGATGGCAGAAGTAGAGGAACTGCGAGTTCAACCTCAGGATATTTTGGCAGAACAATCTGTTCTGGGGGCTATTTTTGTAGATGAGAGTAAGCTCGTTTTTGTCCGAGAATACATTGATTCTCGTGACTTCTTTAAGTATGCTCATCGGTTGATTTTCCAAGCGATGGTAGATTTGTCGGATCGTGGGGAAGCGATTGATGCGACGACGGTTCGGACGATTTTGGATAGTCAAGGGGATCTCAAAAATATTGGCGGCCTGTCCTATCTTGTCGAAATTGTCAACTCTGTACCAACTTCAGCTAATGCGGAATATTATGCTAAAATCGTAGCCGAAAAGGCTATGCTACGTCGCTTGATTTCCAAGTTGACAGAGTCTGTCAACCAAGCCTATGAAGCTTCTAAGCCTGCAGATGAAATCATCGCTCAAGCTGAAAAGGGACTTATTGATGTTAGCGAAAACGCCAATCGTAGTGGGTTCAAGAACATTCGCGATATTTTAAATATCAACTTTGGAAACTTAGAAGTTCGGTCACAACAAACAACGGATATAACTGGTATTGCAACGGGCTATCGAGATTTGGACCATATGACGACAGGTCTGCATGAGGAGGAGTTAATTATTCTAGCGGCGCGACCAGCGGTTGGTAAGACGGCCTTTGCCTTGAATATTGCTCAGAACATTGGGACTAAGTTGGATAAGACGGTAGCTATCTTTTCACTGGAAATGGGTGCGGAAAGTCTAGTAGACCGTATGTTGGCGGCCGAAGGCTTGGTGGAGTCTCATTCTATCCGTACAGGTCAATTGACTGATGAGGAGTGGCAAAAGTATACCATTGCTCAAGGGAACCTAGCCAACGCGAGTATCTATATCGATGATACGCCAGGGATTCGAATCACGGAAATTCGTTCGCGCTCACGCAAACTAGCTCAAGAAACGGGCAATCTAGGATTGATTTTGATAGACTACCTACAACTTATCACAGGGACTGGTCGTGAGAATCGTCAACAAGAAGTTTCTGAAATTTCTCGTCAGTTGAAAATTCTAGCTAAAGAGCTAAAGGTTCCAGTCATTGCTCTTAGTCAGTTATCTCGTGGAGTGGAACAGCGTCAGGATAAGAGACCAGTCTTGTCTGATATTCGTGAATCGGGTTCTATCGAGCAGGATGCGGATATCGTAGCTTTTCTATACCGTGACGACTACTACGATCGTGCGGGTGAAGAAGAGGAAGGAATTCCAAATAACAAGGTTGAGGTTATCATCGAGAAAAACCGTAGTGGAGCTCGTGGAACGGTGGAATTGATTTTCCAAAAAGAATACAATAAATTTTCAAGTATCTCAAAGAGGGAGGCATAAGATGTCAGATGCATTTACAGATGTAGCCAAGATGAAAAAAATCAAAGAAGAGATCAAGGCACATGAGGGACAAGTCGTTGAAATGACTTTGGAAAATGGCCGTAAGCGCCAAAAAAATAGATTGGGTAAGCTAATTGAGGTTTATCCATCTCTATTTATCGTTGAATTTGGGGATGTTGAAGGAGACAAACAAGCCAATGTTTACGTTGAATCCTTCACCTACTCAGATATCTTGACAGAAAAGAACTTGATTCGCTATCTAGACTAAGAATCCTAAAATGAAGTGAGCTTTGCTCACTTTTTTCTTTTTCTCCCGAATAGTATAAACGAGGGTAACCTCGGAAATTTATATTATTAAGGAGAATGAATGATGTTTTTAAAATCAGGAGTTAAGAAGAGTAGATATACTCAGTTAGGTTTAGGACTGGCTACTTTGTTCGTTACAAGTACCTTTTTATTTGGTGGAGAATCGGTTCAGGCTGACAGTGTAGCGCGTGGTGATGACTACCCGCTTCACTACAAAAATGGTAGTGTTGAAATCGATCAGTGGCGGATGTATTCTCGCCAGTGTACGTCTTTTGCGGCCTTTCGTTTGAGTAGTGTAAATGGCTTTGAGATTCCTCCTGCCTATGGAAATGCAAATGAATGGGGACATCGTGCAAGGCGAGAAGGCTACCGTGTGGATAGCAAACCTGAAATTGGTTCAATTGCTTGGTCGACAGAAGGTTATTATGGGCACGTGGCCTGGGTATCAAATGTATCAGGAGATACGATTGAGATCGAAGAGTATAACTATGGAGTTAGGGAGAAATACAATCGTCGCAGCGTAAAAGCTAGCTCTATGACAGGCTTTATCCATTTTAAGGATTTGGTAGGGAATGGTGGTAGAACTGGAAATCCTATCAGGTCAGGGTTGGCGTCTAGTGGGATTCATACGTTTACTCAAAAGTCTGCCATTCGAAACCAGCCGTCAAGTACAGCGCAAGTTATCGACTACTACTATCCTGGTGAAAATGTTAGCTACGATCAAATCGTAGAAAAGGACGGTTATAAGTGGCTTAGTTACCTGTCCTATAGTGGAATGAGGAGATACGTCCAGTATATGGAAACAGAACCGGTGGAGAATGGTTGGAAGAAGCAAAACGGTATTTGGAATTACCGTGAGAATGGGAAACTCGCAACTGGTTGGAAGAAAATAAATGGCAGTTGGTATTACTTCAAAGAAAACGGGACTATGTCAACAGGTTGGGTAAAGGATGGCTCGCATTGGTACTATCTAAAGGCATCCGGGGAGATGCAGACAGGATGGCTCAAGGAAAATGGAACATGGTATTATTTGGAAAGTTCAGGGGCTATGAAGTCTAGTCAGTGGTTCCAGGTAGGCGGAAAATCTTACTACGTCAATGCTTCAGGGGCTTTAGCAGTGAATACTACTGTGGATGGCTATCGGGTGGATAGTAATGGAGCTAGAATCTAGGGTACAGAAAGTAGACAAAAAGAGAGAGTTTCTCCACCATTTTCCTATTCTTCTCAATGGTATTTTTCCCTGCTTTCCTTTATAATGGGTGTATGGACAAGAAAAAATTATTATTAATTGATGGATCTTCTGTTGCTTTTCGGGCCTTTTTTGCACTTTGTCGGCAGTTGGATCGGTTTAAAAATGCTAATGGTCTTCATACCAATGCAATCTATGGCTTTCAACTCATGTTGAATCATGTCTTAGAGCGGGTTGAGCCCAGTCATGTTTTGGTAGCTTTTGATGCAGGTAAGACGACTTTCCGAACAGAGATGTATGCAGACTACAAGGGTGGACGTGCTAAAACTCCAGATGAGTTTCGTGAGCAATTTCCCTTCATTCGTGAGTTGTTAGACCATCTTGGGATTCGCCACTATGAGTTGGCCCAGTATGAAGCGGATGATATCATCGGGACCCTAGGTCGTTTGGCTGAGAAGGATTCTTTTGATGTGACAATCGTTAGCGGAGATAAGGATTTGATCCAGTTGACGGACGAGCATACGGTGGTCGAGATTTCCAAGAAAGGTGTGGCTGAGTTTGAGGCCTTTACGCCAGATTACCTCATGGAAAAAATGGGCCTCACACCAGCTCAGTTTATTGATCTCAAGGCCCTGATGGGAGACAAATCAGATAATATCCCAGGCGTCACTAAGATTGGTGAAAAGACGGGTATCAAGCTCTTGCTAGAACACGGCTCGCTAGAGGGTATTTATGAAAATATTGATGGGATGAAGTCCTCTAAGATGAAGGAAAATCTCATCAACGATAAGGAACAAGCCTTCCTGTCTAAAACCTTGGCGACCATTGAGACTCAGGCACCGATTGAGATTGGACTAGATGATCTGGTTTATAATGGTCCAGATGTGGAAAATCTCGGAAAATTCTACGATCAGATGGGCTTCAAACAGCTCAAACAAGCTTTAAATATTTCGTCGAAGGATGCGCCTGAGAGCTTGGACTTCACTATCGTTGACCAAGTCAGTCAAGACATGCTGAGCGCAGACTCTATCTTCCACTTTGAACTCTTTGGTGAGAACTACCATACAGATGACTTGGTTGGTTTTGCCTGGTCCTGCGGGGATAAACTTTACGCTACAGACAAACTTGAGCTCTTGCAGGAGCCGATTCTCAAGGAATTTTTAGAAAAAACACCTCTGAAAGTGTATGACTTTAAGAAAGCGAAGGTTCTTTTAAATCGCTTGGGCTTGAACCTGCAGGCCCCTGCTTTTGACAGTCGCTTGGCCAAATACTTACTCTCAACAGTCGAGAACAATGAAATCTCAACTATTGCGAATCTCTATGGCCAGACTTATTTGGCTGATGATGATACTTTCTATGGTAAGGGTGTCAAGAAAGCTATCCCTGAGAGAGAGAAATTCTTGGATCATTTGGCTCGTAAGGTTGCAGTATTGGTTGAAACAGAGCCGGTTTTACTTGAAAAACTCAGTGAACATGGGCAGTTAGATCTCCTCTATGACATGGAGCAACCTCTGGCTTTTGTCCTTGCTAAGATGGAAATTGCTGGTATCAAGGTCAAAAAAGAAACCCTGCTTGAGATGCAGGCTGAAAATGAGGTCGTCATTGAGCAACTCACCCAAGAGATTTACGAACTGGCTGGTGAGGAATTTAATATCAACTCCCCTAAACAGTTGGGCGTACTTCTCTTTGAAAAACTGGGACTTCCTCTAGAATACACTAAGAAAACCAAGACTGGTTACTCGACAGCGGTGGATGTGCTAGAGCGATTGGCTCCTATTGCACCGATTGTTAAAAAAATTCTAGACTACCGTCAGATTGCTAAGGTCCAGTCTACCTATGTGATTGGTTTGCAGGATTGGATTTTGGATGATGGCAAGATTCACACGCGATACGTGCAAGATTTGACTCAGACGGGGCGTCTGTCTAGTGTGGATCCGAACCTCCAAAATATCCCTGTTCGTTTGGAACAAGGCCGTCTCATTCGTAAGGCCTTTGTACCTGAGTGGGAGGATAGCGTGCTACTCAGCTCGGACTATTCACAGATTGAATTGCGCGTCTTGGCCCATATTTCTAAGGATGAGCACTTAATTAAGGCCTTCCAAGAGGGAGCCGATATCCATACCTCGACGGCCATGCGGGTCTTTGGAATTGAACGCCCTGAGGATGTGACTCCAAACGACCGTCGTAATGCCAAGGCGGTAAACTTTGGAGTGGTTTACGGGATTTCAGACTTTGGCTTGTCTAATAATCTGGGCATTAGCCGTAAGGAAGCAAAAGCCTACATTGACACTTACTTTGAACGCTTCCCAGGTATTAAAAACTACATGGATGAGGTGGTGCGTGAGGCGCGTGATAAGGGCTATGTAGAGACCCTCTTCAAGCGTCGTCGTGAGTTGCCGGATATCAATTCGCGCAACTTCAACATTCGTGGTTTTGCAGAGCGTACAGCCATTAACTCTCCTATCCAGGGCTCAGCAGCAGATATTCTTAAGATTGCTATGATTCAGCTGGATAAGGCTCTAGTTGAAGGTGGTTATCAGACCAAGATGCTGTTGCAAGTGCATGATGAAATCGTCCTTGAGGTTCCGAAATCAGAACTAGCAGCCGTCAAAGTACTGGTGAAACAAACCATGGAAGAAGCCATCCAACTCAGTGTTCCCCTTATTGCAGATGAAAATGAAGGGGCAACCTGGTACGAGGCTAAATAAGAAAACTATGATAGAGTTTGAAGCAGTTGTCTTCAAACTCTTTTTCAAGATTTTCTGTAAGCAGTTTCCTTGACTTTTCCTTGTATTTGCGTTACTATATGTCCATATAAGATATGGGAGTCTGTGTACAGTCTGAGAGGAAGTGTTAAACTTCGACCGCACCTGATCTGGGTAATGCCAGCGTAGGGAACGATACTTAGCCGAATTCTGCACCTTTTCCATATATGGAAGGGGTTTTCTTTTTGTCAAAAAGGAAAACCGAGAAAAGGAGGTTTTTATGAAAGCAAGCATTGCCTTGCAAGTTTTGCCCCTATCACAGGGGATTGATCGAATTGCTATTATCGATCAAGTGATTGCTTATCTGCAAGCTCAGTCCGTGACCATGGTGGTGACACCATTTGAAACGGTCTTGGAAGGGGAGTTTGATGAGCTCATGCGTATTCTCAAAGAAGCGCTTGAAGTGGCCGGGCAGGAGGCAGATAATGTTTTTGCCAATGTCAAAATAAATATAGGAGAGATTTTGAGCATCGATGAGAAACTTGAAAAGTATACTGAGACGACACATTAGTCTATTGGGTTTTCTAGGAGTCTTGTCAATCTGGCAGTTAGCGGGAATATTCAAACTTTTACCCAAGTTTATCCTGCCAACCCCTTTTGAAATTCTCCAGGCCTTTGTTCGTGACAGAGAATTTCTCTGGCACCATAGCTGGGCGACCTTGAGAGTGGCTTTACTCGGACTAGTCTTAGGAGTCTTGATTGCCTGTCTCATGGCGGTGCTTATGGACAGTCTGACTTGGCTCAATGACTTGATTTACCCTATGATGGTGGTTGTCCAGACCATTCCGACCATTGCTATAGCTCCTATCCTGGTCTTGTGGCTAGGCTATGGAATTTTGCCTAAGATTGTCTTGATAATCCTGACGACAACCTTCCCTATCATCGTCAGTATTTTGGATGGATTTAGGCATTGTGACAAGGATATGCTGACCTTGTTTAGTCTGATGCGAGCTAAACCTTGGCAAATCCTGTGGCATTTTAAAATCCCTGTCAGCCTACCCTACTTTTATGCAGGTCTGAGGGTCAGTGTCTCCTACGCCTTTATCACAACCGTGGTGTCCGAGTGGCTAGGAGGTTTTGAAGGTCTTGGTGTTTATATGATTCAGTCCAAGAAACTGTTTCAGTATGATACCATGTTTGCCATTATTATTCTGGTGTCGATTATCAGCCTTATCGGTATGAAGTTGGTCGATATTAGTGAAAAATACGTGATTAAATGGAAACGTACTTAAATAGAGCGTTTTAGAAAAAGAAAAGAGGAAATTAAAATGAAAAAAACATGGAAGGTGTTTTTAACGCTTGTAACGGCTCTTGTAGCTGTCGTGCTAGTGGCTTGTGGCCAAGGAACTGCTTCTAAGGACAACAAAGAAGCAGAACTCAAAAAGATTGACTTTATCCTAGACTGGACACCAAATACTAACCACACAGGGCTTTATGTTGCCAAGGAAAAAGGTTATTTCAAAGAAGCTGGAGTGGATGTTGACTTGAAATTGCCACCTGAAGAAAGCTCGTCTGACTTGGTGATCAATGGCAAGGCACCATTTGCTATCTATTTCCAAGACTACATGGCTAAAAAATTGGAAAAAGGAGCAGGGATTACTGCCGTTGCTGCTATCGTTGAACATAATACATCTGGAATCATCTCACGTAAATCTGACAATGTCAGCAGTCCAAAGGACTTAGTTGGGAAGAAATACGGAACCTGGAATGACCCAACGGAGCTTGCTATGTTGAAAACCTTGGTAGAATCTCAAGGTGGAGACTTTGAGAAGGTCGAAAAAGTACCAAACAACGACTCAAACTCGATCACACCGATTGCTAATGGGGTCTTTGACACTGCTTGGATCTACTACGGTTGGGATGGTATCCTTGCCAAATCTCAAGGCGTAGATGCTAACTTTATGTACTTAAAAGACTATGTCAAGGAGTTTGACTACTACTCACCCGTTATCATCGCAAACAACGACTATCTAAAAGACAACAAGGAAGAAGCTCGTAAAGTCATCCAAGCCATCAAAAAAGGCTACCAATATGCTATGGAACACCCAGAAGAAGCTGCAGATATCCTCATCAAGAATGCACCTGAACTCAAGGAAAAACGTGACTTTGTTATCGAATCTCAAAAATACTTATCAAAAGAATACGCAAGCGACAAGGAAAAATGGGGACAATTTGATGCTGCTCGCTGGAATGCCTTCTACAAATGGGATAAAGAAAATGGTATCCTTAAAGAAGATTTGACAGACAAAGGCTTCACTAACGAATTTGTAAAATAATGACAGAAATTAGACTTGAACATGTAAGTTATGCCTATGGCGATGAAAAGATTTTAGAGGACATCAACCTGCAGGTGACGTCAGGTGAAGTAGTTTCTATCCTGGGACCTAGTGGTGTTGGAAAGACCACTCTCTTTAACCTAATCGCTGGGATTTTAGAAGTTCAGTCAGGGCGAATTGTCCTTGATGGCGAGGAGAATCCCAAGGGGCGCGTGAGTTATATGTTGCAAAAGGATCTCCTCTTGGAGCATAAGACAGTCCTTGGCAATATTATCCTGCCCCTCTTGATTCAAAAGGTTGATAAGACAGAAGCTATTGCCCGAGCGGACGAAATCCTTGCGACCTTCCAGCTGACAGCCGTACGGGATAAGTATCCTCATGAGCTCAGTGGTGGGATGCGTCAGCGTGTGGCCTTGCTTCGGACCTACCTTTTCGGGCACAAGCTCTTTCTCTTGGATGAGGCCTTTAGTGCCTTGGATGAAATGACTAAGATGGAGCTCCATGCTTGGTATCTGGAGATTCATAAGCAGTTGCAGCTGACGACCCTCATCATCACGCATAGTATCGAAGAGGCCCTCAATCTTAGCGACCGCATTTATATCTTGAAAAATCGCCCTGGGCAAATTGTTTCAGAAATTAAACTAGATTGGTCTGAAGACGAAGACAAGGAAGTTCAAAAGATTGCCTACAAACGGCAAATATTAGCAGAATTAGGCTTAGATAGGTAGAAAAATAGGGAGTTGGTGAAGATTATCCTTTACCAGCGCCCTTTTTGTCTATAAATGGAAATTCTTATAGATAAAAAGTGATATAATTGACGTATGGTGATGTGATGAAAAAAGAAGAAATTAAAAAATATTTAGACACAGATCTTGAATTTAATGTTAATGGCCGAGGTGCTTGTTTCTTATCCAGCATTTGTGTAGTTGGTTATGATTATGAAGGTCAGCAGTTTAATACGATTGATGAAGCTATGGAAGCTAAAGTTTTTAATGGTAAAAGTTTAGTGGATATATGGGATGAAGTTTTTCCACAAGTATCTTAAAATAAAAATATGGTCACATTATTTGACTAAGATGATAGAAAGAGCCTGAATGATGTTAAATAACGACTTAATGAAATGCGATAAACCAAGTTCATCCGATGGAATGGATAAAGTTCTTATTTCAGAGTCTAATATTGAAGGATACAGTGATTTTTACAAAAATAATGAAGAATCAAAAATTTGGTGGATTGATAAGATAGATGTTAGAGGAGAGCTGTTGTTCAGTTTTGATAGTGAAAATCCTTTCTGGAGAGAATTTTTTCAATGAGTTGGGTAGTATGAAATGGACGTAGACAACACAGAAACAGCAAAAAGAGCATATCATTTTTTGAAAAGTTACAAGTCGCTGAAGAAGTTAGCCAATCTTAGAGATACTCCAGGCGCATTTGAAACCAAAGCTATCGAGATGGTCAAAATGATAGACTCTTATAGTAGTGGCCTAGACGAAAAGAAACGTGGTATATTTTATAATTTATTTATTGTTTCCCAAAAACAAAAGCATACTTTAAAAGAACTATATAGCTTACTGGATATTGATAAAACAGAGTATGACCGTCTCAAAAGTGAAATCTTACTAGATTTTGCTCGTAGTTATCGAGAAGGAGCATTATTGATATATAAAGATAAAAACTAATGACGAAATAAAGGCCCTTAGAAAAGAAACTAGGGGCTTTTAAGGTGTTCAAATTAAAAAAAAAGAATTTCAGGTTTAAATTAAATAAAATAAAGCTAAATAAACATATTTTGTTCACAAAAAAAGATTAAAATCATTGACAAAAAGCTGAAAAAAAGTTATATTGAGAATGGTTATATGATTTAATCAATTTAATAACAAAAAACAAACGCAGGTGACAGATGTGGTACTTGTGTTTTTTTTGTTTACCTATAAGGAGTTAAATATGAATAAGGAATACTATTTTGATAGTGTTGATGTTTTAATAAAACATCTTTTATATAAGTTTTCTGAATTATCTCCATTGAAATTACAGAAAAGTTTATATTTTCTATTTGCTTTTTACGCTGGTACATATTCAGGTAGAGATGAAATTGGAGTAAAAGAGGAAAATCACGACTTCCCTAAATACTTATTTAAAGGGAATTTTGAAGCATGGACATATGGGCCCGTTATTAGAGATGTTTATCAAAAAAATAAAAACGGTGAGTATCACGCTAAGGAATATGATTTTGGAGATGGACCTATTGACATAGAAATTAATAATTTTATAAATGATGTTGGAAGCATGATAGTGAAAAAATCTGACTTTGCACTTGTTGATAGAAGCCACGAAGATAGAAGCTGGAAGGAAGCAATAGAAAAAGGAAATTCTACTCCTATTTCTATGGAAGATATTGCAAATGAGTACAAAGAAATTATCCAATCTGCTTGATAGTAATCCAATTCAAAGTAAGAGTAGTAAGAAAACAAATATAGAGCCAGAAAATAGCATTGAAAGCGATCCTTTAAAGCCTGAAAAACCTAGAGAATTTGAACTGTATTCAAGTGACGTAATAAAGTCGAAACATTCAAAATATAAACTATATCCAGAAGATCAATTTACTAATTTTCTAAAAGAAGATGTTGTTCAAAATTTTGTAAATAATATAAATTTATTTTGGCCAGATTTAAAAAAATTAAATGAACATGACATGGATGAGACTGACTATTTTTCTCTAACTGAAACAGCTCAGTTGCGTCTAGAGAGAATTTTCAAACTATATTTAACTAGAGAATTTTCAATAACAAACATAAATAAGATTAAACTTAGGACTAACGAGTTAGATAAGTCAACATCATTTAGGGTATTTGTAATTTTGGAAGGAGAAAAATATCTAGTTTTTTTATTAGATCCACTTCACCTTGTTGTTACTGATAGAAGAACTAGAGAAAATGATGTTTTTAAAGCCAATAAAGGTAATGGAACATGTATGAGTAAGTATCTAAAGTAAAAAAGATCCTATACTATAACTGGTATCAAGTCATCTTTCTCTTAAACTCATTAATTTTTGTGTTTAGGAAAATTGAATAATAGTCAAAATATACTATAACTTAAGTAAGTGGTAGGTTTTTGAGTACCCATTAGTACGAGGATGCCTACCATTTTTTGTAGATAAAAAGCACGTCTGACCGTGCTAGTTTCTTGCCTGCTGAACTCGTCAATATTACGCCCTTTTCAGGGCTCTTTTTGTGGACTTTTTTAGGGACTTTCAAGAAAAACTAAGGCGATTTAATGCCTAAATGTTTTTAAAGAAAGTCAGTATTTTCAAGGGCTGAGCTTTAAAAATTTGACTTATAGAGTGTTAAATGATAGTATAGTCAAAGATAGTCAAGGTTCAAAGAAGGAGTTTGATTTACTATGAGATTTAAAAATACATCAGATCATATCGAAGCCTATATCAAGGCTATTTTAGACCAATCTGGTATCGTGGAATTGCAACGGAGCCAGTTAGCAGATACCTTTCAGGTTGTACCGAGCCAGATCAACTATGTCATCAAGACCCGCTTTACGGAAAGCAGAGGTTACTTGGTTGAGAGCAAGCGTGGTGGCGGAGGCTACATTCGAATAGGGCGGATTGAATTTTCCAGTCATCATGAGATGCTCCGCGATTTGCTTTACTCGATTGGTGAGCGAGTTAGTCAGGAGATTTATGAGGATATTCTCCAGCTTTTGGTGGAGCAGGACTTGATGACCAAGCAGGAAATGACCTTGCTGACTTCAGTAGCAACAGATCGTGTCCTAGGAGAAGAATCCTCAGTTGTCCGTGCCAATATGCTCCGACAGCTATTACAAGAGGTAGATAGAAAAGAGAAGTAATATGAACTATTCAAAAGCATTGAATGAATGTATCGAGAGTGCCTACATGGTTGCGAGCCATTTTGGAGCTCGTTATCTAGAGTCTTGGCATTTATTGATTGCCATGTCCAATCACAGTTACAGTGTGGCAGGTGCGACTCTAAATGATTATCCTTATGAAATGGACCGTTTAGAAGAGGTTGCGTTGGAACTGACTGAAACGGACTATAGCCAAGACGAAACCTTTACGGAATTGCCCTTTTCCCATCGTTTGGAGGTCCTCTTTGCAGAAGCAGAGTATGTAGCCTCAGTGGTCCACGCAAAGGTGCTAGGGACAGAACATGTCCTCTATGCGATCTTGCATGACGGCAATGCCTTGGCAACTCGCATCTTGGAGAGAGCAGGCTTTTCTTATGAAGACCAGAGAGATCAGATCAGAATTGCTGCTCTTCGTCGCAATCTAGAAGAACGTGCAGGATGGACAAGAGAAGATCTCAAGGCTTTGCGTCAACGTCATCGCACAGTAACTGACAAGCAAAATTCCATGGCCAATATGATGGGCATGCCTCAAGCTCAAAGTGGTGGTCTAGAGGATTACACGCATGACCTGACGGAGCAAGCGCGCTCTGGCAAGTTAGAGCCAGTTATCGGTCGTGACAAGGAAATTTCGCGTATGATTCAGATTTTGAGTCGGAAGACCAAGAACAATCCTGTCTTGGTTGGAGATGCGGGTGTCGGGAAAACAGCTCTGGCACTTGGGCTTGCCCAGCGTATTGCTAGTGGGAATGTACCAGCTGAAATGGCAAAGATGCGCGTTCTAGAGCTTGATTTGATGAATGTCGTTGCAGGAACACGTTTCCGTGGTGACTTTGAAGAGCGCATGAACAACATCATCAAGGATATCGAGGAAGACGGCAAAGTGATCCTCTTTATCGATGAACTTCACACCATCATGGGTTCTGGTAGCGGTATTGACTCGACTCTGGATGCGGCCAATATCTTGAAGCCAGCCTTGGCTCGTGGAACTTTGAGAACAGTTGGTGCAACCACTCAGGAAGAATACCAAAAACACATTGAAAAAGACGCAGCTCTTTCTCGTCGTTTTGCAAAAGTGACGATTGAAGAGCCAAGTCTAGCTGACAGTATGACTATTTTGCAAGGTTTGAAGGCTACCTATGAGAAACAC
Organism: Streptococcus sp. 517s; assembly: GCF_054445985.1. Taxonomy (NCBI): domain Bacteria; kingdom Bacillati; phylum Bacillota; class Bacilli; order Lactobacillales; family Streptococcaceae; genus Streptococcus; species Streptococcus sp. 517s. The sequence goes on along the minus strand of NZ_CM136847.1, from coordinate 1,791,657 downwards.
CATCGTGTGCAAATCACAGATGAAGCTGTTGAAACAGCTGTCAAGATGGCGCATCGTTACTTGACCAGTCGTCACTTACCAGACTCTGCTATCGACCTTTTAGATGAAGCGGCAGCAACAGTGCAAAACAAATCCAAGCATGTGAAAGCAGACGAATCCGGCTTGAGTCCAGCTGACAAGGCCTTGATGGATGGCAAGTGGAAACAAGCTGCCCAGTTAATAGCAAAAGAGCAGGAAGTCCCTGTCTATAAAGACTTGGTAACAGAATCTGAAATTTTGACGACTTTGAGTCGTTTATCAGGGATTCCAGTTCAAAAACTGACTCAGACTGATGCTAAGAAGTATCTAAATCTTGAAGCTGAACTACACAAACGTGTCATCGGTCAAGATCAAGCTGTTTCAAGTATTAGTCGTGCGATTCGCCGCAACCAGTCAGGAATTCGTAGTCACAAGCGTCCGATTGGTTCCTTTATGTTCCTAGGGCCGACAGGAGTCGGTAAGACCGAATTGGCAAAGGCTCTGGCAGAAGTCCTCTTTGATGACGAATCAGCCCTTATCCGCTTTGATATGAGTGAGTATATGGAGAAATTCGCAGCTAGCCGTCTCAATGGAGCTCCTCCGGGCTATGTGGGCTACGAAGAAGGTGGGGAGTTGACTGAGAAGGTTCGCAACAAACCTTACTCCGTTCTCCTCTTTGATGAGGTAGAGAAGGCCCACCCAGATATCTTTAATGTTCTCTTGCAGGTTTTGGACGACGGTGTCTTGACAGATAGCAAGGGACGCAAGGTTGACTTCTCAAACACCATTATCATCATGACGTCAAACCTTGGTGCGACAGCCCTTCGTGATGACAAGACGGTCGGCTTTGGAGCCAAAGATATTCGTTTTGACCAGGAAAATATGGAAAAACGCATCTTTGAAGAGTTGAAAAAAACTTATCGACCAGAGTTTATCAACCGTATTGATGAAAAGGTGGTCTTCCACAGCTTGGATAGCGAACACATGCAGGAAATCGTTAAGATTATGGTTAAACCATTGATTGCTAGCCTAGCAGAGAAAGGCATCGACTTGAAACTGCAAGCTTCAGCGTTGAAGTTACTAGCAAGCCAAGGTTATGATCCAGAAATGGGAGCTCGCCCACTTCGCAGAACCCTGCAAACAGAAGTGGAAGACAAGTTGGCAGAACTCCTTCTCAAGGGAGAACTGGTAGCAGGCAAAACTCTCAAAATCGGTGTCAAAGCTGGCCAACTAAAATTTGATATTGCTTAAAAATGGAGAATCAGGAGCAATCCTGATTTTTTTGTATTTATTTTTATGAAACCAAAGGAAACAAGTTGACAATATGTAAATATTGGTTATAATAAGAATAGATATTAAGATTTGTATAGAATGAAAAAGAGCAGAGTTTCCTGAAATTTCCACCATTTCAATAGAGCCCTGTTTCTTTTTTTGCGTATGAAATGAAAATAATGTAAACCTAGCAAAAGAGTGAATTTTAGATAGGTTAAGAAGGGGAATAGATGAACATTTTAGTTGTAGATGATGAGGATATGATTAGAGAGGGGGTAGCTGCTTTTTTGAGAGAAGAAGGCTATCATGTTATTCTAGCAAAGGATGGGCAGGAGGCTTTGGATAAATTTCATGAGTTCCCTATTCATCTGATGGTCTTGGATCTGATGTTACCAAAGCGGAGTGGATTTGAGGTGTTAAAAGAAATTAATGGAAATCATGATATTCCTGTAATCGTCTTAAGTGCGCTCGGAGATGAGGAAACTCAGATGCAGGTATTTGACCTTTATGCTGATGATCATGTGACAAAACCATTTTCACTAGTGCTCCTAGTCAAGCGTATTCAAGCCCTGCTTAGGCGTTACTATGTTGTGGGGGATATTTGGCATTATCAAGATGTGACAGTGGATTTCACATCTTACCAAGCTCGAGTCAAGAACGAGGAGGTTGCAATTAAGCCAAAAGAATTGTTGGTTTTAAAATGTTTGATCCAACATAAGAACCAGGTCTTGAGTAGAGAGCAGATACTCGAGTCTATCTCAAATGATTTTGCAGATTTGCCTCTTGATAGAGTAGTTGATGTTTACATTCGAAATCTTCGTAAGAAGTTGGATCTGGATTGTATTGTAACAGTGAAAAATGCCGGATATAAAATTAGCTTATGATAAAAAACCCTAAATTATTAACCAAATCATTTTTAAGAAGTTTTTCGCTTTTAGGTGCAATTGCTTTGGTCATCCACATTGCGATCTATCTGACCTTTCCTTTTTATTACATTCAGCAAGAGGGTGAGAAGTTTAATGAGAGTGCGACTATTATGAGCAGGTACTTAGAAGGCAAAAATTTTCATGAACTGCCTAGCTTGCTGGAGTCCTATTCGAAGTCTCTTCGCATCTCTGCCCATTTGAAAGATGATGTACTGGACAAGAGAATTTCCCTTGTGCATGACTTGGAAATAAAGGAAGGCAGTCCCACTAACTATATCGTAACGATTGACCGTCAGATTACGACAGTTGATGGTAAAAAGGTAACCATTCAATTTATTCAAGGTGTGGATATTTATAAAGAGGCAACACGGATTATGCTTCTCTATCTCCCTTATACCTTTCTAGCAACGCTTGTATTTGCTTTTCTCTTTTCCTACTTCTATACGAAACGTTTATTGGAGCCTCTCTTTTATATCTCAAAGGTTACAGGTAAGATGCAGGAGTTGGATCATGATATTCGCTTTGATGAAACGCGAAAGGATGAAGTTGGGGAAGTTGGAAAGCAAATCAATGATGTGTATGAAAACTTGCTGACAGTCATTGATGAATCTGAGAGGAGAAATGAACGGATCATCAGGTTGCAAAAGCAGAAAGTTTCTTTTGTTCGTGGAGCGTCACATGAGTTGAAAACCCCTTTAGCCAGTCTTCGAATTATTCTAGAGAATATGCAGTACAATGTTGGAGATTATAAAGACCACCCTAAGTATATAGCAAAGAGTATCGATCAAATTGATCAAATGAGTCACTTGCTCGAAGAAGTTTTGGAGTCCTCTAAGTTCCAAGAGTGGACAGAGTGTAGCGAGACCTTGATAGTCCAGACTGTTTTGACGGATGTTTTATCTCGCTATCAGGAATTAGCACGCTCAAGAGGAATAGAAATTGAAAATCAATTGACAGATGCTACTAGGGTCATCATGAGTCTCAAGGCATTGGATAAGGTTTTGACAAACCTGATTAGTAATGCAATTAAATATTCAGATAAAAATGGGCGCGTAATCCTATCCGAGCAAGATGGCTATCTTTCTATCAAAAATACCTGCCAACCTCTTAATCAAGAAGAGTTGAATCATTTGTTTGATATTTTTTACCACTCTCAAGTTGTTACAGACAAGTCTGAAGGGTCTGGTTTGGGACTCTATATCGTGAATAACATCCTAGAAAGTTATCAAATGTCCTATAGTTTTCTCCCTTATGAACAGGGAATGGAATTTAAAATTTGCTTGCAAGCAGATTAATTGTATAAAGCAAAAGAACGGAAATCTCTCCGTTCTTTTTTGCTAAAGTTCACATAGGTTTAACATGAGAATATTATTTTAAATATAGAAAAAAGAAAGGATACTGGTATGGTATTAGCGATTATTTTGTTAACCTTCCTCGTTCGATTGATTTTTTTAAAACGTTCGATGGAGAATGAAAAACGAATCCTTAGCAATGGCGGGAAAGAATTTGGAGTTGAGAATACAAAACGATTAACGATGGCTCATATTGTCTTCTATCTCTCTTGCTTCGTTGAAGCAATGGTGCACAAGACAAGGTTTGATGGCATGAGCATGGTTGGTTTAGTTTTGCTTATTTTTTCCATGTTGATGTTATTGCTGGTCATTCACTTGTTGGGAGATATTTGGACAGTAAAGCTTATGCTTGTCAATAATCACAAATATGTAGATCATCCTCTCTTTCGAATTGTGAAACATCCCAATTACTTTTTAAATGTTCTCCCTGAGCTAGTTGGTTTAGCTTTGGTGAGTCATTCTTACGTAACTTTTATCTTTATTTTTCCTGTCTATGCGGTTATTCTTTATCAAAGAATAGCAGAAGAAGAGAAATTACTGCAAGAAGTTATCATTCCTAATGGAAGAATGAAAGGATAGCGAAAATAATATAGCAAATTTCATATACAATTCATATTGGCAGGATATACTGTAGTTAATTAAAATCGTGGAGGATATAGATATGTTTAAATCAAATCATGAACGAAGAATGCGTTATTCCATTCGTAAATTTAGTGTAGGAGTAGCTAGTGTACTAGTAGCTAGCTTCTTTATGGGGAGTGTTGCTCATGCTGGTGAGATGAGCTCGAGTGCACCCACAAATAGTGCTAAGGTCACTGAACAAACTTCATCTAAGGATAAGGCAGGAGAAAACAAAGAAACTTCTTCTGAAAATAATAAAAAAACAGAGCCAGCTAGAGAAACTTTGAAAGATGCAAAAGAAAAATTAATAAAAGAGCTAGCGGAAAGTGACCTTCCTGCAGATAAAAAAGCAGCATATAAGCAGAAAATCGAACAGGCGAATGATACAGGAAGCTTGCTTTCGATAGATAATGATTTTCATCTAGACTTACTAGAACACCATGAAAAGCAGCATATGGAACAAGAAAGGAAGGAAAAAGAAAATCAATCGAAAGATGAAAACAAGGTAGTTCCTCCGACTAAGGAGAGCTCGGAACAGTCTCAAGATACTTCTACAAAAGAGAACACAGGTGCGGTCGCTGAAATTCAAAAACGTTTAAAAGAAGAAATTAGAAAAGGTACTCTACCAACTGAGCGGAAAGATTCCTTGATAAAAGAGATTGAGGGAGAAGATGACCGTGATAACCTAGAAACTTTGGAGAATAGTTATAGAGAGCTGGAAGATACTTTCAAAAAAATCAATGAAGAACTCGACCATCAAAAGAAATTGATTAGCGATATGGCAACTACAAAAGGTATCACTGAAGAGGATAAAAGTTCTTTAGTAGGCGAAATCAATAAAATCAAAGAGCGAGTTGTAAATGATTTTAAGAACGAGTCGGATAAACCGCTCCAAACGATTAAACAAGAAGTTATTGCTGATCTAGGTAAGTTATTCAAATCTTACAAAGCTTACGTTGAAAAAGAAATTCAAAACTACGTCAATCAACAAGTGGACGAAAACATAAAGGAGAAAAAACTAAACAAAGAAGAAGCAAACGAGGATGCCACAATCAAACAGTTACGCGAGTTGGAAAAAAAGGCGCTTCAGCAACTCGATCAGGCCGCGAAAAACGAAGAGGTGCTGAAGGCTAAACACAGTCTTCTTGATGAGATTGCAAAACTCAAAACATCTAATGGCAATAAAGAGACAACGAAACCGAGAGACAAACGAAGTGCTAAGGAGACTGATCAGCAAGATTTAGCTAAACAAATTTCAGAAGCTAATCTATCGCTTTCTAATCGCATGAGTGAGCTGTTGGATAGAACTAAAAAAGATTTGAAATCTGAGGATGAGTCTAAATTTGATGAATTAATTAAAAATGCCTTAGGAATTGTAAATAAATATAGATCAGAGCTTTCTAAAGTTCAAACAAAAGAGGAACTAGATCGGATTCTAGGAACAGCGAAGTCAGAGCTAGATGCTGCTGTGGAGGAATTCAAAAAAGGTTTAACGAAACCAACTGAGCCTCAAAGAAAGCATGATATGGAAGGCCATATTCCTCCAACTAAAGATGGGAAATCTCAGACACCGACTGAAGAAACGAAAGAGATAGAATCTTTGAAGAATAAGGCTAAGGAAGAGCTAAAAAAACTAGAGCAAGCTTTGGCTGAAGTGAATAACTATCCAGAGTTACCAGAAAATAACAGTGATTATAAGGTGCAGAAAAAAGATATTTGGGAGGATTCTAAAAAGATTGCTCCTGATAAAATAAAAGCATTTAGAGAACAGTTAGAAAAAGGTTCATACACTGCCAAAACTCTCCAAACGTTTATAGATGACTTTATCTATTATCAAATCCATGCACAAATCGAAAAGATGACAAGACAAGTCGCTTTGTATCGAGAAAAATACGCGAAAATTCCTAGTTTAGAAAAAGAATTTGAATCAGGTATCAAGCAAACATGGAATAAGAATTATGCTACCTTAGAAGGGAAATATCTAGCGGATTACTTTAAGGATGAATTTCTTCCATCCTTTAATAAGATTCAGCAGATTGTGGAACTTCAGAAGGCTATCAGTCAGCTTGAAGAAGAAATGAAGACGGTTCCAGATGGAGCTAAGTTAACAGGAGAAGCTGGTTCTGCTTATGAAAAGGTCAGAAATCGCGCAAGCGAAATCATTAAACAAGGGAAAGAGCTTCTAGAACAAGTAAATATTACAGAAAAGCAGCTAGATACTCAGATAGGAGAGCTTCAGAAGAGCTTATCTGAATTGAAGGTAGCGAAGGCCAACTTAGTGCCAAAGAAAGAAGATAAGAAAGAAATTCCAAAACCAGATATGCAACCAAGTCCTCAACCAGAAGGCAAAAAACCGCAAACACCGGCACACCCCGGTACTGAGGATAAAAAGCCATCTGCTCCAAAACCAGATATGCAACCAAGTCCTCAACCAGAAGGCAAGAAACCACACACGCCGGCACACCCCGGTACTGAGGATAAGAAGCCATCTGCTCCAAAACCAGATATGCAACCAAGTCCTCAACCAGAAGGCAAGAAACCACATACACCGGCACAACCAAAGACACATAAAATCTTTACAGCAGCAGATGGCAAGACGAAGGTCTCAGTAATATTTGATAAACCTACAGATGCTGATAAGTTACATCTCAAGGAAGTAACGACGAAAGAGTTGGCTGATAAAATTGCTCGTAAAACAGGAGGAGGAACAGTTCGTGTGTTTGACTTATCTCTTTCTAAAGGAGGCAAGGAAACTCATGTCAATGGAGAACGAACTGTTCGGCTCGCGCTTGGGCAGACTGGCTCAGATGTTCACGTCTATCACGTAAAGGAAAATGGCGACCTTGAGCGTATTCCTTCTAAAGTTGAAAATGGGCAAGTTGTCTTTAAAACGAACCACTTCAGTTTATTTGCGATTAAGACACTTTCTAAGAATCAAAATGTCACTACACCTAAGCAGACTAAGCCGTCTATCCAAGATAGTCAAACACAGATAGGAGAGAGCCAAACTGGAAAATTCCAGAATAAAGAAGTTAATCATAAACCACTGGCTACTGGAAATGAAACGGTGGCAAAAGGAAATCCTACATCAGCAACTGAGAAGAAATTACCATCTACAGGAGTGGCGTCTAATCTAGTTCTTGAGATCATTGGTCTCCTTGGTTTGATTGGAACTTCATTCATCGCGATGAAAAGAAGGAAATAATGATTCAGTTTTTTAAAACTATCCACTTTCGATATTTAGCATTTGATTGGTTAACCATTGAAGATCCTAAAGATTTTACTTATAATTGGTATCTAATAATGATAAGTCATTTCATATAGAGATGAATCTAAGATATAAAAAGAGAAGGCTAGTGAACCGCAAAAGTTAGATTTTTTCTGTCTAGCTTTTGAGGGGCATTATAAAGATGGCCTTCTCTTTTTTGACACCTTTTTATAAAAAATGATAAAAAGATATTGACAAAACAAAAATATAGTATATAATAAAAACATAGAAAATAAAAATATCAAAAACTATAAAAAGGTAAAACGTTTATGAAAAAGAAAACAGCAGTGGTATTTGGGACCTTTGCCCCTCTCCATCAAGGGCATATCGATCTTATCCAGCGAGCGAAGCGCCAGTGTGATCAGGTCTGGGTAGTCGTTTCAGGCTACGAGGGAGACCGAGGCGAGCAGGTAGGTTTAAGTCTTCAAAAACGATTTCGCTATATCCGAGAGGCTTTTCGTGATGACGAGTTGACCTCTGTCTGCAAGCTGGATGAGAGCAACCTTCCTCGTTACCCTATGGGCTGGCAGGAGTGGTTGGACCAGATGTTAGCGGAGATTTCCTATGATGAAACCCAGCAAGAACTGACTTTCTTTGTGGGAGAAGAAGAATACCAGCAGGAACTAGCTAAACGTGGATTTGGCACCGTCTTGCAAGAAAGAAAGTTTGGTATCTCATCGACTATGATTCGAGAAAATCCAAGCAAATATTGGAAATACATCGCTCAACCCTTCCGTCGTCAGTTTACCAAGAAAGTCTTGATCATGGGAAGTGCCAGCAATGGGAAGACCACTCTGGCCAAGGATTTGGCAAGGTATTACGATGCGCCCGTTAGTCTGGAATACGCGCGTGAGTACCAGATCAAAAACAATGTCCGCGACGATGAATTGACTCCAAAGGATTATTATTATCTCCTGTTGGGACAGTATGACCAGACCTCAAAGCTAATCGATAGCAATGCCAATCGAGGCCTAGTGATAGCTGATACCAACTCCTTGGTAACCAAGGGCTACTATGACTATTACATGGAGACTGAGGATCAAGGGGACTTATCAGGGGAAACCTTTGACAATCTCTTTGCCTCTATCTTGGCCAAGGAAAAATGGGACTTGATTCTCTTTGTGCAACCTGTTGGCTCCTATGTCAATGACGGATTTAGAGATATGACCATGGCAGAAGACCATATTCGCTACAGTTTTTCCCAGCATTTGGATCAGATGAGAGAGCGATATTTAACCAATATTCCTTTAGTTTATCTAGCAGAGGATTATCTAGGCAATTATGAAGTAGCAAAAGTGGCTATTGATGCCATTTACCAAGCAGATTAGGAGAAAAATATGAAAAAACTAACTGGAAAAATCACACAATTTATCGAAAATTTTAAAAATGTCCATGTAGAAGCCCGCAAGATTGGTTTTGCAGGGATCATGCGCTTGCTATGGAAAGATCTCTTTGTCGGCCGTAGCCTTTTCCAGTGGTTATATCTCATTGCCTTGTCAAGTGTTCCCTTAATCCTAGAGTTCACGCAAAATACAGAAAGTCATGACTGGCTGAGCTTGTTTGCATCTTGGACTGGGATTGTCTGTGTTATCTTGGTAGCAGAAGGGCGTGCAAGCAATTATCTCTTTGGAGCCATTAACTCAGCTATCTATTTGATTTTGGCCATGAATGCGACTTTTTATGGAGAAGTTTTGACGACTGTTTACTTCTTTGTCATGCAGCCGATTGGTCTCTATGCTTGGCTGTCCAATCGTATCAATGAACAGGGAAAACCGGAAGAATCACACTTTGAAGCTAAGAAATTATCTGTGCTTGACTGGCTCAAGTACTTAGCCCTGACTGCTATCATTTGGATTGGTATGGGCTTGGCTTACCAAAGTATCAATAGCGCTCGTCCTTTCCGTGATAGTGTTACTGATGCGACCAATGGTGTTGGTCAGCTCTTGATGACACGTCTCTACCGCGAGCAATGGATTTTCTGGATTGCAACCAATCTCTTTAGTATCTATCTCTGGTGGGGTGAAAATATTCACATCCAAGGGATGTACTGGGTTTACACACTCAACAGTCTAGTGGGTTGGTACCAATGGACCAAGGCAGTTCGAAAGGAGGCATAAGATGGCAGACATAAAGATTCCAGAAGGGATGACGGAAAAAGAATATTATGAAATCCATGCCAGTCAGGAGGAGTTTTTGGATTGGTACTACAAGCAGGAACTCCCTCAATATGAAAAACCAAGTGTGACAGTAGATATGGTAGCCTACTGCTTTGTCGAAGGAAAGATCAAGCTCTTGCTGATTCGTCGCAAGGCTCACCCTTATCAAAACTGTTTGGCCTTGGTCGGAGGCTTTATGGATAAGGGAGAAGATGCTGCACATGCCTGTCAGCGCGAAGTGAGAGAAGAAGTCAATCTCGATCTACCTTTGGAAAAAATCGAGCAATTGATGACGGTATCGACCCCTGGGCGTGATCCGCGGGGCTGGACAGTGACTATTGCCTACTTGGTGTACCTGCCTAGTCGTGCCTTAGACCTCGTTCAGGCAGGTGACGATGCCAAGGATGTCGTTTTCGTAGATGTCGATTTTCAGACAGGCAAATGCTTCCTAGAGGGGGGTGAGCTGGAGGAGCAAGCCTTCGCCTTTGACCATTATGCCATTATTCAAGAATCCATCAAACGAATCCAAGGCCGTCTCGACTGGAATCCGACCTTCCTTTATCTGTTGGAGGAGGAGTTTACTGTCTATGAAGGAACCGAACTGGTCAATCTCATCAACCCCGGTCGCCCAATCGTCAGCAATAACTTTCTCGTAAAATACGGCGAATATGTAGAAGAAGTTGGACTCAAACGAGTGCCTAAAAAGAAACCAAGAAAAACCTATCGATTGAAATAAAAAGTGAGGCCGGGACAAAGTTTCCGACCTCTTTATTTATCATCATTTTTATGAATGGCTATCTTTCTTAGAATTACACAAGAGCGATGCAAAAAATATGACTCTAATCTAAAAAAATTTCTATTTTTTTGTTTCGATTACGAATTGAAATAGTGGAGGGAACAATTTTTAAAATAGTTTATCTAAATAATTGACAGATTCAAAACCTAATGTTACAATTATGTTACAAAAAGATTTCTTAATATTTCAAAAATATTACAAAGGAGTAAAAAATGAAAAAGAAAACCTATATCAAATTGATGGCAGCGACTGTGTTGGCTTCTACCTTGCTACTAGGAGCTTGTGGAAATAAAAACGAAATCACTCAAACTAGTAGCTCTGCAAAGACAAGTCAATCATCAAGCTCTAAAGCAGCTTCTTCTAGCAAAGAAAGCAAGACTCAAAAATCTTCAAGCTCAGCTTCATCTGAAAAGGCCCAGGCATCTTCTGGTCAGTCTTCTACAGCGGCGGATCAGTCACAAGCGAAACCAGCGCCTGAATCAAGACAAGAACAAGCAGCCCCTAGTCAGCAAGCTCCATCTCAGGCACCTTCAACTCAGCAAGGCCCTCAAGCCCAGTCTAACCAGTCAGGCTATGATCCAACAACTGACCGCAAACTTCAAGACAAGCAAGCAGAACACAACAAACGCTACAAGGGTGTTTTAACCATGGTCGATGGTGATTTCTCAGCAGCTGCAGGCAACTGGAAGGGAGCAAATGGCGAAACTATTACGGTTTCATCAGGGGGCCAATTTACAGTAGAAACTGCAGATGGAAAGAAAGAAAACTACTCTATTAGAGGCTACTCTTACACTCTTGATGATGGCAAGTATAATGCTAAAATCGGTGGCGGAAAAATCATCCAAATTACAACAGGTGCGGATGGTAAAGTTTCAAGCGTTGCCTTGATTCAATAATAAAATTTTGTGTTTTAACTCTTACTAGAAATCGTTCTGTAAAAGAGTGAGTCAACTGTTTTTCACTTAGTTTCTCCAAGAGAAAGTGGTATAATAAAAAAATCAAAGGAAAACGAGTGATAATACATGGCGGATAAATTAATCTTACCTCAAAACACACGATTGATGGGAGTATTTCTTGGATTTGTAGGTGGTTCTTTGGATGTGTTTTGCCATATTCAATACCATAGTTTGGTAGCGACACAGACAGGGAATATTCTCCTATTGATATCTGATTGGCACGACCCAAATGTTATCAATACGATGCTACGATTCTGCTCCATTATTTTCTTTTCTCTAGGGTTTCTGTTTGCATTGCACATGAAAGAATACCGTAAAACGGCCTACTGGCGGGTTAAGATGCTGCTCCCTTTATTTATTGGAACTCTTATTCTACCTTTCTTTTCACGATTTCCTCTATTAGAAGTTCCTTTCATCGCTTTTGGAACAGGAATGATGATGCTAACATTTACGGGCAGTTTGATTGAAGATCATCCCTATGTCATTTTTATGACGTCTGGAAATTACCGAAAGATGCTGACCGCTTTGTATCGCATTGCTAGAAGAGAAGGAAATATCCAAGAATACCGTCGTCAGGCCTTAAATTATGGGATTGTTGTGGGAAGTTTCATAGTGGGCGCAATCAGCTTGGCTGTATTGATGCATTTTCTTCATGAATGGTCTATATGGATTGTCAGCCTCAATTTGTTTTTGATTATGTCCTATTATATAGCTAGAGTGAAGCAATTAGATTTACAAGATGAAAATATATAAAAACGGCAAGACTCATTTTTGAGCTTTGCCGTTTTTGTGAGTTGTAGATGTGAGACTATGCTTTGTCTAGTTGCAAGAGGGCCTCAATCTCTGCAAGAGTGCTAGCTTGTGAAATAGCTCCACGAAGCTTGGCTGCACCAGATGTACCACGAAGGTAGTGAGGAGCGAGGCCACGGAATTCACGGACTGCAATTTTTTCTCCTTTGAGGTTAATTAAGCGTTTTAAGTGTTCGTAGGCGATTTTCATCTTATCTTCAAAGGTCAAATCAGGAAGGATTTCTCCTGTTTCAAAGTAGTGGTTGATTTGATTGAAGAGGTAGGGATTTCCCATGGCTGCTCGGCCAATCATAACTGCGTCAGCACCAACTTCTTCGATGCGTTGTTTAGCATCTTGAACTGTACGGATGTCACCGTTGGCGATAAATGGGATCTTAGTCAGTGCTTGGGCTACATCGTGCAAGGTCTCGAGGTCTGCGTGGCCTGTGTACATTTGTTCGCGGGTACGGCCATGCATGGCGAGAGCAGAGACACCAGCAGCCTCAGCTGCGAGGGCATTCTCCACGGCTAGGGATGGATCAGACCAGCCGGTGCGCATTTTGACAGTTAGGGGGATATCAAGGACAGATTGGACCTTGTTGATAATAGAGTAGATCTTGTCTGGGTCCTTGAGCCACATAGCGCCAGCTTCGTTCTTCACGATTTTGTTAACTGGGCAGCCCATGTTGATATCGACGATATCGGTCTTGGTGTTTTCTTGGATGAATTCTGCTGCGCGTGCTAGACTGTCTTCATCACTACCAAAAAGTTGGATAGAAACAGGGTTCTCTCCTTCATCGATGTGAAGCATATGCAGGGTTTTTTCGTTGTTGTATTGGATTCCCTTGTCAGAGACCATTTCCATGACAACGAGTCCAGCTCCGAGCTCTTTTGCGATGGTACGAAAGGCTGAGTTGGTCACGCCAGCCATAGGCGCTAAAACGGTACGATTGGGAATCTCAACATTGCCAATCATAAAGGGTGTATTAAGATTTGTCACGAATGAGTTCCTCCAGGTCGTTTTCATCAAAGTTGTAAGTTGTTTGGCAGAATTGGCAAGTGATTTCTGCCCCGTGGTCTTCCTCTTTCATTTCCTCTAAGTCTGAGCTTGGAAGGCTGGCAAGAGCGTTCATAAAACGGTCTTTGCTGCAGTCGCATTGGAAACGAATTTCTTCTTCAGATAGACGTTTGTAAGATTCGTCACCATAGATAGCCTTGAGAAGGGCTTCGATATGGTCGTCGCTTTCTAGAAGAGTTGAAATGGCTGGCATTTCTTGGATGCGTTTTTCAAAGCGGGCAATCTCTTCCTCTTTGGCATTTGGCAATACTTGTAGTAAGAAGCCACCAGCGACTTTGACCTTGTCGTCTTTATCCAAAAGAACATTGAGGCCGACGGCTGAAGGAGTTTGTTGACTTTCGGTCAGGTAGTAGGCCAAGTCTTCACCGATTTCCCCAGAGATGAGAGGAGTCATGGAGTTGTAAGGATTTCCAGTACCGTAGTCTGTGATAACGAGAAATTGACCGTTTCCAACAAAAGGTCCAACTAGAACTTCACTCGTTGCAGTCTTTTTGATGTCAACACCAGGATTTTGAACGTAGCCTTTGACATTTCCCTTGGTATCTGAGACAGTGATGATGGCACCGAGAGAGCTCGTTCCAAGAACTTTTACAGTAATCTTGGTATCTCCTTTTTCATTGGCTGCGAGAATCTGGCTAGCGATAAGGGTACGACCAAGTGCAACAGTTGAACTGGCTTGAGTTTGATGTTTTTCTTGAGCAGTGCGGACTGTTTCTGTGCTATCAAGGACAAAAGCACGAAAGGCTCCGCTTTCTGATATAGTTTTAATAATCTTATCCATACCTTCTATTTTAGCATAAAAATGCCCAAAGGGGGAGCCGTGTGTTTGCTGTCATTCTTTAAACTGTTTAATTTCTGATGACTGGTATAGGAGATTTATAGAAATGGAAATTTTTGTTCACATTTATTGTTAACATTTTAATTTATCTTAAAATAACCTAAAATGAACCTTTAAGTTATGGTAAACAGTTGAAAAAAAGGTTGATAAAGTGGTAAAATGTTAGGAAGATAAGTTACTAATAGTGCGTATTTGTAGCCGATAGAAATGATATATTAATGGATAGCTTATGAAAAAACAACGAAATCTGCATGTATTCTTAGGCCGAACGGCCCTATATTTTGTAATCTTGCTTGGCCTGCTTTATTTTTTTAGTTACCTTGGTCAGAGCCAAGGAACCTTTATTTATAATGAGTTCTAGTTTTAAAGGAGAAATGAACTGTGTCTAATAAACCGATAAAAGATATGATTGAAACGATTGAGCACTTTGCTCAAATACAGACAACATATCCTGTCTATAATGTTTTAGGTCAAGAGCATACTTATGGTGATCTGAAGGCTGATTCAGATAGTTTAGCTGCAGCTATCGATCGACTTGGCTTGCCTGAGAAATCACCAGTCGTCGTTTTTGGTGGTCAGGAATATGAGATGTTGGCTACCTTTGTAGCACTGACTAAGTCGGGGCATGCCTACATTCCAATTGACAGCCATTCGGCCTTGGAACGAGTTTCTGCTATCGTAGAAGTTGCAGAGCCAAGTTTGATTATTGCTATCTCAGATTTTCCATTGGAGCAAGTCTCTACGCCAATGATGACTTTAGTTCAGGTTCAAGAAGCCTTTGCTCAAGGGGATAGCTACGAGATTACGCATCCAGTCAAGGGAGATGATAATTACTACATCATCTTTACTTCTGGTACGACCGGTAAGCCTAAGGGAGTGCAGATTTCCCATGACAATCTCCTCAGCTTTACCAACTGGATGATTACAGACAAGGAATTTGCGACGCCAAGTCGTCCGCAAATGCTGGCTCAGCCACCCTACTCTTTTGATCTATCTGTCATGTACTGGGCGCCAACCTTAGCACTGGGTGGTACGCTTTTCGCTCTTCCTTCGGCCATTACTCAGGACTTCAAAAAACTCTTTGCGACGATCTTTTCATTGCCAATCGCTATCTGGACATCAACGCCTTCCTTTGCAGATATGGCCATGTTGTCAGAAGACTTCAATAGCGAGAAAATGCCAGGAATCACGCATTTCTACTTTGATGGTGAAGAATTGACTGTCAAAACAGCTCAAAAACTACGTGAGCGATTCCCAAATGCCCGCATCATCAATGCTTACGGTCCAACGGAAGCGACAGTAGCCCTATCAGCTGTTGCCGTAACAGACGAGATGTTAGCGACTCTCAAACGCCTACCAATTGGCTATACCAAGGCTGATTCTCCAACCTTTGTCATTGATGAGGGAGGTAAGAAACTGCCAAATGGTGAACAGGGAGAAATCATTGTTTCTGGACCAGCTGTTTCAAAAGGCTATATGAACAATCCTGAAAAAACGGCGGAAGCCTTCTTTGAGTTTGAAGGCCTTCCAGCCTACCATACAGGGGATGTAGGAACTATGACAGATGAGGGCTTGCTTCTCTATGGTGGACGTATGGACTTCCAGATTAAGTTTAATGGCTATCGCATTGAGCTTGAGGATGTCTCTCAAAACCTCAACAAGTCTCGCTTTATTGAGTCGGCTGTTGCTGTTCCACGTTATAACAAGGACCATAAGGTACAAAATCTACTGGCCTATATCATCCTAAAAGATGGTGTTCGTGAACAGTTTGAACGTGATATCGATATTACCAAGGCTATTAAGGAAGATTTAGCAGATATCATGATGTCCTATATGATGCCATCTAAGTTTCTCTATCGAGACAGTTTGCCACTAACGCCTAATGGTAAAATTGATATCAAGGGCTTGATTAACGAGGTAAACAGTAGATGATGGAGCTTTATAAACAGCTACCTCATTTGGAACCTTATGGTGATCTTCAGTACTTTTTATACGTAATTGTTGCGACTTTACCTATCTTCATCGGTCTTTTTTTCAAGAAACGTTTTGCCTTGTACGAGGTGCTTGTTAGTCTCTTCTTTATCGTCACCATGTTGGTCGGTGGAAAGACGAATCAAATAAGCGCTCTTATCCTTTATGTTATCTGGCAAGTACTACTTGTATCTTTCTACAAAAGGTACAGGAAACAACGGGATAGTAAATGGATATTTTACCTAGTTAGCTTTTTATCTCTATTGCCAATCGTCTTTGTGAAAGTATCTCCTGCTATTCATGGACCTCAATCTTTGTTTGGATTTTTAGGGATTTCTTACTTAACCTTTCGTGCTGTTGGGGTTATCGTTGAGTTAAGAGACGGTGTCATTAAGGATTTAACGATTTGGCAATTCTTACGTTTTCTTCTCTTTATGCCGACTTTCTCAAGTGGTCCCATTGATCGTTTTAAACGCTTCAATGAAAATTACGAGACCATTCCTGAGCGGGATGAGCTGATGGATATGTTAGAAGAGGCTGTCAAATATATCATGCTTGGCTTCCTTTACAAGTTTATCTTGGCTCACATTTTAGGAGAGACATTATTGCCTCCGCTGAAAAATTTGGCCTTGCAGACAGGTGGTTTCTTTAACCATTATGCTCTTGCGGTGATGTATACCTTTGGTCTAGAATTGTTCTTTGACTTTGCAGGCTATTCTATGTTTGCTTTAGCCATTTCAAATTTGATGGGTATTCATAGTCCTATCAACTTTAACAAGCCCTTTCTGTCTAGGGATTTAAAAGAGTTTTGGAATCGCTGGCACATGAGTCTGTCTTTCTGGTTCCGTGACTTTGTCTTTATGCGGATGGTTATGGTCATGACCAGAAAGAAGGCCTTTAAAAATCGCAATGTGACCTCAAGTGTAGCCTATATCCTCAATATGCTGATTATGGGCTTTTGGCATGGTGTGACCTGGTACTATATCGCTTATGGACTTTTTCATGGGATTGGGCTGGTCATCAATGATGCTTGGGTTCGTAAGAAAAAAGCGCTCAATAAAGAACGGAAAAAAGCTGGGAAGGGTTCCTTACCTGAGAATCGCTGGATTCAGTTGCTTGGCATGGTTGTCACCTTCCATGTCGTGATGGTTTCATTCTTAATCTTTTCTGGATTTTTGAATGATTTATGGTTTAAAAAATAAAAGGATATAAAAAATGGATATCAAATCAGAAGTTATTGAAATTATTGATGAGTTGTTTATGGAAGATGTTTCTGACATGATGGATGAAGATCTTTTTGATGCTGGTGTCTTGGATAGCATGGGAACGGTTGAATTGATTGTTGAGATTGAAAACCGTTTTGACATTCGTGTTCCAGTGACGGAGTTCGGTCGTGATGACTGGAATACGGCTAATAAAATCGTAGCAGGTATCATGGAGTTGAAGAATGCTTAAACGCTTGTGGCTGATCTTCGGGCCCGTCTTTGCCGCGACTTTCTTGGTTCTGCTGCTCATCTATTTCTTTCCTAGTAAACAAAGCCACAATCTGATGGAGGAGAAGTACTCTGCTGCTTCCATCAGTAGAGAAAGTTTTAAAGAGAGAAGCCAAAAAGTGAGGGCGCTAACGGATCCCAATATGCGTTTTGTCCCTTTTCTAGGGTCAAGTGAATGGATTCGATTTGATAGTGTCCATCCAGCTGTTTTAGCAGAAAAATACAATCGTCCCTATCGTCCTTATTTTCTAGGCCAGGCAGGAGCAGCCTCTCTCAATCAGTATTTTGGTTTGCAGCAGATTCTGCCGGAAATAGAGAATAAGCAGGCGGTGTTTGTCATCTCTCCTCAGTGGTTTACAGAGACGGATTATGAGCCAGCAGCGTTTCAGAGATTCTTTAATAGCGACCAGTTAACAGCTTTTTTGGAAAATCAATCTGGGGACATTTCGGCTAAGCATGCCGCGACGCGTTTGTTGAAGCAGAATCCGAGTGTGGCACTGAAAGGCATCCTTCAAAAGCTTTCAAAAGGAGAGGACTTGTCAGATGTTGATCGACTTATCATCAACCTCTTTGCACGATTCAATGAAAAGCAGTCCTCTCTTTTTGGTCAATTTTCCATTCGGGGGAAACTCAAGTACAAAGAACATGTAGAAAACTATTTAAAAGATCTTCCTGATCAGTTTTCCTATGATGCTTTAGAAGAAATTGCCCGTAAGGATGCAGAGGCAAATACGACCAATAACGATATGGGGATGGAGAATCATTTCTACACGTATGAGGTCAAAAAAGACTTAAAAAAATGGGAAGGGTATCAAAAAAATTATAACTTCCTAAAGTCGTCTGAATACAATGATTTACAGCTGGTTCTCAATCAATTTGCCAAATCAAAAGTCAATGTGCTCTTTGTTATCCAGCCCGTCAACAAGAAATGGATGGAATACACAGAACTCAGTGAAGAAATGTATCAACATGCAGTGGAGAAAATTCGTTACCAGTTAGAAAGTCAAGGCTTTACCAACATTGCTGACTTTTCAAAAAACGGAGGAGAACCTTACTTTATCAAGGATACCATCCACTTAGGTTGGTTGGGCTGGTTGGCTTTTGATAAAGTTGTCAATCCCTTCTTGACGGATCCGAAACCAGCTCCAGACTACAAGATGAATGACCGTTTCTTTAGTAAGGACTGGGCGACCTATGATGGAAATATCAAAGATTTCCAATAAATCGATTAAAAAAACTTGAACTTTTTTGTTCAGGTTTTTTTGGTTAAATGGCGAATATTTTATATAAAAACCAGTCAAAAGTTTTATTTTTTATAGAAATATCGTATAATATAAAGGAAAAAAGAAAAGAAAAGGATTTCAAAATGAATAAACGTTCTTTGTTACCTGTCTTATCGACAGCTCTATTAGCCCCAGCCTTTTTAGCTGGACAAGTCCATGCTGAAGAAGCAACAACTCCTGCAGAAAGTTCAGCTGTTGTAGCGACTCCTGCCACGTCGGAGACTCCTACTTCTGTGTTGAACCCTGCAGCGCCAGCAACTCCAACAAATGAAGTAGAGACTCCAGCAACCGTTGCCGTTGCACCTGCAGAAGTTCCGTCAGCTCCTGTTGAATCTACTAAAAGCGAAGAAAAGGACACTGTTATCTTACACACCAATGATGTCCATGGTCGTATTGTAGAGGAAAAGGGAGTAATTGGAGATGCTAAGTTAGCGACTGTCATTGAGCAGGAACGCGCGAAATCAAATCAAAATACTCTAGTTGTTGATGCGGGAGACGCTTTCCAAGGTTTACCGATTTCCAACTCTACGAAGGGTGAAGCGCGTGCTGAAATTCTCAATCAGATGCAGTATGATGCCATGGCAGTAGGAAACCATGAGTTTGACTTTGGCCTTGATGAAGTTAAAAAATACAAGGAAATTCTGAAATTCCCATTACTTAGCTCAAATACTTATGTCAATGGAGCTCGTCTTTTTGAAGCTTCCACAATCGTTGATAAGGATAAGACTGTGGAAGGTGATGAGTTTGTTGTGATTGGTGTGATGACACCTGAAACTGCTACAAAAACCCACCCTAAAAACATTAAAGGGGTAACTTTTACAGATCCAATCTCTGAAGTCAATAAGGTCATCGAAGAAGTTCAAGCCAAGGCGCGTGCAGAAGGTAAGGACTACAAACACTATGTTGTGCTCGCTCACTTGGGTGTAGATACCACAACTCCAGTCGAGTGGCGTGGTTCAACCTTGGCAGAAGCTCTCTCTAAAAATCCTCGTCTCAAAGGCAAACGTGTGACAGTTATTGATGGGCATTCTCATACAGTAGCTTCCACAACTTATGGCGACAATGTTACCTATAACCAAACAGGAAGTTACCTTCATAATGTTGGGAAAGTTATCTACAAATCACGTCAGCTTTTGGGCAATCC
This sequence comes from Streptococcus sp. 517s, assembly GCF_054445985.1. Taxonomy (NCBI): domain Bacteria; kingdom Bacillati; phylum Bacillota; class Bacilli; order Lactobacillales; family Streptococcaceae; genus Streptococcus; species Streptococcus sp. 517s. The sequence goes on along the minus strand of NZ_CM136847.1, from coordinate 1,771,696 downwards.
TACGTTGATTGCAGCTGCTGATGCTAAGAAACTGACTGCCAATCCAAAAGTTGAAAAACTAGTCAAAGACATTAAACAAAAATACGATGCTGAAAATGCAGTTGAGATTGTCTCAAACAGCCCTGTAGAACTAAACGGTGATCGTGAAAATGTTCGGGTCCGTGAAACCAACCTCGGAAACGTCGTGGCAGACTCTCTCTATCAGTATGGTCAAACAGGATTTAGCCATCCGACAGACATCGCTGTGACAAATGGTGGTGGCTTGCGTGAAACCATTGCAAAAGGCAAACCAATCACTAAAGGAAATGTCATTGCTGTTCTTCCATTTGGAAATACCATTTCACAAATCCAAGTGACGGGGCAACAAGTCTTAGATATGTTTGAAAAATCACTCGGATCTATCTTGCAGGTCGATAAGGATGGCAAGAAGGTCTTGGATGAGAACGGACAACCATTGCTAGAACCAAGTGGTGGCTTCTTGCAAGTTTCAGGTGTGAAGGTTTACTATGATACCAACCTACCATCAGGTAAACGTGTCTTGGCCATCCAGGTCAAAAACCGTGCAACTGGTCGTTATGATCTCCTGGACCTCGCAAAAACGTACTATCTTGCAACCAATGATTTCTTAGCTGCAGGTGGTGATGGCTACACTATGTTAGGTGGCGCGCGTGAAGAAGGTCCGTCTATGGATGCAGCCTTTGAAGATTATCTGAAAACCGCTGATTTGACCCAGTATGAAAAGATTAATTCGAACTCACGGACGATTTCTGTGGATTCTACAACTTTTAGTCTGCCGGTAGAAACGCCTCAAACGAATGCGGCTGCTAACGATGCGACTACAAATGTGCCATTGACTTATGAGGTGGCAGGTCAATTTAGCAAGAAAGCAGTTGTCTCAGAAAAAGCCCTCCCCAATACAGGAAGTGAACAGTCCGTCTTCTTGCTCTTGATGGGAATGGTAGCTGGCTTGGCAGGTATCTTATCGAGTCGAAAACCAAAGCAAAAATAGGTTAAATTTCACATCTAGAAGAGTCTAGGGAAACGTTTTTACGCCTTTTTCCCTTGACTCTTTTTTGGTTTATGATATAATTAACCAGTAAAGAATCGGTGGCTATCTATGTTTTTTACGAAAAAGATAGATAGGGAAGGAGTAACACATGAGACAGCTTGCACAGGAAATCGATAACTTTTTAAACGAGGTGATTTTGAGATCTGAGAACCAGCATGAAATTCTGATCGGGCATTGCACGAGTGACGTAGCCTTGACCAATACTCAGGAACACATCCTCATGCTCTTATCGGAAGAATCCCTAACCAACTCGGAGTTGGCCCGTCGCCTTAATGTCAGTCAGGCAGCAGTGACCAAGGCTATCAAGTCTTTGGTCAAAGAGGGAATGTTAGAGACATCTAGAGATCCTAAGGATGCGCGTGTGATCTTTTATCAACTGACAGAGCTGGCTCGACCAGTGGCAGAGGAACACCACCATCATCACGAACATACGCTCTTAGCCTATGAACAAGTGGCAAGTCAGTTTACTCCAAATGAACAAGAAGTTATCCAGCGGTTTTTAACTGCTTTAGTAGGAGAAATCAAATAATGCGGTATATTACAGTAGAGGACTTGTCTTTCTATTATGACAAGGAACCTGTCCTCGAGCATATCAACTATAGTGTTGATAGTGGGGAGTTTGTCACCTTGACTGGTGAAAATGGAGCTGCCAAGACAACGCTTATCAAGGCGAGCCTAGGCATCTTGCAGCCAAGATTTGGCAAGGTAACCATCTCAAAGACAAATACTCATGGGAAAAAGCTTAGGATAGCTTATCTTCCTCAGCAGATAGCCAGTTTTAATGCTGGCTTTCCGAGTACAGTTTATGAATTTGTCAAGTCGGGTCGCTATCCGCGAAAGGGCTGGTTCCGTCGCTTGAACGCCCATGATGAGGAACATATTAAGGCCAGTCTAGACTCAGTTGGTATGTGGGAACACCGTGACAAACGAATTGGCTCCCTCTCGGGAGGGCAAAAGCAACGAGCAGTGATTGCCCGGATGTTTGCTTCTGACCCAGATATCTTTGTCTTGGATGAGCCGACGACAGGGATGGATGCTGGAAGCAAAAATGAATTTTACGAGCTCATGCACCACAGTGCCCACCATCATGGCAAGGCTGTTTTGATGATTACCCATGACCCTGAGGAGGTCAAGGACTATGCGGATCGCAATATTCATCTAGTTCGTAACCAAGATTCGCCATGGCGTTGTTTTAACGTTCACGAAAGCGACCAGGAGGTGGACCATGCTTAGTTTGTTATCCTATGACTTTATGCAGCGAGCCTTCTTAGCTGTCATTGCCATGAGTCTCTTTTCTCCGGTTCTTGGGACCTTCCTTATCTTACGTCGTCAGAGTTTGATGAGTGATACACTCAGTCACGTTTCTCTATCAGGGGTAGCCTTTGGTCTGGTTTTGGGAATTTCTCCAACTATTTCAACCATTGCCATTGTCTTGATCGCAGCGGTCTTTCTAGAGTATCTCCGGACAGTCTATAAGAACTTTATGGAAATCGGGACAGCTATCCTCATGTCAACAGGACTTGCAGTGTCTCTTATCGTGATGAGTAAGGGAAAAAGTTCGAGCTCCATGAGTTTGGACCAATATCTCTTTGGTTCGATTGTGACCATTAGCCAGGAGCAGGTGATATTCCTCTTTGCCATTGCTGCGGTCGTTTTACTCTTGACTTTCTTATTCTTGCGACCAATGTATATCCTGACTTTTGATGAGGACACGGCCTTTGTGGATGGCTTGCCAGTTCGTACTATGTCTATCCTCTTTAACATGGTGACAGGGGTAGCTATTGCCCTTATGATTCCAGCAGCAGGAGCCCTTTTGGTGTCGACTATTATGGTCTTGCCAGCTAGTATTGCCCTTCGTTTGGGGAAAAACTTTAAATCCGTTATGTTGCTAGCCAGTGCTATTGGCTTTTTGGGAATGGTGGCAGGACTTTATATTTCCTACTATGCGGAAACCCCTGCTAGCGCTAGTATCACCATTATCTTTGTAGCTGTCTTTTTGTTAGTCAGTCTACTGAAACGTTTTATCAAATAGGAGAATGAAATGAAAAAAATTAGCTTACTACTAGCTAGTCTATGTGCCCTGTTTTTAGTGGCTTGTTCCAATCAAAAGCAGGCAGATGGGAAACTCAATATCGTGACAACCTTTTACCCTGTCTATGAATTTACCAAGCAAGTCGCAGGAGATACTGCTAATGTAGAACTTCTAATCGGTGCTGGTACAGAACCCCATGAGTATGAACCGTCTGCTAAGGCAGTTGCCAAAATCCAAGACGCAGATACCTTTGTCTATGAAAATGAAAATATGGAAACTTGGGTTCCTAAATTGCTAGATACTTTGGATAAGAAAAAGGTGAAAACCATCAAGGCGACAGGTGATATGCTCCTCTTGCCAGGTGGTGAAGAAGAGGAAGGGCATGATCATGGTGGTGAAGGTCACCATCACGACTACGATCCCCATGTTTGGCTATCACCAGTTCGTGCCATTAAACTAGTAGAGCACATCCGTGATAGCTTGTCAGCAGATTATCCTGATAAAAAAGAGACTTTTGAGAAGAATGCGGCTGCCTATATCGAAAAATTGCAAGCCTTGGACAAGGCCTACACAGATGGCTTGTCTCAAGCTAAACAAAAGAGCTTTGTGACCCAGCACGCTGCCTTTAACTACCTTGCCTTGGACTACGGTCTCAAGCAAGTATCCATCTCAGGTCTCTCACCAGATGCAGAACCATCAGCAGCACGTTTGGCAGAATTGACCGAGTATATCAAGAAAAACAAGATTTCTTATATCTACTTTGAAGAAAATGCCTCACAAGCCCTCGCCAATACACTTTCAAAAGAGGCAGGTGTCAAAACAGATGTCCTCAATCCTTTAGAAAGTCTGACTGAAGAGGATACCAAGGATGGAGAAAATTACATCTCTATCATGGAGAAAAACCTCAAGGCTTTGAAACAAACAACAGACCAAGAAGGACCAGAAATCGAGCCAGAGAAGGAAGAAAACACCAAGACAGTTCAAAATGGTTACTTTGAGGATGCAGACGTCAAGGACCGCACCTTGAGTGACTATACTGGTAACTGGCAGTCGGTCTATCCTTTCCTTGAAGATGGTACGTTTGATCAAGTCTTTGACTACAAGGCTAAGTTGAATGGTAAGATGACCAAGGATGAGTACAAGGCCTACTATAGAAAAGGTTATCAGACAGATGTGACCAAAATCAACATCACGGACAACACTATGGAATTTGTTCAAGGTGGCCAAAGCAAGAAATTCACCTATAAGTATGTCGGCAAGAAAATCTTGACTTATAAGAAAGGCAATCGTGGCGTGCGTTTCCTCTTTGAAGCGACAGATGCAGACGCTGGACAGTTCAAGTATGTTCAGTTTAGTGACCACAATATCGCCCCAGTTAAGGCAGAACATTTCCATATCTTCTTTGGAGGTACTAGCCAAGAAGCCCTCTTTGAAGAGATGGATAACTGGCCAACCTACTACCCAGATAACCTATCTGGCCAAGAAATCGCCCAAGAAATGTTGGCGCATTGATGCAAGAGAGAATCCCGCAAATCTGCGGGATTTTTTGCTGGAAACGATTAGGTTGTTAGGTATTATAGTACCACAGTTGTGCTGTTCACAATGTGATAAGGCAGTCATTTTCTACTGGCAGATTCTAACTAGCTGGCGAATGCAAAAGCTACGATTGTACAAATTATAGAATCTTTTCAGGGGATTTAGGAAGAAATCTTAGTCATATTGACGCTGCTATCGCTTTTTGTTATAGTCAAGGAGAGAGCAGTCTGGAACAATAGTTTATTCACAGTCTGTGGATAAGTCTAGGCGAAAATGACATACAACTCAGGGTGTTGAAGTATCCTGATAATAGTTCCGTATATTAGTGACTTTCTGGAAACCTAGTAGAAACCCTAGTACAGAGCCATTTGACAAAGGTCTGTTTAGGGTGACAGGTGAGCTAGAGACTGAAAAAACTAGTTTTTAGGTATGTTTTCTTATCCACACGTTGTGGATAACTTTGTGAACAAGAGAAAGAGATACGAGATGATGACGAAAATAAAACCGCATGGACCATTACCAAGTCAGGCCCAGTTGGATTATTTAGAGGATGAACTAGCTGCCTTTATCCATTTTGATCCCAATACCTTTTATGACCAGGAATGGGGAAGTGGGCAAGAGGATCCCAAGCGTTTTAACCCGACCAAGTTGGATGCGCGTGAATGGGTTCGGGTACTCAAAGAAACGGGTTTTAAAAAACTGATTTTAGTGGTGAAGCACCACGATGGTTTTGTCCTCTACCCGACAGCTCATACAGATTATTCGGTCAAGGCTAGCCCTTGGAGGGATGGAAAGGGCTAGCCTTGAGGTTTCCCAAGCTGCGACTGAGTTTGACATAGACATGGGAGTGTATTTGTCTCCTTGGGATGCTCACAGTCCCCTCTATCACGTGGACCAAGAAGCGGACTACAATGCCTACTATCTGGCTCAATTGAAGGAAATCTTGTCAAATCCTGCCTATGGGAATGCCGGTAAGTTCACTGAGGTGTGGATGGATGGTGCTCGAGGCGAAGGGGCCCAGAAGATCAACTATGAGTTTGAGACCTGGTTTGAAACTATTCGTGACTTGCAGGGCGATTGTTTGATTTTCTCAACTGAAGGGACCAGTATTCGCTGGATTGGAAATGAACGAGGCTATGCAGGGGATCCCTTGTGGCAAAAAGTCAAACCAGGCCAGTTGGGGACAGAGGCGGAATTAGATTATCTACAGCACGGAGACCCCTCTGGGACGCTATTTTCAATCGGGGAGGCAGATGTTTCTCTTCGGCCAGGCTGGTTTTACCATGAGGATCAGGATCCCAAGTCTCTCAAGGAGTTGGTCGAAATCTACTTTCACTCGGTAGGGCGGGGAACTCCGCTCTTGCTTAATATCCCACCGAACCAAGATGGCCTCTTTGGCGAAAAGGATATCCAGCGTCTCTATGAATTTGCTGCCTACCGTGACGCGCTCTATAAAGAAGATTTGGCTCTGGGAGCCAAGGTATCTGGCCCTGCTCTATCACCAGACTTTGCCTGTTATCACCTGACAGATGGACGGAAAACCAGTTCTTGGGCAAGTGATGCAGAGTTGCCAATCCAATTAGAGATTGATTTAGGAACTCCCAAGACTTTCGATGTGATCGAGCTGAGGGAAGATTTGAAGCTGGGGCAACGCATCGCTGCTTTCCATGTTCAGGTAGAGTTGGATGGCGTCTGGCAGGAGTTTGGATCTGGTTATACTGTTGGCCACAAACGTCTCTTACGAGGATCGGTCGTTGAGGCGCAGAAGATACGTGTGACTATTACAGAGGCACAGGCTTTGCCTTTGTTGACCAAGATTTCACTCTATAAAACACCTACCTTGTCGAGAAAAGAAGCTGTTCAGCAACTAGAGTTTTCAGAAAAAAGTCTGGCTGTGACCAAGGGAGAAAATGTCCATTTTACAGTTAAGCGAAGAGAATCTAGCAGTCCTTTAGAAGCTAAGATTTCGATTCAACCAGGGACGGGTGTGCATGGTGTCGCCTATCGGGACAAGATTCAAGTCCTTACGTTTCAAGCTGGTGAGATTGAAAAAAGGCTGACGATACCAACCTTGTATTTTGCAGGAGATAAAATCCTTGATTTTTATCTGAATTTAACGCTAGATGGGGAGCTGGTTGACCAGCTTCAGGTCCAAGTTTCATAAAAGAAGAACCTTTGCATCATGCCAAGGTTCTTTTGGTTATGAGTGATTTGGCAACCAGCTGAGAGTGAAGGTCAGTTGCTCAGCTTTCAAGAGGTCTTGGTGTTGAATGCTAGATACTATGGTCTTGTCCAATCGGCATTCTTTGACAAAGTTGAAATGGCTGTGGTTTTGCTCGGCATGGATATCCAGCCATTTATTTTCCTTAGCCAGGTAGATACGGAGGTGGTCAAAGAGAGGGGCTCCGAGATCATAGCTGGGCTTGCCCGGACAGGTCGGGTAGAATCCCAGAGCTGACCAGATGTACCAAGCAGAGAGACTGCCATTGTCCTCATCGCCAGGATAGGCTTGCCAGCTTGGGTGAAAGGCCTTCTGACGTAGGGTCTTGATGAGCAGGGCAGTGTAGTCTGGATAGTTGCTATAGCGAAAGAGATATGGAATGTGGAAGCTAGGCTGGTTGGAAATGGCGAGTTGTCCAAAGGGAGCTGTTGCCATCTCGCTCATTTCATGAATCTCGTAACCATAGCCGGTGGTTTCAAAGAGAGGAGCGTCCTGACAGGCTTTCAATAGATAATTGCTGAAGGCTTCTTTTCCGCCCATAAGTTGGATTAAGCCTGGGATGTCGTGGAGGATGCCTAAAGTCGCTTGAATGGCAGAGCATTCGGCGTAGTCTCGTCCCCAACTATAAGGGGAGAAGCCGGGACGGAAGTTTCCTTGACTGTCTCGCGCACGCATGTAGCTCGTCGCAGTGTCAAATAGATGGCGGTAATTTTGTGACGAAATTCTATAAGTTTCCGCGATGTCATTCTGACCTAGTTTTTCGGCACAGCTGGCGATACAAAAGTCACTATAGGCGTAGTCTAGGGTGTGGCTGACGCTTTCGTGGTGGTCGGTAGAGAGGTAGCCAAGTTCTTGGTATTGGTCTAGTCCGTGGCGACCATTGATGCCGAGAGGGTCGGACTTAGTGGCTGTTTCAAGCATGGCCTGGAGGAGTTCTTTTTCCAAGTCGGTAGCCATGTCCTTGCAGGCGCTATCTGCGATAATGCCGTCTAAAAGGGTACCAGGCATCATACCACGCTCGTCTGGGGCCAGCCATTTTGGAAGGAAACCAGTATCGCGGTAGCTATTGAGGAAACCTTCTAAAAAGTGGTGATAGTGCTCTGGTATGATAAGGGCAAAGAGGGGAAATGTAGTCCGGAAGGTATCCCAGAAACCATTGTTGCTAAAGAGGACGCCTGGCTTGATAGTACCAGTAGTCAGGTCCATGTGAATGGCTTGCCCTGACTCGTTCACTTCATAAAATGTCTGTGGGAAGAGGAAGAGTCTGTAAAGGCAGTGATCAAAGAAGGTTCGGTCAGCCTCTCCTGTATCCATAATATCAAAACGATGGAGGAGATTTTCCCAGTCCGCTTTCGTACTTGCTTTACAGCTATCAAAGTCCTTTTGAGGTAGATTAAGCAGAGCTTGAGAAGGCGAGATGAAAGAAGTTGCTAGCTGGATTTCAGCATGACTGCTTGCTAAGTCAATTCGCCAGTCTCCCCCTTCTTGCCTGACAGCAAGAATATCCGTATTCATTTGTAGAGCTGTGAACAGTATCAGAGGATTTTTATTGGTCTCTGTTTTGCCTTCTTGTCGTAGGGCAAGAGTCCGCTTATCTAATTGTTCTACTGTCAGTTCATCTGCTGCGTGAAGGTAGAGGGAGAGGGCTTTGCCTTGCTTTTGCTCTAGACGAAAAGAAGCGCCGTAGCAAGTCGGTGTAAGCTGGCTTTCAATCTGATAGCGCAGGGAGAAAATCTTCAGATAATGAGGTTGGAAAGAGGCCTTATCTAGGTCATAGGAAGACTGACGATGGAAGAGGCTGTCTCCACCTAGCTGGCCGGTGACAGGTGTCAGAAGGAACCAAGAGTAGTCCCCAATCCAAGGACTGGGCTGATGGGTCAATCGAATCCCCTGAAAAATGGGCAGATGCGGATCGAAAAACCAAGCTCCCTCCTGGTCATTGGTCTGAGGCACAAAATAATTCATCCCGAAAGGGACGCCCGTGTAAGGCAGGGTATTCCCTCGAGAAAAGGCATGTTTGCTAGCAGTCCCAAAGCGGGTATCGATGGTTTCAAGTAGTGGTTTCATGGTATTTCCTTTAGCTGTTTTTCTACATTATATCAGAAAAATGAGACCTTTAGATATGGGGTTCGAAAGTAAGCAATTTTGTAGAAAAATGACTATCATTTGTGTATGTATTTTCTGTCTCAAAAACTATATACTGAACATGAAACTTGTTTGAAAGAGGAAACTGCACGATGATTTATTCGAAAGAAATTGTTAGAGAATGGCTAGACGAAGTAGCAGAGCGTGCCAAGGACCATCCCGAGTGGGTGGATGTCTTCGAGCGTTGCTATACAGACACCTTGGACAATACAGTTGAAATCTTAGAAGATGGCTCAACTTTTGTCTTGACTGGGGATATTCCTGCCATGTGGCTTCGGGATTCGACAGCCCAACTCAGACCCTACCTGCATGTGGCTAAAAGAGATCCTCTCCTGCGTCAGACCATTGCAGGTCTGGTCAAGCGTCAGATGACCTTGGTGCTCAAAGATCCTTATGCCAATTCCTTCAACATTGAGGAAAACTGGAAGGGCCACCACGAGACTGACCACACCGACCTTAATGGTTGGATTTGGGAACGCAAGTATGAGGTGGACTCGCTTTGCTATCCTTTGCAGCTGGCCTATCTCCTTTGGAAAGAGACTGGCGAGACCAGTCAGTTTGATGATACTTTTGTCACAGCAACCAAGGAAATCCTCCATCTTTGGACGGTGGAACAAGACCACAAGAACTCTCCTTATCGTTTTATTCGGGATACAGACCGCAAGGAAGATACTCTGGTAAATGATGGTTTTGGACCTGACTGTGCAGTGACAGGTATGACCTGGTCAGCCTTTCGCCCGAGTGATGACTGCTGCCAGTATAGCTATTTGATTCCGTCCAATATGTTTGCCGTAGTCGTATTGGGGTATGTGCAAGAAATCTTTGCAGCATTGGCCCTAGATGATAGCGAGAGTATTATCGCAGATGCTAAGCGTCTCCAAGCAGAGATTCAAGAAGGCATCGAAAATTATGCCTACACCACCAATAGTAAGGGCGAAAAGATTTACGCCTTTGAAGTGGATGGTTTAGGCAATGCTAGTATCATGGATGACCCAAATGTACCAAGTCTGCTGGCGGCGCCTTATCTGGGCTATTGCGATGTCAACGATGAAGTGTATCAAGCCACACGCCGTACCATTCTGAGCCCTGAAAATCCATATTTCTACCAAGGAGAATACGCTAGTGGGCTCGGAAGTTCTCATACCTTCTATCGCTATATCTGGCCCATTGCCCTTTCTATCCAAGGTTTGACAACAAGAGATAAGGCAGAGAAGAAATTCTTGCTCGATCAGCTGGTTGCCTGCGATGGTGGAACAGGTGTTATGCACGAAAGCTTCCACGTGGATGACCCAACTCTCTACTCACGTGAATGGTTCTCCTGGGCCAACATGATGTTCTGTGAATTGGTCTTGGATTACCTGGATGTCCGCTAGTCAGTTCTTTAGTTAGATAGAAATAAAAATTTAAGTTAGAATGAGGTTTTACTCATGGAAAATGTTGTAGTTCATATTATCTCACACAGTCACTGGGATCGTGAGTGGTACTTACCTTTTGAAAGCCACCGTATGCAGTTGGTGGAGTTATTTGATAATCTTTTTGACCTTTTTGAAAATGACCCTGAGTTCAAGAGTTTCCACTTGGACGGCCAAACCATTGTCCTGGATGACTACTTGGAAATTCGTCCTGAAAATCGCGACAAAGTCCAACGTTACATCGACGAAGGCAAACTTAAAATTGGTCCCTTTTACATCTTGCAGGATGATTACTTGATTTCCAGTGAAGCCAACGTCCGCAATACCTTGATTGGTCAAGCAGAATGTGCAAAATGGGGCAAATCAACCCAGATTGGTTACTTCCCAGATACCTTTGGAAATATGGGACAAGCTCCCCAAATTCTTCAAAAATCAGGCATTCACGTGGCAGCCTTTGGGCGTGGTGTGAAGCCGATTGGATTTGACAACCAAGTTCTCGAAGATGAGCAGTTTACTTCCCAGTTTTCAGAAATGTACTGGCAGGGTGCAGACGGAAGTCGTGTCCTCGGTATCCTCTTTGCCAACTGGTACAGTAACGGGAATGAAATCCCTGTTGATAAGGATGAAGCCCTAGCCTTCTGGAAACAAAAACTGTCAGACGTGCGTGACTATGCTTCGACCAACCAGTGGTTGATGATGAACGGATGTGACCACCAGCCTGTACAGCGAAATCTGAGCGAAGCTATTCGTGTGGCCAATGAACTCTTCCCAGATGTGACTTTTGTTCATAGTTCCTTTGATGACTATGTTCATGCAGTAGAAAGTGCCCTACCAGAGCAGTTATCAACGGTTACAGGTGAGTTGACAAGTCAAGAAACAGATGGCTGGTACACACTTGCCAATACTTCTTCATCACGGATTTACCTTAAACAAGCCTTCCAAGAAAATAGCAACCTCCTAGAACAAGTGGTGGAGCCATTGACTGTCATCACTGGTGGGCACAACCATAAGGACCAGTTGACCTATGCTTGGAAAGTCCTTCTACAAAATGCGCCACATGACAGTATCTGTGGCTGTAGTGTGGACGAGGTTCACCGTGAGATGGAAACACGTTTTGCCAAGGTTAACCAAGTCGGAAACTTCGTTAAGACCAACCTTCTCAACGAGTGGAAGGGCAAAATAGCAACCCACGAAGCGCAAAGCGACCATCTATTTACCGTCATTAACACAGGCTTGCATGACAAGGTTGATACGGTCAGCACAGTGATTGATGTGGCGACTTGTGATTTCAAAGAATTGCACCCAACAGAAGGCTATAAGAAGATGGCAGCTTTGACCTTGCCAAGCTACCGTGTTGAAGACTTGGAAGGGCATGCTGTAGAAGCGAAAATCGAAGATTTGGGAGCTAACTTTGAGTATGATTTGCCAAAAGACAAGTTCCGCCAGGCTCGTATCGCTCGTCAAGTGCGCGTGACAGTACCTGTTCACCTGGCACCACTTTCCTGGACAACCTTCCAATTGCTCGAAGGAGAACAAGAACACCGTGACGGTATTTACCAAAATGGAGTGATTGATACGCCATTTGTAACGGTCAGTGTGGATGACAATATCACAGTCTACGACAAGACAACTCATGAAGCGTATGAGGATGTTGTTCGCTTTGAAGACCGTGGTGACATCGGAAATGAGTATATCTACTTCCAACCACAAGGAACAGCACCTATCTACGCCGAGCTGAAAGGCTATGAGGTCTTGGAAAATACAGCTCGTTTTGCCAAAATCTTGCTCAAGCATGAATTGACAATTCCAGTAAGTGCAGACGAAAAACTGGATGCGGAACAAAGAGGTATCATCGAGTTTATGACGCGTGAGGCTGGACGTTCAGAAGAACTGACAAGCATTCTTCTTGAAACAGAGATGACCGTCTTTATTGACAATCCACAAATCCGTTTCAAGACTCGCTTTACTAACACCGCCAAGGACCACCGTATCCGTCTCTTGGTCAAGACTCATAATACGCGTCCAAGCAATGATTCTGAAAGCATCTACGAGGTGGTGACACGACCAAATAAACCAGCGGCTTTATGGGAAAACCCTGAAAATCCTCAACACCAACAAGCCTTTGTCAGCCTTTATGATGATGAAAAAGGGGTGACGGTGGCCAATAAAGGATTGCACGAGTATGAAATCCTTGGAGACGACACCATTGCAGTGACCATTCTTCGTGCCTCAGGTGAGCTAGGTGACTGGGGTTACTTCCCAACACCAGAGGCTCAGTGCTTGCGCGAGTTTGAAGTCGAGTTTGCACTTGAATGCCACCAAGCAGGGGAACGCTTCTCAGCTTTCCGTCGTGCCAAAGCCTTCCAAACACCATTCACTAGTCTTCAAGTTGCTAAACAAGAAGGAAGTGTTGCTGCGACTGGTAGCCTCTTGAGTCATGCGGCACTCAGCTTACCACAAGTTTGCCCAACAGCCTTTAAAGTGGCGGAAAATGAAGAAGGATATGTACTCCGTTACTACAATATGAGTCAAGAAAATGTGCGTATATCAGAACACCAACAAACCATTTTGGACTTGCTTGAGCGACCATATCCAGTTCATTCAGGACTATTAGCGCCACAAGAAATTCGCACAGAATTGATCAAAAAAGAAGACATTTAATAGTTTTAAAGTGTTTGATAACTAATACTATGAGATAGAAAGGAGGGGCGAAAGAGTAAGGACTAACTACTGCTTCGCCCCTTTTTATGGGAAGAACAATGACCATTGCAACCATTGATATCGGAGGGACTGGTATAAAATTTGCTAGTCTAACTCCTGATGGAAAAATACTAGATAAGACAATTACTCCGACGCCAGAAAGTTTGGAGGATTTACTAGCTTGGCTAGACCAACGCTTGGCAGAACAAGATTATAAGGGCATTGCTATGAGTGTTCCAGGCGCGGTCAATCAAGAAACAGGTGTCATTGAGGGAATCAGTGCTGTCCCTTACATCCATGGCTTTTCTTGGTATGAGGCCCTTGCTCATCATCAGCTACCTGTCCATCTAGAAAATGATGCCAACTGTGTTGGACTTAGTGAACTGTTGGCTCACCCAGAGATTGAAAATGCGGCCTGTGTCGTGATTGGGACAGGAATTGGCGGTGCCGTGATTATCAATGGCAAACTTCACCGAGGTCGACACGGCTTAGGTGGTGAGTTTGGCTATATGACAACCATTGAACCAGCTGAAAAACTCAACAACTGGTCGCAACTAGCGTCAACTGGAAATATGGTTCGATACGTGATTGAAAAATCTGGTCAGACTGACTGGGACGGTCGCAAGGTTTACCAAGAGGCCGCAGCAGGCAATGCTCTCTGTCAAGAAGCTATTTTGCGCATGAACCGCAATCTGGCGCAAGGTTTGCTCAATATTCAGTATCTCATCGACCCAGATGTCATTAGCCTGGGTGGGTCTATCAGCCAAAATCTAGACTTTATCCAAGGTGTCAAGAAGGCTGTCGATAACTTTGTCGAAACCTACGAAGAATACACGGTCGCACCAGTTATCCAGGCCTGCACCTATCATGCAGAAGCCAATCTCTACGGTGCCCTTGTCAACTGGCTACAGGAGGAAAATCAGTGGTAAGATTTACAGGAGTTAGTCCCAAGCAAACGCAAGCTATTGAAGCATTAAAAAATCACATTTCTCTGCCAGATGTAGAGGTAGCTGTCGCTCAGTCTGACCAAGCCTCTATCTCTATCAAGGGTGAAGGTGGACACTATCAACTAACCTATCGAAAACCTCACCAACTCTACCGCGCCTTGTCCTTGTTGGCAACAGCTCTAGCAGAAGGTGATAAGGTAGACCTTGAAGAACAAGCTGCTTATGAAGATTTAGCCTACATGGCAGACTGTTCTCGAAATGCAGTGCTAAATGTGGCTTTTGCCAAACAGATGATTGAGGTCTTGGCTCTCATGGGTTATTCAACCTTTGAGCTTTACATGGAAGATACCTACCAGATTGAGGGGCAGCCATACTTTGGTTATTTCCGTGGAGCCTATTCGGCTGAGGAGTTGCAGGAAATCGAAGCCTATGCCCAGCAGTTTGATATGACCTTTGTGCCTTGCATCCAGACCTTGGCCCACTTGTCAGCCTTCGTCAAATGGGGTGTCAAAGAAGTGCAGGAACTTCGTGATGTGGAGGACATTCTCCTCATCGGAGAAGAAAAGGTGTATGACCTGATTGATGGCATGTTTGCCACTCTATCTAAACTGCAGACTCGCAAGGTCAATATCGGGATGGACGAAGCCCATTTGGTTGGTTTGGGGCGCTACCTTATCTTGAACGGCGTTGTGGACCGTAGTCTCCTTATGTGCCAACACTTGGAGCGTGTACTGGATATTGCAGACAAGTATGGTTTCCACTGCCAAATGTGGAGCGATATGTTCTTTAAACTCATGTCAACAGATGGCCAGTATGACCGCGATGTGGAAATTCCTGAGGAAACGCGTGTCTACCTAGATCGTCTCAAAGACCGCGTGACCTTGGTTTACTGGGATTATTATCAGGATAGCGAGGAAAAATACAACCGCAACTTCCGCAATCATCACAAGATTAGTCATGACCTTGCCTTTGCAGGGGGAGCTTGGAAGTGGATTGGTTTCACACCCAACAACCATTTCAGCCGTCTAGTGGCTATCGAGGCCAATAAAGCCTGTCGTGCTAATCAGATCAAAGAAGTCATCGTAACTGGTTGGGGAGACAATGGTGGCGAGACAGCTCAGTTTTCTATCCTACCAAGCTTGCAAATCTGGGCAGAACTCAGCTACCGCAATGACCTAGACCGTTTGTCTGCACACTTCAAGACCAATACAGGTCTTTCAGTTGAGGACTTTATGCAGATTGATCTAGCCAACCTCTTGCCAGACTTACCAGGCAATCTCAGTGGTATCAATCCCAACCGCTATGTCTTTTATCAGGATGTTCTTTGCCCGATTCTTGACAGACACATGACACCTGAACAGGACGGGCCACACTTTGCTCAGGCAGCTGAGACGCTTGCTGCTATCAAAGAAAAAGCAGGAAATTATGCTTACCTCTTTGAAACTCAGGCTCAGTTGAACCAGATTTTAAGCAGTAAAGTGGATGTGGGACGACGCATTCGTCAGGCCTACCAAGCGGGTGATAAAGAAAGTCTGGAAGAAATCTCGAGACAAGAATTACCAGAACTCAGAAGCCAAATCGAACACTTCCATGCCCTCTTTAGCCATCAATGGTTGAAAGAAAACAAGATCTTTGGCTTGGATACAGTCGATATCCGTATGGGCGGACTCTTGCAACGGATCAAACGAGCAGAAAGCCGCATAGAGGCTTATCTAGCTGGTCAGATTGCCCGCATCGACGAGCTAGAAGTTGAAATCCTACCATTTACTGACTTCTACGCAGACCAGGACTTCGCAGCAACTACAGCCAACCAGTGGCATACTATTGCGACAGCTTCAACGATTTATACGACTTAGGAGTAGAATATTGACAAACATCTTCTTTATAAAAAGAAGATGTTTTTGCTTAAATATAATATTTAAAAATAGATAAAATATAGGGAGCGGGGGTATTTTGTATAATAACATATTTATCAATGCATACGCTTAAAAGCTATATAAATCAAGATTTTTATTAAATTAGGTGGGTGGATTATAATTGTGTCAGTTGAATTATCAAGGGGTAAAATGTATAATATAGAGTAGAGGTTTCCTATGCGTAGAGGTTGTAAAAGTCCATCTCTAATAAAATAATCATATGTCAAACTTAGAAAGGAATATAGAAAGTGAAGAGTTTTAAAATTTACAAGGGAAGACATGAAAAATTTTCTCTAAGAAAGAAAAATGTTGGACTTGTTTCGATTGCAATCGCTAGCTTGGCGGTATATGGAGTAGCGCTTGGCACACCAACTGTACAAGCAGATGAAAACAACAATCTGAGCAGTCTAGTAGAGACTAGCTCGACAACTGATGTGAAATCAGAAAATAATAGTGATCAACCAGCAGTGGTGGAGTCAGAGAAAGTATCTTCAGCCACAGGAGTTAAGGAAACAGAAAAAGCTACTAGTCCAGCACCAACTGTTGAACAAGCAGAAAATAAAGTGCCAGTTTCAAAGACAGCCCCTGAAGTGGAAGGTGCGGACAAAAATTCTGTAGATCCGTCAAACTCGACAGCAGTCGCGAAAGAAACTCCAGCACCTGTTGAGTCTAAACCAGTTGAAAAATCAACTGATAGCCAAACAACAGCTGCCCCTCGCGCAACAGCCGCAGTACGTACGCGCAGAAGTTTGCAACAAAACCCAACTCAAATCTCGAATTTTTCAGTAACGGTTACGACTAAAGATGGAACTGTTATGCGTTCAGGTGATACAAAACCTTTGCCTGCTCAAGAAGTTTCCTTTGACAAGGTTCAAATGGACTTTAAAATCACACAAGATGGGACGCTGAAAAAAGGTGATGTTCTCCGTATTCCAGTCAAATTGGGAAATAATGCCTACGGTGCTTACTATTCAAACCTTGGTTCTGGAACAGCAGAGCGTATCGAGGGTGTTGGAACAATTAAATTTGTCCACTCAGATCCAAATAATCTTGCCTATGAAATCACCTTAGACCAAAGCTTCCAAGATATGCCTCAAAATACTGAAAAGACGGTATCAGTTACTCAAAAGGCAGCGACTATTGGGAAATTTACAGCAAAATCAAGTTATGAAAACATTGTCCTAGAAATAAATGGTAATAAGTTTACTTTTAAACCAAAACCAAGGACATTTGAGAAAGCACAGGCCCCTTTTGCTGTTTATAATAGCGCAAGTAGCGATAGAGCGAATTCAATAAAAATAGGCGCTTCAACTGGGGACGCAAATTATTATAATAATTTATTGTCAAGCGATGGTACCAACCCTGGACAAACAGGAATTCCAAATGGTGATATCATTTCTATCCATCGTATAAAACCAGGTAATGGGTCAAAAATTGTTAGTATCAAACCAGACCTTAAAAGATATACTTCTACTTTGGCAATTAGTGAGGATGGAAAATATCTTGTTAAAGGAGATACTTCAACTTCTATTAGCATCAATTCAGACCCAGATAACAAATTAGTTGAACTGCCAGCGAATTCAACTGATGAAGAGATTGTTAAGGCATTAAAACAAGCGGGTAAAAACTCTTCAGTTGTTATTGATAATGGAGATGGGACCTACACAGTTGCTATTAATTTAGGAAAAATGACAGGAAATGGTGCTACTACTTATCATGATATTTGGCCAACTGACGACTATGCTCAAATGGGCGATCAGTATCAAGAAATTAATAGAACAGAAGAGGTTAACAGAAAAGTTAGTAGTATTTTAAAAGATGCTAACGTTATTCAAGGTACAGGTCATTCAACTCGGATTACTTTTGCGGATTCATCAATTGAAAATGCTCTAGCTGAAGGGTCTAAGAGTTTTAGTTATAGCGTTGATGACGATGGTACTATAAAAAAGATAAAAGAGGAAAAGCTTTCTGCAAAAACAACCCCATCCGTTGCGCGTGCTGTGGGTCAGAAGAAGATTACAATACACTATGTCGATACAAACGGCAAGGAAATTGAAACTCAGGACTATAAATAGGTTATCCAGCAGGAGGAACTGCCACTCCAACCCCTGATTATAACGCTAATCCAAAAACAATTACAGGCTACACACTTGTAACAGCTGATACGGCAATCGCGTCGTATGGTACACAGTTAAAGACTACTAAACAAATTCCATTCACTAGCAACGACCAAGAATTTTATTATGTCTATTCAGCCAAAAAATCTAGTGCCAAAGTTACGTATATTGACGATGATACTAACGGAGGAAAAGTTCTTGAAACGAAGGATTTGAATGGTTTTTATGGGCAGACTGATCCTTATCGAACAGCTGAAACAATTAAGACGTATACCGATCAAAATTATGAACTTGTTTCAGACAATTATCCAACAAATGGTGTAACCTATAATGAAACTCTTCAAACCTTTGAAGTTCATTTGAAACACAAAAAGACGTCAGTAGCAGAAGAAAAGACGGTTAAGGAAACTATCCATTATACATACGAGGGTGGTGCACCAGCAGCTCCAGACCATACTAGTAGCTTAAAATTCACCAGAACAGCAACAACTGACCTTGTTACAAATGTTACAACTGGTGATTGGACGGCGGAAAATGGAACAAGTTTTGCAGCCGTAACATCACCAGCAATCAAAGACTACACTCCAGATTTAGCAGAGGTTCCAGCAGTTGACAATATTACGGCTAACAGTGACAATATCGAAAAGACAGTTGTTTACAAAGCTAATCCAGCTAGTGCAAAGGTAACTTATATCGATGACACAACAGGAGAAACGCTTGAAACGAAGAATCTGAATGGACGTTATGGGCAGACTGATCCTTATCGAACAGCTGAAACCATTAAGACGTATACCGATCGAAATTATGGACTTGTTTCAGACAATTATCCAACAAATGGTGTAACCTATAATGAAAATCTTCAAACCTTTGAAGTTCATCTACGTCATAAGGGAGCTGCAGTTCAAGAAACAAAGACAGCCACAGAGACCATCAAGTATGTTTATGAAGATAACACAGAGGCAGCGGATACGAAGGTTCAGACTTTGAAGTTCTATCGGATTAACAACAAGGATCTGGTGACTAATAAGATTGTCTATAAGGGTCCTTGGATCCCGTTTACCGGAACCTTCCCAGAGGTAGTTTCTCCAAAGATTGATGGTTATACACCAGATAAGGCAACTGTAGCAGCCGTTGAACAGATTACGGGAGATAGCGCAGATATTGAAGAAACGGTTACCTATAAAGCAGATAAGCAAAAAGTAACCTATACCATCATTGACGACACTGCTCAAAAAACGCTGAAAGATAAGGAAGTACTTACCAGCGGAGGCTCTGATACTCCTCTTCCAGACAGTGCCCGAGAAAAATATGATTTAATGGTGAATGCTTATCTAGCTCAAGGTTATGAATTGGTTTCGAAAGACCAGCTTCCAGCTAAGTTTGACCTTGACAGTAGCCACGATCAAAATGTAGTTGTTCACTTGAAGCATGGTACCACTGATATCCAAGAAAGCAAGGATGTAAACTTGACTGTTCGTTACCACGGTGCCGGTGACCAGACACCAGAAGACAAGGTGCAAACAGCGACTTGGACTCGTACAGTAACAAAAGATAAAATCACAGGCACAGAGGTTTCAACAACACCTTGGACAAGCGACAAAGTAAACTATGATGCAGTCCCATCGCCAGTGATTCCGGGCTACAGTGTTGACATTGAGACGGTTCCATCAGAAGCCGTTACTCAAGAAAACATTGTTAAGGATGTACATTACACAATCCAAACGCAAAAAGTTACTTACACAGTTGTAGATGAGATAACCGGCCAGACTTTAGAAAATCAAGTTGAATTGACAACAGGTGAGTCAGGTGCAGCTCTTCCAGCCGCAGCTCAAACGAAATACGACACCGTAGTTGCCAACTACTTGGCACAAGGTTACGAAGTGGCTTCTAAGGATGAATTGCCAGCCCAATTTGACACTGATAGCAGCGTGGACCAAAACGTGGTGATTCGCTTGAAACATAAAGTATCAACTTCTACAGAAACCAAGACTGTAACGCAAACGATTAACTACCTCTACGAGGATGACAATACACCAGCAGCTCCAGAGAAGAAAACGACCTTGACTTTCTCTAGAGAAATGAAAACAGATGAGGTGACTAAAACGACTACGCAAGGTGCTTGGACTCCGTCGGTCGGAACCTTCCCAGAAGTAGTTTCTCCAGTTGTGGATGGCTATACACCAGATAAGGAAAAAGTCACTACTGTAAATGTAACTGCTACTGATACTGATATCAATGTTACTGTTAAATACAAGGCAGATAAGCAAAAAGTGACTTATACCATCATTGATGATACAACCAATACCACACTGGAAGATAAGCAAGAGCTTACAAGTGGGAACTCTGATACTCCTCTTCCAAATGACACAGAAGCTAAGTATAATTCAATCGTGGATGCTTACCTAGCCCAAGGTTATGAATTGGTTTCGAAAGACCAGCTCCCAGCTAAGTTTGACCTCGATAGTGGTTATGACCAAAATGTAGTGGTTCATGTGAAACATGGTACAGCTGATATCCAAGAAAGCAAGAATGTAAACTTGACTGTTCGTTACCACGGTGCCGGTGGTCAAACCCCAGCAGACAAGGTACAAACAGCGACTTGGACACGTACAGTAACGACAGACAAGGTAACAGGCTCTGTTGTGAACACTACGGATTGGGCAAGCGACAAGGCAAACTATGACGCAGTCCCATCACCAGTGATTCCAGGTTACACAGTAGATATTGCGACTGTTCCATCAGAAGTGGTTACCCAAGAAAATATTGTCAAGGATGTGCATTATACTGCTCAGAATACACCTCAAACCCAAAAGGTTACTTACACAGTTGTAGATGAGACAACCGGTCAGACTCTGGAAAATCAAGTTGAATTGACAACAGGTGAGTCAGGTACGGTTCTTCCAGCTGCTGCGAAAACGAAATACGACACTGTGATAGCTGGCTACTTGGCACAGGGTTACAAAGTGGTTGCTAAGGATGAATTGCCAGCTCAGTTTGACACCGACAGCAGCGTAGACCAAAACGTGGTGATTCGCTTGAAACACAAAACGGTTTCAGTTGAGGAAACAAAACAAGTAAGCATGACAGTTCGCTACCACGGTGCCGGTGGTCAAACCCCAGCAGACAAGGTGCAAACAGCGACTTGGACACGTACAGTAACGACAGACAAGGTAACAGGCTCTGTTGTGAACACTACGGATTGGACAAGCAACAAGGCAAACTATGACGCAGTCCCATCACCAGTGATCCCAGGTTACACAGTGGATATTGCGACAGTTCCATCAGAAGTAGTTACCCAAGAAAACATTGTCAAAGATGTTCATTATACTGCGGTACCAGTAACTCCAGAAGTTCCCAATACTCCGGATACTCCAGTTAAGCCAGAACCACCAGTAACTCCATCAACTCCAGTTAAACCAACTCCTCCAATGACACCGCTCACCTCAGGACATCCAGCTTCACCAGTTACTTCAGCATTAGTTCTTCCACGAACAGGTGAATCTCAAGTTGGTTCAAGCCTTGTAACGCTGACAGGTCTAGGTTTGCTTCTATCAGTTCTTGGTTTGGCAGGACGTCAGAAAAAAGAGGACTAATAAACTTTTTATAAAGTATAAACAGTCCAGTCATTCATTGAAGAAATACTATAAATGGCTTAAAGATGGATGATCTAGTGGGAAAAGCTCCGCAAGCAACCTTAGTTGGTTGACTTGTGGGGCTTTTTCCTTGTTTTACAGAATGAGACTTAGGCAAAGAAAATACAAAGTCTGTTCACTAAAACAGAAAAGAGGCGGCATCATTTAGTGATGCCACCTCCTTTTTATTTTAAATCTTGCACTAATTCGGTATTTTTTACTGAAAAGGCCTCCGCTAAAAGATCGAGAATAGCTGTAACTGCTGCAATAAGTGTGAGTGAAATTCATTCTGCTGTAATAAACCGTCCACCAAACAGGAAAAATGGAATAAACCAGTTAAAAATCCCTGTTAATGGGAAGAACCATTGATACCTCCTTTTTTACCAGCAGAAAAGCCACATGACAATTCGACACTAGGAGCCAAAAGGTAAAAATAAAGCAGGCTGTAGCCCATCTCTTCCCCTATAATCCTACTTAATCCCCCAACAATAGCACGAGGGCATAAAAGGCGTCTTAATCAATTGTTTCGTGTTCAACCTCCTGTCCCAAATCCGGTATAATCATTGTTTCAATAATGTTTTCGACAAGCGAAGTAAATTGCCAAAAGAATAAAGGTAGGGATATTTGCAAGCAAAAAAGTTAAGGAAATCAGACAGAAAATCTCCCACCAGGTTATGTTGTTAGTCAAGGCCAGAGAGAAGATTGTCAATAAAGAAAAGCAATAAGTTATGCCTGGCAGTATGAAACCCAGCCACTTACTTTCTTTTTTGGAGAGAAAAATCTGTAATAGGATTCCTCTAGTCAGGATTGGCAATATGATAAATGAAACGATTACGGTTCTCATTTGTTTCAACTCCCTCCATCATTTTGATATTCAGACGTTACTATGTCAGACGAATCAAAGTGCTATATTTTATTATGAGTGTCGACATTTATGAACCAGTTTGATGAGCACAGTTTTTTCCTTTCTCATTCTAACTGAATACCCATTTCATATTGAAAGTAACACTAAATAAAGCAAAAGTCAATCAAGATATTATTTGTTTAAGAGAGACGGAGTAGCTGTTCTTGAAACTATCTCTAAGCCGTCTATATAAGATATTTTGAACTGACTATTACCCCCATTTTCTTTTCGGAGTTATCTCTGAGAGCAGGGGGTACAATAGAAAAAAATGACTTGGAAGTGATATAATGAAGCTACAGAGATAGTTTGGAGGTCTGACCATGAAAAGGCTACTACTAGTCCTGGCTACTAGCATGCTAGTCTTATCTGCCTGTCATAAAACGACAGAGGATGGAGCAACTAGTCCGTCAATACCAAGGGAGCAACAAACCAAGGAAACAACTAACTATTTTCACTATTTAGCAGATTCCTATCAAAAGGCTCTTTCGCACGAAAAAGAATCCAAGGATACAAGTGTTCAGTCACCTATGGCTGCTACAGTTGCAGCCATGGAAGAACTCCAGTTATCTAATCCGACTGATCAAGCCTTGATTATGAAAAACTACTCAGATTTTCAGAAGCTAATCCAATACAACACCGAAAAGTGGGAAGAAGAGTTTGCAAGTTGGGCTTCTTCTATGGGGCAGTCCTATCATAGACTAGAGCATAGAAACTTTGATGAAAAGAATGATCTCATCAAAAAATTAGAAGCAACAACTGCCTCTCAGAAAAGTGTCAAATGGAATGTTTTTGGAGTATCGAGTGACAATGCCTATGATTACTTGGTTTTGGATGCCTACTATGACAATCAGGACAAACATTTCTACCTATTTACACTGAAGTATGGGCAAGCACAGGTCTTGTATACCGATAAGACACTGGAAACTATCCTTACTGCAAATTTTGAAGAGACTGAGAATACAGATTTAGCGCAACGTTTTAAGGAATTTCTATTAAAAACAAGTGTAACTACAGAGAGCGAGCCAGATACAGATAATAGTTCTTTAATAGACAAGATAAAAACAGCCATGGAATCCTATTCGGATAGTAAAGGTGAAAGATTTAAGTCAACTAACTTAGCAACATATGGTCACTACTATGGACTAGCAGTGCCAGACCAGATAATGCAATTTGGACAAGTAGATGGGGTGAATTATACTTTTAAATGGTATGGTTATATTGCAGGTTCAGGTTCTGGGCGGTTTGAAATCCTAGCTTGCTATGTGAATGAAGCAGAGACAGAGGTGATTCTCTTTGGCTACAAGGATGGTAATCCTGCTCTTTTACACACCGAAGGAAGACCAGAGATTGATAAAAATGAATCAGGGGCTATCATAAATGCCCAGGTTCATTTTGTCGAGTTTCATCACCCAATATTAGAACAAGTTTTCAATTAGTAAAGAGGAAATACATTTATCGTATGCAGAGTGTTTCTCGTGAAACCTATTTCTTATAAAAAACTTCTCCACATAAAATAATTTGTGGAGTTTTTTCTATAATTAGTAGTTTAACCTAGCCATCAATTAGGAGTATACTAATAATGTAATCGTTATCAAACCTAAAAATTCGATGAAATCAGTTTTTAGGAATAAAAAGGGAGGAAATTATGAAAAAGTTTTCAAAGACCTTGAGAGATAACTGGATCTTTCTCTTGATGGTTTTACCAGGGGCACTCTGGTTGATTCTATTCTTTTACATTCCAGTATTTGGGAATGTGGTCGCCTTTAAAGACTACCATATGACCAGTAATGGTTTCATAGATAGTATTGTGAATAGTAAATGGGTCGGGTTAGATAATTTCAGATTCTTGTTTAGTTCAAAAGATGCCTTTATCATCACTCGAAATACCGTTCTCTACAATCTTGGCTTTATCTTTATCGGTTTGATTGTATCAGTAGGGATTGCCATCATCCTCAGCGAGCTCCGCTCTAAGAGAATGGTTAAAATTTTCCAAACGTCTATGTTGTTCCCTTACTTCCTGTCATGGGTTATCATCAGTTTCTTTACAGATGCCTTCCTAAACATTGACAAAGGGGTCTTCAACCATTTCCTAACATCCATTGGCATGAAGGAAGTCAACTTCTACGCTGACTTAGGCATTTGGCCATACCTTCTCCTTTTCCTAGGTATTTGGAAAGGCTTTGGATATAGCAGTGTCATGTACTATGCGACGATCATGGGAATTGACCCAACCTACTACGAAGCAGCAACAGTGGACGGGGCTAGCAAGTGGCAACGTATTCGCAACGTAACCATTCCTCAGTTGACTCCACTTGTGACAGTTTTGACTATCCTTGCAGTCGGAAATATCTTCCGTGCAGACTTTGGTCTCTTCTATCAAATTCCACACAATGCTGGTCAGCTTTACAATGTAACCAACGTTTTGGACGTATATGTCTTTAATGGTTTGACTCAGACAGCAGATATCGGTATGGCTTCAGCAGCTGGTCTTTACCAATCCGTTGTCGGTTTGATACTGGTTATCCTATCAAACTTGCTTGCAAGACGAGTCGATCCAAACTCAGCTTTGTTCTAGAAAGGAGGAGAATATGGCAGAAAAGAAAATTAAAAAAGAAAAAATCGATAATGTCGGCATTCACTCCTTCAGCAAGAAAGCAGATATCTTCTTTAGTATCATCTCTGGTTTGATCGCTCTTTCTTGTATCTTGCCCTTTATATTCGTTATCATCATTTCAGTGACAGATGAAAAGAGCATCCTCCAGTATGGATATAGCTTTTTCCCTTCGAAATTTGGTGTAGATGGATTCCAATTCTTAGCTCAGTTTAAAGATAAGATCCTCCAAGCGCTCTTTATCTCAGTTTTTGTAACCGTAGTCGGAACAGTGACCAACGTCTTCATTACAACCACTTATGCCTACGCTATCTCACGGACAACCTTTAAGTACCGCAGATTCTTTACGATCTTCGCTCTTCTTAGTATGTTGTTCAATGCTGGTTTGGTACCAGGCTATATCGTGGTCACTCGCCTGCTTCAACTGGGTGATACCGTTTGGGCCTTGATTGTTCCAATGCTCCTCTCACCATTCAACATCATCTTGATGCGTTCCTTCTTCAAGAAGACCATTCCAGAAGCCATTCTTGAATCCGCTCGTATCGATGGTGCCAGTGAAGCTCGGATCTTCTTCCAGATTTGTTTGCCATTGTCACTTCCAGGTATCGCAACCATCACGCTTTTGACAGCTCTTGGTTTCTGGAACGACTGGTTCAACGCCCTTCTTTACATCAAGAGTGACAACTTGTATCCATTGCAATATTTGCTTATGCAAATCCAACAAAATATGGACTACATTGCAAAAGCAGTCGGCCTATCTGGCCAACTGGGAGTTGCTCTACCGAAAGAAACAGGTCGTATGGCCATGGTTGTGGTTGCAACCCTTCCAATCGCGATTTTGTATCCATTCTTCCAACGCTACTTTGTTAAAGGGTTGACGATCGGTGGTGTCAAAGAATAGCACTTGCTGAGAAACACTGTTTCTCCCTTCCCAACTTCATCTTAGTGACTGAAGTTAAAAATCATTAAATCGTTTATAAGTTTAAAAATAAAAAAAGGAGTTTTTATCATGAAAAACTGGAAAAAATATGCTTTTGCATCTGCTAGCGTAGTTGCTTTGGCTGCTGGTCTTGCTGCTTGTGGAAACCTTACAGGTAACAACAAAAAAGCTGCAGATACTACTTCAGGTGAAAAACCTGTAATCAAAATGTACCAAATCGGTGACAAACCAGACAACTTGGATGAATTGCTAGAAAATGCAAACAAAATCATCGAAGAAAAAGTCGGTGCTAAATTGGATATCCAATACCTCGGATGGGGTGACTATGATAAGAAAATGTCAGTTATCACATCATCTGGTGAAAACTATGATATCGCATTTGCATCTAACTATGTCGTAAATGCTCAAAAAGGTGCTTATGCTGACTTAACAGAATTGTATAAAAAAGAAGGAGCAGAGCTTTACAAAGCACTTGACCCAGCTTACATCAAAGGGAACACTGTAAACGGTAAGATCTATGCAGTACCAGTTGCAGCTAACGTTGCATCATCTCAAAACTTTGCCTTCAACGGAACTCTTCTTGCTAAATACGGTATTGATATTTCAGGTGTCACTTCATACGAAACACTTGAACCAGTCTTGAAACAAATCAAAGAAAAAGCTCCAGATGTAGTACCATTTGCGGTTACGAAGAACTTTATCCCATCTGATAACTTTGACTACCCAGTACCAAACGGACTTCCATTTGTTATCGACCTTGAAGGAGACACTACTAAGATCGTAAACCGTTACGAAGTGCCTCGTTTCAAAGAACACTTGAAGACTCTTCACAAATTCTATGAAGAAGGATACATTCCAAAAGACGTAGCAACAAGCGACACTTCATTTGACCTTCAACAAGATACTTGGTTCGTTCGTGAAGAAACAGTAGGACCAGCTGACTACGGTAACAGCTTGCTTTCACGTGTTGCGAACAAAGACATCCAAATCAAACCAATCACTAACTTTATCAAGAAAAACCAAACAACACAAGTTGCCAACTTTGTTATCTCAAACAACTCTAAGAACAAAGAAAAATCAATGGAAGTGTTGAACCTCTTGAACACGAACCCAGAACTCTTGAACGGTCTTGTTTACGGTCCAGAAGGCAAGAACTGGGAAAAAATTGAAGGTAAAGAAAACCGTGTACGCGTCCTTGATGGCTACAAAGGAAATACTCACATGGGTGGATGGAACACTGGTAACAACTGGATTCTTTACATCAACGAAAACGTTACAGACCAACAAATCGAAGATTCTAAGAAACAATTGGCAGAAGCTAAAGAATCTCCAGCACTTGGATTCATCTTTAACACTGACAATGTAAAATCTGAAATCTCAGCAATTTCTAACACAATGCAACAATTCGATACAGCTATCAACACTGGTACTGTAGATCCAGATAAAGCTATTCCAGAATTGATGGAAAAATTGAAATCTGAAGGTGCTTACGAAAAAGTATTGAACGAAATGCAAAAACAATACGACGAATTCTTGAAAAACAAAAAATCATAAGAACGATTGATTTCGTGTATTCATTCCTAATTCCTAAAAATGTGATCACTGCCTTCCTTAGTTCTCTAGGGGAGGTAGTGATTTTTAGGATGTAAACATGAAAAGAGTGGTTCTGAGGGTTTATACGATGTGATACACATACATCTATAGAGGATTTATTATGAAAAAATATCATCTTCTTTTCAAAATGAGTGCTGTCTTCTCTTACCTATTTTTCATATTTGGTCTTTCTCAGCTGACGTCTATTGTTCAAAATTATTGGCAATTTTCTTCCCAGATAGGCAATTTCTTCTGGATTCAAAATATCTTAAGTTTGCTATTTAGCGGAGTCATGATTTGGATTCTGGTTAAGACAGGCCATGGTTATCTCTTTCGCATTCCAAGAAAAAAATGGCTTTGGTATTCGATTTTGACAGTATTAGTGGTAGTGCTCCAGATCTTTTTTAACGTTCAGACAGCTAAACATGTTCAGTCAACTGCGGAAGGTTGGGCTGTACTGATTGGTTTTAGTGGGACTAACTTTGCAGAGCTAGGTATCTATATAGCCCTGTTCTTTCTGCTTCCACTGATGGAAGAGTTAATCTATAGAGGATTACTGCAACACGCCTTTTTTAAAGATTCGAGATTTGGTCTTGATTTGCTTCTTCCTTCTATTTTATTTGCTCTCCCTCATTTTTCAAGCCTTCCTAGTCTGTTAGATATCTTCGTCTTTGCAACAGTTGGAATCATTTTTGCTGATTTGACCCGTTATACCAAGAGCATTTATCCTTCCTATGCGGTGCATGTGATTAATAATATTGTAGCGACCTTGCCATTTTTGTTGACTTTTTTACATAGGGTGTTTGGGTAAAATACTGGCACGAGAGTTAGGGATTATAGTGTTTCAATTTATAAGCGAATTTCAGGAGGAAAATGAGAATGACACCATTAAAATGGTTTGCTGGAGGTAGAGAAAGGCGTTGTGAAGCCATGACCATCATTGATTATCTATTGGAAGATATAAAGGCTGCGCCTCAACTTGTTCCCCTGAAAAATCAGTTAGTGATTTATAAAAAACGATTAAAGGACGATGGAACCTCTACTCCATTTATTCTGAGCCAAATGAATGTTGACATCTCACGTGTGTTGATTGATAACAAGCTAAGTTTGTCAGAAAGTCAAGCTAAGCAAGTCAAAAAATTGAGAGAATTATCTGCGATTCGCTATGGTTACTGATGAAGTGCAGGGGTAGGACTCTTTCTACAATTTCCGGTCAAATAAATTGCATTCGTTTTCCCAAGTGGGTATACTAGTATAGTTGAATGAAAAATTCTGAAAATTTAAGAATAGAAAAGAGAACAAATCTTATGGCAAAAGATATTCGTGTCTTACTTTACTACCTCTATACTCCAATTGAAAACGCAGAGCAATTTGCGGCAGACCACCTGGCTTTCTGTAAATCAATCGGTCTCAAAGGCCGTATCCTAGTCGCTGACGAGGGGATTAACGGGACTGTTTCAGGTGACTACGAAACAACTCAAAAATACATGGACTACGTTCACAGCCTCCCAGGCATGGAAGACCTCTGGTTCAAGATTGACGAAGAAAGTGAACAAGCCTTCAAGAAGATGTTTGTTCGCTACAAGAAAGAAATTGTCCACCTTGGTTTGGAAGACAACGATTTTGACAACGACATCAACCCACTTGAAACAACAGGTGCTTACTTGTCTCCAAAAGAGTTCAAAGAGGCCCTTCTTGACGAAGATACAGTGGTCCTTGACACACGTAACGATTATGAGTACGACCTAGGACACTTCCGTGGGGCTATCCGCCCAGACATCCGCAACTTCCGTGAGTTGCCACAATGGGTCCGTGACAACAAGGAAAAATTCATGGACAAACGTGTCGTTGTTTACTGTACAGGTGGCGTTCGCTGTGAAAAATTCTCAGGCTGGATGGTGCGTGAAGGCTACAAAGATGTTGGCCAATTGCACGGAGGAATCGCAACCTATGGTAAAGACCCAGAAGTCCAAGGTGAACTTTGGGATGGGAAAATGTACGTCTTTGACGAGCGTATCGCCGTTGATGTCAACCATGTCAACCCAACCATCGTAGGGAAAGACTGGTTTGATGGAACACCATGTGAACGTTATGTCAACTGTGGAAATCCCTTCTGTAACCGTCGTATCCTAACATCAGAAGAAAATGAAGACAAGTACCTTCGTGGATGCTCACACGAGTGCCGTGTTCACCCACGCAACCGCTATGTTTCAGAAAATGAATTGACACAAGCAGAAGTAATCGAGCGCCTAGCCGCTATCGGTGAAAGCTTGGATCAAGTCGCTACTGTATAACATCAAACAGTCCTTAGGGGCTGTTTTTCTATGCTTTATATCTAAAAAACTAAAGTTTGTTTCTGTATCTTTCAGGAAAATAGATTATACTATGTGTAAACGATTTCAAAGGAGGCCAGTTATGGCGAAAACATTTTTTATCCCAAATAAAGAAAGCATTCTAGGACAACAGGAGGTCTTGACTGCCAAGTCCATCTTAGCCTTGGTGGAGGGCTTGGAGTCACACAGTTATGATGCGGTCTATCTCCGTCAGCCCCTCAATCGTCTCGAGTACATCGAGTGTGGGATTGTAGGCCAGTCGCAATTTCTCTTCAAAGTGAACTATGCGGATAGTCGAAAAGGCTATCAAGTGGTGATTCCAGACTTTCTTACCAGAGCGGACTGGGAGATTGTAGAGGTTCTCCTCCAAGCCTTATCGAGCAAGTTGGGGCAAGTGGTAGAAGGGCTAGAAGGGTTTGAATTTGAAGCTTATTTCCGACAAACAGTTCAGAATTATCTAGCGGATAAGGCGGCTCGTCTAGTATACTGCCAAGGGCTCTTGTCCCCTATCTATCTCAACAAGGACTACCTCGAGAGCTTTTTAGCTGAAGATGGATTGGCACGTTTTGAAGAGCTGGTCAAGAAAGTTCAAGGTTCTGATGCCTATCTTGCCAGTGTGAAATTTTACCCAGACGCCCAAGGTAAGGTGCACGGTATCTATCACCTAGCCCAGGGAGTCAAGACGATTTTGCCAAAGGAACCCTTTGTACCGGCGCACTATACTGAGCAGCTAGCAGGCAAGGAACTTGTTTGGGAGATTGACCTAGTGGCGATTTCTGGTGATGGGTCAAAAGCAGAAGACTACGAATCCATCGCCCGCTTGGACTATGCAAAATTCCTCGAGTCACTACCAACAGCATTTTACCACCAACTAGATGCCAATCAACTAGAAGTACAAGCCATTTTGGGACAAGACTTTGAAGAATTGGCAAGCATCGAGTAGGCCTTGTTTAAAAAAGAGTAAGCATAAAAATCCCTGTCATTAACAAATGGCAGGGATTTTGGTTAAAAGAAGGTCAGGATGCGAAGGTAGTCAACTGTCAGCGCGAGCTCTGCAATGAAAAATGGTAAGAGAATGGCGCCATCAAGTAAGACAGCTAGTAAGAAACGATAAAATGGGTCGAGGCTATTGGTCTTACTTGGCTTGCTAATCACAAAGAGATTTGCAAGGGCAAAGATGGCCAGGCTTAGAAGAGTGAGGATGCCAGCAAATCGCAAGCCACCAAAGAGTGCAAAGAAACTTGCTAGAGCTGTTAGGACAAGCGGGATAGCAAAGAGTCGGCTGTAACGATCGCAAGCTTCTTGGAAGGTGAAGTCGCTCTCCTGGTCCAGTACACGTCGGACAGTAAAGCCTCCCAAAATGATAGAAAAGTAAAACAAAGCGCTAGCGACCAAGATAGAAAGTCCAGCAAAGAGATCTAAAGGAGGGAGCTGATTAGGGAAATTATTGGCAATAGAGGCCATATAGCCGTAGTAGAGGTGCTTGATATGATAGATACTAAAGAAAAGGTTAATCGAGGATAGCAAAGTGAGCAGGGCAAAGATACTGTAACGATGCTTTTGATCCGTAGTCTTGCAGGCAGTTGGTTCTTGGATAGCATCCAGTAGCCAAGTCCAAAATAGTGTGATTTCTTCTTTTAATCGGGCAGTTTTACGAGGGTCAATATCTGGGATATAGGGGCTTTCTAAAGCCTTGCTGAGGATGCTTTTCTCTTTTGCAGGGTTTTCTTGCTTGTGCTCCTTTTCAGCTTTCCCTTCTTCCTCTTCCTCGGTTTGGGTTTCCTCAATCATTTCGGGAGCTTCCTCCTCATGCCTTTCCGACTCTTTAGGTGAGACAGAAGTTTCTTCGCTTACTTGTGGTTCAGTTTCCACAGTTTCTGAAGTCTCAGGCTCGTTGGGCTGGTTTTCCGATTTCGTCTGAGGTGATTTCTTCTCAAGATCGGCACTTTCAAACCATTCTTGTGTCATGGTGGAACCTCCTTTTTTATGGTTGTTTTCTATCTTTAGACTAGCAGATGAAAGCGTTTTTGTCAATGATTTCTAGGTGGAGCAGAGTATTCTTCTTCCTTAGGTAGGTAGATATCCTGATTGGCTTTTATAATGAGCAGGTCCTTGACATCTGCTTTGTCTGTCTTGTAGGGGTTGGTAAGTTCATTCTCTCTTTGTCGAGGGTGTTCTCTTTGTGCATTATGATAAATACCACCATGCTGGGAAGAAATGTCTAAATTGATACGATCGAATTCTGTCTTAGAAAGAAAGAGTCTTAAGTGGTTATGAGAGTCTAGTTCTACCTTACCGCGGACCTTGATATTTTCAGCATAGATGTGTCCTCCCTCCGTCTTGACCTGGCTATCTGTCAGTTCTGTTTTAAAGATATTGATGATATTGGGCGTTGTGAATTTGCTATTTTTAATACGACTTCCTTCAATTCGGAGGAGATAGCCGTTTGTATTGAGGGTCGCATTTTCAAGGCTAGCATTAATGATAGTGGTCTGTCCACGATTGGCTGAGACGGTGATAGCTTGCAGCTTTCTTCCTTTCGGTAGGGAGAGAATGACTTCGTCAAAACGGTGAGAATAACTGCTGGCAATACGAAGTAGGCCTTCGATTCCTGAACCGAGAAAACGATGTTGGGAGGCTTGTTTGTCAGTGACGCTTAGTGTTTTGTCACTCATGCCAGTAGTCAGATCGTGACGACCAGACACGGAAGGATGATAGGTGATATGGATCTTGTCATCTACAGACTCTGTGATGGTTAGGCTGTGTTCTTCAAGGGTCAAATCAAGTTTTTCCACTTCATTTCCAAAGGTTACTTCTTCGATACGATTGTCATAGACAGGGTCTTTTGACATGGCAAGCAAACTTTGAATACCATTGGACTGGGCGCCTACAATGATCATGATAAAACCAAGGATCGTGGAAACCACACCAAAGATGAGAAATCCTTTTGTCAATTTACGCATGTCTGTCACCTCTCTTTCCTTTTTTAAGAATCCATTGCACCAAGCGGACGACCAGGAGGCCAAAGAAACGAGCTACATAGGAGATGCCCAGTAGAACAAGGGAAGAAGCACCGATAGCAAGCAAACCAGCCCCAAAAATTAAGATAAAGGCAGATTTGGCTTCGACTAGGACACTAAAGCTCTCTACGATAAAGAGTCCACCTAGCAGGATACCCGTCACAGAGACGGTAAAGAAGGCTAAAATGACGGAGACAGCCGCGATAAGAAGCCCGATGATGGTTAAGATCATTGCAATTCCAACAGGAATGCCGATAGGGGCTGCTAGTAAGGCCAAGAGTGCAATGTGCAGCAGTTGGCGGTCATTCTTTTGAGCAGGGGCTTCATTGACTTTCTTGTCGAGGAGGTTAGAGAGGACATCATGAGCCGCTTCTTTTGGTGTTCCTAGACTGGCAATGAGTTCCTCTTCGCCCTCTGATCCTGCATCGTCAAATAGTTCCTTAAAGTAGTCCATGGCTTCGATGCGGTCAGCTTCAGGTAGTTTATGGAGATAGGTTTCTAACTGAGTCAGATAGTCAGTTCTTGTCATGACGGATACTCCCTTCTATGATGCCGTTGACTGTGTCGGTATAGAGCGTCCACTCTTCCTTTAGAGTAATGAGCTGCTCTACGCCCCGATTGGTCAAGGAGTAGTATTTGCGCATACGCCCCTGAAACTCTCTAGAGTAGGTGGTCAGAAAGCCACTGGCTTCCAATTTTTTGAGAATGGGATAGAGCGTAGATTCTTTGATATTGGCGATGAGCTTAATGGTTTGACTAATCTCATAACCATAAGAATCTCCCTGCTCCAGTACAGCCAAGATGAGAAACTCGATCAAGGCAGAGGATGTTGGGAAGTACATGGGAAACCTCCTTTATATTATATAAAATTTTTATATATACTCTTTTCAAATATATTGTATCTCAAGTTGAAAGCCCTGTCAAGAAATATGTGTAAAAATTTTATATATAAAAAACTCCTAGTATAAACTAGAAGTTTAGAGGATGTTGTCAGACTTTATCTAAATTTTATCGTAGATATCTTATAGTTGATTTCCTTATCCAAAAGTTTCAATAAAGGAGTCACGTATTCAGGATTTGGAAACTTAGGACCGAAAATGACTTCATCGATTTGAATGTTTTCTTTTCTCTCAAGATAAAGTTTACCGAATTCAGGAGAATAATCAATTTTTATCTTGTCATTATCTGATCTTAGTTTAGCATATTGCAAAATACGCAATTCTTCTTCATACTTATAATCCACCGATTTGAATAGGTAGCGGATTTCTTCTATACAGTCAGCGATAGCTTTTTTATAGAATGAATCCCCTGAATTTTTATAGTTCTTTAATTCTGATTTTAAATCTACTAACAATCCTTTTAATCGCGTTACTTCTTCATTGCTAAATAGTTCAGTTTCTTCGATGTCGAATTGGTCATTGGAGTAATGAACATAGGCTACGCGATATAAATAATCCTGAGTAGTATTCGGAGTAGAATGTTTTTCTTCAGAATTTTGTGTAATATCATTGCCCCTAGTCGTCATCTCTATGTTGGATTCATTTGAAGAGGTATCATTTTGAATTTCAACACTTGAATTCATTTTATGACCGGTTTGCTTATCTGAGTTTTTTTGATACCAAGGAAGGTCACTAAGTGAATGATAACGAGCAAAATCATTTTCATTCAGTACAATACAGACTCCTTCTGCATTATTTCCATATTGCGACCACATATCTAGGTCGTCTGTTTTGCTAGTGAAACTCATTAAAAACCAAGAGCTAGGCTCTAAAGGATTACGTTTTTCTAATTTTAAAATATCTTCTAGAATAACCCCTTCTTCAGGATCGTTCATATAGTTGGCGTTATTCAGGCGTGTCTTTCCTGAGATGGAGAATGGAGCCTTATCCTCTTTTCCTAGTATGCTTTGGAGTGCTTTTCCTGAAGTATAGTGACCAAATTTCAGTTTTCTATTTTTATCTTCGGCCTTCAATCCAAGCTCATACTTAATTTTTTGGACAAGCGTGTAAATTTTAATTAGCTTATTGATTTTTTTTGAGTCTTCTCCGTAATATTCTATCCAGTCTTTTAAAATATCGTATTTAGTATCGGAGATGATACCAAGTTTTAAGGTACGAATAAGCAAATTTTTCTCTTTTTCCTCTTTTTCTTCTTCAATAGATGAATCAAAGCAAAGTTTATCCAGAGCTTTTACGATATTAGTAGTGGAAATCTGAACTTGCTCCTGCTTAAATTGTTCTTCGTTTTCGAGTATTCCGATGAACATATTTAAAATTTTGATACTCGGAATAGATTCTAAAGATTGATAGATATCGTTTAGGAGATTTGATTGTTTTATTTGATTGTTTTTTACCAAATCCATCCGAGCTGTAAGATATTGTACAGTGATTTCTTCAGATTGTACAAATCTATCGTGTAGTCTTTTTAGTTTATCTATTATTTCAAGTTTTTCCTCTTCATTTTGTTGTTTGGTGATAATTTTGGCAAGAGTTTCAGCGTAGTATAAAGTGATATCTTCATTTTTTTCAAAATTTAAAGCTATTTTCTTTAGTTTAGAAGCCGTATCATTCAATTTATCTATGTTAGTTTGCTCAAGTGACAAATTGGATAAAGCCGTAGCATAATATAGAGC
The DNA here is from genome assembly GCF_054445985.1 of Streptococcus sp. 517s. Lineage (NCBI taxonomy): Bacteria > Bacillati > Bacillota > Bacilli > Lactobacillales > Streptococcaceae > Streptococcus > Streptococcus sp. 517s. Next base: position 1,735,936 of record NZ_CM136847.1, on the reverse strand, counting down.
AATATTTTCAGTTTCCTCGAACTTTTCGTATATGACCTGAATTTTCTGAGTAGTTTCAGCGATTTCCTCAGCTTTAGTCTGTTCAGATGATAGATTGACTAAAGCCACAGTATACGATAAAGCAATACCCTGAGGTTCATTGAACTTTTTGTAAATATTTTTAATTTTCTGAGCAATCTCAGCGATTTCTTCAACTTTAGTTTGTTCAGATGATAGATTGGCTAAAGCCATAGCATAATATAAAGCAATATCTTGGGGCTCATTGAACTTTTTGTAAATACCTTTAATTTCTTTAGCAATCTCAGCGATTTTTCCAGCTTCAATATTTTTAGCAGATAGGCTAACTAAGGATCTAGCATATTGTAAAGCAATATCTTGGGGCTCATTGAATTTTTTGTAAATACCTTTAATTTCTTTAGCAATCTCAACAGTTTCAACAGCTTTAGTCTGTTTGATTGATAGTCTGACTAAAGCCATAGCATATCGCAACGCAATGTCTTCTGATTTAGGGTATTGCTCATAAATTATTTTGGCTTTTTCTGCTAGAGTTTCACGGCTAGCCTTATCTGTCGCCTTGGCTGATAAGTTAAGGAGCATATTTAACTCTGCTAAACTTTGATCCAAATTGTATTTCTGTTCATCCATTCTATGTACCTCGTTTGAAATAGTAGCTGTCTTATAAACTAATTTATTTTTTGCATGATAATTAGTTTCTATACATCTTATTATATCAAAAATGCCATCTTTCTGCTAACAGATGGATGGTGCTTTTTGTTGCTAGAAACGCCTAAAAAGCCAGACTCTGTCCGGCTTTGCATTGTTTATATCTGAGAAGTATTTTAGAAAAATTAAAGAATTTTATCCGCCCGATCTACCATAAAGAGTGAGACGGTCATGATGATATCAACAGCTAGTAGGGCAAGGACAGCTGGGATCCAAGATTGGAAAAGTTCAAAACTGTAACCAAACAAGGTAGGACCAAAAGCTGCTAAGATGTAGCCCCCTGTTTGCGCTAGTCCTGACAGCTGGGCTGTCTTTTCAGGTGAACTGGTTTTAAGAGAGAAGCAAACCATGAGGTAGGGGAAGAGGGCGCTGCAGGCCGTTCCAATCAAGAGGTGGACGACTAACCAGTAGAGGAAACTGCTACTTGGATAAAAGAGCATGGCAATTCCTGTCATACCAGCGATAGAGATAATTGTTAGCATGATTCGACGGTGGCCGTCTGACAGCTGAGTTGTCAGACTTGGAACAGTCATTGAAAAAGGAATGCTGATTAGCGAGAAGATAGAAGCTAGAAGAGCCGCATCACTATTAGAAAGACCAGCACTAATAGCAATCGTTGGCAGCCAGGTCATGCTCGTATAAAAGAGCAAGGACTGAAGACCACCAAAGATAATGATGGCCCATACATCTTTACTTTTTAGAATGTTTTCTTTGACTTGCTTTTCTTTTTGGCCTTCTAGGTAGTGGTTGTGGCGATGATTTGGCAACCAGACTAGCAGAGTGACCAGACAGAGAAAGCTGAGAACGAGGATGAGTCCTTTCCAAGAACTAGCTTGGGTGATAGGGACCGAAAGATAAGAAGCGATGGCAGTTGAAACCCCCATGGCAGTGACATAGAGAGTTGTTAGGAAACTAATCTTTTGAGGCTGATTTGCCTGGATCATACTTGGGAGGAGTACATTGAAAATGGCGATACTTGCTCCGATGATTAGAGTTCCTAGATAGAGAAGGGGAAGATTGAAGATACGAATGACAGAGCCAACAGTTAAGAGGAGCAGACAGTAAGTAAAGAGATGTTCCAACCCGATTTTTTTTGCCAAGCGACTCGCAAAAGCCGAGAAAAGAGCAAACATCAAGAGAGGGAAGCTAGTTAAAATCCCGAGAGAGCTAACCTCCACTCCTAGTCCCTGAGCGATATCTCCTAAAATGGTTGGAAGAGCAGTAAAAGGAGAGCGTAAAACAGTCCCGATTAAGACAATTCCTAGGATAAAAAAGAGTGATTGCTTTTTCATAAAAACCTCGAATAGATGATTTTATTAACAGCTTATTTTAAGGTTTTTTCTATATAATGTCAAGTAATGACAGCTAAGAAAGTTCGATTGATTTAAGCGATAATAGAGTGAAAGGAGATACATTTCTTTACTAGAATTTTCCTTGATTTGATATAAAAATAGGAAAGTGAGAAAATTTGTGATAAAATAGTGGAAGGAAATCTATATATTGGAGAAAAACGGTGCTTGAAAAGCAAAAAATCAGCGTCTTGATGTCGGTCTATGTAAAGGAAAACCCGACGTTTTTGAGAGATGCTATCAAAAGTGTTCAAAATCAAACCTTGAAACCGAGTGAACTTGTTCTTGTTGAGGATGGTCCCCTCACGCCTGAGCTCTATCAGGTGCTAGATGAAGTGGAAGCTCAGTCAGATATTCCAGTTAAACGGTGCCCCTTAGAAGAGAATCAAGGTTTAGGCTTGGCTCTTCGATACGGTGTTTTACAGTGCCAGTATGACATTATTGCCCGCATGGATACGGATGATTTAGCCGTTCCGGATCGTTTTGAGAAACAGCTTCAGCTAATGGAGAAAGAAAATCTCGATCTCTTAGGCGGGCAGATTGCAGAGTTTATTGATAATCCAGATGAGATTGTGTCTTATCGTCGTGTTCCAACTCAGCACGCAGACATTGTGGCTTATCAGAGAATGAGAAGCGCCTTTAACCATATGACAGTCATGTTCAAAAAGGACATGGTCCTCAAGGCGGGCAACTACGAAGACGGACTTTACATGGAGGATGATCTCCTTTGGCTCAATATGATTACGGCAGGTGCCAAGACTGGCAACCTAGATCAAATCTTGTGTAAGGTTCGCGTAGGTGCCGGGATGTTTGAGCGTCGAGGTGGCTTGCGTTACCTTAAATTCTATCGTCAAGCTCGCCAACGGATGCTGGAGCGAGGGCAAATTTCTTACAGGGAATATGCTAAAAGTATGTTCATTCAGGCAATTGTTGCACTTTGTCCAGGTTTTGTTCGTCAGTTTATCTTTGTCAAACTTTTAAGAAAGAGCAAGTAAGACCTGATAGATTGAACGATTCGGGTTATCATAACAATAGTATCATCTGACTCTTTTAAGGGGGAGTAAATTCCTATGAATAAAAAACTAACAGATTACGTGATTGATCTGGTTGAAATTTTAAATAAACAGCAAAAACAAGTATTTTGGGGGATATTTGATATTCTGAGTATGGTGGTTTCCATCATCGTGTCTTATATCTTGTTTTACGGCCTAATAAATCCTGCGCCTGTGGACTATGTGATCTACACTCTTTTAGCCTTCCTTCTCTATCAAATCATAATTGCATTTTGGGGGCTGAATGCTAGTATTAGTCGCTACAGTAAGATTACGGATTTTATGAAAATCTTTTTTGGAGTGACACTCAGTAGTGTTCTTTCTTATGGAATCTGCTATGCCTTTCTTCCATTATTTTCTATCCGTTTCATCGTGCTCTTCATTTTGTTGAGTACCTTCCTCATCTTGCTTCCTCGCATCACCTGGCAGTTGATTTATTCTAAACGTAAAAAGGGTAGTGGAGATGGAGAGCATCGCCGTACCTTCTTGATTGGTGCGGGAGATGGTGGTGCCCTCTTTATGAATAGCTACCAACATCCAACCAGTGAGCTTGAGATAGTGGGGATTTTGGACAATGATGAAAAGAAAAAAGGGCAAAAACTAGGTGGAATCCCAGTCCTAGGCTCTTATGACAATCTACCTGAATTGGCCAAACGTCACCAAATCGAGCGTGTTATCGTAGCAATTCCTTCGCTCGATCCATCAGAGTATGAACGTATCTTGCAGATGTGTAATAAACTAGGTGTCAAATGTTACAAGATGCCTAAAGTTGAGACAGTCGTTCAAGGCTTACATCAATCGGGTAGTGGTTTCCAAAAAATTGATATCACAGACCTTTTGGGCCGTCAGGAAATTCGCCTTGACGAATCACGTCTGGGTGCAGAAATTACAGGTAAGACCATCTTGGTGACAGGAGCTGGTGGTTCGATTGGTTCTGAAATTTGTCGCCAGATTAGCCGCTTCAACCCAGAGCGTATCGTATTGCTTGGACATGGTGAAAATTCAATCTACCTTATTTATCATGAGTTGATTCGTAAATTCCAAGGGATTGATTATGTTCCTGTCATTGCAGATATTCAGGATTATGATCGTCTTTTACAAGTGTTTGAACAGTATAAACCAGCTATCATCTACCATGCTGCAGCACACAAACATGTTCCAATGATGGAGCGCAATCCAAAAGAAGCCTTCAAGAACAATATCCTCGGGACTTACAATGTTGCCAAGGCTGTTGATGAGGCCAAAGTACCTAAGATGGTCATGATTTCGACTGACAAGGCGGTCAATCCACCGAATGTTATGGGTGCGACTAAGCGCGTGGCAGAGTTGATTGTTACTGGCTTTAACCAACGTAGTAAATCAACCTACTGTGCAGTTCGTTTTGGGAATGTTCTTGGTAGCCGTGGTAGTGTGATTCCTGTCTTTGAACGTCAGATTGCTGAAGGTGGTCCTGTAACGGTGACAGACTTCCGTATGACACGTTACTTCATGACCATTCCAGAGGCTAGCCGTCTGGTCATCCATGCTGGTGCTTATGCTAAGGACGGAGAAGTCTTTATCCTTGATATGGGCAAACCAGTTAAGATCTACGACTTGGCTAAGAAAATGGTCCTTCTAAGCGGGCACACAGAAAGTGAAATTCCAATCGTTGAGGTCGGTATCCGACCAGGTGAAAAACTCTATGAAGAACTCTTGGTTTCGACCGAATTGGTTGATAACCAAGTCATGGATAAGATTTTCGTTGGTAAGGTTAACGTCATGCCTCTAGAAGCCATCGATCAAAAGATTGAAGAATTCCGTGCACTCAGTGGAGATGAGCTCAAAGAAGCGATTATTTCCTTTGCAAATGAGACAACCCACGTTGAGTAAGATCGCCCAACTAATTATAAATAAAAGGCCGAGGTTCTGTTTGTACAGGACCTTGGCCTTTTTACTCTGTAATTTCAAATCGTTGTACTATTTATAGTTGCTTAATGATATCATCAATGGTACGGGCGATCCAGTCAGGCTGATAGCTGAGTAAATCAGCCTCTTCTCCAAATCCCCAAGTAACAGCAAACTTTTTGATGCCAGCTTCTTGAGCTCCGATCATATCAAACTTGGTGTCCCCGATGATGAGGACTTGGTCTGCGGGGAGTTGATGCGCCTGCAAGGCGTAACGGATGACATCCGCCTTGTGAGGTGTTTCAGGACTGGAACCATAAATGCCATCAAAGAAATGATGGATTCCCAGATTTTTAGTCATATCATGAGCAGTAGGAGTATTCTTTGTTGTAGTGATGTAGAGAGGGTGGTTTTGCGAAAGCTCTTGAAGCAATTCCGTTATTCGGGGGAAGAGTTGGGCTTCGTGGATCCCTTTTTCCTTGTAGTAAGAGCGATATATCTGCACAGCCTCCGAGATTTGCTCCTTGGGAAGACATGTTGCAAAGCTACTTTCAAGTGGAGGTCCCATAAAACCACGAATGGTTTTAGCATCAGGGCTCGGAACTCCTAGCACTTTAAAGGTATGGGTAAAGGTATTGTGGATACCGAGGGAACTGTCAACTAGGGTTCCGTCTAGATCAAAAAAAATTGCTGAGATAGAGGGCATGATTTCTCCTAATAGATAAATTTATTCGCCGAAGATTTCTTTTTGTAGGCGGCGACCAGTAGGTGTAGCGGCGAGTCCACCCTCGGCCGTTTCACGAAAGGCAGTTGGGAGGCTCGATCCGACTTGGTACATGGCATCGATGACTTCGTCAACAGGGATCTTAGACTCGATACCTGCTAAGGCCATATCTGCCGCGATAAAGGCAAAGCTGGCTCCCATGGCATTTCGTTTGACACATGGAACCTCAACCAGACCAGCGACGGGATCGCAGATGAGGCCCAGCATATTTTTAATGACAAAGGCGATGGCTTGACTAGCCTGATAGGGGGTCCCACCTGCAGCCAAGGTCAAGGCTGCGGCACTCATGGCAGAGGCAGAGCCAACTTCGGCCTGGCAGCCACCTTCAGCACCTGAGATAGAAGCGTTGTTTGCGATGACTAGTCCAAAGGCACCAGCAGCAAAGAGGAAATCCAGCTGTTCTTCGTGGCTAAGGTCTAATTTTTGGATAGCAGCAGTGAGAACGGCTGGCAGACAGCCAGCACTTCCTGCGGTTGGAGTAGCACAGACCAAGCCCATCTTCGCATTGTGTTCATTGACCGCGATGGCATTACGGGCTGCTGATAGGATGGTAAAGTCAGACAAGGCCTTGCCACTTTTGAGATGGCGGTCTAGTTTGGCCGCATCTCCACCCGTTAGGCCGCTACGGGATTTGTTTTCACTGAGACCGAGCTCGACAGAGGCTTTCATGACTTCTAGATTGCGTTCCATGAGGAGGAGAACTTCTGCACGTTCTCGACCGGTTAATTGATATTCTGTCGCAATCATGAGTTCTGCGACATTTCCTTGGAAGTCTAGATCCGCCTGCTCGACCAATTCTTTGATAGAATAAAACATGTTTCCTCCTACTTAAAGAAATTGACATTGTGGAGATGAGGGATTTTTCGGATTTCTTCAATCGCCTCTTCGCAACTTCGACTATCGACTTCGATAATCATAATGGCTTTTTCTCCAGCTTTTTCTCGAGTCACATTCATCTGTGCGATGTTGATATCGAAACGAGAGAGGGCTTCAGTAACATGGGCAATCATACCTGGAACATCCTGATGCACGATGATGATGGTCGGTGTATTCATGTTGAGAGAGACAGCAAAGCCGTTAAGCTCCGTAACTTGGATATTTCCCCCACCGATAGAAATACCTGTCACGCTAATGGACTTATGGTCATTCTTTACAGTGATTTTGGTGGTGTTTGGGTGAGGAGCGTTGCTGTCTTTCTGAATGGTCCAGACAATCTTGATACCACGCTTATGGGCAATCTCGAGACTATTTGGAATGTTGGGGTCATCCGTATCCATACCTAAAATACCAGCGACGAGAGCAAGATCCGTTCCATGACCACGGTAGGTCTTGGCAAATGAGTTAAATAATTGGAATTCTACCTCTGTTGGCGTATCGTCAAAAATGGATGAGACGATTTTCCCGATACGAACGGCACCAGCTGTATGGCTACTTGATGGGCCAATCATGACAGGTCCGATAATATCAAAGACAGATTGAAAACGAAGTGAGTGCATCTGTTTCCCCTTACAAAGATTCTTGTTTCTATTATATCAAAGAATGAAGTTCTGTGCTTATTTCCCTTATAAAACTGAAAAAATGGATAAAAATAGTATAAAATCTTGTCTTTTATGACAAAAATATCAATGTTTCAGTAAATATAAAATATTTTTGTAATATTTCTACATATAACCGTTAAACAACAGTAACATTTAAAAGGTATCATAGATATATTCAATAGAAGGAGAATTTTTAGATATGTCATTAACAACTAAAAAAATCAAAACAACTATCGCAGGAGTAGCAGCTTTACTTGCTTTCTTTGCCCCAGCTCTTGCCTCTGCACAAGAAACTGTAACTTACACTGTTAAATCAGGTGATACTCTTTCAGAAATCGCTGAGAAGTACAATACGACTGCTGAAAAATTGGCAGCAAAAAACAATATCAAAGATATCCACCTTATCTATGTTGACCAAGTTTTGGTCATCGAAGGTACAGCTTCTACTGTAGCTCCAGCAGCTACAGAAACTGTTGAAGAAGCTCCAGCAGCAACAACAACTTATGAAGCACCAACAGCAGAAAGCAACACTGCAGCAGCTTCTACAGTAAGTGGTTCTGAAGCAGAAGCCAAAGAATGGATCGCTCAAAAAGAATCAGGTGGTAGCTACACAGCTACAAACGGCCAATACATCGGACGTTACCAATTGACAGATTCATACTTGAACGGTGACTACTCAGCTGAAAACCAAGAACGTGTAGCAGATGCCTACGTTGCAGGACGTTACGGTTCATGGACAGCAGCCAAGAACTTCTGGGTTAACAACGGTTGGTATTAAGAACTAACAGAACAAGATGCAAAAGTCGAGGAAATCCCTCGACTTTTTATATTTCCTTCGGTTGATAATAGGTCTCTACTTCTTTTTGGAGATGAGACAGAATTACAGTTTCATCGGTTAGCTCCAGAAGGGAGAACCCTTTTTGGATAAGTTTAGAATCATCCGTACAAATCCCAATACGGACATAGCAGATAGCAAGCCTATCGTAGCTTTTCTTGTTCTTGGCATCCTCCAATAAAGTGTAGCAGATTTGTTGACACATATTTCTATCTTGATTGTACAAGTATATGGTAGATAGATTGAGTAGGATTGCCATTCGCAAGTCATATAAATGTTGATAGTTTTTATAGACTTCTAAGCGTTGCAAGATTTTTCCAGTGATGAGATGGATATGTTCTATAGGAAAGGTAAAGAGAATGGTATTGAGAATTTTTAAGTCATTCTCGTACCAAGTGTCCTGCTTTTCTATCTTCTTCCATAGCTTCTTTACAGTATTGTTAACTTCGATTGACAGTTTTTTAGTCCCATTTTGGCGGATATAGATAACAATTTTTAGCATATCTCGTATCTCTTTTATAGGGAGGTCGTGGTGAGTTTTGAGGTAGTCTTGACATTTTTGAAATAGTTTTTCGAGTTCACTAGTCCCTAGGATTGAGCTCATATTGAGATAGGTTTGCATAATTTCTGTGCGTTGACTTGGTTGATAAAGTTGACAGATATATTCAAACTCTTCAAAACTCATATTGACTTGTCGGAGAAGAAACTCCATATTCTCATATTTAGGAGTTGTTTTCCCGCTTTCGATTTTTGATAGGCTGGTTCTTGAGAGAACATCCCCACAGACCTCCTCTTGGGTTAAACCTTTTGACTCACGGATTTCTTTATAAACATTTCCAAAATCGTAGCGCATGATTTCCTCCTTATTTGTGAAAAAAGTTAACAAAAAATAGAAATTGATTAAAAATATTGTATCATAAAGACAGAAAAAGTAAAATAAAGATCTAAGATAATTTTGTGAAAAAGCAAACAAAAATCTTTGGCGTTAAGAAAAAGAGTTATAATATAGCTATAAAAAGATAGGAGAAACATTATGGATAAAAAAGTATTTCGCTTTTTGGTCTTTTTTGCATTCTTGGTCACCTTAGCTTCACAGTTTCCGTGGAATTGGCCAATATAATGCGCTAGTTATTTAATCAAGAGAGGAGGGAGCTTACGACATATAGAGACGTAATGTGCTATCATTAGCCAATTGGTGTTAGATTTGTATAGTGCTAGGAGGTGATATTTTTGAAAAGAAATAAAAATGACTATATAGTTGATTTTATTTTTGGTGTCGTTTTCATGGGATTGTTGTTGACGGGTTGTTATATTTCATTTTTTCAACCAGATATTTATAAGATTCAAATTATATTTTTGATACTGTTAACATTCCCTATTAGTTATGTTGTCATTAAATATTTTATAAGAAAGTAGGTTTGCAAAATGAAAAAATGTTCTCTGTTTCTTTTGACCATAATTTTTCTTAATATATTCTCTCCAACGGCTTTAGCTTTAGAATCTGCTATGAATAGCAAATCTAATTTGACAACGTCTGATTTTCAATCCAATCCGTCGTATGTTCGTGTTGTAGATTCACATAATCTAGCAATCACAAACGAAGATGGAACGGTGTCAAAAGTATATATTGATGACGAACACAATGTTTTTATTGATGGGGTCTTAGAACTAACCTCAGATGAATTTGATAGTATGGTTCAAGTAAGTAAAGATGAAGAGCAGTCAACTGAACAGCCTGTTATGGCGAGATCAGCTACTACTTGGTATTATCTTGATACACATACTTATAATATTGACTTTCAAAATAGAGGTCGTACAGTATTGCTAGGTGTTATTTCTGCTCTAATCCCTTATTTAACCCCTGCGATTGGTATTGGTTCAATATTAGATGCCTTATTAGGACAAGGAGCTCCGGGCATGTATGTAAAACTAAACAGATACTATCGAAAAGGGTATCAATTTTACAAATACTGTTACCATTTTTACTATGATGCAGCAATGAGATATAAGGTCGCTTATAGAGAAGAAATCAAACGAATGTGGTAATATATTACAATTTCTAGTTTTAAGAATAAAGATAATAGTTAAAATATTTTTCAAATCAAGGGAGTCAATATGGGACTCCCTTGTATTCTTCAAAAAATGTTATAATCAATCTTGTTTAAAGAACAGAACTTCGATGTTTACAAATGAATAATTCTATCTTTTTTTCTGAAAATACTGTATAATATGAAGCAAATATGAAAAAAATGGTGTAGCAACCGTAATGGCATGCGGTTTGCTTGCTACTACAAATGCTTTAGCAGTATGGGTTGATGGTGGTCAATGGAATTATGGAGTAGGTTGGACAGGAACTTTTGGATATTCTGATTATTTACATTCTACTCGATCTCATACAGCAACGGTCCGACATGGTAGTAGAATCTCTAAGGAGCGTGAAGCTCCCTAGGTTTGGGCTCAAGCTTCCCTCACAAAGATTCCGCCAACAGGATTAGAATATTTCTATGGATTTTAAGTGGAATTTTCCCTCTCCTATTAGGAGAGGGAGAACTTTATTGGAGGTATCTTTATGAAAAAAATCAGTAATTTCTGTATGTTACTCCTGCTTTTGTGTACCACTTTTTTTGTTTTTAATATAAACTACACACGAGAAGTGGTGCGGATTCGGGAAATGGGAAAGACTGTAGATTCTTTGGATTTGTATTTGAAAGATATTAATGAACCTGCAGAATCTGTTCTTCGATTTTTTGAGGATGTATCAAAGGAGTACAAAGTCTCCATTATCAAAACAGACAGTGGTGATGAGGTGGTCAAGTCTGGTGTTTTTGATAAAGATACCTTCCCCTACCAAGAGTTTGGGATTTCTTCTCTTGATTTTACCACAGATGGTGAGGGAGTTTACAGTAATAAAGAAATTTCCAATAAACTTGGTACGATTCCGACTTTTCTAAAAGCCAAGCCTATTCAGCTTATGACTTTTCAAACCTATATCAAGGATACATCTCGTAGTTTAAATGGTCGCTATACGATAACTTCTACACAAGAGATGGACAAGGATAGGATTGTACAGAAATGGAGCGATTTTTTCAAGATAGACCAGGCTACCTTGCTAGAGCCGACCTATAAAAGTGCAGTGGAAGTCATAAATCGAGATTTGCTCTTATCTGCCATTGTTTTTGTCTTGGCTATTTTGCTTCTTGTCTTAGTAACGGTGTATCAGCCGATGATGGAGATGAAAAGAGTTGGGGTACAAAAATTACTTGGTTTTCAAGATAGGGCTGTTTTAGCTGATGTTGTAAAAGGCAACCTTTACCTCCTCCTAGGTGGGGCGCTTGTGATCAATCTAGGAGTGTGTTTTTTGCTTGATTACAAGCCAAAAGATTTGTTCCCAATGTTATGGTTGTCGCATTTTTTGCTTTTGCAACTTTATCTCTTTATCAGTTGGTTGACCTATCTCTTGATCCAAAAAATGACAATCAGCTCTCTGCTGAAAAGTTTTTCATCTTTCAAATTTGGTTTACTCTTTAATTATTTGATGAAAATTGGAACTACCATTTTACTGACAGTCTTGCTAGTTGGGGTAGGAAAAAGTTTGGAGCAAGAAAACAAAGAGTTGGATTACCAGAAACAGTGGATCAGTCAAGGAAATTATCTGACCTTGGAAACTTTCCAACTCAATGATAACTTGTGGCAAGAGCAGTTGGCAGGCTCAGGGCAGGCAGTAGATTATTTCTATCGATTTTATCAGGATTTGGTAGAAAAAACGCAGGCGGGCTATGTGCAAACTAGCAACCTGCCTATAAAAAATTTTGCCACTGCAGAACAAGTGCAGCGGTATCAACTGGCTGATATGCTAACTGTTTACTATGCTAATCGTCATTTTTTAGAAAGTCAGGGATTCAAATTACCAGATACCGGCGCAAAAAAAGTTATTTTGATGCCAGCAAGTACGAAAGGTGAAGAAGATAAAAATCAGCTCTTGGGGAAATTAATTGCCTATCTTTCGATGAAGTATGAAGAGCAGCAAAAACGAACGATAGAGGAGATGTATGTCGAGATTGCCTATTATGAAGGAGATTGGTCGTTCTTTCCATATAGTGATAAGCGAAAGGAAAATCTCTACAATCCAATTATTAGCTTGGTCAATGATTCTGATATGATGTGGGATGAAAAAGCTCGCCTGTCAACAACAGGTTTAAATAACCCGATTAAAATCGAAAATACGGCTCAACACCAAAAAGAGGTGACAGCGTTAGTTGAGAAATTATCAGATGGGAATTATTTAAAATTTTCATCTATTCAAGCCATTCAACAAGATAAAGTAGATTCTTATCGAGATGCTGTTCGGAATTTCAACATACTCTTTGCTTTGGTTGGTCTTCTTAGTATGATGATTTCCTACTTCTTACTAGTAACAACTTTCTTGTTGAAGCGAACAGATATTATTACCAAGAAGTTTATGGGTTGGAAATTGATAGATCGGTATCGTTCCTTGCTGGGCCTTCTATTAGCCGTTTATAGTCTTCCTTTTATGGTTTTGCTATTCTTTACACAGGCACTTTTCCCGCTCCTACTTTTCGCAGGATTTACAGGCTTAGATATTTTGTTTGTACTTTTCTTGGGCTCTAAGATGGAAAAAAGAAATGTAGTGCAGTTATTGAAAGGGGATCACTTATGATAAAGTTGGAAAATGTTACGAAAACCATTGGGAAAAAAGTTATTTTGGAGAACTTATCTCTAAAAATTAACCAAGGAGATTTAGTTGCCATCGTTGGGAAAAGTGGTAGTGGCAAGTCGACCTTGTTAAATCTATTGGGTTTGATAGATGGCGATTACAGTGGGCATTATGAAATTTTCGGTCAGAAAAATGTACCTGTCAATTCTGTTAAGTCGCAAGCGATTATCCGCGAACATATCTCTTATCTGTTTCAAAATTTTGCTCTGATTGACAATGAAACGGTAGAGTATAATCTCATGCTTGCTCTAAAGTATGTGAAATTGTCCAAGAAAGACAAAGTCAAAAAGATAGAAGAAATTTTAGAGAGAGTGGGGTTGCCATCAACTCTACATCAAAAGGTTTCAGAGTTATCTGGAGGGGAACAGCAGCGAATCGCAGTTGCTAGAGCCATTTTAAAACCCAGTCAGCTCCTTTTAGCAGATGAACCAACCGGTTCTCTAGATCCTGAAAATCGAGATTTGGTTTTGAACTTTCTCTTAGATATGAACAAGGAAGGGAAAACGGTCATTATCGTTACCCACGATGCCTATGTGGCTCAACAATGCCATCGAGTTATTGAATTGTGAAAGAGAATGTGGAGAGTTCGTTGATCTCTTCATCTTACCTGTAATTGGACAATTGTATTTTTAAAAAATCAAACAGTATAAATAAGCTTATTATATGTAAAAATATATCATATAATAAGCTTTTTCTTGATTAAAATGAAATAAAATACAGTTTTTTCTTGACAAACGAGAATGAGAGGGGTATTATTTATACAACAATAAAGTATAAAAATAAAAGGAGGCTCTTCTATGAATAAAGTGAAGAAGGTGTTGATGACGATGTTTGGTTTGCTTATGTTTCCCTTATTATTTGCTTGTAGTAACAATCAATCCCAAGGTGTTGAAGCCATTAAGGCTAAAGGAAAATTGGTGGTGGCCCTAAATCCAGAGTTTGCTCCATTTGAATATCAGAAATTGGTTGATGGGAAAAATCAGATTGTAGGTTCAGATGTTGAACTAGCCAAAGCCATCGCAAAGGAACTAGGTGTAGAAGTGGAGTTCTCTCCAATGAGTTTTGACAATGTACTGGCTAGTCTTGATTCAGGTAAAGCCGATCTTGCCATATCAGGTGTTTCTAAAACGGAAGAGAGAAGTCAAGTTTACGATTTTTCAATTCCCTACTACACTTCGAAAAATAAGGTTATCGTAAGAAAATCTGAATTAACGAATTACCAATCAGTCAAGGATTTGGCTCAGAAAAAGGTTGGAGCGCAGAAAGGTTCTATCCAGGAAACTCTGGCCAAAGAAACCTTGCAGGATTCTTCTCTCGTTTCACTTCCTAAAAATGGAAATTTGATAACAGATTTGAAATCAGGGCAACTAGATGCGGTTATCTTTGAGGAACCAGTAGCGAAAGGCTTTGTAGAGAATAATCCAGACCTAGCCATCGCTGAGTTTGATGTTGACAATGACAAAGAAGATTCCTACGCTGTTGCGATGAAAAAAGACAGTAAAGAATTAAAAGATGCGGTTGATAAAACCATCCAGAAGTTGAAGGATTCTGGGGAGTTGGACAAATTGATTGACGATGCTTTTAAAGCCTCTATCGAAAAATAGAAAGAAGGATGAGAAATGAGTAAGGAGAAAGTCATTTTAGCCTATTCAGGTGGATTGGATACATCAGTTGCTATTACATGGTTAAAAAAAGACTATGATGTGATCGCTGTTTGTATGGATGTGGGTGAAGGAAAAGATTTGGAGTTCATCCACGATAAAGCTCTCAAGGTTGGAGCTGTTGAGTCTTATGTCATTGATGTTAAGGAAGAATTTGCTAACGACTATGTTTTAGTGGCCCTTCAGGCTCATGCCTACTATGAACAGAAGTATCCCTTGGTATCTGCTCTGAGTCGCCCTCTTATTTCAAAAAAACTCGTTGAAATAGCTCATCAGACGGGGGCAACCACAATTGCCCATGGTTGTACAGGTAAGGGAAACGACCAAGTTCGGTTTGAAGTCTCTATTGCAGCTTTGGATCCCAATCTAAAGGTAGTTGCGCCTGTTCGTGAGTGGAAATGGTCTCGTGAAGAAGAAATCCAATATGCCAAAGAAAACGGCGTCCCAGTTCCAGCTGACCTTGACAATCCTTACTCTGTCGATCAAAATCTTTGGGGACGTGCAAATGAATGTGGTGTCTTGGAAAACCCTTGGAACCAAGCGCCAGAAGAAGCATTTGGAATCACATCTTCTCCAGAAGAGGCGCCGGACAGTCCAGAATTTATTGACATTGAGTTTAGCTGTGGGGTGCCCATCTCCCTCAATGGAGAAAAGATGAAAGTGGCTGCTTTGATTCAAAAGCTCAATGAAATTGCAGGCAAACACGGTGTCGGTCGTATTGATCATGTGGAAAATCGCCTAGTCGGTATTAAGTCAAGAGAGATTTATGAGTGCCCAGGTGCTGTGACTTTATTGGCAGCTCATAAGGAGATTGAAGACTTGACTCTTGTGAGAGAAGTGGCTCATTTCAAACCTATTATCGAAAATGAGTTGTCCAATCTCATCTATAATGCCTTGTGGTTTAGCCCAGCAACTCAGGCTTTGATTGCCTATATCAAGGAGACACAGAAAGTTGTCAATGGAACTGCAAAAGTTAAACTCTATAAGGGGAATGCCCAGGTAGTGGCTCGGAAATCTCCAAATTCTCTTTACGATGAAAATTTGGCGACTTATACCAGTGCGGATACTTTTGACCAAGATGCGGCTGTTGGATTTATCAAGCTTTGGGGTCTTCCGACTAAGGTTTATTCAGAAGTTCAGAAAAATGTTGAGTAGTGACGCGATAGAAAGGGACGACAGGATATGTCGAAAAATACAAAATTATGGGGTGGTCGATTTGAAGGCACTGTGGAAGATTGGGTAGAACAGTTCGGTGCGAGTATTTCCTTTGACCACCAGCTGGCAAAATTTGATTTGATGGGTTCCCTAGCTCATGTTCAAATGCTAGGACAGACTGGCATTTTGAGCTTGGAAGAGGCAGAGCAGATCCGAGATGGTCTGAAAGCTTTGTTGCGAGATTTAGAGGCAGGAGAGCTTCATTTTGATATTGCAAATGAAGATATTCATATGAATATGGAAGTGTTGCTGACAGAGAAAATTGGTTCTCTGGCTGGGAAACTACACACGGCTCGTTCTCGGAATGACCAAGTCGCAACGGATATGCACTTATATCTAAAGGAGCAACTTGGCCATGTCTTGGATAAGTTGGCGAATCTGAACAGTGTTTTGCTGGATTTGGCTGAAAAACATGTGGAAACCATCATGCCAGGCTATACCCATTTGCAGCACGCCCAACCGATTAGTTTTGCCCACCATCTCATGGCTTATTACAATATGTTTCAAAGGGATAGCGAGCGCTTTGCATTTAACTTGAAACATACGGACCTATCTCCCCTGGGTGCGGCTGCATTGGCGGGGACAACTTTTCCAATCAATCGTCAATTATCGAGTGATTTATTGGGGTTCCAACAACCCTATACCAATTCCTTGGACGCAGTGAGTGACCGTGATTTTATCTTGGAATTTCTGTCAAATGCCAGCATTTTGATGATGCATATGAGTCGTTTTTGTGAGGAAATCATCAATTGGTGCAGTTTTGAGTATCAGTATATTAGCTTGTCTGATAGCTTTTCAACGGGCTCGTCTATCATGCCCCAGAAGAAAAATCCTGATATGGCCGAGTTGATTCGAGGGAAGACAGGACGGGTTTACGGGCACTTACTCGGACTATTGACCGTCATGAAGTCTTTGCCTCTGGCTTACAATAAGGATTTACAAGAGGACAAGGAAGGCATGTTTGATACAGTAGACACGATTTTAAATTCTCTGGATGTGTTGGCAGGTATGCTATCGAGCATGCAGGTTAATAAGGCCAAAATGCAGCAATCTACAGAGAATGATTTTTCGAATGCGACCGAACTGGCAGATTATTTGGCTGAAAAAGGCCTCCCCTTTAGAGAAGCGCATGAAATTGTAGGAAAATTGGTTCTAGACTCTATCAAGCATGGTAAAAACATCCAAGATTGGGATTTGGAGGAGTTGCAAGTCTACCATCCCTTAATTGAAGAGGATATTTATATCTACTTGCGTCCAGAAACCGCTGTTCAGAGACGGAATTCCTTAGGAGGAACCGGCTTTGAGCAAGTGAAATACCAGATAGAACAAGCGAAGAAAGAACTTGAAGGGGAAAATTGATTCGTTTGCAAAGTAAGAAAGAGAGGTTGAGATGATTTATCAGCCTCTTTCTTGTCTTCTCCAACCAAGCGTGTTATAATGAATACTGCTCAAGCGACCTTCAATCGTGAAGCACACACGACCTTCAATCGTGAATAAACGAATAGATGGGAGACTTACCATGAGTGATAACTCTAAAACACGTGTTGTCGTGGGGATGAGTGGTGGTGTTGATTCGTCGGTGACGGCTCTCTTGCTCAAGGAGCAGGGCTACGATGTGATCGGTATCTTCATGAAGAACTGGGATGACACAGATGAAAACGGCGTCTGTACGGCGACCGAAGATTATAAGGATGTGGCTGCGGTGGCAGACCAGATTGGCATTCCCTACTACTCTGTCAATTTTGAAAAAGAGTACTGGGACCGCGTTTTTGAGTATTTCCTAGCGGAATACCGTGCAGGGCGCACGCCAAATCCAGATGTTATGTGTAACAAGGAAATCAAGTTTAAGGCCTTTTTGGACTATGCTATGACCTTGGGTGCAGACTATGTAGCAACTGGGCACTATGCTCGAGTGGCGCGTGATGAGGATGGCATTGTTCACATGCTTCGTGGCGTGGACAATGGCAAAGACCAGACCTATTTCCTCAGCCAACTTTCGCAAGAACAACTTCAAAAAACCATGTTCCCGCTGGGGCATTTGGAAAAGCCTGAAGTCCGAAAAATAGCAGAAGAGGCAGGCCTTGCGACTGCTAAGAAGAAAGACTCGACAGGGATTTGCTTTATCGGAGAAAAGAACTTTAAAAACTTCCTCAGTAACTACCTGCCAGCTCAGCCTGGTCGCATGATGACTGTGGATGGACGCGATATGGGCGAGCATGCAGGCCTCATGTATTATACAATCGGTCAGCGTGGCGGTCTTGGGATCGGTGGACAACACGGCGGTGACAATGCGCCGTGGTTCGTTGTCGGAAAAGACCTAAGCAAGAATATCCTCTATGTCGGACAAGGTTTCTACCATGATTCGCTTATGTCAACCAGTCTAGAGGCCAGTCAAGTTCACTTTACTCGTGACATGCCAGAGGAATTTACGCTCGAATGTACAGCTAAATTCCGCTACCGTCAGCCTGACTCTAAGGTGACTGTACATGTAAAAGGAGACAAGGCAGAGGTCATCTTTGCGGCACCACAACGCGCGATTACACCAGGACAGGCAGTTGTCTTTTACGATGGCGAAGAGTGTCTCGGTGGTGGTTTGATTGACAATGCCTACCGCGATGGACAAGTTTGTCAGTACATTTAGATTGACAAATTTTCTCAATTTGCTACAATAATAAAAGCAATAGAAATGATGGTCAAAGCTCATGGATGTTGCAGGCTTTTTTGTCCTGCACTTCTTTGGAGTTTTGACTGTTTTTGTGTCGTTTAAGGGAAAGGATAAAAATGACTCAACCAGACTTTCGGACAAAAGTGGGAAATACAGTTTTTGGTGTTCGGGCGACAGCCTTGATTCTCCAAAATGGCAAGCTCCTAGTTACCAAAGATAAGGGCAAGTATTACACTATTGGCGGTGCGATTCAAGTCAATGAAAGCACGGAAGACGCGGTAGTCCGTGAAGTGAGGGAAGAACTGGGTGTCCGAGCTCAAGCTGGACAGCTAGCTTTTGTGGTTGAAAATCGTTTTGAACAAGACGGTGTTTCCTATCACAACATCGAGTTTCATTACCTGGTGAATTTGCTTGAAGAAGCTCCATTGACCATGCAGGAAGACGAAAAAACGCAGCCTTGTGAGTGGATTGATTTGGATCAGCTCCAGAATATCCAGCTAGTTCCAGCCTTTTTGAAAACAGCTCTACCGGATTGGGACGGCCAACTAAGACACATTCATCTTGAAGAATAGGAGAGAAAAGGATGGTTAAGCTTATTGCCCATGTACTTGTTCATAGTGGTTGTGATTATTTGCTCATTCAGCGTTCGGAAATTAAAAGAGGAGAACCCAACGTTTATCCATCTTACTGGGATATTCCTGGTGGCGGGGTTGAAAAGGGTGAACTTCCGCAAGATGGTGCTCTTAGAGAATGCATTGAAGAAGCGGGAGTTAGACTAGATAGCAGTTCGCTCAAACTTCTTCACGAAGATAGTCAACTGGATACCTCTAAGGATACGGTCTTTACTCGCTTAGTTTATAAAGCAGAGTGGGTTGGGGAGAAGCCAATTATCAGATTAGATCCTGAAGAGCATACACACTTTAAATGGGTTACTATGGATCAAGCTCTAGAGGAGGAGAAGTTAGTTCCTTATTTGCGAGAAATTTTTGAAAGGTTAAGAAATGACTTATAATTTTACAGAAGAATACGATATTATTGTAATCGGTGCGGGACACGCTGGGGTTGAGGCTTCCTTGGCTGCCAGCCGTATGGGCTGTAAGGTCTTGCTTGCGACCATCAACATCGAAATGTTGGCTTTCATGCCTTGTAACCCTTCGATCGGTGGTTCTGCCAAGGGGATTGTCGTGCGTGAAGTCGATGCCCTTGGTGGTGAAATGGCCAAGAATATTGACAAGACCTACATACAGATGAAGATGCTCAACACAGGGAAGGGGCCAGCTGTCCGTGCCCTTCGTGCGCAGGCTGACAAGGAACTTTACTCTAAGGAGATGCGCAAGACAGTTGAAAATCAAGAGAATCTGACCCTTCGTCAAACCATGATTGATGAGATTTTGGTGGAAGATGGCAAGGTTGTCGGTGTGCGTACAGCAACCCATCAAGAGTATGCTGCTAAGGCTGTTATCGTGACAACGGGGACTGCTCTCCGCGGGGAAATTATCATCGGAGACCTCAAGTACTCGTCTGGCCCTAACCACAGTCTAGCTTCGATTAACCTTGCTGACAACCTCAAGGAGTTGGGCCTCGAAATCGGTCGTTTCAAGACAGGAACGCCTCCACGTGTCAAGGCTTCTTCTATCAATTACGATGTGACTGAGATTCAGTCAGGAGACGAGGCGCCTAATCACTTCTCATACACTTCACGTGATGAGGACTATGTCAAGGACCAGGTGCCATGCTGGTTGACTTATACCAACGGTACCAGTCATGAGATTATCCAAAACAACCTCCACCGTGCGCCTATGTTTACAGGTGTAGTCAAGGGAGTTGGGCCTCGTTACTGTCCATCGATTGAGGACAAGATTGTGCGCTTTGCAGACAAGGAACGCCACCAACTATTTCTAGAACCAGAAGGGCGTGACACTGAGGAAGTATACGTTCAAGGGCTTTCAACTAGTCTTCCTGAAGACGTACAACGTGACTTGGTTCATTCTATCAAAGGGTTGGAAAATGCAGAGATGATGCGAACTGGTTATGCCATTGAGTACGACATGGTCTTACCTCACCAGTTGCGTGCGACTCTGGAAACCAAGAAAATCTCAGGCCTCTTCACAGCTGGTCAGACAAATGGAACGTCAGGTTACGAAGAAGCTGCTGGTCAAGGGATTATCGCGGGTATCAATGCGGCTCTGAAAATCCAAGGCAAGCCTGAGTTGATTTTGAAGCGCAGCGACGGCTATATTGGGGTCATGATTGACGACTTGGTGACCAAGGGAACCATTGAACCTTACCGTCTCTTGACCAGTCGAGCTGAATACCGTCTCATCCTCCGTCATGACAATGCCGATATGCGTTTGACAGAGATGGGACGCGAGATTGGGCTTGTGGATGATGAACGCTGGGCTCGCTTTGAAATCAAGAAAAATCAATTTGACAATGAGATGAAGCGACTAGACAGTATTAAACTCAAGCCAGTCAAGGAAACCAATGCCAAGGTTGAGGAGATGGGCTTCAAGCCATTGACAGATGCAGTGACAGCCAAGGAATTCCTTCGCCGTCCAGAAGTTTCTTACCAAGATGTGGTGGCCTTCATCGGGCCAGCTGCTGAGGATTTGGATGACAAGATTATCGAATTGATTGAAACAGAAATCAAGTACGAAGGCTATATTTCTAAAGCCATGGATCAGGTTGCTAAGATGAAACGCATGGAAGAAAAACGCATTCCAGCCAATATTGACTGGGATGATATTGACTCCATTGCAACAGAAGCCCGTCAGAAGTTCAAAATGATCAATCCAGAAACCATTGGTCAAGCTAGCCGTATTTCGGGAGTAAATCCAGCAGATATTTCTATTTTGATGGTGTATCTTGAAGGTAAAAATCGCAGTATTTCTAAAAATCAAGAAAAGAAAGCATAGAAAAAACAGCTCCGAAGACGGGGCTGTTTTGTTGGTTTATTCTTCTTCATCTGGTGTGAGGATCATAGGGATGATAATCGGTTCACGTTCTGTATTTTCATAGAGGAAAGGACGAATAGCGTTGACAATGGCACCATTGACAGATTGCACGCTAGCATCTTTGTTCTTCAGTGCGATACGAATAGCATTGAAGAGGATGCGCTGGCTTTGGCGAATCAAGTCGCCAGACTCTCTCATGTAGACAAAGCCTCGGCTGAGGATGTCTGGGCCAGACAAGATCATTTTAGACTTGAAGTCAACAGTTGCGACTGCTAGAACGACACCGTCTTCAGATAAATCACGACGGTCTTTGAGGACAGCAGCGCCGATTTCACCGATACGATTTCCATCGACATAGATGTCTTGGGCATTGAAATGCCCAGCGATACGAGCTGAGTTAGCAGTAAGGGCAAGGACATCACCATTGCTCATGATAAAGATATTGTCCTTCTCGACACCCGTATCCACCGCTAGTCCAGCGTGGACTTTTTGCATGCGGTATTCACCATGGACAGGCATGAAGTATTTTGGCTTAATCAAGCGGAGCATGAGTTTTTGCTCTTGCTGACCACCGTGTCCAGAGGTGTGGATATTGTTAATCTTTCCGTGAATGACTTCGACACCAGCTTCTGAGATAATGTTAATCAGCTTGTTGACGCTAGTGGTATTTCCAGGGATAGGACTTGAAGAGAAGATAACGGTATCGCCGGGTTGGAGTTGCACCTGACGGTGGGTTCCGTTAGCGATACGAGAGAGGGCAGCCATCGGCTCGCCTTGACTACCTGTACAGAGGATCAGAACCTCGCCTGCAGGGTAGTCTTTGATTTCATTTGGCTCGATAAAGGTTCCCTTAGGAGCTTTGATGTAGCCAAGCTCGATACCGTTGACAATGGCCTTTTCCATAGAACGTCCAAAGACCGCAATCTTGCGTCCAGTCTTAACTGCAGCATCCGCTGCTTGCTGGAGACGGAAGATATTTGAGGCAAAGGACGCAAATATGATACGACCTTCGATGCCTTGGATAATCTTCATGATGGACTGGCCAACGACTTTTTCAGAGTTGGTAAAGGTTGGCACTTCTGCATTTGTCGAGTCAGAGAGGAGGCAAAGAACACCCTCTTCACCAAGGGCAGCCATCCGGTGCAAGTCTGCAGGTTCTCCAACTGGAGTAAAGTCAAACTTAAAGTCACCCGTACAGACGATTTTTCCTTGAGGGGTATGAATGACAATCCCCAAAGGCTCTGGAATAGAGTGAGTTGTTCTAAAGAAAGTTGCCTTGAGATTTTTAAAGGTCAACTCAGTGTTGTGGTTGATTTCGTAAAGTTTGGCGTTGCGCAAGAGGCCGTGTTCTTCGAGTTTTCCACGAATCAAAGCTAAGGCAAGCGGTCCAGCGTAGATAGGGACATTTGCTTGCTTGAGCAGGAAAGGAATTCCACCAATGTGGTCCTCGTGTCCGTGTGTGATCAAGACAGCCTTGACGCGGTCGATATTGTCTACGATGTAAGAGTAGTCGGGGATAACATAGTCGATACCCAGCAAGTCATCTTCTGGGAATTTAATCCCAGCATCGACGATGATAATCTCGTCTTGGTATTCAATTCCGTATGTGTTTTTCCCGATTTCTCCCAGACCACCGATGGCAAAAACGCCGACTTCTTCAGGTTTAAGAGTATAGGCCATATTAGAACTCCGTGATTTCGAAGACGCCAGTTTCTTTTTCGTAATCTAGCAATTTGTCAGACAAGAGTTCGATATACTCGATGTTGTACTCTGGGCGGTTTTCTTCGACAAGTTGGCGAGCAGCGATACGGCCCTCAAGTTCTGAGTTGGCATCGATGTCTAGGTAAAGTGAGCGTGTTGTTTCACGACGTGGGCTACGTTCTTTTGTTTCTTGATAAAAAACTTTGTAAATCATATAGTTCCTTTCTATTTACAGGTCAGCTTATTCCAAACTTTTAGTAGAGATTTGCTTGATTTCATTCCATTTTGTGTCTAGATTGACCTTGATTCGTTACAATTATTTCAATTATACCACAAAATGAAAAATTAGTAAAAGACGGAAATGGAGAAAGTCGTGAGGGAAGGAGGGAGCAAAAAGACAGGTAGGATTTGGTCGGAGAGTACTTAGGTGTTATAATTAAAGGGGAATCTAAAGCGATAGTAGATTTAAGGAAAAACATAGTTCTAGTTTCATTAATCGTTAGAGTAGATGGTTGGGAAAAATGATATCTTTGAAAAAAGAAAAAGCTCTTGAGAAATCTCAAGAGCAACCAAAAAGGCTGAGACAAAATTAAGGGATTTTTCTGAGCAAGCTCAAGGGGCAGCACCATTACCTGAAGTGATTGAATCACAACCTTTGAAAGACTTGTCACCAAGTCAGACCAAATCTCAACCTTTACCCTATTTTATCATCTATGAGGCTAAGAAGTCAATCTATAAGTATAACGATGTAGAAATAGCATGGAGTGGAGTGTTTACTAAAGAGGCAAAGAAAAGCCCTTAATCTAAGAGTAAGCAAAAAGAGAGGACCAATGGTAGTCAGGGGTCTTTACAGCTCAAAGCTGAAGGCAGTCCCACACCCGTACCAGAAGTTGGTACCTTTGAACGCTCTGTCACCAGTCGCCCTACGTTATCCTCTCAATATTTATATTTTACTATAACTTACTGAAGGAATCAACTTTAAAAGCACCAAAAAACCCTTGACCGAAGTCAAGAGCCATCTAACACTGGGGGCGAATTGTTCAATCGCAATTTCAGTTCTTTAGAAACCAAAGTTTCAGGGATAGCACTGCAACCAGAGGAGTCAACGACTCAACCTGATTTTCCTACCAATGTTTTGTTCTATCTTAACATTGACATACCAACATTGTCAACAGTTTATATAAAAATAGGAATACCAAAAGGAGGATTAAGAATGTTTAGTTTGTTTGAATTTGCAGTAGGGGTTCGCCTCTTGATGTTTGTAGTCTTTGTAGCTTGTGTCTATGGGGGGAATGCCCTGTTTGTGCATCTGGAACACCGCAAAACAAAGTTCCTTTGGAAGCTTGCTTTTGTGACGCTCTATTCAATTTTTCTCCTCCTGGTCACCTATGTTGTCTGGCTCGTTTTCTACTTTGGTTTAAATGCCTAAAGTCAATTATTCCTCTAGATATACAGAAAATCCACCTCGTCTTGGTAGAGGGGGCGGATTTTTCTATTTTCAGGTGATATCCTTATGTTTACGATGATGATTTCTTGCATCGCAAATCGAGTTGAAACATAAAAAGAAAACAATGCAAACCGATAAATCAACTGGTAAGGAGATCCTAGTTATGTTTAAATCATTTAGAAGATAGAGCAGGCTATAGCCGAAGAAGAGAAAAAAGTTTACCCTTCTAAAAATGTAATTTTTATCTAGCATGACTTATCCAAACTTCTTACGAAGATCTTTCCCGATAGTGTAAGCAGCCATAAATAAAGCTATACCAACACCTACGCCAAAACCACCCTTAATTCCTTGCAATTCTTTATTAGAAATTGCACAATACTTATCTAAACCTTTAATCATACTAACCTCCTAAAAAATAACCAGCTGCCAAACCAGAACCTACAAGTGCTGTTCCACCTGCAATAGCTTTCCAAGATACTGCTACTCCAAAGATAACTAAGGGAGCGAGACCACCATCAATATCTGATAATTCGTTTTCAGATAACGATAAAAATTGATTGTCAAGAACGTCAAAATTTGTCATTGAACTTTCCTCCTTTTTTCTTGTTCACTTATATATTCGGAAAAGATAGGAAAAATGTAAATTTTTTTTGAATTTTTGTACCGTCTTCTTTGTCTAAGTGACAGGCTTCTTTTGTTTCAAAACACAGAAAATTCCCATGCGCTGGCTTTTGTAGTATAATAGTAAACAGACAAAAAGATAGGAATGTGTTATGAAAGTATTAGCTTTTGATACGTCCAGCAAGGCTCTGTCTCTCGCTATTTTGGAGGACAAGCAGATTCTTGCTGAGACGACGATTAATATTAAGAAAAATCACAGTATTACCCTCATGCCTGCCATCGATTTTTTGATGGCAAGTTTGGATTGGACCCCCAAGGATTTGTACCGAATCGTCGTGGCTGAAGGGCCAGGTAGCTACACAGGCTTGCGAATTGCGGTAGCAACTGCCAAGACACTGGCTCATACCCTGAACATTGAGTTAGTTGGCATGTCGAGTCTTTTGGCTCTGGTACCACGCCAACAAGAAGGCTTACTTGTTCCCCTGATGGATGCGCGTCGCAACAATGTTTACGCAGGATTTTATGAAAATGCCAAACCTGTCATGCCAGAAGCGCACCTGTCCTTTGCAGAAGTGCTAGAAAAAGTCAAGGATGCTGAACAGGTGACCTTTGTTGGAGAAGTTGGTTCCTTTGTGGAGCAGATCCAAGAACAGCTACCACAAGCTAACTACCAAGAGACCTTGCCAAATGCAGCTAATCTTGCTCTTTGGGCATGGGATAAGGAAGCAGACTCCTTGCACGACTTTGTGCCGAATTACCTCAAGCGTGTTGAGGCTGAGGAAAACTGGCTCAAGAACCACACCGAGTCTGGCGAGTCTTACATTAAACGCCTATGATAGAAATCAAAAGAATCCAAAGACAGCCTGACCTGGCTCAATCTATCTATGCCGTCATGGCAGCTGTTTACCCAGTCAGCCCGTGGACTTTGGAGCAAATCCAAGCAGACCTGTCCCAAGACCAAACTTGGTACGCTCTGGCTTATGATGGGACAGAAGTGATTGGCTTTCTAGCCGTGCAGGAGAATCTCTTTGAAGCAGAAGTCCTGCAAATTGCTGTCAAAGAAGCCTATCAGGGTCAGGGAATTGCGCCAGCCTTGTTTGCTCAATTGCCAGTAGACAAGGAGATTTTTCTAGAAGTCAGAAAGTCAAATCAACGAGCGCAAGCATTTTACAAGAAAGAAAAGATGGCGGTCATCGCTGAGAGAAAGGCCTACTACCATGACCCAGTCGAGGACGCCATCATCATGAAGAGAGAAATAGATGAAGGATAGATATATTTTAGCATTTGAGACATCCTGTGATGAGACCAGTGTCGCCGTACTGAAAAACGACGATGAGCTCTTGTCCAATGTCATTGCTAGTCAAATTGATAGTCACAAACGCTTTGGGGGCGTAGTGCCAGAAGTAGCCAGTCGTCACCATGTCGAGGTCATTACAGCCTGCATCGAGGAGGCGCTAGCAGAAGCAGGAATTACTGAAGAGGACGTAACAGCCGTTGCGGTCACCTATGGGCCAGGATTGGTCGGAGCACTGCTAGTTGGTTTGTCAGCTGCCAAGGCCTTTGCTTGGGCTCACGGCCTTCCGCTTATCCCCGTGAATCACATGGCTGGTCACCTCATGGCGGCTCAGAGCGTTGAGCCTTTGGAGTTTCCCTTGCTAGCTCTCTTGGTTAGCGGTGGGCACACGGAGTTGGTCTATGTTTCTGAGGCTGGGGATTATAAGATTGTTGGGGAAACGCGGGATGATGCAGTTGGTGAGGCCTATGATAAGGTCGGCCGTGTCATGGGTTTGACCTATCCAGCAGGTCGCGAAATTGATGAGCTAGCTCATCAGGGGCAGGATCTTTATGATTTCCCTCGTGCCATGATTAAGGAGGACAATCTAGAGTTTTCATTCTCAGGTTTGAAGTCTGCCTTTATCAATCTTCACCACAATGCCGAGCAAAAGGGAGAGAGCTTGTCCAAGGAAGA
Organism: Streptococcus sp. 517s; assembly: GCF_054445985.1. Lineage (NCBI taxonomy): Bacteria > Bacillati > Bacillota > Bacilli > Lactobacillales > Streptococcaceae > Streptococcus > Streptococcus sp. 517s. Next base: position 1,708,803 of record NZ_CM136847.1, on the reverse strand, counting down.
CCTGTCAGCATCTTTCCAAGCAGCAGTCATGGATATTCTTATGGCCAAAACCAAGAAGGCTTTGGAAAAATATCCTGTTAAAACCCTAGTCGTGGCCGGTGGCGTGGCAGCTAATAAAGGGCTCAGAGAACGCCTAGCAGCTGAAATCACAGATGTCAAGGTCATCATCCCACCCCTGCGCCTTTGTGGAGACAATGCAGGTATGATTGCCTATGCTAGCGTCAGCGAGTGGAATAAAGAAAACTTTGCAGGCTTGGACCTCAACGCCAAACCAAGCCTCGCCTTTGATACGGTGGAATAAAGAGTCAGCTTCGAGCTGGCTTTTTTGCTAAAATATTTTATAATATGTTAAAAAAGTAAAATTTTTTACGAATAGAATAGTAAAGGGAATTTTTAAAGGGGAGTTTGGCCATGATTGAAAAACAGGAATTGGGAGAATTTTACAAGGAATTACGCTTGGCGCGAAAACTCAAGCAGTCAGATGTAGCTTGTGATGGACTGACAGCATCCCAGCTATCCAAGTTTGAATTAGGGCAGTCTATGCTGTCTGCAGATAAACTGATACTAGCTATCCAAGGGATAAATGTGACTTTCGATGAGTTTGGACACAAGCTCAACAACTATCAAGAATCCCCACATATGCGATTTGGTCGAAAGGTTGTGGATCGCTTTGCCCATCAAGATATAGCGGGTTTAGAGCAACTGTTGGAGGAAATCGAGCAGGAACAGATAGCGCAGACCTATCGTCGTTTGAATGCCATCGTGATTAAAAATGCTATCCATTCCTTGGATAAAAGCTATCTGCTCGAAGAGGAGGATCGTGAGTTTTTGACCACCTACCTTTATGCTATCGAGTCTTGGACCTGGTTTGAACTCTATATATTTTGTAACACTATGCCCTTCTTGAGTAATCAAGATCTGATCTTTTTATCAACCTCCTTACTCGAAAAATCCAAGGAATTTAAAGAATTGGCACACAATAGACTGTATATGAAAAGTGGCTATCTGAATATCGCATCAGAGCTCATGGAGTGCAAACTTTTTTCTTATATCCCAATCTTTGAAGCCGAGTTGGAGAGTATGCTCCGACCATACGATGTTTTTGAGAAAGTATCATGGCAGTTTTTAAAGAAGATGAGCATTTTCCTTCAAACTAAGGGAAGCAATCAAAAAGAGATTGAACACTTTATCCAATCTCTGCAAGTATTAGAAAATCCCCAATTAACAGCTCTTTTTGAATTGCGTTTACAGCAATACAAAGAGCTTATCGATTAATCCACTATCGCAAATGAGAGATTTCTATGAGAAAAAATGTCAAATATGCGATTTTCTAAAATGTAGTGATTACCGTGTTATACTATCTTTATTTCATAGTATAGGAGAAAATAGAATGAAAAAGATAATCTCACGCTACTATTTTTTTATAGCCATTCTACTTGTCATTTCTGACCAGTTCTTCATTCGTTTGCTTTTACATAGCGACCTTGCTGCTGGTCTATCTGACTTTGCCTATTATTTGTCGGATATGCTGTTGAATTTTCTTGTGGTTCTGCTTGCTATTATTGTTATGGTTTGGTCAGGGAAATGGCAGAAAATTAACAGTAGAAAATTTAAAGGAATCTATCTTTTCTATTCCTTTTTAGCTCTTCTTGCTTTTGTTATTTGGAATTTCGTCACATTTTATCTTTTCCCATCTACCAAAAATGAAATTTCTTATCAACTCGCCATTCCGACTTTTACAGGAGCAACGGCATTTTTGATGTATTTTTTCTATCCTGTGATTGCAGGTCCCATTTTTGAAGAGATGATTTATCGTGGATTGGTGATGACCGCTCTGGAAAAAGGAAAGAAGTGGGGACTGGATGTGCTTGGTTCAGCTGCTTTGTTTGGAATCTTGCACATTAGTAACAACGGTTGGGTCTTGACAGACTTTTTCGTATATATGGGTGGTGGTCTCATATTTGCAGTCTTATTTAGAGTGACAAAGTCCATTTATTGGCCTATTGGACTGCACATAGTCTACAATGGCATTGGTCAAATTTTACCGTTGCTGTAATTTTAGGTGCTCAATAATATCGGTCTATCCTTGGGGAAAACTTCCCATTTGAATTCAAAAAGGAGTTGCGATGAAAGTATTTATTCAAAATAGAGATTTTAGGCAATTAACCGTCAACCAGTGGATTTCAACGGTTGGGGATACGATTTTTTATCTTGCTTTTTTGAATTATGTGGCAGATGCTTCGTTTGCCCCCTTGGCGATTTTACTCATTACGATTTCAGAGACTGTTCCTCAAGTTCTGCAAATCTTTATGGGAGTTTTGGCTGACTTTCAACACCATCGTGTTTTAAAGTATACGCTTATTAGTTTTGTCAAATTTGTACTTTATTCTATAGTGGCACTTTCGCTTTCAGGGCAGTCCTTTTCCTTATGGCTTGTATTCTTTATTTGTTTGATGAACCTCTTATCGGATACATTGAGTTACTTTTCAGGAGCCATGCTAACTCCTATTTTTATAAGAATCATTGGGAAAGAACATCTGACAGAAGCTATTGGCTTTAAACAATCAACAGTTAGTTTAGTTCGGACAATCAGTAATATTCTAGGAGGGGTTTTACTAGGAATTCTTTCCATTCAGTTCATTTCCTTGCTAAACGCTCTGACCTTTCTGATAGCATTTGTAGGTATTCTCTTTATAAAAAATGATCTTTTGAAAGTTGAAAAAACAATTAGCTATCAAGAAGGTCTTTCTATAAAATCATTTTGCCAGCATTTGTTCCAATCATCAAAATTGATCTGGAATATGGATAGAGTGGTCTTCATTTTATTTATCGTCTCTATCAGCCAAGCTGTGATCGATGTCACTGTTCCTATTTCAACTCTTTTTTTAAGAAACCAACCGTTTTTGAATTTACAAACCGGTCAATCACTCGCTTTGTTATCAACACTAGAATTGTTAGCACTTATTGTCGGAAGTCTTGTGAGTGGCTATCTGAAAAATACGATTTCTATAAAAACAGCTCTATACGCTTCGGTCGTCATCCAGTTACTCCTTCTAGTAGGTTTTGCCACAGTTCATTTTGGCTTGATTCTGCTTTTCAGCTCCTTGGATGCCTTCATCGCAGGGTTACTCTCTCCTAGATTGCAAGAACTCGTCTTTAAACAAATACCTGAGGAGTCAATGGGAGCGGTTCAATCCTCTATTGGTGCTATTACGGTTGTTTTACCAAGTCTATTCACAATTGTTTTCGTAACGATTGCTACAAGTTTTGGGACTCTAGAAGTCAGCTTTATTCTATTGCTATTACTCCTAACCGCATTTGTCATGCTCTTGAATATTCGTGAGAGCATCTGGAGGAGAATTTGTATAATAGGTGTTTGAGACTGGATTGCCAGTCTTTTTATGACGGCCAAAATCAGCTGACTTTTTTCTCTTCTTTGAATATGTTATAATAGTCCTTGCTGTGGCTGTGACCTTGAACAGCCTCAAACGAAGAGAATATGAGGAGAAGGATGAAAGAAAAAGGATTTTGGGAAGGTGTTCAGGCGGCCATGCCGACTGCTCTTGGCTATGTCAGCATTGGCCTGGCTTGTGGGATTATTGGCGCGCCCTATGTGACACCTGCTGAGATGGGCTTGATGAGCCTCTTTGTTTATGCTGGGAGCGCCCAGTTTGCCATGTTGGCACTGATTGCGGTACAAGCGCCTGTGGCAGCTATTGCTATGACGGTCTTTTTGATCAACTTGCGACTCTTTTTGCTGAGCCTGCATGCATCGACTTATTTCCGTCACACTAGTCTCTGGCAAAATATCAGCATGTCCAGTCTCCTGACAGATGAGACCTACGGGGTTTTGATGGGAGAATTGGCCCATACAGACAAGGTCCATCCCATGTGGATGCACGGGAACAATCTCAATAGTTATGTAGCCTGGTTTATTGGGACAGTTGCGGGGACAGCTTTAGGTGGCCTTCTTCCAAATCCTGAGGTCTTTGGATTAGACTTTGCCCTTGTCGGGATGTTTATTGGGATTTTTACTTCGCAATTTCAGATTATGCAAAGACGGGTTCCTGTCCGCAATCTGCTGCGGATCCTAGCCGTTGTTGCGGTGTCCTTCTTTTTGCTCTTGACACTAGTGTCTCAGTCGCTAGCTGTTTTGTTTGCGACCTTGCTGGGTTGTACTATGGGGGTGGTCTTAGATGGTCAGTAAGTATATTTTAATAGCAATCGTCTTTTCTGGATTGGTAACTTGGATTCCCCGTATGATTCCCTTCATCTTGGTTAAGTACAAGGGGTTGCCAGCTATCGTCGAGCGATTTTTGAAGTTTTTGCCTGTCTCCATTATCTTTGCCTTGATCCTTTCAAGCGTGGTGACAGGCAAGGTTGGGAGCCTTCCTCAAATCAAATGGCTGGACTTTTTAGCGGTCTTTCCAACGGCTTGGGTAGCCTTTCGCTACCGCAATCTAGTAGGTACGGTTCTTTTTGGAGTGATCTTGATTGCAGTCTTGCGTCTGGTCTTTTAGTCAGCCATAAGAAAAACCTATCACCGAGATAGAAATCATATAATGGCGAAAAAAAATATTTTCTGTTAAGATAGTACAGTATTCTATTTTGGAGGAAATGACATGAAAAAAATCGTTAAATACTCATCTCTTGCTGCTCTAGGACTTGTTGCCGCAGGTGTACTAGCAGCTTGCTCAGGTGGAGCTAAGAAAGAGGGAGAAGCAGCTAGCAAGAAAGAAATTATTGTTGCAACCAATGGCTCACCAAAACCATTTATCTATGAAGAAAATGGAGAATTGACTGGTTACGAGATTGAAGTGGTTCGCGCTATCTTTAAAGACTCTGACAAGTATGATGTCAAGTTTGAAAAGACAGAGTGGTCAGGAGTTTTTGCAGGTCTTGATGCTGACCGCTACAATATGGCTGTCAACAATCTTAGTTACACCAAAGAACGTGCGGAGAAATATCTCTATGCAGCACCAATTGCACAAAACCCTAATGTTCTTGTAGTGAAGAAAGACGACTCTAGCATCAAGTCTCTCGATGATATCGGTGGAAAATCGACAGAAGTAGTTCAAGCCACTACATCAGCTAAGCAGTTAGAAGCATACAACGCTGAACACACGGACAACCCAACTATCCTTAACTATACTAAGGCAGACTTCCAACAAATCATGGTACGTTTGAGCGATGGTCAATTTGACTACAAGATTTTTGATAAAATCGGTGTTGAAACAGTGATCAAGAACCAAGGTTTGGACAACTTGAAAGTGATTGAACTTCCAAGCGATCAACAACCTTACGTTTACCCACTTCTTGCTAAAGGTCAAGATGAGTTGAAATCATTTGTAGACAAACGTATCCAAGAACTCTACAAAGACGGAACTCTTGAAAAATTGTCTAAACAGTTCTTCGGAGATACTTATCTACCAGCAGAAGCTGACATTAAATAATCGTATGAAATCATCCAGTCTGAGAAAGGCGGATGATTTCTCAATTTTTAGACATATAGTTTCAAACTATATGTCTGCCTATCTAATAACAATTTGCGAAATCAAATAAAGTATGAGATACTATTACGGTATTATTTTTAAAGGAGATATAATCATGAAAATTAAAAAATGGCTCGGTGTAGCAGCTCTTGCTACAGTCGCAGGTTTGACTCTTGCAGCTTGCGGAAATTCAGAAAAGAAAGCAGACAACGAAACAGTTGTCAAAATTGCAACAGTTAACCGTAGCGGTTCTGAAGAAGCGCGTTGGGATAAAATCCAAGAATTGGTTGAAAAAGATGGAATTAAATTGGAATTCACAGAGTTCACAGACTATTCACAACCAAACAAGGCAACTGCTGATGGCGAAGTAGACTTGAATGCTTTCCAACACTACAACTTCTTGAACAACTGGAACAAAGAAAACGGGAAAGACCTTACAGCGATTGCAGATACGTACATCTCACCAATCCGTCTTTACTCAGGTAAAAATGGTGAAGAAAACAAGTACACCAAAGTGGAAGAAATCCCAGATAAGGGTGAAATCGCTGTACCAAACGATGCAACAAACGAAAGCCGTGCGCTTTACTTGCTTCAATCAGCTGGTTTGATCAAATTGGATGTTTCTGGAACTGCTCTTGCAACAGTTGCTAACATCACAGAAAATCCAAAGAACTTGAAGATTACTGAATTGGACGCTAGCCAAACAGCTCGTTCATTGTCATCAGTTGATGCTGCTGTTGTAAACAATACCTTCGTTACAGAAGCAAAATTGGACTACAAGAAAGCACTCTTCAAAGAGCAAGCTGATGAAAACTCAAAACAATGGTACAACATCATCGTTGCGAAAAAAGATTGGGAATCATCACCTAAGGCTGATGCCATCAAGAAAGTGATCGCGGCTTACCACACTGATGAAGTGAAAAAAGTTATCGAAGAAACATCAGACGGTTTGGACCAACCAGTTTGGTAATAAGACACAGGGAGGTGGGAGAGAGTTTCCACCTCTTACTTTTGTATAGAGCATGGATTGTAAAGAAGACTATAGGTTCATAGAAAGGTAGAGAGAATATGGTTTTTCCTAGCGAACAAGAACAGATTGAAAAATTTGAAAGGGATCATGTAGCCCAGCATTATTTTGAGGTTTTGCGTACCTTGATTTCTAAGAAATCGGTCTTTGCCCAACAGGTTGGACTTAAGGAAGTTGCCAACTATCTGGGTGAGATTTTCAAGCGTGTTGGGGCTGAAGTGGAGATTGATGAGACTTATACGGCTCCCTTTGTCATGGCGCATTTCAAGAGTTCGCGTCCGGATGCCAAGACCTTGATTTTCTATAACCACTATGACACCGTGCCAGCGGATGGGGATCAGGTCTGGACAGAGGATCCCTTTACGCTTTCGGTCCGCAATGGTTTCATGTATGGGCGTGGGGTTGATGATGATAAGGGTCATATCACAGCTCGTTTGAGTGCTTTGAGAAAATATATGCAGCATCATGATGACCTGCCTGTCAATATCAGTTTTATCATGGAAGGAGCGGAGGAATCGGCTTCAACAGACCTAGATAAGTATCTGGAAAAACATGCGGACAAACTCCGTGGGGCTGATTTGTTGGTCTGGGAACAGGGAACCAAGAATACCTTGGAGCAGTTAGAAATTTCTGGTGGAAACAAGGGAATTGTGACCTTTGATGCTAAGGTAAGAAGTGCGGATGTGGATATCCACTCGAGTTATGGTGGTGTCGTGGAGTCAGCACCATGGTATCTTATCCAGGCTCTAAGTAGCCTACGTGCTGCAGATGGGCGTATCTTGGTAGAAGGCTTGTACGAGGACGTTCAAGAGCCAAATGAACGAGAACTAGCCTTGGTAGATACCTACGCCCAACGCAATCCAGAGGAAATTAGTCGCATTTATGGCTTGGAATTGCCTCTCTTACAAGAGGATCGTGCAGCCTTCCTAAAACGGTTCTTTTTCGAGCCAGCCCTTAATATCGAAGGGATTCAGTCAGGCTACCAAGGGCTGGGGGTTAAAACGATTTTGCCAGCAGAAGCCAGGGCCAAGCTAGAGGTTCGTTTGGTTCCTGGCCTAGAACCGCATGATGTTCTGGAAAAAATTCGGAAACAGCTAGACAAAAATGGCTTTGATAAGGTAGAATTATACTATACCTTAGGAGAGATGAGTTATCGAAGCGATATGAGCGCGCCAGCCATTCTCAATGTCATCGAGTTAGCCAAGAAATTCTATTCACAGGGCGTTTCAGTCTTGCCAACAACAGCGGGGACAGGGCCTATGCATACGGTCTTTGATGCCCTAGAGGTACCCATGGTGGCCTTCGGTCTAGGAAATGCCAATAGCCGAGACCACGGTGGAGATGAAAATGTGCGAATCGCCGATTACTACACCCATATTGAATTAGTAGAGGAGCTGATTAGAAGCTATGAGTAGAGATATTATCAAGTTAGATCAGATTGATGTGACTTTTCACCAAAAGAAGAGAACCATCACAGCGGTCAAGGATGTGACTATTCACATCCAAGAAGGGGATATCTATGGAATCGTTGGATATTCTGGAGCAGGGAAATCAACCCTTGTACGAGTGATTAACCTCTTGCAAAAGCCATCTGCAGGGAAAATTACTATTGACGACGATGTGATTTTTGATGGCAAGGTTACCCTGACGGCAGAACAGTTGCGTCGTAAGCGTCAAGATATCGGGATGATTTTCCAACACTTCAATCTGATGAGTCAAAAGACAGCAGAGGAAAATGTGGCCTTTGCCCTCAAACACTCTGGACTCAGCAAGGAAGAAAAGAAAGCCAAAGTAGCTAAGTTGTTGGATTTGGTTGGCTTGGCGGATCGTGCTGAAAACTACCCTTCACAACTATCTGGAGGGCAAAAACAGCGTGTGGCCATTGCGCGTGCCTTGGCCAACGATCCAAAAATCTTGATTTCAGACGAGTCAACTTCTGCCCTTGACCCTAAGACAACCAAGCAGATTTTGGCCTTGTTGCAAGATTTGAACCAAAAATTAGGCTTGACTGTTGTCTTGATTACGCATGAAATGCAGATTGTCAAAGACATTGCCAACCGTGTGGCAGTTATGCAGGATGGGCATTTGATTGAAGAAGGCAGTGTCCTTGAAATCTTCTCAGACCCTAAACAACCTTTGACCCAGGACTTTATCTCAACTGCCACAGGTATTGATGAAGCCATGGTCAAGATTGAGAAGCAAGAAATCGTAGAGCATTTATCTGAGAACAGTATCTTGGTGCAGCTCAAGTATGCAGGGGCTTCGACAGACGAACCACTTTTGAATGAATTGTACAAACATTACCAAGTAACAGCTAATATTCTCTATGGAAATATCGAAATTCTCGATGGTACTCCCGTTGGAGAATTGGTTGTGGTCTTGTCAGGGGAAAAAGCAGCGCTAGCAGGTGCTCAAGATGCCATCCGTCAGGCTGGCGTCCAGCTAAAAGTATTGAAGGGAGGACAGTAAGATGGAATCATTGATTCAAACCTATTTACCAAATGTCTATAAAATGGGCTGGGCTGGTCAGGCAGGCTGGGGAACAGCCATCTACCTAACTCTTTATATGACAGTTCTTTCCTTCATCATCGGAGGGTTCTTGGGGTTGGTAGCAGGTCTTTTCCTCGTCTTGACAGCGCCAGGCGGTGTCTTGGAAAATAAGGTTATCTTTTGGATTTTAGACAAGATCACCTCCATTTTCCGTGCGGTTCCTTTCATCATCCTCTTGGCAATCATGTCGCCACTTTCTCACTTGATTGTGAAGACGAGTATCGGGCCAAATGCAGCCCTTGTCCCACTTTCTTTTGCGGTCTTTGCCTTCTTTGCCCGTCAGGTGCAGGTGGTCTTGGCTGAGCTAGATGGTGGTGTCATTGAGGCGGCGCAGGCTAGTGGAGCGACCTTCTGGGACATCGTGGGTGTTTATCTATCAGAAGGTCTTCCAGATTTGATTCGTGTGACGACAGTGACCTTGATTTCCCTTGTTGGGGAAACGGCTATGGCGGGAGCAGTTGGTGCTGGTGGTATCGGTAACGTAGCCATTGCTTATGGATTTAACCGTTACAATCACGATGTGACCATCTTGGCAACCATCATTATCATCTTGATTATCTTTACAATCCAGTTCTTGGGAGATTTCTTGACCAAGAAATTAAGTCATAAATAATGGGAGGAGTTCAACAGGACTCCTTTTTGTTTTCTCACTGAAATGCAAGAAGAGTAAAGCTTCTTTTTAGAAATATGCTATAATAAAGAAAGGTCCCTCAATTAGCAAATCAGAAAGTTTGCTGTCGAAGGGATGATAATGTAAAGGAGTTTGGCTGGTATGAATTATTTCGAGGGGAATGATTTCTTCCTTCTCTTGTTTGTAGTTTTACTGATTGGTTTTGTGGTAAACTTTTTTGAAAAACGTAAGGACTACTATATTTTGACGCTCTCCCTCTTATTTGCAGGAGCTATCTATGGTAAGAGTCGAGCGATGATTGTCTATTTACTCTCCTTTATCGTTTACCAGTATTTTCTGGTTTTTCTGGCACAGAGGATAGAGGCAAAGTGGCTGAAACCACTGGTTTTCCTTTCCATTCTTCCTTTGGTAATCAATAAAGTCTTTGCCCTGACTTCTCTGCATTTGTTGGCCTTTATTGGAATTTCCTATATGTCCTTTAAGACCATTCAGATCATGCTAGAAATATCGGATGGCTTGATCAAAGAAAAAATCAGTGTAAAAGATTACCTACAGTTTTTGCTCTTTTTCCCGACAGTTAGTGCTGGTCCGATTGATCGGAGTAGGAGATTTTTAAAAGAGATAAACGAGGTCATGCCCCGAAAAGAGTATCTAGAGTTAGCAGGGGACGGTGTGTATCGTATCGTTCTAGGCCTTCTTTATAAGGTTGTTTTATCAACCTATGTTTACCAGATGTTACTCGCTCTAAATAATACTGGCACAGTCGTCTATTCAATCAAGTATATGTACCTCTATACCTTGTATCTGTTCTTTGACTTTGCAGGCTATAGTCTAATGGCCGTTGGAAGTAGCAACATTCTAGGTATTCAGACACCGATGAACTTTAACAAACCTTTCTTGAGTGTTGATATCAAGGATTTCTGGACCAGATGGCATATCACCTTGTCGACCTGGTTGAGAGATTTTGTATTTTCAAGAGTATTGATGCAGGTTATCAGGAAAAAATGGTTTAAAAATAGACTACACAATGCAACCCATGCCTATATGGTCAATATGTTGGTCATGGGTTTTTGGCATGGTCTTAGCGTTAGCTACATTGTTTATGGTTTTTACCATGGTGTCTTGATGGCTGGATTTGAAGTGTATCAAAAGAAAAGTAATTTTTATAAGAAAAATAAAAACAAAAACTGGTATAAGCTACTAAGTTGGTTTGTGACCATGCATTTGGTTATGGTTGGTTTCTTTATCTTTTCAGGTGAACCCTATAAAATCTTACTGACGATTTTAAAGAGATAAGAGATTGAAAAGAAATCGGCCAGACCGAAGGGATAGGATAAAACGAGATGATTAAATTAAAAGCATTTTTACTATCGCTTGTGCTCGTAATTGCGACGCTTGCCCTTTTAAATGTGACGTATGTCAAGAAGATTGATGATTATTATAAAGTCAAGGATAACAGTATTCGCTATAGCACCTCGTATGAAAAGTATAAAAGTAGAGATATTTTAACAAGCAATATCACTCCCAATACACTGGTTCTATTGGGGTCATCTGAGTTGGTTGCGACGATAAATGAAGATTATCATCCCAATAAAATTTTTAACTACAACGATTTTAATATCATGCAGATTGGGACCAGTTATTCTCAAAACATCATTCAGGCTACGACCCTGGGTTCTATTGAAGGAGCTATGACTAAGCGAAAGGTAGCTATAGTAGAGTCTGTTCAGTGGTTTGAAAAAGATGGGACCCATCAAGATGCTTTTTTGAATAAAGCTTCCCAAGAACATATTTTCCACATGCTAGATAATGACAAGATTAGTAAAGAAACGAAAGAAAAACTAATCAATCGCATTATCGAGATTACCAAAGGGAACAAGCAACAAAACGACATCTACAAAAAATATAAAAGTTATTTCATAGATGGAAAAGGAACCATTGTTGATAAAAAACTATTAGAGTTTGAGAACGCGATGTATTCTTTTAAGCTCAAACAGACTTTTTATCAAAAACATGCCAAATCAGATTATCCTTCACTAGGAGACAAAACCCCAGACTATGATTGGCAGAAAATGACGAATCAGTTTGTGGAAGAGGTCAAAAAGAAAACAGACAATAATGACTATGCTGTTGATAATAACTACTACAATACCTACTTAAAGGATCGCTATACATCACTGAAGGATTCTAATAAAGATTTGAGCTACCTGGAGTCTCCAGAGTATTCAGATATGGAACTCTTCTTGACAGTTGCTAAGGAATTGGGCATTGAAGTTGAGGTTATTATTTTCCCAGTAAATGGGAAATGGAACGACTACACAGGAGTCTCAAGAGAGATGCGGGAAAAAACTTATAAAAAAATAGAAGATGTCGCAAAAAGTAATGGTGCAACCGTATTAAACTATGGAAACAGAGAGTATGATGATTACTTTTTATTTGACGTGATGCACGTTGGAGTGAAAGGATGGATGGAAGTTGAAAAAGAACTTTACAAATTTGCAAACCAAGCTAACTAACACACATCGTTTAATCTTGTGGACACTATTTTTCTATACGGTTATCTTGAGCATCGTGATTTACTGTTTTGTGACCGATTTTTCGAATATTCAAGAATTTATCTATAGTGAATTCTAAGATTGTATACAAAAAGGCCCTGGAACTAGGCGTTGCTAGTCTTCAGGGCTTTTATGTTACATTTTATCGGCGATTTTTTGACTTAGAAACTGCCCAATGACAGCACCCATTACAGCACCAAGGAGAATACTTGCGACAAAGAGAAGGATTTTGTCTGGCTCTGGAGCGACCATGATACGGTCAATGTATTCCTGGGATTTACCACGAGCGAGTAGAGTTGCTTCATAAGCTTTGGGACTAATCCACATGAGGAGGATGGGACCACTTGTGCTGAAAGCAAAGACGAGGAAGGAGAGGGTGTTTTTGATTCGATCTTTATAGTTGCCGAGACGAGCGATGGCATCTGCTACAAGACCACAGGCGAGTCCTGGGAGAAAGGCACCAGCGCCATGCTTGCTAGCTAGGAAGAAAAGTGCCATAAAAAGTCCTAGAGTTGTAATAGCGCCAAAACGAGGGACCTTCGTCAAAAGAAACATGTAGACACTGCCACCGACAAGGGCAGAAAAGGCAGGTGCGTAGAACATATTGCCTGTCTGGTCGACTAGGTGTCCTAGGAAGACTCCAATCCCCACACAGAGAAAGTAGAGGACGGCGGCTAAGAGGGTGGTTAAGATATTTTTCTTCATGAGAATCTCCTTGATGCAAACTAATAAAACCAATTGTATCACGCTTTTTGAAGATTGTAAATGGGAACTCTATATTTTTGAAAACGCTTGAAATATGATATAATGATTACATTGTTAGTTTAAGGAGAGTAACATGGGAAAATTTCTAGAATTCGTCTTTAATCGTATCTTTTTGGGAATGATTGCGACGACTTATTTCTGGCTATTAACACTAGCAGGAGGAGTGATCTTTGGTTTGGCACCAGCTAGTGCCACCCTTATGAGTTTGTATGCGGAGCACGGTTATACCTATCGAGCTTATAGTTTGAAAGAAGCTTGGGAACTATATAAGAGTAACTTTGTCAAGAGCAACCTAGCTTTCTATAGTTTTGTATTTGTAGATTTAGTGTTAGTTTATGGTTTGTATCTTCTAGTTCAATTGCCCCACCAGACGCTTTTCCACCTCTTGGCGACCTTTCTCAATGTCCTTGTAGTTGCTTTTGTCTTTCTAGCCTATACTGTTTCCTTGAAACTTCAGGTGTACTTTGATTTATCCTACCAAAACACTTTGAAACTGTCCCTTATCGGGATTTTCATGAGCTTACCAGCGATTGCCAAGGTTTTACTCGGGACGACTCTCCTTGTAGGAGTTGGTTATTATATGCCTGCCTTGCTCTTTTTTGTAGGAATTGGGATGTGGCATTTCTTTATCAGTGATATGTTGGAACCTATTTATGAAAGTATCCATGAAAAATTGGCGACAAAATAAAATGAAGCCGTTCTGGCTCCACTCGCTATTGCGCATCTATACCTTGGTGATGATTGTCATCATTGCAAGCTTTGCGGTCATGCTCTCCTACGCTGACTGGAGTTCCCGTGAAAAAGAAGCCCAACGAGTAGCTCAACGTGTGACGACTCGGACAGTAAGTGAAGTGGAATATTATCACAGAGAGTCAACCCAACTCGCTCAGTCTTTGGTTGAAAATCAAGCCCGAATTGAAGGGATTTACAAGTATTTTAGTCTGAGTACATCGGATTATTTTTACTGGCTGTTGCAACGTAAAGCGTCTCCCTATGTCTCAGTATCCTTGTATGAAAACATTGATGATTTGTATGTAAGAAATGACTTTGTGACAGGTGTTGCAATTGTTTTGCAAGACTACAAGGAAGTCTACGTTTCTACTAGAGAGAAACGTAGTGGGGAGAAAATTCTTGCTGAGGATTTCAAACCAGCAGCCAATAGTTTTGCCATACCAGTACTTGATCCTAACTCCGATCAGTCTCTAGGTGTTATCTACATTTCTTTATCGCAGGATGTACTTTACCAAGCAATTGATAATACTCGCGGTCTGATTCCTGTGACCGTGACGATCACCTCCCCTTTTGATACTGAATTGTTTCATATAGGGGAAAATGTAGTAGCTGAACGGGAAAATTGGATTGTTGGTTTGACATCACATGGCTATCAAGTCCAATCAGCAGTTCCAAAGAATTTTGTTCTTACTGGGACTTTAACTAGTTCCGCTGTCATTGTTGGTTTGAGTGTTCTCTTTATTATTATTTTATATGTGACCTTGAGGCAGACCTTCTCCAATTACCAAAGGCAGGTTGTGGATTTGGTGGAGTCTATCGAGGTTATTGCCCAAGGAGAAGAGGGACTTCGGATCGATACTTCTGAAAAAGATCAAGAATTGCTCCTCATCGCAGAAACCACCAATGATATGTTGGATCGACTGGAAAAAAATATCCATGATATCTATCAGCTAGAGCTCAGTCAGAAAGATGCCAATATGCGGGCCTTACAAGCTCAAATCAATCCTCACTTCATGTACAATACCTTAGAGTTTCTGCGCATGTATGCCGTCATGGAAAGCCAAGATGAACTGGCGGATATTATCTATGAATTTAGCAGTTTACTACGCAATAATATCTCCGACGAGCGGGAAACGACGCTGAAGCAAGAATTAGAATTTTGTCGCAAATACAGCTATCTCTGTATGGTGCGTTATCCAAAGTCAGTTGCCTATGGTTTTAAGATTGCACCCGAATTAGAAAATATGAAGATTCCCAAGTTTACGCTCCAACCATTGGTAGAAAACTACTTTGCTCATGGTATTGATTACAGGCGGATAGACAATGTGATCAGTATCAAGGTTTTAAAGGGCCAAGGTTTTGTTGAAATCTTAGTAGTAGACAATGGTCGCGGGATGACTGCTGAGAAATTAGCTAGCTTGCAAGAGAAATTAGCTCAGAGAAGTTTTGAACACGAGGCAAGCTATAGTGGAGAGCGACAATCAATTGGAATAGTGAATGTACACGAACGCTTTGTCCTCTATTTTGGGGATCGCTACCAAATCAGTGTAGAGTCAGCTGAGCAAGAAGGTGTTCGTTACCGTATTACTATTCAAAATGAATAGAAAGGGTAGAAATGTATAAAGTTTTATTAGTAGACGATGAGTACATGGTGACAGAGGGGCTCAAGCGATTAATCCCCTTTGAAAAATGGGGTATGCAAGTCGTCGCAACAGCAAGTCACGCAGATGATGCATTGGACTATGTCAAGGAAAATCCAGTAGATGTGATCATTTCCGATGTCAACATGCCAGATAAGACCGGACTTGAGATGATTAAGGAAATGAAGGAGCTGCTTCCAGATACCTATTATATCTTGCTGTCAGGTTATCAGGAATTTGACTACGTCAAAAAAGCAATGAATCTTAGTGTTGTGGATTATCTGGTGAAGCCAGTGGATAAGGTGGAATTGAGTCATCTATTAGAAAAAATTGCGAGACAGCTTCAAGAAAAGGTGGAGCAAAGTCAGACCCTCAGTCAAGAATTGGATGAGGCAGGATTTACCAACTTCTTAGCGAGTAAAGACAGCTGGTGGATAGGTCTTTCAAAGGAAAAACAAGGATCTTTCACTATTCCTTACTATGTTTTGGGACAAGATTGGCAGATTTTCATCTCTGATCAACCACTAGATGGCATCGTCGTAACCCCATTTGAAGCACCCTACCAGCAGTCCTTTGAGAATTGGAAGATCAATGCTGAAAAAGCTCTCTTCTACGGTTCAGTTAATCTAGAAAAATCCGAGAGTTTGTTTGCTTATTACGAGCCGATTTATCGGGTGATTATCCAAGGGAATATCAATCAAATCATCGAAGAATTAACCCTGCTAGAGAAGGTCGTCTTGGAGAACACTCCGCGCGTAGCCATAACGAAGCAACTTTTCACCCAGTTTGTCATGGATGTCTTTCATTTGTTTGAACACCTAAAAGCAGATGATATGACCGAGATTGTCAAAGCTATCCATGCCATTAACTCCTTTGAAGAATTGGTTGCCTATATCAAAGAAACCTTGACCAAGTTCTTTGGCCAGTACCGCATGAATGAAAATGTGGTGAGCGTTCTGGAGGTGATTGGGCGTGATTATCAGAAAGAGCTCTCGCTTAAGGATATCAGCAAGGATCTCTTTATCAATCCTGTCTATCTCGGTCAGCTAATCAAGAGAGAAACCAATTCAACCTTTGCGGAATTGCTCAATAAACAGCGAATTAAGGCGGCGCAGCAACTCTTACTTTCGACCAGTGATAGCATCGAAGATATTTGCTATGCAGTTGGCTACAGTAATGTTGGATATTTCTACAAGGTTTTCCGTAAATTGTGCGGAAAATCACCGAAAGCTTATCGGAAACAAGTTGAAACCAGCTTGTAAAAGTTGTATTCCTGTACAAAAAATGCTATAATGTTCAAAATATCTTATGGAGGAAAACATGAAAAAGAATCCTATTTATCTTTGGGTTTTGTTAGTCCTATCAGCCCTCATTTCGGCTATGTCATTATTTGGAATCTTGAGTCCATTGCCAAGTAAAGATACTCTTCGTGCTAGCCTGGCGAATAGCGGGACGCTCACTGCCCAGCAATTAGAAGACACGATCAACTATACTTACAAAGTGTCAGAATCCTCTCACTCTATTTTTAATATGTTGTTGATTGTTTTATCTGCAATTTTAGTTGTAGTAGCCTTTGTATTTCTCGTACGTAAAAACGTGCAACTTGCAAACTATACTTATATTGGCTATGTTTTACTAGCTATTGTTGGTTTGGTTTATAGCTATATGAACGTTCAAGATGCAGTTCAATTAATCAAAGATACTACCCTCGGCTTAGGAATGGGAGCATTAGCAAAAGGGACAAATATTTTGTTCATAATCATCAATGTTCTCTTTTTAGCCTTAGTCTTTTACAAGATGTGGCGCCAGCAAAAGGATTTGGCCGAAGAAGTCGAAGCAGAAGAAGTTGCCTAAGTATTGACAAAAAAGAACTATCAAGTTACAATCTTGGTAGTTCTTTTTAAATCGTAAACAAAAAATCGAGGTCAACATGAAAAAAATATCCTTAGTATATATCAGTCTGAGTGGGAATACAGAGAGTTTTGTAACTCGACTCAAGGACTATCTCTTGTCCCAGTACGAAGGGATTGAGGTCCAAAAAATCCATATCAAGGATTTGGTCAAGGAAGGCCAAGAATTCTTTGAAATGAAGCATTCCTATGTCGCTTTCTTGCCGACCTATCTGGAAGGTGGAAATGGTGTCGATAACGGCAATGTTGAGATTCTTACGACTCCAGTGGGGGATTTTATCGCTTATGGAGACAATGCTAGTAAGTGTTTTGGGGTAGTGGGATCTGGCAATCGCAATTTTAACAATCAATACTGCCTGACAGCCAAGCAGTATAGCCAGCGTTTTGGCTTCCCGGTCCTAGCAGACTTTGAAATGCGTGGTATGCTGGGAGATATTAAAAAGGTCGCAGCGATTATTGCGGATTTGTATGAGTTAGAGACAGAAAAATAAAGTAGTACTGAGGGGCAGTTGAGATTTTCAACTGCTTTTTGTGTATACAAAAAGCACCCCTTAAGGGTGCCATTTTATAAACTATCCTGCTTTTCCGATGGCAAGTGCATAGATAAAGAAGATAGCGAAGCCAAAGAGGAAAATCAATCCTGCGATAGCGAGGAGTTTTAGCCAAGAAGGAAGATTTTTATTTTCACGTGTCACCAATACATAGTTCAAAAGCGCGAAGAATGGTGTTGTCAGGAAAGAACCGATCATGGCGAAGCGAAGCATGGTTGAAACTTGACCAGCAAAGAACTTGATGATGACGATACCGATAATAGCTGTGAGGGTCATCCAGATGTTCAAAGATTTGCTATCATCCTCTTTTTGACTTAACAAGAGTCGTAGGGAAACTTGATTAACGCGGGAATAGCCATCGATAACAGTAATGACTGTTCCAAAGATACAGAGAAAGGCGATGAAGGTGATCAAATAACGGGACCATTCTCCAAGAACAGAGGCATACATACCCACGAATTGAGAGATGTATTTGGCTGAAGCGGCTTCAACTGCTTGTCCTGTAGGATACTGAATGAGTGCTCCGAGTGCTACAAAGAATACAGCCAGGATAGCAGTTCCAATGTAACCAACGTTAAAGTCGAAAAGAGCATCCTCTGTATTAAAGTTGACGGTCTTTTTCTTTTCAGCAGACCAGAGTGAGTTGATGGCTGAAATTTCAATAGGGGCAGGCATCCATCCTAGGAGGGAAACGATAAAAGGGAGGGCTGCCATTTGCCAAGGTGTCTTCTCGACAAAATCAGAGCTGTATTCTGGGTGCTTAATTGCTGCAATGATAACTGCAAGAACAGTTGCAATAGTCAAAGCTGACATGATCCATTTTGCCATACCATCCAACAGTTTGTAGCCACCAAAGAGTAGCATGGCCCAAATGACTGCAACAAGGATGAGGGACCATTGAGTGATGCTAAGACCGATCATTGGAAAAGCGCTAGCGATGATGGCTGAGCAAAGGATAGCAACCCCGGCTGTGTTGACCATAGCAGAAAAGACATTGAGGATAAAGAAAATCCAGAGATAGAACTTGCCTTTTTCAGCATAGCCTTCGACCAAGGTTTTACCAGTATCGGCAGTATATTCTGCACCAAAACGGAAAAATGGATATTTAAAAACATTGGCCAAGATAACCAAGAGGAGTAGTGACCAACCATAAGAACCACCAGCTTGAGTGGAGGATACGATGTGAGAACCTCCAACGGCGGCAGAAGCCATTAGGATACCTGGCCCCATTGCCTTTAGTTTGCTTGTCCAGGTTGACTGGCTTGATAAAGTAACTTGTGACATAATAGACGCTCCCGTTTTTGAATTTTCAGAATAATCTGAATAGGTAGCTTCTATTTTACAAAAAACTTAAAAGAAATGCAAGAATATTTTGAAAAAAGTTGGAAAATCCTGAAAAATTCACAAAAATCATATAAGAATAACTGTGGCTGTTTCAAGGGGATGATGTTGACTAGGGCGAATAAAAATCCGAGAAGAAAACTTCTCGGATTTTGGTCATTTTAATTGATCTGTGATGTCTTTTGATAGCAATATTCCCAGATGGTAAGTTTTATTGATATGTGCAATGACATCATTGATGTTGTCAGTCGTGTGAATTTTCTCTTTGATGTCAGCCTTAAATATTTCATCCTTCAAGAGTTGCTCTTGGTAGAGCTTTTGAAGTCTTTCCTTCTCGTACTTATTGAGCAGAAAAAGGAAAACCAAGCTAATTATAACGAGGATATAAGCATATTGGCTCATAAGAAATCTCCCATATGATAAAGAAATAGTAAAAGTGAATAAATTGTTTCATTGAATAGCTGCAACGCCGAACAAAATATAAATGTTATTTTGCCTCAATCTTTCAGATTGCTTTCAAGTAATTTAAAAGATTAGAACCTAAATCAAACTAAATCGATGTTATTTAGTTTGATAAGTTAGTGAAGCGCCAAGCCAAATCCTTGATAGGATTTGGCGTTAGTTACTTATACTCTTCGAAAATCAAATTCAAACCACGTCAGCGTCGCCTTACCGTACTCAAGTACAGCCTGCGGCTAGATTCCTAGTTTGCTCTTTGATTTTCATTGAGTATTAGATTGCTTTACAATAAAGTGATTAAAAGATTACGACATGAGCCTAACCAAATCGATATTATTTGGTTAGGTGAATTAGTGAAGCGTTTAGGCAATTCGCCATATAGCGATTGCCGTCAAGAGACTAGGAGCTTTAGTTCCAGTCTCTTGTAACGATTTACATCTTCTCAGGCGCTTCTACTCCGAGCAAACGAAGAGCTTCTTTGAGAACGACTGCAGTTGCGTAGCTGAGGGCTAGACGGCTGTTCCGTTCTGGGCTTTCATCCAAGATGCGTGTATGTGCATAATATTTGTTAAAGGCTTGAGCCAAACTAATCGCAAATTTCGCAATGATAGAAGGTTCAAAGTTATCTGCTGCACGATTGATAATACGCGGGAAGTCTTGGAGTAGTTTAATGATTTCCCAGCTTTCAGCATCATTCAGGCTGTAGTTGCCAGCTGTATCTGGTTTGAAATCGGCTTTGCGCAAGATAGATTGGATACGAGCGTAGGCGTATTGAACGTAAGGTCCAGTTTCTCCTTCAAAGGATACCATAGCTTCAAGGCCGAAGTCGTATCCATTTGTACGGTCGGTCTTAAGATCATAGAACTTGATAGCCCCAACTCCAACAGCGTGGGCAACCTGGTCTTTATTTTCTAACTCAGGATTTTTCGCTTCGATTTGGGCTTTGGCACGACTAACAGCTTCTGCAATAGTCGGCTCTAGTAAGATGACATTTCCTTTACGAGTAGAGAGTTTTTTCCCTTCTTTTGTTACCAATCCAAACGGAACATGGACAATGTCTTGGCTCCAACCGTAGCCCATCTCTTGTAGTACTGCCTTGAGTTGTTTGAAGTGGGCAGATTGCTCTTGACCAACAACATAGATGGATTTTGCAAATTGGTATTCGTTTTTACGGTAGAGGGCTGCAGCCAAGTCACGTGTGATATAGAGAGTTGCACCGTCAGATTTTTTGATAAGGGCTGGATGTTCAATTCCATATTTCTCAAGATTGACAACTTGGGCTCCCTCTGACTCAACAAGAAGTCCTTTTTCAGCGAGAATGTCTACAACAGCATCCATCTTATCATTGTAAAAGGCTTCTCCGTTGTAGCTGTCAAATTCGACTTGCAATTCATTGTAAAGGCGGTTGAATTCCACTAAACTTTCATCACGGAACCATTGCCAGAGAGCGAGGGCTTCCTCATCTCCATTTTCCAGTTTACGGAACCATTCGCGTGCTTCTTCGTCCAAGCTAGGATCTTTTTCAGCTTCAGCATTGATGCGAACGTAGAGTTTAAGAAGTTCATCGATTGGATGCGCTTTAACGGCTTCCTCATTTCCCCATTTCTTGTAGGCAACGATCAGCATTCCAAACTGTTTGCCCCAGTCTCCTAGGTGGTTGACCTTGACCGTTTGATAGCCGATTTTTTGGAAAATATGTGACAAGCTATCCCCGATAACGGTTGAACGCAAGTGCCCAATAGAGAATGGTTTTGCGATATTGGGACTAGACATATCGATAACGACATTTTCTTGCTTACCAATGGTTTGGTCGGCATAGTGCTCTTTTTCAGTGATAACATCCTGCAATACTTGAGCCGAAATAGCAGATTTATCAAGGAAAAAGTTGACGTAAGGTCCAGTAGCAACAACCTTTTCAAAGGCTTGACTATTGATTTTTTCAGCAATATCTGCTGCAATCATTTGAGGAGCTTTACGCTCGACCTTTGCTAGAGAAAAGGCAGGGAAGGCGATGTCTCCCATTTCTGAGTTTTTAGGTGTTTCCAGTAAATTTAAAATAGCCTCTTGATCCAGGCTATCAATGACGCTAGCCAACTCGCTAGCAATCAATTCTTTTGTATTCATAAGGGCTCCTTTTGGGCTTTTTTACTATTTTAACACAATTTACTACATTTTTTGAGAAAGAAAAGAATTTTTTTGAATTCTCTATTTTTTTTGGTATAATGTAGTTATAAAATAAATGTAAAATTTGTTATAAATATTCACTTAAGAGGATAATATGAGAAAAAGAGAACGGCATCAATTGATTAAAAAGATGATCACCGAAGAGAAACTTGGGACACAAAAAGAGATTCAAGATCGTTTAGAAGCTCGTAATGTTTATGTGACACAAACGACTTTGTCACGTGATTTGCGTGAAATCGGCTTGACCAAGGTTAAGAAAAATGATATGGTGTATTATGTACTAGCAAATGAGACAGATAAGATTGATTTAGTTGAGTTTTTGTCTCATCATTTAGAAGGAGTTGCAAGAGCAGAGTTCACCTTGGTACTGCATACCAAACTTGGGGAAGCTGCAGTCTTAGCAAACATTGTAGATGCAAACAAGGATGAATGGATTTTAGGAACGGTTGCTGGTGCTAATACCTTATTGGTTATTTGTCGAGACCAGCACGTTGCCAAGCTGATGGAAGATCGTTTGCTAGATTTGATGAAAGATAAATAAGGTCTTGGGAGTTGCTCTCAAGACTTATTTTTAGCAAGGAGAGACGGAAAATGGCAACAGAAAAGCTATCACCCGGCATGCAACAGTATGTGGATATTAAGAAACAATACCCAGATGCTTTTTTGCTTTTTCGAATGGGTGATTTTTACGAGTTGTTCTATGAAGATGCAATTAATGCAGCGCAAATTTTGGAAATTTCCTTAACAAGTCGGAATAAAAATGCAGAAAATCCGATACCCATGGCGGGCGTCCCCTATCATTCTGCCCAACAGTATATCGATGTTCTGATTGAGCAGGGCTATAAAGTTGCCATTGCAGAACAGATGGAAGATCCCAAACAAGCGGTTGGTGTTGTCAAGCGAGAGGTGGTTCAGGTCATCACACCTGGAACGGTCGTCGATAGCAGTAAGCCGGATAGTCAGAATAATTTCTTGGTTGCCTTAGATCGTGATGGCAATCAATTTGGTCTGGCTTATATGGATTTGGTGACGGGTGATTTCTATGTGACGGGGCTGTTGGATTTTACGTTGGTTTGTGGGGAAATCCGTAACCTCAAGGCTCGTGAAGTGGTGCTGGGTTATGACTTGTCTGAGGAAGAAGAACAAATCCTCAGCCGTCAGATGAATCTGGTGCTTTCTTATGAGAAGGAAGGCTTTGAGGACCTTCATTTACTAGATCCACGACTGGCAGATGTGGAGCAAGCAGCAGCTAGTAAGCTGCTCCAGTATGTTCACCGGACCCAGATGCGGGAATTGAACCACCTCAAACCTGTTATCCGCTATGAAATCAAAGATTTCTTGCAGATGGATTATGCGACCAAGGCTAGTCTGGATTTGGTTGAGAATGCCCGTTCAGGTAAGAAGCAAGGCAGTCTTTTCTGGCTTTTAGATGAAACCAAAACAGCTATGGGAATGCGGCTCTTGCGTTCTTGGATTCATCGTCCTTTGATTGATAAGGAGCGAATCGTCCAACGTCAAGAGGTGGTGCAGGTCTTTCTTGACCACTTCTTTGAGCGCAGCGATTTAACGGATAGTCTCAAGGGTGTTTATGACATCGAACGTTTGGCTAGTCGGGTTTCTTTTGGCAAGACCAATCCCAAGGATCTCTTGCAGTTAGCGACCACCTTATCCAGTGTACCACGGATTCGTGCGATTTTAGAAGGCATGGAGCAGCCTGCTCTGGCCTATCTTATCGAACAGTTAGATGCCATCCCTGAGTTGGAGAGTTTGATTAGCGCAGCGATTTCTCCCGAAGCTCCTCACGTGATTACGGAAGGTGGCATTATCCGAACTGGATTTGATGAAACCTTAGACAAGTACCGTCGTGTGCTCAGAGAAGGAACTAGCTGGATTGCTGAGATTGAGGCTAAGGAGAGAGAAAACTCTGGCATCAGTACGCTCAAGATTGACTACAATAAAAAAGATGGCTACTATTTCCATGTAACCAATTCGCAACTGGGAAATGTACCTGCCCACTTTTTCCGCAAGGCAACGTTGAAAAACTCAGAACGCTTTGGTACTGAGGAATTAGCCCGTATCGAGGGGGATATGCTGGAGGCGCGTGAAAAGTCAGCCAACCTAGAATATGAAATCTTTATGCGCATCCGTGAGGAAGTCAGCAAGTACATCCAGCGCTTGCAGGCTCTAGCCCAAGGAATTGCGACAGTTGATGTCTTGCAAAGTCTTTCAGTTGTGGCTGAGACCCAGCATTTGATTCGACCTGAGTTTGGAGAGGGTTCACAAATCGATATCCAAAAAGGGCGTCATGCTGTCGTCGAAAAGGTCATGGGAGCACAGACCTACATTCCAAACAGTATCCAGATGTCAGAAGATACGAGCATTCAACTGATTACAGGACCGAACATGAGCGGGAAGTCAACCTACATGCGTCAGTTAGCCATGACGGCGGTTATGGCCCAGCTGGGTTCCTATGTTCCTGCTGAGAGTGCCCATTTGCCTATTTTCGATGCCATCTTTACTCGTATCGGAGCAGCAGATGACTTGGTTTCAGGTCAATCAACCTTTATGGTAGAAATGATGGAGGCCAACAATGCCATTTCGCATGCGACCAAGGACTCACTCATTCTCTTTGATGAATTAGGTCGAGGAACTGCGACTTATGATGGGATGGCTCTTGCTCAATCCATCATCGAATACATCCATGAGCATATCGGAGCCAAAACCCTCTTTGCGACTCACTATCATGAGTTGACCAGTCTGGGGTCTAGCCTGGAACACTTGGTCAATGTTCACGTGGCAACCTTGGAGCAGGATGGGCAGGTCACCTTCCTTCACAAGATTGAACCAGGGCCAGCTGACAAATCCTACGGTATCCATGTGGCTAAGATTGCTGGCTTACCAGCAGAACTTTTAGCAAGAGCGGATAAGATTTTGACTCAACTGGAGAGTCAAGGGACGGAAAGTCCTGCTCCGATGAGAGAAACAAGTGCTGTCACAGAGCAGATGTCACTCTTTGATGCGCCTGAAGAGCATCCTATTCTAGCAGAATTAGCAGAACTGGATGTTTACAATATGACACCTATGCAGGCTATGAATGTCTTGTTTGAGCTCAAACAAAAATTATAAAAAGAGCCCATTCACATTTTTGTGAGTGGGCTTTTTCTCTATTACTTTTTATGGGCCAAGAGTTGATTGATGTGGTCTACTTTTTTTGCTTCTCTTTTATAGAGAATAACCCAGATGATGAGGTAGACGATCGCAAACTCTGGAATAAGCTGGAGATAGAAGGTCCAGTGGAAGGGGAACCAACCAGCCAGAGTTGCTAGTGGAACAAAGCCAGCCAGCATGAGGAAGAAATGGGAAAGTGTGGCACGGAGCAGGCTCCAGTCACGATTGAATAAGCGGCTGCCAAAGCTAAAGAGAACGCCGATAGCTGACCAGATAATCGTGCAGTAGAGCAAGACCAGGGCACCATGAACCTGATGTTGAACCATCACTTGGCCGATAAGAGACTCGGGACTCAGTGGGGCATAGGTATTTGGTGCATAAATGAGTGAAAAGATGATAGAGAGGATGAGGCCGATGAGGACGCCAGCAGCTGCGTCGTGAAATACTTGTTTTTTCATAGTTCTAATTTCTCCTTGATGGTTTTTAGGTAACGGCGTGAAGAGTAGGTGAAGCTTTCGTTTTTTAAGAAAATTTCAACCAGACCGTTGGGCGTGAGCTTGAGATGAGAGATCGAGTCGATATTGACGATTTCAGATTGGGAAATTTGGATAAAAGTGGTCGGTAGAATTTCAAGAACTTGATAGAGTCGCAAATCAATGCTGTAGGTCTGACTCGACGTTTCTGCTAGAACCTTTCGATTCTCGATATAGAAGCGCTGAATCTTGCCAATTTCAACTAGATAGACCTGACCATCAATCTTTCCTTTGATTGTTTCTTTTTGGTCAAGATTTTCAGCAAATTCGATGACTTTTTGGACTTTTTTGGTTTCTTGAGGTGCTTGGACAATCAGCTTTTCTTCCTTGTAAAACTCGCTAATCTGTAGTTCTACTTTCATAAATTTTTCTCCTTACATTTCATACAAAATTGTGATCACTTCCTGTACACCTTTATTAAACACTATTTTACGACCCATGGCAAGGGACTTTGTCTATGTGGAGGGATTTGGAGTCTATGTGGCGCTTGATTTTTCGGTCCTATCTGAAATATGGTATAATAGCACTAATCAATTTCTAGGAAAATAGATACAGAAAGGGGCTGAAAGATGTCTCATATTATTGAATTGCCAGAGGTGCTGGCAAACCAGATCGCAGCAGGAGAGGTCATCGAACGTCCTGCCAGTGTGGTCAAAGAGTTGGTAGAAAATGCCATTGACGCTGGTTCTAGCCAGATTATCATTGAGATTGAAGAAGCTGGTCTCAAGAAAATTCAAATCACTGATAATGGTCATGGAATTGCCCACGATGAGGTGGAATTGGCCTTGCGTCGACATGCGACCAGTAAGATAAAAAATCAAGCAGACCTCTTTCGGATTCGGACGCTTGGTTTTCGTGGTGAAGCCCTGCCCTCTATCGCTTCTGTTAGTGTGCTGACTCTGTTGACGGCAGTGGATGGTGCGAGTCATGGGACTAAGCTAATCGCGCGTGGGGGTGAAGTTGAGGAAGTCATTCCAGCGACTAGTCCTGTGGGGACCAAGGTTTGTGTGGAGGACCTCTTTTTCAACACACCTGCCCGTCTCAAGTATATGAAGAGCCAGCAAGCGGAGTTGTCTCATATCATTGATATTGTCAACCGTATGGGATTGGCCCATCCTGAGATTTCTTTTAGTTTAATCAGTGATGGCAAGGAAATGACGCGGACAGCAGGGACTGGTCAACTGCGTCAAGCCATCGCAGGAATTTATGGTTTGGCGAGTGCCAAGAAGATGATTGCCATTGAGAATTCTGACCTAGATTTCGAAATTTCAGGCTTTGTGTCTTTGCCTGAGTTAACCCGAGCAAATCGTAACTATATCAGCCTCTTCATCAATGGCCGTTATATCAAGAACTTTCTACTAAATCGTGCTATTCTTGACGGTTATGGAAGCAAGCTCATGGTGGGACGTTTTCCACTGGCTGTCATTCACATCCATATCGATCCTTATCTGGCTGATGTCAATGTGCATCCGACCAAGCAAGAGGTGCGAATTTCTAAGGAAAGAGAACTAATGGCGCTGCTTTCAGAGGCCATTTCTAATAGTCTCAAAGAGCAAGCTCTGATTCCAGATGCTTTGGAAAATCTTGCCAAGTCGACCGTGCGTAATCGTCAAAAGGTAGAGCAGACCATTCTCCCACTCAAAGAAAATACGCTTTACTATGAAAAAACAGAACTCTCAAAGCCTAGTCAAGCTGAGGTAGCTGATCATCAGGTTGAATTAACTGAGGAAGGGCAGGATTTAACCCTGTTTGCCAAGGAAACCTTGGAGCAACTGACCAAGCAGACCAAACTCCATTTCGCAGAGAGAAAACCTGTCAGCTATGACCAACTAGATCATCCAGAGTTAGACCTTGCTAGTCTCGATAAGGCTTATGACAAGCTGGAACGAGAGGAGTCATCTAGTTTCCCAGAGTTGGAGTTTTTCGGACAAATGCACGGGACTTATCTCTTTGCCCAAGGGCGAGATGGCCTCTACATCATAGACCAGCACGCGGCTCAGGAAAGGGTTAAGTACGAGGAGTATCGTGAAAGCATCGGCAATGTTGACCAGAGTCAGCAGCAACTCTTAGTGCCCTACATCTTTGAATTCCCAGCAGATGATGCCCTTCGTCTCAGGGAAAGAATGCCTCTTTTGGAGGACGTGGGCGTCTTTTTGGCAGAGTACGGAGAAAATCAATTTATCCTACGTGAACATCCTATCTGGATGGCCGAAGAGGAAATCGAATCAGGCATCTATGAAATGTGTGACATGCTCCTCTTGACCAAGGAAGTTTCTATCAAGAAATACCGAGCAGAGCTGGCTATCATGATGTCCTGCAAGCGGTCTATCAAGGCCAACCATCGTATCGATGACCACTCAGCCAGACAACTCCTTTATCAGCTCTCTCAATGTGACAATCCCTATAACTGTCCCCACGGACGTCCCGTTTTGGTGCATTTTACCAAGTCGGATATGGAAAAGATGTTCCGACGTATTCAGGAAAATCACACCAGTCTTCGTGAGTTGGGGAAATATTAAGAACACAAAAAGCCTTTGTTCCTTTTTGAACAAGGCTTTTTAGTTTTTCTAAGGTAGGAACTTTGATTGGATTTGGGCAAGTTTACACGAGGTTTACACTTGCTTGACAAGACCAGTCCTATAAAAAGTGTTGTGAAAACTGAACTAGGTGATTCAAGATTTTGTAGAGTCGTCATGGTCTAAAGGATTCTCAAGACCAATCACCTTATCAAGATAACGCTGTTTGGTTTTGAGAGCCTTGTTGATAGCAACTGCAGAAGCAATCAAGAGAACGAAGGTCAGCCAAATCCAGGCAGTGAATTCAGCTGGGAAACTAGAACCAGCTAAAAAGAGATAGATGGCCAGAGCTAAGACGAAAATATAAATCACTCGCCAGAGGCCATAGGATTTAACCTCTTTATAGTATTTGTCCTTGTCTTCTTCCAAGGTCACTGCTGTGGAACCTTTTTCAGAGTTTTCATCCAGTAGTAGATAGTCAGTTGTTACTTGGAAAATCTTGCTTAATTCAATGATTTTTTCGATTTCTGGAAGGACTTGTCCAGACTCCCATTTTGAGATGCTTTGCCGAGAAACGTTGATTTGTTCTGCTAGCTTTTCCTGGGACCAACCTTTTTCCTTGCGGAGCTCAAATAGTTTTTCTGCGAGTTTCATCATTCTATCCTCCTTTTTCTACCTCTATCCTAACAATTTTTACTTATAATGAGAATACAATCTCCTGTACTATTTGTCAACCAGAGGTTGCACCTTTTGTTGCAGTCTGTCTTGGGAAAATATGGTATACTAGATAGGCAAAATAATGGAGAAAAACTATGTACGAATATCTAAAAGGAATCATTACCAAAATCACTGCTAAATACATTGTCCTAGAGACAAATGGTATCGGTTATATCTTGCATGTAGCCAATCCCTATGCTTACTCAGGTCAGGTTAATCAAAAAACTCAGATCTATGTGCACCAAGTTGTCCGTGAGGATGCCCATCTGCTCTATGGTTTTCGCTCAGAAGATGAGAAGAAGCTCTTTCTCAGTTTGATCTCGGTTTCAGGGATTGGTCCTGTATCAGCTCTTGCTATCATCGCTGCCGATGACAATGCTGGCTTGGTTCAAGCAATCGAGACCAAGAACATCACCTACTTGACTAAGTTCCCTAAAATTGGTAAGAAAACAGCCCAGCAGATGGTGCTGGACTTGGAAGGCAAGGTAGTCGTGGCTAGTGATGACCTTCCTGCTAAAGTCGCAGTGCAAACCAGCGCTGAAAACCAAGAACTGGAAGAAGCTATGGAAGCCATGTTGGCGCTGGGCTACAAGGCGACCGAGCTCAAGAAAATCAAGAAATTCTTTGAAGGAACGACGGATACAGCAGAGAACTATATCAAGTCTGCTCTTAAAATGTTGGTGAAATAGGAGAAGTCTATGCCAAAACGTTGTGGCTGGGTAAAAATGAATAACCCTTTATATGTAGCCTATCATGACGAGGAGTGGGGACAGCCCCTCCATGATGACCGCGCCCTTTTTGAGTTGCTTTGTTTGGAGACCTATCAGGCTGGTCTGTCTTGGGAAACGGTGCTAAACAAGCGCCAAGGATTCCGAGAAGCATTTCATGACTATCAAATTCAAGCGGTCGCAGAGATGACAGATGCGGAGTTGGAAGCCTTGTTAGATAATCCAGCTATCATCCGAAATCGAGCCAAGCTCTTTGCGACGCGTGCCAACGCCCAAGCATTTTTACAAGTCCAGAAAACCTATGGCTCTTTTGACACTTATCTCTGGTCCTTTGTTGAGGGAAAAACTATCGTGAATGATGTTCCTGACTATCGCCAGGCACCTGCTAAAACAGTCTTGTCTGAAAAATTAGCCAAAGATCTAAAAAAACGAGGTTTCAAGTTCACAGGCCCAGTTGCCGTTTTATCTTTTCTTCAGGCTGCAGGTCTGGTTGATGACCATGAGAATGATTGTGAGTGGAAAAACGGAAATTAGTGAGTGCAGGCGTTTAATTATCTGAGAATATAGAAAAAAGCTGAGAAACTCCTCTCAGCTTTTTGATTATATGCTAGTAACTTTTATAGTGCAGTGAGAAATGTCAGTCCACCTAAGACAACGCCAGCTGAGTTTGGAATAATTAGTATCCAATCCTTCTTAGGTTCTTTTGTCCATCCATAAATAACCCAAATTAAACAAGATACTGCTGCGGATAAAGGCTGGAATGGTTGAGCTTTGTTGCCTTGTAAATTGGCAAAAATTTGTGGGATGTAGGCGATAAATACAATAATTCCAATAAAGGCCCCGATTGAACCGACAATTCGATTAATTTTTTGTTTTGTCATATATACCTCCTTTAAAAAGATATCATAGAAATTAGCGAAATGCAATAAATTCAGACACAAATTGTAACGAAAATCAATACAAAAGCACAAAAATGGAGAAATTGTTTATTTTTTGTTATAGTCAAAGCGAATGACTTGTTCATTTGCATCCACATAAGCATGGACGCCAAAGGGCACAATGGCTCTTGGTGTGGCATGACCAACGTTTAGATTATAGACAATCGGGATATTGCTATCAATGATGTCCATTAGCGCCTCCTTATAGTTGTCATAGAAGGTTTCATCCATAGGTTTCCCGACCAAGAGTCCACTGATGACCTCAAATACCCCAGTTTCTTTCAAAGCCTGCAACATTCTTTTGAAGTCTTCCGGTTCAGGCTTTTCTTCACTTGTTTCTAGCAAGAGGATCTTTCCTTCCCAGTCGGATAAGTCAGGGAAGAGTTTGTACTCTTGGCAGAGAACTGTGCTGTCTGCGTATCGAGAATTGTCAAAGATATCGTAGAGGGACTCAAGACAACCACCGAGGATTTCCCCCTCAAACTGAGCATTTCCTTGTAACAAGTCAAAACCTGTATTTACATGACTGACCCGAGCTGTTCCTAGAGCATTGGGACTAAAGTCAGTCCGCTCCTCGAACCAAAGGTCGCTAGGGTGGATTTCTAAGATTCTCCCAGTCTTGATCAGTTCTTTAAAGTAGTGGAGGCTATAGGATAACATTTCTTTATCCAACTCACAAATGTCTGCCAGAAAGGATTGCCCATAAAAAGTCTTGACCCCTAGTTTATGCAACATGAGATGGTTCATGGTCGTATCTGAGAAACCGAGAAAAATCTTTTGTTTGATAACCTTTTGTAGTTGGTCATTTTCAAAAAGATAAGGTAGCAAACGATAGGTATCATCCCCACCGATGGCGCAGAGGATCATGTCGATGCTATCATCCGAAAAGGCCTGCATCAAATCCTCTGCACGTGCCTCCGGATGGTCCTTGATAAAGTCTAAACCTTTTAGCGAATGGGGCAAAAAGATAGGATTGAGTCCCAGATCCTTGAGACGTAGGAGACCCAAATCAACTTCGTATTTGACAAAATCCTCTCCGATAACACCGCTAGACAAACTAACAATACCAATAGTAGAAACCATATCTCATCCTCCTAGAAATAGATTGAGCCTATTTTATCACAAAAGATGAGAGAAAACTATGGCGAATGTCAGAAGAATGCTTTTAAATCAAGAAAGTAGTAAAAAGCAACCGCCTGAGCAGTTGCTTATTTATTATCTTAGTAACGGGATGGTCCCGCACTTGCGCTTCGGATGTTGAAACGTTTCTTGAGATAGAAGCGAAGGGCGAGAAGGACAGCTCCTAGGATAGCCAAAGGCAATGGAGCAAGGACTGGATTGAGGCTGGCTGGTAGGAAGCTTGTTGCAAAGAAGACAACCAACCAAAGGACCATGGAGGCCAGGATGACGAGGATTGATTTCCAGAATGGAGGACGTTGGCTACGGTCTGTGTCTGGTCCATAATACTGGTAGACAAAGTAGTACATCAAGTAGAAGGCAAGTCCTCCTACAAGTCCAACCAACAAGAGGGTAATCAAACCATAGCCAATAGCCTGGTCTGTAGAGAAAAAGTTGGTCAGGGCGCTAATCAATGCAAAGAGGCTGGTGATGAAAAGGGCTGAGTCCATAATCATGAGTTTTGGATCATCATTTTCTTTTGGATGCTCTTTTTCGTACTGTTCCTTGACTGTGAAACTGTGAGCCCAGTGAGTTGGAGCGCCGTAGAGGGAACGAGCTGTTGTTCCTTTGACTTGCTCTTCAAGGATTTTAGGAATGACTTCCTCAAAAACAGCCTTGATTTCAGCATCTGTTTTACCATCTTTGATAAATTGTTGGGTAGCGATGTGGATAAACTCTTGGTTTTTCTTAGTTAATTTTTGTAAATCAATCTGAGACATAGGGATTCCTCTTAGAACCATTTTTTATGGATGAGATAGAGAGTGAGCGAAACACTCATAGCAAAGGCGATAAAGACGATTAACCAGAAGGCGTGCGGCTCACCGTTCAAAGGGATTTCATTATCCTTGAAGTTCATCCCGTAGGCTGAGAAGATCATGGTTGGGACAGACATAACGATGGTCACGAGAGCCAGGGTCTTCATGATGTTGTTCTGGTTATTGGAAATGATAGAGGCAAAGGTCTCTGTCATAGAGTGAAGGACATTTCCATAGATATCTGCCATCTCGATGGCCTGTTGGGTTTCAATCAGAGTGTCTTCGAGTAGGTCTTCGTCTTCTAGGTATTTCTTGATATTGCTAGTTGCGCTAGTCAATTTCTTAATCACGCGCTCATTTGTCTTAAGTGAGGCTTTGAAATAGACGATGGTCTTTTCCAATTCCATGAGCTCGATCAGCTCTTCGTTTCGAGTGGACTTGTGAAGTTGACTTTCGATTTGTTCACTCTTACGGTCAATCGAACGAAGGGCAGTCAGGTAAAGCTCAGCATTGCGATAAAGGAGTTGAAAGATAAAGCGTGACCGCATGAAAGTGTAGAAGTTACGCAGCTTACGGTTGATGAAGACATCGAGAACTGGGAGGGATTCCAAGCAGGTAGTGATAATGGTTTCCTCGGTGATGATAATCCCCAGCGGAATCGTTACGTAGTAGGTGCGGTTATTTCTCTCCTCTGTGATGGGGACGTCCACGATGATCAAAGTATACTCGTCTTCAATCGTAATACGAGACATTTCCTCCGCATCGAGCGGTGCTCGAAGGTCGGCGATATCAATGTCAAAGGCATTAGCAATTTCCAATGATTCATTTTGTGTAGGATTGACGAGGTTGATCCAAGTACCCGGTTCAAGCGTGTCGATCTCTTTAAATTCAGTTGTTGTTGAGAGAAAAACTTGTTTCATATCCCCTATCCTTTCCTACTATTTCAGTGATTCATTTTTTGCACCGTACTATTATACTACAAAAACAGCTTTTTGGGTAATAGAATTTCACATTTTTTGGTATAATGGAAAGCAATAATGGACTAGAAAGAACAAAGATGCAAGATAAAATTGTGATTCATGGGGCGCGTGCCCATAACTTAAAAAATATTGATGTGGAGATTCCGCGAGACAAGCTGGTTGTTGTGACTGGTTTGTCAGGTTCTGGGAAATCCAGTCTGGCCTTTGATACCCTCTATGCTGAGGGGCAAAGGCGCTATGTAGAGAGTCTATCAGCCTATGCTCGCCAGTTCTTGGGCAATATGGAAAAACCAGATGTGGATGCCATTGATGGTCTCAGCCCAGCTATTTCCATCGACCAGAAAACTACCAGCAAAAACCCTCGTTCGACCGTGGGAACAACGACTGAAATCAATGATTATCTGCGTCTCCTCTACGCACGTGTGGGGACGCCTTACTGTATCAACGGGCATGGGGCTATCAAGGCTTCTTCTGTAGAGCAAATCGTGGATAAGGTCTTGGAATTGCCAGAACGCCAACGTCTGCAAATTTTAGCTCCGGTCATTCGTAAGAAAAAAGGGCAACACAAGAGCGTCATTGAAAAGGTTCAGAAAGACGGCTATGTCCGCGTCCGTGTGGATGGGGAAGTTTATGATGTGACCGAAGTGCCAGAGTTGTCCAAGAGCAAGCAACACAATATTGATGTTGTGGTCGACCGTATTGTCATCAAGGAGGGCATTCGTAGCCGTCTCTTTGATTCCATTGAGGCTGCCCTTCGTATCGCAGAAGGTTATGTCATTATCGACACTATGGACGATTCTGAGTTGCTATTTTCTGAGCATTATGCCTGTCCAGTTTGTGGCTTTACTGTTCCAGAGTTAGAGCCACGTCTCTTCTCCTTCAATGCTCCGTTTGGCTCGTGTAGTGAGTGTGATGGTTTGGGCATCAAGCTGGAGGTGGATGTTGACTTGGTGGTTCCTGATGCCAGCAAAACTTTACGTGAGGGAGCCTTGGCACCTTGGAATCCTATCTCATCCAACTACTATCCAAATATGCTAGAGCAGGCCATGACAGCCTTTGGAGTGGATATGGATAAGCCCTTTGAGGACTTGTCAGAAGAAGATAAGAACGTGATTCTCTACGGGTCTGATGGCAAGGAATTCCATTTCCACTATGAGAATGAATTTGGTGGTGTGCGTGATATTGACATTCCTTTTGAAGGAGTTGTCAATAATATTAAGCGTCGTTACCATGAGACTAACAGTGATTACACGCGCACCCAGATGCGTCTCTACATGAATGAGCTGACCTGCGGAACCTGTCACGGCTACCGTCTCAATGACCAGGCCTTGTCTGTTCGTGTGGGTGGTGAGCAAGGGCCGCATATCGGAGAAATTTCAGACCTGTCTATCGCAGACCACTTGGACTTGGTGAGCCAGTTGACCTTGTCTGAAAATGAAGCCATCATTGCTCGTCCTATCCTCAAGGAAATCAAGGATCGCTTGACCTTCCTCAATAACGTGGGACTCAACTATCTGACCCTGTCACGTTCGGCAGGAACCCTTTCAGGTGGTGAGAGTCAGCGAATTCGCTTGGCAACCCAGATTGGGTCCAACCTATCAGGTGTCCTTTATATTCTGGATGAGCCGTCCATCGGTCTTCACCAGAGGGATAATGACCGCCTGATTGCCAGTTTGAAAAAGATGCGTGACTTGGGCAATACTCTCATCGTGGTGGAACACGACGAAGATACTATGCGCGAGGCGGATTACCTGATTGACGTTGGTCCCGGTGCCGGTGTTTTTGGTGGGGAGATTGTTGCCGCAGGAACCCCCAAGCAGGTGGCTCGTAACAGCAAGTCTATCACAGGACAGTATCTATCAGGAAAACGCGCGATTCCTGTACCGTCAGAACGCCGTGTTGGCAATGGTCGCTTTATCGAAGTGACAGGTGCGCGTGAGAACAACTTGCAAAATATCACCGCTCGCTTCCCACTCGGGAAATTCATTGCGGTAACAGGCGTTTCTGGCTCAGGGAAATCAACCTTAATCAACAGCATCCTCAAAAAAGCCATTGCCCAGAAGCTTAACCGCAATTCAGACAAACCTGGTAAGTTTAAGACGATTACAGGGATTGAGCATGTAGACCGCTTGATTGACATTGACCAGAGCCCGATCGGACGAACGCCGAGGTCTAACCCTGCTACCTATACGGGGGTCTTTGACGATATACGTGACCTTTTTGCCCAGACAAATGAGGCTAAGATTCGTGGTTACAAAAAGGGGCGTTTCAGTTTCAACGTCAAGGGTGGTCGTTGCGAAGCCTGTTCAGGTGACGGGATTATCAAGATCGAGATGCACTTTTTGCCTGATGTTTACGTGGCTTGTGAGGTCTGCCATGGGACTCGCTACAACAGTGAAACCCTTGAAGTGCACTACAAGGAAAAAAATATCTCGCAGGTTTTGGACATGACCGTCAACGATGCGGTGGAATTCTTCCAACATATTCCAAAAATTCAACGCAAACTTCAGACCATCAAGGATGTGGGGCTGGGCTATGTAACGCTAGGTCAACCGGCTACCACCCTTTCTGGGGGAGAAGCCCAGCGTATGAAGTTGGCTAGCGAACTCCATAAACGCTCGACAGGAAAATCTTTCTACATTCTGGATGAGCCGACGACAGGGCTTCATACCGAGGATATCGCTCGCTTGCTTAAAGTCTTGGCTCGCTTTGTCGACGATGGCAATACCGTCCTTGTTATCGAGCACAATCTAGATGTTATCAAGACAGCAGACCATATTATTGACCTAGGACCTGAGGGCGGTGTCGGTGGTGGAACCATCATCGCAACAGGAACTCCAGAAGAAGTAGCGGCCAACGAAGCCAGCTACACAGGACACTATTTGAAAGGAAAGTTACATCATGAATAAACGTGTACAAGCATTTCTAGCTAAAATGCAAGAAAAAGAACTAGATGGCATCATTATCAATAACCTTAAAAATGTTTACTACTTGACTGGTTTTTGGGGCTCAAACGGAACAGTCTTCATCAGCCGTGACCGTCAGGTTTTGGTGACAGATTCTCGCTATATCATTGCAGCTAAGCAAGAAGTAACAGGTTTTGAGATTGTGGCTGACCGCGATGAATTGGCTGTTATTGCAGGCATTGTTAAGGATATGGGCTTGTCTCGTATCGGTTTTGAGGACGAGATTTCGGTCTCTTATTACCACCGTATGCAGGCAGCGTTTGCAGGGATCAACTTGCTTCCACAGACTCAGTTTGTAGAAGCACTTCGTATGATTAAGGATGAAGCGGAGATTGCGACTATTCGTAAGGCATGTTCTATCTCAGACCAAGCTTTCCACGATGCACTTGACTTTATCAAATCTGGAAAGACTGAGATTGAAATTGCCAATTTCCTTGACTTCCGCATGCGGGAGCTAGGAGCATTTGGCTTATCCTTTGATACAATCCTAGCAAGTGGTATCAACTCTTCCAAACCCCATGCCCATCCAATGCACAAACCGGTTGAAGCGGGAGAAGCCATTACCATGGACTTCGGCTGTCTCTACGACCACTATGTCAGCGATATGACACGTACCATCTATCTAGGCCATGTCAGTGACGAGCAAGCAGAAATCTACAACACAGTTTTGAAAGCCAACCAAGCTCTGATTGACCAAGCCAAGGCAGGTCTAGGTTTCCGTGACTTTGACAAAATTCCTCGTGATATCATTGTGGAAGCAGGCTATGGAGAATACTTTACACATGGTATCGGACACGGTATCGGACTGGATATCCACGAAGAACCCTACTTTAGCCAAACTTCCAAAGAAGTCATTAAATCTGGTATGGTCTTGACTGATGAACCGGGTATCTATATTGAAGGTAAATACGGGGTTCGTATTGAAGATGATATCCTGATTACAGATAACGGTTGCGAATTGTTGACTCTAGCACCGAAGGAATTAATTGTTATTTAAGAAAATTATGATAAATCGTTGACTTTTATATTTTAAAGGTTTATACTGATAAACGAAAACGGTAGGTGAGGCTACCATAGGGATACGGATGACTACCGCAAAGCAGTGGAGACACTACTCGTTGGTCAACAGTCCTGGTCGCGAAGGCCAAGACTAAGCTCATTTCATTGCCCTATGGAGTTAAAGCTTGAACGAAAAAACAGATAATTAGTTTTTTAATCCTGCCATTTTATGGCAGGATTTTCTACTGTTTTAGAACAGGGAAAGGAGACAGACGATGCAAATTGACGACCACCCAGAACCGCACATACACAGCCAATCGCTGATTTGTGTCGTTCTGCCCTTATAAAGTGATTGGTCTCTGTGTATGAAACACATCATTCATACAGATAGGAGAAACCAATGAAAACTACAAAAGAAAGATTAGCAGCAGCTATTCATACACCTTTAAACGAAACTCTATCTTTTTACAAGACAAGTCTAACAGGCTTAACTGAGGAACAGATAGAAAAGAATCGTGATTTATATGGTGAAAACACCATCACCAAGGGTCAAGAAGACAGTATCCTCAAAAAGATTTACGAATCTATTATCAATCCATTTACAATCATCCTCCTGGTCATCGCTATGATCTCCATGGTGACCAACGTCTGGTTGGCGAAGCCTGGGCAAGAAGACCCGACGACCTCTATCATCATCGTCGTTCTCGTTCTAATCTCTGGTGGCATACGCTTTGTCCAAGAATTGCGGAGTGACAAAGCTGCGACCAATCTTTCAAAAATGATTGTGAATACAGCTACGGTTATTCGCGAAGGCCAGAGTTTAGAGATCGCAATTGAAGATTTGGTCGTTGGAGATATAGTCAAGTTAAGTGCTGGGGATATGATTCCAGCAGACCTCCTTTTGATTGAATCACGTGATTTCTTTGTCCAACAGTCTGGCTTGACGGGTGAAAGTGATTCGGTTGAGAAACTAGCCTTGTCAAAAATGAGTCAGTCAAATTTTGATAGTCTGCTAGAAGCAGAAGCGCTCGCCTTCATGGGAACCAACGTGATATCAGGAAGCGCCAAGGCTTTGATTCTAGCGGTCGGTGATGACACCATGATGGGAGAGATCGAGCAGACTCTCAATACTTATGACGAGCCCACCTCTTTCGAACGGGATATGAACAGTATCTCCTGGCTTTTAATCCGTTTGATGTTGGTCATGGTTCCCATCGTATTTCTTTCCAATGGTTTGACGGATGGAGATTGGTTAGAGGCTGGCGTATTTGCTTTGAGCGTGGGTGTCGGGCTTACACCTGAGATGCTTCCCATGATCATCACGGCCAGTCTAGCAAAAGGCTCCATTATCATGGCCAAGGAAAAAGTCGTTATCAAAAAACTCAATGCCATACAAGATCTAGGTGCTATTGATATCCTGTGTACGGATAAAACTGGAACCCTTACCCAAGACGAAATTGTCCTTGAATATCCTTTGGATATACATGGGGATTTGGATTTATCTGTGTTGAGACGAGCCTATCTCAATTCCTATTTTCAAACCGGTTTGAAAAACTTGATGGACCGTGCCATTATCAGTAGAACTGAAAAAGAAGCTAAAGAACACGCTATTCTACAAAATTTGGATACTACCTTTCAAAAAATAGATGAATTGCCCTTTGATTTTGAACGCAGACGGATGAGTGTCATCGTCAAGGATGAGAACGAAGTTGTTAGTTTGGTAACCAAGGGTGCCCTAGAGGAAATGCTTGCGATTTCAACCCATGTGGAATATCAAGATCAGATTAGCCCTCTGACGGATGATATCCGAGTGGAAATCTTAAAAGAAGTGGACCAACTCAATCAACAGGGCTTACGAGTCTTGGGAGTCGCTTATAAAACAGGCTTAAAGGAAGGTTTTGCTTACTCCGTTGAAGATGAAAAGGAGATGATTCTAACAGGATATCTTGCCTTTCTAGATCCACCAAAACCATCTGCAGCCCCTGCTATCCAAGCTTTACTAGAGTATGGTGTTCAAACCAAGATCTTGACGGGGGATAATGAGAAGGTAACCCAAGCAGTATGCGAAAAAGTTGGTTTAGACGTTGATCAAATCTTGTTGGGTTCTGATATTGATGCCATGACGGACGAAGAGTTGGCCCAAGCGGTCGAGAAGGTGACTGTATTTGCCAAACTCTCTCCGGATCAAAAAGCACGAATCATTTTACAAATCAAATCTAATGGGCACTGTGTCGGCTATATGGGAGATGGGATCAATGATGCCCCTTCTATGAAAGTAGCAGATGTGGGGATTTCTGTTGATACAGCAGTAGATATTGCCAAAGAGACAGCTGATGTCATTTTGCTAGATAAGGATT
The DNA here is from genome assembly GCF_054445985.1 of Streptococcus sp. 517s. NCBI lineage: Bacteria > Bacillati > Bacillota > Bacilli > Lactobacillales > Streptococcaceae > Streptococcus > Streptococcus sp. 517s. The sequence goes on along the minus strand of NZ_CM136847.1, from coordinate 1,669,130 downwards.
TGATGGTGCTTGAAAAAGGTCTGGTTGAAGGACGAAAAGTCTATGCCAATATGACCAAATATATCAAGATGACGGTCAGCTCTAATTTCGGGAATATTCTGTCACTCTTAGTGTCTGGTATCTTTCTACCTTTCCTTCCTATGGCTCCGATTCACTTGATTGTGTTAAACCTCGTTTACGACCTTTCTTGCATTGCCTTGCCATTTGATAATGTGGATGAAGACTTTTTGAAACATCCTCATAAGTGGGAAGCCAAGTCTATTACTCGCTTTATGATTTGGATGGGTCCGATTTCGTCTGCCTTTGATATTTTGACCTTTATCTTGCTCTATTTTGTCATTGTCCCAATGACGACAGGTCATGCTTATGTTCACGGAGCAGAGTCTGCAACGGGCTTTATCATCCTGTTCCAGACAGGTTGGTTCATTGAATCCATGTGGTCCCAAACCATGGTCATCCATATGCTTCGTTCAGCAAAACTCCCTTTCTTACAAAGCCGTCCGTCATGGTTGGTTCTTGGGACAACCTTGCTAGCAGCTAGTTTTGTGACCTTCCTTCCCTATTCTGCAATTGCTAACCTCCTTCGTTTAACCCCTTTGAAACCAATTTATTTCCTCTTTTTGCTTTTGATAATTACTCTTTATATGATAAGTGTTACAATTGTGAAACGAATCTATATCAAAAAATTTAGAAGTTGGTTATAAATTGAATTTGTCAAGAAAAAAGTACGAAAATCGCGAAAAAAGTTAAATTTTTTTAAAAATAGGTCGCAAGTCGGATGCTTTTTATGGTATAATAGACTAAACTGATAGTAACATGTAGCGAAAGGGGTAGGTACATGATCAAAATTTATACAGTCTCAAGTTGTACTAGCTGTAAAAAAGCGAAAACCTGGCTCAATGCCCACCAGTTAAGTTATAAAGAACAAAATCTCGGTAAAGAAGGAATTACAAGAGAAGAGTTATTAGATATTCTCACGAAAACAGATAATGGAATTGCCAGTATCGTTTCGTCAAAAAACCGCTACGCTAAAGCACTTGGAGTTGACATCGAGGATTTGAGTGTCAATGAAGTGCTCAACTTAATCATGGAAACACCACGGATCTTAAAGAGTCCGATTCTCGTTGACGAGAAGCGCCTACAAGTCGGCTATAAAGAAGATGATATCCGTGCCTTCTTGCCACGCTCTGTCCGTAATGTAGAAAATGCAGAAGCACGTCTACGTGCAGCTCTATAAAACATCAAGGCTGGGAGTGACTCCTGGCCTTGTTTGCTCTTTTGTTTTAAAATCATGTGAGGAATTATGAAAAAGTTACTAATTGCTAGTTTTGCCCTCCTCTTTTTGCTTGCGGGATGTGGGCAAAAAAAGGAAACCCCTGCTGCTTCCACAACAGCATCTGACCCCATCCAATCAAACCTTCCCGTTTTGGACAATGCCGAAAAAAATACGGTTGTCACCAAGACCTTGTTGATGCCGAAGTCAGAAAATGGAACGCAGCAGATTCAGACCATTACCTATAAAGGCAATCAATTTTTGACCTTGACCATTCAGCAAAAACGACCTGTCGGGGATGAACTCAAGAACTTTATCTCTGAAAATGGGCTAGAGGAGACGAAAAAAGCGCTTCAAGAAGCTGAAGAGAAGGATGAGACCATCCAAGAGGCACGCAAACTAGCAGGATTTACACTGGAAACCAAGCTACTCAGCGAGACCGAAATCCAGACAACAACGACTTATGATTTTCAAGTATTGGATGTCAAAAAGACATCTCAGATCGAATATTTAAAAAATATTGGTCTTGAAAATCTCTTAAAAAACGAACCTAGCCAATATATTGCAGACAGAGTGGCAAATGGGGCGACAGAACAATAGAAAATCCAAATTAATAGACTGACTTATTTGTAGAACGTCAGGGAATGTGCTATAATAGTACTATTCTAAGGAAAGAGGGTGTTAGAATGGGATTTACTGAAGAAACTGTACGGTTTAAATTGGATGATTCCAATAAGAAAGAGATTAGCGAGACGTTGACAGATGTTTATGCTTCTTTGAATGAAAAGGGTTATAATCCGATAAATCAAATCGTCGGTTATGTATTGAGTGGAGACCCTGCCTACGTTCCTCGTTACAACAATGCACGAAATCAAATCCGTAAGTATGAGCGCGATGAAATTGTTGAAGAATTGGTACGCTACTACCTTAAAGGACAAGGAGTCGATCTATAATCTATGAGAATTATGGGATTGGACGTTGGTTCAAAAACAGTGGGTGTTGCCATTAGCGATCCCCTAGGCTTCACTGCTCAAGGCCTTGAAATCATCCAGATTAATGAGGATCAGGGCCAGTTTGGTTTTGACCGTATCAAGGAATTGGTTGACAGCTATAAGGTGGAGCGCTTTGTAGTGGGTCTGCCCAAAAACATGAACAATACCAGCGGTCCGCGAGTAGAAGCCAGTCAAGCCTATGGTGCCAAGCTAGAAGAACTCTTTGGTTTGCCAGTAGACTATCAGGATGAGCGTTTGACAACGGTCGCTGCGGAGCGTATGTTGATTGAACAAGCAGATATCAGTCGTAACAAACGCAAGAAAGTTATTGATAAGTTGGCTGCTCAGCTAATTTTGCAAAATTATTTAGATAGAAAATTTTAAGACAGAGGAGAAACTATGTCGCACGATCACAACCATGATCACGAAGAACGTGAATTGATTACACTAGTAGATGAGCAAGGAAATGAAACCTTGTTTGAAATTCTTTTGACCATCGATGGGAAAGAAGAATTTGGTAAAAACTATGTTCTGCTAGTGCCAGTTAACGCAGAAGAAGACGAAAACGGTGAAGTTGAAATCCAAGCTTACTCATTCACTGAAAATGAAGATGGAACAGAAGGCGAATTACAACCAATTCCAGAAGACTCAGAAGACGAATGGAACATGATTGAAGAAGTCTTCAACAGCTTTATGGAGGAGTAAAAACGTTCGGGGAACGTTTTTAGCCCAACTCCTGAAAATTAGAAGAGTTGGAACATCCAGTGGATGTTTTTAGCCCTGCGCCAGAAATTAGAAACGCAGGAACGTCCGGGGGATATTTTTACCCCAGTTCCTTGAAATAAGAGAGAACTGGTAAGTCTGGGAGACTGTATCACCCCAACTCCTAGAAACTAAAAAGAGTTGGAATGTCCGGGGGGTGTTTTTAGCCCACGTTGAAATTCATAGTAGCTAGTGATTAGCTAACCAGGTAAGAGGTCGGGATTTTAGTCCCGACCTCGCTTTTTATTTGTAATCATACTTTGATGTGGTAGTTGGTTGGACTTTTGTTAAGGAGACATGTATGTTTGAAGTAGAAGAATGGCTGCATAGTCGGATTGGTTTAAACTTTAGATCTGGACTTGGACGAATGCAGCGAGCAGTGGATTTGCTGGGGAATCCTGAGAAGACTTATCCTATTATTCATGTAACAGGGACTAATGGTAAAGGGTCAACTATTGCCTTTATGAGGGAGCTGTTTGTTGCTCATGGTAAAAACGTTGGTACTTTTACCTCTCCTCATATCATCAGTATCCATGATCGAATTTGTATTAATGGACAACCGATCGCAGAGGAAGACTTTATCCGTATAGCTAACCAAGTCAAGGAGATGGAGAAAACTCTTTTGGAAACACATGACCAATTGTCTTTCTTTGAGTTGTTGACCCTGATTGCCTTGCTTTACTTTAAAGAGCAGGGAGTGGATCTAGTCCTGCTAGAGGTGGGAATTGGTGGTTTGCTTGACACGACTAATGTCGTAACAGGCGAGATTGCAGTTATTACTTCGATTGGTCTAGATCATCAGGAGACCTTAGGCGATAGTCTGGAGGAAATAGCCGAGCAGAAAGCCGGTATTTTCAAGGCTGGCAAGAAGGCGGTCATTGCCAAGCTTACTCCAGAAGCGGAGCTTGTCTGTCAAAAAAGAGCAAGAGAGTTAGCTGTTGAACTTTATCAAGCTGGGCGAGACTTCATCTTGAATGCTGGGGATTTTTCAAGTAAGCTAGCAAACTTTTCCCAGCTTGAAATTGGTTTGGAAGGTGCTTATCAGCAAGAAAATGCTTCCTTGGCTTTACAAACTTTTCTTCTGTTTATGACGTCAAGAGAGGAAAAAGTCGAAGAAGAGCTTGTCAGACAGGCTTTGAAGGAGACACACTGGGCGGGTCGATTAGAACGGATTCGCCCGCAGATTTACCTAGATGGGGCTCACAATCTGCCAGCCTTGACTCGTCTAGTCGAGTTTATCCAAGGGAAAATCCAGCAAGGATACCAGGCTCATGTCCTTTTTGGCGCTCTTAAGCGCAAGGATTACCAAGGGATGTTAGCCTATCTAACAGAGCAGTTGCCTCAGGTGGAACTTAAGGTAACAGGCTTTGACTACCAAGGATCTCTAGAAGAAAGCGATGTTTCTGGTTATAAACTGGTTGACTCTTATCGTGATTTTATCAGCGAATTTGAAGAAAATGCCAACAATCAGGACTTGCTTTTTGTGACGGGCTCTCTCTATTTTATCTCGGAAGTACGAGCGGGTTTGGTGGGAGATCATGAGATTAGTTGACCTTCTAGACTTAAGTTGCTATACTGGGGATAGGAAAACTCGAAAACGATTTCAGAAATACATTAGCACAAAAGAAAGGAAATCGCTATGAAAACGAAAACATTCACACTTTCTATTGCTTCGTTAGCAATTCTTAGTCTTTTAGCAGCTTGTGGACCTAAGGAACAAGCATCTACCCAGCAATCTGCTCAACAATCATCTACTCAACAAGAATCATCTTCTAGTGCTGCTACCAGTGCTAGTCAACCACAGGTGTCCTCAAGCCAGGACACTACTGCGACAGCTCAACCGACTAATATTGATGGTACCTATACTGGAAAAGATGAGAACGACCAGATCACTCTTGTTGTAACAGGCAAAACTGGTACATGGACTGAGGTCGAACCAGATGGAGATAAGGAAATCAAGCAAGTCACCTTTGAGCCAGAAAATCAACGTGTCATTATCGGTGATGATGTCAAAATTTACACGGTTAATGGTAATCAATTGATTATCGACGATATGGACCGAGAGGCATCTGACCGAGTGGTATTAACTAAGCAATAATGATTAAGTAAAAGTTCCAATGAGATGAAATTCATCTTTTTGGAGCTTTTTTTCTTGAAAAAGTGGCTGGCTGTTTTTTACTAACTTTTCACTTAAAACGCTTACAAATATTTGTAAAACTTCTTATAAGGTCGTATACTTATGGTAAATAATCAAATAGCGCAGAGGCGCAGGAGGAAAAGCATATGGCTACATTTTACGTTCCATCAGTTAACCTTATTGGTAAAGGTGTTGTAAATGAAGTAGGTCCGTATATCAAGGAACTGGGGTATAAGAAGGCCCTTTTGGTGACAGACAAGTTCATCGAGGGCAGCGATATTTTACCTAAGGTTCTAAAACCACTAGATGCTGAAGGGATCGAATATGTGATCTTTAGCGATGTGGAGCCAAATCCGACTTGCAAGAACGTGACAGACGGAGTGGCTGCCCTGAAAGAGCATGGATGTGACTTTATCATTAGTCTTGGTGGTGGGTCTCCTCAGGATGCGGCTAGTTGTATCTCTATCATCGCTACAAATGGTGGAAAACCTCAAGACTATGAGGGTCTCCACAAGTCTGCTAAAAAAGGGTTGCCAGTGGTTGCGATCAATACAACAGCTGGAACTTCTGCAGAAATTACGATTAACTATGTCATTACTGACGAAGAACGCAAGGTCAAGATGGTAATGGTTGATAAGAACAGCCTCGCCCTCATCTCTGTCAATGATCCAGAACTTATGCTTTCAAAACCGAAAGGATTGACAGCGGCGACAGGTATGGATGCTCTTACTCACGCTGTCGAAGCCTTGGTAACACCAGGTGCTTATAATGTGACCAAGAAACTCTCTATCGGAGCTATTGAACTCATCAAGGAGTATCTTCCTCGTGCTGTGGCAAATGGCCAAGATATCGAAGCGCGTGAGGCGATGGTCAATGCCATCTTCCTCGGTGGTATGAGCTTTAACAATGCTGGTTTGGGATATGTTCATTCTATGGCTCACCAACTCGGTGCGGTATATAACTTGCCACATGGTGTCTGCTGTGCCATGCTTCTTCCAGTTGTAGAGCGTGAAAATGCCAAGCGTGTACCAGAAGCTTTTCGCAATGTGGCCAAGGCCTTGGGACTCCATGTTGAAGGGAAAACAGACCAGGAATGTGCAGCCTATGCTATCGCTGAGATTGAAAAATTGTCTGAAACGGTAGGAATTCCGAAGAAACTCACCGAACTCGGTATCCAAGAAAAAGACTTTGACTTTGACTACCTTTCTAAGAATGCTTTGATCGATGCCTGTGCACCTGGAAATCCATTTATGCCAACCTTAGAAGAAACTATTGCACTATACAAAGAACTCTTCTGATTCATAAAGTGAAAAAGAAGCTAAATAATGCTGGAAAGAACTATCATTTTGGTAGTTCTTTTTTTAAAAATTTGCTATCCTAGACATATGAGAAAAATCAAAATTGATGTGGTTGTAGTGCCCTTAAGTGGGCATCTATTCCCGACCCTGAATTTACTCGCACCCTTGTTGAAGGATCCCTTGTATGAGATTCGATTATTTACAGGACCGCAACGAAAAGCTGTCGCAGAGGAGATGGGCTTCCGGGTGATTCCCATTTTAGAAAATTGTGTAGATGAGTTTGAGCGTGTAGCCAACAATGAAGGGCAGTTAAACCTTATTTCTGCTTATCGACAGTTGTCAGCTAGTCTTGATTTGATCAATGTGGTTTCAGATCAATTAGTGCAAGAGTGGCAGGAAAATCGACCTGATATTGTGATTGCGGACTTTATAACCCTCTCTGGAGGACTAGTGGCGGAACAGTTGGATATTCCTTGGATAACCACAATGGCGACACAGTTTGCCATTGAAACGACAGATGGACCGCCTTGTTTCTTTGGAGGAATGGGCAGTCCAAAAACATCTTTCCAATCTGCTCAGCAATGGTTAGGAAGAAAAGGAACTCGTTTAGGGAAACGAATCGTAAGCTTTTTATTGAGAGAACGATTGAAACGTTACAATTTTAAACTCTACAATCAGAAGAATCAGGAAACCATTTATTCACCCTATTCCGTCTTGGGAATTGGGATGAAAGAGTTGGAGCTGAAAAGTGGTTTTCCAGAGCACTATCTTTGGGTGGGACCTTTTGGCTCTTCGATTGAGAGGGCAGAAAATTATCCCCTCGATTTGTCTCCTTATGCAGGTTATAAGAAGATCCTTGTATCCTGCGGCACTCAGCTAGCATGGGCCAAAGACAATCTCCTCTATCAGACACAACAATTGGCAGAAGTACATCCAGATTGCCACTTCTTTGTGACTCTGGGGTTTGGTGGACAAGACTTCCGATGTGAGGAGCTCATGGACAATGTTTCTGTGGTATCTTATCTTCCCTATAAGGAATACATTCCCCAGATGGACTATGTGATTCATCATGGCGGTGCGGGCATTTTTTACCAATGTATTATCTATGACAAGCCTGCCTTGATTCTCCCCCATGACTATGATCAGTATGACTATGCGGTTCGTGGCTTAGAGGCAGGGATTGCTTTGACCGCTAAACGAGAGGATACGGAAGCGATTGGGCGAGCTTTTGATGAATTATTGGCTCGGGAGAACTGGCCAGATTTGAAGAACCTCAGTCGTGCAGCTCAAATCTATCAGCCAACAGAGATTCTGAAGAGCGAAATACATCGGCTCTTAGGGGACAAGGAGAAGTAAAAAATGAAGAAAGTATTGGTAACAGGTGCTACGGGCTTTCTAGGCAAGTATGTTGTTGAAGAGCTCAGTCAGCAGGGCTATCAGGTACGCGCTTTTGGACGCAATCCCAAGGCAGGTCAGTCTTTGGAAAATTCCTTAGTAACATTTTTTCAGGGAGATTTGACCAAGCAAGAGGATTTGGCTCAGGCTTGTCAGGGGATGGACATGATTGTGCATGCGGGTGCTCTTTCTACCGTTTGGGGTCCTTGGGAGGATTTCTACCAGACAAATGTCTTGGGAACCAAGTATGTTCTGGATGGTTGTCGAGAGGCCGGTATTCAGCGTTTAGTTTATGTATCATCGCCGAGCATCTATGCTGCGCCTCGAGATCAGCTTGCTATCAAAGAAAGCGATGCGCCTCAGGAAAATAATCTGAACAACTACATTCGTAGTAAACTGGCTTCGGAGAAGCTGTTTAAGGATTATCCCGATGTTCCGAGCATTATCTTACGACCTCGTGGACTTTTTGGAATTGGGGATACCAGTATCTTGCCCCGAGTTCTCAAACTCAGTCAGAGGATTGGCATTCCCTTGATAGGAGATGGCCGTCAGCTCATGGATATGACCTGTGTGGAAAATGTTGCTCTGGCCATTCGTTTGGCTCTAGAGGCCCCTCAAGCTAGTGGCGAAGTTTATAATATTACCAATGGGGAACCAAGAGCCTTTAAGGATTTGATAGAAGAAACCTTAAGGGGGTTGGGCTATCCAATAACATACAGAAAAGTGCCAGCTCCTCTTCTTTCAGTTATTGCCAGTAGTTTAGAGTTTCTATATAGAGTCTTGAAACTCAAAGGTGAACCGGCTCTGACACGCTATACCTATTATCTGCTCCGTTATAGCCAGACGTTGGACATCAGCAAGGCGGAGCGAGACTTGGGGTATCGCCCTCAAATCAGTATTTCGGAAGGGATTGAACAATATGTCCAAGATTATCGAAAGTATTGATTATTTCCCTGCCGGATATTGTACTAGTTATGCGGGTTTGCTATTTAAAGGAGTCAAGAATAAAAAGATGACCTTCCCAGCTGGCGTCTTTCTGATTAAGCACAGAGACAAGGGCTATCTACTATATGATACGGGTTATCACTATGATATTAAGACGAAGCTTCGCTATGGTTTTTATCGTCTAGGAACACCTGTTCAAATGACGGAAAAGGACCAGATTTCATATTTGCTAGAAGCGAAGGGAATCAAACCAGAAGAAATTAACTATGTCCTTCTATCTCATTTACATCCAGATCATCTGGGAGGAGCTAGCTTCTTTCCTCATGCAACCTTTATCCTGACAAAAGAAGTGTATGAAGTTTATCAAAAACCCAAGTTGAAAGACCTGATTTTCAAGGAATTTCTACCAACTTCTTTTGAAAAAAATCTAACCATTATCAGAGCTGACCAGCAAGATTCAACCTTTCCCTATCGTCCGATTTGTGATCTTTTTGGAGATGGCAGTATCCTAGTTGCTTCTGTTGACGGGCATGCTAGGGGGCAAGCCTGTCTGTATCTTCCAGACTTTAACCTCCTCATTGCAGCAGATCTTTGTTGGGGAATTGACCTTTTGCCTTACACCAAACAGATGCACCTGCTTCCTTCCTTGGTTCAAGATAACAAGGTGGACTATATCAAGGGGACAGAGTTTCTGGAGGAAATCTTGAAAGACGGAATTGAGGTGCTTGTTAGTCATGACCCTGTAGAAAGGATAGAGTCAATCTTATATGAAAAAAATAACCTTTCTTAAAACCTTTATCCAAACTCGCTGGCTTCATAACTTCAAATCTCGAGAGGCTGTGGAGAGCTATCAGAAAAAGCAATTAGCTAACTATATGGATTTTTTAAAGCGAGAGTCTCCCTACTTTAAAAATGGTGTGCCTAGCGACTTTGACCATATGGACAAAGCTTTTATGATGGAACATTTCAACGAACTCAACACCCAAGGAGTGGATCGTGAAGAAGCCTTATCCTTAGCTATTGAAAGTGAGAAGACCCGTGACTTCACTGAACTTAAAGGGGAAGTGGCCGTCGGTCTGTCTTCAGGGACGTCTGGACATCGGGGGCTCTTTATCACAACAGAGAAAGAGCGAAGTATGTGGGCTGCGGCTATCTTGGCAAAGATGTTGCCCAAGGGGCAGCTTTTTGGACACCGCATCGCCTTTTTCCTGAGAGCTGATAATGAACTCTATCAGACCATCAATACAGCGCTCATTCGTCTAGAGTATTTTGATATTTTCAAACATACAGATGAGCATATAGAGCGTCTCAATAGCTACCAACCAACTATTGTGGTGGCGCCAGCCTCTATGTTGATTGAATTGAGCAAGCGCCTCAAGGATGGAGAGTTAGCTATTCACCCACAAAAAATCGTTTCGGTGGCGGAAATCTTGGAAGATAGTGATAGGGAACGCATCGCAGAGGCCTTTTCTCTGTCCATCATTGACCAAGTTTATCAGGCAACTGAAGGTTTCCTAGCCTGCACTTGCTCAGTTGGTAATCTGCATCTCAACGAAGACATTATCTTTGTGGAAAAGCGGTATCTGGATGACCGCCGTTTTTATCCAGTGATTACGGACTTTAAGCGAAGCAGTCAGCCTGTTTATCGCTACCAGCTTAATGATATCTTGGTTGAAAATCCGGAGCCTTGTCCCTGTGGCTCCTACTATACACGGATTGACAAGGTCGAAGGACGCTCTGACGATATCTTCTACTTTGAAGGGCAGGATGGGGGACAGGTAACGATCTATCCAGACTTTATCAGGCGTTGCATCCTCTTTGTGGAGAATGTAGGAGATTACCAAGTTAAGCAACATTCCGAGAAATTAGTGGAAGTTTGTCTAAGCCGACGAGATGAGGACGTAGAGACAGCTATTCTAGTTCAGTTTCATCTCTTGGCCCAGCAAAAAGAGTTCATAGTTCCTCAAATCCAATTTTCAGATTATCACTGGGATACTAGCCGTAAACTCAAACGTATCCAACGTTTATGAAAGGAAAAAAAGACAATGACGGAAGTAAAAAGACATGTAGAAATCGCAGGTTATGGCATTTGCCTTCCAAAGCATACCGTCCAATTCAAAGACCAAACCCGTTATCGTGTAGTTGAAAATGAAGAAACGCAACTCGACTTGGCAGAAGGAGCTATCCACCGTGCACTTGAACATGCAAATTTGGATATTAAAGATATCGATTGCCTTGTATCAGCTAGTGCAGTTGGTGTTCAGCCTATTCCTTGTACGGCTGCCTTGATTCATGAGCGCGTGGCAAAAGGACTCTCAATTCCAGCAATGGACATCAATACGACCTGTACCAGCTTTATTTCTGCTCTATCGACTATGTCTCACTTGATTGAGGCGGGCGAATACAATCGTGTCTTGATTGTGTCTAGTGAGGTTGGTAGTTTAGGGCTCAATCCCAAGCAAAAAGAAAGTTTTGAACTCTTTAGTGATGGGGCAGCAGCCTTTATTTTCCAAAAAAGTCATCAGGAAAAAGGGGTCATTGCTAGTCTCCAACGTACTTGGTCAGAAGGGGCTCACGATACGGAGATTCGTGGAGGTCTGACTTCTTTTCAACCAAAAGAGTACTCTGAAGCGACGAAGACCAACTATATGTTTGACATGAAGGGGAAGAAAATCCTCCTCTTGTCTGCTCGTAAAATCCCAGTCATGTTTGAAGAGTTTCAAGAAAAAACACAGCTAGCCTTGGCAGATGTGGACTATATCATTCCTCACCAAGCAAGTCGTGCTCTTCCTTTGGTCATGGAAAAACTAGGTGTGGCTGAGAATCAGTACCTCAATCTCGTCACTGACTATGGAAATATGGTGTCAGTCTCTGTACCGTTTGGATTGGCTTATTCTTTAGATCATGGGCTGGTCAAGGAGGGAGATGTCATCTACCTTATGGGGACTGCAGCTGGTATGACGGTCAATATGTTGGCTCTAAAATTGTAACAATTATCTAAATACGGAACGGCTGGAACTTTAGAAAAAGTAAAAGGTTGCTATCTACCCCTGAACTGAGGTATACTAGTAGAAAGATTAGTTTATCAAGCGGTGAGGGAGAATGTTAGAAAAGGAAGGGGATGTATGACAACTAGAAAAATGCAGCTACTCATGTCCAAATATGGTTTTAGCATTACCATCATGTTGGCAGAGTTGTTTATCGTCTTTGGTTTATTTCTCTATCTAGGGCAGATGGCACCGATTGTTTGGATTATCCTAGTCATTTTAGTGAGTTTAGCGACTATTGTATCAATTGTCAATCGGTCTATGAATCCTGAGAGTAAGGTAACATGGTTATTAGTAGCCTTTGTGCCAGTTTTTGGCCCATTGCTCTATATCATGTTTGGAGAACGCCGTTTATCTAAAAAAGAAATGAAGCAGCTAAAGCAGCTCCAATCAATGGTTGATCGAGAGGACAATAGCAGAGTTCTCCGTTTGGAGTTAAAAGAACAAGACAAGTCGGCTTACGGTGTTATCAAATCTCTCCTTAGCATGGACACGAATGCGGATGTCTATAATCGAACAGATACCCATTTCTTCCCTTCAGGGGAAACTATGTGGCGTCAGATGCTAGAGGATCTCAAGAAAGCAGAGAAGTTTATTTTTCTCGAATACTATATCATCGAAGAAGGCTTGATGTGGAATAGTATTTTGGAAATTTTGGAAGAAAAGGCAGTTCAAGGAGTAGAGGTGAAGCTTCTCTATGACGATATTGGCTGTATGGCAACCTTACCTGGGGATTATACTATCCAGCTTCGTAGCCGAGGGATTGAAGCCCATAAATTTAACAAGGTAATTCCGCGCTTGACCGTTGCCTATAACAACCGTGACCACCGTAAAATCACGATTATCGATGGTCAAATTGCCTATACAGGTGGTGTCAATCTGGCCGATGAGTATATCAACCATATCGAACGCTTTGGTTATTGGAAGGATAGCGGTATTCGCTTAGATGGATCGGCAGTTAAGGCTTTTACCAGACTCTTTTTATCAACCTGGTATATCAACCGTGGGGAAATTAGCGACTTTGACCAATACCATCTCGAAAATCAACCAAAAGATGGGATGGGGCTCTGTATTCCCTATAGTAGCGGGCCAAAACCCATCTACCGAGCCCAAGTTGGAAAAACGGTCTATCAAAACCTTATCAATCAATCCACGGACTATGTTTATATCACGACTCCCTATCTGATCGCCGACTACGATCTAACTGAAAGTATCAAAAATGCAGCTCTGAGAGGGGTAGATGTGCGAATTGTGACGCCTTGTATCCCAGATAAGAAGATTATTCAGTTAGTTACTCGAGGAGCCTATCCAGACTTGCTATCTGCGGGGGTTCGAATTTATGAGTATAGCCCGGGATTCCTTCATAGCAAGCAAATGCTTGTCGATGGAGAGGCAGCTACTGTGGGAACCATCAATTTTGACTATCGGAGTTTGCTTCACCACTATGAAAATGCCGTCTTGCTTTATAGGACGCAGTCCATCATCGATATTGAAAGGGATTTCGAAGAGATTTTTAAAGTTTCTCAAGAAATTTATCCCCACACCATCAAAACAAGCTGGTATCAAAGCCTGATCAAGGAAATTGTCCAGTTGTTTGCGCCTATGCTCTAACTATCCATCAAGATCTAGCCCAAGGCTGGATCTTTTTTGTCTTCTTACGAATAGATAAGTAAAGGAGAAAACCATGCTTAATCTAGAAGATGATGATTTTATCAGAGAGTATAGAAATAGTCGATTCCACCGTTTTCGTGAAATCGAACGCTTTGCGCTATTGGATAAGAAATTCAGCAAATATCAATCCCAAGCTGACATTCCTGTAAGATTTTGATATACTAAAACAGATAAACTTAGAGGAGAAATTGAATGAATGTATACGGGAAAATAGATGAGAAACAAGAAAAATCTCATTACCAAGACTGGTCCGTTCCAGAAAAGCGAGAAGGAGCTCCGATTCCCTTTTTTAGTATCTTGCTTTGGAGTTTAGTGGCTACAGCTATTTCTGTGGTTATCCCCCTTATTTTTGGTTTAGTAAGCCCGCAACAAACTCAGGATCTTTATACCGGTTGGGCCTTGCATCAAAATGGTCAAATGTATACAGATTATTTTGGGACTGATGGTCTGCTCTATTACCTGCTTACCTATCTTTCACAAGGCAGTATTCTGATTGCTTTGGTTGAGTGGTTGGCCTTGTTTGGAGCAGGTGTTTTTCTTTTTAAATCTGCGGATAGTCTTACAGACCGTGTAGAAGAAGCCAAGCAGCTTGTGTTTGTGTTTAATTTGTTGGTAGCAGGTCTCGCTTTTGGTGGTGGCTATGCTCTCTTGCTAGCCTTGCCTTTCTTATTTTATTCACTTAGCATTGTTACGAACTATCTAGCTTATCCAAACGATGACAAAGGATTTTTACGTGTTGGTATGAGCCTTGCACTTGCTTTCTTCCTTGCGCCCATCCCAACAGCCTTATTTGCAGCTACACTAGCCTTGGGAATTATCGGCTTTAACTTAGGCAAAGGTCACTTTGTTCATGGTTTATATCAATTTTTTGCGTCAGCCTTAGGGTTCTCACTCTTATTCTATCCTTTAGGCTACTATACAGTATTAACAGGTAGTTTTGGGGATGCCATTAGCCAGACCTTGTATCCGGTAAATACTCTTAGCCTCTTTTTAAATGCGCATTTGCTTGAAAATGCAGCCTTCTACGGCTTACTTGCTATTGGGCTAGGTTCCCTTAGTTTGCTCTTTTCTGGTTTGTTCCAGTCAAAATCAGCTAAGCAATATTCCCTATCGATTGCTGCTAGTTTGGGCTTATTGCTTTCTTTGGGGCTCTTGATTTTCTCAAAAGAACCTGTCAACGGTACTCATCTCGTTGCTCTCCTTCCTTTCTTGACTTTGCTCCTTCTGACAGGGATTAAAGAAAATGTTTCTGATGGAGGCAGTCGTCGTAGAAGAAGACGTGAGAAAAAAGCCTCTTTCCTCAAAGGAAATTTCTATCTACCACTGATTGCCCTTGTCTACCTCATCGTTCTCCCTATCGCGAGTCGCTACCTTTCGCACCCGGTGACTTATCAGGAGAGAGAGCGACTTGCTAGCGTAGTCAAACAACAAACGAGTTCTGAAGATCGTGTCTATGCATGGGATGATCGTCCAGATTTCTATCGTACAAGCGAACGCTTGGCACCGACCTCTCTAGTGACGCCAACACTTTATACTGCAAGTGACGAAAATAAAACCAAACTGATGAATGACCTGAAAGAGAATGAACCGAAGATGATTATGGTCAATCAAAAAGTTGCCTTGTGGTCAGATGTAGAGAGCTGGCTCAGTGAAAACTATGAGCTTGTTCAGACAGATACTAGCGAGTTGAAGCTTTATAAATTCAAATAACAAAAAATCAATATCTTGTGGAATTTTAAAAATTTTAGGATTTTTAACACAAGATATTGATTTTTATTTTTAGAGTGGTATAATACTTCATAGAACAACATTTTAGAAAAGAGCATGGATATGATTGTATTAGAAGAAAAGCTTGCAACCGTTCCCACCTTGTTCGTTGAAAAACGAGATGGTAGACGTGTAGTATTTGATGTAGACAAGATTGACAAGGCTCTCCACAAGGCGGCGGAAAAGGTTATGGACGTCACGCCTCTAGTAGAAAAACGCCTAAATGGTCTAGTTGAAAGAATCGTTACCGAAATTCACAGTCGTTTCCCTAAAGGTGTGAAGATTTATGAGATTCAGAATATCGTAGAACATGAACTTCTCGAAGCCAAAGAATATGCCTTGGCTGAAGAGTATATCACTTATCGGACACAGAGGGATTTTGAGCGCTCAAAAGCGACAGATATCAACTTTAGCATTCATAAACTTCTCAATAAAGATCAAGCAGTTGTCAATGAAAATGCCAATAAAGACAGCGATGTCTTCAACACTCAACGTGATTTGACAGCAGGGATTGTAGGGAAATCAATCGGATTGCAAATGCTTCCTAAGCATGTAGCCAATGCTCACCAAAAAGGGGATATCCACTATCATGACTTGGACTACAGCCCCTATACACCTATGACCAACTGCTGTTTGATTGATTTTAAAGGCATGTTGGAAAATGGTTTTAAAATTGGTAATGCAGAGGTAGAGAGTCCCAAGTCTATCCAGACTGCGACCGCTCAGATTTCGCAAATCATTGCCAACGTTGCTTCTAGCCAGTACGGGGGCTGCTCAGCTGACCGTATCGATGAAGTCTTGGCGCCTTATGCAGAGAAGAATTACCAAAAGCACCTCAAAGATGCGGAAGAGTGGGTCTTGCCTGAAAAACGGGATGATTATGCTTGGAAGAAAACCCAAAAAGACATCTATGATGCCATGCAATCTCTTGAGTATGAAATCAACACCCTCTTCACTTCAAATGGACAAACACCTTTTACTTCGCTAGGTTTTGGTCTAGGAACTAGTCGTTTTGAACGGGAAATTCAAAAAGCTATCTTGACCATTCGTATCAAGGGGCTTGGCTCAGAACACCGCACAGCCATCTTCCCTAAACTCATCTTTACGCTTAAAAGAGGCCTTAACTTGGAGGAAGGAACTCCAAACTATGACATCAAACAGTTGGCCCTCGAGTGTGCAACCAAACGGATGTACCCGGATGTCTTATCCTATGATAAGATTATCGAGTTGACTGGTTCTTTCAAGGTACCTATGGGCTGCCGTTCTTTCCTTCAAGGATGGAAAGATGAAAATGGTGTTGAGGTCAATTCAGGTCGGATGAATCTAGGTGTTGTGACGGTCAACCTTCCTCGCATTGCCCTTGAGTCTGAGGGCGACATGAATAAGTTCTGGGAAATCTTCAACGAGCGGATGAACATCGCAGAAGATGCTCTAGTTTACCGTGTTGAACGGACCAAGGAAGCAACACCAGCAAACGCTCCCATTCTCTATCAGTACGGGGCCTTCGGACGCCGTCTTGGAAAAGACGAGAGCGTTGATCAGCTCTTTAAGAATCGTCGTGCGACAGTTTCATTGGGCTACATCGGTTTGTACGAGGTAGCGACAGTCTTCTTTGGAAATAGCTGGGAACACAATCCAGAAGCCAAGGAATTCACGCTGGATATCATTCGTGATATGAAACGTCGGGTAGAAGAGTGGTCTGACCAATATGGCTATCATTTCTCTATCTACTCAACACCGTCTGAAAGCTTGACAGATCGCTTCTGCCGCTTGGATACAGAAAAGTTCGGTTCTATTCCTGATATCACAGATAAGGAATACTACACCAACTCTTTCCACTACGATGTTCGTAAAAATCCAACGCCGTTTGAAAAATTGGACTTTGAGAAGGCTTATCCAGAAGCAGGTGCAACAGGTGGTTTCATCCACTACTGTGAGTATCCAGTTCTCCAACAAAATCCAAAAGCCTTGGAAGCTGTCTGGGACTACGCCTATGATCGTGTAGGGTATCTAGGGACCAATACTCCGATTGATCATTGTTATAAGTGTGACTTTGAAGGGGATTTTGAACCAACTGAAAGAGGATTTGCTTGTCCAAACTGTGGCAATAGTGACCCTAAAACAGTAGACGTTGTCAAACGTACGTGTGGTTATCTGGGCAACCCTCAGGCTCGTCCGATGGTCAATGGGCGCCATAAGGAAATCGCTGCGCGTGTGAAACATATGAATGGTTCAACCATTAAGACACCTGGGCATAAAGTAACAAACTAGAAAGAGACGGAATGGGGAAATACCAATTAGACGATAAGGGACGCGCACAAGTGACCCGTTATCACGAGAAACACTCGAAAGGTGGAACAGGTAAAAAAGAACGCTTGCTCAACCTCAGAGAACAGTTTTTAAATAAGAACAAGAAAAAATAAAAGTGAGAGTTCGCTCTCGCTTTTCTCTTAGGTGGGAGGTAAGGATGGAACTACGTAGACCGATATTGGCGGATAAGGAAGCTGTTTTAGAGATGATGGCAGAATTTGAAAAGAGCCAATCAGCCCATGATGGGGGATTTTGGGATACAGAGAACTTTGTGTATGAAGAGTGGTTAAAAAACAATCAGGATCATGAAATGGGGATTAATTTGCCTGAAGGGTGGGTGCCTGATATTCAGTTAGTCGCTTTTTCGAAAGATGGACAAGCCGTAGGATTTCTCAATATCCGCTTGTGCCTCAATGACTTCTTATTGGAAGAAGGTGGCCATATTGGCTACTCCATTCGTCCATCTGAAAGAGGTAAGGGTTATGCCAAAGAATCCCTCCGACAAGGTCTACAAGTTGCTAAGGAAAAGAACATCAAAAAAGCACTTGTGACCTGTAGTACGGAAAATCCTGCTAGTAGGGCGGTGATTGTGGCAAATGGCGGACTCTTTGAGGATGTTCGCAATGGCGTAGAACGTTACTGGATAGATTTGGAGTAGAAGGATGACATGGAATACACCAAAACCAGGTGAATGGAAAAGTGAGGAGCTTAGTAAAGGGCGAATCATTGATTACAAGGCTTTTAACTTTGTCGATGGAGAAGGTGTGCGAAACTCTCTCTATGTATCAGGTTGCATGTTTCACTGCGAGGGATGCTATAATGTTGCGACTTGGTCTTTCAACGCAGGCATTCCCTATACGGCAGAATTAGAAGAACAAATCATGGAAGACCTTGCCCAACCCTATGTTCAAGGATTGACCCTACTAGGAGGAGAGCCCTTTCTTAATACGGGTATTCTCTTGCCGCTCGTTAAGCGAATCCGAAAGGAATTGCCAGACAAAGACATCTGGTCCTGGACGGGCTACACGTGGGAAGAAATGATGCTGGAGACTCCAGATAAACTGGAACTTTTGTCGCTGATTGACATCCTTGTTGATGGACGGTATGATAAAAGCAAGCGCAATCTCATGCTCCAGTTTCGAGGTTCTTCCAATCAACGGATTATTGATGTGCAAAAATCTCTCAAAAGTGGGCAAGTAGTGATTTGGGATAAGCTCAATGACGGAAAAGAAAGCTATGAACAGGTGAAGAGAGAATGACGAAAAAGACCTGATAGAACAACTGGTTTCAGAGATTGAAACGGGAAGGGTTAGGACGCTGGGGATTTACGGTCATGGGGCTTCAAGTAAATCAACCTTTGCACAGGAATTGTACCAAGCTTTAGATTCCACAAAAGTAAATTTACTAGAAACAGATCCCTATATCACCTCAGAACGTCACCTGGTAGTACCAAAGCAAGCACCAGATCAAAAAGTGACAGCTTGTCTGCCTGTAGCGCATGAACTGGCAAGTTTGCAGAGAGATATTCTCGCCTTGCAGGCAGGTATGGATGTCTTGACAATCGATGAACCGTGGAAGGCTAGTGAGGTCTTGTCTGGAGCCAAACCGATTCTGATTGTTGAAGGGATGTCTGTGGGTTTTCTACCCGAGAAACTCTTTGACAAAACCATCTGTTTCTACACGGATGAAGAAACAGAGTTAAAGAGGCGCCTAGCTCGAGATACGACTATGAGAAATCGCGATGCTTCCTTTGTATTAGCTAGCCATCAGACGAGACGGGAGCAGTATCTGCAATACTATAGAGAAACCGAGTCAAGGGCGGACATTCTAGTGGATCAATCAGACGATAAATTCAATGTCAAGATGACGCATATTATATAGAAGAAAAGATTGATTTTTATAGACGTAAATCAGTAATCATAGGAAGATGAAAAGAGAAAACAGTTTCATCCTAAAAAAACGAAAAAAAGCTCACAAATCCCTTGCAATCGCAGGGGCTTTGTGTTATTCTATTATGGTGCTGTAAATTACAGCCTTAGCTTTGATGCAAGAGGTTGCGATACGCTCGGTTGCATTGCCACGCAACGCGCGTCGGTTTTCTTGTGGAGCTAGCCTATTATCTTAAATAGACGAAAAGGAGAAAAAGATGGCAAACAAAAAAATCCGTATCCGTTTGAAAGCTTACGAACACCGTACGCTTGATACAGCGGCTGCAAAAATCGTAGAATCAGCTACTCGTACAGGTGCACAAGTTGCGGGTCCAATCCCACTTCCAACTGAACGTAGCCTCTACACAATCATTCGTGCGACTCACAAATACAAAGACTCTCGCGAACAATTTGAAATGCGTACACACAAACGTTTGATCGATATCGTTAACCCAACTCAAAAAACAGTTGATGCCTTGATGAAATTGGATCTTCCAAGTGGTGTAAACGTAGAAATCAAACTTTAATCTAAAATATAAAAGAGCAAAAGCTAGTGTTTCAATTTAATTGAACACGGGCTAAACTCGGTGTGAAAAAGATAAACTTTCTAGCGTCTGTTAGACGCTGTGTCGGTTTCCTATTTTCACTTTGAGTTTGACGCCCTTTGTATCTTAGGCTTGAGCATGAAAAACGCTCGTTAAAAACTTTTTGAATAAAAAATATAGAAAAGGAACTATTTTCTCATGACAAAAGGAATCTTAGGGAAAAAAGTGGGAATGACTCAAATCTTCACTGAAGCTGGCGAATTGATCCCTGTAACAGTTATTGAAGCAACTCCAAACGTTGTTCTTCAAGTTAAAACTGTTGAAACAGACGGATACAACGCTATCCAAGTTGGTTTTGATGACAAACGCGAAGTATTGAGCAACAAACCTGCTAAAGGACATGTAGCGAAAGCTAACACGGCTCCTAAGCGCTTCATTCGTGAATTCAAAAACGTTGAAGGCTTGGAAGTTGGTGCTGAAATCACAGTTGAAACATTCGCAGCTGGAGACGTTGTTGACGTAACTGGTACTTCTAAAGGTAAAGGTTTCCAAGGTGTTATCAAACGCCACGGACAATCACGTGGACCAATGGCTCACGGTTCTCGTTACCACCGTCGTCCAGGTTCTATGGGACCTGTTGCACCTAACCGCGTGTTCAAAGGTAAAAACCTTGCAGGACGTATGGGTGGCGACCGCGTGACAATTCAAAACCTTGAAGTTGTACAAGTTGTTCCAGAAAAGAACGTTATCCTTATCAAAGGTAACGTACCAGGTGCTAAGAAATCTCTTATCACTATCAAGTCAGCAGTTAAAGCTGGTAAATAATAAGGAAAGGGGAATACAGTCAAAATGGCAAATGTAACATTATTCGACCAAACTGGTAAACAAGCTGGCGAAGTTGTTCTTAACGATGCAATCTTTGGTATTGAACCAAACCAATCTGTTGTGTTTGATGTGATCATCAGCCAACGTGCTAGCCTTCGTCAAGGAACTCACGCAGTCAAAAATCGCTCAGCTGTTTCAGGTGGCGGACGCAAACCATGGCGTCAAAAAGGAACTGGACGTGCTCGTCAAGGTTCTATCCGCTCTCCACAATGGCGTGGTGGTGGAACTGTCTTCGGACCAACTCCACGTAGCTATGCGTACAAACTTCCTCAAAAAGTTCGTCGCCTTGCGCTTAAATCTGTTTACTCAGAAAAAGTTGCTGAAAACAAATTTGTAGCCGTTGATTCTCTTGAATTTACAGCTCCAAAAACTGCTGAATTTGCAAAAGTTCTTGCAGCTTTGAGCATCGATTCTAAAGTCCTTGTTATTCTTGAAGAAGGAAACGAATTCGCAGCTCTTTCAGCTCGTAACCTTCCAAACGTGAAAGTTGCGACCGCTACAACTGCAAGTGTTCTTGACATCGCAAATAGTGACAAACTTCTTGTTACTCAAGCAGCTATCTCTAAAATCGAGGAGGTTCTTGCATAATGAATTTGTATGATGTTATCAAAAAACCTGTTATCACTGAAAGCTCAATGGCTCAACTTGAAGCAGGAAAGTATGTATTTGAAGTTGACACTCGTGCACACAAACTTTTGATTAAGCAAGCTGTTGAAGCTGCTTTTGAAGGTGTTAAAGTTGCAAATGTCAACACAATCAACGTAAAACCTAAAGCTAAACGTGTTGGACGTTACACTGGTTTTACTAACAAAACTAAAAAAGCTATCATCACTCTTACAGCTGATTCAAAAGCAATCGAGTTGTTTGCTGCTGAAGCTGAATAATCTAAGGAGGAAATATCGTGGGAATTCGTGTTTATAAACCAACAACAAACGGTCGCCGTAATATGACTTCTTTGGATTTCGCTGAAATCACAACAAGCACTCCTGAAAAATCATTGCTTGTTGCTTTGAAGAACAAGGCTGGTCGTAACAACAACGGTCGTATCACTGTTCGTCACCAAGGTGGTGGGCACAAACGTTTCTACCGTTTGGTTGACTTCAAACGTAACAAAGACAACGTTGAAGCAGTTGTTAAAACTATCGAGTACGATCCAAACCGTTCTGCAAACATCGCTCTTGTACACTACACTGACGGTGTGAAAGCATACATCATCGCTCCAAAAGGTCTTGAAGTTGGTCAACGTATCGTTTCAGGTCCTGAAGCAGATATCAAAGTCGGAAACGCTCTTCCGCTTGCTAACATCCCAGTTGGTACTTTGATCCACAACATCGAATTGAAACCAGGTCGTGGTGGAGAATTGGTCCGTGCGGCTGGAGCTTCTGCTCAAGTATTGGGTCAAGAAGGTAAATACGTTCTTGTTCGTCTTCAATCTGGCGAAGTTCGTATGATTCTTGGAACTTGTCGTGCTACAGTTGGTGTTGTCGGAAACGAACAACATGGACTTGTAAACCTTGGTAAAGCAGGACGTAGCCGTTGGAAAGGTATCCGCCCAACGGTTCGTGGTTCTGTAATGAACCCTAACGATCACCCACACGGTGGTGGTGAAGGTAAAGCACCAGTTGGTCGTAAAGCGCCATCTACTCCATGGGGCAAACCTGCTCTTGGTCTTAAAACTCGTAACAAGAAAGCGAAATCTGACAAACTTATCGTTCGTCGTCGCAACGAGAAATAATAGTAAACTAGTCGCTTAAGCAACTAGGAAATCCGCCAGCTCGGTAGCGCTCCATGTGAGCGCAAGCCGCTGTGGTACAATATTTAAAGGAGAAAACATAAAAATGGGACGCAGTCTTAAAAAAGGACCTTTCGTCGATGAGCATTTGATGAAAAAAGTTGAAGCTCAAGCTAACGATGAAAAGAAAAAAGTTATCAAAACTTGGTCACGTCGTTCAACGATCTTCCCAAGTTTCATTGGTTACACTATTGCAGTTTATGACGGACGTAAACACGTACCTGTTTACATCCAAGAAGACATGGTAGGTCACAAACTTGGTGAATTTGCACCAACACGTACTTACAAAGGTCATGCCGCAGACGACAAGAAAACACGTAGAAAATAAGGAGAACATAAATGGCAGAAATTACTTCAGCTAAAGCAATGGCTCGTACAGTACGTGTTTCACCTCGTAAATCACGTCTTGTTCTTGACAATATTCGTGGTAAAAGCGTAGCCGACGCTATTGCAATCTTGACATTCACTCCAAACAAAGCTGCTGAAATCATCTTGAAAGTTTTGAATTCAGCTGTAGCTAACGCTGAAAACAACTTTGGTTTGGATAAAGCTAACTTGGTAGTATCTGAAGCATTCGCAAACGAAGGACCAACTATGAAACGTTTCCGTCCACGTGCGAAAGGTTCAGCTTCACCAATCAACAAACGTACAGCTCACATCACTGTAGCTGTTGCAGAAAAATAAGGAGGTAACATCGTGGGTCAAAAAGTACATCCAATTGGTATGCGTGTCGGCATCATCCGTGATTGGGATGCCAAATGGTATGCTGAAAAAGAATACGCGGATTACCTTCATGAAGATCTTGCAATCCGTAAATTCGTTCAAAAAGAGCTTGCTGACGCAGCAGTTTCAACTATCGAAATCGAACGCGCAGTAAATAAAGTTAACGTTTCACTTCACACTGCTAAACCAGGTATGGTTATCGGTAAAGGTGGCGCTAACGTTGACGCACTCCGTGCAAAACTTAACAAATTGACTGGAAAACAAGTACACATCAACATCATCGAAATCAAACAACCTGATTTGGATGCTCACCTTGTAGGTGAAGGAATTGCTCGTCAATTGGAGCAACGTGTTGCTTTCCGTCGTGCACAAAAACAAGCAATCCAACGTGCAATGCGTGCCGGAGCTAAAGGAATCAAAACTCAAGTATCAGGTCGTTTGAACGGTGCAGATATTGCCCGTGCTGAAGGATACTCAGAAGGAACTGTTCCACTCCACACACTTCGTGCAGATATCGATTACGCTTGGGAAGAAGCAGATACTACATACGGTAAACTTGGTGTTAAAGTATGGATCTACCGTGGTGAAGTTCTTCCAGCTCGTAAAAACACTAAAGGAGGTAAATAACCAATGTTAGTACCTAAACGTGTTAAACACCGTCGTGAATTCCGTGGAAAAATGCGTGGTGAAGCAAAAGGTGGAAAAGAAGTAGCATTCGGTGAATACGGTCTTCAAGCTACAACTAGCCACTGGATCACTAACCGCCAAATCGAAGCTGCTCGTATTGCCATGACTCGTTACATGAAACGTGGTGGTAAAGTTTGGATTAAAATCTTCCCACACAAATCATACACTGCTAAAGCTATCGGTGTGCGTATGGGATCTGGTAAAGGGGCACCTGAAGGTTGGGTAGCACCAGTTAAACGTGGTAAAGTGATGTTCGAAATCGCTGGTGTATCTGAAGAGATTGCACGTGAAGCGCTTCGTCTTGCTAGCCACAAATTGCCAGTTAAAACTAAATTCGTAAAACGTGAAGCAGAATAAGGAGAAGGCATGAAACTTAATGAAGTAAAAGAATTTGTTAAAGAACTTCGTGGTCTTTCTCAAGAAGAACTCGCGAAGCGCGAAAACGAATTGAAAAAAGAATTGTTTGAACTTCGTTTCCAAGCTGCTACTGGTCAATTGGAACAAACAGCTCGCTTGAAAGAAGTTAAAAAACAAATCGCTCGTATCAAAACAGTTCAATCTGAAGCGAAATAATAGACTAGGGAAGGAGAAATTTCAATGGAACGCAATAATCGTAAAGTTCTTGTTGGACGTGTTGTATCTGACAAAATGGACAAGACAATCACAGTTGTAGTTGAAACAAAACGTAACCACCCAGTCTATGGTAAACGTATTAACTACTCTAAAAAATACAAAGCACATGATGAAAACAATGTTGCCAAAGAAGGCGATATCGTACGTATCATGGAAACTCGCCCGCTTTCAGCTACAAAACGTTTCCGTCTTGTAGAAGTTGTTGAAGAAGCGGTTATCATCTAATCAAGCCTGAAAGGAGAAAACTGAAATGATTCAAACAGAAACTCGTTTGAAAGTCGCAGACAACAGCGGTGCACGCGAAATCTTGACTATCAAAGTTCTTGGTGGTTCTAAACGTAAATTTGCGAACATCGGTGATGTTATTGTGGCATCTGTAAAACAAGCTACTCCTGGTGGTGCGGTTAAAAAAGGTGACGTTGTAAAAGCTGTTATCGTTCGTACTAAATCAGGTGCTCGTCGCGCTGATGGTTCATACATCAAGTTTGACGAAAATGCAGCTGTTATCATCCGTGATGACAAAACTCCTCGCGGAACACGTATCTTTGGCCCAGTTGCACGTGAATTGCGTGAAGGTGGCTTCATGAAGATCGTGTCACTTGCTCCAGAAGTACTTTAATTTTTAGAAACAAACTAGTCCCCTAGCTTCAAGCTAGGGTGCCCTTGTGGGCGTAAGAAAAATCAAGGAGAAACCTAATGTTTGTAAAAAAAGGCGACAAAGTTCGCGTAATCGCTGGTAAAGATAAGGGAACAGAAGCTGTTGTCCTTACTGCCCTTCCAAAAGTAAACAAAGTTATCGTTGAAGGTGTTAACATCGTTAAGAAACACCAACGTCCAACTAACGAGCTTCCTCAAGGTGGTATCATCGAGAAAGAAGCAGCTATCCACGTATCAAACGTCCAAGTTTTGGACAAAAATGGTGTAGCTGGTCGTGTTGGTTACAAATTTGTAGACGGTAAAAAAGTTCGCTACAACAAAAAATCAGGCGAAGTGCTTGATTAATCACGAAGGAAAGGAGAAGTATAATGGCAAATCGTTTAAAAGAAAAATATCTTAATGAAGTAGTTCCTGCTTTGACAGAACAATTCAACTACTCATCAGTGATGGCTGTGCCTAAAGTAGATAAGATCGTTTTGAACATGGGTGTTGGTGAAGCTGTATCAAACGCTAAAAGCCTTGAAAAAGCTGCTGAAGAATTGGCGCTTATCTCAGGTCAAAAACCACTTATCACTAAAGCTAAAAAATCAATCGCCGGCTTCCGTCTTCGTGAAGGTGTAGCGATCGGTGCAAAAGTTACCCTTCGTGGTGAACGTATGTACGAATTCTTGGATAAATTGGTTTCAGTTTCACTTCCACGTGTGCGTGACTTCCACGGTGTTCCAACAAAATCATTTGATGGACGCGGAAACTACACACTTGGTGTGAAAGAACAATTGATCTTCCCAGAAATCAACTTTGATGACGTTGACAAAACTCGTGGTCTTGACATCGTTATCGTAACAACTGCTAACACTGACGAAGAGTCACGTGCATTGCTTACAGGCCTTGGAATGCCTTTTGCAAAATAATATAGGAGGTAAATCTAATGGCTAAAAAATCAATGATTGCTAAGAACAAACGTCCAGCGAAGTTCTCTACTCAAGCTTATACTCGTTGTGAAAAATGTGGTCGTCCGCATTCAGTTTACCGCAAATTTAAACTTTGCCGTGTTTGCTTCCGTGAATTAGCTTACAAAGGACAAATTCCTGGTGTAACAAAAGCATCTTGGTAATTTAAGATATCAAGGGCGTCAAAACTCCAAGTGAAAATAGAAAACTTGATGAAGAAACTTTAGTTTCTAGAAAAGTTTATCTTTTTCACACAGAGTTTAGCCCGGGTTCAGTTGGGCTTGCCAATTTGAACACGAGCTACAGCTTTGGCAAAAAAGACCAATTTGCTTTGGAGCATCGCTCCTGCATCAAACTGCCTATTTTTGCTCTTGCTGTTACGCTCTTTGTATCATGTATTAACTAGCAAGTGCAACTTGCAAACTACTAGTAAGAGGAGAAAAACAAAATGGTTATGACTGACCCAATCGCAGACTTCCTAACTCGTATTCGTAACGCTAACCAAGCGAAACACGAAGTACTTGAAGTACCTGCATCAAACATCAAAAAAGGGATTGCTGAAATCCTTAAACGCGAAGGTTTTGTAAAAAACGTTGAAATCATCGAAGATGACAAACAAGGCATCATCCGTGTATTCCTTAAATACGGACCAAACGGTGAAAAAGTTATCACTAACTTGAAACGTGTTTCTAAACCAGGACTTCGTGTCTACAAAAAACGTGAAGATCTTCCAAAAGTTCTTAACGGACTTGGAATTGCTATCCTTTCAACTTCTGAAGGTTTGCTTACTGATAAAGAAGCTCGTCAAAAGAACGTTGGTGGAGAAGTTATCGCTTACGTTTGGTAATATTTAGCTCCCAATTTCTTTGTGACTCTTCGTTATCGTCTCTTGCCTAACCCAAAGTTATGCCTGCGAGACGATGCCTAGATTCACTTTGAAATTGAAACCTAAATGTTCCTTCAAATCGAGAAATCGATTTAACCCCGTGAAAACTGGCCGTCAAGGCCTGACAATTTAACAGGAGAAAATAAACATGTCACGTATTGGTAATAAAGTTATCGTGTTGCCTGCTGGTGTTGAAGTCACTAACAATGACAACGTAGTAACTGTAAAAGGACCTAAAGGAGAACTTACTCGTAAGTTCTCAAAAGATATTGAAATTCGCGTGGAAGGTACTGAAGTAACTCTTCACCGTCCAAACGATTCAAAAGAAATGAAAACTATCCACGGAACTACTCGTGCCCTTTTGAATAACATGGTAATTGGTGTATCAGAAGGATTTAAGAAAGAACTTGAAATGCGTGGGGTTGGTTACCGTGCACAACTTCAAGGATCAAAACTTGTTTTGGCTGTTGGTAAATCTCATCCAGATGAAGTTGAAGCTCCAGAAGGGATTACTTTTGAACTTCCAAACCCAACAACAATTGTTGTTAGCGGAATTTCAAAAGAAGTGGTTGGGCAAACAGCTGCTTACGTACGTAGCCTTCGTTCACCAGAACCTTACAAAGGTAAAGGTATTCGTTACGTTGGAGAGTACGTTCGTCTTAAAGAAGGTAAAACAGGTAAATAATGTTGAGTGGTTGATTTTCAACCACCAACCTATTTTCCAACTTTGTGCATAGCACGCGATTTAAAACTAAAGAGGTGAAAACTGTGATTTCTAAACCAGATAAAAATAAACTCCGTCAAAAACGCCACCGTCGCGTTCGCGGAAAACTCTCTGGAACTGCTGATCGCCCACGTTTGAACGTATTCCGTTCTAATACAGGCATCTACGCTCAAGTGATTGATGACGTAGCGGGTGTAACGCTCGCAAGTGCTTCAACTCTTGACAAAGAAGTTTCAAAAGGAACTAAAACTGAACAAGCCGTTGCTGTCGGTAAACTCGTTGCAGAACGTGCAAACGCTAAAGGTATTTCAGAAGTGGTGTTCGACCGCGGTGGATATCTATATCACGGACGTGTGAAAGCTTTGGCTGATGCAGCTCGTGAAAACGGATTGAAATTCTAATAGGAGGACACTAGAAAATGGCATTTAAAGACAATGCAGTTGAATTAGAAGAACGCGTAGTTGCTGTCAACCGTGTTACAAAAGTTGTTAAAGGTGGACGTCGTCTTCGTTTCGCAGCTCTTGTTGTTGTCGGTGACCACAACGGTCGTGTAGGATTTGGTACTGGTAAAGCTCAAGAAGTTCCAGAAGCAATCCGCAAAGCAGTAGAAGATGCTAAGAAAAACTTGATTGAAGTTCCTATGGTTGGAACAACAATCCCACACGAAGTTCTTTCAGAATTCGGTGGAGCTAAAGTATTGTTGAAACCTGCTGTAGAAGGTTCTGGAGTTGCCGCTGGTGGTGCAGTTCGTGCCGTTGTGGAATTGGCAGGTGTGGCAGATATTACATCTAAATCACTTGGTTCTAACACTCCAATCAACATTGTTCGCGCAACTGTTGAAGGTTTGAAACAATTGAAACGCGCTGAAGAAGTTGCTGCCCTTCGTGGTATTTCAGTTTCTGATTTGGCATAAGAAAGGGGATAAAATGGCTCAAATTAAAATTACTTTGACTAAGTCTCCAATCGGACGCATTCCATCACAACGTAAAACTGTTGTAGCACTTGGACTTGGCAAATTGAACAGCTCTGTTATTAAAGAAGACAACGCTGCTATCCGTGGTATGATCACTGCAGTATCTCACTTGGTAACAGTTGAAGAAGTAAACTAATGATTTTTAGGGGATGTGGCAATACTCATCCCCTAAAACTAGATATAGTCATCTAAGATGACGATGTATAGGCGAGTTGATAAGGGAGACAACCTTTTCTCTCTTATCGGCGCTAGCATTTTACAAAAGAGGAGAAAATAATAATGAAACTTCATGAATTAAAACCTGCAGAAGGTTCTCGTAAAGTACGTAACCGTGTTGGTCGTGGTACTTCATCAGGTAACGGTAAAACATCTGGTCGCGGTCAAAAAGGTCAAAAAGCTCGTAGCGGTGGCGGAGTTCGCCTTGGTTTTGAAGGTGGACAAACTCCATTGTTCCGTCGTCTTCCAAAACGTGGATTCACTAACATCAACGCTAAAGAATACGCAATTGTAAACCTTGACCAATTGAACGTCTTTGAAGATGGTGCTGAAGTGACTCCAGTTGTGCTTATCGAAGCAGGAATTGTGAAAGCTGAAAAATCAGGCGTTAAAATTCTTGGTAATGGTGAATTGACTAAGAAATTGACTGTTAAAGCAGCTAAATTCTCTAAATCAGCTGAGGAAGCTATCACTGCTAAAGGTGGTTCTGTAGAAGTCATCTAAGAGAGGTGACCCATGTTTTTTAAATTATTAAAAGAAGCTCTCAAGGTTAAACAAGTTCGATCAAAAATTCTCTTTACAATTTTTATCATTCTTGTTTTCCGTATTGGGACAAGTATTACTGTTCCAGGGGTGAATGCAAAAAGTTTAGAAGCTCTTAGTGGTTTATCTTTCTTAAACATGCTTAGTCTTGTTTCAGGGAATGCCATGAAGAACTTCTCCGTTTTTGCACTTGGTGTAAGTCCGTACATCACTGCTTCTATCGTTGTTCAATTGCTACAAATGGATATTTTACCGAAGTTTGTAGAATGGGGCAAACAAGGGGAAGTAGGACGGAGAAAACTAAACCAGGCTACTCGTTATATTGCACTGGTGCTTGCATTTGTTCAATCTATCGGGATTACAGCAGGGTTTAATACTCTATCTGGAGCGAAATTATTAACGACAGATTTAACTCCACAAGTCTTTGTTACCATTGGGATCATCCTAACAGCAGGTAGTATGATTGTAACTTGGCTTGGGGAACAAATTACAGATAAAGGATATGGTAACGGTGTTTCCATGATCATCTTTGCAGGTATTGTCGCTTCAATTCCTGAGATGATTAAGGGTATCTATGTTGATTACTTTGTCAATATCCCAAGTAGCCGATTGACTTCATCTATTATCTTTGTTGTTATTTTGATTATCGCTGTCTTGTTGATTGTTTACTTTACAACATATGTTCAACAGGCAGAATATAAAATCCCAATCCAATATACAAAAGTTGCTCAAGGAGCCCCATCAAGTTCATACCTCCCTTTGAAGGTAAACCCAGCAGGGGTTATCCCAGTTATCTTTGCAAGTTCCATTACAGCAGCACCTGCAGCTATCCTTCAATTTTTGAGTGCTACAGGTCATGATTGGGCTTGGGTACGTACAGCACAGGAAATGTTATCTACAACATCTCCGACAGGTGTTGCTATGTATGCCTTGTTGATCATTCTCTTTACATTCTTCTATACGTTTGTACAGATCAATCCAGAGAAAGCAGCAGAAAACTTGCAAAAGAGTGGAGCCTACATTCATGGGGTCCGTCCTGGTAAAGGGACAGAAGAATACATGTCGAAACTTCTTCGTCGTCTTGCTACTGTCGGCTCTCTCTTCCTAGGTGTTATTTCTATCTTACCTATCGTCGCTAAAGATGTATTTGGCCTTTCAGAAGTTGTTGCTTTTGGGGGAACAAGTCTACTAATCATTATCTCGACAGGTATTGAAGGAATTAAACAATTGGAAGGGTATCTATTGAAACGTAAGTATGTTGGTTTCTTAGACACAACAGAATAGTTGTAATAGGAAATAAAATTGACTATTGCTCAGAGAGTGGAGTGTAAAAATCGAAGACTTTGTCAGATTTTTATCTCCTCTCTTCTATTTTGTTTTTAAATAGGGGTTGAAATAGATTTCTGCTTCTATTTAAATACAAAATAAGGAGATCCTATCATGAATCTTTTGATTATGGGCTTACCTGGAGCAGGTAAGGGAACGCAAGCAGCTAAAATTGTGGAGAAATTCCATGTTGCACATATCTCAACAGGCGATATGTTCCGTGCTGCAATGGCAAATCAAACTGAAATGGGTGTACTTGCGAAGTCATACATTGACAAAGGTGAGTTGGTTCCAGACGAAGTTACAAATGGAATCGTTAAAGAACGCCTTTCACAGGACGATATCAAAGAAACAGGTTTCTTGTTAGATGGTTACCCACGTACGATTGAACAGGCTCATGCCTTGGATGAGACATTGGCTGAACTTGGTATTGAACTTGAAGGAGTAATCAACATCGAAGTGAATCCAGACTGTCTCTTGGAACGCTTGAGTGGCCGTATCATTCACCGCAAAACAGGTGAAACTTTCCACAAAGTTTTCAATCCACCAGTTGACTACAAAGAAGAGGATTACTACCAACGCGAAGATGATAAACCTGAGACAGTTAAGCGTCGTTTGGATGTCAATATTGCACAAGGTGAACCAATCATTGCTCACTATCGTGCTAAAGGTTTAGTTCATGATATCGAAGGAAATCAAGATATCAATGATGTGTTCAAAGACATCGAAAAAGTATTGACAAATTTGAAATAAAGCGTTTTTCATACTTGCAAAAAATCGCGACAAATGTTATACTGAGATAGTCTGACTTATAATTGTTGCCTCTGTGTCTTGAGGCATCGAATCGAAATTTATGGAGGTGCTTTTGCGTGGCAAAAGACGATGTGATTGAAGTTGAAGGCAAAGTAGTCGATACAATGCCGAACGCAATGTTTACGGTTGAACTTGAAAATGGACATCAGATTTTAGCAACAGTTTCTGGTAAAATTCGTAAAAACTATATTCGTATTTTAGCGGGAGATCGTGTTACTGTCGAGATGAGTCCATATGACTTGACACGTGGACGTATCACTTACCGCTTTAAATAATCGAAAAACTTGGAGGGATAAGAAATGAAAGTAAGACCATCGGTCAAACCAATTTGCGAATACTGTAAAGTAATTCGTCGTAATGGTCGTGTTATGGTAATTTGCCCAGCAAATCCAAAACACAAACAACGTCAAGGATAAGATAGAAAGGAGAAAACATGGCTCGTATTGCTGGAGTTGACATTCCAAATGACAAACGCGTAGTAATCTCATTGACTTACGTTTATGGTATCGGACTTTCAACATCTAAGAAAATTTTGGCTGCTGCTGGAATCTCAGAAGATGTTCGTGTACGTGACCTTACATCAGATCAAGAAGATGCTATCCGTCGTGAAGTGGATGCAATCAAAGTTGAAGGTGACCTTCGTCGTGAAGTAAACTTGAACATTAAACGTTTGATGGAAATCGGTTCATACCGTGGTATTCGTCACCGTCGTGGACTTCCTGTCCGTGGACAAAACACTAAAAATAACGCTCGCACTCGTAAAGGTAAAGCTGTTGCGATTGCTGGTAAGAAAAAATAATATAGGAGGTAAAAGTCTTGGCTAAACCAACACGTAAACGTCGTGTGAAAAAGAATATCGAATCTGGTATTGCTCATATTCACGCTACATTTAATAACACTATTGTTATGATTACTGATGTGCATGGTAATGCAATTGCTTGGTCATCAGCTGGTGCTCTTGGTTTCAAAGGTTCTCGTAAATCTACACCATTCGCTGCTCAAATGGCTTCTGAAGCTGCTGCTAAATCTGCACAAGAACACGGTCTTAAATCAGTTGAAGTTACTGTAAAAGGTCCAGGTTCTGGTCGTGAGTCAGCTATTCGTGCGCTTGCTGCCGCTGGTCTTGAAGTAACAGCAATTCGTGATGTGACTCCAGTGCCACACAATGGTGCTCGTCCTCCAAAACGTCGCCGTGTATAATCATCGCATTACACTGCTTTTCGTTTAAGAGGGAGTAACTAAATGATTGAGTTTGAAAAACCAAATATAACAAAAATTGATGAAAATAAAGATTATGGCAAGTTTGTAATCGAACCACTTGAACGTGGCTACGGTACAACTCTTGGTAACTCTCTTCGTCGTGTACTACTAGCTTCTCTACCAGGGGCAGCTGTGACATCTATCAACATTGATGGTGTGTTACATGAGTTTGACACAGTTCCAGGTGTTCGTGAAGACGTGATGCAAATCATTCTGAACATTAAAGGGATTGCAGTGAAATCATACGTTGAAGACGAAAAAATCATTGAGCTTGACGTTGAAGGTCCTGCTGAAATTACAGCTGGAGATATTTTGACTGACAGTGATATTGAGATTGTAAATCCAGATCATTATCTCTTTACAATCGGTGAAGGTTCTTCTCTAAAGGCGACAATGACTGTTAACAGTGGTCGTGGATATGTACCTGCTGATGAAAACAAAAAAGATAATGCGCCAGTTGGAACACTTGCTGTAGATTCTATTTATACACCGGTTACAAAAGTCAACTATCAAGTAGAGCCTGCTCGTGTAGGTAGCAACGATGGTTTTGACAAATTAACCCTTGAAATCTTGACAAATGGAACAATTATTCCAGAAGATGCTTTAGGGCTTTCAGCACGTATCTTGACAGAACATCTTGATTTGTTTACAAATCTTACAGAGATTGCTAAATCTGCAGAAGTGATGAAAGAAGCTGATACTGAATCGGATGACCGTATTTTGGATCGTACGATTGAGGAACTGGACTTGTCTGTGCGTTCATATAACTGTTTGAAACGTGCCGGTATCAATACGGTGCATGATTTGACAGAAAAATCTGAAGCAGAGATGATGAAAGTACGAAATCTTGGACGTAAGAGTTTGGAAGAAGTGAAACTCAAACTCATTGACTTGGGTCTTGGATTAAAAGATAAATAAAGGAGGAATACATGGCTTACCGTAAACTAGGACGCACTAGCTCACAACGTAAAGCAATGCTTCGCGATTTGACAACTGACCTTTTGATCAACGAATCAATCGTGACAACTGAAGCTCGTGCTAAAGAAATCCGTAAAACTGTTGAAAAAATGATTACTCTAGGTAAACGTGGTGATTTGCATGCACGTCGTCAAGCAGCTGCTTTCGTACGTAATGAAATCGCATCTGAAAACTATGATGAAGCAACTGATAAGTACACTTCTACTACAGCACTTCAAAAATTGTTCTCAGAAATCGCACCTCGTTATGCTGAACGTAACGGTGGATACACTCGTATCCTTAAAACTGAACCACGTCGTGGTGATGCTGCGCCAATGGCGATCATCGAATTAGTATAAAATCATCAATTTTGTTGAGTGTTATGATGATGGAGTCTTGTGCTCTTAGTCTAGCTCTGGTCTACCGCTGGGACTTCGGTCCTAGCGGGAACACTCATCATCATTTGATAGGGTAGACGCTTGTTTACGAAATTGTTTTTTTCTTAAGAACAACTTCGTAAGCAGGCGTTTTTTAGTATTTTCTATGGAAATATGCTATACTAGGAAAAAAGAAAATCAAAAACGTTCAGGTTTTCTAAAAATTGTAGAAATGGGGTATAAGGATGAAGGCTATTATTACAGTGGTTGGTAAGGACAAGGCTGGGATTGTTGCAGGTGTGTCTACTAAGATTGCAGAGTTGGGTTTGAATATTGACGATATTTCTCAAACAGTACTGGATGAATACTTTACCATGATGGCGGTCGTTTCTAGTGACGAAAAACAGGATTTCACTTATCTGCGAAATGAGTTTGAAACTTTCGGTCAGACCTTGAATGTTAAAATCAATATTCAAAGTGCAGCGATTTTTGACGCTATGTACAATATCTAGGAGGTAGCCATGGATATTAGACAAGTTACGGAAACCATTGCCATGATCGAAGAGCAGAACTTCGATATCAGAACTATCACCATGGGGATTTCCCTTTTGGACTGTATTGATCCAGACATCGAACGTGCTGCTGAAAAAATTTACCAAAAAATCACCACTAAAGCTGCAAATCTAGTGGCTGTGGGAGATGAAATTGCTGCAGAACTTGGGATTCCTATTGTTAATAAACGGGTATCGGTGACTCCGATTTCCTTGATTGGTGCTGCGACTGATGCGACAGACTATGTTGTTTTGGCAAAGGCTCTTGATAGGGCTGCCAAGGAGATTGGTGTTGACTTTATCGGTGGATTCTCAGCTTTGGTACAAAAAGGCTACCAAAAAGGAGATGAGGTTCTCATCAATTCTATCCCCCGCGCTCTAGCTGAGACAGACAAGGTTTGTTCGTCCGTCAATATCGGCTCGACCAAGTCAGGTATCAACATGACTGCGGTCGCTGATATGGGACGTATCATCAAGGAAACAGCTGCGCTATCAGATATGGGTGCGGCCAAGTTGGTCGTATTTGCTAATGCTGTTGAGGACAATCCTTTTATGGCAGGGGCCTTTCATGGTGTTGGCGAAGCAGATGTTATCATCAATGTCGGGGTTTCGGGTCCTGGTGTGGTCAAGCGTGCCTTGGAAAAAGTTCGTGGACAGAGCTTTGATGTAGTAGCGGAAACAGTCAAGAAAACGGCCTTCAAGATTACTCGTATCGGTCAATTGGTTGGGCAAATGGCGAGTGAACGCCTTGGTGTTGACTTTGGAATTGTCGACCTAAGCTTGGCGCCAACTCCTGCGGTTGGTGATTCTGTGGCTCGTGTCCTTGAGGAAATGGGCCTAGAAACAGTTGGTACACATGGGACGACGGCTGCCCTCGCTCTTTTGAATGACCAAGTTAAGAAGGGCGGAGTGATGGCTTGTAACCAAGTCGGTGGCTTGTCAGGTGCTTTTATCCCCGTTTCTGAAGATGAGGGGATGATTGCTGCGGTGCAAGATGGTTCTCTGAATTTAGAGAAACTAGAAGCCATGACGGCTATCTGTTCAGTTGGACTGGATATGATTGCCATTCCAGAAGATACGCCTGCTGAAACCATTGCAGCTATGATTGCGGATGAGGCGTCCATTGGTGTTATTAACATGAAAACAACGGCTGTCCGTATTATTCCAAAGGGCAAAGAAGGCGATATGATCGAGTTTGGTGGCTTGCTAGGGACAGCTCCAGTAATGAAGGTCAACGGGGCTTCGTCTGTTGATTTCATCTCTCGCGGTGGGCAAATCCCAGCTCCAATCCATAGTTTTAAAAATTAATAAAAAAGAGAGAAGATTTAAGTTGAGTTTAAGGATGACTGTGTATACTATAATCATTAAATAAAGACCTCCTAACTTTATTTAATAGAAATCCTAAACTTTTTCATAATAATCTCCTAGGGAAGCTACCATGAGGGTAGCTTTTCTTTTGGATAATTTACAAATGTTGGCTTTGCTTTTGAAAGCCGAATATTTCTTTGATCCATGATATAATAGAAGAAAATGGAGGATAGAAAATGTCTAAAGTAAGATTGTATTTGGTCCGTCATGGGAAAACGATGTTTAACACGATTGGACGTGCTCAAGGATGGAGTGATACGCCTCTAACCGCAGAAGGTGAGTTGGGAATCCATGAACTGGGAATTGGCTTGAGAGAGTCTGGTTTACAATTTGACCGCGCTTATTCCAGTGATTCAGGGCGCACCATTCAAACTATGGGAATTATCCTAGAAGAACTTGGTTTGGAGGGAAAAATCCCTTACCGCATGGATAAGCGAATCCGTGAGTGGTGTTTTGGTAGTTTTGATGGGGCCTATGATGGGGACCTCTTTATGGGCTTGATTCCGAGAATTTTCAATGTGGACCATGTTCACCAATTGTCTTATGCTGAACTGGCTGAGGGTTTGGTAGAAGTTGATACAGCTGGCTGGGCTGAAGGTTGGGAAAAACTCAGTAGTCGAATCAAGGAAGGCTTTGAAGCGATTGCTAAAGAAATGGAAGAACAAGGTGGGGGTAATGCCCTCGTTGTGAGCCATGGAATGACCATTGGGACCATTGTTTATTTGATTAATGGTATGCATCCGCATGGTCTCGATAATGGTAGCGTGACGATTCTTGAATATGAGGACGGTCAGTTTAGCGTTGAGGTTGTTGGTGACCGTAGTTATCGAGAGCTCGGACGTGAGAAGATGGAAGAAATAAAAAATTGATAGAAGTTAGCTCCGATTAGGGGCTAATTTTTTTCCTGTTAAATAAGGTGGATTTGCGACTCAGTATTTCTTGTTATCCAAGTCTAAAAGAACATTTCTCGTCTTTCAAATTCCCCTAAAAATGGTATAATAGTAACATCATACAATTGGAGAAATAGCATGAGTTTTTACAATCATAAAGAAATTGAGCCTAAGTGGCAGGGCTACTGGGCAGAACATCATACATTTAAGACAGGAACAGACGCTTCAAAACCGAAGTTCTATGCTCTCGATATGTTCCCATATCCTTCAGGAGCTGGATTGCACGTAGGACATCCAGAAGGCTATACAGCAACGGATATTCTCAGCCGTTACAAACGTGCGCAAGGCTACAATGTCCTTCACCCAATGGGGTGGGACGCCTTTGGTTTGCCTGCAGAACAATACGCCATGGATACGGGGAATGACCCAGCAGAATTTACAGCTGAAAATATTGCCAACTTCAAACGCCAAATCAATGCGCTTGGCTTCTCTTATGACTGGGATCGTGAAGTCAATACAACGGATCCAAACTACTATAAGTGGACTCAGTGGATCTTCACCAAACTTTACGAGAAAGGCTTGGCTTATGAAGCGGAAGTCCCAGTAAACTGGGTTGAGGAACTAGGAACAGCTATCGCTAACGAAGAAGTCCTTCCTGACGGAACTTCTGAGCGTGGAGGCTATCCAGTTGTCCGCAAACCAATGCGCCAATGGATGCTCAAAATCACTGCCTATGCGGAGCGCTTACTCCATGACTTGGATGACCTTGATTGGCCAGAGTCTATCAAGGATATGCAACGCAACTGGATCGGGAAATCAACTGGTGCCAATGTCACCTTTAAAGTGAAAGGGACTGACAAGGAATTCACTGTCTTTACTACTCGTCCGGATACTCTTTTCGGTGCGACCTTTACCGTTTTGGCTCCTGAGCATGAACTAGTAGATGCTATCACAAGCCCAGAGCAAGCTGAGGCAGTAGCTGACTACAAACACCAAGCTAGTCTCAAGTCTGACTTGGCTCGTACCGACCTTGCCAAGGAAAAAACAGGGGTTTGGACTGGTGCTTATGCCATCAATCCTGTCAATGGAAAGGAAATCCCAATCTGGATCGCGGACTATGTTCTTGCTAGTTATGGAACAGGTGCTGTCATGGCTGTGCCTGCCCATGACCAACGTGACTGGGAATTTGCCAAACAATTTGACCTTCCAATCGTAGAAGTGCTTGAAGGTGGAAACGTTGAAGAGGCTGCTTACACAGAAGACGGTCTTCACGTCAACTCTGATTTCCTAGATGGACTGAACAAAGAAGAAGCGATTGCTAAAATTGTAGCTTGGTTGGAAGAAAAAGGTTGTGGTCAAGAGAAGGTTACCTACCGTCTCCGCGACTGGCTCTTTAGCCGTCAACGTTACTGGGGTGAGCCAATCCCAATCATTCATTGGGAAGATGGGACTTCAACAGCTGTTCCTGAAAGTGAATTGCCACTTGTCTTGCCAGTCACCAAAGATATCCGTCCTTCAGGTACTGGGGAAAGCCCATTGGCTAACTTGACCGACTGGCTTGAAGTGACGCGTGAAGATGGCGTCAAGGGTCGTCGTGAAACAAACACTATGCCACAATGGGCTGGTTCAAGCTGGTACTACCTCCGTTATATTGACCCACACAATACTGAGAAATTGGCTGATGAGGATCTCCTCAAACAATGGTTGCCAGTCGATATCTATGTGGGTGGTGCAGAACACGCTGTGCTTCACTTGCTTTACGCTCGTTTCTGGCATAAATTCCTCTATGACCTCGGTGTTGTTCCGACTAAGGAACCATTCCAAAAACTCTTTAACCAAGGAATGATTTTGGGAACAAGCTACCGTGACCACCGCGGGGCTCTTGTGGCAACTGATAAGGTTGAAAAACGTGATGGTTCCTTCTTCCATGTGGAAACAGGAGAAGAGTTGGAGCAAGCACCAGCCAAGATGTCTAAATCACTTAAGAACGTGGTCAACCCAGATGATGTGGTGGAACAATACGGTGCCGATACCCTTCGTGTCTATGAAATGTTCATGGGACCACTTGATGCTTCTATCGCTTGGTCAGAAGAAGGTCTAGAAGGAAGCCGTAAGTTCCTCGACCGTGTTTACCGTTTGATTACAAGTAAAGAAATCGTTACGGAAAACAATGGTGCTCTGGACAAAGTTTATAACGAAACTGTTAAGTCTGTAACAGAGCAAATCGAGTCTATGAAGTTCAACACAGCCATTGCCCAACTGATGGTCTTTGTCAACGCTGCTAACAAAGAAGACAAGCTTTATGTGGACTACGCCAAAGGCTTTATCCAATTGATTGCACCATTTGCGCCTCACTTGGCAGAAGAGCTCTGGCAAACTGTTGCAGCAACAGGTGAGTCCATCTCTTACGTAGCTTGGCCAACATGGGACGAAAGCAAATTGGTTGAAGACGAAATTGAAATCGTCGTCCAAATCAAAGGAAAAGTCCGTGCCAAACTCATGGTTGCTAAAGATCTATCACGCGAAGAATTGCAAGAAATTGCTCTTGCTGACGAAAAAGTCAAAGCAGAGATCGATGGTAAGGAAATCGTGAAAGTGATTGCGGTACCTAACAAACTCGTTAATATCGTTGTTAAATAAGAAAAGAATCCTTCAGATTTAGAATCTGGAGGATTTTTAAATTGGATTATGCTATAATAGTCCCAACTAAGATAAAAACACAGTTCTGGTTGGTAGTCCAGACGTAGGCAAGCCTATCAGTAACCTTCCTCCTTGATTGTCCATTCTTAGGGATAGATTTAAGGAGGTGCTGTCGTGGAAATCGTTTCAATTGGCTTGACAGTTTATTTTGAAGATGGATTTTGGCATGGATTGTTTGAACAAGAGTACGAGGGAACTTATCAAGTTTGTCGAGTGACATTTGGTCAGGAACCAAAAGAGGATGAAATTTTGAAACTTTTACAGACTCAGTTTGTTCGGTTATCTTTTAGTCCAGAGGCGACAGTCAAACAGCATGTGAAGATTAAGAATCCGAAGCGTCTGCAGCGAGCTGTAAAGAAACAGGTGAAGCAGAAAGTTTCTTCTAAGTCACAAGAGCTTTTACAGTTGCAGCACGAGGAACAAAAAAAGCATTCAAAACAACAGTCTAGTCTCCAAAAGCAATTGCTCAAGCAA
Source organism: Streptococcus sp. 517s (assembly GCF_054445985.1). Taxonomy (NCBI): domain Bacteria; kingdom Bacillati; phylum Bacillota; class Bacilli; order Lactobacillales; family Streptococcaceae; genus Streptococcus; species Streptococcus sp. 517s. The sequence goes on along the minus strand of NZ_CM136847.1, from coordinate 1,628,675 downwards.
GAGAAATTTGAACGCAAACAGCAAAAACGTAGAGAGAAGCACAAGGGGCACTAGTGACTCTCTCTTTCATAAAATAGAACAGCTCTTCTTGGATAACAAGAGCTGTTTTTGCTTGTATTGAAGATTTCTTTCCTAATAGATAGACTTATCGTTAATGGCAGTTTCAAATTCAGGACCATACTTGCTTACTTCAAATTCAATCCTGCCCCATTCAGCATTTTCATTTTACTAGAAGGGAGTGTGTGTCATGATTTCTGATTCATTTTTTATTGTTTGCTTTGGTGAGAACAATACTACCGACTTTTGGCTTTTTCTGCTAGATGTGGTAAAACACCTCTTTTATAGCGCATGTTTTAAAAAATAATGTTTGGTTGTAAGTGATTTTAAACTTCCTCTAGTGATTCGATAGGAGAAAAACGGTTGCAGCCTGAACCACTTTAACTTAGCCCCCATTATTTTACCACTTGTCCTTTCATTTTAACTGTTTATCTCAAAAGTCGATTTTTCTTTCATTCTTTTTGTTAAACTAGTGAGGTAAAGAGGAGGGGAAAATATGATTTTACAAGCTAAACATTTGACTAAACGGTACGGTAATCATATGGCTGTCGATGATATTCAGTTAGAGTTTGAAAAAGGAAGTTTCAATGCTATTTTGGGACCCAATGGTGCAGGGAAATCAACCACTATTTCCATGTTAATCGGTTTGAAAAATCCGACACAAGGTCAGATTCGATATGCGCCAAATACGAAAATTGGAGTTGTTTTTCAAGCTAGTGTACTGGATGAGATGTTGACGGTTAGGGAAAATCTCACGATTCGTGCTCAACAGTATAAGGAGATTGCAGCAAGTCGTGTGGATGATTTGATCCATCAACTGGGTTTGACGGCTTTCCAGAAACAACTCTATGGAACCTTGTCAGGTGGACAAAAACGTCGGGTTGATATTGCGCGTGCTCTTCTTTCGCGACCAGATATTCTTTTCTTGGATGAACCAACGACAGGTCTTGATATTCAGACTCGCAAATCCATCTGGGATCTACTGTATCGACTACAAAAGGATGAAGGGATGACTATTATCTTAACGACTCATTATCTGGATGAAGCAGATGAAGCGGATCAGATCTATATCGTTGATCATGGGAAAGTGATTGCGCAAGGTTCTGCGACTGCTATTAAAAGTCAGTATGCATCTAATATCCTAAAAATTCGTTTTAAGGAAATGAAAGATTTAGAAAAGTTGCTACAGACTGGAATGACAGTAGAGGAAGAAAACGAGTTGGAATATCTTTTTTATCCAAGGACGTCACAGGAAGCCATTGAATATTTGGCAAAAGTTCGAGAAGAAATTGATTCTTTTGAGTTTCGCCCAGGTACTATGGATGATGCCTTTATTGCACTTACAGGAAGAGAGGTTCGCTAATGCTAGCTTTATTGAAACGGAATTTTATCTTATATTTTCGTAATCGTTCGGGAGTATTTTTCTCATTATTGGGGGCATTGATTTCCTTCCTCCTTTATATCATTTTTTTGCAGAAGAACTTGACGGATGCTTGGTCCCAACTCCCTGATAATACGAACCTTTTAAATAACTGGCTGATGGGTGGGACCTTGGCTGTGACTGGGATGACAACCAGTTTTACGGCTCTTACACAAATGGTACAGGATCGTGAAAATCAAGTGGATCAAGATCTCTTCTTGACAGATTTAGGTAACTGGGGCTTACAGACGTCCTATCTAATCAGTAGTATTGTCATTTCTTTTGTCATGCAGGTGTTTATGTATGCTGTTATGAGTTTTTATTTTAAAGAGAGCCCAGTTATCAGTCATTTACCGGAAATCGCTTTGATTATGTTGTTAAGCAGTCTGCTTTCAAGTTTGGTAAATGTTCTCTTGATTTACCGTTTTCAATCTGTAGATAGCCTTGGGAAACTGGCAACGATAGTGGGAACTGCTTCTGGATTTTTAGTAGGAACTTATATCCCTATTGGAGTATTACCTGATTCTGCACAGCTTTTCATGAAATGTACCCCTGCAACTTATATTGCTTCTCTTTATCGACAAGTCTTAATGAAAGAGCAGTTAGAGACCGCATTTTCAGGAAACAACAGTCTGTTACAGGAATTTCAAGAAAAAATGGGAATCCAAATCAACTGGCAAGAACTATTGACAAAGGGAGAAACATACTTTATAGTGGTTATTATCAGTCTCGTCGCTATTCTTCTTTGGCTTTTATTTGTTAAAGTGTTTAGCAAGAGAAAATAAAGATGTATTGGAGAGAAAATGAAGATTCGTTTTGAAATGAAGACAGAGTTTTCAGAAAAAGACCCACACATTTTAATTCAGGCAGCTCAGTTAACTGACCAAGCAAGAGAAGTCATGGAGTATTTAGAACAATTTTCAACGACTAATCAGGTGGTCATTCCTATTCGAACGGATGATCATCTGGTTATGGTAAAAATTGAGGATCTTATTCTAGCAGATATCGATAAGAATTTGTTGACCATTTATACGGTAGACGGGATTTATAAAACTAAGGAAACATTGATAAACTTTCAGAATCGGATTAACCGGCGTAACTTCATACAGATATCACGTCATTCAGTTATAAACATTGACCATCTAGAGTCATTATCGGATAGCTTTTCAGGGAACATGATGGCTAAGATGACTCGGGGTATCAAATCTAGTGTGAGTCGGAAATACGTTAAGTCCTTAATGGATTATCTAGGTTTATAGGAGAAAATCATGAAGCGATTGATTGCTTATTTTGTATCGGGAATGCGGACGGCCTCCTTTGTTTATTTGAGTTTGGTGTTATTGGTTCAGTTTTATTCAGGTATTACCTATCCTGCACCAACGACAAAGAATATTCTAGCTTTGTTTTTGATGAGCGGAATTATGGGGGTATTGACCTTAATCCTTGAAAGGCTAGAGTTTCTTGCTTATAGTATGCGTGTAGGAGTTCATTTATTAGCGACAGCTACTATTTTAGTATTAACCTACCTATTTTTTGGCTGGGGTTCAGCATTGTTGAGTCCCTTGTTGTGGTTCTTTTTCTTGTTAATTTATGGACTGATATGGTTGTACCAGATCTGGCAAACTCACAAACTCACCCAACGAATTAATCAAGCCTTAGAAGATAAAAGAAAGAAAACGAATCACTAATGTAGTGTTGAGGATGAGGTTTGAGGAGAGTGCTAGTTTCCATATAGAGCAATTTAGGATATAGTATTTTCAGCGTAAAACAAGGAGAAAAACGATGCCAGTAAATGAATATGGTCAGATGATTGGTGAGCCAATGGAAGGTTATACACCAGGTAAATTGCCTGCTATTGATTTCTTAGAAGGGCGCTACGCTCGGATAGAGGCTCTTTCGGTGGAAAAGCATGCGGAGGATCTATTAGCTGTCTATGGTCCAGATACGCCTCGGGAGATGTGGACTTACCTCTTTCAGGAGCCAGTGGCAGATATGGAGGAACTAATCAGCCTTTTAAACCAGATGTTGGCTCGTAAGGATCGTTTTTTCTATGCTATCTTGGATAGGGAGACGGGCAAGGCCTTGGGAACTTTTTCGCTCATGCGCATTGACCAAAACAATCGCATAGTTGAAGTTGGGACTGTTATCTTTTCTCCAGAGCTCAAGGGGACACGAATAGGGACAGAAGCCCATTATCTCTTGGCGCACTATGTTTTTGAGGAGCTTAACTATCGTCGCTACGAGTGGAAATGCGATGCTCTAAATCTTCCATCAAGACGAGCTGCGGAACGTTTAGGCTTTGTCTATGAAGGGACCTTCCGTCAGGCTGTCGTTTATAAGGGGCGAACTAGAGATACGGATTGGTTGTCTATGATTGATAAGGACTGGCCTCAAGTCAAAGCTCGTTTGGAAGCATGGTTGGCTCCTGAAAATTTTGATAAAAATGGGTGCCAGTATAAGAGCTTGAGAGAACTCTAAGAGGTGATGACATGATTACCGTTAAAAAGCAAGAAGTTGTCAAGTTAGAGGATGCTTTGCATCTCTATCAGGCAGTCGGTTGGACAAATTATACACATCAACCTCAGATGCTGGAGAGAGCCTTGTCTCACTCATTAGCGATTTATCTGGCACTTGATGGTGATGCCGTGGTGGGCTTGGTTCGTTTGGTCGGAGATGGTTTTTCATCGGTTTTTGTCCAGGATTTGATCGTTTTGCCTAGCTATCAACGCCAAGGGATTGGTAGCAACTTGATGAAAGAGGCTTTAGGTGACTTCAAAGATGCCTATCAAGTCCAACTAGTGACCGAACAGACAGAAAAAACCTTGGGATTCTATCGTTCTCTGGGATTTGAAACCTTGTCTACTTATGATTGTACAGGAATGATTTGGGTGGATCGAAAAAGATAAAAAAATCATTTTTTCTTAAGTAAAGTTTAAGTCTCCTCGTGTATTATATAGTTATTAAATAAAGACCTCCTAATACTCTTCGAAAATCTCATCAACCTTCGTTAGAGTCGACTTAGCTAACTATCGTTATGCTTGCGCCTATCTGCCTAGTCTGATTTCGATTTTCATTGAGTACCCTTTATTTAATGAAATCCCAAACTTTTCTTTTTCATCATAATCTCCTAAAGAAGTCACCCAATCAGGTGGCTTTTTTATGACTTGGAGAGGAAAAATCCATTTGGAAAAAAATTTTTAAAAAATGATAAATCAAAGAAAAAGTTAAGTTAGCTTTAAGATTCATCTTGTATCATATAATCATTAAATAAAGACCTCCTAACTTTATTTAATGAAATCCTAAACTTTTCTTTTTCATAATAATCTCCCTAAAGAGGCCACCCAATCAGGTGGCTTTTTTGTTTGTGTCTTGGATTTTTGATATAATAGAGCCATGAGTAGAATTTTAGACAATGAAATTATGGGGGATGAGGAGTTAGTAGAACGTACGCTCCGTCCTCAGTATTTACGTGAATATATCGGGCAGGACAAGGTCAAGGACCAGCTGCAAATCTTTATCGAAGCTACCAAAATGCGGGATGAAGCACTGGATCATGTACTCTTATTTGGGCCTCCAGGTTTGGGGAAAACGACCATGGCCTTTGTTATTGCCAATGAACTGGGAGTCAATCTCAAGCAAACGTCAGGTCCTGTCATTGAAAAAGCGGGTGATCTGGTAGCGATTTTGAATGATTTGGAGCCTGGAGACGTTCTCTTTATTGACGAGATTCATCGCCTGCCCATGTCGGTGGAAGAGGTGCTCTATAGTGCCATGGAGGACTTCTACATTGATATCATGATTGGGGCTGGTGAAGGTAGTCGCAGTGTTCATCTGGACTTGCCACCTTTTACCTTGATTGGTGCAACGACACGTGCGGGGATGCTCTCAAATCCTCTACGGGCACGTTTTGGGATTACGGGTCATATGGAATACTATGCCCACGCCGACTTGACGGAAATTGTTGAGCGGACAGCAGATATTTTTGAGATAGAAATCACTCATGAAGCTGCAGCTGAGTTGGCCTTACGTAGTCGAGGAACCCCTCGTATCGCCAATCGTCTCCTTAAGCGCGTGCGCGACTTTGCCCAGATTATGGGGGATGGGGTTATCGATGATGTGATTACCGATAAGGCATTAACCATGCTAGATGTTGACCATGAAGGCTTGGACTATGTGGATCAAAAGATTCTTCGTACCATGATTGAGATGTACGGTGGTGGTCCTGTCGGTTTAGGAACTCTTTCTGTTAATATTGCCGAGGAGCGTGAGACGGTCGAAGATATGTACGAACCCTACCTCATCCAGAAAGGATTTATCATGCGAACTCGTTCTGGACGGGTGGCGACAGCTAAGGCATATGAGCATTTAGGCTATGAATACAATGAAAAATGAGCAAGAAATTCTAGATGCTTTCAGAGAAAATCCAGATATGATGACTATTCTGACCATCATTCGTAACCTTGGTCTGAAAGATTCGTGGTTGGCAGCAGGTTCTGTCAGGAATTTCATCTGGAATCTCTTGTCAGACAAATCGCCTTTTGATCATGAAACGGACGTGGATGTGATTTTCTTTGATCCAGATGTTTCTTATGAGGAAACAGTATCCCTAGAGAAAAAGCTGAGAGAAGATTTCCCTCAGTATCAGTGGGAGTTGAAAAATCAGGTCTATATGCATCTGCACAGTCCCCACACTATGCCCTATACCAGTTCCTGTGATGCGATGGCTAAGTATCTTGAACGCTGTACGGCGATAGGGCTTCGCTTGCATGCAAATGCAACTTTAGAGCTCTTTGCGCCTTATGGTTTAGAGGATGTTTTAAAGTTTCAAGTTTCTCCGACTCCTCATTTTTTAGAGAATGAGGACCGGATGGAGCTCTATCAGGAACGCTTGTCCAAGAAAAATTGGCAAGAAAAATGGGAAAATCTCACTTTTTCAAAAAACTTAAGAAAAGTTTAAGTTAGGAACGGTATACTAAGCCCATAAGTTAAGAGGAACTTAACTTAAACTCCTAAAACTTTTTCATAATAATCTCCCTATAAAATAAAGTCGCCCAATCAGGCGGCTTATTTTTTGTTACTTACAAGTAATGATAGTAACTTAGCAATAGAAGAAAATAGGGAAGTATGGTATAATAAAACGATAGATTTTTGAATAGGAATAAGATCATGTTTGGATTTTTTAAGAAAGATAAAGCTGCAGAAGTAGAGGTTCCAATACAGGTTCCTAATCATATTGGCATCATCATGGATGGAAATGGTCGCTGGGCTAAAAGACGCATGCAACCACGGGTTTTCGGACACAAGGCAGGGATGGAATCCCTTCAAAAGGTGACCAAGGCGGCCAACAAACTGGGCGTTAAGGTTATTACGGTCTATGCTTTTTCTACGGAAAATTGGACGCGTCCAGATCAAGAAGTCAAGTTTATCATGAACTTGCCAGTCGAATTTTATGATAACTATGTCCCTGAATTGCACGCAAATAACGTTAAGATTCAGATGATTGGGGAGACAGACCGTTTGCCTAAGCAGACTTTTGAAGCTTTGGCAAAAGCAGAGGAATTGACTAAGAACAATACGGGTTTGATTCTCAATTTTGCTCTTAACTATGGTGGACGTGCTGAGATTACACAGGCTGTTAAGCTGATTTCTCAGGATGTTTTAGATGCGAAAATCAATCCGGGTGATATCACAGAGGAATTGATTGGCAACTATCTCTTCACTCAACATTTACCTAAGGATGTGCGAGATCCGGACTTGATTATTCGTACCAGTGGAGAATTACGCTTGAGCAATTTCCTTCCATGGCAGGGAGCCTATAGTGAGCTCTATTTTACGGATACCCTGTGGCCTGATTTTGACGAGGCAGCCTTACAGGAAGCAATTCTTGCCTATAATCGTCGTCATCGCCGATTTGGAGGAGTTTAGGAGAAAATATGACCAAGGATTTACAAGAGAGGACACTGTTTGCCGGACTGGCTCTGCTTATCTTCCTTCCCGTCTTGTTTGTTGGCGGGCTCCTGTTGCAGATAGGGATTGGCTTGATAGCTATGCTGGCTGTTCATGAGCTCCTGCACATGAAGGGACTAAAGACTATGACCATTGAGGGCACCTTGACCCTCCTTGCAACCTTTGCTCTCACAATCCCCTTAGAAAATTACCTAACTTTTTTGCCGGTTGATGGCAATGTAGTTGCCTACAGTGTTTTGATTACAATAATGTTAGGGACAACCGTTTTCAGTAAAAACTATACAATTGAAGATGCTGTCTTTCCGATTGCTGTGAGTTTTTATGTTGGTTTTGGTTTCAATGCCTTACTAGATGCTCGTATAGCTGGATTTGATAAGGTTCTTCTGGCTCTCTTTATCGTTTGGGCGACAGATAGTGCAGCTTATCTGACGGGGGTGAATTTTGGTAAGCATAAGTTAGCCCCGAGGGTTTCTCCTAATAAGAGTATTGAGGGCTTTGTTGGGGGTATTCTAGGTGCGGTACTGATAACAGTACTCTTCATGCTAGTGGACAGTACAGTTGCTCTTCCCTATGGAATTTATAGGATGAGTCTTTTTGCCGCCTTCTTCAGTGTGGCAGGCCAGTTTGGTGACTTGATTGAGAGTGCCATGAAACGCCATTTCGGTGTCAAGGATTCTGGAAAATTTATCCCTGGACATGGTGGTGTGTTGGATCGCTTTGACAGCATGTTGGTTGTGTTTCCAATGATGCACTTATTTGGCCTGTTTTAAAGAAAGGAATTTTGAATGATTGGATTGCTAACCTTTATCCTCGTTTTTGGGATTATAGTGGTGGTGCATGAGTTTGGACATTTTTATTTTGCCAAGAAATCAGGCATTTTAGTTCGTGAATTTGCCATTGGTATGGGGCCCAAGATTTTTTCCCATATCGGTAAGGATGGCACTGCTTATACCATTCGAATCCTTCCTCTAGGAGGCTATGTTCGTATGGCAGGCTGGGGTGATGATGCGACAGAAATCAAGACAGGAACTCCAGTCAGTTTAACACTTGCCGACGATGGTAAGGTCAAACGGATCAACCTCTCAGGAAAGAAACTGGATCAAACGGCTCTTCCTATGCAGGTAACTCAGTTTGACTTTGAAGACAAGCTCTTTATCAAGGGGTTGGTCTTGGAAGAAGAAAAGATTTTTGCAGTAGATCACGATGCAACAGTTGTTGAGGCAGATGGTACCGAAGTACGTATCGCCCCTCTGGATGTACAGTATCAAAATGCTTCTATCTGGGGCAAGCTCATCACCAACTTTGCAGGTCCCATGAATAACTTTATCTTAGGTGTTGTTGTTTTTTGGATCTTGATCTTTTTGCAGGGCGGTGTTAGAGATACTCAGACCAATCTCTTTCATGTCATGCCAGAGGGTGCTCTGGCTAAGGTGGGTGTGGCTGAAACCGCCCAAATTACCAAGGTCGGCTCGCATGAGGTTAAGAATTGGCAAGACTTGACCCAGGCTGTTGAAGCAGATACCAAGGACAAGACAGCCCCGACCTTAGATGTGACCATTTCTGAAAATGGTAGCGAAAAACAAGTCACGGTGACTCCAGAAGAGAATCAAGGACGTTATATTCTTGGGGTTCAACCGGGAGTCAAGTCAGACTTTCTATCCATGTTTGTTGGTGGATTTACAACTGCAGCTGACTCAGGACTTCGTATCCTTTCGGCTCTGAAAAACTTGATTTTCCATCCAGATTTGAACAAACTCGGTGGTCCCGTTGCTATTTTTAAGGCAAGTAGCGATGCTGCTAAAAATGGAATTGAGAATGTCCTCTACTTCCTAGCTATGATTTCCATCAATATCGGGATTTTTAATTTGATTCCGATCCCGGCTTTGGATGGTGGAAAGATTGTGCTCAATATCCTAGAGGCTATCCGCCAGAAACCCCTTAAACAAGAAATTGAAACCTATGTCACCATGGCTGGTGTAGTTATCATGGTTGTCTTGATGCTAGCTGTGACCTGGAATGACATTATGCGACTCTTCTTTTAGATAATCGAGGAATATTATGAAACAAAGTAAAATGCTAATCCCTACGCTTCGCGAAATGCCAAGCGATGCTCAAGTTATCAGCCACGCCCTTATGTTGCGTGCTGGCTATGTTCGTCAAGTTTCTGCCGGTGTTTATTCTTACCTACCACTTGCTAACCGTGTGATTGAAAAGGCTAAGAACATCATGCGCCAAGAGTTTGATAAGATTGGTGCGGTGGAAATGTTGGCTCCTGCCCTTCTCAGTGCCGATCTCTGGCGCGAATCAGGTCGTTATGAAACCTATGGTGAAGACCTTTATAAACTGAAAAATCGTGAAAAGTCAGACTTTATCCTAGGTCCGACACACGAAGAAACTTTTACAGCTATTGTTCGTGACTCTGTGAAATCTTACAAGCAATTGCCACTCAACCTTTACCAAATCCAACCGAAATACCGTGATGAAAAACGTCCACGTAACGGACTTCTCCGTACGCGTGAATTTATCATGAAAGATGGCTATAGTTTCCATGCTAATTACGATAGTTTGGATGTGACTTATGACGAGTACAAGGCGGCCTATGAACGAATTTTCACTCGTAGTGGTTTGGATTTCAAGGCTATCATCGGTGACGGTGGTGCCATGGGTGGTAAGGATAGCCAAGAATTTATGGCCATCACTCCTGCTCGTACAGACCTCGACCGCTGGGTTGTCTTAGATAAGTCAGTTGCCTCATTTGATGAAATTCCTGCAGAAGTGCAAGAAGAAATCAAGGCAGAATTGCTAAAATGGATGGTTTCTGGTGAAGACACCATTGCCTACTCAAGTGAGTCTAGCTATGCAGCTAACTTAGAAATGGCAACAAACGAGTACAAATCAAGCAACCGTGTCGTTGCGGAAGAAGAAGTGACTCGCGTCGAAACTCCAGGTGTTAAATCCATCGATGAAGTGGCAGCCTTCCTTAACGTGCCAGAAGAGCAAACGATTAAAACTCTCTTCTACATGGCAGATGGAGAACTTGTTGCAGCCCTTTTAGTTGGAAATGACCAACTCAATGAAGTTAAGTTGAAAAACCACTTGGGAGCAGATTTCTTTGATGTTGCGAGCGAAGAAGAAGTCGCAAGTGCTGTTCAAGCCGGCTTTGGTTCGCTTGGCCCAGTTGGTTTGCCAGAAAATGTGAAAATCATTGCAGACCGTAAGGTACAAGATGTTCGCAATGCTGTTGTAGGTGCTAACGAAGATGGCTATCACTTGACAGGTGTGAACCCAGGTCGTGACTTTACTGCAGAATATGTGGACATTCGCGAAGTTCGTGAGGGTGAAATTTCCCCAGACGGACAAGGTGTTCTTAACTTTGCGCGTGGTATCGAAATTGGGCACATCTTCAAACTCGGAACTCGTTACTCAGCAAGCATGGGAGCAGATGTCTTGGATGAAAATGGTCGTGCTGTGCCAATCATCATGGGTTGTTACGGTATCGGTGTTAGCCGTCTCCTCTCAGCCGTTATAGAGCAACACGCTCGCCTCTTTGTTAACAAAACGCCAAAAGGTGAATACCGTTATGCTTGGGGAGTTAACTTCCCTAAAGAATTGGCACCATTTGATGTGCACTTGATCACTGTCAATGTCAAAGATGAAGAAGCGCAAGCCTTAACAGAAAAATTGGAATCCAACTTGATGGGAGCTGGTTACGAAGTCTTGACAGATGACCGTAACGAACGTGTCGGAGTCAAATTCAGCGATAGCGACTTGATTGGGTTGCCAATTCGCATTACTGTTGGGAAGAAAGCAGCCGATGGCATTGTAGAAGTTAAGATTAAAGCGACTGGTGACACCATCGAGGTTCATGCAGATAACTTGCTTGAAACGCTTGAAATCCTAAGCAAGAAATAAAAACTATAATCAGAAGAAAAACAAGGCAAAAATGTAACTAGTTTTTACCTTGTTTTTTCTATATAATGGGGGAAATGAGTAAATGAAGAGGTAAAGCTATGCTAAAATTTCCAAAGGATTTTGTCTGGGGTTCCTCCACTTCTGGACCACAGACAGAAGGACGAGTGCCAGGTGATGGCAAGGGAGATAATCTCTGGGATTATTGGTATCAGGTGGAGCCAAACCGCTACTACAATGGGATTGGACCTGACAAGACATCGACTTTCTATGAGAACTGGGAAAAGGATATTGAGCTTTTGGTAGAGACTGGTCACACAGCCTTCCGAACTTCTATCCAGTGGTCTCGCATTTTCCCACAAGGCTGTGGAGAGGTCAATCCACAAGGGGTGGCTTTTTATCGTCAGGTCTTTGAAGCCATTAAGGCCAAGGGAATTCGTCTTTTAGTCAATCTCTATCATTTTGACCTGCCATTTGCCCTGCAAGAAGATGGGGATGGATGGGAAAATAAGGCAACCGTCAGGGCCTATGAAGACTATGCTCGTTTTTGTTTTGAGACTTACGGTGACTTGGTGGACCAATGGATTACCTTCAATGAACCCATCGTCCCCGTAGAATTTGGTTATTTTTATGATGCCCATTATCCTCACAAGGTAGATGCTAAGGCGGCGGTTAAGGTTGCTTATCATACGCAATTGGCTAGCAGTCTTGCGGTTAAGGCCTGTCATGAGATTTTGCCTGATTCTAAGATTGGGATTGTCCTTAACTTGACACCAGCTTACCCACGTAGCCAGCATCCCGCGGATGTCAAGGCTGCTCGCATTGCCGACCTCTTCCAAGCCCAATCTTTCCTAGACCCGTCTGTCTTGGGAGCTTATCCAGAAGAGTTAGTAGAGATTTTAGCAGAGCATGATTTGTTGCCGGATTCTACAGCAGAAGAGTTGGAGCTCATTCGTGATCATACTGTGGACTTCCTTGGGGTCAACTACTACCAACCTTTGCGTGTCATGGCGCCACGTTTTGCTAAACATCCTGATAGCCCGCTTTTGCCAGAGCATTTCTACGAACCTTACGTCATGCCGGGCCGTAAAATCAATCCTCACCGCGGTTGGGAAATCTACGAGCAGGGGATTTATGATATCGCTCAAAATATCAAGGAAAACTATGGTAATATTGAGTGGATGTTGACAGAGAATGGCATGGGTGTTGAAGGGGAAGACAAGTTCTGTGAGAATGGCATGATTCAGGACGACTATCGTATTGATTTTGTCAAAGGGCATCTGCGTGAACTCCACCGTGCGATTGAAGACGGGGCCAACTGCAAGGGCTACTTGATTTGGACCTTTATCGACTGCTGGTCATGGCTCAACAGCTATAAAAATCGCTACGGTTTGGTTGAGCTTGACTTGGAAACACAGGAACGTCGTCTAAAAAAATCAGGCCACTGGTTCAAGGAACTTAGCAACCATAATGGATTTTAAGAATAAAAAGAGTGAGATGGTGTTCATCTCACTTTTTATTACAATATCATCACCAAGGTCCCAATCGTAATCAGGATACAGCCAATAATTGTTTTAAACGTCAGGACATCCTGTAGGAAGAAAAAGGCTAGAACGAGGGTAATGACGAGACTGAATTTATCGACAGCAGATACCTCAGTTGCATTGCCCATCTGTAGGGCTTTGTAGTAGCAGAGCCAGGAGGCGCCAGTGGCCAAGCCTGATAAGATGAGAAAGAGCCAACTTTTTTTACTGATGTTGATAATTTCGGTCTGACTATTGGTCAAGAAAACCATGGCCCAGGCCATAAGAATGATGACGACTGTACGAATAGCGGTTGCTAGATTGGATGGAACTCCCTCAATCCCAATCTTGGCTAAAATTGACGTTAAGGCTGCAAAGACAGCCGATAAAAGTGCGAAGAAAAACCACATGGCAAATACCTCCTCTTTTTATTATAAGTAATTGATGCTGACTTGTCAGGTATCAAGTGAAATTCTGATAAAATACCAGATAGAAAAACTATACCAATTTTTATCCTTGACAAGTGAGAAAAACAAGTATATACTGTCTTTGCTGGTTCTGTAAAACGAAAATCAGACTATACCAATTTAAGGAGAAAGCGCAGCTGGTCTGTGTCGTATATATTATGTGTGGAATTGTTGGTGTTGTTGGAAACACAAATGCAACTGATATTTTGATTCAAGGGCTTGAAAAGCTCGAATACCGTGGCTATGATTCTGCGGGGATTTTTGTCCTAGGTGGTGCTGAAAACCATCTAGTCAAGGCTGTCGGTCGTATCGCAGAATTGTCTGCTAAGACAGCTGGTGTTGAGGGAACAACTGGTATTGGACATACTCGTTGGGCGACTCACGGGAAACCAACTGAAGACAACGCTCACCCACACCGCTCTGAGACAGGACGTTTTGTCTTAGTGCACAATGGGGTCATTGAAAACTACCTTGAAATCAAGGAAGAATACCTTGCAGGTCACCACTTCAAGGGGCAAACAGATACGGAAATCGCCGTTCACTTGATTGGAAAATTTGCAGAAGAAGATGGTCTCTCAGTTCTTGAAGCCTTCAAAAAAGCCCTTCACGTCATTCGTGGTTCTTATGCCTTTGCCTTGATTGACTCTGAAAATCCAGATGTCATCTATGTCGCTAAGAACAAATCTCCACTTTTGATTGGTCTTGGGGAAGGTTATAACATGGTCTGCTCAGATGCTATGGCTATGATTCGTGAGACCAACCAATACATGGAAATCCATGACCAAGAGTTGGTAATTGTCAAGGCGGATAGCGTCGAAGTGCAAGACTATGATGGCAACCGCCGTGAGCGTGCTAGTTATACTGCGGAGCTAGACTTGTCAGATATCGGTAAGGGAACTTACCCTTACTACATGCTCAAGGAAATTGATGAGCAACCAACGGTGATGCGCAAGTTGATCCAAGCTTACACAGATGAGGCTGGTCAAGTTGTCGTAGATCCAGCTATCATCAAGGCTGTTCAAGATGCAGACCGCATCTACATCCTTGCAGCTGGAACATCATACCATGCAGGATTTGCTTCTAAGAAGATGCTGGAAGAGTTGACAGATACACCAGTTGAACTTGGAATTTCATCTGAGTGGGGCTACGGTATGCCACTTCTCAGCAAGAAACCACTCTTCATCTTTATCAGTCAGTCTGGTGAAACAGCTGATAGCCGTCAGGTTTTAGTCAAGGCTAATGAAATGGGCATTCCAAGCTTGACAGTGACAAACGTCCCAGGCTCAACTCTTTCTCGTGAAGCCAACCATACTATGCTTCTTCACGCGGGCCCTGAAATTGCTGTGGCATCAACCAAGGCCTACACAGCACAAATTGCAGCTCTTGCCTTCCTTGCAAAAGCAGTCGGAGAAGCAAACGGCAATGCTAAAGCGCAAGCCTTTGACCTGGTTCATGAGTTGTCAATCGTAGCTCAGTCTATCGAATCAACTCTTTCTGAAAAAGAAACCATTGATGCCAAGGTTCGTGACCTTCTTGAAACCACTCGCAATGCCTTTTACATTGGACGTGGTCAAGACTACTATGTAGCTATGGAAGCCAGTCTTAAGCTCAAAGAGATTTCTTACATCCAATGTGAAGGCTTTGCGGCAGGAGAACTCAAGCATGGAACCATTGCCTTGATTGAAGAAGGAACGCCTGTCTTGGCCCTCTTGTCAGATCCAGTCCTTGCTAACCACACTCGTGGAAATATCCAAGAGGTCGCAGCCCGTGGTGCCAAGGTTCTCACTATCGCAGAGGAAAATGTTGCTAAAGACACAGACGATATCGTCCTTACGACTGTACACCCATACCTTTCACCAATCTCAATGGTCGTACCAACGCAATTGGTCGCTTACTTTGCAACACTTCACCGTGGCCTTGATGTGGACAAACCACGTAACCTTGCTAAGTCAGTAACAGTAGAATAAACTGAGAAAGTCTAGTTCATCTAGGCTTTTTCTAATGAGCAAATTTATTGAAAATAAAACTAATTAGTGATAAAATACCCTAAAACTAAAAGAGATAGCGAGGAAACAGGATGGTAGAATTGGGAATTTCAACATTTGGGGAAACAACAGCTCTGGAAGCGACCGGGCAGATTTACAGTCATGATGAACGCATTCGTCAGTTGGTGGCAGAAATTGAGCTGGCTGATAAGGTTGGTTTGGATGTGTACGGGATTGGGGAGCATCATCGGGAGGACTTTGCGGTATCGGCGCCAGAGATTGTTCTTGCAGCTGGGGCAGTCAATACCAAAAAAATCCGTTTGACCAGTGCGGTCAGCATTCTCTCGAGTATGGATCCGATTCGCTTGTTCCAACAATATGCCACCATCGATGCCTTGTCAAATGGACGGGCAGAGATTATGGCAGGGCGTGGTTCATTCACCGAGTCTTTCCCACTGTTTGGTTATGACTTGAAAGACTACGAAGCTCTCTTTGATGAAAAGTTAGAACTGCTTGAGTTGGCAAATGAAAGCACCAAAGTGAACTGGCAGGGACAATTGACCCAAAGCATTGCTGGAAAAGAAGTCTATCCTCGTCCTGTTCAGGACAAATTGCCATTGTGGGTGGCGACAGGTGGTCATGTAGAGTCAACAGTGAAGATTGCTCGGGCGTGGTTGCCGATTGTCTATGCCATTATCGGTGGTAATCCACGTTATTTTAAAAAGCTGATTCAAGCTTATCGTGAGATTGGTAGGGAAGACGGTCATGCGGATAAAGACCTGAAAGTAGGCGCTCATTCTTGGGGCTGGATTGCTGAAGATGGCGAGCAGGCTGTCAAAGATTATTTCCATCCGACCAAGCAAGTGGTAGATGCGATTTCTAAGGACCGTCCACACTGGCAGGAGTTGACCTATGAGCAATATTTGGAGCAAGTTGGTCCAAATGGAGCCATGTTTGTGGGAAATCCAGACCAGGTGGCAGAAAAATTGATTCGCATGATTGAGGATTTAGACTTAGACCGTTTCATGCTCCACCTACCGCTTGGTTCCATGCCTCATGGTCAAGTTCTGAGAGCTATTGAACTCTTCGGCACACAAGTGGTACCCAAAGTACGAGCTTACTTTGCCATGAAAGAGGGGGTATAAAAAAATCCAATCAGTTGAGTCGATTGGTGAGGAACACCCATGGATTCAGCAACAGGTGGAAGTGGTACAAGGGGGAGAGCATACTATCTAGTGGAATATATACTAGTTTATACCAAGTACAAGATAAAATAGCAAAAAAGGCGACTTCCGCTTGGAAATCGTCTTTTTTGATATTCTCACAAATACGATATCTTGTGGTTGGTGTAAACTGGTAGATAGATCTCTTATTTTATTTATCAAAACCTTGTAAGTTTTTTTGGCGCTCTTCAGTTTGACCCTTGCCATCCAATTTATTACCATTGTAGACAGTGCTTTCCCATGATCCGTACATTGGGTTAGGGAAAATGATGAATTTCTCACCAAACTCTTTTTGTAATTCCTCTAATTTTTGGTCGCGCTCAGTTTCAGAGGTCTTTGAAAACTCTGCAAAGTCCACAAGATTGTCTCCTAGTAGCATGACTAAGTTGGTTTTTTCTTGGACTGCTTGTCTACGACCTTCTTTAGATTTGACGCCTTTTTCTAAGAACATGAGATGATCGCGGCTTTGTACAGGAATTCCTTCATTTTCTAGGTTTTTGATCGTATCATCTACCTGATCTATCGTGCGGTCAGATACATAGTAAATTTGGACACCGTTTTGGTCTGCAAATTGGAGAAAGTCTTTGGCACCTGGTACAGCCTTGGCTGCGGCTTTTTTTACCCAGACATCCCAGTTTTCTGGGGTAAATGCTGTTCCATCTTTGACATTTTGCGCTTGATAAGGACTGTTGTCTAATACGGTTTCGTCCAAGTCCAAAACGATAGAGTAGGGTTTATCTGTCTGTGTTTTTAGTAGTTCTTTCAAACGATCAGTAGCGACATTGTAACCTTGTAGGTATAGTGCCTTGGTTTCAGCTGCTTTTTGATACCAAAGAGTTGACATAGTATTTTCTCTTGAACGCAACTGATCATAGGTCATTGTAACCTGATTGTCAGATGTACTACTTTGTGTTGTCTGTGAATTTGCCGAATTTGTGCCACAGCCAGTCAGTAAAATGACGGAAGCAAGTGTAGAAGCAATTGTAATAGTAACTTTGGATATTTTCATAATCCGATCCTCCTAATAATAGTCTATTAACATTGTAGCGTTTTCATGGGATTTGTGCAAGGAAATATCGAGAGAAAAGAAATTTTTCAGTAGTAATTTGGTATTAGGATAAAATTATATACTTAATTTTGGAATGAAGATGGATATAAAAAAATTCAATCGGCTTGATAGAAAATCTATATCAGCTTCTTTTTGAAAAATAGATGAAAACAAAGTGAATCTTTGAAAGGTTAGTAACATCAAGCTTTTCAGGGATTTTTTCTTTATAGATATAAAAATTTCCAATCGAGTTGATAGTCAATATATATTGGGAAAAGGGGAAAAGGAGTGGTAAGATGGTTTCAATCCAAATGGAAGGAGAAAGGTATGGCAAGTAAAAGAGATTTAGTCTTTAGAGCGATTCGAGGCGATGAAGTGGAAAGAGTTCCTGTGGGATTTTGGTTTCATTTTGTAACACTCGAAGAAAAGGGGCAGGGATTAAATAATCCACGTATCTTTCAAAAAAGTGTTGATGGGCATCGCAACTATGTGGAAAGGATTCGCCCTGATTTTGTCAAAATTATGAGTGACGGTTTTTTCTTTTATCCAAGTAATGTCTATAATCCTAAGATTGCAAGCATTCAGGAGCTGACTTCTATTGAGTCGATTGGTGAGGAACACCCATGGATTCAGCAACAGGTGGAAGTGGTACAAGCGATTCGAGAGACCTTTACAGAAGAGATTGCTTCTTTCTACAATATCTTTTCACCTATCTCTTACCTCAAGCGCTGGTTCCGTACAGAAACTTCGCGAGGTGATAAGGAAGTAGCTGATCTATTGCTTGAAAATCCTGAGCAATTCAGAGCGATTCTAGATGTGATTGCAGGAGATATTGCTCCCCTAACTCAGAAAATCATCCAGCAAGGTGGAGTTGATGGGATTTATCTCAGCACCCAGGAAATTCAAGATGAGCGCATCACACCAGCACTCTACCAAACCTATATCGAACCGAGCAATATAGCGATTTTGGATGCAGCCAATCAGGTTGGTGGGACCAATATCCTCCATATCTGTGGTTTTGAAGGTGCGAGCAATGATGTGACGATATTTAAGGACTATCCAGCTCAAGTGGTCAACTGGGCGACCCACCATGAGGATGTTAGTTTGACACAGGGTCAGGAGTTGTTTCGAGGTAAGGCCGTTTTAGGTGGATTTGAAAATGGCAAGAAAAGCTTGCTTTATCAAGGTTCCAAGGCGGAATTGCAAAATGAAACAAGACGGTTGTTGGCTGAAGCTGGTAGTAAAGGCGTTCTTCTGGGAGCTGACTGTACTGTTCCAGATGACTTTGACTTAGAGAGGTTGGACTGGATTCGGCAGGCAGCTGTTCTCTAAAAGGAGGAGCTATGAAAAGTAAAAGATGGGGCATCTTCATTGCAGTTGTCGGTTTGCTGGCCTTGGTTGCCATAAGCGTCGTAAAAAATGGGCACTGCCAAAATGGAGAGAGATGTCGTGGAGTTCAGGATTTTTCCAAGTCCAGTCTACCCTTTCTACGCTCGAATGATATCGCAAGCAGTTTATTAGTTGAAAAAGTAAGAAATGGAGAATAAGAATGTCAGAAAAAAAAGAATGGGTTTTAAAAGCATTTAGAGGTGAAAAGGTTGATCGTGTGCCAGTTGGCTTTTGGTACCATTTCACATCCGAAGACGAATGGCTACACGGTTTCTCAAATTCAGCTATTATTGAGAAGAATATCGAGGGCCATAAGCGCTTTATCCGAGAAGTTCAGCCAGACTTTATCAAACTCATGAGTGATGGCTACTTTGCTTATCCAAATCCAGCGATTGCCAAAGGCAAATCACTTCAAGAATTGGCAACCATTCAACCACTCGGACTAGAGCACGCTTGGATAAAAGAGCAGGTTGACTTGGTTAAGAAAATCAAGCAAGAATTTACAGAAGATATCGTTGCGATTTACAATATTTTTGCTCCTGTGACCTATCTCAAGTGGCTACTGGGGGAAGTATCTGGTGGTGATGACCTTATCGCGGACTTCCTGGTGGAAGATCCTGAAGCTCTGAAGAAGGTGTTGGATGTGATTGCAGAGGATATTGCGAGTCTCAGCCGAGCTGTTATCGAAGAGGCTGGTGCTGATGGAATCTACCTCAGCGTGCAGAGTATCCAAGATCAACGAGTGTCGGCAGCAGATTATCAAGCCGTCATTGCACCTAGCGAGATAACTGTTCTGGAAGCAGCTAGTGCTGTTGGTGGCGTCACAGTTCTTCATATCTGTGGCTACGAGGGAGCGCGAAATGATATTCACCTTTTTGCAGACTATCCAGCCCAAGTCTTTAACTGGGCTGTAGGACCAGAGGGAATCACTCTCAAGGAAGGTCGTGAGATTTTCAAGGGACGTACGGTTCTTGGAGGATTCGAAAATGGTAAGACAGGCTTGCTGTATACTGGTAGCAAGGATGCCATTCAGGCTGAGGCAAAGAAACTAGTTGCAGAAGCTGGGGAACAGGGCTTGGTACTTGGAGCAGATTGTACCATTCCAAGTGATATCGCAGTTGAACGTATCCAGTGGGTGAGAGAAGCGCTTGAAAACTAAAGGAGAAAAAGATGAGTAAAAAAGCATGGATTATCGGTGGTGTAGCAGTTGTTGCAGTAATTGGGGCAACGATTATCGGGAGAAGTTTAGCTGGCGCTCCAGCCAAGGAGGGAGAAACGGCTTCGTCTGGTGAGGTTATAACCTTGAAGGTTGCCCATACACAAAACTATGTACCTTATGACTTTGTCAATGAAAAAGGGGAATCAGATGGTTATGAAGTAGCTGTTTTGAAGGCTGTTGATGAGAAGTTGGCAAACTATCAATTTGAATATACGGGCACCAGTGATGACGACCTCTTGATTGGTCTGGAATCAGGCAAGTATGACATCGGAACCAAGGGAGCTTGGTACACAGAAGAACGAGCTAAAAAGTTTGTCATTCCATCTGAACCAGTCGGAGCGAGCATCATCGGATTTACTGTCAGAAAAGAAGATGAACAGAAATACAAAACCATTGATGACTTTGCTAAGAATAAAGGGAAATTGGTTCCCATCTCGCCACAGAATGCTCAATGGAATGTTATCACCAGCTACAATGAAAAACATCCGGATGCACCGATTGAGCTAACAGCTGCTGAATCCTTTAAAGTGGCAGATGCCTATGCCTGGGTCTTAGAAGGACGTTATGACGCCTTCTTTGATATTAAACTGTCCTTTGAAAAAGCAGTTACTGCAGAAGATGGCCCTTACCACCAATATGCGGATAAACTCAGCTGGTTCCCATACAAGGGCATTCCAACTTATCCCTTGATTCACCGTGATGAAAAGGGTGAGAAATTCGCTAAAGAATATGAAAAAGCAATCAAAGAGTTGAAAGAAGATGGTACGCTTGCTAAGCTATCTCAGCAATACTTTAAAGAAGATGTCTTTAGTTATGTAGACAAAGACTAGGCCAGAAATTCCAAGACTAGAAAGGGTTTTGCATGGTTTCTTATGATTTTTCCAAGGTCTTTCAGTTTTTACCGACCTTATGGCAGGCACTTCCTATGACCTTGTCCATTCTCTTTTTTACCACTCTTCTTGGTTCCCTTTTTGGAGGCCTCTTGGCCTGGGCACAAGTAGGAGAAGACAAGAGTTTTGCAGCGATTTCCAAAGGCTATATCTTTACCCTACGTTGTACACCGCCGATTGTCTTGCTTTTTCTAGTCTTTTATGGCTTGCCAGAATTTCTGAAATGGTGGCTTGGTTTGGATATCAACAACTGGTCTAAAACTATTTTTGTTCTCCTGACGATGATTCTCTTGTTTGCGGCTATTGTTGCCGAGGTTTTCAAGGCAGCCTATCAAGCTATTCCAAAGGGGCAGACAGAGGCCGGGCTTAGTATTGGTTTGACTCCAAGTCAGACTTTTTGGAGAATCATTTTTCCCCAAGCTTTTCAAGTTGCTCTTCCCAATATAACGACCGCTATTCTCAATCTCATGCGGGATGCTGCCTTGGCCTATACGATTGGTTTTGTTGATGTTATGGGGGCGGGGAATCTCTTGATCAGTCGCAATTTAGGGAACTACTCTCTGGAAACCTATACGGCAGTTGCGCTTCTTTACTGGGGGATTGCCTTGGTTATTTCTAGCTTGAGTCGTTTGCTTGAGAAGTCTTTGGAAACAAAAGGGAGGTAAGAAATGGATATAGACTATATTGTAAAGACCTTTCTGGAGACCTTGAAGGGTGTGCCAATCACCTTGATTATCATGATTGTGGCTATGGTCTTAAGCTTTTTACCGGCTCTATTTTTAGCCTTGGGGCAGATTTACAAGGTTCGAGGTGTGAGGAGTTTTTCTCTGGTCTATCTGGCCTTTATCCGAGCGACTCCTCCGATTTTATTGATTCTCTTCTTTTATAGTTTGTTTCCAAGCCTGCTGAATCAATTTCTCAAAAGCATAGGAAGTGACTTTGATATTTTCAAACTTGATCCTCTCTACTATGCCTTTATCATTTATAGTTTGATGACAGTCGGGAGTTTGTCGGAGATTTTGCGTTCAGCTATCTTGACAGTGGACAAGGGACAACTAGAGGCGGCGCATGCGATTGGGCTGACTACGACCCAGGCTTATCTAAGGATTGTTTTTCCTCAAGCCTTGCGCTCAGCCTTGCCTAACTTGGCCAATTTGGTGATCAATATCGTCAAAGGGACCTCCTTGGTCTTTGTCATGACCATCAAGGACATCACCGCTATTGCTCGTGTAGAAGCGTCCTACGGTTACCAGTATTTCGAGTCTTATTTTGTGATCTTTTTGCAGTATATTTTGATCTGTGGTTTGATTCAGTGGGGCTTCTCCCTACTGGAGAAAGGCTATGTGAAAAAAGAAAAGAGGGCAAAAACATCTAGCGCGCGTTTTGTATAGGAGGACAGGATGTTACAAGTAGAACATATCGCAAAAACATTTGGTGAGAGGCAGGTCCTGGAGGATGTCAATCTCCAGGTCAACCAAGGGGATGTCGTTGTTATCTTAGGACCATCAGGTTCGGGGAAAACGACCTTTCTCCGTTGTCTCAACCACTTAGAAAAAGCTGATAGTGGCCGTTTGACATTGGCAGGAAAGACCTATGACTTAGCCAAATTGAGCAAGAAAGACATTTCAGAAATTCGCCAAAAAACAGCCTTTGTTTTCCAACACTACAATCTTTTTGCAAATAAAACTGCTCTGGAAAATATTCTAGAAGGTCTAATCGTAGCTCGTAAAGTTCCCAAGGAAGAAGCGCTCAAACGTGCAGAATCTGCCTTGGAAAAAGTTGGTTTACTGGCCTACAAAGACTACTACCCTTCACAACTATCTGGAGGGCAACAACAACGAATAGGAATTGCGCGTGCCATTGCCGTCAAGCCCGAGGTCATTTTGCTAGATGAACCAACATCGGCACTAGACCCTGAGTTGGTTGGAGATGTTTTGGATGTTCTGAAACAGTTGGCGGGAGAAGGTGTGACCATGGTGGTCGTCACGCATGAAATGGGATTTGCTAGGGATGTCGCTAACCACGTTATTTTCATGGATGGAGGCCGTATCGTAGAGGAGAACAATCCCCACGATTTCTTTAGTCGTCCACAAGAAGAACGAACCAAGCAGTTCCTGGCTCGTATCTTATCAGATGCCACCTATAGTGTAGAATATATGATTTGATAGATAAGTGTATGATAAAAACAACACCCCATGACTAGAAGAGTCTTCTAATCATGGGGTGTTTTTCTATAGGAGGGCTAGTTTATATTCTTTGAAAATCTCTTTAAACCAGATCAGCTTCGCCTTGTCTACAACCTCAAAGCTGTGCTTTGAGCAGCCTGCGGCTAGCTTTCTAGTTTATTCTTTGATTTTCATTGAGTATTAGTTCTTTTTCTTGTTCTTTATCAACCATCCAAGTCCGAGAAGGGCAAGGATGCTGAATCCAGCAAGGGCAAGAAGGGATTTGTTCTCAGTACCTGTGTTTGGAAGGACCTTCTGAGAAAGAGTCTCTGCAGCGGTTTCTTGAGTTTCAGGATTAGCTGCTAGGCTTTGAGCTCGGCCTTGTTCTGGTTCAACTTCCAAGCTAGAAAGATCAAATTCTGGTTTTTCTTCCACAGCTGGGGCGACAATAGCACCACCTTGAGACAAGCGGAGAACAACGGCAGTGAGAGCGTTCAATTTCAAGCCTTTTTCAGTCCATTCGAGACCTTGAGGGTTGGCGATTCCTACTGGTCCGGCTTGATTTTCATCTGCGAGGACTTCAGCCTTTCTCAAGTGAGCAAAGGCAGTTCCTAGAGTAAATTCACGAGCCTTATCATCCGCATTGACAAAGACAGCGTAGACATCACCGTTTGGAGCAGTAATTTGGTAGCCGATGACCACGTCTTCTTTTTCAACGCCATTTTGTCCTGGGACAGTAATGAGGTGGACGCGCTCCTTGATATCTTGCAGACTCTTGAGTCGGAAAGCGTCTGTAGATTGACGAAGAGCAATCAATCCTTTCATGTAGTTACGGCTCTTGACATTTTCAGGATATGCTTTGCCATCAGTTGCTTTGGCCCAATCAAACTTGTTGACAGCATCACTAGAGTCATAAGAGTCATGGATAAAGTAAGGATAGACAAATGGCTTGCCGTCCTTATCACGCAACAAGTGAGACTTGTTTGGAACCTTATTGTCTGGAACAGGAGTCTTGTAGGCTGGGTCTAGGAATTGTTTAGTGCGTCCGTATTCCTGACCAGAGTGGATAAAGGGAGTTCCTTGAGCAGTCAAGACCATGAGGTTTCCAAGTCGCAAACGGCGATGGATTTCAGCATAGTTCTCAGCCTTGCTAGGGTCTTTTTTGATAGACTGGGCAATGATGTCAAAGAGGGTCAAGTTATCATGGGCTGCGATATATTGGATGACATCTCCAGGACTGTCTGCTTCAAAGTTAGTTGGTTGGGCAATGAGATTTTTAAAGATGGTATTGATATCGCGTTTGCCACCTGTGATAAAGGCAGGTTGACCTTCGTTTGGATAGCCAGACTTGAGGTTGTTACGGATGTCGTCTGAAAAGACAGCGACAGTATCTGTTTTCTTCATCCAATCTTGGTCAGCAGGTTGTACAGGCGTATTTTCATCACCAGTATAGGTTCTCCAGCCTTCACCTAGCATGATAAGATTTGGATTGAGGGCGCGTGCAGCTTTGTACGCTTCTTCGATAGAAGCCGCATCGTGGTCACCCATCATATCAAAGCGGAAACCATCTACTTTGTAAGTTTCAACCAGATACTTGATAGAGTCTACCAAGACACGTTTAGACATGTAGTGGGTAGTTCCCAAACGACCGCCACCAAAGCTAGTACGTGGAGTTCCGTCTGCGTCCATAAAGTGATAGTAGTTTGGCTCAATATCCTCAAAAATGTCAACATTGGCAGTATGGTTGTAGACCACATCCAAGATAGCCCCCATGCCACGTTTGTGGATTTCGTTGATGAGATTTTTGAATTCGGCAATTCGTTTTTCTGGATCCTTAGGATCGCTTGAGTACATACCAGTCAAGGAGAAGTAGTTTTGAGGGTCATATCCCCAGTTGTAATTACTGTTGCTTGAAGCGTAGGCAGATAAACGTTCTTGGTTCTTCAATTCATTGACAAAGTAGTAAGACAAGACTGGAAGGAGCTGGATGTGGGTCACACCCAAGTCTTTGAGATAGTCCAGTTTTTCGATAAAGGCTTCAAAGGTACCAAATGGCTTGGTCAAGTCTTTTGCGATGGCAGGATCCGAAGTGAAGTCACGTACATGAGCTTCATAGATAACGGCATCTTCACGTGATTTGAAGTTACGAATCTTTCCATAGGTCAAGTCTTGCGGACCTAACTTCGCTGGATCGACAAAGGCAGCTTTAGCGACCTTATGAGCGGCATCTGTTTTTGCTAGGTCACTGTTCCAAGCCGCTAATGATTTGGCATAAGGGTCAAGAACGAGGACAGTTTTACCTTGGCGCTCGATTTGGTAGTGGTAGTAATAGCCAGTGTAGTTGCTGATACCGAGACCAGAGTTTGCACCCAGAGTTTGTTGCCAGGTTCCTTTTTCTCCTTTTTCAAGGGCGACAGTTCCAACTACTTTTTCAGGGTCTTTCTTGTCATAGACAACAACGGAAACCTTATCAGCACTTGGAGACCAGAGGGTGAGGTCAACACGCTTGCCATCTTCTTTTAGAGTTGCGCCGAGTGGACCATCATAACTGTAGGACTCATCCTTGAGGCGCCAGCTTGAACGTGTGGTAAAGCGGTCTGAATTGTAGCTGACAGTGTACGGGTGTTGGGTGTCAGAGAAGTTGCCGATGTAGGTCACTTTTTTACCTGCCTCATCCACTTCCACGTCTGTGATAGCTACTTTATTCCCTTGGTAATCAGTGATGCTGGAGTGCTTGAGGATGTCGTCTTTCTTAGCTCCAACGAGGGTAGAAAAACTGCTTTCGATACGAGATTTAGCCACGTGTTGGGCACCAGTCATACGGATATCGTGAACGTAGTAGGGGTTGGTGTAGATGGTTTCGTCATCATCCTTGAGGAAAATCTGACTGTGATTTTTTAGATCAGTGAATTTATAATCCTCTTTTCTGATTTTCACATCATCGCCTTTCTTGCTTTCGTCTAGTAATAAAAATCCAAATTCTCTCGCAGCTTCATTGAGTGGGATATCAATGTAACGGCCATATTTTCCAGTTGCGGTAAAGTCAGTACCGTCAGGCCATTCTCCGCTGCTTGGGTTTTTAACATCGCCCCAATACCAAAGAGATTTTTTGTCATAGTTGCCATCGGTGCGGTAGTAGTTGACACGAATAGTTCCTGCTGGTTGAGGGCGGTAGTTGTATACCTTGTAGTTTTCATCTAGCCAGGCCTCATTCATTTTTGGAGAGAGGCGTTCTACCGAACGATCTCCCGTCAGGTTATCCCCCTTGGTATTGTTGATGAGGAAGCTGACTTTCTTGGCTTGCACATTTTTGAGTTTGACATCTAGGTAATAACCGTAGTCATCTTTCTTGGCATCCTTAAAGGACTTGGCTCCATTGGGCCAGTTTTCAGACGGTTTTTCAACATCGTCCCAAGTCCAAAGACCTTGAGAATCTTTGTTTTCTTCAGGGAGTTTTTTTACATGGATGCGGAAGTGGTTGTCTGCGATGGGTTCTTCAGAAGATGTGTCAGCTTGTGGTTTTTGATCTGATGTTGGCGTCGAAGTGCTGGCATTTACTTTCTCTTCCTTGCTGTTAGCTTGGCTTGTAGTAGCATTTTCTGTTTTAGGTGTTTCTGGTGCGGTAGTAGTTTCCACAGATGGAGCTTCTTTTTTAGCGTCCAGGGAAGCGTTTGCATTCTTTTGTTCAGAAATAGGCGTTTCCTTTTGAGTTTGACTCGTTTCAGTCTCAGTAGGGGCCTTGGTCACAATGCTGGTATTTTCCTGAGTTTGAGGAAGGTTCTCGTTGGCCGAAATAGTTGGCATTGCTGCAGAAAGCAAGACAAGGCTGGCACCAATAAGGATAGAACCAGTTCCGTTCTTCAAGGAACGGATACCATAAATCATTTTTTTCTCAGTTTGAGATGGGATCTTTTTCATCACAATTCTCCTTGTGTAGTTGTTCCCTATCAGTATAGCACGAGGTAAACATCAGTGCAAGCGTTTTCCTAATTTTTGAGAGAAAATATAATGCTTCATTCTCTTGAAATTTTAAAATAATATATAGGAAAAGATTGTTTAAAAAATAGTAAAAAACCTTGAAAAATCTAGCTAAATAAGGTATAATATGAATAATCATTTGTCGTAGGTTTTGTCTGAAATATTGTCCAGACAAGGCTCACAGCAGTTAAATCTTCTGAAAAAGTCAGATTTAGCTGCTCTTTTTGTGCTTTTTTTCAGGTTTTTGAGTGCTTGTAACAAAGATTTAAAGATTCTGAAAATTCGTCAAAGGGACACGGTGATAGGGGTTTTTAAAACCATATGACGATTAGAAAAGCCTGATTGACAAGGCTTGGAATTTATTTACAAAGGAGAATCATCTTGGCAGGACATGACGTTCAATACGGGAAACATCGTACCCGTCGTAGTTTTTCAAGAATCAAAGAAGTTCTTGACTTACCAAATTTGATTGAAATTCAAACGGATTCATTCAAAGATTTCCTAGATCACGGACTTAAGGAAGTGTTTGAAGATGTATTGCCAATTTCAAACTTCACAGACACAATGGAGTTGGAATTTGTTGGCTATGAAATCAAGGAACCAAAATATACGCTCGAAGAAGCTCGTATCCATGATGCTAGCTACTCAGCACCCATTTTTGTAACCTTCCGCTTGATTAATAAAGAAACAGGCGAAATCAAGACTCAAGAAGTCTTCTTTGGTGATTTCCCAATCATGACCGAAATGGGTACTTTCATCATCAATGGTGGTGAACGTATTATCGTTTCTCAGTTGGTCCGCTCACCAGGTGTTTACTTTAATGACAAAGTAGACAAGAACGGTAAAGTAGGCTACGGTTCTACTGTTATCCCTAACCGTGGAGCTTGGTTGGAACTTGAAAGCGACTCAAAAGACATCGCTTATACTCGTATCGACCGTACTCGTAAGATTCCATTTACAACCTTGGTTCGTGCGCTTGGTTTCTCAGGTGATGATGAAATCTTTGATATCTTCGGTGATAGCGAATTGGTTCGCAACACCGTTGAAAAAGATATCCATAAGAATCCAATGGACTCTCGTACAGACGAGGCCTTGAAAGAAATCTACGAACGCCTTCGTCCAGGTGAGCCTAAGACTGCTGAAAGCTCACGTAGCTTGCTTGTAGCTCGTTTCTTTGACCCACGTCGCTACGATTTGGCAGCTGTTGGTCGATACAAGATTAATAAAAAATTGAACATCAAAACACGCTTGCTCAACCAAACCATCGCTGAGCCATTGGTAGATCCTGAAACGGGTGAAATCTTGGTAGAAGCTGGTACCGTTATGACTCGTAGCGTGATCGAAAGTATCGAGAGTCACTTGGATGGCGACTTGAACAAGATCGTTTATATTCCAAACGATGCAGCTGTTCTGACAGAACCAGTTGTCCTTCAAAAATTCAAGGTTGTTGCGCCAACAGACCCAGACCGTGTTGTAACCATCATCGGAAATGCCAATCCAGACGACAAGGTTCGTGTTGTGACTCCTGCGGATATCCTTGCAGAGATGAGCTACTTCCTCAACTTGGCGGAAGGTATCGGACGTGTGGATGATATCGACCACCTTGGAAACCGTCGTATCCGTGCAGTTGGTGAATTGCTTGCAAACCAAGTACGTCTTGGACTTTCTCGTATGGAACGTAATGTCCGTGAACGTATGTCTGTTCAGGATAATGAAGTTTTGACACCGCAACAAATTATCAACATCCGCCCTGTGACAGCTGCGATCAAAGAATTCTTTGGTTCCTCACAATTGTCCCAGTTCATGGACCAACACAACCCGCTTTCTGAGTTGTCTCACAAACGTCGTTTGTCAGCCTTAGGACCTGGTGGTTTGACTCGTGACCGTGCTGGATATGAAGTACGTGACGTGCACTATACTCACTATGGTCGTATGTGTCCAATTGAAACACCTGAAGGACCTAACATCGGTTTGATCAATAACTTGTCATCATACGGACACTTGAACAAGTATGGATTTGTTCAAACACCATACCGTAAGGTTGACCGTGAAACTGGTGTAGTCACAAACGAAATCGTTTGGTTGACAGCCGATGAAGAAGATGAATTTACTGTAGCACAGGCTAATTCAAAATTGAACGAAGATGGTACTTTTGCTGAGAAAGTCGTCATGGGACGTCACCAAGGGGTCAACCAAGAGTATCCAGCAGAAGTGGTTGACTACATGGACGTGTCACCAAAACAGGTAGTTGCCGTTGCGACTGCATGTATTCCATTCTTGGAAAACGATGACTCCAACCGTGCCCTCATGGGTGCCAACATGCAACGTCAGGCTGTGCCATTGATTGATCCAAAAGCACCTTACGTTGGTACTGGTATGGAATACCAAGCAGCTCATGACTCTGGAGCTGCAGTTATTGCTCAGCATGATGGTAAAGTTACCTACGCAGATGCGGACAAGGTAGAAGTTCGCCGTGAAGATGGTTCCCTAGATGTCTACCACGTTCAAAAATTCCGCCGTTCAAACTCAGGTACTGCCTACAACCAACGTACTCTCGTTAAAGTTGGGGATGCCGTTGAAAAAGGCGACTTTATCGCTGACGGACCTTCTATGGAAAATGGAGAAATGGCGCTTGGACAAAACCCAATCGTCGCCTACATGACTTGGGAAGGTTACAACTTCGAGGATGCCGTTATCATGAGCGAACGCTTGGTCAAAGACGATGTCTATACATCTGTCCACCTTGAAGAATACGAATCAGAAACGCGCGATACAAAGCTTGGGCCTGAAGAAATTACTCGTGAGATTCCAAACGTTGGTGAAGATGCCCTTAAAAACCTTGACGAAATGGGGATTATCCGTATTGGTGCCGAGGTTAAAGAAGGGGATATTCTTGTAGGTAAAGTAACGCCTAAAGGTGAAAAAGACCTTTCAGCTGAAGAACGTCTCTTGCACGCTATCTTCGGAGACAAGTCTCGTGAAGTGCGTGATACTTCTCTTCGTGTACCACACGGTGCCGATGGTGTCGTTCGTGATGTTAAGATCTTTACACGTGCAAATGGAGATGAGTTGCAATCAGGTGTTAACATGCTGGTTCGCGTCTACATTGCTCAAAAACGTAAGATCAAGGTCGGAGATAAGATGGCCGGACGTCACGGAAACAAGGGGGTTGTCTCTCGTATCGTTCCTGTAGAAGACATGCCTTACCTCCCAGACGGAACTCCAGTTGATATCATGTTGAACCCACTTGGGGTGCCATCACGTATGAATATCGGTCAGGTTATGGAGCTCCACCTTGGTATGGCAGCACGTACTCTTGGTATCCACATCGCAACGCCAGTCTTTGACGGAGCAAGTTCTGAAGACCTTTGGGACACTGTTAAAGAAGCAGGTATGGACAGTGATGCTAAGACAATCCTATACGATGGCCGTACTGGTGAGCCATTTGATAACCGTGTATCAGTTGGTGTCATGTACATGATCAAACTCCACCACATGGTTGATGATAAATTGCACGCGCGTTCAGTCGGACCTTACTCAACCGTTACTCAACAGCCACTTGGAGGTAAAGCTCAGTTTGGTGGACAACGTTTCGGTGAGATGGAGGTTTGGGCTCTTGAAGCCTACGGTGCGTCAAATGTTCTTCAAGAAATCTTGACTTACAAATCTGACGATATCAACGGTCGTTTGAGAGCTTATGAAGCTATTACAAAAGGAAAACCAATTCCAAAACCAGGTGTTCCAGAATCCTTCCGAGTTCTTGTGAAAGAATTGCAATCTCTTGGTCTTGACATGCGTGTCCTTGACGAAGATGATCAAGAGGTGGAACTTCGTGACTTGGATGAAGGAATGGACGAAGATGTCATCCACGTAGATGACCTTGAAAAAGCCCGCGAAAAAGCAGCCCAAGAGGCTAAAGCAGCCTTTGAAGCTGAAGAAGCTGAGAAAGCAACAAAAGC
The DNA here is from genome assembly GCF_054445985.1 of Streptococcus sp. 517s. Lineage (NCBI taxonomy): Bacteria > Bacillati > Bacillota > Bacilli > Lactobacillales > Streptococcaceae > Streptococcus > Streptococcus sp. 517s. The sequence continues at coordinate 1,597,476 of NZ_CM136847.1, read as the reverse complement.
GGAAGCAACAGAAGAAACTGCTGAACAAGAATAAGCAGTTCACTTAGAATAGAAAGGGAAGAAATAGTGGTTGATGTAAATCGTTTTAAAAGTATGCAAATCACCCTAGCTTCTCCAAGCAAAGTCCGTTCATGGTCTTATGGAGAAGTCAAAAAACCTGAAACAATCAATTACCGTACGTTGAAACCAGAACGTGAAGGGCTCTTTGACGAAGTCATCTTCGGTCCTACTAAAGACTGGGAATGTGCTTGTGGGAAGTACAAACGCATTCGTTACAGAGGGATTGTTTGTGACCGTTGTGGGGTTGAAGTAACGCGTACAAAAGTTCGTCGTGAGCGTATGGGGCACATCGAGTTGAAAGCTCCTGTATCTCACATCTGGTATTTCAAGGGGATTCCAAGCCGTATGGGCTTGACCCTTGATATGAGCCCTCGTGCCCTCGAGGAAGTTATCTACTTTGCGGCTTATGTGGTGATTGATCCGAAGGATACACCACTTGAGCACAAGTCAATCATGACAGAGCGCGAATACCGTGAGCGCTTGCGTGAGTATGGCTATGGATCATTCGTTGCCAAGATGGGTGCCGAAGCCATCCAAGACCTGTTGAAACAAGTAGATCTTGAAAAAGAAATTGCTGAACTCAAAGAAGAGTTGAAAACAGCTACTGGGCAAAAACGTGTCAAAGCTATCCGTCGTTTGGATGTTTTGGATGCCTTTTACAAGTCTGGGAACAAACCTGAATGGATGGTTCTTAACATCCTCCCAGTTATTCCACCAGATCTCCGCCCAATGTTGCAGTTGGATGGTGGCCGTTTTGCCTCATCTGACTTGAACGACCTTTACCGCCGTGTTATCAACCGTAACAACCGTTTGGCTCGTTTGCTTGAGTTGAATGCACCTGGTATCATCGTTCAAAATGAGAAGCGTATGCTTCAAGAAGCGGTTGATGCTTTGATTGACAATGGTCGTCGTGGTCGTCCGATTACAGGACCAGGTAGCCGTCCACTGAAATCATTGAGCCACATGCTCAAAGGGAAACAAGGACGCTTCCGTCAGAACTTGCTCGGTAAACGTGTTGACTTCTCAGGACGTTCCGTTATCGCCGTTGGTCCAACTCTTAAGATGTACCAATGTGGTGTGCCACGCGAAATGGCGATCGAGCTCTTTAAACCATTTGTTATGCGTGAAATCGTTGCCCGCGACATCGTGCAAAACGTCAAAGCAGCTAAACGCTTGGTGGAACGCGGTGATGAGCGTATCTGGGACATCCTTGAAGAAGTAATCAAAGAACACCCAGTGCTTTTGAACCGCGCACCGACCCTTCACCGTTTGGGTATCCAAGCTTTCGAGCCAGTCTTGATCGATGGTAAGGCCCTTCGTTTGCACCCGCTTGTCTGTGAAGCCTACAATGCCGACTTTGACGGGGACCAAATGGCCATCCACGTACCGCTTTCAGAAGAAGCTCAAGCAGAAGCTCGTATCCTCATGCTTGCTGCTGAGCACATCTTGAACCCGAAAGATGGTAAACCAGTTGTTACTCCATCTCAGGACATGGTTTTGGGTAACTACTACTTGACTATGGAAGAAGCTGGTCGTGAAGGTGAAGGAATGGTCTTCAAGGATCGTGACGAAGCTGTCATGGCTTATCGCAATGGTTATGTTCACCTCCACTCACGTGTTGGTATCGCGACAGACAGCCTCAACAAACCATGGACAGAAGAGCAAAAACACAAGGTCTTGCTTACAACAGTTGGTAAAATCCTCTTCAACGACATCATGCCAGAGGGTCTACCTTACTTGCAAGAACCAAATAATGCGAACTTGACAGAAGGGCTTCCAGCTAAGTACTTCTTGCCACTAGGTGGCGATATCAAGGAAGCCATTCGCAACCTTGAACTCAATCCTCCATTCAAGAAGAAAAACCTTGGAAATATCATCGCTGAGATTTTCAAACGTTTCCGTACAACAGAAACCTCTGCATTCTTGGACCGATTGAAAGACTTAGGTTACCATCATTCAACACTTGCTGGATTGACAGTGGGGATTGCTGATATCCCAGTCGTTGAAGACAAGGCTGAAATCATTGAAGAATCTCATAAGCGTGTAGAACAAATCACAAAACAGTTCCGTCGTGGTTTGATCACTGATGATGAACGTTACAATGCTGTTACAGCTGAATGGCGTGCAGCTCGTGAGAAATTGGAAAAACGCTTGGTCGATAACCAAGATCCGAAGAACCCAATCGTTATGATGATGGACTCAGGAGCTCGTGGTAACATCTCGAACTTCTCACAACTTGCCGGTATGCGTGGTCTGATGGCTGCTCCGAACGGGCGTATCATGGAATTGCCAATCCTTTCAAACTTCCGTGAAGGTTTGTCAGTACTCGAAATGTTCTTCTCAACTCACGGTGCCCGTAAAGGTATGACCGATACGGCCCTTAAGACAGCCGACTCAGGTTACTTAACTCGTCGTTTGGTTGACGTCGCCCAAGACGTTATCATCCGTGAGGACGACTGTGGAACAGACCGTGGTCTCTTGATCCGCTCTATCGCGGAAGGAAAAGAGATGATCGAGTCTCTCGAAGAACGTCTCAATGGTCGTTACACTAAGAAAACTGTTAAACACCCAGAAACTGGCGAAGTTATCATTGGTCCAAATGAGTTGATTACAGAAGACAAGGCGCGTGAAATTGTCAATGCTGGTGTGGAAGAAGTGACTATCCGTTCCGTATTTACATGTAACACTCGTCATGGTGTTTGCCGTCACTGTTACGGTATCAACTTGGCGACTGGTGATGCGGTTGAAGTTGGTGAAGCAGTTGGTACAATCGCTGCCCAATCTATCGGGGAACCTGGTACACAGCTTACAATGCGTACCTTCCACACGGGTGGGGTTGCCTCAAATACCGATATCACTCAAGGTCTTCCTCGTGTCCAAGAAATCTTTGAAGCCCGCAATCCAAAAGGGGAAGCGGTTATTACAGAGGTCAAAGGACAAGTTACAGCAATCGAAGAAGACGCTTCAACTCGTACCAAGAAAGTCTTTGTTAAGGGTGAAACTGGCGAAGGTGAATACGTCGTTCCATTTACAGCACGTATGCGTGTTGAAGTTGGAGACCAAGTTTCTCGTGGTGCAGCATTGACAGAGGGTTCTATCCAACCCAAACATCTCCTTGCTGTTCGTGATGTCTTGTCAGTTGAAACTTACCTTCTCGGTGAAGTCCAAAAAGTTTACCGTAGCCAAGGGGTAGAAATCGGTGATAAACACATTGAGGTTATGGTTCGTCAAATGATCCGTAAAGTCCGTGTCATGGATACAGGTGATACAGATCTTCTCATGGGTACCCTTTTAGACATTAACGATTTTACAGATGCTAATAAAGATGTCCTTATCGCAGGTGGGGTTCCAGCGACTGGTCGCCCAGTTCTTATGGGAATTACCAAAGCCTCACTTGAAACAAACAGTTTCTTGTCAGCGGCTTCCTTCCAGGAAACAACTCGTGTCCTTACAGATGCGGCCATCCGTGGTAAGAAAGACCATCTCCTTGGACTCAAGGAAAATGTTATTATTGGTAAGATCATCCCAGCAGGTACTGGTATGGCTCGCTACCGTAATCTTGAACCACAGGCAATCAATGACGCAGAATATCTAGCTCCTGAACAAGAAGAGACAGAACTTGCTCCAGTAGATGAAACTGTGGAAATCCAATCTGAAGAAACTGTAGAATAAAAAGTAAACAAGAGAACCTTCGGGTTCTCTTTTGTTTGGCCTCTTTTTCAACTGTAGTGGGCGACATATAACTAAGTACGAGAGAGAATCATATTGGTTCTTTCTTTTGTAATGTTGAAAGCGACAAGAATTTTAGTTTTAATGTTTTTAAAGTTTCAAAAATCGAATGCATGACGTCTCACGTTCTTGACGAGCGTGTTGGTCGCCTCCAATTTTATTTCGAGCAATTCTGTGGTGCTTTCATTATAGTTTTTCTGCTACTTTTTGTCTGTGTTTAAAAAGCTCCATAATATCTGAGGAGATGTTATCCACTACAAATATTATAGAGCTAAAATGAATGAAAAAGGTAGATTTTTCAAACTGTTCTTGGTATAATATTCAATGCTTAAACTGCTATAGATATGCTATATTTATAGGCATTTAATTACTATCTAAAAATAAATTTTTATTTTCAAGATTGAAATATAAAATATTTTAATATGGATTTGAGTGGAGAAGATTTGATGAATAATGGGATGACATTGCAAAAAGTAACAACTTTTTTTTTAGTTGTTATAATACTATTAGGGATAATTGTTCCGAATACTGTTGCTTTTGCAGAGGGAATAATAGCTAAAGATACAATTACAGATGTCAAAAAAACTGATAAGGAAACGAAAGAAAAGATAGATCCTGAGGAACAAGCAGATAAACGGGACAATAAAACAGATTCTAAAAAAAATGATAAGGAAGCTGAAGAAAAGATAAATCCTGAAGAACAAAAAGATAAAAAGGACAATCAAGCTGAAGTAAAAGATGAGGAGTCAGAAGTTAAAGAAGAAACAATTAAGCCTAAATTTAATAACTCTTTAACGAAATCAGTTTCTTTGAATCCCGGAGCTCCAATGGATAATGGTAAACTTATGGTATATGATGACAATCATAAGATTAAAGATACATCAAATGGAGATGGAACATCAGTAAATCCATATAATTTGGCAACTATGACGGATACATTGTTTACCATAAACTATACTCCTTTTTTCCGTACAAAAGATGATGGGAGTAATGAGTTTGGAGATCAAAAAATTGTTGTCGATTTACCAACTTACGGATTTAAATTAGCGAATCCCGGAATTGAAGGAGTTCAGTTTGAAAAAATTACATTGCTTGATGCAAGGGGGAATGTAATACCATTAGATTCAGCAGCACAAACTAATTATGATAAAGTTACAAAAATTATCTATGATATCAATGATAATTTCCTTCGATCTTTGGGCGGAGGTTCAAGTTTGGTATTTAATATCGCCTTTAATAGACGTAGTTTAACAGATGAAGAATGTAAAAAGTGGATTGCTGAAGGAAAACTTGAAACAAAACTGAATGTTACTGCCTGTGAAGGAGAAAATAACACACCGATTAATAGTACAGGAAATTCATCAGAATATAAATGGAGAATGTCACCAACAAATTATGACGATCCTAAAACTACAGTAACAGGAAATCGTCATCTAAATGCAAGTAGTCTGGCGAAGATTGCGAATTCTGGATTCATAAGATTTTATGATACAGATCCTGCAAGTGGTCCATTTACTGGTAACAAAGATTACTATTATTATAAGCAAGGAACAATTCATGACGCGGATACTCCTCTAATGAGTTTAAAACATATCAAGGTTTATGTTCCGAAAAATGGAAGTGTTGAAGGAAATTTCATTTTACAAAAATTACAAATCAGAAATGGTTTATATGATTTAGATCTTGCTTATTATGCGACAGTCAGTGAAATGAAAAATGATGGTGATGGAAAGGGAAATTATTATCTCATAACACCAAGGAAACCTCTCTATAATAATGGAAGTGACCACAAATGGAACGATGCATTTACAAAGGGATTTTCACCTATTTGGCAAGTTCCTGATGGAATCGACAATATTGGTTCAGATACTTTATATGAAGCTACAACACCTGAATTTGTTTTTGAAACTCCAAATGGAACAGACGGCAAAAAGGAAGTTGTTATCAGCGCTGATGGACAAGGCGTAAAGATTAAAACTATGAAAGCTAATACTGTCGATGGATATGAAATTCATAGTTTTGCTGGACCTGGATATCAACTTTATAAAAATGCTGGAGGATTTTATACTGCAAATGCAGTTTCTGCAGATGCAAAGTATTCTGATGTTGGCTATACACGTTTAAGTAATGAATATTATATTCTAAAAGATGCCAATGGAGAATGGAATGAGTATTTTCCAAAGAATAAAACTGGTGCAACAGTTGAAACTTATGAATTTCCTGAAGAAATTCAACCTACTGCATGGAAAGGAACTGCTCAAACATGGAATACAGATTCTTATAAAGTAGCAAAAGTAGTTTATACTACAGCAGATGGTAATGAACACACAGCAGATGTAAATTCACCTGTTCATTTAGCAAATAAAGTCCATAATTTTCCTGAAGTTAAATTTGACACTTCTGGTGGAAGAGTAACTAAAGTTGAAGTTCATTGGGAGTACTTAAACAATGATACTTTTAATGCAAGTACACATTTTGCTGGTAACTATAAGGAAAATGTTAGAAGACAGTCATTTGCTCAAAGTAAATTTGATATTTATGTTACACCTACAGCTACAGGACATTTGCAGATAAAATATTCTGCAAAATCAACTGATCCAACTGCGGATGCAAATGATAATTTTGATTATGAAGCTAATAAAGCTGTGAAAAGTCCTGTTAATAATGTGAGTGGAAAAGCAAAGGATGATTTCTTCTGGACAACTGTAACTCAAAAGAAATGTACACCTTTGAAAGCTGAGAGTACTGGTGATAGATTAAAGGAAAATGTATTATATCCAAATCAAGCGGAGAATGGAACTTTTTATGATACTTGGAAATTGTTCTTTGATTATGGAACGAAGAAAGAATTTTCTCCTGTAACGAAAAATCCAAGAATTGATTTGACAGTGGGAACTTTGAATCTCAAAGGACTTGATTCTAAGGCTGACAAAACTGGACTTTTGACTGGGAAATTTACAGCAAATAAATCCTTAAGTGGTTGGAAAATTATTTATAAAACTGCGGATAATGTACTTGGAATAGAGGGTACAGAAAAAGTATATAATATTGGAAATATTGAAGATGGAACAAAAATAGACCTTGGAATTAATAGGGATATTGAACATCTATCAAGTATTGTTTTAACTTATGATGGAGTATATAATATTGAGCCATTTGCCAATAAAGAAACAGGAGAAGTAGTATTATTTTCCAATATTGAATATGAACTTAGAAATACTGATTTTAAAGGCAATCCATTGACGCTAGAGAAGGAAAAGGGAATTGCTTGGTATGGACCTAATTACTTTATTCAGAATTTAGAAGGTAAATACTATAATGAAAGTTGTAGAGATTCAAATCATATTCATGATGCAGGAAAAGGGCAAGACTTTGGTGGTAGAACATGGAATAGTATAAAACTACCGCAACGTTATGGTATTCTTACTAGAACTTATATCGTTACAAATAAGACTGCCGATAATGTGATTGAGCCTTCAGGTAATGATACAAATAATTCTATTTCTCAATCAGGAACAAGTACTCAAAAGGTTAAATTTAATACAAAAGCTTACGCTTATGCTATGAACTCAGACATGCCTGAAGCGGGTAAGATGCCTTATGGAATTCCTGAATCCGCTTATGTAGAAATAAAAGATAAACAATTTGCTGCAGATGTAGATAAGTGTAAGTTTTTAGGATTTGATAATGCATCTGGCAATGTTATTATTAAACAAGTTACAGATGCTGATGGTAGAGTATGGATTAAAATGTCTATTACAGAAGCGGGCATACAAGCTTTAAATAGACAATTTAGAGAAATTACTAAGAATAAAGCTTTTTCTTACTATTATTACTACAATAATAGTGTACTTAAATTTATGGAAGATCCAGTTGTCATTGCACTGAAGAGTTTTAGATACACAAGTGTTACATCTCCAGGAGAAAATGAGCATCGTCCATATGGAATGGTTTATTATGATATGAGCCCACTTGAAACGAAGCTGGATGGAAGTAAAAATGAATATTATAGCCATGCAAAGCTTGAAGGAGATTTATTCCAACTTTCTGAAAATGCTGCAAAAGCTCTTGATGCTACGAAGGAAAAGAAATTATTTGGAATTGATTTGAGCAAGGTGGAAGTTGTTGTATCCAAGAATACGGCGGTAGGATCAAATATATTCCCTGGGAAATATGATAATATCGTCTATGGAACAGCGGGAAGTAAATTTCCTACACAGACTTTCTATCCAGATGAAAGAGATAATTTACGTGGAGACTTCTTCGTTCAAGCTCCAGACTCAGATGGATTTAAGGACTTTAAGGCTATCTTAGAAATTCCTAAAAAGGATAAATCTATATCCTATACACAAAATAATGAAACTGTTCAAACACCAAAAACACAAGTGGATATGTATTTGACTGGTGAAGTTGAGGTAATGGGAGATAGTCGTCCTGGTAAACAAGAATTTAGTTATAGCATAGATGGTGGAAATACATTTATTTCTGCAGCGGATGTAAAAGATTGGGGAAAAGTAACCCATGTTAAACTTGATTTGGGAGAACTTCCTAAAGGTAGTCAAGTAAATATTAAATTACCACTTAAGACTCATGAAAAAACTACTATTGATGAACTTGAAGCATATATTGGTGGAAGTTTTGAAACGACTGATTATACAGGAGTTAAAACGAGTGGATATATAAATCCTGCAAAATATATTTATGGAAATTATGCAGTTATGTCCTCAGATGTATGGTGGGATAAAAACGAAAATGGAAAACTTGATGAGGGAGAAACAAAAGCAAAAGGTGTTAAACTTGAACTATATTCTCCTGATCATGATGTGACTATTAATAACAAGTTAATTCCTGCTAATACTTTGATTCATAGTTCAACTACAGATGAAAATGGAAGATATGAATTAAAGAGCTTTATGCTTGAGGCTGGTCAATGGATAAAGGTTACAATGCCAGATGGTGAAACTAAACTAACATTGAAAGCCAATCACTCTGAGATGGAAGAAACAAAAAATTCTGACTTTGATAGAGCAAGCTATAAAACAGCTGAATTACCTGAATTAGTAAAAGAAAAACCTCTTGAAATTATAGGTTGCGGACTTATAAGAGTACCTAAGATAAAAACAGAGCCTGTTAAAATACATGTTGGAGAAGAGTCAGAAGAAGGAGCGGCAAAAGCTGTTGCAACAAGTGATCATCCTACTGTATCTCCTGAATTAAAATATATTGAGTTGCAAAATGATGTGGCTGATGTTGATGGTAGTGGTAAAATAAGAGGAAAATCTACGGGGAAAATTAAAGCTGAAGTTACGACAACAAACACATTGGCAAGTAGCGATCAGGCAATACCTGAAGATACCGTAAAAGCGGAGTACGATATTATTGTTTATGGAAAGGTAAATTATCATAAAAATCACGCTGATGTAAATGGAGAAGCACCAAAGGATAATAACGAATACTATCCATCCATTACAGAAAATGGAAATGATGCCGATACTGACAAGGTAACCGTTTTAGATGCAGGTACGATGAAAAGATCTGGATATATCTTCAAGGGATGGAATACACAAGCTGACGGTAAAGGCACTATGTATTCAAAGGGAGATACATTTAAGACAGGAACAATTGATAAAGATGTAGAGTTATATGCAATTTGGTCTTTAATATGGGCACCAATGGAAATTCCAACCCGAGCGATCACGGTCACAAAAGAGTGGCAAGGCTCAGATGGCAACAAGATTGATGCACCTGTGGACAGTATCACAGTTGAACTCTACAAAGACGGCGTAGCAACAGGCAGTGTACAAGAGTTGACCAAAGCCAACAACTGGACAGCCAGCTTTGAGCAACAGCCAGTCTCTGCGACCCTTGGTGGAGAAGCTCATGAGTACACCGTCAAAGAAGTTGGCGAAATCTTAAACAACATTCAAGTGACAGGCAAATGGTATGGAGTCGGTTACGCAGGAAGCATGAAAGAAGGCTTCACCATCACCAATAAGGAAAAGACTCCGTGGGCTCCAATGATCCCACCAACCAGAGATGTTAAAGTGACCAAAGAGTGGCAAGACTCAGATGGCAACAAGATCGACGCGCCTGTAGACAGTGTCACAGTCGAACTCTATAAAGACGGAGCCGCAACTGGTCAAGTACAAGAGTTGACCAAAGATAACAACTGGACAGCCAGCTTTGAGCAACAGCCAGTCTCTGCGACCCTTGGTGGAGAAGCTCATGAGTACACCGTCAAAGAAGTTGGCGAAATCTTAAACAACATTCAAGTGACAGGCAAATGGTATGGAGTCGGTTACGCAGGAAGCATGAAAGAAGGCTTCACGATTACCAATAAAGAAAAGACTCCGTGGGCTCCAATGATCCCACCAACCAGAGATGTTAAAGTGACCAAAGAGTGGCAAGACTCAGATGGCAACAAGATCGACGCGCCTGTAGACAGTGTCACAGTCGAACTCTATAAAGACGGAGCCGCAACTGGTCAAGTACAAGAGTTGACCAAAGATAACAACTGGACAGCCAGCTTTGAGCAACAGCCAGTCTCTGCGACCCTTGGTGGAGAAGCTCATGAGTACACCGTCAAAGAAGTTGGCGAAATCTTAAACAACATTCAAGTGACAGGCAAATGGTATGGAGTCGGTTACGCAGGAAGCATGAAAGAAGGCTTCACGATTACCAATAAAGAAAAGACTCCGTGGGCTCCAATGATCCCACCAACCAGAGATGTTAAAGTGACCAAAGAGTGGCAAGACTCAGATGGCAACAAGATTGATGCACCTGTGGACAGTATCACAGTTGAACTCTACAAAGACGGCGTAGCCACAGGTCAGGTACAAGAGTTGAAGTCAGCCAATAACTGGACAGCCACCTTTGAGCAATTACCAGTATCCGCGACTTTGGGTGGAGAAGCTCATGAGTACACCGTCAAAGAAGTTGGCGAAATTTCAAACAACATTCAAGTGGCAGGCAAATGGTATGGCGTCCGTTATGAGGGAAGCATGAAAGATGGCTTCACGATTACCAATAAGGAAAAGACTCCATGGGCCCCAATGGAAATTCCAACCAGAGATGTCAAGGTAACAAAAGAATGGAAAGATTCAGCTGGTAACGATGTATCCGCGTCTGTAGATAGTGTCAAAGTAGAACTCTACAAAGACGGCGTGGCCACAGGTCAAGTACAAGAGTTGACCAAAGCCAACAACTGGACAGCCAGCTTTGAGCAACTGCCAGTCTCTGCGACCCTCGGTGGCGAAGCTCATCAGTACACCATCAAAGAAGTTGGCGAAATTTCAAACAACATTCAAGTGGCAGGCAAATGGTATGGAGTCGGTTACGCAGGCAGCATGAAAGATGGCTTCACGATTAGCAATAAAGAAAAGACTCCGTGGGCTCCAATGGTCCCACCAACCCGAGCAATCACGGTCACAAAAGAGTGGCAAGATTCAGATGGCAACAAGATCGACGCGCCTGTAGACAGTGTCACAGTCGAACTCTATAAAGACGGCGTGGCAACTGGTCAAGTACAAGAGTTGACCAAAGCCAACAACTGGACAGCCAGCTTTGAGAAACTGCCAGTCTCTGCGACCCTTGGTGGAGAAGCTCATGAGTACACCGTCAAAGAAGTTGGCGAAATTTCAAACAACATTCAAGTGGCAGGCAAATGGTATGGCGTCCGTTATGAGGGAAGCATGAAAGAAGGCTTCACGATCACCAATAAGGAAAAGACTCCATGGGCTCCAATGGAAATTCCAACCCGAGATGTCAAGGTAACAAAAGAATGGGAAGATTCAGCTGGTAACGATGTATCCGCGCCTGTAGATAGTGTCAAAGTAGAACTCTACAAAGACGGCGTAGCCACAGGTCAGGTACAAGAGTTGAAGTCAGCCAATAACTGGACAGCCACCTTTGAGCAATTACCAGTATCCGCGACCCTCGGTGGAGCGGCTCATGAATATACCATTAAAGAAGTTGGTGAAAGCTTAAACAACATTCAAGTGGCAGGCAAGTGGTATGGAGTCGGTTACGCAGGAAGCATGAAAGAAGGCTTTACGATCACCAACCAAGAAAAGACTCCAACAAAACCTTCTACACCAAATAATCCAGAATCGAATAAACCAGAGGTACCAAATACAAGTAATAACAAGACATTACCTAATACAGGAGATGGAAGCAACGTATCCCAATATGTATGGATAATGTTAACCTCAGGAGTATTACTGATGCTAATAGGATATAGACGTAAAAATCAAGGATAGTAGAAATAAGGAATAACTTCACTACTGTAAAGGATAGTGCTTAGAAGTCATGGGCAACTGTAGTGGGGAACATATAACTAAGTACGAGAGAGAATCAGATTGGTTCTCTCTTTTTGATATTCAAAGCAATGAGAATTCTAGTTTTAAAGTTGTCAAAGTTCTTCAAGTTTTGTGTCAGGTTATGGATGAAACTTAACGTTAACGCTCTTATTATCGGCAGGCTTCTTCAGGCAATTTGAATATTAAGATTTACCTACTTTAGAAATGATAGAGCTTGCTAATTTCAGAAAATTTTCCCACTTTTTCATAAAGTGTGGTAGAATAGAAGAACTAAAATGACAAGGGGATTTATATGGAACAAACATTCTTTATCATTAAGCCAGATGGTGTGAAGAGAGGTCTAGTTGGCGAGGTTTTGAAAAGAATTGAGCGACGTGGTTTCAAACTCGAAAAATTAGAGTTATGTTCAACAGTTTCAGAAGATTTGATTGACCAACACTATCGCGACTTAGTTGGAAAAAGTTTTTATCCTCCTATCCGCCAATTTATGACCTCAGGTCCAATAATTGTGGGAATCATTTCAGGTCCCAAGGTAATTGAAAGCTGGCGTGACATGATGGGAGCTACTCGTCCAGAAGAGGCTCTTTCGGGGACAATCCGGGGAGATTTTGCTAAGGCGGCAGGAGAAAATCAAGCCATTCAAAACGTCGTACATGGATCAGATTCAGAAGAGTCAGCTAAACGAGAAATCGCCCTCTGGTTTAAGGATTAGATTAGAAGAGAACAGTTCTGTGAATGACGGAACTGTTTTTTGTACCGTTCAGCGTCCTAATGTGACATTTCGGAAGTCATTTATCATTTTCTAATCCTGTCAGAGTATAATTTCTTATACGGAGGAAGAAAAGGAAATGATGAAATCAATTCGTGTTTTATTATTATTAGCTGTAGCTCAAATTTTATTTGGAAGTTGTTTATTGTGGAAGGAATCATTTTTATCCTTAAGAGAAGGAAATGTCTATTTTTTAATTCTCATAGTGGGAGTTTCTGGTTTTTGTGCTGGGATTAATTACTTTCATACCTTGGGTCAGAAAAGTCATAGTATTTTGCGTGTTCAAAAGAAAGTAAGTCTTGTTTATAGCCTTCTTTTAGTAGTCAATCTTCTGGCAACCTGTCTGGTTCTCACAGAAAGCATCCAAACTACTAGCAAATTGCAGCAGGATCTGGTTGACCTCTTTCTGCCGTCATTCTTTTTTTTATTGGGTATTGATATGTGGATTTTTCTGCCTTTTGATAAATATATTCGGGATATGGACAACCATCTCAACAAGAAGAGAACGGTTGTGATTTCCGTTTTAGGCACGATTATTTTCTTGAGAAATCCCGTAACAATCTCCTCCATTCTCCTTTATATCGGTCTTGGTTTTTTATGTGCGCGTTTCCTCTTTCCAAAATCCGTGCAAAGGGAAATTTCATTTTACGGACATGTGATTCGCGATGTTTTATTTGTTATTTGTATTTTTACCTTTTTCTAAGAAAGGCAAGGGGAACTGTAAATTTAGCATAGTAAGTCTATAAAGAAAATTCACACAAAAGGAAACTTTTTGGTATAATAGTAACATGTACACAAAAAATGAAGAAGAGCTTCTAGCTCTCGGAGAAAGATTAGGTCACTTGCTTCAAAAAGACGATGTTCTGATCTTGACGGGAGAGTTGGGTGCGGGTAAAACAACCTTTACAAAAGGCATTGCCAAGGGCTTGGATATCCGTCAGATGATTAAAAGTCCAACTTATACTATCGTGAGAGAGTATGAAGGGCGTCTGCCGCTTTACCATTTGGATGTCTACCGTATCGAAGGAGATGCTGATTCTATTGACTTGGATGAGTTTCTCTTTGGTGGCGGTGTGACTGTTATTGAGTGGGGGCATCTTTTGGGTGAGGATTTACCAGATTCTTACTTGGAGTTGGAAATTTTGAAAGAAGCTGAGGGTCGTTGCCTTCATTTTACAGCTCATGGCCCTCGGGCTGAACAACTCATCAAGGAGCTTCAGGATGGAGTATGAGTTGTGCATTCGTGAGGCAGAGACTTTAGATGCTACAGCCTTGATTGCATTTTTAGATTGTGTCGGTCAAGAGACAGACTTCACCAGCCTAGATGAAAATGGTATCATGATGACTGCTTCTGAAATGGCTCTTTTTATCGAAAAGCAAGCTGCATCGGAGAATCAAATTACTCTCCTCGCCTTACTGAATGATGAGATTGCGGGTGTCTTAAATATCACAGCGGATCAACATTTAAGGGTTCAGCATATTGGAGATGTCTTTTTAGCGGTTCGAAAGAAATTCTGGAACCAAGGATTGGCTACAATACTTCTAGAAGAAGGCATCGAGTGGGCTAAAGCTAGTGGTATCTTGTGCCGCTTGCAACTCAGTGTACAAAAACGAAATGAGGTTGCTATCCACCTCTATTCAAAAATGGGATTTATCACAGAAGGCTTGCAAGAAAGAGGAGCCTATTTAGCAGAAGGGATATTTTTAGATGTTTGTCTGATGGGCAAATTGATAGATGAATAACGAGATGATCAAAAAATTAATTGGAATGGTGCTAGGTTTCCTGGCCGTAACAGTTGTAGGTGTAGGAATTTATGCCTACACAATCTATCAGCAGGGGACTGCAACCCTGAGTCAAAAAACTTACAAAAAAATCGGTGAAGAAACCAACGTGATCGAAGCAACTGAGCCTTTAACGATTCTCCTAATGGGGGTAGATACGGGAAATTCGGAACGTACAGATCCGTGGGCAGGGAATAGTGATTCTATGATACTCCTGACGGTTAATCCCAAAACAAAGAAAACCACTATGATGAGTTTGGAACGGGATATTTTGACTAAGATCGAGAATGAAAATGGCCAAGTTCAGGAAGCCAAACTCAATGCGGCCTATGCTAATGGTGGTGCGGAACTTGCAATTTCTACTATTCAAAAGATGATGAATATCCACATTGACCGCTATGTGATGGTTAACATGCAGGGACTTCAACAATTGGTGGATGCAGTTGGTGGGATCACCGTCAACAATACACTTGGTTTTCCAATTTCTATCACTGACCAAGAAGAGTTTAATAAGATTTCCATTGGTGTTGGGGAACAAAACTTGAATGGTGAGGAAGCCTTGGTGTATTCACGGATGCGTTACCAAGACCCTGAAGGAGACTACGGTCGTCAAAAGCGTCAACGTGAAGTTATTCAAAAAATCGTAGAGAAGGTTTTGAGTCTAAATAGTGTGAGCCACTATCAAGGCATCCTCAAAGCTTTGAGTGATAACATGCAGACCAATGTGGACTTATCAGCTAAGAGCATTCCACAATTGCTCGGCTATCAAGATTCCTTCAAGAATATTGAAACCCATCAATTACGTGGAGAAGATGCTGAGCTACAGGGAATTTCTTATCAAATCGTCACTTCAGAACATATGCTCGAGATGCAGAATCTCTTGCGTAGTTCACTGGGTAAAGAGCCAGTGACAGAATTAGAAACCAATGCGGTACTGTACGAAACAGCGTTTGGCCGGACAGCGCCTTCAACCAGTACTAGTGTTTCAAACGAAGAGGTAGAATAAAACAAAGAATCAAATCGTGGGAAATTTCCTGCGATTTTTTCAAAAAAATTCGAATAGATAAATAGGAGGAAAAATGAAAGCAGAAATTATTGCTGTCGGAACAGAAATTTTAACAGGGCAGATCGTCAATACCAATGCTCAGTTTTTATCAGAGAAGCTAGCCGAAATCGGGGTAGACGTCTACTTCCAAACAGCTGTCGGAGACAATGAAGCTCGTCTTTTGTCCTTGCTTGAGATTGCGAGCCAACGTAGTAATCTTGTGATTTTGACAGGGGGCTTGGGACCAACCGAGGATGATTTGACCAAACAAACTCTGGCAAAATTTTTGGGAAAAGATCTAGTGTTTGACCCTCAAGCACAAGAGAAACTGGATATTTTCTTTGCTCATAGACCTGACTATGCTCGGACACCGAATAATGAGCGCCAAGCCCAAATTGTAGAAGGGGCAACTCCGCTGCTAAATGAGACAGGTTTAGCAGTAGGAGGGGTGTCGGAAGTGGATGGAGTGACCTACGTGGTACTTCCAGGACCGCCAAGTGAGTTGAAACCCATGGTCTTAAATCAACTCTTACCCAAGCTGATGACAGGCACCAAACTATATTCCCGAGTGCTTCGTTTCTTTGGAATTGGTGAGAGTCAGTTGGTGACCATTTTGGCGGATTTGATTGACCATCAAACCGATCCGACTTTGGTACCTTATGCCAAGACGGGAGAAGTGACCTTGCGCTTGTCTACAAAAGCAGTCAGTCAAGAAAAGGCTAATCAAGCGCTGGATATCTTAGAAAATCAAATCTTGAGTCGCCAAACTTTCGAGGGAATTTCTTTACGAGACATCTGTTACGGATATGGGGAAGAAACCAGCCTCGCAAGTGTCGTTGTAGAAGAGCTAAAGAAGAGACAGAAAAGCATTACTGCGGCAGAAAGCTTGACGGCAGGTCTCTTTCAAGCGACATTAGCAGACTTTTCGGGCGTTTCAGCCATCTTTAATGGCGGTTTTGTCACTTACAGTCTAGAAGAAAAGTCTAAGATGCTGGATATTTCCGAGCAAGAGCTAAAAGAACACGGGGTCGTTTCTGAGTTTACGGCTCGAAAAATGGCAGAGCAGGCACGGCTCAAGACTCAGTCTGATTATGGAGTCAGTCTGACAGGTGTGGCTGGGCCAGATAGCCTAGAGGGGCATCCAGCCGGCACAGTTTTTATTGGACTGGCACATGCAAAAGGGACAGAGGTGATCAAGGCTAATATCGCAGGACGGAGTCGAGCAGATGTACGTCACATCGCGGTTATGCATGCCTTTAACCTAGTTCGCAAGGCTTTATTAAGTGACTAAATTTTGATATAATAGTAGATAGGTCTAAGGACCAGTAGAATATAGGAGAACAGAATGGCGAAAAAACCAAAAAAATTAGATGAGATTTCAAAAAAGTTTGGAGCGGATCGTGAAAAAGCCTTGAACGATGCTCTTAAACTGATTGAAAAAGACTTCGGTAAAGGCTCAATCATGCGTTTAGGTGAACGCGCAGAACAAAAAGTGCAAGTGATGAGTTCAGGCTCATTGGCTCTTGACATTGCCCTTGGTTCAGGTGGTTATCCTAAGGGACGCATCATCGAAATCTACGGACCAGAATCATCTGGTAAGACAACGGTTGCCCTTCACGCTGTTGCGCAAGCACAGAAAGAAGGTGGTATTGCAGCCTTTATCGATGCGGAACATGCTCTTGACCCAGCCTATGCTGCGGCCCTTGGTGTAAACATTGATGAGTTGCTTTTATCACAACCAGACTCAGGTGAGCAAGGTCTTGAAATTGCAGGGAAATTGATTGACTCAGGTGCAGTTGACCTTGTCGTTATTGACTCAGTTGCGGCCCTTGTGCCTCGTGCAGAAATCGATGGGGATATTGGAGACAGCCACGTTGGTTTGCAAGCTCGTATGATGAGTCAGGCCATGCGTAAACTCGGAGCTTCTATCAATAAAACCAAAACAATTGCCATCTTTATCAACCAGTTGCGTGAGAAAGTTGGGGTCATGTTTGGAAATCCAGAAACAACACCTGGTGGACGTGCTCTGAAATTCTACGCTTCAGTCCGTTTGGATGTTCGTGGGAGCACACAAATCAAAGGAACCGGTGACCAAAAAGATACCAATGTCGGTAAGGAAACCAAGATTAAGGTTGTCAAAAATAAGGTAGCTCCACCGTTTAAGGAAGCCTTTGTTGAAATCATGTACGGAGAAGGGATTTCTAAGACCGGTGAGCTCTTGAAAATTGCAAGTGATCTCGATATTATCCAAAAAGCCGGAGCGTGGTACTCTTACAAGGGTGAAAAAATTGGACAAGGATCTGAAAATGCTAAGAAATACTTGGCAGATCACCCAGAAGTTTTTGATGAGATTGACCATCAGGTTCGTGTTCAATACGGTTTGATTGAAGATGAAGAGGGAGCCGCTCCTACTTCTGTCGCAGAAGATCTAGCACCTAACCAAGAAGTAACGCTTGACCTAGGCGATGGACTTGAAATCGAAATTGAAGATTAAAGATAAAACTAGGGAAAGCTTTCAAAATCATAAAAACGCATAATATCAGGTATTCATAACCTTGATATTATGCGTTTTATCGTGAGAAAGTTCATTAGACTTCTCTTCCTTGAAACAACTAATGATCACTAAAGCGTCTGTATTTGATATGAAAGTCAAAATAATGTTCATCTTGTAATTTTTGGAAGATGTCGCGATAGGCCTCCTCGTCGAAATGGTCACCGCGGTAGAGAATTTCAAAACTCAAGCCATCATACTCTAGAAAAGCGTTAGCTGTTTTAAAGCCATTTTGTTGATAGAAGCTCATACGAGCTTTTCTTTGTTCCAAGTTATCGCATTCTTCATCCAATCGCTCCACTTCAAGCAACATGGTCCGCTGGTAAAAATCAGTTAGTTTGTCGATAATTTCCTTCCCGTACCCGTGACTTCTTAAGTGAGGCATGATGGCAAAAAAGCTAATATAGAAGGCCTTTTGGTTGGAGATGGCAAAAGCAAAGCCAACAAATTCTTCTTCGTTATAAAAAGCAAAAAAGTGGGCGTCATCTCGGTCCTGATAGCGCAAAAACTCAGAAAGAGGGACTCGTTCCTCCTCGGGGAAAGCTTCGTTATTTAGCTTTTCAACTTTATCAAGATCTGGAAACACATCGGTTATTAATTGACTGGTCAAACTCATAAATGACCTCCTTTTCTTGATTATAGCAAATTGTCTCTCTGGAAGCAATTGATTTCAGGATTCGTTAAAGAATCTTGTCGGTCCTCTGGAAAGCTGATATAATATCTTTATGAATAAAAAACGAACAGTGGACCTGATTCATGGCCCCATTCTCCCCTCACTTTTGAGTTTTGCCCTTCCAATTCTGTTGTCCAATATCTTCCAACAGCTGTATAATACAGCTGACGTCTTGATTGTAGGGCGGTTCCTTGGACAAGAATCCCTAGCAGCAGTAGGAGCAACGACGGCTATTTTTGATCTGATTATCGGCTTTGCCCTCGGAGTTGGAAATGGGATGGGAGTTGTCATCGCTCGTCTCTACGGTGCTCGTAATTTTGCTAAGATTAAAGAAGCTGTTGCAGCAACTTGGATTCTGGGTGCCATCCTGAGTGCTCTTGTCATGCTGATGGGTTTCTTCGGTCTTTATCCACTCTTGCAGTACCTAGAAACACCTGTAGAAATCCTTCCTCAATCCTACGAGTATATCTCCATGATTGTTACCTGTGTAGGGGTTAGTTTTGCTTACAATCTTTTTGCAGGCTTACTGCGCTCGATTGGTGATAGCCTTGCGGCTCTTGCTTTTCTTATCTTCTCAGCTATCGTTAATGTGATCTTGGATTTGTATTTTATTACGCAACTGCATCTGGGAGTTCAGTCTGCGGGTCTTGCGACTATTATCTCGCAAGGTCTGTCAGCTATTCTCTGTTATTTTTATATTCGTAAGAGTGTTCCAGAGCTTCTTCCGGGTTTCAAACATTTCAAATGGAATAAGTCTCTCTATGTTGATCTCTTGGAGCAGGGGCTAGCCATGGGTCTGATGGGGTCAATCGTCTCTATCGGAAGTGTCATTTTGCAATCCTCTGTCAATAGTTTTGGTGCAGTCATTATCAGTGCTCAAACGGCAGCGCGCAGAATCATGGCCTTTGCCTTGCTGCCAATGACGGCTATTTCAGCATCGATGACGACTTTTATCTCTCAAAACTTTGGGGCGAAACGTCCCGAACGTATTGTCCAAGGCCTTCGTTTAGGGAGCTATTTGAGTATGTCTTGGGCAGCCTTTGCCTGTATTTTCCTATTTTTTGCCAGTCCTAGCCTAGTCTCTTTCTTGGCGAGTTCGACAGACAGCTATTTGGTAGAAAACGGGACCTTGTACTTACGTATCAGTTCGGTATTCTATCCATTTTTAAGCCTTTTATTGATTTATAGAAATAGCTTGCAGGGACTAGGCCAAAAACTTTTGCCACTTATATCTAGCTTTATAGAATTGTTTGGGAAAATTATTTTCGTAGCTTGGATTATTCCTTGGACAGGCTATACAGGTGTTATTCTCTGTGAACCGCTACTCTGGGTTGTGATGACTGTCCAACTTTACTTCTCCCTTTCCCGACACCCTTGGATAAAAGAAGGCA
The DNA here is from genome assembly GCF_054445985.1 of Streptococcus sp. 517s. Taxonomy (NCBI): domain Bacteria; kingdom Bacillati; phylum Bacillota; class Bacilli; order Lactobacillales; family Streptococcaceae; genus Streptococcus; species Streptococcus sp. 517s. Next base: position 1,577,158 of record NZ_CM136847.1, on the reverse strand, counting down.
AGAAAATCGTGGCAGTCGGAGGCAAAGCCTAGCTTGCTTTGCAAAAGAAAATCCATTTCCTCTAGTGAAAATCAGCTAGACTTGTGTTATAATAAGAAAGATTAAAATGTGAAAAAAGGAGATTCCTAATGGGACGTAAATGGGCCAATATCGTAGCCAAGAAAACGGCTAAAGATGGAGCTAACTCTAAAGTATATGCAAAATTTGGTGTAGAAATCTATGTAGCAGCTAAAAAAGGGGAACCAGATCCAGAATCAAACACTGCTTTGAAATTCGTTATCGATCGTGCTAAACAAGCGCAAGTGCCAAAACACGTTATTGATAAGGCTATCGATAAGGCAAAAGGGAACACAGACGAAACCTTTACAGAAGGACGTTACGAAGGATTTGGACCAAATGGTTCTATGCTGATTGTGGATACCTTGACTTCAAACGTCAACCGTACAGCTGCGAACGTTCGTGCTGCTTTTGGTAAAAATGGCGGAAACATGGGTGCTTCAGGTTCTGTTTCTTACCTCTTTGACAACAAGGGTGTTATCGTATTTGCTGGTGATGATGCGGATGCTATCTTTGAATTGTTGCTTGAAGCAGATATTGATGTGGATGATGTAGAAGCGGAAGAAGGAACAATCACTGTTTACACAGCTCCAACAGACCTTCACAAGGCTATCGTTGCCCTTCGTGAGTCAGGTGTTGAAGAATTCCAAGTTACTGAATTGGAAATGATTCCTCAGTCAGAAGTGGAATTGTCAGGCGAAGACCTTGAAACATTTGAAAAACTTTATAGCGTTCTTGAAGATGACGAAGACGTGCAAAAGATTTATACGAACGTCGATGGATTCTAATAAAAAAGCGAACAGACTTGCTAGCTGTTCGCTTTTTATATTTGAGATTAGATTCTGGTTCCAGAATCTCTTTGCTGCTGGCTTTCTCCTAGGCCTACAGCTATTTTATGAACTAGTAAGAGCTGTCCATTGTCCTGTTTTGCAAAAGTTAAGGTAACAGTCTTGATATTGTCACCAATAGAGATATAGGTGACTTTTCTCGTATCGTATCCCCCAATAGTGGAATCAAACTCGGAGTCTGGCAGTCCGTGTTTTTTGATAATATCCTTGTAATTGGTACCACCTTTTCCTTTGTTATCAAGGTCACCTTCGATTAAAGCGTCGAACTGTTCTTGGGTCCAAGTGAAGGTATCGTCTTCTTCCTCCTCTTCAGGGAGTGAATCAATGGTATCATCTGTCAAGTCGCGTTCCATTGAGGAACTAGCCTCTCTATAAGAACGGTTAAACTCTCTGACAAACTCTTTGTAGACATTAGCATACAACATCTGGGTCGTAAGGAAGAGTATAATAGAAGCAATTGACAAGGATGTTCCGATAATGGCCATTGTTTTCCGTTTTTTGAGGTTGACGATAAGGCCGATAATACCTAAGATCAACGCGACAATAGCGATGAAAAACGATAGATAGTTAATAAATGGGATCCAAGATCCTAAAAGTGCGATGGCTCCAAAAATGGTTGCTAAAATCCCTAAAACTTTTTGTTCTTCTGGTTTCATTTGAACGTTTTCTCCCTTCATCGAGTGAATGGATTCCTATCCACGGTAGCTAGTGCTTATTATAGAGAAAATATTCTCCAATGTCAATTCAGACTAAAATAGTTCTCTAGGAAACTTTTTTCTTGACATCCTATTTGAAAATGATAAAATAGTTCTCATGAAAACTTAATTAGTTCTCCTGAGAACTATATTCGATCATAAGAAAGGAGCAATCATGGACAAGCCGATGTTAATGTTTAAACGTTTTGGACACCAGGTTCATCTGATGGTACAGAAAGAAGCCAAGCGATGTGGCATTGAATTTATGGGTGGACCGCAAGGGCAGGTTCTGCGTTTTTTAGATCATTGTGAACAAAAAGAGGAACTGGTCTTGATTAAGGATATCGAGCAGGAACTCAATATTACCAAATCTGTGGCGAGTAATCTAGTCAAGCGCATGGTACAAAATGGTTTGGTCGAGCTAGAGGCGAGCCCCAGCGATAAGCGGGCAAAATTTGTTCGCCTGACGGAGAAATCGCGTTCGCAGATGCAAGAAGTTAAGGCATTTTTTGATCGGATTGATCAGAGTCTGCTAGAGAGTGTTTCAAAGTCAGACTTAGCAATCTTTGAAAAGGTACTCGGACAATTGCAAGAAAATGTTGAGAAGATAGGAGGAGAGAATGAAAAAACTCGCTAAACGTATTACAGGGAAAGAGTGGGGGATGATTGTCCTTACGATTCTTTTCACTTGTTTCTCGGTCTATCTCGAGTTAGAGGTACCGACCTACATTTCGCAAATTACAGAATTACTCGGAACGTCAGGGACACAGATGGATGCACTCTGGTCACCAGCTGCGAAGATGATTGGTTTGTCTTTATTGGCTTTCTTTTCATCTGTTATGGTTGGTTTCTTTGCCGCTCGCGTTGCAGCATCCTATACAACCCATCTACGTAGAGACGTATTTCATCGTGTTTTAGATTTTTCGCAGACAGAGATCAAGCGCTTTTCAATCCCAAGTCTCTTGACTCGGACGACCAATGATATTACCCAGGTACAGATGCTCTTTACCATGGGCTTGCAAGTGGTTACTCGTGGGCCAATTATGGCTATCTGGGCCATTGGAAAAATCCTTGGAAAATCGGAATACTGGCTCTGGGCGGTCGTTGTGGCTGTTATTGTCAATGTCTTGATGACTACCGTTCTCATGACTCTGGCCTTTCCAAAACAATCTGTTATCCAAAAATTGACAGATAAACTCAATAGCATCACTCGTGAAAGTTTGACTGGGATTCGAGTTGTTCGTGCATACAATGCGGAAGATTACCAAGATAAGAAATTTGAAGCAGCCAACGATGAGGTAACACGTCTCAATCTCTTTGTCAATCGATTGATGGCGATTATGAACCCGATCATGATGGCGATTTCGAGTGGATTGAGTTTAGCCATTTACTGGATTGGTGCCTATATCATTAACGATGCAAGTTTGGCAGAACGTCTGCCACTCTTTAGTGATATGGTGGTCTTCATGTCCTATGCTATGCAGGTCGTGATGGGATTCCTTCTCATGGGAGCACTCTTTATTGTTCTTCCTCGTACCTTAGTTTCGGCAGGACGTATCAATCAAGTATTGGATCTGCATTCTTCTATTGAAAATCCTAGTCATGCACAGACAGCGGATCCTTCAGTTCAAGGACAAGTGGAATTCCGTGATGTGACTTTCCGCTACTCTAAAAACTCTGAAGCAGTCGTGGAACATGTCACTTTCAAAGCAGAAGCGGGTCAAACCGTAGCCTTCATCGGATCGACTGGATCAGGTAAGTCTACGCTTGTCAACCTCTTGCCACGTTTTTACGACGTTTCTGATGGACAAATCCTAGTGGATGGTGTCAATGTGCAAGATTACGACTTGGAAGATTTGCGTAATAAGGTCGGCTATATTCCACAAAAAGCTGTACTCTTTTCTGGGGATGTCAAAGGGAACTTGGACTTTGGTAAGAGCAAAGAAACTCCTCTAAGCGAAGCTGCTATGTGGCAAGCCTTGGAATTGGCCCAGTCTAAAAGCTTTATCGAGGACAAGGAAGCAGGACTTGAATCAGAAGTGGCCCAAGGCGGAACCAACTTCTCAGGAGGTCAAAGACAGCGTTTGGCCATTGCGCGTGCCTTGGCTCGTAAACCAGAGATTCTCATCTTTGATGACTCTTTCTCAGCCTTGGACTACAAGACAGATCGTGTCCTGCGCCAAGAGCTAGCTGAGAAAACAAAATCCATGACCAAACTTATCGTAGCGCAGCGGATTTCTACCATTATGGATGCTGACCTGATCTTAGTCTTGGATCAAGGAAAAGTCGTGGGGCAAGGCACCCACAAGGAACTTCTAGCTACCAATGAAGTCTACCAAGAAATTGCCTACTCACAACTATCGAAGGAGGAATTGGAACATGGAAAATAAGAAAATGTCTTTTTGGAAATATTATAAACCTTTTCTAGCAGGCCTCCAACTTCCCCTACTAGTAGCGGTTGTAGCAGCTGTATGTTCAAGCATCATCACTGTTTATGGTCCAACTAAGATTAAAGAAATTACTAACTTGATTTCAGATGGCTTGATGACAGGAATTGATTTAGAGGCTGTGTCAAGTATTGCTAGCTTTTTAGTGATTCTCTATGTATTTGGCGCCATCCTTAACTATACACAGGCCTATATCTTTTCAACGAGCATTCAGCATTTTTCAAAACGCTTGCGGACAGCAATCGCTGAAAAAATCAATCGTTTGCCACTTGGCTATTTTGACCGTCATTCACAAGGAGATACCCTTTCGCGCGTGACCAATGATGTGGATACAGCAGCGCAATCTCTCAACCAAAGTCTAGGGACAGTTCTTTCAGCTAGTTTCTTGTTGATTGCTGTCTTGGTGACCATGTTTGGGATGAACTGGATTTTGGCATTGGTAACCGTTGTATCAACCCTTGTTGGTTTTGCGGCGGTTTCCGTAATCATGGCCAAGTCACAGGGTTATTTTAAAGCCCAACAAAATAATCTGGCGGCCGTCAATGGTTACGTAGAAGAAATGTACTCTGGCCATAATGTTGTAACGAGCTACAACGCAGTAGATACTTCCAAAGCGAGATTTGCAGGTTTAAACCAAGACTTGCATGATAGTATCTGGAAATCTCAGTTTATCTCTGGTATCATGATGCCAGCCATGTTCTTTGTTGGGAATTTTAGCTATGTTTTGGTCATCATCGTTGGTGCCGCGCTGGCGTTAGAAGGGCATATCACTATCGGGGTTATTGTAGCCTTTATGGTTTACGTACGGACCTTCTCCCAACCCCTGTCACAGATTGCCCAAGGGATTACGAGCTTACAACAAGCGAGTGCAGCCATGGGACGTGTCTTTGAATTTCTAGGTGAAGCTGAGATGCAGGATGAATCCCATAAGGAAAGACAATTGACTGGCATGAGAGGAGAAGTGGTCTTTGATCATGTGTCCTTTGGTTATACACCAGAGCGCACCATCATCCATGACTTTTCTGCGACAGCTCATGCAGGTCAAAAGGTCGCAATCGTTGGACCGACTGGAGCTGGTAAGACAACCATTGTCAATCTTTTGATGAAGTTCTATGAGATAGATAAGGGAAGTATTCGCATCGATGGCGTGGATACTAAGGACATGAAACGCTCAGAAGTACACGATGCCTTCTCAATGGTCTTGCAGGACACATGGCTTTTTGAAGGAACCATTCGAGATAATCTCATCTATAATCAAACAGGGATCAGTGATGAACGAATGATGGAAGCCAGCAAGGCTGTGGGAATCCACCACTTTATCATGACCTTGCCAGACGGCTACGATACGGTTTTGGATGACACTGTGACCTTGTCTGTTGGGCAAAAACAACTCTTGACCATTGCTCGTGCACTTCTTAAGGATGCACCACTCTTGATTTTGGATGAAGCGACATCCTCAGTCGACACACGTACAGAGGAGTTGATTCAGAAAGCCATGGACCGTTTGATGGAAGGACGCACATCCTTTGTCATCGCCCATCGCTTGTCAACGATTCGTAATGCTGATTTGATTCTTGTCATGAAAGATGGCAATATCATCGAACAAGGCAACCATGAGGAACTGATGGCGCAAGGTGGCTTCTACGCCGATTTGTACAATAGTCAATTTACAGAAGACGAAGCAGAAGAATAAATCTAAAGAAGGCTTGACGGCCTTCTTTTTCTGCACTATACTAGAAGACAAGCGCCTCACCTAGAGGTAAAAATAAAGTGATAATGAGAAGAATACATGAAAAATTATCAAGAATGGTATCGAAATATCAGCTCTAGACTCACCAGCCATCCCCCTCTTTTATTTCTGTTACGCAGTTTCAATCGTTTGATGACAGTCGCCATGCCCCCGGTCTATCTGACTTTGCTAGTCATCACTTACCTGCAACTAGGACTTAGTCAGCAAGTTGGGATTTATTTGTTTATCCCTGCCTCGGGCTTTGTGATCTTGTCTCTTCTTCGTAAGAAAATCAACCACCCGCGACCTTATGAAACTTGGGATATCTGTCCCCTGCTTGACAAGGATAGTTCGGGACAGTCGATGCCCAGTCGCCATGTCTTTTCGGCAACTATTATCTCCATGGCCTGTCTGCATGCTAGTCTACCTGTTGGCTTAGCATGTCTGCTCTTTTCAGCTTTACTGGGATTGGTGAGGGTTTTAGGTGGTGTGCATTATCCAAAGGATGTCTTGGTTGGCTATGTCTGCGGTCTGTTGTGGGGGTTCCTTTTCTTCCTATTCTGACATGTAAGTTAGGCTGGTCCTACAACCACTTACTGCTTCATATAGACCACTTGCTTTTTTGCCCTTGTATTCCTATCTTAGCTTTGATATAGTAGAGTCAGAAAGGAGATGTGATGAAGTTACGAATTGAGATTGACGGCAGTTTAGAGGAGACTGAAATTGTCATCAAGACCCCCACTTTGACAGATGAAATTGCAGACTTGCAACGACTTCTGCAAGAGTCAAAGGCTCCGAGGTTAACTTTTTACAAGGGGACAGGTGAATATTATCTAGACCTGTCAGAAATTCTCTTCTTTGAGACAGAAGGGAGCAAGATTTACGCTCATACCCAGAAGGAAGCCTATGAGGTTCGCCTCAAACTCTATGAGTTGGAGTCCATCTTGCCTCGCTATTTTAGTCGAGTTTCCAAGTCAACTATCGCAAACATCCGTCAGATTTACTCAGTGGACAAGTCCTTTTCAGGAACGGGCACCATTTCCTTTTATCAGACGCACAAGGAGGTTCATGTCTCACGGCATTACCAATCCCTCCTAAAAGAAAATCTAAGAAATATGAGGTAAAAAACATGAAAAAGAAAGCATTTGGTATTGTTTTATTGGTTTTAGCAGCTTGGATCTTGCTGCAAGGGAATTTTGGAGTTCCTTCTTTGGATGGCAAGATATGGCCTTTGATTGGTATCGCCTTTTTTGCTTACCAATCAGTTGAAGCTTTGCTTCGTCGTCATCTAACATCAGCAGTTTTTACCGCTCTAGTAGCCTTAATGATTGCGAATCATTTTTATAACATTTTTCCTATTCCAAACCAGTCTTTGTTTTGGGCTAGTATCTTAGCAGTGCTAGGTGTTGGTTATCTGACGCATTCGAGTAAGTTCTGGAATGAAAAAAAATGGTGGTACAATGGGAAAAAAACAATCGTCACGGATAAGGAAGTCGCTTTTGGTAGCGGGACCTTCTATAAGCAAGATCAAGATCTCGTAGATGACCAAGTGGAAGTCGCTTTTGGGGATGCTAAAATCTACTATGATAATGCAGAGATGTTAGGTGATTTTGCAACTTTAAATATTGAAGTGGCCTTCGGGAATGCAACTGTCTATGTTCCACAACACTGGCGTGTCGATTTGAAAGTAGAAACCTCCTTTGGTGCAGCTAAGGCAGATGCTCCTGTAGCGCCAACAAACAAAACCTTGATTATCCGTGGGGAAGTCGCTTTTGGTAAACTTGGAGTTGTTTACGTTAAATAAAAAAATAGTTTAGGCCCTTGATAAATTCGAGAAAGTGTGATAACATAGTACGGTATGTGGTGCTAGCACATCCGCTATATTAGATCTAATAGGAGGAAAACACAATGGCTAAAGTATGTTACTTTACAGGTCGTAAGACTGTATCAGGAAACAACCGTTCACACGCGATGAACCAAACAAAACGTGCCGTAAAACCAAACCTTCAAAAAGTTACTGTTCTTATCGATGGTAAACCTAAAAAAGTTTGGGCTTCAGCTCGTGCTTTGAAATCAGGTAAAGTTGAACGCGTTTAATAAAAATGAAAAGACCGCATAGGTCTTTTTCTTTTGCTCTAAGGATAAAATCATTTGAAAAATAGAGTAAATATCCGCCGATACAGCATTCTGCTTTTACACTTGGGCTGAAATATGATAAAATAGAGTATCAACTAGTTGAGGTAAAAAAAATGACTGTAAAAATTAATACAAAAGATGGTCAAATCGAACTGACAGATGAAGTGATTGCAACCGTAGTAGGTGGTGCCGCAACTGAGATTTTTGGTGTGGTCGGTATGGCTAGTAAAAATGCCCTCAAAGACAATTTCCAAGCCCTTCTTGGTAAGGAAAATTATTCTAAGGGTGTTGTTATAAAAGCAGCCGAAGATGGTAGCATTGCAGTTGATGTTTATACCGTGTTGAGCTACGGAGTAAAGATAAGCGAAGTGTCAAAAAACATTCAAGAGCGTGTTCGTTTTAGTTTAGAAAATCAACTAGGAATTACTGCTCAGACTGTGAATGTCTACATTCAAAATATCAAAGTTGTAGGAGAATAATCGTGTCAAAAATTACTACCAGTTTATTCCAAGAGATGGTGCAAGCTGCATCAACTCGTTTGAATAAGCAAGCAGAATATGTCAATTCATTGAACGTCTTTCCAGTTCCAGATGGAGATACTGGGACAAACATGGGAATGACCATTGAAAACGGTGCGAAAGAAGTAGCAGATAAGCCTGCTTCTACAGTTGGAGAAGTAGCGAGCATTCTTGCCAAAGGGCTCTTGATGGGTGCGCGTGGGAACTCAGGGGTTATTACATCTCAGCTCTTCCGTGGCTTCTCTCAGGCTATCAAGGAAAAAGATGAATTAACAGGTCAAGACTTGGCTCTTGCCTTCCAATCCGGTGTCGAAGTAGCTTATAAAGCGGTTATGAAACCAGTTGAAGGGACCATTTTGACTGTTTCTCGTGGAGCAGCTATTGGTGCTAAGAAAAAAGCCGAGGAGACAGATGATGCTGTTGAGGTCATGCGTGCAGCCTTGGAAGGCGCGAAAGCAGCTTTGGCTAAGACACCAGAAATGCTTCCAGTCCTTAAGGAAGTTGGTGTGGTAGACTCAGGTGGTCAAGGTTTGGTCTTCATCTACGAAGGATTCCTTTCAGCTCTTACTGGTGAATACAGTGCTTCTGAAGACTTTGTAGCGACTCCTGCCAACATGAGTGAAATGATCAATGCAGAGCACCATAAGTCTGTGGCTGGACATGTTGCAACTGAGGATATCACTTTTGGTTACTGTACTGAGATTATGGTTGCCCTTAAACAAGGTCCAACTTATTCTAAGGACTTTGACTACGATGAATTCCGCAACTACTTGAATGACTTAGGCGACTCTCTACTTGTTGTCAATGATGATGAAATCGTCAAAGTTCACGTCCATACAGAAGATCCAGGTCTTGTCATGCAAGAAGGTCTCAAATATGGTAGCTTGATCAAGGTAAAAGTCGACAACATGCGTAACCAACACGAGGCGCAAGTTGAAAAAGAAGCAACTCAAGGCAATAAGCCTGCTGAAACAAAAGAGTATGCCCTTATCGCAGTAGTAGCTGGTCAAGGTTTAGCAGATATCTTCCGTGCCCAAGGTGTGGATTATGTCATCGAAGGTGGTCAGACGATGAACCCTTCAACAGAAGACTTTATCAAGGCTGTTGAACAGGTCAATGCTCGCAACATTATCTTCTTGCCAAACAACAAAAATATCTTTATGGCAGCTCAGTCTGCGGCTGAAGTGCTTGAACAACCAGCTGTTGTAGTAGAAGCACGTACAATTCCTCAAGGGTTGACGAGTCTTCTTGCCTTTGATCCAAGCAAATCAATCGAAGAAAACAAAGAACGCATGACTGTAGCCCTCGGTGATGTCATCAGCGGTAGTGTAACAACAGCCGTTCGCGACACAACTATCGATGGATTAGCAATTCATGAAAATGACAATCTTGGTATGGTTGATGGAAAAATTCTCGTGTCAAATCCTGACATGCACCAAACCTTGACAGAAACATTGAAACATATGTTGGACGAAGACAGTGAAATCGTGACTTTCTATGTTGGTGAAGACGGAAGCGAAGAACTTGCCAATGAAATTGCCCAAGAAATCGCAGAAGAATTCGAAGATGTTGAAGTAGAGATTCACCAAGGTCAACAACCCGTATATCCATATCTTTTCAGTGTGGAATAAAAATTTAATCGATTAAAAAGAAAGTTGATTTTGCAACTTTCTTTTTTTATGACATTTGTCATATTTCCTAGTGACAGAAGCATCTAGCTCCGCCAATTTCAAAAGTCTATAATTGAAGTATGAAATGGAGGAAGAAGAAATGAAAAATAAAATGATTGTCGCAGTGAGTTTAGTAGCAGCAGGAGTTATGACCTATCTCATGTTTTCAGGATTGGACGAGGGTTTCTATCATTTTCCTTGGGAGCTATTTGCTGGCTTTGGAATGATGTCTTGGCTTGTTAGAGAAGGTTTAAAATTAGTCAGAGATGTGAAAAAGGAGTTTGAGGAATGAAAAAGGCAATCATCTATCTCTTTATCGGCCTGTCACTCTTGGTATGGTTAGTGGAAATGTGTACTGGTTGGTTTGACCAAACCTTGCTTCGCCAATTCATTCGTGGTGCTTGGGGTTTTGGATTTATGATTTTCGTTGTTTTCCCTATGGGAATGAAGTGGTTGAAAGGAGAATCTCATGGCTGTGATTAAAGTTGAGAAATTGAGTAAGAAAATAAAAGACAAGGAGATCTTGCGGAACATCTCCTTTGAAATCAACGATGGTGAATGTGTTGCCTTGATCGGGCCTAACGGAGCAGGGAAGACAACCTTGATTGATTGCCTCTTGGGAGACAAGTTCGTGAGCTCAGGTCGGATAGCCATTCAAGGATTTGCGCCAACAGATCCTCGATTAAAGCAGCTTATTTCTGTCTTACCTCAAGAAAATGCAGTTGTCCAAAGCTTGAAAGTGAAAGAACTTCTATCATTTTTTAAGTCACTTTATCCTGACAGTCTTTCAGACAAAGAAATTGATGACTTGCTTAGATTCTCAGACAAGCAGAAAAATCAGCTAGCGGGCAAGCTGTCTGGTGGGCAAAAACGTTTGTTCTCTTTTGTGTTGTCTTTAATAGGTCGTCCGAAAATTCTATTTTTAGATGAGCCGACTGCTGCAATGGATACCTCGACACGTCAGCATTTTTGGGAAATTGTTAATCAGTTAAAGAAAAATGGTGTGACCATTGTCTACTCTTCTCACTATATCGAAGAGGTAGAACATACGGCTGACCGCATTTTGGTCCTCCATAAGGGAGAATTGATTCGCGATACGACGCCTTATGCCATGCGTGGTGAAGAACAAGAAAAACATTTTACGGTACCTCTAACTTATCAGGAAGTTATCAGAACTTTAGACCAAGTTCAAGAGATTGAAATCAAGCAAAATGCTCTTTCTTTCACAACCAAAGAAGCCAGTCAGGTGTGGAAAGTCTTGCAAGAGCAGGGCTGCACGATCGAAGAAATTGAAGTTCGCAATCGAACTCTCTTAGACAGTATTTTCGAAACGACTCAAGACTAAAGGAGATTGACGATGAAAAATATGACAAGTCTCATGAAAGTGGAAATCATTTTGATGAAACGGCAAGCTGTCTACTACTTGCTTTCCATCGGACTTCCAAGTGTGTTTTACCTTATTTTCTCTGGTATGATGTCAGGGTCAGACATTCCAGAAATTGCTCTTCAAGCCTATCTTTTTGCCATGACGCTCTTTAGTATCATGTCAAGCGCCTTTTTCAGTATCCCTAGCACTCTCGAATCCGACAAGACAAACAACTGGCAAAAATTGATTCAACATTCTCCAATATCTATGGTAGAATATTATGTATCAAAACTGTTCAGTACTCTGCTGACTTTCTTGTTATCAATTATAGTTGTCTTTTCGGTTGGTCATTTTGTCCGTGGAGTGACTCTGCCTTGGCTTGATTGGTTGGTGATTGGAGTTATGTTGCTGGTCGGAAGCGTGGTCTTTATTAGCATGGGTGTCTTGGTGAGCTTGCTTCCCAGTGCTCAATTGATGACGGTTATTGGAAATATTGCCTATATTGCTTTGGCTGTCCTAGGTGGACTATGGTTCCCCTTGAGTTCCTTCCCAGAATGGCTCCAATCCATTGGAAAACTGACTCCAACCTACCAGCTTATGCAGGTCGTCTCTGCTTATTTGGAACACCACGAGTTTAACATTCTTGCTGCCTTGGTTGTACTAGGTTATACAGTTTTCTTTGGTGTATTGGTAATCCAACTGAAAAAACGGATCGAGGTAAAATAAATCTATGTTGGAAAAATTAAAAAACACTCATTATATGTTTCATATTTCAACAGTGTTTATCATCTTTCCTATAGCGGGTGTCATCAGTGGAGAGTACCCGCTTTTAACCTTGTTCTGGACATTATTATTTGTCCTAGCCTTTTATTCGATTTTATTAAGTCAAAACCGCACCGTGCAGTGGCTAGCCTGGTGGGTCATGATTGCCTACATTTTTTATACATCGGTTTGGCTGAATTCGGGTTTCACATGGTTTATCTTTTACTTATCTAACCTCCTCATTTATGAGCTGGATGAGATTTCTTTTCACTCTTGGCGTTTTGTCAGTTTTGTTGTCTTGCAGCCATTGATTTTAACCGGGATTTATATGGTCAATCATGTTAGTCCTTGGCAACTGCTCTTTTTCTTGGTGACCTTTGTCTTTTCTGATGCCTTTACCTTTGGTCTCTATCGGATTCGAGTGTCGGAGGAAATAAAAGAAGAAAAGAGGAAGCAAAATGCTAAGCTCAATCTTTTCTTGGCTGAAAATGAACGCAGTCGAATCGGTCAGGACCTCCATGACAGCCTAGGTCATACTTTTGCCATGCTGAGTGTGAAGACGGATCTTGCCCTCCAACTTCTTCAAATGCAGGCCCATCCTCAAGTGGAAAAAGAATTAAAAGAAATTCATCAGATCAGTAAAGAATCCATGAATGAAGTTCGTACCATCATTGAAAATCTCAAAACCAGAACACTTGCCTCTGAGTTTGTGACTGTTAAAAAAATGCTGGAAATTGCAGGAATTGAAACGGAAATCAATCACCAACTAGATACTGCTAGCCTAACTCAGGAATTGGAGTCAACGGCTTCCATGATTTTGCTTGAGTTAGTGACCAATATTATCAAACATGCCAAAGCGTCGAAGGCTTACTTAAAATTAGAACGAACAGAGAAAGAACTCATTCTAACAGTGAGAGATGATGGCTGTGGCTTTGTTTCTCTAAAAGGGGATGAACTCCATACCGTTCGAGACCGTGTCCTTCCATTTTCGGGAGAAGTAAAGGTGATCAGTCAGAAGCAGCCGACTGAAGTGCAGGTTCGACTACCTTATAAGGAGAGAAACTAAGATGAAACTACTTGTTGCAGAAGATCAAAGTATGTTGCGAGATGCCATGTGCCAGTTACTTACCTTTCAACCAGATGTAGAGTCTGTCCTACAAGCCAAGGATGGCCAAGAAGCAATCCAACTCTTAGAAAAGGAGTCCGTAGATATTGCCATCCTTGACGTAGAAATGCCTGTTAAGACAGGTCTCGAAGTCTTGGAGTGGATACGAGCAGAAAAGCCAGAAACAAAGGTGGTTGTGGTGACGACCTTCAAACGCCCCGGATATTTTGAACGTGCGGTCAAGGCTGGAGTGGATGCTTATGTCTTGAAAGAAAGAAGCATCGCAGACCTCATGCAAACCTTGCACACTGTTCTCGAAGGGCGCAAGGAATATTCCCCTGAATTGATGGAAGTGGTGATGACGCATCCCAATCCGTTGACGGAGCAAGAGATTGCTGTTTTAAAGGGAATCGCTCAGGGCTTATCCAATCAAGAAATCGCAGATCAGCTTTATCTATCAAATGGAACTGTCCGAAACTATGTCACCAATATTCTTTCGAAACTAGATGCTGGTAATCGAACAGAGGCAGCCAACATTGCAAAAGAATCTGGTTGGCTTTGATAAGAAGGGTTAAAAAATTCCGAAACGATAACTTGAATCGAAGGAAATCCATACTAGAAAGGAGGAGGCAAATTGCCTCCTTTTCTGGTTTAGAAAAGCGGTGAAAGCTAGTGTCAAAGAGTTAAAAGATCAGAATAAAAATGAAAAATATCTTGACAATGAAGGAAAAATTGTGTTACAATAATAGACGGTACTTTTTACTTTTGGTCTCTCAAAAGTGTACAGGGACGTGCTGACAAATGTTGCAAAAGTACACACAGATGGTAGCTGTCACCAAGTGTATCATCACCAAAAATAAAAAAACACAGGAGAATGTAGATGCCTACAATTAACCAATTGGTTCGCAAACCGCGTAAATCAAAAGTAGAAAAATCTAAATCACCAGCTTTGAACGTTGGTTACAACAGTCATAAAAAAGTTCAAACAAACGTTTCTTCACCACAAAAACGTGGTGTTGCAACTCGTGTTGGAACAATGACACCTAAAAAACCTAACTCTGCCCTTCGTAAATTCGCTCGTGTACGTTTGAGCAACCTTATCGAAGTTACTGCCTACATCCCAGGTATCGGACACAACTTGCAAGAGCACAGCGTGGTGCTTCTTCGTGGTGGACGTGTAAAAGACCTTCCAGGGGTACGTTACCATATCGTCCGTGGTGCACTTGATACTGCAGGTGTTAACGATCGTAAACAAGGCCGTTCTAAATACGGTACTAAACGTCCAAAAGCATAAGGAAAGGGGATAAAGAGAAATGAGTCGTAAAAATAGAGCTCCAAAACGTGACGTATTGCCAGATCCGCTTTACAATTCACAACTAGTTACTCGTCTTATCAACCGCGTTATGCTTGATGGTAAACGTGGTACAGCTGCTTCAATCGTTTACGGTGCTTTTGAGCAAATCAAAGAAGCTACTGGCAACGATGCACTTGAAGTATTTGAAACAGCTATGGAAAACATCATGCCTGTACTTGAAGTACGTGCACGTCGTGTTGGTGGATCTAACTACCAAGTCCCAGTTGAAGTTCGCCCAGAACGTCGTACAACACTTGGACTTCGTTGGTTGGTAACCATCGCTCGCCTTCGTGGTGAACACACAATGCAAGACCGTCTTGCGAAAGAAATCTTGGATGCTGCGAACAACACTGGTGCAGCAGTTAAGAAACGTGAAGACACTCACCGTATGGCTGAAGCTAACCGTGCCTTCGCACACTTCCGTTGGTAAGAATAAGATACTAAGGGCGTTAAAAAAGCGACTGAAAATTAGGAAGCTTGACGCAGAATCAAAGATTCTAGGAAAGCTTATCTATTTTCCGAGCTTTTAGCCCGAGTTCAATTATGATGCTAGGAACGGTAAGGATGCAAGGTGAAAATAGGAAACTGACGCAGTATTCGACGAATACAAGGAAGTTTATCTTTTTCACACAGAATCCCGTTCCGGCTCAAATCGGCTAGCTAATTCTAGCCCGAGTTCAATTGATCTCAATTAGCTCTTAGCTACAATTCAACTTGTCTACAAGTTGAAACCAACAAAAACAAGATAAACATTGAGAACGGGTAGGTCCTGCCTATCCGTTTTTATTAAAATCGTGTTATAATAGAATAGAAATCAAAAATAAATAGGAGAAACAAACCTCATGGCACGCGAATTTTCACTTGAAAAAACTCGTAATATCGGTATCATGGCTCACGTCGATGCCGGTAAAACAACAACTACTGAGCGTATTCTTTACTACACTGGTAAAATCCACAAAATCGGTGAAACTCACGAAGGTGCGTCACAAATGGACTGGATGGAGCAAGAGCAAGAACGTGGTATCACTATCACATCTGCTGCGACAACAGCTCAATGGAACAACCACCGCGTAAACATCATCGACACACCAGGGCACGTGGACTTCACAATCGAAGTACAACGTTCTCTTCGTGTATTGGACGGTGCGGTTACCGTTCTTGACTCACAATCAGGTGTTGAGCCTCAAACTGAAACAGTTTGGCGTCAAGCAACTGAGTACGGAGTTCCACGTATCGTATTTGCCAACAAGATGGACAAAATCGGTGCTGACTTCCTTTACTCAGTAAGCACACTTCATGACCGTCTTCAAGCAAATGCACACCCAATCCAATTGCCAATCGGTGCTGAAGATGATTTCCGTGGTATCATCGACTTGATCAAGATGAAAGCTGAAATCTATACAAACGACCTTGGTACAGATATCCTTGAAGAGGATATTCCAGCTGAATATCTTGAACAAGCACAAGAATACCGTGAAAAATTGATCGAAGCAGTTGCTGAAACTGATGAAGATTTGATGATGAAATACCTCGAAGGTGAAGAAATCACTAACGAAGAATTGAAAGCGGGTATCCGTAAAGCTACTATCAATGTTGAATTCTTCCCAGTATTGTGTGGTTCTGCCTTCAAAAACAAAGGTGTTCAATTGATGCTTGATGCGGTTATCGACTACCTTCCAAGCCCACTTGACATCCCAGCAATCAAAGGTGTTAACCCAGATACAGATGAAGAAGAAACTCGTCCAGCATCTGATGAAGAGCCATTTGCAGCTCTTGCCTTCAAGATCATGACAGACCCATTCGTAGGTCGTTTGACATTCTTCCGTGTTTACTCAGGTGTTCTTCAATCAGGTTCATACGTATTGAATACTTCTAAAGGTAAACGTGAACGTATCGGACGTATCCTTCAAATGCACGCTAACAGCCGTAAAGAAATCGACACTGTTTACTCAGGTGATATCGCTGCTGCCGTTGGTTTGAAAGATACGACAACTGGTGACTCATTGACTGATGAAAAAGCTAAAATCATCCTTGAATCAATCGACGTTCCAGAACCAGTTATCCAATTGATGGTTGAGCCAAAATCTAAAGCAGACCAAGACAAGATGGGTATCGCTCTTCAAAAATTGGCTGAAGAAGATCCAACATTCCGCGTTGAAACAAACGTTGAAACTGGTGAAACAGTTATCTCTGGTATGGGTGAGCTTCACCTTGACGTCCTTGTTGACCGTATGCGTCGTGAGTTTAAAGTTGAAGCGAACGTAGGTGCTCCTCAAGTATCTTACCGTGAAACATTCCGCGCTTCTACTCAAGCACGTGGATTCTTCAAACGTCAGTCTGGTGGTAAAGGTCAATTCGGTGATGTATGGATTGAATTTACTCCAAACGAAGAAGGTAAAGGATTCGAATTTGAAAACGCAATCGTCGGTGGTGTGGTTCCTCGTGAATTTATCCCAGCGGTTGAAAAAGGTCTTGTAGAAGCAATGGCTAACGGTGTTCTTGCAGGTTACCCAATTGTTGACGTTAAAGCTAAACTTTACGATGGTTCATACCACGATGTCGACTCATCTGAAACTGCCTTCAAGATTGCTGCATCTCTTGCACTTAAAGAAGCTGCTAAGACTGCACAACCAGCTATCCTTGAACCAATGATGCTTGTAACAATCACTGTTCCAGAAGAAAACCTTGGTGATGTTATGGGTCACGTAACTGCTCGTCGTGGACGTGTAGATGGTATGGAAGCACACGGTAACAGCCAAATCGTTCGTGCTTACGTTCCACTTGCTGAAATGTTCGGTTATGCAACAGTTCTTCGTTCTGCATCTCAAGGACGTGGTACATTCATGATGGTATTTGACCACTATGAAGATGTACCTAAGTCAGTACAAGAAGAAATCATTAAGAAAAACAAAGGTGAAGAATAATCTGTCTTCGCAATAGAAGGAAGTCACTTAGTGGCTTCCTTTTTTATTACCTTTATTGCACGCATATTTGCTGAATATATTATGGAAATTTAGAAATTAAATGAAAATCTTGCCAACTTCCATCCCATGTACGAAGAAATTAGACTGATTTAATAAATGAAAGCAAGGAAAAGTTCCTTATTTTGATGATATGTTAATAAAAATGATAAAAAAGTTCATAAATACACTTTTAGATAGAAAATTCAGAAAATTGCTTCTTTTGTCTTGAAAATTTTTGAAAAAATGGTATGATAGTAACAAGCTATTTTTAAGAGAAGAGAAAGGGGAACAATGGAGAAAGTCAGTTTAGAATCTCCTAAGACGGGGTCGGACCTAGTTTTGGAAACACTTCGCGACTTAGGAATTGATACCATATTTGGCTATCCTGGTGGTGCAGTCTTGCCTTTGTATGATGCGATATATAATTTTAAAGGCATTCGCCACATTTTAGGACGCCATGAGCAAGGTTGTTTGCACGAAGCTGAAGGATATGCCAAATCAACTGGAAAGTTGGGTGTTGCTGTCGTCACGAGTGGACCGGGAGCTACAAATGCCATTACAGGGATTGCAGATGCCATGAGCGATAGCGTTCCCCTTTTGGTCTTTACGGGCCAGGTGGCGCGAGCAGGGATTGGGAAGGATGCCTTTCAGGAGGCGGATATCGTGGGAATTACCATGCCAATCACTAAGTACAATTACCAAGTTCGTGAGACGGCAGATATTCCTCGCATCATTACGGAAGCTGTTCATATCGCAACGACAGGTCGTCCAGGGCCTGTTGTGATTGACTTGCCAAAGGATGTATCAGCCCTAGAGACAGATTTCATCTATTCACCCGAAGTGAATTTGCCAAGCTATCAGCCGACTCTGGAGCCAAATGACATGCAAATCAAGAAAATCTTGAAGCAATTGTCAAAAGCCAAGAAACCTGTTTTGTTAGCAGGCGGTGGTATCAGCTATGCGGAAGCTTCTAAGGAGCTTAATGAATTTGCTGAACGTTACCAAATTCCAGTCGTGACCAGTCTTTTAGGACAAGGTACGATTGCAACGAATCATCCGCTCTTTCTTGGAATGGGAGGCATGCACGGGTCTTTCGCAGCTAATATTGCCATGACGGAAGCCGACTTTATGATTAGTATTGGTTGCCGTTTCGATGACCGCTTGACGGGAAATCCTAAGACCTTTGCGAAGAATGCTAAGGTTGCCCACATTGATATTGACCCAGCTGAGATTGGCAAGATTATCAGAGCAGATATTCCTGTGGTGGGCGATGCTAAGAAAGCCTTGCAGATGCTTTTAGCAGAACCAACTGTTCATAACAATACTGAAAAGTGGATTGAAAAAGTCACCAAGGACAAGAATCGAGTTCGTTCTTATGATAAGAAAGAACGTGTGGTTCAACCTCAGGCCGTTATTGAACGCATCGGTAAGTTGACAAATGGGGATGCCATTGTTGTCACAGACGTAGGGCAACACCAAATGTGGACAGCTCAGTATTATCCTTACCAAAATGAGCGTCAGTTAGTCACTTCAGGTGGTTTGGGTACCATGGGCTTCGGAGTTCCTGCAGCTATTGGAGCCAAGATTGCTAATCCAGAAAAAGAAGTCATCCTTTTTGTCGGTGATGGTGGTTTCCAAATGACCAACCAAGAGCTAGCAATCCTAAACATCTACAAGGTACCGATTAAGGTTGTCATGTTGAATAACCACTCCCTAGGAATGGTTCGTCAGTGGCAGGAATCCTTCTATGAGGGTAGAACTTCCGAGTCAGTCTTTGATACACTTCCTGATTTCCAGTTGATGGCACAGGCTTACGGCATCAAAAATTATAAATTTGATAATCCAGAGACGCTAGAGAAGGATTTAGAAGTCATTCTGGAGGATGTGCCCATGTTTATCGAGGTGGATATTTCTCGTAAGGAACAGGTTTTACCGATGGTACCAGCTGGTAAGAGCAATCATGAGATGTTGGGGGTGAAGTTCCATGCGTAGAATGTTAACAGCAAAACTACAAAATCGTTCAGGAGTCCTCAATCGTTTTACAGGTGTCCTTTCACGTCGTCAAGTCAATATTGAGAGTATCTCAGTTGGTGCGACAGAGAATCCTGATGTATCACGGATTACCATCATTATCGATGTAGCTTCACACGATGAAGTAGAGCAAATCATTAAACAGCTCAATCGTCAGATTGATGTGATTCGCATTCGAGATATCACAGATAAACCACACTTGGAAAGAGAAGTTATCTTGGTGAAGGTATCTGCTCCTGCTGAAAAGCGTGCAGAAATCTTGGCCATTATCCAACCTTTCCGTGCAACGGTAGTAGATGTGGCTCCAAGCTCAATCACCATCCAGATGACGGGAAATGCTGAAAAGAGTGAAGCTTTATTACGAGTGATTCGACCATATGGTATTAAAAATATCGCTCGTACGGGTGCAACTGGATTTACCCGCGACTAATACTCTTTGATTTTCAATGAGTATAAAATCCAGCATAAATTTGTTTAACCAGCCTATAAGGCAATAAAAATAGAAAAGAGAGAAAAACTATGGCAGTTCAAATGGAATACGAAAAAGATGTTAAAGTAGCAGCGCTTGACGGTAAAAAAATCGCCGTAATCGGTTATGGTTCACAAGGACATGCGCATGCGCAAAACTTGCGTGATTCAGGTCGTGATGTCATCATCGGTGTGCGTCCAGGTAAATCTTTTGACAAAGCAAAAGAAGATGGATTTGACACTTACACAGTGGCAGAAGCGACTAAATTGGCTGACGTTATCATGATTTTGGCACCAGATGAAATCCAACAAGAATTGTATGAAGCAGAAATCGCTCCAAACTTGGAAGCTGGAAATGCAGTTGGATTTGCCCATGGTTTCAATATCCACTTTGAATTTATCAAAGTTCCTGCAGATGTAGATGTCTTCATGTGTGCTCCTAAAGGACCAGGGCACTTGGTACGCCGTACTTATGAAGAAGGATTTGGTGTGCCAGCTCTTTATGCAGTTTACCAAGATGCAACAGGAAATGCGAAAAATATTGCTATGGACTGGTGTAAAGGTGTTGGGGCAGCTCGTGTTGGTTTGCTTGAAACAACTTACAAAGAAGAAACTGAAGAAGACTTATTTGGTGAACAAGCTGTACTTTGTGGTGGTTTGACTGCCCTTATCGAAGCAGGTTTTGAAGTCTTGACAGAAGCAGGCTATGCCCCAGAATTAGCTTACTTTGAAGTTCTTCACGAAATGAAATTGATCGTTGACTTGATCTACGAAGGCGGATTCAAAAAAATGCGTCAATCAATTTCAAACACTGCTGAATACGGTGACTATGTATCAGGCCCACGTGTGATTACTGAGCAAGTTAAAGAAAACATGAAAGCTGTCTTGGCAGATATCCAAAATGGTAAATTTGCAAATGACTTTGTAAACGACTACAAGGCTGGTCGTCCAAAACTCACTGCTTACCGTGAACAAGCAGCTAACCTTGAAATTGAAAAAGTTGGTGCTGAATTGCGTAAAGCAATGCCATTCGTTGGTAAAAATGACGACGACGCATTCAAAATCTACAACTAATTCTTGTGAAGAAAAACAGAAGGCGAGTTGGGGGTACCTAACTCGCTTTTTATCTTAAACAGTATTTGAGGAGGAGACAATGCTAAGTGCAAAAGATGTGGTGAAAGCCCACAAAGTATTGAGTGGTGTAGTAGTCAATACTCCACTTGATTATGATCATTATTTATCAGAGAAGTATGGTGCTAAGATTTATTTGAAGAAGGAAAATGCCCAGCGTGTTCGTTCCTTTAAGATTCGCGGAGCCTATTATGCCATTTCTCAACTATCAAAAGAAGAACGTGAGCGTGGTGTAGTCTGTGCCTCTGCAGGAAATCACGCCCAAGGTGTCGCCTATACTTGTAATGAGATGAAGATTCCTGCAACCATCTTTATGCCCATCACAACACCGCAACAAAAGATTGGACAGGTCCGCTTTTTTGGTGGAGACTTCGTGACCATTAAACTAGTTGGAGATACCTTTGATGCCTCAGCCAAAGCAGCACAAGAGTTTACACTGTCGGAAAACCGCACCTTCATTGATCCCTTTGATGATGCTCATGTCCAAGCAGGTCAAGGGACTGTTGCCTATGAAATTCTTGAAGAAGCCCGTAAAGAGTCTATCGATTTTGATACAGTACTCGTGCCAGTAGGCGGTGGCGGACTGATTGCAGGGGTTTCGACCTATATCAAAGAAACCAATCCCGCTATCGAAGTAATTGGTGTAGAAGCCAATGGTGCCCGTTCGATGAAGGCAGCCTTTGAAGCTGGAGGACCAGTTAAACTCAAAGAGATTGATAAGTTCGCTGATGGGATAGCCGTACAGAAGGTTGGACAATTAACCTATGAAGCGACCCGTCAGAATGTTGAAACGCTGATTGGGGTGGACGAGGGATTGATTTCTGAAACCTTGATTGATCTTTATTCCAAGCAAGGAATTGTAGCAGAACCAGCTGGGGCTGCTAGTGTTGCAGCCTTGGAAGTTTTATCAGACTATATCAAAGGAAAGACGATTTGTTGTATCATTTCTGGGGGAAATAACGATATCAACCGTATGCCAGAGATGGAAGAACGTGCCTTGATTTACGATGGAATCAAGCATTACTTTGTAGTGAATTTCCCACAACGTCCAGGAGCTCTACGAGAGTTTGTAAATGACATTTTGGGGCCAAATGATGACATCACTCGTTTTGAATATATCAAACGAGCAAGCAAGGGGACGGGTCCTGTATTGATTGGGATTGCTCTTGCCAATAAGCATGATTATGCTGGATTGATTCATCGAATGGAAAAGTTTGACCCGTCTTATATTAATTTGAATGGAAATGAAACATTGTATAATATGCTAGTTTAAACTAAAATAAAATTATTATCATATTATTTGCGTAATGATAACGATGGTGTTATAATGAGGGTGATGAAAGGGGGAGATTCCCATGGTTTTACAAATTTTACTTGTTGTATTGATTTTAGTGGTGATTGCATTAGTGATTACGATTAGTTCTGTATATGTGGTACGACAACAATCTGTCGCTATTATAGAACGCTTTGGTAAATACCAAAAGTTGAGC
The DNA here is from genome assembly GCF_054445985.1 of Streptococcus sp. 517s. NCBI lineage: Bacteria > Bacillati > Bacillota > Bacilli > Lactobacillales > Streptococcaceae > Streptococcus > Streptococcus sp. 517s. Next base: position 1,554,388 of record NZ_CM136847.1, on the reverse strand, counting down.
AATAGTGGTATTCATTTGCGGGCTCCCTTTGGGATTGATAGAATTGCAGCAAGAGTACAACTACGCTTGTTGCAGAGTGAAATCGTTGTAGAGACAAAGACGCAAGATAATGTATTTGTAACGATGAATGTGGCAACTCAGTATCGAGTGAATGAAAATAATGTCACAGATGCTTATTATAAATTGATGCGTCCAGAAGCCCAAATTAAATCCTATATTGAAGATGCTTTGCGTTCATCTGTACCAAAGCTAACCCTAGATGAGTTGTTTGAGAAGAAGGATGAAATCGCCTTAGAAGTTCAAAAACAAGTGGCTGAAGAAATGTCTACGTATGGGTATATCATTGTCAAAACGCTGATTACTAAGGTTGAACCTGATGCTGAAGTAAAACAATCAATGAATGAAATTAACGCGGCTCAACGTAAGAGAGTTGCGGCGCAAGAGCTTGCTGAAGCAGATAAGATTAAGATTGTGACCGCAGCAGAAGCAGAAGCAGAAAAAGATCGCCTACATGGTGTAGGGATTGCAGAACAGCGTAAAGCGATTGTTGACGGACTGGCTGATTCTATCAAAGAGTTAAAGGGAGCTAATGTTGAGCTGACTGAAGAACAAATCATGTCTATCCTATTAACGAACCAGTATTTAGATACATTGAATAATTTTGCAGAAAAAGAAGGTAATAATACAATCTTCCTACCAGCAAATCCTAATGGAGTTGAGGATATAAGAACTCATATATTGTCGGCTTTAAAAGCCAAATAAAAATATGCAGAATAATATAGTTGTGACGAATATATGTTTTTTTATTGACAGATGAAATAAAAACGTATACAATTAAGAATTGTAAAGAATAATTCAGGAGAAGAACATGGTTAAGTCAAACTTTGAAAAGGTAGAAGCAGTTGTTGGCTGGGTTCGTGATAAGAAGATCACAGGTTACCGTATCTCTAAAGAAACGAATGCGCGTGAAATGTCTATCATTGCTCTAGCACAAGGACGCGCAAAGGTTAAAAATATTTCATTTGAAACAGCTCTTAGTTTAATCGATTTCTATGAAAAAAATCATGAAAAATTTGAAGATTGAACTGTGGTTACAGGCAGATTCCTGAATCGAGTCTGCCTTTTCTTTACAATTACAAACTAAAAAGACTGCATTCTGTATGCAGTCTTTATTTATTAATTGAGATAACGCTGAAGGAATTCTTTGGTCCGTTCTTCTTTAGGGTTCGTGAAGAGTTCTTCAGGTTTACCTTCTTCTGCAATGATCCCCTTGTCCATGAAGATGACACGATGGGAAACATCGCGAGCAAATTCCATTTCGTGGGTTACAACAATCATGGTCAAGCCTTCTTGAGCTAGGTCCTGCATAATTTTGAGGACTTCTCCGACCATTTCGGGGTCAAGGGCAGATGTAGGTTCGTCAAAGAGAATGGCGTCAGGATTCATGGAGAGTGCACGAGCGATAGCTACACGTTGCTTTTGTCCACCTGAAAGTTGTTTAGGCTTGGCTTGCCAGTAACGTTCTCCCATACCAACTTTTTCAAGATTTTCTTTGGCAATTTTTTCAGCTTCAGAGTGGTCGCGTTTGAGTACAGTCGTTTGGGCAACGATAGTATTTTCAAGGACATTTAGATTTTCAAAGAGATTGAAAGATTGGAAAACCATACCGAGTTTTTCACGATAATGGGTGAGGTTATAGCCTTTTTCTAAGACATTTTCTCCTCGATAGAGAATCTCTCCCTCTGTAGGTGTTTCGAGTAAATTAATTGAACGAAGGAAGGTTGATTTTCCACTTCCTGAGCTCCCGATGATGGAAATAACCTCTCCTTTATGGACGGTGAGAGAAATGTCTTTTAGCACTTCGTTTTGCCCATAGGATTTTTTTAGGTGTTTGATTTCAAGGATTGGTTGTGTCATTTTTTCAAATCCCCCGTTTGCATTTGGTTAGCACCTGTAGTGTAAGTGTCCATGTCCATATAGCGTTCGATAAAACGTAGGATACGGGTCACAGTGAAGGTGAGGACAAAGTAAATCACTGCAATGATGGTAAAGGTCTGGAAGTATTGATAGGTTTGCGTCGCTACAGTATTTCCTGAGAAATAAAGCTCGACAACTGAAATAACGTTCAATACAGAGGTATCTTTGATATTGATGACAAACTCATTACCAGTGGCAGGTAGAATATTACGGACAACCTGAGGAAGGACAATTTTACGCATGGTTTGATTGTGGGTCATACCAAGAGCGGTTGCAGCTTCGAACTGTCCCTTGTCGACTGCTAGAATACCACCACGAACGATTTCTGTCATGTAGGCACCTGTGTTGATTGAGACGATAAAGATAGCAGCCAGTGTCCGGTCGAGATTGATACCGAAAGCTTGAGCAGTTCCATAGTAGATAACCATGGATTGAACAATCATCGGTGTACCACGGAAGATTTCAATATAGACATTGAGGATCCAACCGACTAGTTTTTGTAGGCTGTAAATGGCTTTGTTTTCCGAGAGAGGAGCCGTACGGAAGACACCAATGGCAAGACCGATAATGAGACCTACGATAGTTCCGATGATTGAGATTAAGAGTGTGATACCAGCACCACGCAAGAGCTGTTGCCAGTTTTCAGAAAGAATTTTAGCAACTTGGTTGAAGAAATTACTGCTACTTTCTTCAGTTGTTGTGGCTTCGGCAGGTTGCTCCTGAATCATACGATCCATCAGTGCAACTTGTTCATCTTTGGAGATGGTTTCAATACTCGCATTGATTTGGCTGATACGGCTGTCATCTTTACGAAGTCCAATGGCAATAGCAGTATCTTCTCCTCCAGTTTTGAAACCAGGTTCTACTTGGACCATCTTGAACTTAGAGTTAGCGGCTTCAGCAGTCAGTGCTTCAGGGCGTTCCGAAACATAGGCATCAATAACACCGGCTTCCAGAGCTTGACGCATTTGAGCGAAGTCGCCCATAGCTGTTTCTTTTTTGGCACCTGGAATTTGAGAAATCAAATCATAAAGGTAAACACCTTGTTGAGAAGTGATTTTTGCTCCGCTAAAATCTTCCAAAGATTTGGCATTTGCATAGGCAGAGTCCTTTTTGACCAATAGAACTGGCTCGCTAGTATAGTAACTGCTTGAAAAAGCAATTTCTTGTTTGCGTTCAGCGGTTGGGCTCATACCAGCAATGATCATATCGATTTTGCCAGAAGTAAGGGCTGGAACAAGTCCTTCCCACTTGGTTTTCACGACCAAAGGTTCCTTACCTAGATCTTTGGCAATCTTTTTAGCGATTTGAACATCATAGCCGTTGGCATATTGGTTGGTACCGTCGATTTTAACAGCACCATTACTATCGTCGTCTTGGGTCCAGTTGAAGGGAGCGTAAGCTGCCTCCATCCCGATGCGTAAATATTCGTCGGCTTGGACTTGGCTAACCAGTCCTAATGTAAGGGCTAGGCTAGCAAGGATAGATAAGCATAATTTTTTCATGTTTTCTCCTATTTCTAGTCTAAAAATGACTTCTCTCTATTGTATCTAAAAATGGTGAGATTTTCAATACAAGTAAGCCTTTACTTATAAAAAATGATATAATGGTGAAAAGATTTGAAAGGGAATCAATTATGAAAAAAAGATGGCTGGTGACTTTGGTATTTGCTTGTTTATTATTTATACCAAGCTTAGTTTTTGCAGTAGACTTTGATATCTTATCCTATCAGGGTGATTTGAATATTCATGCAGATAATACTGCAATTTTTAAGGAAACAATCACCTACCGTTTTGGAGATGATTATAATGGCCAGCTAGTTGGATTAGGAAAAGCTGGGAAAATGCCAGAAGGATTTGATATTGATCCCGGCCCGACCGTTCAAGTGTCTAAAAATGGGCAAATTATTCAAAATGTTTCCTTTTATACTATGGAGGAAGAGGACGGCTACAAGGTAAAAATTTACAATGCTGGATATGCCGGAGATACTGTTCGGGTGACGGTTATCTGGAAACTATCAAATCTTCTCTTCTTATACAAGGATATAGCGGAGTTAAATTGGCAACCCTTGACGGATAGTTCAGAACCTATCGAAAATTTTGAGTTTCGGGTAACGGGCTTTAATGGAGCTGAAAAACTTTTCTTTCATACAGGGAAACTCTTTACAGAGGGCAAGGTAGAGAAGACAGGTGGTGATTATCGTGTTCATTTGCAGAACCTACCTCGTCAGCGTGGGGTTGAATTGCATGCCTATTGGCCTAGAAAAGATTTTGAAACAGCTTTGGATCAGGGATTGAAGGGCAATCGTTTAGCAGAATTTGAAAAAATAGAGGAATCCATTACTGCTGAAAAAGCTCAGAGCAAAGCTCTGGTTACGTGGGTCATCCCTTTGCTACTCTCGCTTTCTTTAGTCTTTAGTGTTATTTTCTACTGCATTTATAGAAGAAAAACCTCCCCATCGAAGAAATATGCCAAAAATCACCGTCTCTATGAACCGCCAATGGACTTAGAACCGATGGTTTTATCGGAAGCTGTTTACTCCACTTCTTTAGAGGAAGTCAGCCCCTTGACCAAGGGAGGAGGGAAGTTCACCTTTGACCAACTCGTTCAGGCAACCTTGTTGGATGTGATCGACCGTGGAAATGTTTCAATCATCTCAAATGGAGATGAAGTTCGTCTAAAAGTCGTAAAAGAAAAAGGATTGGCAAGTTTTGAAAAGGATTGCCTTAATTTGGCCTTTTCAGGAAGAGAAGAAGTGCTTGTTTCAGATTTGTTTGCAGATTACCAAGTGTCAACTAGTCTTTACCAAGGTGCAAAAGCAGCTGATGAAAAACGAATTCAGAAAACAGGACGTAAACTTAAGTCGTCTTTTGAGCAAGCTCTGAAGCAGATGCAGGATGGAGTGAGAAAGCGGGTTTCTTCTTTGCAACTTCCAGATTATTATCGTTCACTGAGTAATGGAGAAAAAATCCTGCGATTGACGATAGGTGTCTTTACGATTTTACCTGCTTTCGTTGGTTTTGGCTGGTTCTTGTATAGTTTGGATGCTCACGGGTATCTTTCCCTGCCACTTCCTATCCTTGGGTTTGTGGGCTTGATGTTAGCTGCCGTCTATTATTGGACGAGCCGATTTGATACTCGTGATGGTGTTTTAAATGAAGATGGACTAGAAGTGTACTATCTCTGGACTAGTTTTGAAAACATGCTTCGCGATATCGCCCATCTAGACAAGGCAGCATTAGAAAGTATTGTTGTTTGGAATCGTCTCCTTGTTTATGCTACTTTATTTGGTTATGCGGACAAGGTGAGCCATTTGATGAGATCTTATCAGATTCAGGTCGAGAACCCAGATATCAATCTTTATGTAGCTTATGGTTGGCACAGTATGTTTTACCATTCAACTGCTCAAATGAGCCACTATGCTAGTATTGCAAATACAGCAAGCAATTACTCCGTATCTTCTGGAAGTGGTTCTTCGGGTGGAGGATTCTCAGGAGGCGGAGGCGGTGGTAGCATTGGCGCTTTCTAAAAAAACTATCGCAGAATCCGAAATTATGCTATAATAGAGGACAGAAAAAGGAGTAATACATGTATTTTATTGAAATTTTAAAGTCAATCTTTTTTGGGATTGTTGAAGGAATTACGGAATGGTTGCCCATTTCAAGTACTGGTCACTTGATCTTGGTTGAAGAATTTGTACAATACAAGGACCAAAATGAAGCCTTCATGTCCATGTTTAATGTTGTTATTCAGCTCGGTGCTATCTTAGCGGTTATGGTGATTTACTTTAACAAGCTCAATCCCTTCAAACCTGGTAAAAATAAGGTAGAAGTCCGTCGAACTTGGCAATTGTGGTCAAAAGTCCTCGTTGCGACCTTGCCTTTATTGCTAGTCTTTAAGCTGGATGATTGGTTTGACACTCATTTTCATAATATGGTATCAGTTGCTATTATGTTGATTATCTATGGGGTTGCCTTCATCTATCTTGAAAAACGGAACAAGGCGCAAGCTATTGAACCAACAGTTACAGAACTTGAAAAGCTTCCCTACAAAACAGCTCTCTATATCGGACTTTTCCAAGTCCTCGCCCTCTTCCCAGGAACGAGCCGTTCAGGTGCGACGATTGTCGGTGGTTTGTTAAATGGAACGAGTCGCTCTGTCGTAACAGAGTTTACCTTCTACCTCGGAATTCCTGTTATGTTTGGGGCTAGTGCTTTAAAGATTTTCAAATTTATAAAAGCAGGTCAACTTTTGAGTTTTGGACAACTATTCCTGCTTTTGGTTGCTATGGGAGTAGCCTTCGCGGTCAGCATGGTTGCTATTCGCTTCTTGACTGGCTATGTGAAGAAGCACGACTTTACACTCTTTGGTAAATACCGTATCGTACTCGGTAGTGTCTTGTTGCTCTATAGTTTTGTGCGTTTATTTGTATAAGAAAAAGCTTGAGGGAATCTTCCTTCAAGCTTTTTAAAATCCTGTTACTGTAATTCCTAGTAGACGAACGCCTTTTTCTTTTTCAGCCAGTTCTTCGTAGAGTTGAAGGGCAGTTTGAGAAATCTGACTAGCGTCCTGTGTTGCTTGTGGGAGGCTTTTTCGTCTAGTTAGAGTAGAGAAGTCAGCATATCGTATTTTGAGGATAATGATTTTTCCAGCTTTGCCTTGTTGACTGAGATTGTGAGCTACCTTTTCGGAGAGAAGAGTCAGCTCTTTTTTGATGTCTTCTTCTACTTGCAGGATTTTTCCGTAGGTTTTTTCCTTGCCAATGGACTTGCGAATACGATTGGCCTTGACCGGTGAATTATGAATGCCCCTAGCCTTTCGATAAAGATCAAAACCGAGTCTGCCAAACCGATCGATTAAAGTGACTTCAGAAACGTCCAATAAGTCTTCACCAGTATAAATGCCCATTTCATGAAGCCGTTCAACTGTTTTTTTGCCCACGCCATGGAATTTAGCAATGTCCATTTGTTTGAGAAAATCCTCAGCCTGATCTGGGAGGATAACTGTTAAACCATGCGGCTTTTGATAGTCACTAGCCATTTTAGCTAGGAATTTGTTATAAGAAACGCCAGCCGAAGCAGTCAGGTGCAGCTTCTGCCAGATATCTTGTTGGATGAGACGGGCTATTTTGACGGCTGACTTGATACCGAGTTTATTTTCCGTCACATCCAAGTAAGCCTCGTCAATACTCATAGGTTCAATCAAATCAGTGTAGCGTTTAAAAATAGCTCGAATCTCCAGTCCCACAGTCTTGTATTTTTCATAATTTCCTGAGATAAAAACAGCTTGAGGACAGCGCTCATAAGCTTCTTTAGAACTCATGGCTGAATGAACACCAAAAGCTCGTGCCTCATAGCTACAGGTAGAAACGACTCCTCGCCCACCTGTTTGTCTGGGGTCGCTCCCAATGATGACAGGTTTGCCCTTTAACTTAGGATTATCTCTGATTTCCACCGCAGCAAAAAAGGCATCCATGTCGATATGGATGATTTTTCTAGACAAATCATTAATCAATGGAAATATGAGCATTTAGCTTCCTTTCTAGCCGTATTTTCTTTCTCATTATACCGTTTTTTCTGAAAAAATGGAAAAGAGTAGTCTAACTTTCAAAAATATAATACAGATAATATCAAAAAACGGCCTGTATTATAAAAGAAAGCGCTAAAAAGGCTATTTTCTCCTTGTTGAAATCGGTTACTGTGTGGTATACTTGATTTATGAATGTAACAGATAGTTGTTACTAGAAAGAAAAATGAGGACATTAACATGGTTGTTAAGACAGTTGTTGAAGCGCAAGATATTTTTGATAAAGCTTGGGAAGGCTTCAAAGGCGTAGATTGGAAAGAAAAGGCAAGTATTTCTCGCTTTGTTCAAGCTAACTATACACCTTATGATGGAGACGAAAGTTTCCTTGCAGGACCAACAGAACGTTCGTTGCATATTAAGAAAATCGTAGAAGAAACAAAAGCACATTATGAAGCTACTCGTTTCCCATACGACAATCGTCCAACTTCTATTGCAGGAATTGATGCTGGATATATTGATAAAGAAAATGAATTGATCTATGGTATCCAAAATGATGAACTCTTCAAATTAAACTTCATGCCAAAAGGTGGTATCCGTATGGCTGAAACTACTTTGAAAGAAAATGGTTTTGAACCAGACCCAGCAGTTCATGAAATCTTTACAAAATATGTGACCACTGTTAATGATGGTATCTTCCGTGCCTACACTACAAATATTCGTCGCGCTCGTCACGCTCACACAGTAACTGGTCTTCCAGATGCATATTCACGTGGACGTATCATCGGGGTTTATGCTCGTTTGGCTCTTTATGGTGCTGATTATTTGATGGCTGAAAAAGTAAGTGACTGGAACGCTATCACTGAAATTGATGAAGAATCTATCCGCCTTCGTGAAGAAGTAAATCTTCAATATCAAGCATTGAAAGAAGTTGTTGAATTAGGTGCCCTTTACGGTGTAGATGTACGTCGTCCAGCATATGATACAAAAGAAGCTATCCAATGGACTAACATTGCATTCATGGCAGTTTGTCGTGTTATCAATGGTGCTGCTACATCTCTAGGACGTGTACCAATCGTATTGGACATCTACGCAGAACGTGACTTGGCTCGTGGTACTTATACAGAATCTGAAATTCAAGAATTTGTTGATGATTTCGTAATGAAACTTCGTACAGTTAAATTTGCTCGTACAAAAGCTTACGACGAATTGTACTCAGGTGACCCAACCTTCATCACAACTTCTATGGCTGGTATGGGTAACGACGGTCGTCACCGTGTTACTAAGATGGACTACCGTTTCTTGAACACTCTTGACAATATCGGTAACTCTCCAGAACCAAACTTGACAGTTCTTTGGACTGACAAATTACCTTATAGCTTCCGTCGTTACTGTATGCACATGAGCCACAAACACTCTTCAATCCAATATGAAGGTGTTACAACAATGGCTAAAGACGGATACGGTGAAATGAGCTGTATCTCATGTTGTGTATCTCCACTTGACCCAGAAAATGAAGAACAACGTCACAACATCCAGTACTTCGGTGCTCGTGTTAACGTATTGAAAGCCCTTCTTACTGGTTTGAACGGTGGTTACGACGATGTTCACAAAGACTACAAGGTATTTGACATCGAACCAATCCGTGACGAAGTTCTTGAATTCGAATCAGTTAAAGCTAACTTTGAGAAATCTCTTGACTGGTTGACTGACACTTACGTAGATGCTTTGAACATCATCCACTACATGACTGATAAGTACAACTACGAAGCTGTTCAAATGGCCTTCTTGCCAACTAAACAACGTGCAAACATGGGATTCGGTATCTGTGGATTTGCCAACACTGTTGATACATTGTCAGCAATCAAATACGCTACAGTTAAACCAATCCGTGACGAAAATGGCTACATCTACGATTACGAAACAATCGGTGAATACCCACGTTGGGGTGAAGATGATCCACGCTCAAACGAATTGGCAGAATGGTTGATCGAAGCTTACACAACTCGTCTACGTAGCCACAAACTCTACAAGAACGCAGAAGCCACAGTATCACTTTTGACCATCACATCTAACGTTGCTTACTCTAAACAAACTGGTAACTCACCAGTCCACAAAGGTGTATACCTCAACGAAGATGGTTCTGTGAACTTGTCTAAACTTGAATTCTTCTCACCAGGTGCTAACCCATCTAACAAAGCTAAAGGTGGATGGTTGCAAAACTTGAACTCACTTGCTAGCCTTGACTTTGGTTACGCAGCTGATGGTATCTCATTGACAACTCAAGTTTCACCTCGTGCTCTTGGTAAAACTCGTGACGAACAAGTGGACAACTTGGTAACAATCCTTGATGGTTACTTCGAAAACGGTGGACAACACTGTAACTTGAACGTAATGGACTTGAAAGATGTTTATGACAAGATTATGAATGGCGAAGATGTCATCGTTCGTATCTCAGGATACTGTGTAAATACTAAATACCTTACTCCAGAACAAAAAACTGAATTGACACAACGTGTCTTCCACGAAGTTCTTTCAATGGATGACGCATTGAGCTAATATTCAATTAGAATAGAAAGAAAGCCAGTTAATCTAACTGGCTTTCTTGTGCTTTAAAAACTTTTTAAAAAATAGTCAAATTTGGTCAAAAATTTATTGACTTTTACTGACCAATGTGATATAGTAGGAACATAAGGAAAATGAATTCCTTTAAAAGCTCATTTTCAATGAATTGATTTTTGAGAATGAGTTATAGAATCCCAAGAAAGGGGTGAGGCCTATGTTAAATCTAACAGACTTTGAAAAGAAGATTATAGAAGGCTTATTTAAGAAAGAAAAACCAGAAATTATACGTAGGGTAGCTAGTTAGCTAGTCTAAAATTTTTAAAGCAAAGGTCAGAGATAGTCAATATCAGAGATCGCAAATAATTAACAATAAACGAGGTAATGAATATGAACAACAACTTTAATAACTTTAACAACATGGATGATTTATTTAACCAATTGATGGGTGGCATGCGAGGATATAGTTCTGAAAACCGTCGCTACTTGATTAATGGACGAGAAGTGACACCTGAGGAATTTGCTCATTATCGTGCAACTGGTCAATTGCCAAGAAATGCAGAATCTGATGCGCAAATGCAACAACAGGCTTCAGGTATGAAACAAGACGGTGTCCTTGCTAAACTAGGTCGTAACTTGACCGCAGAAGCTCGTGAGGGCAAGTTGGATCCTGTTATCGGACGAAACAAGGAAATTCAAGAAACATCTGAAATCCTCTCACGTCGTACCAAGAACAATCCTGTACTTGTCGGAGATGCAGGTGTTGGTAAGACAGCTGTCGTCGAAGGCCTAGCACAGGCCATTGTGAATGGAGATGTTCCAGCTGCTATTAAGAACAAGGAAATCATTTCCATTGATATTTCAGGTCTTGAGGCTGGTACTCAATACCGTGGTAGCTTTGAAGAAAACGTTCAAAACCTAGTCAACGAGGTGAAAGAAGCAGGGAATATTATCCTCTTCTTTGACGAAATTCATCAAATTCTTGGTGCTGGTAGCACGGGTGGTGACAGTGGTTCTAAAGGTCTAGCGGACATTCTCAAGCCAGCTCTCTCTCGTGGTGAGTTGACCGTTATTGGGGCAACGACTCAAGACGAATACCGTAACACCATCTTGAAGAATGCAGCGCTTGCTCGCCGTTTCAACGAAGTCAAGGTCAATGCTCCTTCAGCAGAGGATACCTTTAAAATTCTTCAAGGAATTCGTAATCTCTATCAACAACACCACAATGTTATCTTGCCAGACGAAGTCTTGAAAGCAGCAGTGGATTATTCTGTCCAATACATTCCTCAACGTAGCTTGCCAGATAAGGCTATTGACCTTGTCGATGTAACGGCTGCTCACTTGGCAGCTCAACATCCTGTAACAGATGTGCATGCTGTTGAACGGGAAATCGAGGCAGAAAAAGACAAGCAAGAAAAAGCAGTTGAGGCAGAAGACTTTGAAGCAGCTCTTAATGCCAAAACACGTATTGCAGAATTGGAAAAGAAAATCGAAAACCACACAGAAGATATGAAGGTGACTGCAAGTGTCAACGATGTGGCTGAATCTGTGGAACGTATGACTGGTATTCCAGTTTCACAAATGGGAGCATCAGACATCGAACGTTTGAAAGATATGGCTCATCGTTTGGAACACAAGGTTATCGGCCAAGATAAGGCGGTAGAAGCTGTCGCTCGTGCTATCCGTCGTAACCGTGCTGGTTTTGATGAAGGCAATCGTCCAATCGGTAGCTTCCTCTTTGTAGGGCCTACTGGGGTTGGTAAGACAGAACTTGCTAAGCAATTGGCGCTCGATATGTTTGGAACTAAGGACGCTATCATTCGTTTGGACATGTCCGAATATAGTGACCGTACAGCTGTTTCTAAGTTAATCGGTACAACAGCAGGTTATGTGGGTTATGATGACAATAGCAATACCTTGACAGAACGTGTTCGTCGTAATCCATACTCTATCATTCTCTTGGACGAAATTGAAAAGGCTGATCCTCAAGTAATTACCCTTCTCCTCCAAGTCTTGGATGATGGTCGTTTGACTGATGGTCAAGGCAATACAGTGAACTTCAAGAACACTGTCATTATCGCAACATCAAATGCTGGATTTGGCTATGAAGCCAACTTGACAGAAGATGCAGATAAACCAGAATTAATGGATCGTTTGAAACCATACTTCCGTCCAGAATTCCTCAACCGCTTTAACGCAGTTATCGAGTTCTCACACTTGAATAAGGAAGACCTTTCTAAGATTGTGGACTTGATGTTGGCGGAAGTCAACCAAACCTTGGCTAAGAAAGACATTGATTTGGAAGTCAGCCAAGCAGCTAAGGACTTTATCACAGAAGAAGGCTATGATGAAGTTATGGGTGTTCGTCCTCTCCGTCGCGTGGTTGAACAACAAATCCGTGACAAGGTGACAGACTTCCACTTGGATAACCTTGATGCTAAACACCTAGAAGCAGATATGGAAGATGGTGTCTTGGTCATTCGTGAAAAAGCCTAACTCAAGATTTTGAGAAAAAAATAAGGAACTAGCTAATAAGTTGGTTCCTTTATTTGTTTAGATGACATGACGCTCAAAGGCATCATCTGATATTCCTTGTTCCAAGATGAGTTTTGCCCATTCTTTAGCAGAAAAGAGGCTGTGGTCTTTGTAGTTTCCGCAAGATTCGATGGTTGTTCCAGGGACATCTTCCCAAGTAGTGGTTTCAGCAATTTCCTTGAGCGAATCCTTGATAACAGCTGCAATCTCAGCACTGGTGTGACGTCCCCACATAATCATATGGAAACCAGTACGGCAACCGAAGGGTGAGCAGTCAATCATGCCGTCAATGCGGGTACGGATGAGTTTGGCCAAGAGGTGCTCGATAGTGTGAAGGCCAGCGGTAGGGATAGAGTCTTCATTTGGTTGCACCAAACGAATATCAAAATTGGAGATGACATCTCCCTTTGGCCCTGTTTCTTCCCCAATCAAGCGGACATATGGGGCTTTAACAATGGTGTGGTCAAGTTCAAAACTTTCAACAATAACTTCTTTTGACATGGTAAATCCTTTCAGTTTTCTTCTTTCATTATATCATAAAGCCTGCTCTTGATGGAGTTTGATAAATGACTTTTTGAGACTAGAATGATAATAAAGTCTCTATACATAAACCTCAGAATTATAAAGAAAGAATGAAGAGAAGAATACCTTGTGAAAGAAAAGTTTAGTTTTTCTAGTGGAACTAAGGTGACTTTTGAAAAGTGGATCAACTTTTTCTGAAATTTCTGTTTAATCTCTGAACTAATTCTGAACTAGATTGGGTATACTGGAGAAAATAAAGATAAAGGAGTTCAGTATGGAACATATGGTGAAAATAGAAGGCGTCTGCAAAAAGCATGGCAGCAAGCAGATTTTAGAAGATATTTCTTTTACAGCTAGAAGCGGTCGGATTACAGCTTTTCTAGGCCCAAATGGTGCAGGGAAAAGTTCGACCTTGAGGATTCTCTTGGGGTTAGATTGGGCGACAGCAGGGACTGCAACTTTTGATGGGCAAACCTATCAATCAATGACCTATCCGCTCAGAACGGTAGGTGCAGCCTTTGATGGCATTGGCGGTCTGCCAAATCGAAAGGTCTATGACCACTTGAGGATTATTGCAGCAAGTAATGCTATTCCCAAGTCTCGGATCGATGAGGTTTTGGAGATGACTGGAATCGCTCATAAGAGGAAGGACCTCTTGTCAAGCCTGTCTCTGGGGGAAGGTCAACGCTTGGGTTTGGCAGCAGCTTCGCTGGGTGATCCTCAGTTTCTTATATTAGATGAGCCGACTAATGGGCTGGATCCAAGTGGGATTAAGTGGTTTAGAAAGTTCATCCGTCAGCAGGCTGATTTAGGGAAAACGGTACTTCTATCTTCCCATATCCTATCAGAGGTGCAAATGGTGACAGATGATGTAGTCTTGATTCATCATGGGCGAATTATTGAGCAGGGACGATTGGAAGAGGTGCTGCAAGATTCAGACAGTCTAGAAGATCTCTTCTTTGATTTGACAGAGGAGGTTTAAGATGAAAGAAACGATGTCCTTATTGCATTCAGAATGGTTGAAAATTCGCTCAACCAAGGCTTTCAAAGTGAGTATGGCCCTCATGCTGCTATTGGTGCCTGTCGTATCCTGGCTGGAGGGGCGACAGTATTTGTCTATTGGCTTGGATGCTACGCCTGAGACGGTTCCCAGTCTGATAAACGCCATTGATCCGCTGGAATATCTAGGTCTCAACGGGGCTTCTATGGCAGTCATGGTTTTGGTCATCTTAGCTGGAATTTTGGGAGCTATGGAATTTCAGTCTCATAGCTTGAGAACCAGTCTTTTATCCTGTAATAACCGCCTGAAGCTGCTTGTGGGGAAACTCATGACCTTTACTTGCTTTTCTCTTGCCATTAGCTTTTTATCAATTTACTTTAGCTATATGGTCATGCATCTCGCTTTAGGAAAGGAAGGACTTGATCCGATTCTGCTCAATCAGGCAGCTTGGAGTTTGATTTTGTGGAAAACCTTATCTCTGACCTTATTGGGAATCCTTTCATTTTTGTTAGGTTTATTGGCTCGGACCATGCTAGTTCCTCTGCTTTTTCTCATACCCCAAATCTATAATTTAGGAAACTACCTAGCTGCTCACACGAGTTGGGGAGCTTATTTGCCACAGCCAGCAGGAGAGTTGTTTGCTGCAACGCCAACTTCCCAATATGCTAACAATCCCTTGCAAGGGCTGTTGATACTTGGTGCATGGCTGCTAGTCATCGGCGGCATGGCTTCTCTGCGCTTTTTGAAGACGGATTTAGGAGGGCGATACTGATGATAAAAGCTCTGCTTAGAAGTGAATGGATTAAGTTCCGTTCTTACTATCTCGCTCTTGGTGCAGCCTTGGTGGTTCTGGTAGTCGTTCCTTTTTTCCTGATGAATCTTGACTATAGTCAGACAGCAGTTGGTCATACGAAGGCTCTGAGCGAGGTTTTGCATGCCCTCTATCTGGCGCAGCCTGTCATCGTCATCTTCACTTCTCTCTATTTTGCCCAAGAGTTTGTCAAGTCTGGGATGCGAACGAATTTTCTAACCGTATCAAATAGAAAGGCTTGGTTGGCTGGGAAATTCCTTTTTCTGGACTTGCTGCTCTTGGTTCTCTACAGTGTCATGATAGGCAGTTGTTTCCTTGTTATGTTGGCTCGTTTTGACCTAAGCTTTAGCTGGTCCTTACTAGGGAAATTTCTTTATTACAGCTCTTTTGGTCTTCTCAGCAATATTTTTCTGGCTTTTTTAACTGCCGGCCTCGCTTTGCTCTTTCAATCTTGGGTTGTGCCGGTGTCGGTGCTCTTTCCTCTCTTGATTGGTCTCAGCCGTTTATTGGCAACGTTCATCAAGGAGGCAAAGTACCTGCCCGATCTGGCTACCCTAAATCTTTTTGAGTATGAAGGGCTTCAGCAGTCAATAGATCTCTCAGGGCTGGGGATACAGCTTTTATGGTTAGCTTTGGTTTGGAGCTCTGCCATATTTTTAACCTTGAAACGAGATGTTCGCTAGAGGTATGCTATAATGGAACTCATGAGACAGTATCGTATTTTGGTAGTTGATGACGACCGGAGCATTTTGAAGCTAGTAAAAAACGTCCTAGAGCTAGATGCTTATGATGTGACGACGCTTGATCGGATAGAAGACCTAGAGCTGACGCATTTTGTCGGATATGACTTGATTCTGCTGGATGTGATGATGGAGCCTGTTAATGGTTTTGAGCTGTGTTCCTACATTCGTCCTCATCTTTCGTGTCCAATCATCTTTCTGACTGCCAAGGAATTGGAGGCGGACAAAGTGGAAGGACTCTTTCGCGGAGCAGATGACTATATTGTCAAGCCTTTTGGAACCAAAGAATTGCTGGCGCGTGTCAGAGCTCATCTTCGGCGGGAGGAAAGACGTGAGGAGCGATATTCTGAAATTGCTTCTTGTCAATTTTATCCAGAGCGCTATGAAGTTGCCTGTTTTGGTAAAGTCTTGAAATTTTCAGAGCGTGAGTTTAAGTTACTGCATTTACTTGCTAGCAATCCCAAGCAGACCTTCTCAGCTGAACGCCTGCATACCTTGCTTTACCCAGAAAGCTCAGAAACACAGCTTCGCTCCATCTCAGAATACGTATATCAGATTCGCCAAAAATGCAAACAAGAAGGGCTGCAAGCAATCGCAACAGTGAGAGGAGTAGGCTATAGATGGCAATTAGAACCCGAAATTTCAAAAGCCTAGTCTGGACAACCAGTTTAAAGATCGTCTTTTTTCATGTTTTGATTTTTGTGCTTATAGGTTATGAATTTACGCAAGGAAGTGATCACGTTCTTTTCACCTTGTTCTTTTGGGCAGGGAGCTTGCTGCTGATTACTTTTTATCATATTTTGAAATTGCTCCGAAAAATCGACAGGGAAATAAAAATGCTAACGAGCGAGAAGCTTCTAGAAGAAAATCAAAGTCAGCTTTTTCGGATTGAGGAAATGCTAGAAGTCTATAGCGATTTACGGAGCAGCCACCAAGAAAATGCTCGTCTTCTAGAAAAAGAGCAGCAGCATAATCAGGAGTTGATTTTACAGTTATCAGCGACATCGCACGATTTGAAAACGCCCCTAACTGTGATTAAGGGGAATGCTGAGCTCTTGGAATTGGCGCAGTTAGGCCAGCCACAGGCAGACTATGCTGTTGAGATTTTGCAGGCTAGTCACAAGATGGAAGAGTATTGTGGCTCTTTGATTGATTACGCTAAGACTTTTCAGATTGATTCTAATCAGTTCAGTCAGCTTTCCTTAGAGGACTTTTTGGCTTATCTCCAGGACGATTGGGCACTGTTCAGCAAACAGGAAAGCTATCGTTTTTCTCTCCAAGAAGATTGTGACCTTAGTCTGATTTTGTCGATTCATTTGGACTATCTCAAGCGAGCTTTGCTCAATATTTTACTGAATGCGCTTGAACATGCTAATCAGGACCAAAAGGAAGTGAAGCTGACGGTATTAGTGCAACAGGATCAGTTGGTTTTTGCTATCTGGAACAACGGTCCAGCATTTTCAGAGGAGATGCTGCTGGGAGCGGAACAGCTCTTTTACCAGAGTGACCAAAGCCGCAATTCAGCTAATCCCCATCATGGTATCGGCTTAGCCTTTTCTAAGCAGGTAGCTCTCTTGCATGGTGGCCGTCTGACCCTGCTCAATCCAGATCAAGGAGGAGCCTCTGTCGAGTTGACAATTTCATTAAAATAAATAAGGATGGAAGATTATAAAAACGCATAATACCAAGTGTCCAAAAGACTTGATATTATGCGTTTGATTTTTTTATTATGTAAAGATTTACTGGATTTTTCTCTCAAATTGAGTTTTTGTCCAACCTTGTTTATTTACTTACGATACAAGCGATCGTATTGGTAGAATGGGTCAAAGGTTACGTTGATACCTAGCTTGCGAAGGACATTCTTGTCTTCATCGGTCAAGATGATGGTTGAGTGGGCTTCGCTTCCTTTGAGGTTACCAAGTTCTTCCATGGCACGCGCAGCATCTGGATTTTCCATAGCTGTGATGGCTAGTGCAATCAAAATTTCGTTTGAGTGGAGGCGAGGATTGCGGCTACCGAGATGATTGATTTTAAGACCTTGAATTGGTTTGACGACTTCAGGCTCGATTAATTTTACTTCCTTAGCGATGTTAGCTGATTTTTTGATGGCATTGATCAAGGCGGCAGCTGTAGGACCAAAGAGTTCAGAGTTTTTACCAGTTACGATTTCCCCATTTGGCAATTCAAGGGCTAGGGCAGGACCACCAGTTTCTTCTGCTTTTTGGCGTGCAGCAACAGCAACCTTACGGTCTGCAGGTGTGATACCGAGGTCGTTCATGAGCAACTCGATTTTCTTGACAGCAGATTCGCCGACTTTTTCAGCTTTGAAGTCAAGAACTGTTTGATAGTAACGACGGATGATTTCTTGTTTAGAGGCTTCGATAGCAGCCTCATTATCTGTAATAGCAAAACCAACCATGTTGACACCCATGTCTGTTGGAGAAGCGTATGGAGATTCGCCGAGGATACGTTCTAACATGCGCTTGAGCACTGGGAAGATTTCGATATCACGGTTGTAGTTGACAGTGGTTTCTCCGTAGGTTTGGAGGTGAAATGGGTCAATCATGTTGACATCATCAAGGTCTGCTGTGGCAGCCTCATAGGCCAAGTTGATTGGGTGATGAAGGGGAAGATTCCAAACTGGGAAGGTTTCAAATTTAGCGTAACCAGACTTGATACCATTGATTTGGTCGTGGTACATGTTTGACATACAAGTGGCCAATTTTCCAGAACCAGGCCCAGGAGCAGTCACGACAATCAAGTTGCGACTGGTTTTGATGTAGTCGTTTTTTCCCATACCTTCAGGAGAAATAATGTGATCCATATCGGTCGGATATCCTTTGATTGGATAATGAAGATAGGAATCAATCCCGTTTTTATCTAACTGGTTGCGGAAGACATCTGCAGCCGGTTGCCCAGCATACTGTGTAATAACAACCGAGCCGACAAAAATTCCCAGCTCATTGAATTTGTCAATCAAACGAAGAACTTCTTGGTCATAAGAAATGCCCAAGTCGCCACGTGCTTTGGAATGCTCTATATTGCTAGCGTTAATGGCAATCACAACCTCAACCTGCTCTTTCAATTCTTGCAGGAGCTTGATTTTGTTGTCAGGCTCATAACCAGGAAGGACACGAGCAGCGTGGAAATCTTCTAACATTTTGCCACCAAACTCCAAGTAGAGCTTGCCGTCAAATTGGTTGATGCGCTCCAAAATGTGGTCGCGCTGTAGATTCAGATATTGTTCAGAACTAAAAGCTTGTTTTTTCATTTTTTTACCTCGACCTCTATTATAATAAAAAATTGAAAGTTAGGAAACTACGGAGCTAAAAAAGAAATTAAAAAGATTAAGCAAACGCTTGCACAAATTTCCGAAAAGCGCTATCATAGACTATAGATTATTAAAATAATGAGGTAAGAAGATGCAAGAAAAATGGTGGCATAATGCCGTAGTCTATCAAGTCTATCCCAAGAGTTTTATGGACAGCAACGGAGATGGGATTGGCGATTTGCCAGGAATTACCAGTAAGTTAGACTATCTAGCTAAGTTAGGGATTACAGCGATTTGGCTTTCTCCTGTTTATGACAGTCCGATGGATGATAATGGCTATGATATTGCTGATTATCAAGCGATTGCAGCTATTTTCGGGACCATGGAGGACATGGACCAACTCATCGCAGAAGCTAAGAAACGTGATATTCGAATTATCATGGACTTGGTGGTCAATCATACCTCAGATGAACACGCATGGTTTGTCGAGGCTTGTGAGAATCCTGATAGCCCTGAGCGTGACTACTATATCTGGCGAGATGAGCCCAATGGTTTGGAGTCTATCTTTAGTGGGTCTGCTTGGGAATACGATGAAAAGTCGGGTCAATACTATCTCCACTTTTTCAGCAAGAAACAGCCCGATCTCAACTGGAAGAATGAAAAACTGCGCCAGAAAATTTATGAGATGATGAACTTCTGGATTGATAAGGGCATTGGCGGTTTCCGTATGGATGTCATTGATATGATCGGGAAAATTCCTGACGAGAAAGTGGTCAATAACGGTCCTATGCTCCATCCCTATCTCAAGGAAATGAATCAGGCGACCTTTGGCGACAAAGATCTCTTGACAGTAGGGGAGACCTGGGGAGCAACACCAGAGATTGCCAAGCTCTACTCGGATCCAAAGGGACAAGAATTGTCTATGGTCTTCCAGTTTGAACATATCTGTCTTCAATATCAGGAAGGGCAACCTAAGTGGCATTACCAAAAAGAGTTAAATGTAGGGAAATTAAAGGAAATTTTCAACAAATGGCAGACAGAGTTGGGAGTTGAAGACGGTTGGAATTCCCTCTTCTGGAACAACCATGACCTTCCTCGCATCGTCTCTATTTGGGGAAATGACCAAGAATATCGCGAAAAATCTGCCAAAGCCTTTGCAATCCTGCTTCATCTCATGAGAGGGACACCTTATATCTACCAGGGTGAGGAGATTGGGATGACCAACTATCCGTTTGAAACACTGGATCAAGTAGAAGATATTGAATCTATCAACTATGCGCGTGAAGCTCTTGAAAAAGGCGTTCCGATGGAAGAAATTATGGATAGTATCCGTGTCATCGGTCGTGATAATGCACGTACTCCAATGCAATGGGATGAGAGCGAAAACGCTGGTTTCTCAACGGGTCAACCTTGGTTGGCGGTTAATCCAAACTACGAAGCAATCAACGTTCAAGAAGCACTGGCAAATCCAGATTCTATTTTCTATACCTATCAAAAACTCGTTCAAATCCGTAAGGAGAACAGCTGGTTGATTCGAGCTGATTTTGAATTGCTTGATACAGCTGACAAGATCTTTGCTTATATCCGTAAGGACGGTGACCGCCGCTTCCTGGTTGTGGCTAACTTGTCCAATGAAAAACAAAACCTTTCAGTAGAAGGAAGAGTTAAGTCAATCTTGATTGAAAACACTACTGCTAAAGAAGCAGTTGAAAAACAAACCTTAGAGCCATGGGATGCTTTCTGTGTGGAACTCACGGATTAAAATAAGGGAACCTCGAGACTTTGATGCTTGAGGTTTTTTACTAAAAAATATGTAGAAAAGTCTTTAAAAAATATTTGTTAGAATT
This sequence comes from Streptococcus sp. 517s, assembly GCF_054445985.1. Classification (NCBI taxonomy): domain Bacteria; kingdom Bacillati; phylum Bacillota; class Bacilli; order Lactobacillales; family Streptococcaceae; genus Streptococcus; species Streptococcus sp. 517s. The sequence continues at coordinate 1,533,600 of NZ_CM136847.1, read as the reverse complement.
TTCTAAAAAATCTGTCGAAAGCCCTTGCTTTTATGAAAAAATAGGGTATAATGGTGAAAACACTATCTTTAAGGAGATTACTTATGAGATCGAAAAAGTGGCTCTTAGGAGCAGGTGCTGTCTTGAGTGCGGCCCTTCTGTTAACCGCTTGTGGGCAAAGCGAAAAAAAGGCTGATGTTCCCAAGACATTTTCTTATGTCTATGCAATAGATCCATCATCTTTGGACTACAGCGTGACGAGCAAGAGCTCAACTTCTGACGTTATAGCCAACGTTGTCGATGGTCTTTTGGAAAATGACAAGTATGGGAACTTAATTCCATCACTTGCAGAAGACTGGTCCGTTTCTAAAGATGGCTTGACCTATACCTACAAACTTCGTAAGGGTGTAAAATGGTATACTTCTGAGGGAGAAGAGTATGCTGAAGTCAAGGCTCAGGATTTTGTTACTGGTCTAAAACACGCAGCTGATGGAAAATCAGATGGTCTTACTTTGATTCAAGATTCTATCAAAGGATTGGCTGCCTACATCAGTGGAGAAAGCAATGACTTTTCTACAGTAGGAGTCAAGGCTGTTGACGATTACACGGTAGAATATACGCTCAACAAGCCAGAAAGTTTCTGGAACTCTAAGGTCACAACTGCGACCATGCTTCCAGTTAATGAAGAATTTTTGAATTCTAAAGGGAGCGACTACGGTGCACCAACCCCATCAGGTATCCTATATAATGGTCCTTATTTCTTGAAATCATTGACTTCAAAATCAGCCATTGAGTATGAAAAGAATCCAAATTACTGGGATAAGGACAATGTTAAGATTGACAATGTCAAATTAACTTTCTACGATGGATCTGACCAAGAATCTTTGATTCGTAGCTTTACACAAGGTGCCTATACAACAGCTCGTCTCTTCCCAACAAGCTCAAACTTTGAGTCAACTAAACAAGAGTACGGCGATAAGATTGTTTACAGTCCACAAGAAGCGACAAGCTACTATCTTACTGTTAACGTAAACCGTCAATCTTACAATAAAACAGCCAAAACAGACGAAGCTCAAAAAACATCAACGAAAGAAGCTCTTCTCAACAAGAACTTCCGCCAGGCGCTGAACTTTGCTCTTGACCGTCATTCTTATACTGCTCAGTTGAATGGTGAAGAAGGTGCAGACAAGATTATCCGTAACAGCCTAGTGCCTCATGACTACGTTCAAGTAGGTGAAAAAACCTTTGGAGAGTTGGCGCAGGCAGAGCTCGTTTCATATGGAGACCAGTGGAAAGATGTAGCCCTTACAGATGGCAAGGATACGATTTACAGTCCTGAAAAAGCCAAGGCAGCCTTTGCTAAAGCTAAGGAAGAATTGCAAGCCAAGGGTGTTACCTTCCCAATCCATTTGGATATCCCAGTTGAACAAACAGATGTGATTGCCGTTCAACAGACTAACTCACTCAAGCAGTCTATCGAATCAACACTTGGTACAGAGAATGTCATTGTCGATGTCCTTCAAATGACCGATAATGAAAAAATGAGCATTACGTCTCAAGCCAAGGTACCATCCCAAAAAGACTATGACTTGAACGGAACTGGTTGGGGACCTGACTATCAAGACCCAGCTACCTACCTCAACATTCTTGATGCCAAGAAGGGTTCTGCTCTTAAACACTTGGGAATTACTCGCGGAAAAGATCCAGAAGTGATGGCTCAAGTTGGACTGGACGAATACAAGAAACTCTTGGATGATGCTGCAGCTGAAACCAGCGACCTTAATAAGCGTTATGAAAAATACGCTAAAGCTCAAGCTTGGGTATCAGATAGCTCACTCTTAATCCCAGTTGCTTCTTCAGGTGGTTCTCCAACGGTTAGCCGTACTGTACCGTTCACAAAAGCCTACTCTCAAGTTGGAATCAAAGGAGATCCATTTGTGTTCAAAGGATTGGAGCTGCAAAAGGATGTTGTGACTGCAAAAGAATACGAAGAAGCCTTCAAGAAATGGCAACAAGAAAAAATCGAAACAAATGCCAAATACCAAAAAGAACTTGAAAAACACGTCAAGTAATCTATAAACAGAAAAGGAAGTTGCAGGAAACTGTGCTTCCTTTTTTGTTTTGAGACACCAGTTGACATAAAAGCGGTAACTTTACATTTTTGAATAAATTTGATAAAATACGGTTATGTTATAAAACGTAACATCGATGAGTGATTGAGGAGTAGATGATGAAAATGAAAAAAAGCCTAATCGGGACAGGTCTTGTCTTAGCGACAGGGATTTTGCTTTCGGCGTGTGGACAGTTCAACACAAATACTAGCACTTATTCATCAACATTTAGTGCGAATCCAACAACTTTCAACTATCTTCTAGATTATTATGCAGATAACACTGCCGTTATTACCAATCTCGTAGATGGTTTGTTAGAGAATGACAGCTATGGGAACCTCGTACCTGCTCTTGCTGAGGATTGGTCTGTTTCATCAGATGGTTTGACCTATACCTACAAGCTCAGAAAAGATGCCAAGTGGTATACAGCTGATGGTGAGGAATATGCATCAGTCAAGGCTCAGGATTTTGTCACTGGGATCAAATATGCCGCGGACAACAAGGGGCAAGCCATGGATCTGATCCAAAATTCAATCAAGGGATTAGATGACTATGTGACGGGTGTGACCAATGACTTTTCAACTGTTGGTGTGAAAGCTTTGGATGACTACACAGTCGAGTACACTTTGACTCGACCAGAACCGTACTGGAATTCAAAAACAACCAATAGTATCCTTTTTCCAGTCAACGAAGAGTTCTTGAAATCAAAGGATAAAGATTTTGGCACCTTGACACCAGACAGTATCCTTTATAACGGTCCGTATTTGTTAAAGGATTTTACATCAAAATCTTCGATCGAGTATGTGAAGAATCCACACTATTATGACCATGATAAAGTGACCATTGAAAAAGTTAAGTTAGCCTACTTTGATGGGTCAGATCAGGAGATGACCATTCGAAACTTTGGAAATGGTGCTTACTCGATTGCGGGAGTCTATCCAAATAGTTCGAACTATGCCAAGACAAAAGAAAAATACCAAGACCATATCGTTTATAGCTTACAAGACAAGACATCTTGGTACTTTAACTTTAACGTCAACCGTAAGACATATAATCATACTGCTAAAACAACGGATGAACAAAAGAAATCAGCTCAAACAGCTATCTTAAATAAAAACTTCCGTCAGGCTATCAACTTTGGTATTGATCGAACAGCCTACTCGGCTCAATCTAACGGTGAAGAAGCAGCAAGCAAGACCCTTCGTAATACTCTAGTCCCACCAACTTTTGTTCAAGTGGGAGATAAGACCTTTGGAGAAGTGACAGCTTCTAAGCTTGTGAACTACGGAACTGAGTGGTCAGGTATCAATTTGGCAGACGCTCAAGATGCCTACTTTAACAAGGAAAAGGCCCAAGCAAAATTTGCGGAAGCTAAAAAGGAATTGGAAGCCCAAGGCGTGAATTTCCCAATCCATTTGGATGTTCCTGTTGATCAGACGAATAAAAATGCGGTTTCTGGTATGAACTCGGTTAAACAAACCCTTGAAACAGTACTAGGTTCTGACAATATCGTCATTGATGTTCAACAGCTTTCTACAGATGACTTTGGAAATGTTGCCTTCCTAGCACCAAATCCAGCAGCTCGTGACTATGACTTAAACTTTGATGGTTGGGTTGGTGATTACCAGGATCCATCAACTTATCTAGACCCCTTCAATGCTGAAACCGGCTTCTATCTCAAGATTTTTGGCCTTGATGCCAAGGAAGACCAAGAACTCATCAAGAGTCTAGGGTTAGATACCTATACACAACTACTAAAAGAAGCAGATGCTGAGAATAAAGATGTCGCTAAGCGTTATGAAAAATACGCTGAAGCTCAAGCTTGGATGATTGACAATTCTCTGGTCATGTCTGCCATGTCAAATGGTGGTACAGCCTCTGTAACTAAAGTAACTCCGTTTACACGTGCTTACTCCCTAGTGGGTATCAAGGGTGACGGAAATAATTATAAGTACATGAGATTACAAAAAGACCCTGTTGCCAAGAAACAATTCGACGAAGACAAGGCTAAGTGGGAAGCAGAAAGTAAAAAGGCTATTGAAAAGAGTCAAAAAGAGTTTGAAAATCATATCAAATAAAAACAAGGCCCATAATAAGGGGCCTTGTTTTTGTTTGATCAAGGATTCCGTTAATAGAAGTCATAAATTCAAAATATAGCTAAGAAAAATGAATGAAAACGCTGATAATAGCAGGAATGAATGGAATTTCTTTCATGATTGTGATATAATAATCATAATTATTAACGTGTATAGGGGATTGCCATGAGTAAACGTTCAAAGAGAAGTCGTTCAGGAAATGTGAAGCGAAGTATTAATATAGCCTTATTAGCCATTTATTTATTATTGAGTGGCTCTTTGTTGTTCTTAATTTTTAGACATAATATTCTAGCCTTTAGGCATCTCAATATCTTAGCTACAGTTCTAGTTTTACTATCTGCTATCGCAGCTCTACTTTTAATAGTATATAAGAAAGCCGAAAAGTTCACGATTTTCTTTTTGGTACTTGCGGTGCTGACTAGTTCGGTTTCGCTATTTGCTCTGCACCAATTTGTGGGCTTGACTAATCACATCAATGCGACATCAAACTACTCAGAGTATTCGATGAGTGTTGTGGTTTTAAAAGATAGTGAAATCAACAACGTTACCCAGTTGGAGAGTGTAACGGGTCCGACTGAAACGGATAATGACAATATTCAAAAATTAATAGCGGATATTAAGACGACTCAGAGCAAAGACTTGGCGGTTGAACAAAGTGCATCTTATCTAGCAGCCTACAAGAGCTTGATTTCAGATGATGCGAAAGCGATTGTCTTGAACAGCGTCTTTGAAAATATCATTGAAGCAGAGTATCCAGATTATGCTTCGAAGATTAAGAAAATCTATACGAAAAAACTAACCAAGGATGTTGCGGCACCGAAGGTATCTAAAAATCAATCCTTTAATATTTATATCAGTGGTATTGATACCTACGGACCTATCAGTTCAGTTTCACGTTCAGACGTCAACATCTTAATGACTGTAAATCGAGACACTAAGAAAATTCTTCTCACCACAACGCCTCGAGATTCTTATGTTCCGATCGCGGACGGAGGAAATAATCAAAAGGACAAATTGACTCACGCGGGGATTTATGGAGTGGACTCATCGATTCATACCTTGGAAAACCTATATGGAGTTGATATTAACTACTATGTTCGTTTAAATTTCACCTCTTTCTTGAAATTGATTGACCTTCTAGGTGGTGTGGATGTTTATAATGACCAGGAGTTTACTGCTCACACTAATGGGAAATATTATCCCGTTGGGAATGTTCATCTAGACTCGGAACAAGCCCTCGGTTTTGTCCGCGAACGCTACTCTCTAGCAGATGGAGACCGCGACCGTGGTAGGAACCAGCAAAAAGTCATTGTTGCCATCATTCAGAAGTTAACGTCAGCAGAGGCTTTAAAGAATTATGACAACATTATTCAAGGATTGCAAGATTCTCTTCAAACCAATATGCCTTTGGAAACCATGATGGACTTGGTTAATACACAGTTGGATAGTGGTGGTCAGTATAAGGTCAATTCCCAAGACTTAAAAGGAACTGGTAGAACGGATCTCCCGTCCTACGCTATGCCAGATAGCAACCTCTATATGATGGAAATTGATGAAAGTAGCTTGGCTGCAGCCAAGGCAGCTATCAAAGATGTGATGGAGGGCAAGTAGCATGATAGACATCCATTCACACATTGTTTTTGATGTGGATGATGGTCCAAAGTCGATAGAGGAGAGTAAAAATCTTTTAAGAGAAGCCTATAGTCAAGGGGTCAGGACCATTGTTTCCACGTCTCATCGTCGAAAAGGGATGTTTGAGACACCAGAAGAGAAGATAGCAACTAACTTTTTGAAAGTTCGTGAAATAGCCAAGGAAGTGGCAGATGACCTTGTCATCGCTTATGGTGCAGAAATATACTATACGCCAGATGTTGTCGAAAAATTGGAAAAGAAATTGATTCCAACCCTCAATGATAGTCACTATGCTTTGATTGAGTTTAGTATGAATACACCCTATCGGGATATACATAAAGGACTGAGTGATATTCTCATGTTAGGGATCACACCAGTAATTGCCCATATTGAGCGCTATGATGCTCTAGAAAATAATGAAAAGCGAGTTCGGGAACTGATTGATATGGGGTGCTATACCCAGGTCAATAGTTCTCATGTCTTGAAACCAAAACTCTTTGGAGAAACCTACAAATTCATGAAAAAGAGAGCTCAGTATTTCTTGGAACGTGATCTAGTTCATGTCATTGCTAGCGATATGCATAACTTGGATCGTAGACCACCTCATATGGAAGAAGCCTATGATATCATTGCTAAAAAGTATAGCGAAGATAAGGCGAGGGAACTCTTCAAAGATAACCCACGAAAAATAGTAATGGATCAATTGATTTAGGAGAAACAATGAAAGAACAAAATATGATGGAAATCGATGTATTTCACTTGCTTAAAATCCTATGGAAACGGAAAGTTCTAATTGCATTGGTAGCAATCGTAACTGGGGTAGTAGCCTTTGCCTATAGTAGCTTTATCGTAAAGCCTGAATATACCAGTACGACACGTATCTATGTAGTTAATCGTAATCAGGGAGATAAGTCAGGGCCAACAAACCAAGATTTGCAAGCAGGATCTTACTTGGTTAAAGACTATCGCGAAATTATTCTTTCGCAAGACGTTTTGGAGAAGGTTGCAACGGATTTGAAACTGGATCTTTCTCCAAAGGATTTGACTAAAAAAGTTAAGGTAACAGTTCCGGTTGATACACGTATCGTATCTATCTCTGTTACAGATCGTGCACCTGAAGAAGCAAGTCGTATTGCAAACTCGTTGAGGGAGGTTGCAGCTCAAAAGATTATTAGTGTTACACGGGTTTCGGATGTGACGACACTCGAAGAGGCTCGTCCAGCAACCTCACCATCTTCACCAAACATTCGTCGTAATACCATGATTGGATTTCTTGCTGGAGTGGTTGTGATGATTGCTACTGTTATCCTTATCGAACTCCTAGACACACGAGTTAAACGACCAGAAGACGTTGAGAATGTTATGCAAATTGCATTATTAGGAGTTGTTCCAAATTTGGATAAATTAAAATAGGAGAGAGAAATGCCAACGTTAGAAATCGCACACAAAAAATTGAATCAGGCAAGAAAAGCAGAGGAATATTACAATGCGCTTCGTACCAATATACAATTGAGTGGAAATAACTTAAAAGTTATTTCCATTACATCAGTAAAACCGGGGGAAGGGAAGTCAACTACTTCTACCAATATTGCTTGGGCCTTTGCGCGTGCTGGATATAAGACGCTTTTAATTGACGCCGATATTCGTAATTCTGTCATGTCAGGTATTTTTAAATCGCGTGAAAGGATTACGGGACTAACAGAATTTTTATCAGGGACAACAGATTTATCACAAGGATTATGTGATTCGAATATTGAAAATTTGTTTGTCATTCAAGCTGGTTCCGTTTCCCCAAATCCAACAGCTTTGTTGCAAAGTGAGAATTTTAAGACTATGCTTGACACTTTGCGCAAGTACTTCGATTACATTATTGTGGATACTGCCCCTATCGGAGTCGTGATTGATGCAGCTATCATCACTCAGAAATGTGATGCTTCAATCTTGGTGACTGCAGCTGGTGAAACAAACCAACGTGATATCCAAAAAGCCAAAGAACAATTGGAACAAACAAGCAAACCGTTCTTAGGAATTGTGCTGAATAAACTGAATACCTCGGTTGAGAAGTATGGATCATATGGAGCTTATGGTTCTTACGGGAAAAAATAAGAGATGGCTTAGGAAATAGATTATGGAAGAAAAGGGATTGAAGATTACTTTGGCGGTAATCCAGAGTTTTCTTGTCATTATATTAGCTTATTTACTTAGTTTTGTTCGAGAAACAGAGATTGTGAACACCTCTGTTATCATCTTGTTCATTCTGCATTTTGTTGTTTTTAACATTAGTGATTATGAGCGTGATTTTTTTAAAAGGGGTTATTTAGCTGAGTTTATCAGCACTATAAAATATATCGTTTTCTTTGCTTTAGCCATCAGTATTTCAAACTTCTTTTTAGAAGATCGTTTTAGTATCTCTAGACGAGGCATGATCTATTTTTTGACAATACATTCTATTTTGTTGTATTTGTTGAATCTGTGCATTAAACGCTATAGGAGACGTGTCTTTCCAAATTTCAAAGGGAGTAAAAAGATATTCTTGATAACAGCTACTTCCAGAGTTGAGAAAGTTGTAGATAGACTGATAGAGTCGGGAGATATTTTTTGGGAATTGGTGGCGGTCAGTGTTTTGGATCAGCCTAATTTTCAGCATGCATCCGTAACCGTTGTACCTGCAGAGAACATTTTAGACTTTGCTACCCATGAAGTTGTTGATGAAGTTTTTATCAATTTACCAAGTGAAGAGTATGACATCGGGGAGTTCATCTCTCTTTTTGAAACAATGGGAATTGACGTGACAGTCAATCTGAATGCTTTCAATAACTATCTAGGTAGCGATAAAAAGATTCGCGGAATGGCAGGCTTGAATGTCATTACGTTTTCTACAAAATTTTATAAGACAAGCCACGTTATTGCTAAACGTTTCATTGATATCATAGGCTCGATTATCGGACTACTTATTTGTGGATTGGTGAGTATTGTTTTGGTTCCGGTGATTCGAAAAGATGGCGGACACGCTATTTTTTCTCAAACTCGTATCGGAAAAAATGGTCGACATTTCACTTTTTATAAATTTAGATCTATGTGCGTGGATGCTGAGAAAAGGAAGCAAGAACTCCTTGCACAAAATACCATGCAAGGTGGTATGTTTAAAGTCGATGATGATCCTCGTATAACAAAGATAGGGAGATTTATTCGTAAGACCAGTCTAGATGAACTCCCTCAGTTTTGGAATGTTTTAATGGGAGATATGAGTTTGGTTGGGACACGTCCCCCAACAGTTGATGAGTATGAAAAATATACTCCTGAACAGAAACGTCGTCTTAGTTTTAAGCCTGGAATTACTGGTCTATGGCAGGTGAGTGGTCGTAGTAAAATCACGGACTTTGATGATGTTGTCAAGCTGGACGTGGCTTATATTGATGATTGGACCATCTGGAAAGATATTGAAATATTGTTAAAGACCGTCAAAGTGGTATTTATGAGAGAAGGGGCGAAGTAGGTTGATAGATGTAAAAATCATAGTGGCAACACACAAAGAGGCTGAAATGCCTCAAGATAATACTCTTTATCTTCCAATACATGTTGGGAGAGAGGGGAAATCAGATATCGGTTTTATTGGAGATAATACTGGTGATAATATTTCATCTTTAAATCCATATTATTGTGAATTGACAGGACTTTACTGGGCATGGAAGAATTTAAACTGTGATTATCTAGGTTTAGTACACTATCGTCGTTATTTTACAAAAATATCTCAGTCGTATAATGAATCAATAAACATGAATGATGTTATCTTATCTCGATCAGACATTGAAGAATTATTGAAAAAGTCAGATATACTTACTCCTAAAAAAAGAAAATACTATATTGAAACATTGTATTCTCATTATGCACATACTCTTGATGGAAGCCATCTAGATTTAACTAGGGAAATCATAAAAAAACAAAGTCCAGATTATTTATCGCCTTTTGATAGAGTAATGAAGCAAAGAAGTGGCTATATGTTTAATATGTTTATTATGAAAAAAGAGTTAGTAGATGCTTATTTTTCCTGGCTATTCCCTATTTTAGATAACCTCTATGAACAGATAGATTTATCAGAATTAACTACTTTTGAATCTCGCTTGTTTGGTCGAGTTAGTGAGTTACTTTTTAACGTTTGGCTAGAAAAGAATGCATTAATTCCTACAGAAATACCGTTTATGTATATGGAAAAGGTAAATCTGCAAAAAAAGGGGATAGCATTCTTACAAGCTAAGTTTTTTGGAAAGAAGTATGGACAGAGTTTTTAGGATATGAAAATAACTATTATTGGACAGATAAAAAATAAGAGAACAGGTCTTGGGAAGGCGATTAATGATTTTAGGGATTATTGTTGCAATCGAGCTACAAGAGTAACGGAAATAGATATAACAAATAATTTTAAATTTTTAAGCTCTCTTTTTCAAATTTTAATATCTGATACTGATGTTTATTATTTTACTCCAGCTGGTTCAGTAGCTGGTAATATTAGGGACTCACTATTTTTGTTCTTTATGATAATGAAAAGGAAAAAAATAGTGACCCATTTTCATAATAGTGCTTTTGGAAATGTGATGAGACAACATCCAACTCTAATGATAATAAATAGAATATTGTATTCTAAAGTTGATTTGATTATATTATTGGGAGAGAAATCGAAAATAATGTTTCAACAACTAAGAATTTCAGACGAAAAATTTAAAATAATTAGGAATGGTGTGGATAGATATTTATTTATTGAAAAAAATGAATTAAATAAAAAAATGAGCGAGCTACCCATAAATATTATTTTTTTTAGTAATATGATTAGAGAAAAAGGTTATGAAATTTTATTAGAAGTTGCTAAAAAGATGAGGGGAGATGAGAAATATCACTTTTATTTTTCTGGAAAATTTCAGGATAATAATTTAAAGACTAGGTTTATTAATGAAATTTATAGTATGAATAATGTAACATATTTAGATGGTGTATATGGTAGTGATAAGAAAAAGTTATTGCAAAAAATGCATTACTTTGTTTTACCATCGTATTATAAAGATGAAACTTTACCTATCAGTATGTTAGAAGCAATGGCAAATGGTCTCTATATTATTGTAAGCGATGTGGGAGTTGTGTCTGAGGTGATTAATAAAGAAACTGCTAGTCTTATTGAAATGATAAACGAAGAAACAGCAGACAGTATTATAGAAATTATTGATCAGACTTCAAATAAACTTAATGAGTTAGATTTTAATGTATCAAAATATAAGCAAGAGTTGTTAAATGAAAATATACAAGCATCAATTTATCAGCAATTAGAGAGGATAGTAAAGTGACGGATAAAAAAAATACTGGAAAAATATTAACAGTAGTTGTACCATCATATAATGCAGAAAATTATTTACAAGAGACGATGCCGACGATACTTTCTGCTAAGAATATAGAGAGGGTAGAATTACTGATTGTAAACGATGGTTCTACAGACAAAACCGAAGAAATAGCAAGACAATTCGAGAGAGAATATGAGGGAGTTGTCAGAGTTATAAGTAAGGAAAACGGTGGTCACGGTTCGGCAGTAAATGCGGGGATTGAAAATGCTGTTGGTAATTACTTTAAAGTGGTAGATGCAGATGATTGGGTGAACACCAATAATTTAGAAGATTTGATAGTGTTTCTATCCGAGGTGGATGTGGATCAAGTTTTATCACCGTATGATAAAATTTTTGTGAATTATCGAGGTGATATAGAGCGTGAAGAAGAGTGCAACGAGTTTTCGCAAGTTGAGAACGAGGTGATCTATTCTGCAGAAGAATTCTATACACGAATTAAACAAACGGTAGGGATGCATTCCATTACTGTGAAAACGAGTCTTTTGCAAGAGAACAATATTCGGCTGTCTGAAAAAATGTTCTATGTAGATATGGAATATATTGTTTATATGCTTCCATATGTAAAAAGGGTTGTTTTATTTGATAAAAGTATCTATAGATATCGTCTAGGAACAGAGACACAAAGCGTTAGTATGGCGAGTTATATTAAAAATCGTGATATGCATAAACAAGTGATCTATCATTTGGTTGATTTTTATAATCAAATGAGATCTAGCGCTGTTTTAAAGAGAATAACATGGAAATTGATTTTAAATTTAATAAGACAGCAATGGATAATCTATTTTAATTTATCTAAAAAAGAGGGGAAAAACAGCGAGTGTTTTGAATTTGATAATTGGCTAATAAAAGAAGGACGGATAAAAAAAATACCACTATACTTTTTTAAAGCTGTGAAATATATCAGATTTAAGGTGAAATATTTTCTGGGGATAAGAAAATAATATGAGGAAAATAGGAAAAGTAATAAACGAGTATTTTGTATTAAGAAAATCATTTACTCCTGCTATTGCTCGGAATAAATTATTTGAAAAGTTTTGGGGACGGATAGGGAATTATAAAATTTTCAATAATATAGCTAGTGATTTTTATCAATACAAACATGAAACAATCATAAATTTTTTGGAAAAAGATTTTAACCAATTTTTAAAATCCTATAACTTTAAAGAGGTATCGCACAAGGAGATAGAACAAAGAAAAATCTTCTCTATGTGGATACAAGGATACGAAAGTGCTCCTAAGTTGGTTCAGAAGACGATTGATAGCCAAAGGAAATATGCAGAAAAATACGGATATAAATTTGTTTTTTTGGATAAAAATAATATTCAAGAATATGTGACACTTCCATCAGAGATAGTAGAAAAATATGAGAATGGAATTATAGATTTCACAAGATATTCAGATATAGTAAGGGTAGCTCTACTTTCAAAATATGGAGGAATATGGCTGGATTCGACCATTTATGTTGATTCTTCACAAGAACTAGATTATTTAAAAAAAGAATTTTATACTATTCGAGCAAAGGCAAATGAAGGCGTACCTAAATATGTCGCAAATGGTAGATGGTCATCCTTTTGTCTCTCGGGGGAAAAACAAAGTGTGGTATTTGATTTTTTAGAGAAATTTCATGTAGCATATTTTATGAAATACGATATAGTGCTAGATTATTTTTTGCTTGACTATATTATAGAATTAGGTTATAGGACAAATGACTTGATTAGAAACTATATTGATAGAGTCGAAGAAAATAATCAGGAGTTGTTCTTTTTGGCAGACAATTTTTCTAATCAGTATGATGAAAAAGAGTGGGCAGGAGTTTTATCAACAACTGCATTGTTTAAGTGTAGTTATAAGTGTCCGATAAATGAAGCGACAGGAACCTATTTTGATAGATTGGTGAAGGGTGAACTGTAGCATAAAGAGAGGGAAAGGTATGATTTCAGTTATTGTTCCAGTATACAATGTCGCGAATTATTTGCGTTTTGCATTGGATAGTCTTTTGGAACAGACGTATAAAGATTTTGAGATTATTCTAGTAAATGATGGATCCACTGATAATTCTGGAGAAATATGTGATGAATATGGGAAACTATATGATAATATTTATGTTTTCCATAAGAAGAATGGCGGACTTTCGGATGCTAGAAATTTTGGTTTGGAGAAGAGTCGAGGAGAGTTTATAACCTTTCTTGATTCAGATGATTATTTTGAACCGTATGCATTAGAATTGTTAATTACTATTCAAAAAAAATATGATGTAGATATCGTATCAACTAAAGGGGTAATAACCTATTCTCATGATATTTATAGCAAAAAACCGATGGATGAGGACTACCTAACTGTAAAAATATTGACAAATAAAGAATTTTTGGCAGCTGCATATTATAACGATGAAATGACGGTATCTGCTTGGGGGAAATTGTATAAAAGAGATTTATTTAAAACGATTTTTCCGAAAGGAAAGATCTACGAGGATTTGTATGTTGTTGCAGAGCGTTTGTTGAATATTAAAACAGTTGCTCATACCGATTTGCCTATATATCATTACTATCAGAGACAGGGGAGTATTGTTAATTCAACATTTTCGGATAGACAGTATGATTTTTTTGATGCGATTGATCATAATGAAGCCATAATAAAAAAATTCTATTGTGGAGATAAGGAATTGCTAGCAGCCTTAAATGCTAAAAGAGTAATTGGCTCCTTTATTTTAAGTAATAGCGCATTTTATAGTAGTGAAAACGATATTACAAAAATAAGAAGAATAATTAAACCGTATTATTGGGAAGTGATAAAAAATAAAAAAATTTCAATGAAGAGGAAAGTTCAGTGTGTTTTGTTTCTGCTTTCCCCAAATTACTACTATAAAATAAAAGATAAGATGTTACAGAGAGGCAGGATATAGATGCATGTTAGATTAGATGGTTTGCTGGACTATATATTTCTGTTTAGTGTGATTATTACTTGTAACACTATGTATTCAACTAGTCAGGGATTTGCTGGACTAGGGAAATGGGCGACTCTGTTGCTTGTGGTATCAGTTTTTCTGAGATCACTTGTCTCTAGAATATCGATGAAGGCAATCAATATGATTATGTCGCGTTCTTTAATATTTATATTAATTATCCTACTTATAGTATCATTAAATGGTTTTAAGATTTCTGAGACAAGTTTCGTTTATTATTTTGTATTATTTCCGATTTTTATGATGATTTTGCAGATGTACTATGATGTTAATGAAAGCGCAAATCTGATAAGGAAATTTGTTCGTATAATATTTCTTTTAGCAATTTGCTCTCTCCTATTTTGGCTTATCGGTAGTGTATTTCATATTATATCCCCAACAGTTTATGTGTTGAATTATTGGAATGGTGGGGGAATAGTAGAAGGGTACTATAATCTTCATTTTGAAGCACAAAAAATAGAGATTTTTGGGGGGATACTGGTAAGAAATACGGGGATTTTTGCTGAAGCACCTATGTGGAGTTTGGTATTGAGCCTTGCATTGATATTTCAAACGCTTCATATAAAAAAATGGAATTTCACAACTTGGACTCTTATTATTACAATTATGACAACTACGTCAACAACAGGAATTTATATAATAGGTTTGATTTTCCTATATGTTTTATTTTCAAAAACAAGTGGTGTGGAAAGATATATTTCTAGTTTCGTTATTTTAGCGATTATATGTTGTTTTTCAATATTATGGGATAATAAATCTGGGACGGGCTCAGCAACTATACGCTTTGATGATTATAAGGCTGGTTTTTTGGCATGGCAGGAAAGTCCTATTTGGGGATTAGGTATTTCAGATGGTCTTAGAGCTATTGAACAACATATGGATAGAACTGTTAGATATAATCTTGGATATAGCAATAGCTTTTTTGTTGTTTTAGCTCAAGGAGGGATAATGTTGGTTTCGTATTACTTCTATCCAGTAATTAAAATTATTTTGAATAAATTTAGTTCGAATGATTTGAAGTTTTCTGCACTATTAATAATTTTCCTTATGCTAACTACTATATTTACAGAGACCTATATGTTTTTATTTGTCATTTCTTTATACTATTCTCTTGCTTTTGGGGACGATAGAGATTGTCAGGAGAAACAGTACATTACTAATTAATAATAAAGGTGTGAATAGAAATAAGAAGAAATGAAAATACTAAAAAACTATGCCTACAATCTTTCTTATCAATTGTTGGTGATTATACTCCCTATCATTACGACTCCCTATATAACAAGGATTTTTAGTTCTGATGATTTAGGAACGTATGGCTATTTTAACTCTATTGCTACCTATTTTATCTTGCTTGCAACTCTTGGGGTTGCTAACTATGGCACAAAAGAAATTTCAGCTCATCGTAAGGAAATTGAGAAGAATTTTTGGGGGATTTATTCTCTCCAGTTTGCTGCAACATGGTTGTCCATTTTGCTTTATCTTGTTCTTTGTTTCTTATTACCTTCAATGCAAAATCCAGTAGCTTATATTTTAGGATTGAGTTTAGTATCAAAAGGTTTGGATATTTCGTGGTTGTTTCAAGGTTTGGAGGATTTTAGAAAGATCACAGTGCGGAACATTACTGTCAAGTTGATTGGTGTCATCTCTATTTTCCTATTTGTAAAATCAGCCAATGATTTATACTTGTATGTATTTTTTCTTACCATTTTTGAATTGTTGGGACAATTAAGTATGTGGCTACCAGCAAGACAATTTATTGGGAAAACACGTTTTGATTTGAAGTACGCTAAGAAACATTTGAAACCGATCATCTTGTTATTCTTGCCTCAGATTGCCATATCTCTTTATGTGACATTAGATAGCACTATGCTTGGAACTCTTGCCTCAACAAGAGATGTAGGTATTTATGATCAAGCTTTGAAACTTGTTAATATTTTACTAACACTAGTGACTTCGTTAGGAAGTGTCATGTTGCCACGAGTTTCAAATCTTTTATCCTCAGGAGATCACAAAGCAGTTAACAAAATGCATGAGATGTCATTTCTGATTTATAATTTAGTTATTTTTCCTATTATGGCAGGAATGTTAATTGTAAATGATGATTTTGTGAATTTTTTCCTGGGGCAAGATTTTCAAGAGGCACGCTATGCGATAGCAATTATGATTTTTAGAATGTTCTTTATTGGTTGGACCAATATTATGGGCATTCAAATATTAATACTTCATAATAAAAATAAGGAATTTATGGTTTCAACAACGGTTCCCGCAATTACCAGTGTGGGATTAAATTTGTTGTTTCTTCCCAAACTTGGTTATGTGGGGGCTGCAATTGTATCTGTCTTAACAGAGGCGCTAGTATGGGCAATTCAACTGTTCTTTACTCGCAAATATATAAAAGATGTTCCGATTATCGGATCGATGATGAAGATTATTCTAGCATCAGCTATTATGTATGGCCTCTTGCTAGTTTCAAAAACAGTCATACATTTTTCACCAACCGTAAATGTTCTAGCATTTGCTGTGATTGGTGGAATCATTTACCTTTTTACGATTCTATCTCTAAAAGTGGTAGATGTGAAAGAATTAAAACAAATAATTAGGAAAAATTAGAATGCGCAAATATCGAAATATTAACTTAGATCTACTAAAAGTACTTGCATGTGTTGGGGTTGTTCTACTCCATACAGCGATGGGAGGATTTAAAGAGACAGGTTCATGGAATTTTTCAACATATTTATACTACTTAGGAACCTATTCTATCCCTTTATTTTTTATGGTCAATGGTTATTTATTGTTAGGAAAGAGAGAGATTACCCATTCCTATATACTGCAGAAAGTAAAATGGATTATAATAACAGTATCGTCATGGTCCGTAATCGTTTGGCTTTTTAAACGAGATTTTACAGTTAATCCAATTAAAAAAATTGTAGGTTCTTTGATACAAAAGGGGTATTTCTTCCAGTTTTGGTTTTTTGGTGCGCTCATACTTATTTATATATGTTTACCTATTTTGAAAAAATTCCTTAATTCAAAAAGAAGTTATTTATACATTATATCTGTATTGCTGGTTATTGGTTTGATTTTTGAGTTAACAAATATTGTACTTCAAATTCCAGTACAAACATATGTTATACAAACCTTTAGATTATGGACTTGGTTTTTCTATTATATTTTAGGTGGTTTTATAGCTCAATTTGACAAAGATATTATCAATAATATGTTTAAGAGATGGATGAAAGTAATCGTAGTACTTTTGTTCCTGGTTTCGCCTTTAATATTATTTTTCTTAGCAAAAACTACTTACCATAATTTTTTTGCTGAATATTTTTATGATCTTCTATTTGTAAAAGTTGTAAGTTTAGGAATTTTTCTAACTATATTCTCACTTGCATTGAATCAAGATAACAACAAATGGATTATTGTTCTTTCTAACCAAACTATGGGTGTCTTTATAATACACACTTATATTATGAAAGTGTGGGAAAAACTATTTGGTTTTAGTTTTTTAGGAGCATATTTACTTTTTGCTATATTTACTTTAAGTGTTAGTTTTATTATTGTTGGAATGTTAATGAAAATTCCTTATTTCAATCGAATTGTTAAATTATAAAAAGGAGAACAAAATGTACGACTATCTAATCGTTGGTGCTGGTTTGTCGGGAGCAATTTTTGCTTATGAAGCAACCAAGCGTGGGAAAAAAGTAAAAGTGATTGATAAGCGTGACCACATTGGTGGTAATATCTACTGTGAGAACGTTGAAGGTATCAACGTTCACAAGTACGGTGCACATATCTTCCATACTTCTAATAAGAAAGTATGGGATTATGTTAATCAATTTGCTGAATTTAACAACTACATCAATTCGCCTGTAGCTAATTATAAGGGTAGCCTTTATAATCTACCTTTCAATATGAATACTTTCTATGCCATGTGGGGGACAAAAACTCCTCAAGAAGTGAAAGATAAGATTGCTGAACAAACAGCACATATGCAGGACGTTGAACC
Organism: Streptococcus sp. 517s; assembly: GCF_054445985.1. Taxonomy (NCBI): domain Bacteria; kingdom Bacillati; phylum Bacillota; class Bacilli; order Lactobacillales; family Streptococcaceae; genus Streptococcus; species Streptococcus sp. 517s. The sequence continues at coordinate 1,515,427 of NZ_CM136847.1, read as the reverse complement.
TAAAAACCTGGAAGAACAGGCTATCAAGTTGATTGGTCCAGATATTTATGAAAAGTTGATTAAAGGATATACTGAAAAGCAATGGGGACGTTCTGCGACTGATCTTCCACCATTTATCATCAAACGCTTGCCAGTTCGTTTAACCTTTGATAATAACTACTTCAATGACCGTTACCAAGGTATTCCAATTGGGGGTTACAACGTTATCATTGAAAATATGCTGAAGGATGTAGAAGTAGAACTTGGAGTTGACTTTTTTGCCAATCGTCAAGAATTGGAAGCTTCTGCTAAAAAAGTTGTCTTTACAGGGATGATTGACCAATACTTTGATTATAAACATGGTGAGTTAGAATACCGTAGTCTTCGTTTTGAGCATGAAGTTCTAGATGAGGAAAATTATCAAGGGAATGCAGTTGTTAACTATACAGAGCGTGAAATTCCTTATACTCGCATCATTGAACACAAGCACTTCGAATACGGAACGCAACCAAAGACAGTTATTACGCGTGAATATCCTGCTGACTGGAAGCAAGGTGATGAGCCTTATTATCCAATCAATGATGAGAGAAATAATGCCATGTTTGCTGAGTACCAAGAGGAGGCTTCAAAGAATGATAAGGTTATCTTCTGTGGGCGTTTAGCAGACTATAAATATTATGATATGCATGTGGTTATTGAACGGACACTAGAGATTGCGCTAGGTGAGCTGAGAGAATAGTTAATTACTCGAAAAACAGATTTATTAGCCTATTCCTTTTTGAACGATAGAAATCGAAATAAGAATAATTTTAAATAACAAGGATTAGCATGAAAAAGATAAAAGAATATGATATTTTAAAAGTAATGGCCATTATCCTGGTTGTGATAGGACACAGTACCTACTATGATATTTTTAGTGGTTATGGTGGAATAGCTTATCAACAATACATAGACAACCATTTCTCTTTAACTGTATATAAATTATTAAGTAAATTGACAGAGATTATTTATTATTTTCACATGCCTTTATTCATGGCTATATCTGGTATGCTTTTCTCTATTCAGGTTAAAAATAATCGATGGCAAGGGATTGAGTCATTGTTAATTAATAAGTTTAGAAGGTTAATGATACCATTTTTTGTCTTTACTCTATTATATACGGTGCCAATAAAATACGTATCAAATTATTTTGACGGTATTTCTTTCTGGAAAGCGGTATCGGGTCAATTATTTCTATTTGGGAATTCTCACTTGTGGTATTTGTATGCCTTGTTTATTGTTTTTATAGCTAGTTTTTATGTTTTGAAAAAAAATACATCATTAGATATTTATCTACTGTTATACATTTTACACATTTTGAGTTACTCAGTTCATTTAACATTAGTAAGTGCACCTTTGCAATATCTCTTTTGGTTTTCTATGGGCTTCTTTTTTGAATCTAAGAGAGATCAGTATAATCATTATTTAAAAAATAATAAGTGGTTAAGTTTTTTATTGGTACTACTTTTCATAACATATGTGGCTCTAAACTTTGTGTTTAAAGGTAATCATAAAGTTTTGAGTAGGATTATATTGGACCTGACAGCTGTTCTAGGCTCACTTATTTGCTACAATATCTCATATTATCTAAGCAATAAAATAGAAACAATAGGGAATAGACTATTTAATGTTATCTTGATTAACGGATTAGGAATTTACATCTTTTCTGATACTTTAAATTACTTCATATTAAAAATTTCTTATTCTATTAGTGATCGATTTATGTTCACATCATTTGGTATTTTTGCATTATTTATGATTAGAATTTTTGTTACTTTAATTGTAGGATTAGGTTTAACACTGTTATTTAAAAAAGTATTCAAGAAGCATTCTTGGTTAGTGAACTAGGAAATATTGGTTTGTTACAGATGTTTTTGAGATTTTTCTATTATGAAAATAGATGTAATAAAATCATAGTATTTTGCTTCTTCGCTAATTTTATTGGAATATTAGAGCTGAGAAAGAGAGTGTGCCATGCTCTCTCTTTTTGTAGGCTCTTTGTCAACTGTAGTGGGTTGAAGAAAAGCTAAGATCTAGAAAGGACACATTTCGTCCTTTCTTTTTTGATGTTTAGAGCGATGAAAATCTGTTTTTTGAAGTTTTCAAAGTTCCGAAATCCAAATGCATTTCGTTTGATGGCCTTGTATTCATGGGATTTTCGATCGAATTGGTTCATGATTTGAACACGACTCATAGCACGGCTGAGATGTTGAACAATGTGAAAGCGATCCAATACAATTTTTGCATTGGGAAAAAGCTGTTTAGCTAAGGCATAGTAGGGACTAAACATATCCATCGTAATGATTTTCACCTGACAACGAACAGCTCGGTCGTAGCGCAGAAAGTAATTTTGGATGATAGTTTGTGTCCTGCCTTCAAGGACAGTGATGATATTGAGCTTTTCAAAATCCTGAGCAATAAAGCTCATCTTTCCCTTAGTGAATGCATACTCGTCCCAAGACATAATCTCTGGAAGACGAGAAAAATCATGTTTAAAACAGAAGTCATTGAGCTTGCGAATGACAGTTGAGGTTGAAATAGATAGCTGATGAGCAATATCGGTCACAGAAGTCTTTTCAATCAACTTTTGAGCAATTTTTTGTTAATAATACGAGGGATTTGGTGATTTTTCTTGACGAGAGAAGTCTCAGCGACCATCATTTTCAAACAATGATAGCACTTGAAACGACGCTTTCTAATGAGTTGTTTAGTCGCTTTTCATTATAGATTATACAGGACTTCTTTTCTACAACAAAATAGGCTCCATAATATCTATAGGGGATTTACCCACTACAAATATTATAGAACTGTTTTGTATAATCAAGTAAATATTATATTTCAAAATTTTAGAATTTCATAGGGATATTTTTCAGAAAATGCTAAAATCATTCAAAAATTCTGAAAATTCTGTTGACAACTTTCTAAAAAGGGTCTATAATGGGATGTAAATTTTAAAGGAGAAAATGATGAAAAGTTCAAAATTACTTGCCCTTGCGGGTGTGACATTATTGGCAGCTGGTACTCTGGCTGCGTGCTCTGGATCAAGTTCAAGTGCTAAAGGTGAGAAGACATTCTCATACATTTATGAAACGGATCCTGATAACCTAAACTATTTGACGACTAATAAAGCGGCTACAGCAAATATTACGAGCAATGTTATCGATGGCTTGCTCGAAAATGACCGCTATGGTAACTTTGTGCCATCTATGGCTGAGGATTGGTCTGTATCTAAGGATGGCTTGACTTACACATATACGCTTCGTAAGGATGCAAAATGGTATACCTCTGAGGGTGAGGAATACGCAGAAGTCAAAGCTCAAGACTTTGTAACAGGACTTAAATATGCTGCTGATAAAAAATCTGATGGTCTTTATTTAGTTCAAGAATCAATCAAAGGATTGGACGCCTATGTGAAAGGAGAAATTACAGACTTCTCTCAAGTAGGAATCAAGGCTCTTGATGATTATACAGTTCAGTACACATTGAACAAGCCAGAAAGCTTCTGGAATTCTAAGACAACGATGGGAGTTTTGGCCCCAGTAAATGAAGAGTTCTTGAACTCTAAAGGGGATGACTTCGCTAAGGGAACTGATTCAAGCAGTATTCTCTACAATGGTCCATTCTTACTCAAATCAATTGTAGCTAAATCTTCTGTCGAATTTGCGAAAAATCCTAACTACTGGGATAAGGACAATGTCCATATCGATAAGGTTAAATTATCATTCTGGGATGGACAAGATACCAACAAACCAACTGAAGCTTTCAAAGACGGTAGCTTTACAATGGCTCGTCTCTTCCCAACAAGCGCTAGCTACACAGAGACTGAAAAGGCATTTAAAGACAATATCGTTTATACACAACAAGATTCTACTACTTATTTGGTAGGTACGAATATCGATCGTCAGTCTTATAAGTACACTTCTAAGACAACAGATGAAGAAAAAACATCAACCAAGAAAGCTCTTCTAAACAAGGACTTCCGTCAAGCTCTTGCTTTTGGTTTCGATAGAACGGCCTATGCTTCTCAAGTGAATGGTGCAAGTGGGGCAACTAAACTGCTTCGTAACTTGTTTGTTCCTCCTACATTTGTACAGGCAGATGGAAAGAACTTTGGCGAAATGGTCAAAGACAAATTGGTGACTTATGGTGACGAGTGGAGCAACGTGAACTTGGATGATGCTCAAGATGGACTCTACAACCCAGATAAGGCCAAAGCAGAGTTTGCTAAAGCTAAGACAGCTCTCCAAGCGGAAGGTGTGAAATTCCCAATCCACTTGGACATGCCTGTAGACCAAACCAATACAACAAAAGTTCAACGTGTCCAATCTTTTAAACAGTCAGTTGAAGAAAACTTAGGGTCTGATAATGTGGTTGTCGATATCCAACAACTTCAAAAAGACGATGTCTTGAACATCACTTACTTTGCTGAGACAGCTGCAGGTGAAGACTGGGATATCTCAGATAACGTGGGTTGGTCTCCAGACTTTGCAGACCCTTCTACCTACCTTGATATTATCAAACCATCTGTAGGGGAAAATACAAAGACTTACCTAGGATTTGACTCTGGAACAAACAATGCTGCGGCCAAGCAAGTTGGTTTGGAAGACTACGAAAAAATGGTTGTGGAAGCTGGGAAAGAAACTACTGACGTTTCAAAACGTTATGAAAAATATGCTGCTGCCCAAGCTTGGTTGACAGATAGTGCCTTGATCATTCCAACAACTTCTCAAACTGGTCGTCCAATGTTGTCTAAGATGGTACCATTTACACTTCCGTTTGCATACTCTGGTAACAAGGGTATGAGCGAAGCCCTCTTGTATAAATACCTAGATGTACAAGATAAGGCGGTAACAACAGAAGAATACCAAAAAGCTCAAGAAAATTGGTTGAAAGAAAAAGAAGAGTCTAATAAGAAGGCTCAAGAAGACCTCGCAAACCATGTGAAATAATTTTACAGGATATGAGAAAGGATTTAGTATTCCTCTTGGATGCTAAGTCCTTTTTATATCTTTAAAGCGAGCTTTTAAATTAGGGGTGTCTTGAGAAATTTTTGCGAATTTTCCTTTTTCCTATTGCTTTCTTAGATATTATTTGTTATATTAAAAGCATAATTATTTTTTTATTTATGACAGTTAAGCACGGTACTTTCAGAGAAAGGAGTATTTTTAAAAAAGAAATGTAAACGCTTACTGTTAAGTGAAAGGATTAAGGAGTTTATGGATAAACAATTTTTTGAAAAACGCTGTAAGTTTAGTATTCGTAAGTTTACGCTTGGGGTAGCTTCGGTGATGATTGGAGCGACTTTCTTTGCGACTGCCCCAGTATTGGCTGATCAAGCAAGGGTTGGTTCAACAGATAATTTGCCAAGTGAATTGGCTGATTTGGATAAGAAGGCTAGTGATGAGGGGCGCGATTTCGACAAGGAAGCTGCCGCTCAGAATCCTGGTTCAGCTGAGATTACAGAAGGCTCACAAACAGAAGAAGGGTTGTTGGCTCAAGAAAAAGAAAAGTCTGAAAAGTCAAGCAATCTGCCAAAAGAATTAGAAGATAAATTGGAGAAAGCTGAAGACAATGGGCGTGAAGTTGACAAGGATCAGTTGGCCCAAGATACTGGGAAGCTCGTCCCAGAAGATGTGGCTAAGACTACCAATGGGGAATTAAACTACGGCGCGACTGTTAAGATCAAGACGCCATCAGGAGAAGGTAGCGGTATTGTCGTTGCTAAAGACCTTGTCTTGACGGTTTCTCATAACTTTATCAAGGATAGCCAAGACGGCAATATCCGTAAGGTTGTGGACAATGATCAAGGGGATGGAGATATCTATAGCATCTCATATCCAGGATTGCCAGATGTCAAGTTTAGCAAGAAAGATATTATTCATTGGGATCGTGAAGGCTATCTAAAGGGGTTCAAGAATGATTTGGCCCTTGTGAGATTGCGTACAGTTCTCGAAAATACGCCTGTTGAAGTAACTAAAAAACCAGTTGTTAAGAAAATCGGAGATAAACTCCATGTCTTTGGTTATCCAGAAGGGAAATTGAATCCGATTGTCAATACTACAGTTGATTTTGCGGAACCATACGGAGAAGGTGTCCAAGGGATTGGGTACCAAGGAGGCAAACCGGGTGCTAGTGGTGGCGGTATCTTTGATACAGAAGGCAAACTAGTCGGTGTTCACCAAAATGGTGTAGTTGGAAAACGTAGTGGTGGCATTCTCTTCTCACCAGCTCAACTAAAATGGATTCAAGACCACATACAGGGAATTTCAAGTGTGAAACCAGCAGACTTGGAAGAGAAAGAGAAACCGGCTGAAGAAAAACCAAAAGAGGATAAACCTGCAGCTGCTAAACCTGAAACCCCTAAGACAGTAACCCCTGAATGGCAAACGGTAGCGAAAAAAGAACAGCAGGGAACAGTTACGGTTCGTGAAGAAAAGGGTGTCCGCTACAATCAATTGTCCTCAACTGCACAGAACGACAATGGCGATAAACCAGCCTTGTTTGAAAAACAAGGATTGACAGTTGATGCTAATGGAAATGCGACGGTTGATTTAACCTTCAAAGATGATTCTGAAAAGGGCAAATCACGCTTTGGTGTCTTCTTGAAATTTAAAGATACCAAGAACAATGTTTTTGTTGGTTATGACAAAGATGGCTGGTTCTGGGAGTATAAATCTCCAACCGATAGCACCTGGTATAAGGGGGGACGTGTAGCAGCGCCTGAGACAGGAACAATTAACCGCCTATCAATTACCCTCAAGTCAGATGGGCAACTCAATGCAACGAATAATGATGAGAAACTCTTTGATACGGTCACTTTGCCAGCAGCTGTTAATGAAACTCTCAAAAATGAGAAGAAAATCGTTCTAAAAGCTGGTTCCTATGGCAATGAGCGTACAGTTGTCAGCGTTAAAACAGACAATCAAGAAGGCGTGAAAGCAGATGATACTCCTGCCCAGAAAGAAACAGGTCCAGTTGTTGACGATAGCAAGGTGACTTATGATACGATCCAGTCTAAGGTCCTAAAAGCAGTGATTGACCAAGCCTTCCCTCGTGTCAAGGAATACACCTTGAATGGTCATACTTTGCCAGGACAGGTGCAACAGTTCAATAAAGTATTTATCAACAAACACGAAGTCACCCCTGAAGTTACCTACAAAAAAATCAATGAGACAACAGCAGAGTACTTGATGAAGCTTCGCGATGATGCTAATCTTATCAATGCGGAAATGACAGTACGCTTGCAAGTTGTGGACAATCAATTGCACTTTGATGTGACCAAGATTGTCAACCACAATCAAGTCACTCCAGGTCAAAAGATTGATGACGAAAGAAAATTGCTTTCTACGATTAGTTTCCTTGGCAATGCTTTAGTCTCTGTTTCGAGTGATCAAGCTGGTGCTAAGTTTGATGGGGCAACCATGTCAAACAATACCCATGTTAGCGGAGATGATCATATCGATGTAACCAATCCAATGAAAGACCTAGCCAAGGGTTACATGTATGGATTTGTTTCTACAGATAAGCTTGCTGCAGGTGTTTGGAGCAACTCTCAAAACAGCTACGGTGGAGGTTCTTATGACTGGACCCGCTTGACAGCCTACAAGGAAACAGTCGGGAATGCTAACTATGTCGGAATTCATAGTTCTGAATGGCAATGGGAAAAAGCTTATAAGGGCATTGTCTTCCCAGAGTATACCAAGGAACTTCCAAGTGCCAAGGTTGTTATCACCGAAGACGCCAATGCAGACAATAAAGTCGATTGGCAAGATGGTGCCATTGCTTATCGTAGCATTATGAACAACCCTCAAGGTTGGGAAAAAGTTAAGGATATTACAGCTTATCGTATCGCGATGAACTTTGGTTCACAAGCACAAAACCCATTCCTCATGACTCTAGATGGTATCAAGAAAATCAATCTCCATACAGATGGTCTTGGCCAAGGTGTTCTCCTTAAAGGATATGGTAGCGAAGGCCATGACTCTGGTCACTTGAACTATGCTGATATTGGTAAACGTATTGGTGGTGTTGAAGACTTCAAGACCTTGATTGCGAAAGCGAAGAAATATGGTGCTCATCTAGGTATCCATGTTAACGCTTCTGAGACTTATCCTGAGTCTAAATACTTCAATGAAAAAATCCTCCGTAAGAATCCAGATGGTAGCTATAGCTATGGCTGGAACTGGCTAGACCAAGGTATCAACATTGATGCTGCCTATGACCTAGCACATGGCCGTTTGGCACGTTGGGAAGATTTGAAGAAAAAACTTGGTGACGGTCTCGACTTTATCTATGTGGACGTTTGGGGTAATGGTCAATCAGGTGATAACGGTGCCTGGGCTACCCACGTTCTTGCAAAAGAAATCAACAAGCAAGGCTGGCGCTTTGCAATCGAGTGGGGCCATGGTGGTGAGTACGACTCTACCTTCCATCACTGGGCTGCTGACTTGACCTACGGTGGCTACACCAATAAAGGTATCAACAGTGCCATCACCCGCTTTATCCGTAACCATCAAAAAGATGCTTGGGTAGGGGACTACAGAAGTTACGGTGGTGCAGCAGATTACCCACTTCTAGGTGGCTACAGCATGAAAGATTTTGAAGGCTGGCAAGGACGAAGTGATTACAATGGCTATGTAACCAACTTGTTTGCCCATGACTTGATGACCAAATATTTCCAACACTTCACTGTAAGCAAATGGGAAAATGGCACACCAGTTACCATGACCGATAACGGTAGCACCTATAAATGGACTCCAGAAATGAAGGTTGAGCTAGTCGATGCAGCAGGTAACAAGGTTGTTGTGACTCGTAAGTCAAATGATGTCAATAGCCCGCAATACCGCGAACGTACAGTAACGCTCAACGGACGTGTCATCCAAGATGGTTCAGCTTACTTAACTCCTTGGAACTGGGATGCGAATGGTAAGAAACTTCCTACTGATAAGGAAAAGATGTACTACTTCAATACGCAAGCTGGTGCAACAACTTGGACACTTCCGAGCGATTGGGCAAATAGCAAGGTTTACCTTTACAAGCTAACTGACCAAGGTAAGACAGAAGAGCAAGAACTAACTGTAAAAGATGGCAAGATTACCCTAGACCTTCTAGCAAATCAACCATACGTTCTTTACCGTTCAAAACAAACCAATCCTGAAATGTCATGGAGCGAAGGCATGCACATCTACGACCAAGGATTTAACAGTGGAACTTTGAAACACTGGACCATTTCTGGTGATGCTTCTAAGGCAGAAATTGTCAAATCACAAGGCGCAAATGAAATGCTTCGTATCCAAGGCAATAAGAGCAAGGTCAGCCTTACTCAGAAACTGACTGGCTTGAAACCAAATACAAAGTATGCGGTTTATGTTGGTGTCGATAACCGTAGTAATGCTAAGGCAAGTATCACAGTGAATACTGGCGAAAAAGAAGTGACTACTTATACCAATAAGTCACTCGCTCTCAACTATATCAAAGCATATGCTCATAACAATCGTCGTGAAAATGCTACAGTTGATGATACAAGTTACTTCCAAAATATGTATGCCTTCTTTACAACAGGATCGGACGTATCAAATGTCACTCTTACTTTGAGTCGTGAAGCTGGTGATGAAGCAACTTACTTTGATGAAATTCGTACCTTTGAAAACAATTCAAGCATGTACGGAGACAAGCATGATACAGGTCAAGGAACCTTCAAACAAGACTTTGAAAATGTAGCTCAAGGAATCTTCCCATTTGTAGTGGGCGGTGTCGAAGGTGTCGAAGACAACCGCACTCACTTGTCTGAAAAACACGATCCATATACACAGCGTGGTTGGAATGGTAAGAAAGTCGATGATGTTATCGAAGGAAATTGGTCATTGAAGACAAATGGACTAGTGAGCCGTCGTAACTTGGTTTACCAAACTATTCCACAAAACTTCCGTTTTGAAGCTGGTAAGACTTACCGTGTAACCTTTGAATACGAAGCAGGATCTGACAATACCTATGCCTTTGTAGTCGGTAAGGGAGAATTCCAGTCAGGTCGTCGTGGTACGCAAGCAAGCAACTTGGAAATGCATGAATTGCCAAATACTTGGACGGATTCTAAGAAAGCCAAGAAGGCAACCTTCCTCGTGACAGGTGCAGAAACAGGCGATACTTGGGTAGGTATCTACTCAACTGGAAACGCAAGCAATACTCGTGGAGATTCTGGCGGAAATGCCAACTTCCGTGGTTACAACGACTTCATGATGGACAATCTTCACATCGAAGAAATTACCCTAACAGGTAAGATGTTGACAGAAAATGCTCTGAAGAACTACTTGCCAACGGTTGCCATGACCAACTACACGAAAGAGTCTATGGATGCTTTGAAAGAGGCGGTCTTTAACCTCAGTCAGGCAGATGATGACATTAGCGTGGAAGAAGCGCGTGCAGAGATTGCCAAGATTGAAGCTCTGAAGAATGCTTTGGTTCAGAAGAAGACAGCCTTGGTAGCAGAAGACTTTGAAAGTTTGGATGCGCCAGCTCAACCAGGTGAAGGTCTTGAGAATGCCTTTGATGGCAATGTGTCTAGTCTATGGCATACATCTTGGAATGGTGGAGATGTAGGCAAGCCTGCAACCATGGTCTTGAAAGAACCAACTGAAATCACTGGACTTCGCTATGTTCCACGTGGATCAGGTTCAAATGGTAACTTGCGTGATGTGAAACTGGTTGTCACAGATGAGTCTGGTAAAGAACATACTTTCACCGTGACAGATTGGCCAGATAACAACAAACCAAAAGACATTGACTTTGGAAAGACAATCAAGGCTAAGAAAATTGTCCTTACAGGTACCAAGACTTACGGAGATGGTGGCGATAAATACCAATCTGCAGCGGAACTCATCTTTACCCGTCCACAGGTAGTAGAAACACCGCTTGACATGTCTGGCTATGAAGCAGCTTTGGCTAAGGCGCAGAAATTAACAGACAAAGACAATCAAGAGGAAGTGGCTAGCGTTCAGGCAAGCATGAAATATGCGACGGATAACCACCTCTTGACGGAAAGAATGGTTGCCTACTTCGCAGACTATCTCAACCAATTAAAAGATTCTGCTACGAAACCAGACGCTCCAACAAGTAGCAAGGGTGAAGAGCAACCACCAGTTCTTGATGTACCTGAGTTCAAAGGCGGCGTCAATGCGGCAGAAGCAGCTGTACATGAGGTTCCTGAGTTCAAGGGAGGCGTCAATGCGGTTGAAGCAGCTGTCAATGAGGCCCCAGAATACAAAGGTGGCATCAATGCAGCAGAAGCAGCTGTACATGAAGTTCCTGAGTTCAAGGGAGGAGTTAATGCGGCAGAGGCAGCTGTACATGAAGTCCCTGAGTTCAAGGGTGGGGTTAATGCAGTTGAAGCAGCTGTCAATGAAGCCCCAGAGTTTAAGGGCGGCGTCAATGCGGTTCAAGCCTTGGTAAACGAGAAACCAGCCTACACAGGTGTATTGGCTACCGCTGGAGATCAAGCAGCTCCAACAGTTGAAAAACCTGAGTACCCGCTCACTCCAAGCCCAGTAGCTGATGCCCAAACTCTGGAAGATAAAGAAGAGAAACTTCCTGCTACAGGAGAACATGGTTCAGAAGCTGCCCTCTTCTTAGCAAGTGTGAGTATCGCTTTATCTGCTGCGGTCCTTGCGACAAAACGTAAAGAAGATTAATGAGATTTGATTTCAGCTGTTCAAAGCAACTCGAATCAAAAAGGAACAAACAGCCGGAGAGGACCTCTTGGTTCTCTCCTTTTTCAAAGGAGAAATGATACCGCTTACTCATGTATGCGGATGAAAGGAATAGGAGAAAGATGGATAGACATTTTTTTGAGAAACGCTGTCACTATAGTATAAGAAAATTTGCAATCGGTGCAGCCTCCGTTATGATTGGTGCTAGTATCTTTGGCGCCAATATGGTTCAGGCGGCAGAAACAGCAACACCTTCAGAGACAGAGGGAAGTATTACTCATGTTCAAGCCTTGGATAAGTTACCAGATGATTTAGCCGCTGCGCTTGAAAAGGCGGATGCAGAAGCTGCAACAGAAGCAAGCCATGAAGAAACTCCAGCGACTGATGAGGGAACCAATCCTGCAGCAAGTGAAGAGGCAAAACCAGAGACAAGTCCTGCAAGTCCTAAGCCAGCAGAAACGTCGAAACCGGTTGAAACACCAAAGGCAGACAATCAACCTACGGAAACCACTACACCAGCAGAAAAACCAGCTGAAAAGACAATCGAAGATAGAGAAGATATCAACCATCTCGAGGGTGCTACTGCCCAGGCGAGCAACCATGAGACTGGGACAAACTTTACTGGAGATAAGGCCATTGATGGAGATGACAATACTCGTTGGGCAACAGATAGAGATGTACCAAAACCAACCCTCGAATTAACTCTTCCAAAAACTACTCTCATCAAGCATGTGGAAATCGACTGGGATCGTCGTCTTCGTAATGGGCAAAATGACCCAAATATCAAATCTTGGAATCTCTATTACGCAGATCAAGAAGATGTGGGGGCTAATGGAGAAAAACAATGGAAACTCGCTCATACCAAAACTGGAGAACCTGTTTTAGATGAGAAAGTTGACTTAGCCAATAGTATTCAAGCTAAATATCTCAAGTTAGAGATCAATGACTATCAAGCGGGGACAATGGGCTGGAGAAACGTTGGTATCCAAGAAATTCGAGCTTATTCTAACGTTCCGGACCATAGTAAGGTAACGGATATCCGCCAAGTAACCGAACTCACAGTAGCAGAAGACGGACAGTCTCTTGTCTTACCAACTTTACCAGGAAAAGTCAGCCTCATCGGAAGCAATAAACAAGGTGTAATTGACCTTCAAAATCGTATCCATAAACCTCTGACAGATCAACGCGTCAAGGTCATGGTCCAACAAATCAGAGACAGCCATACTTTCACTAAGGAATTTGAAGTAGTCATCAAGGGCCTACATCAGGACGAAGGTGTGGGTGTGAAACCAAAAGTAGCACCAGCTGTTCAACAATGGTATGGGAAAGAAGGTCAATCTTCTATCACTTCAGATACAGTCCTTGCAACAGGAGATTCTGGCTTTGATCAGGCAGCAACCTTTTATCAGTCAGACCTTGCTAGCCGTGGATTGGAACTAGCAACAGGTGACAAACAGGCTCAAAAACGAATCGAATTTAAAAAGGTTGAAAACAAGGGTTATGGTAAAGAAGGCTACGGCATCACTATCCAAAATGATGTGATTACCATCGAAGCTGCCACAAATACAGGAGCCTTCTACGCCACTCGGACTCTTCTTCAAATGGGAGAAAGCAACCTACAAAATGGCGAAATTCGAGATTTCCCAAGTTTCAGCCACCGTGGCTTTATGCTAGATACAGGTCGTAAATTTATCCCTTACGACACTCTTGTAGACATCATGCTCAACATGGCTTACTACAAGATGAACGACCTGCAGTTGCACCTCAACGATAACTATATCTTCCTAAAGGAACACTTGGCAGGTAAGAATTTAAGTCCAGAAGAAGAACTCAAGTATGTACTTGAACACGCTAAGACTGGTTTCCGTGTGGAGACAGACATTGTTGGTAAGAATGGTCAAAAATTGACATCAGATGAGCATTATACCAAGGAAGAAATGCAAAATCTGATTAAACTTGCCAAGGCCTTGCATATCAATCTAGTGCCAGAAATTGACACACCAGGTCACGCTCTATCATTTGTCAAAGTTCGCCCAGACCTCATGTATCAAGGTAGTCTGAGCGATTATGCAGGCAAGCACAATGTTGAGCGCGTAGCCATGCTCGATCTAGACAATAAATACGATGAAACACTGGCTTTTGTCAAATCTGTTTATGACAAACTCCTCGATGGTCCAGATGCACCGCTTCATGGGGTATCAACTGTTCATATCGGAACGGATGAATACTATGGCAGCAGAGAAAGCTATCGTCGCTATGTCAATGACCTTATCAAATACATTAAAGGAAAAGGCTATACCCCTCGTATCTGGGGCTCGCTCAGTGCGAAACGAGGTAAAACAGCGGTTGATTGGAACGGAGTAGAAGTTGATATCTGGAGTATTGGCTGGCAACAACCAAAAGAAGCTATTGCTCAGGGAGCTAAGATTATCAACATCACAGACGTACCGACATATAGTGTCCCGAATGGAGATAATCGTCAAGCTGGTTATGGTGATTATGCTAACTATGAAACTCAATATAATAGTTGGACACCAAACGATTTCAGAACTGGTCGTGGTCCACTTCTACCAGCTTCTCATCCAAGTATCCTTGGTGGTGGGCACGCAGTTTGGAATGATAACATCGACCTTCATGAGACCGGTTTGACCTCTTATGATATCTTCAAACGCTTCTTCAAGAGCATGCAAACCACTGCAGAACGCACCTGGGGATCTGACCGTGCAGCTGCGACCTTTGCAGAACGCACCCTACCAACGAGCCCTTATGCGCCACAGTCAAATCCTGATAAAGAGATTGATCAAAGCGACTTGTTTACCATCAACCCTGAAACAGCCAAGAACTATGCAAGCAAGAAGGTGAAGGCAAGCGAACAGGGATTGGCTTTTGAGAAAGATAGCAGTATCGAAGGCTTGGCTGGTGATGTTGGCCCAAGTCACGTCTTGAAGTTTGATGTAACTGTCACTGGAGACGGGGAACAAACCTTCTCAACAAGTGGGGACAACCGTATCTATCTAGCTGATAAAGACGGCTATCTTGCTTACCAGTTTGAACAGTTCCATATCCAATTCAATAAAAAACTTGAAAAGAACAAACGTTATCAAATCTCTATCGTGACCAAACCACAATCTACAGAAGTCTATGTAGATGGTGAAAAGATTGAACGTATCGCAAATCCAGCCCACCCTCGCTTTGCTCACAATAGCTTGGTACTACCGCTTGAAAGTATCGGTGGATTTAAAGGAATCTTGCACAGTGCGGAGTTGACAGATAAACCTTTTGTAAATCCTCGTTTGATTTCAAATGATAAGATTACTGCAACCGCAAGCAGTCAGCAACTTCCAGGAAACGCGACTGAAGGCGCTGTTGAGAAAGCCTTTGACAATGATCCAAATACTTTCTGGCATTCTAAATGGTCTGGGGATCGCGCACCATATACTCTGACTATGACTTTGAAAGAAGCTGAAAAAGTCAACGGGTTGACTTATCTTCCACGTCCAGGTGGAGGAAACGGTGTAGTCACTCGCTACGAAATTTACGCTCAAAAAGACGGCCAGATGGAGAAAGTTTCATCAGGTACTTGGGAGAACAATGCCCAAGAAAAAACAGTTAACTTTACTGCTGTCCATACAAACAAGATTGAATTGAAAGTATTGGAAGGCGTTGGTGGTTTTGCAAGTGCAGCTGAAGTTCATCTATTGAAACCTGTTAAAGAAGAGCAAGAAACGCCTGCACCAAGTCAACCAGAAAAACCAACTACACCTGAAAAACCAAAAGTAGACCAAACCGGTGATGGAACAGTTGAATTGGCAGAACAATTCACTGCAAGTAAACCAGCTAGCGAAGACAGCATTGCAGCTGCCAGCAAGAGCGCAGACTATCTCAAGAAAGAGTACAAGGTCTTCCCAACTCCACAAAAAGTGACTTATGGAGAAGGTGTTACAGCCCTTCGCAAGCAAGTCAATCTGGTCATGGGCGATAAACTCGATATCTATACTCGCAATCGCTTGAAGAGTGTCTTGCAGGACAATCAAGTATCTTATACAACTGGTAAGGCAGCAATCGCTGGCGCAACCAATATCTATCTTGGAGTGCATGGACAAGGCTCACAAGCAGAGCAAAACTTGTCCAATGTTTCAGCAGGTCTCTTTGACAAGATTGACGCCTATGTCTTGAGCATCAAGGATAATTCGATTTCCATCGTCGGAAAAGACACAGATGCAGTCTTCTATGGTTTGACAACCTTGAAACACATGCTCAAGGAAAGCCAAGTGCCAGTCCTTCGTAATGTGACAGTAGAAGATTACGCAGAGCTCAAGAACCGTGGTTTTATCGAAGGTTACTATGGAAACCCATGGTCTAACGCAGATCGTGCAGAGCTCATGCGTTTTGGTGGCGATTTGAAATTGAACCAATACTTCTTTGCACCAAAAGATGATCCATACCACAACAAGAAATGGCGAGAACTCTATCCAGAAGAAAAACTAGCTGAAATTCGTGAACTTGCTCGTGTCGGAAATCAAAGTAAAACCCGCTATGTCTGGACCATCCATCCATTCATGAACAACCGTATCCGTTTTGGCAATGAAGCGCATTACCAAGAAGATTTGGCAACCATCAAGGCTAAATTTACCCAGTTGATGAAAGTGGGTGTCCGCGAATTTGGTATCCTTGCAGATGATGCTCCAAGCCCAGTCGGAGGCTACAATAGCTACAACCGCTTGATGCAAGATATGACCAAGTGGTTGACTGAAATGCAGGGAACTTACAGCGGTCTTCGTAAAGAAATGATCTTTGTTCCTGGCCAGTATTGGGGTAATGGACGTGAAGATGAGTTGAAATCCCTCAATGAAAATCTCCCAAGTTCAACATCCATGACCTTGACGGGTGGTAAAATTTGGGGTGAAGTCTCTGAAAGCTTCCTTTCAACTCTCAAAAACAATCTATCCGCAGGTGGCAAGACCTATCGCCCAGTTTCACTTTGGATTAACTGGCCTGTAACAGATAACTCTAAACAACACTTGATTCTAGGTGGTGGTGAGAAATTCCTTCATCCAAATGTGGATCCAAGCTTGCTATCTGGTATCATGTTGAACCCAATGCAACAGTCTGAACCATCTAAGATTGCCCTCTTTTCAGGAGCTCAATACTCATGGAAACAGTGGAAATCAGAAGAAGAAGCTAAGAAAATCAATGATATTGCCTTCAACTTTGTAGAAAATGGTCATTTTGAAGATAGCAAGGTATCAGCAGCCTTCCGCGAACTTGGTAAGCACATGATCAACCAAAACATGGATAATCGTGTCGTCAAACTAGAAGAATCTGTAGACTTGGCTCCAAAATTGACAGACTTCATGACTAAGCTCAAAGCTGGTCAGGATGTGACTGCCGAACGTGCAGCCTTGCGTGCAGAATTTGCCAAGATTAAAGAAGCAGCCGAACTCTATAAAGCATCAGGCGATAAAAAAATGGTTGCCCAAATCCACTATTGGTTGGATAATGCAATCGACCAAATGAATGCCCTCGATGCCTTCCTTACAGGAACAGAAGCTATGGCTACAAACGATGCTGCTAAGCTTTGGGACAGCTATTATAAAGGCTTGAAGTTCTACGAACAGTCTCAAACTCATACCTTCCATTATGTAGACCATATGGAAAAGGCTGAATTGGGTGTTCAACACATTCGTCCATTTATCCTATCCTTGAAAGAAGTTCTAGCGTCTGAAGTTCAAAAAGTCTTGCATCCAGACCAAATCATCAGCACCTTTATCACCAATCGAACAGGTGTAGAAGGTGGTTTGGCAGAAGTAACGGATGGCGACTTGGCAACTCATGCGATTATTAAATCACCAAACAGCATCAAGACAGGTGATTATATCGGTATGAAATTCAACAAGCCGGTATCAATCCAAACCTTGACCTTTGCTATGGGAACGCAGGCTAATCCACGTGATACCTTTAGTAAGGCAGAAGTACAGTATCAAGATGAAAATGACAACTGGGTAACCTTGAAAGAGCCAAGCTATGTCGGAAATGAATCCCTTCTTAAGTTTGAAAATCTCAATATCAAGGCTAAGGCAGTTCGCATGATTGCGACAGAGAATCGCGAGAACACCTGGTTTGCAGTTCAGGAAATTGCAGTGAACCGTCCAGTTGAAAAAGCTCGTAGCCAACAAGCAACGACAGTTAGTCTAAGCTCAAACTTAGTTTACAAACTAAATACCTCAGCCCGTCAAATCACTGATGGCAAGGACAATACAGAAGCCATGATGGCAAATGCTGACGGTAGCAATACGACACCAGTAGATGCCTGGGCACAACTGGACCTCGGTGAAGTCAAGTCAGTCACTAAAGTACGACTTCGCCAAGGAACGGGTGATAAACTTGCAGCAGGTGTGCTTGAGTATTCTACAGATGGAACTGCATGGCAAGAGTTGGATCGCCTATCAGGAGAACAAACCAAGGAAGTGACCAGAGCGATCAATGCTCGTTACATCCGAGTACGCAATACCAAGGCTCTCGACCTCTGGTGGCGTATCCAGGATTTCTCTGTTGAGACACGTTCTGGAAATAGTGAGTTAACAGACACCAACGTGGAATCCTTGAAGGAAACGCCGGTAGTGGATAGCTTGGGCAGTTACGAGCTTCAGATTCCAGCTGGAACCAAACTCCCTGCTCATAGCTATCTAGGTATGAAGCTTGACCGTATCCATCAGATCAAGAGCATCCAGCTCCAAGGCTCAGCCAACCCTGCTCTTAGCCTAGAGTATTCTGCAAATGCACAAGAATGGACACCAGCCAGCCAGTTGACAGACAGAACTGTGGCAACCCACTTAGTACGTTATGTTCGTCTGGTCAATAAAACAGATCAGGAACAAGCTGTGACAGCCACTTCTCTCCTTGTGACGACCAAAGAAGTGCAACCAACAAAATTGGATTCAACTTCAATGGGAATTCACCCAGTATACGGCAGCAATGATGTTCGTAAACTGAACAACCTAGATCAACTATTTGACGGTGTTTACAACAACTTCGTTGAGTTTTCAGACTACGCCCATAAAGATGGCCACGTAACCTTGAAACTTGGTAGCGAACGTACTATCAAGAAGATTAGAGCCTACATCCAAGACGGAACTCAAAACTACCTTCGTGATGGTAAGATCCAAGTCAGCCAAGACGGTAAAACTTGGACAGATGTTGTGACAGTAGGAGATGGTGTGGCCAATAGCCAACACGATGATTCACTGACAGATGGTTGGACACATGATTCTAAGATGCCAGGAAATCGCTACATCGAGGGCGAATTGACGACACCAGTCAAAGCTAACTATCTCCGTGTCCTCTATACGGCAGACTATGATGCTCGGTTTGTAGGATTTACAGAATTGGTCATCAACGATGGTGAATTTGTCAAACCAATCAATGATCCAACAGTAGAAGGAAGTAGTGGAGAAAGCCAAGGCAACCTTTATAATAATCTTGTAGACGGCAAAGTCTTGACCAGCTACAAGTCTGAAAAAGACAAGGGTGAATTGGTGTATCACTTGTCTGAACCAACCAAAGCCAACCACCTTCGTCTTGTTTCCAGTCTTCCTGAAGGAGCGAAAGCACGTGTTTTTGCTAGAACACTTAAGGATGGCCAAGACAGTTGGCTAGACCTCGGTGCCATTACATCAAGCCTCCAAACCTTCGCTATCCGAAATGGTGGCACTCTTCTAGATGTCAAATTAGCCTGGGAAGGTGGCAAGGCTGAGTTTTATGAATTGGCGAGCTTCTATCAAGAATTAACAGAAGAACCGGTTCAATCAAGCAAGGGTGAAGAACCAGCACCCGTTCTTGAGATTCCTGAATTCACAGGTGGTGTCAATGCAGCTGAGGCCTTGGTACATGAAGTACCAGCCTACACAGGCCCAGTAGCAACAGTGGGTGACCAAGCTGCTCCAACAGTAGAAAAACCTGAGTTCCAGGGTGGTGTCAATGCGGCTGAGGTCTTGGTACATGAGCTACCAGCCTACACAGGCCCATTATCGACAGTAGGCGACCAACCAGCTCCGACAGTTGAGAAGCCTGAGTTCCAGGGCGGTGTCAATGCAGTTGAGGCCTTGGTACATGAAGTACCAGAGTACACAGGTCCAATCTCAACAGTAGGCGACCAAGCCGCTCCAACTGTAGAGAAACCTGAGTTTAAACTGAGCTCTTTAGCTTCCGATCAAGGTAAGATGCCAGATTATAAGCAAGAAATAGCTAGACCAGAAACAGCTGAACAAAGCTTGCCAGCAACTGGTGAGAGTCAATCTGACACAGCCCTCTTCCTAGCAGGTGTTAGCCTAGCCCTATCTGCTCTATTTGTAGCAAAAACAAAGAAAGACTAGTATTCAACAAAACCTCTTAACAAGATTACAAAATCAATTTCTTATCTTTCCCAATGAGGTTTATAGTACGCAGAAAGCCTGAGAGGAAGTCTTCTCAGGCTTTTGCTAAGCACATAAATACGATACTGCTATGAAAAATCACCCAGAGTATTCTGGGTGATAAATGTTATGGTTGGGCTGGTTGCGGATTCTGATTTTGTTGGCCAGGGGTTGTGTTTGATTGTTGTGTATTATTGTTAGGATTGGTAGTCGTACTATTATTTGTGCTTGGAGAAGTTGAGCTTGACTGAGAAGTCGAGCTCTCAGATGTTGAGCTAGAACTTTCAGATGTCGAACTTTGTTGTGTAGATGATGAAGGGGTCCACGTATTGCGTGCTCCATTTTTAAAGACAAATTCTCCGCTTCTGTAAAGACCCTCAGGCATCGTCCAGTCACCAGGATGATCATCTTCAGAGAGATAAGTCATCATTGAACGGTAGACCTTCGCAGCAACATAGAAGCCATCACCAACGATAGGAGTAAGACGATTTGAGTAACCTGTCCAAACTGCCATTGAATATTTACGAGTATAGCCAACGAACATTTCGTCCGGAGCTACATAACCCGTATTTTTAATGTAGTTTTCAATCTCATCATCTGTATAGTTTGACGTACCAGTTTTACCAGCTTGTGGTAGCCAAGGGAGGTAGGCTCCTCGACCAGTTCCGTATGCCAAGACAGTTTTCATCATATCTGTCATCATATAGGCTGTCGTTTCTTTCATAGCACGTGTACCAGAATCAGAGAATTCTTTTGAACTGCCATCACTAAAGACAATCTTGTTGATATACATAGGTTTACGGTAGATACCGCCATTGGCAAAAGCAGCGTAAGCCGCAGCCATCTTCTCACTGCTTGCTCCATACTTTTTGTCAGATTCAGTTGTATTACTTGAAATAGCATTAGCATAGTGTATGCTTGGGTAGTCAATACCGAGTCCATTTAGAAACGTCTTGGCACGATCAAGTCCTACTTTCTCTAGCGTTTCTACAGCCGGCACATTCCGTGATTGCTGGAGAGCATACTGGAGTGTTATGTTTCCAAAGTAACTCTTATCCCAGTTATACACAGGGGTAGAGGTTCCAGGGTAATTATAAGGACTATCGTGAACAATCGCAGCAGTTGAATCATAAACGTCGTATTCCAAAGCAGGAGCATAGTCTGTAATAGGCTTCATGGTAGAACCCCAGTCACGGTTAGTTTCTACAGCTTGGTTTATTCCAAAGGAAACGTTGCTTGATTGGTGGCGAGCACCTAATTGGGCAATGACTTTCCCGTTTGTGACATCAACGATAGTAGAGGCTACCTGTAACTCATCATCTGGATAGTTGACATACTCGTCCGTATTGTAAATATCCCAGAGACGTTGTTGGACCTTAGAATCAACGTTTGTGTAGACTTCCATACCCGTAGTTAAAAGGTTGTAACCTGTTTCCTGTTCAACTTGGTCAATCACCTCTTTGAGGTAATTATCCATGTAAGGAGGATAACTGTTAGCTGATTTTAGGCTTTGAAGTCCATCTGTAATCGGAGTATTAATCGCTTTTTCATATTGCTCAGCTGTAATGTAGCCTTGCCCTTTCATCTCAGAGAGGACGAGATTACGACGTTCTTGGGCGGCTTCCGGATGCGAGTATGGATCATACTGGTTTGGAGCCTGAGGCATTCCGGCAAGGAGGGCCAATTGAGGGATGCTCAAATCTTTAAGGTCTTTGCCATAGTAACTTTGAGCAGCCGTCTGCATTCCGTAGTTTCCGTTTGACATGTAAACCTTGTTGATGTAGTAGGTCAAGATCTCTTGTTTAGTCGCTTTTTGTTCTAGCTGAACGGCGAGCCATGCCTCCTGAGCCTTACGAGAAAGGGTTTGGTCAGAAGTTGACGTAGAGAAATAGGTTAACTTGATCAACTGCTGCGTCAAAGTTGAAGCTCCCTGAAGGCCCCCACCACCACGAAGATTTCGTAGGGTGGCACCTAGGATACGGACAGTATCAATTCCTCGGTGATTAAAGAAGCGATGGTCTTCAATCGAAACAATAGCATTGACCAAATCGGTTGGTATTTCGTTTGCTTGTGCATTGACCCGACGTTCTGATCCAAGATCAGCGATGAGTTCATCGTTATTGTCATAAATTTTACTAGACGTTGTAGCGACTAGTTTACTTTCAGATAGGGCTGGAGTCTTGCTAACATAGTAGAGAAAGAGACCCCCGCCCAGCATAATAGCTGCGATAAATACAGTTAAGAAGCAGATACTAATATATTTAGCTATTCGCAGGATAGTTTGTTTGTTCATCTTGTTTTACCACCTAGTAAATGTTCTTTGATAATATCGAGATAGGGAATCTGGGGAAAGGCACCCAGCTCAATCCTATATCCATTTTCTCGAATATATCCAAGTGGCATTGACTTTTGTCCCATATCTTGATGATAGAAACGGATCAAGTCAATAGCCGGCAATAAATAAGTTTCTTGCTGAGAAGCAAAGTGAAGAAGGACAAAGCAGATTCCTCGTTGGGCAAGGACCTGTTCCATATGCTGAATCTGATGGTGATGGAAATTCTTCATCGGAATCGCATGTTTTTGCCTAGTTTCCTTTGCTTCAAAGTCGATGTAGTATCCATCATAAACCCCTGAATAGTCAGTAGTTGAAGCTTGTCTAAAGTAGGCTTCAACAATCTTGGCTCGACTTCGTTGGGGATAGTCGACACGTACGATTTGGATGGGAGTCGGTTTCTTGTGAATCACTGCTAACCCATGCGACAAATAGTAGTCGTTCGTAGCATTGATCATCTTTTCAAAAGACATTCCCCGATTTGCGAAATTTTTAGTTTGTGACAGGGGTGCTTGTCTTTTTTGAGATGAAATTTTATGTGGATAGTTGACCATAATTCTCCTTATTGGTACAATAACATCACTCTATTATATCATAAATTTACAAAGAAAGGGTTAAAAATGACAACAGCCTTGATTTTAGGCTATTCTGCCTTCGACCTTGGTCTCTTTAATGACAAGGATATTCGTGTTGGTATTATCAAAACAGCTATTCGGAGAGACCTGGAGCGTCTAGCAGAGGAAGGGGTGACCTGGCTTGTCTTTACAGGGACCTTGGGCTTTGAGCACTGGGCGCTGGAAGTGGCACAGGATATGAAAGCAGACTATGGCTTTCAGTTGGCGACCATTTTTGATTTTGAAACTCATGGCAGTAATTGGAATGAAGCCAATCAAGTGAAATTGAGCGAATTCAAGCAAGTTGATTTTGTCAAATATGCCTATCCACAATATGAACACAAGGGGCAACTACGTGATTATCAGAAATTTTTACTGGAGAACACAGATATTTGCTATCTTTTTTATGATGAGGAAAACAAAACTAAGTTACAATATTTTTACCAAATGATGAAAAATCAAGCGGACTATGTTACAAGGCAATTAACATTTGATGAGTTAAATGAACTAGCAGAAAATTTTTCTGAAAAGTAACCCTTTGACCTTGATTTTTACTTGTCTTTTTTTATATAATGATACTAGTAACTCAGAATGGAGAGAGACATGGCAAGTATTATATTTTCAGCGAAAGATATTTTTGAACAAGAATTTGGACGTGAAGTACGTGGATACAGCAAAGCAGAGGTAGATGAATTCCTAGATGATGTGATTAAGGATTATGAAACCTACGCGGCTTTGGTTAAATCCCTTCGCCAAGAAATTGCTGATTTGAAGGAGGAGTTGTCTCGTAAACCACAGGCGGCTCCAACTCAACCAGACTCTATTGAAGTAACAGCTTCTACTTCAATGACAAATTTTGATATTTTGAAACGCTTAAATCGTCTCGAAAAAGAAGTATTTGGTAAGCAAATCTTAGACAACCAAGATTGATATTGAGTAAGGGATGAGTGCAATTTTTGGATAATCGCGTGAAGAGAATTTCTTTTCATGAGGAAAGTCCATGCTAGCACAGGCTGTGATGCCTGTAGTGTTTGTGCTAGGCGAATCCATAAGCCTAGGGACGAGAAATCGTTACGGCAGTCGAAATGGCTAAGTCTTCGGATAGGTCAGAATAGGCTTGAAAGTGCCACAGTGACGGAGTCTTTCTGGAAACAGAGAGAGTGGAACGCGGTAAACCCCTCAAGCTAGCAACCCAAATTTTGGTCGGGGCATGGAGTGCACGGAAACGAACGTAGTACTCTGACTGCTAGCAGATTCATGCTGTTAGCGGTAGACAGATGATTATCGAAGGAAGTGGTCCTAGTCACTTCTGGAACAAAACATGGCTTATAGAAAATTGCATATAGGTTGGGGCTGAGAAATCTTTCTCAACCTCATTTTTTAAAGTGAACAAGAGAAAGGTCTTGCAAGACTAGAAATGAAAGAACAATTTAATTTAATCGCAACTGCTGCGGCGGGTCTTGAGGCTGTCGTTGGACGTGAGGTGCGAGACCTGGGTTATGATTGCCAGGTTGAAAATGGGCGTGTCCGCTTCCAAGGAGATGTGAAGGCAATCATTGAGACTAATCTTTGGCTTCGTGCAGCGGATCGCATCAAGATTGTAGTCGGAAGTTTTCCAGCTAAGACCTTTGAAGAGCTTTTTCAAGGTGTTTTTGCTCTAGATTGGGAAAACTATCTCCCGCTTGGGGCGCGTTTCCCGATTTCCAAGGCCAAGTGTGTTAAGTCTAAACTTCATAACGAGCCCAGTGTTCAGGCTATTTCTAAGAAAGCTGTTGTGAAGAAATTACAAAAATACTATGCCCGCCCAGAAGGAGTTCCTTTGATGGAAACTGGTCCTGAGTTTAAGATTGAGGTATCTATTCTGAAAGATGTGGCAACTGTCATGATTGACACGACAGGTTCTAGCCTCTTTAAACGTGGATATCGTACGGAAAAGGGTGGAGCTCCTATCAAGGAAAACATGGCAGCGGCCATTTTGCAACTTTCCAACTGGTATCCAGATAAGCTCTTGATTGATCCGACCTGTGGTTCAGGAACTTTCTGTATTGAGGCGGCTATGATTGCTAGAAAGATGGCGCCGGGTCTTCGCCGTTCCTTTGCTTTTGAGGAATGGAACTGGGTCAGCGATCGATTAATCCAAGAGGTCCGTACTGATGCTGCTAAGAAAATCAATCGTGAGATAGAGCTGGATATCATGGGCTGTGATATTGATGCTCGTATGGTAGAAATTGCCAAGGCAAATGCCCAAGCAGCAGGTGTTGCAGGAGATATCACCTTTAAGCAAATGCGGGTACAAGATTTGCGCTCAGACAAGATCAATGGCGTTATCATTTCCAATCCACCATATGGAGAGCGCTTGTCCGATGATGCAGGAGTTACGAAACTTTATGCTGAGATGGGACAGGTCTTTGCACCACTGAAAACCTGGAGTAAGTTTATCCTGACGAGTGACGAAGCTTTTGAAAGTAAGTACGGAAGTCCAGCAGATAAAAAACGAAAACTCTATAACGGGACCTTAAAAGTGGATTTGTATCAATACTTTGGTCAGCGTGTGAAACGCCAAGAGGTAAAATAGAAAGGTAAACTCATGAGCAAGAAAAGACATGATCGTCATAAAAAAGAACAGCAAGAGCCACAATTCGACTTTGACGAAGCAAAAGATTTGACTGTTGGTCAAGCAATTCGTAAGAATGAAGAGGTTGAGGCTGGAGTATTGCCTGAAGACAATATCTTGGATAAATATATCAAACAGCACCGCGAAGAGATCGAGGCGGATAAGTTTGAAACTCGTCAGTTTGAAAAAGAAGAGTTGGCTTCTACTCAAAACTTAGAGGAATTGATCCAAGAAGTTCGTGAAACAAGTGAACTTTCTGGAGAGGTAGAAGGTTCAGATGTGGTTTCCGAGGAATCTATTGAAGAGATAGACAATGAAGAAACTACTCAGTTTGTTCCTCCACTTCAAGATGAAGAAAGTGCTGAAATAGAGCCTCTCGTTTTAACAGAAACAGCATCCAAGGAAATGAATGAGGAAAATGAGGAACAAGAAGAAACCTATACTTCCCTATCACGATCAGTACAGACGGAACCTGAAACAGGCTCTAAAAAGAAACGTGTGATTACCATCGTTTCTGTGGTAGCTGCGATTCTTGTTCTTGCTGGGACGTATTATGTCTACCGTCAGGTATCTCGTTCAAACCAAGAAATTCAGTCTTCTCAATCATCTTCAGGAAATCAAGAATCGCAAACCGACTTGCAAGAGTTCAATACGCTTTATGATTCCTTCTATACAGATGCCAATAAGACTGCTTTAAAAAATAGCCAGTTCGATAAGTTGAGCCAGCTAAAAAACTTGCTAGATAAGTTAGAAGGTAGCCGTGATTATACACTAGCTAAGTCAAAATACGATAGCCTAGCAACTCAAATCAAGGCCATTCAAGATATCAATGCCCTCTTTGAAAGTCCAGCTATTACTGATGGTGTCTTGGATACCAATGCTAAAGCCAAGGCGGATGCTAAGTTCACGGAAGTTAAAACGGGAAATACAGAGCTTGATAAACTGTTAGCTCAGGCAATTAGCCTTGGTAAGAGCCAACAAACCAGTGCTTCCAGCTCAAGTTCCAGCTCAAGTCAAGCAAGTTCAAGTTCCGCTACAGAAAACAATGCAAGCAGTACGACACCTTCAACCAGCACTACGGCACCAGCTAGAGACACAAATGGTGGTTTGTCTAGCGATGGTGTCAATCTTCAAAGAAGTGCTAGTCGTGTACCCTACAACCAATCAGCTGTAGACGATAGCAATAACCCTGCCTGGAATTTTGCTGATGGTGTTTTGGAACAAATCCTAGCAACATCACGCGCTCGTGGTTATATCACTGGTAATCAATATATCCTAGAACGGGTCAATATCGTAAACGGAAATGGTTATTACAACCTCTACAAACCAGATGGAACCTATCTTTTCACTCTTAACTGTAAGACTGGATACTTTGTCGGTAATGGAGCTGGTCACGCAGATGATTTGGATTACTAGGAGTCCGTTACAAAATTCTTTCCTTTCATAGGTAAAAATGATAAAATAAAACATATTAAACAAGAGGAGTGTCACATGACAAAAGCTAACTTTGGTGTCGTAGGTATGGCCGTAATGGGTCGTAACCTTGCCCTAAATATCGAATCTCGTGGCTATACAGTTGCCATTTACAACCGTAGTAAAGAAAAAACAGAAGATGTAATTGCTTGCCATCCTGAAAAGAAATTTGTTCCAAGCTACGATGTGGAGTCTTTCGTTCAATCTATCGAAAAACCTCGCCGTATCATGCTCATGGTTCAAGCTGGACCTGGTACAGATGCAACTATCCAAGCTCTTCTTCCTCACCTTGACAAGGGCGATATCTTGATTGACGGAGGAAACACTTTCTACAAAGATACCATCCGTCGTAATGAAGAATTGGCAAACTCAGGCATCAACTTTATCGGTACTGGGGTTTCTGGTGGTGAAAAAGGTGCCCTTGAAGGTCCTTCTATCATGCCTGGTGGACAAAAAGAAGCCTACGAATTGGTTGCTGATGTTCTTGAAGAAATCTCAGCTAAAGCACCAGAAGATGGCAAACCATGTGTGACTTACATCGGTCCTGATGGAGCTGGTCACTATGTGAAAATGGTTCACAACGGTATCGAGTATGGGGATATGCAATTGATCGCAGAAAGCTATGACTTGATGCAACACTTGCTAGGCCTTTCTGCAGAAGACATGGCTGAAATCTTTACTGAGTGGAACAAGGGTGAATTGGACAGCTACTTGATCGAAATCACAGCTGATATCTTGAGCCGTAAAGACGATGAAGGTCAGGATGGACCAATCGTAGACTACATCCTTGATGCTGCAGGTAATAAGGGGACTGGTAAATGGACTAGCCAATCATCACTTGACCTTGGTGTGCCATTGTCACTCATCACTGAGTCAGTATTTGCACGTTACATCTCTACATACAAAGAAGAGCGTGTACATGCTAGCAAGGTGCTTCCAAAACCAGCTGCCTTCAAATTTGAAGGTGACAAGGCTGAGTTGATCGAAAAGATTCGTCAAGCTCTTTACTTCTCAAAAATCATTTCTTACGCACAAGGTTTTGCTCAATTGCGTGTGGCTTCTAAAGAAAATAACTGGAACTTGCCATTTGCGGATATCGCATCTATCTGGCGTGATGGCTGTATCATCCGTTCACGTTTCTTGCAAAAAATTACAGATGCCTACAACCGTGATGCAGACCTTGCCAACCTTCTCTTGGATGAATACTTCTTGGATGTCACTGCTAAGTACCAACAAGCAGTGCGTGATATCGTAACTCTTGCGGTTCAAGCTGGTGTACCAGTACCAACCTTCTCAGCAGCTATTACTTACTTTGATAGCTATCGTTCAGCAGACCTTCCAGCTAACTTGATCCAAGCGCAACGTGACTACTTTGGTGCCCACACTTACCAACGTAAAGACAAAGAAGGAACTTTCCACTACTCTTGGTATGACGAAAAATAAGTAGGTCTGCCATGGGGAAACGGATTTTATTACTTGAGAAAGAACGAAATCTCGCTCATTTTCTCAGTCTGGAACTCCAAAAAGAGCAATACCGAGTCGACTTTGTTGAGGAGGGGCAAAAAGCCCTCTCCATGGCTCTCCAGACGGACTATGACTTGATTTTACTGAATGCTCGTCTGGGGGATATGACTGCCCAGGATTTTGCAGATAAGCTGAGTCGGACAAAACCAGCCTCAGTGATCATGGTCTTGGACCATCGCGAAGAATTGCAAGACCAGATTGAGACAATCCAGCGCTTCGCCGTTTCTTACATCTATAAGCCAGTGATTATTGATCAGCTGGTGGCTCGTATTTCAGCGATTTTCCGAGGTCGGGACTTTATCGACCAACACTGTAGTCAAATGAAGGTCCCAACGTCTTACCGCAATTTGCGTATGGATGTAGAACATCATACCGTTTATCGTGGCGAGGAGATGATTGCTCTGACGCGCCGCGAGTATGACCTTCTGGCTACTCTCATGGGAAGCAAGAAAGTCTTGACTCGTGAGCAGTTACTGGAAAGTGTTTGGAAGTACGAAAGTGCGACAGAGACCAATATCGTGGATGTTTATATCCGTTATCTACGTAGCAAGCTTGATGTAAAAGGTCAAAAAAGCTACATTAAAACCGTGCGTGGTGTTGGTTACACCATGCAAGAATAGAAAAGCAGTTGCAGTTATGTAACTGCTTTTTTTGAGAAGTTTCTATATATTGACATACAGTCAGGTCTTTGCTACAATCAGTTATGGAGGAAAGATCTAATGAAAAAATTTAAAATAATGATGCAAGTTGGACTAGCCATCTTTCTCTTTGCTTTGCTAGCGACAAGCACCGTATTGGCGGATACCACAGGTGGACAATTTGTTGATAAGGACAATAGAAAATATTATATAAAAGATGACCATAAAGCAATCTATTGGCATAAGATTGACGGGAAAATGTACTATTTTGGTGATAGAGGAGAAATGGTTATCGGTTGGCAATACGTAGAAATTTCAGGAACAGGCTATCGAGATAATTTATTTGATAATCATGGAGTAAAAGAAATTGGACTCCAACAAAGATGGTATTACTTTGGTTCAGATGGCGCTTTGCTAGAACAGACAGAGAAACAGGTCTTAGAGGCAAAATCGTCTGAAAATACAGGAAAAGTATATGGTGAACAGTACAATCCTTCTGCTGAGAAGAGAGCCTATTACTTCGATGAAGATTACGCCTTGAAGACAGGTTGGATTTATGAAGATGGTCAATGGTATTATTTAAATAAGCTAGGAAATTCTGGCGATGATTCTTACTATCCACTACCAATTGGTGAAATTGCTAAGGGTTGGACTCAAGATTTTCATGTTATTTTTGGTATTGACAGAAGCAAACCTGCTCCATGGTACTACCTAGACCCAGAAACTGGCATTATGCAAACGGGTTGGAAACAACTTGGCAATAAGTGGTACTATCTCCGTTCATCAGGAGCCATGGCAACTGGTTGGTATCAGGAAGGCTCCACTTGGTATTATTTAGACGAGCCAAATGGCGATATGAAAACGGGCTGGCAATACCTTGGGAACAAGTGGTACTACCTCCGTTCATCAGGAGCTATGGCAACTGGTTGGTATCAGGAAGGTTCGACGTGGTATTATCTAAACGCAAGTAATGGTGACATGAAGACAGGCTGGTTCCAGCTCAATGGCAAATGGTACTATGCTTACAGCTCAGGTGCTTTGGCAGTGAATACGACCGTAGATGGTTATTCTGTCAACTATAATGGCGAATGGATCCAATAATGAAAGGGGCGATTGTGAAGGAAACAATCGCTTTTTTTGTGAAAATATAATAAAATAGATAGGAGGAAATACTACTGTATGAAAAGCAAGACGGTCTTTCCGTCTGGTTAAAGGAAAACATGATAAAAAAAGTTGGTGTCGGTCAGGCACATAGTAAGATTATTTTAATAGGAGAGCACGCTGTTGTATACGGCTATCCTGCCATTTCCCTGCCTCTCTTAGAGGTAGAGGTGACATGTAAGGTAGTTCCTGCTGAAAGTCCTTGGCGCCTCTATGAGGAGGACACCTTGTCCATGGCTGTGTATGCTTCGTTAGAATATTTAGAGATTAAAGATGCTTGCATTCGCTGTGTGATTGACTCGGCTATCCCTGAAAAACGGGGAATGGGTTCGTCAGCAGCTATCAGCATAGCAGCCATTCGAGCTGTTTTTGACTACTATCAAGCCGACCTGCCTCATGGTGTGCTAGAAATCTTGGTCAATCGAGCTGAGATGATTGCCCATATGAATCCAAGCGGGTTGGATGCCAAGACCTGTCTCAGTGACCAACCTATTCGCTTTATCAAGAACGTTGGATTTACAGAGCTAGAGATGGATCTATCCGCCCATTTGGTGATTGCAGATACAGGTGTGTATGGCCATACACGCGAAGCCATCCAAGTGGTTCAAAGCAAGGGGAAGGATGCTCTGCCGTTTTTGCATGCCTTGGGAGAATTGACCCAGCAGGCAGAAGAGGTGATCAGACAAAAAGATGCTGAAAAACTGGGACAAATCCTCAGTCAAGCGCATTTACATTTAAAAGAAATTGGTGTCAGTAGTCCTGAAGCAGACTCTCTGGTTGAAACGGCTCTTAACCATGGCGCTCTGGGTGCTAAGATGAGCGGTGGTGGGCTTGGAGGCTGTATCATAGCCTTGGCAACCAATTTGACTCAAGCTCAAGAACTAGCAGAAAGATTAGAAGAGAAAGGAGCTGTTCAGACATGGATCGAAAGCCTGTAACAGTACGTTCCTACGCAAATATTGCCATTATCAAATACTGGGGAAAGAAAAAAGAAAAAGAGATGGTTCCTGCTACTAGCAGCATCTCTCTGACTTTGGAAAACATGTATACAGAGACAACCTTGTCGCCTCTACCGACGGATGCGACTGCTGATGCCTTTTATATCAATGGTCAGCTACAAAATGAGGCGGAGCATACTAAGATGAGCAAAATCATTGACCGTTACCGTCCGGCTGGGGAAGGTTTTGTCCGTATTGATACCCAAAACAATATGCCGACTGCGGCTGGCTTGTCATCCAGTTCTAGTGGTTTGTCCGCCTTGGTCAAGGCTTGCAATGCTTATTTCCAGCTTGGATTGGATAGAAGTCAGTTGGCGCAGGAGGCTAAGTTTGCCTCAGGTTCTTCCTCTCGCAGTTTTTATGGACCACTAGGGGCCTGGGATAAGGATAGTGGAGAGATTTACCCTGTTGATACAGACCTGAAACTAGCTATGATCATGTTAGTGCTGGAGGACAAGAAAAAACCAATCTCTAGCCGTGATGGGATGAAACTCTGTGTGGAAACCTCGACGACCTTTGATGACTGGGTACGCCAGTCTGAGAAGGATTATCAGGATATGCTGGTTTATCTCAAAGAGAATAACTTTGCCAAGGTTGGGGAATTAACAGAGAAAAATGCCCTTGCTATGCACGCTACGACCAAAACAGCATCACCAGCCTTTTCTTATCTGACGGATGCGACTTATGAAGCGATGGACTTTGTCCGCCAACTTCGCGAGCAAGGGGAAGCCTGCTACTTTACCATGGATGCTGGTCCCAATGTCAAGGTTCTCTGTCAGGAGAAAGACTTGGAGCATTTGTCAGAAATCTTCGGTCGACATTATCGCTTGATTGTGTCAAAAACAAAGGATTTGAGTCAAGATGATTGCTGTTAAAACTTGCGGAAAACTCTATTGGGCAGGTGAATATGCTATTTTAGAGCCAGGGCAGTTAGCCTTGATAAAGGCCATTCCCATCTATATGAAGGCTGAGATTGCTTTTTCTGAGAACTATCGTATCTACTCAGACATGTTTGATTTCGCAGTGGACTTGATGCCAAATCCTGATTACAGCTTGATTCAGGAAACGATTGCTTTAGTGGAAGATTTTCTCACTTATCGAGGTCAGGATTTAAAGCCTTTTTCTCTAGAAATCAGTGGAAAAATGGAACGGGAAGGCAAAAAGTTTGGTCTGGGTTCTAGTGGTAGCGTCGTTGTTTTGGTGATCAAGGCCCTGCTGGCTCTATATGATATTACGGTTGATTCGGAACTCTTGTTCAAGCTGGCAAGCGCGGTCTTGCTCAAGCGAGGCGACAATGGTTCCATGGGAGACCTTGCCTGTATCGTAGCAGAGGATTTGGTTCTCTACCAGTCATTTGATCGAAAGAAGGTGGCTGCTTGGTTGGAAGAAGAAAGCTTGGCGACAGTTTTGGAGCGTGGCTGGGGCTTTTCTATCTCACAAGTAAAACCAGGTCTAGAATGTGATTTCCTAGTGGGATGGACCAAGCAAGTGGCTGTATCGAGTCAAATGGTTCAGCAAATCAAGCGAAACATCAATCAGAATTTTTTAAGTTCCTCAAAAGCAACGGTGGCTGCTTTGGTAGAAGCCTTGGAGCAGGGGAATGCAGAAAAAATCATCGAACAGCTGGAAACAGCCAGTCAACTTTTAGAAGGTTTGAGCCCAGATATTTACACACCTTCGCTGAGACAGTTGAAAGAAGCCAGTAAAGATTTACAGGCTGTTGCCAAGAGTAGTGGCGCTGGTGGTGGTGACTGTGGCATTGCCTTGAGTTTTGATGTGCAATCAACTGAAACCTTAAAAAACCGTTGGGCCAATCTGGGGATTGAGCTCTTATACCAAGAAAGGATAGGACATGACGACAAATCGTAAGGACGAGCATATCCGCTATGCCCTTGAGCAGAAAAGTTCCTATAATAGCTTTGATGAGGTGGAGTTGATTCATTCTTCCCTGCCTCTTTACGATCTGGATGAGATTGATCTGTCGACAGAATTTGCTGGTCGAAAGTGGGATTTTCCTTTTTATATCAATGCCATGACAGGTGGGAGCGAAAAAGGTAAAGAAATCAATCAAAAGTTGTCTCAGGTGGCAGAAGCCTGTGGGATTTTGTTTGTGACGGGATCTTATAGCGCAGCCCTCAAAGATCCAACAGATGCCTCTTTTTCTGTCAAATCTAGCCATCCAAAGCTCCTCCTTGGAACCAATATTGGATTGGACAAGCCTGTTGAGTTAGGACTTCAGACTGTAGAAGTGATGAATCCTCTCCTCCTGCAAGTGCATGTCAATGTCATGCAGGAATTACTCATGCCCGAGGGAGAAAGAAAGTTTCGAAGCTGGCAATCGCATCTGGCAGACTATAGCAAGCGGATCCCTGTTCCTATTATTCTCAAGGAAGTGGGTTTTGGGATGGATGTAAATACCATAAAAAGAGCCTATGAACTGGGTGTTCGAACGGTTGACCTGTCAGGTCGTGGTGGCACCAGCTTTGCCTATATCGAAAACCGTCGCAGTGGTCAGCGTGATTACCTCAATCAATGGGGTCAGTCCACCATGCAGGCCCTCCTCAATGCTCAAGAATGGAAAGACAAGGTCGAACTTTTGGTTAGCGGAGGGGTTCGAAATCCTCTTGATATGATTAAGTGCCTGGTCTTTGGTGCCAAGGCTGTGGGATTGTCTCGAACCGTTCTAGAGTTGATTGAAACTTACTCCGTCGAAGAGGTGATTGGTATTGTCCAAATCTGGAAAGAAGACCTGCGTTTGATCATGTGTGCCCTTAATTGTGCCACCATAGCGGATCTGCAAAACGTAGACTATATTCTTTACGGTAAACTAAAAGAAGCAAAAGATCAGATGTAGAGAGGTCGGGACAAGAATCCCGCCCTTTTTTATATCTCTTTGTCAACTGTAGTAGGCTGAAAGAGCCTGGCTTCTAAGAGCGATTTCTGTCCTATCTCCTTTTTCCATCCTCAGACCGAGGTGACTTTTTTGAATTATGATAAAATAGAAAAGAGAGGATGCATCTATGAAAAAATTTCAAATCTTTTTATTTATTGAAGCCTGTCTGTTGACGGGAGCTCTGATTTTGATGGTATCAGAGCATTTTTCGCGTTTTCTGCTGATTTTATTCCTCTTTCTTCTCCTGATACGCTATTATGCAGGCAAAGAGGGCAATAACTTTCTTCTCCTTGTGGCCACCATTCTTTTCTTTTTTATCGTCATGCTCAATCCCTTTGTGATTTTAGCCATCTTTGTGGCAGTTATATATAGCCTCTTTCTTCTCTATCCGATGATGAATCAAGAAAGAGAGGAGACCGATCTGGTCTTTGAAGAGGTGGTGACGGTTAAAAATGAAAAGAATCGCTGGTTTGGCAATCTCCATCATTTCTCTAGTCACCAGACCTGCCAGTTTGATGATATCAACCTCTTTCGCCTCATGGGTAAGGACACCATTCATCTAGAGAGAGTCATCCTAACCAATCATGACAATGTCATCATCCTCAGAAAGATGGTGGGAACGACTAGAATTATCGTGCCAGTAGATGTGGAAATCAGTCTCAGTGTCAACTGCCTCTATGGAGATCTAACTTTCCTCCATCAACCCAAGCGAGCCCTCCGCAATGAACACTATCATCAGGAAACCAGAGACTATCTCAAGAGTAACAAGAGTGTCAAGATTTTCTTGACAAGTATGGTTGGTGATGTGGAGGTGGTCAGAGGATGAAAAAGCAATCGTATCTATTAATCGGGCTGACTTCTTTCCTCTTTATCCTCTTTTTGACCAATAGTCTACTTGATATTTTTGAGCTAGACTGGTCCTATTTGCTACAGGATATCGAGAAAACAGAGAAACTCATCTTCTTGATCTTTGTCTTTAGTCTTTCCATGACCTTCTTTTTTGTCCTCTTTTGGCGCGTGATGGCAGAAATTTCTCGCAGAAAAATGCAGGTCAATCTCAAGCGACTGCTAGCAGGAAAAGAGGTAGTTTCCTTTGCAGATCCAGATTTGGATGCCAGTTTTAAGTCCTTGTCTGGCAAGCTCAACCTCTTGACAGAAGCTGTTCAAAAGGCTGAAAATCAAAGCCTGGTCAAGGAAGAAGAAATCATCGAGAAAGAACGGAAGCGGATTGCACGTGACTTGCACGATACGGTTAGTCAGGAGTTGTTTGCGGCCCATATGATTTTATCAGGTGTCAGTCAGCAGGCTTTGAAGCTGGATAGAGAAAAGATGCAGACCCAGTTGCAAAGTGTCGCAGCCATTCTCGAAACAGCCCAGAAAGATTTGCGGGTCTTGCTCCTACATTTGCGACCTGTTGAGTTGGAAGAGAAGAGTTTGATTGAGGGGATTCAAATCCTCTTAAAAGAGCTTGAGGACAAGAGTGATCTCAAGGTTAGTCTCAAGCAAAACGTGTCTAAATTGCCTAAGAAGATTGAAGAACATATCTTCCGTATTCTTCAGGAGTTGATCAGCAATACCCTTCGCCATGCCCAGGCATCTTGCCTAGATGTCTACCTCTATCAGACTGATTTTGAATTGCAACTAAAAGTGGTGGACAATGGGATTGGTTTCCAGTTGGGGAGCTTAGACGACTTGAGTTATGGACTTCGAAATATCAAGGAGCGGGTTGAAGATATGGCAGGAACAGTTCAACTATTGACAGCTCCGAAGCAAGGACTGGCGGTTGATATCCGTATTCCGCTACTCGACAAGGAATCATAAAGGAGTAAAGATGAAAATTTTACTGGTAGATGACCATGAAATGGTCCGATTGGGCTTGAAAAGCTACTTTGACCTCCAAGACGATGTAGAAGTCGTGGGCGAGGCGGCCAATGGTATCCAAGGGATTTCCTTAGCCTTGGAATTGCGTCCAGATGTCATTGTCATGGATATTGTCATGCCTGAGATGAATGGGATTGATGCCACCTTGGCCATCCTCAAAGAATGGCCTGAAGCCAAGATCTTGATTGTGACGTCTTACCTAGACAATGAAAAAATCATGCCGGTCTTGAATGCCGGTGCTAGGGGTTATATGCTCAAGACTTCTAGTGCAGACGAACTGCTTCATGCCGTCCGTAAGGTAGCTGCTGGAGAACTTGCCATTGAGCAAGAGGTCAGCAAGAAGGTCGAATACCACCGCAATCATATGGAACTTCATGAGGACCTGACTGCGCGTGAGCGAGATGTGCTCCAACTCATCGCCAAGGGCTACGAAAATCAGCGCATCGCAGATGAACTCTTTATCTCTCTCAAGACGGTCAAGACCCATGTGTCCAACATCCTAGCCAAACTTGAGGTCAGCGATCGCACTCAGGCAGCGGTCTATGCCTTTCAGCACCACTTGGTCGGGCAGGAGGACTTTTAGATGAGTCTTGCAGATTTACTTGAGGAGCTAGAAGTGGCAAAAGATCTAGAAAAAGCAGGCCCCATGGAAGCCTACATGAGGAATCAATTCCCATTTCTAGGCATTGTGGCACCTGAAAGAAATGCGCTCTATAAAAAATACTTTCCAAGTGCGAAAAAAACAAAGGTTATCGATTGGGCTTTTGTAGAGACTTGCTGGGAAAAGGAGCCTAGAGAATACCAGTATGTGGCCGCCAACTATTTGAAAGCCATGCAGTCTTATCTAACGAAGGAGGATTTGCCTAAGCTTGAGCGCCTGGTCGTGACCAAGTCTTGGTGGGACACGGTAGATATCCTAGATCGAGTAGTAGGGAGTTTGGTAGCCAACCATCAGGAACTTGAAGATGTGCTTTTAAAATGGAGCCTATCAGATAATATCTGGCTGAGACGAGTCGCTATTGACCACCAGTTGTTAAGAAAAGAGAAAACGAATGTCCAACTGATGGAAAAGGTCCTACTAAACAATCTGGACCAGACAGAATTTTTCATCAACAAAGCCATCGGCTGGGCTCTAAGAGACTACTCTAAAACCAATCCCGAATGGGTAGCACGTTTTATTGAAAAAAATAAGAAAAGAATGGCTGAATTTAGTATCAAGGAAGCGAGCAAGTACCTCTAGCACTATTGAAAAGCGCATTCATTACTTGAAAAAAGTCGCTATTATATGGTATAATGGACTGTATTAAAAATTTTAAGGAGAAATGACAGAATGTCTGTATCATTTGAAAACAAAGAAACAAACCGTGGTGTCTTGACTTTCACAATCTCTCAAGACCAAATCAAACCAGAATTGGACCGTGTATTTAACTCAGTAAAGAAAACTCTTAACGTTCCTGGTTTCCGTAAAGGTCACCTTCCACGCCCTATCTTCGACCAAAAATTTGGTGAAGAAGCTCTTTATCAAGATGCAATGAACGCACTTTTGCCAAATGCTTATGAAGCTGCAGTAAAAGAAGCTGGTCTTGAAGTCGTTGCACAACCAAAAATCGATGTGACTTCAATGGAAAAAGGTCAAGACTGGGTTATCACAGCTGAAGTCGTGACAAAACCTGAAGTAAAATTGGGTGACTACAAAAACCTTGAAGTATCAGTGGATGTAGAAAAAGAAGTGACAGACGCTGACGTTGAAGAACGTATCGAACGCGAACGCAACAACTTGGCTGAATTGGTTATCAAAGAAGGCGCTGCTGAAAATGGCGACACTGTTGTGATTGACTTTGTTGGTTCTATTGACGGTGTTGAATTTGACGGTGGAAAAGGTGAAAACTTCTCACTTGGACTTGGATCAGGTCAATTTATCCCTGGTTTTGAAGACCAATTGGTTGGACACTCAGCTGGCGAAACTGTTGACGTTGTCGTAACATTCCCAGAAGACTACCAAGCAGAAGACCTTGCAGGTAAAGAAGCTAAATTCGTGACAACTATTCACGAAGTAAAAGCAAAAGAAGTTCCAGCTCTTGACGATGAACTTGCAAAAGACATCGACGAAGAAGTGGAAACACTTGACGAATTGAAAGAAAAATACCGCAAAGAATTGACTGCTGCGAAAGAAGAAGCATACAAAGATGCCGTTGAAGGTGCAGCAATTGATAAAGCTGTAGAAAACGCTGAAATCGTAGAACTTCCAGAAGAAATGATCCACGAGGAAGTTCACCGTTCAGTAAATGAATTCCTTGGAAACTTGCAACGTCAAGGTATCAATCCTGACATGTACTTCCAAATCACAGGAACTACTCAAGAAGACCTTCACAAACAATACGAAGCAGAAGCTGAGTCACGTACGAAGACTAACCTTGTTATCGAAGCAGTTGCGAAGGCTGAAGGATTTGACGCTACTGAAGAAGAAATCCAAAAAGAAATCGAACAATTGGCAGCAACTTACAACATGGAAGTGGCACAAGTACAAAACTTGCTTTCAGCTGATATGTTGAAACACGATATCGCAATCAAAAAAGCTGTTGAATTGATCACAAGTACAGCAACAGTAAAATAATCTTAAAAGAGAAAAAGCCCACCTAACTAGGTGGGTTTTCTGATGCACTATTTTCCAAAAATCTCTTTGAGGTCTGCATCTGTAATCCCGATCATAGCAGGAATACTAGCCCAGTTTTCCTCGGTGAGGATGTAGGATTGTTCAGAGTCACTTGATGTGGCAGTTTCAGAGAAGGCTTGTTTACTTTCTTCAATGTCATTTTCAATTAAATCACTGAAGCGTTCAATCAAATAGGTCTTGCGAGCAGTCCCGATGTGCTTGACTGCATAGTCGAAAGCCTGTAATTCACCAAGAAGGATGAGCTTGCTCTTGGCCCGTGTAATAGCTGTATAGATGAGATTCCGCTCCAGCATGCGCTTGCTAGCACTGGTGATGGGCAGGATGACAACAGGAAACTCACTTCCCTGAGACTTATGAATACTCATGGCATAGGCTAGTCGAATTTTGTACCATTCGTTACGTGGGTAGATGACCTCATTGCCATCAAAATCAATGACAATCTCGTCTTGTTTGGACTCGGTGTATTTTCCAGGAATTAGGTCTGTGATGTAGCCTAGGTCTCCGTTAAAGACATTGACTTCGGCATCGTTGACTAGGTGAATAACCTTGTCCCCTGTTCGATAGTGACACTGAGTTGCTTCAAAGCTAATTTGGCCCTTTTGTGGTGGATTGAGCAAGTCTTGCATGAGCTGGTTGATGGCGTCAATACCAGCAGTTCCTCGATACATAGGCGCCAATACCTGAATATCACGAGCCGGAATGCCACTTCTGAGGGCAGCACCAAGAATTTTCTCAATCGTAGCTGGGATGTGGCCGCTAGCGATTTCAAAGTAGGAACGGTCAGCTTTTTTCTGAGTAAAGTCAGCTGGCAAGATTCCCTGTCGAATCTGACTAGCCAAGGTGACGATAGTTGATTCTTCGCTCTGACGGTAAATTCGTTCTAAGCGAGTCTGCGGAATCAGGGATATCTGGAGCAGGTCAGCAAGGACTTGTCCGGGACTAACAGAAGGTAGCTGGTTGCTATCACCTACGATGAGAATTTTACTGTTAGAAGATATGTTGGAGAAAAGTTGGTTGGCTAGCCAAGTGTCCACCATAGAAAACTCATCCACGATGATAAAGTCGGCATCCAGATAATCTTCTAGATGACTGGTATCATCGTCTCCCGTCATCCCCAAATGACGATGTATGGTCGCGCTAGGCAAACCTGTCAATTCATTCATGCGCCGAGCTGCTCGACCAGTTGGTGCAGCGAGAAGGATCGGTAGGTTGCTTTTTTTCCTGAGGTCAAGTCCTTCTAAGAGGGCATAAACAGCGATAATCCCATTGATAACAGTCGTCTTACCAGTACCAGGTCCACCTGTTAGAATAAAGACCTTGTTCTGGATAGCATCACAGATTGCCTGTTTTTGAATGTCATCGTATTGGATAGCTAATTCTTGCTCAACAGTAGCGATATGCTTGTGAATGGTTTCTAAATCCTGACTTTGTTTCTTTCCTTTTTCGAGGATACGAACCAAATGACTGCGAATACCTTCTTCTGCGAAAAAGAGGCTGTTATCAAAGATTTTGGTATCCACCTGTTGGATTTTATCTTCTTCAATCAAATGAGATAATTCATGAGCTACTTGGCTGGGATCGAGTTCCACGGGACGGGAAGACTCGAGGAGAGTCAGGGTTTGTTCCAGCAAATCTCGGGCTTCCATATAGGTATCGCCCGTATCCATACAGCCTTGAAAAAGACTGTGGACAAGGCCAGCACGGAAGCGTTCAGGAGCCTGGCTTTCGATACCTAGTTCGGCAGCTAATTGGTCTGCAATGGTAAAACCCAAGCCCTTGATATCTTCAACCAGTTGGTAGGGATAGTTTTCGACAATATCTAGCGTTTCTTCCTTGTAAAAGTCTTGAATCTGAAAGGCCAGTTTATTGGGAATTCCGTAGTTGGCAAGTTTAGCCAAGACCATTTCTGTCCCATAGTTGAGACGGAGGGTGGAAACAAAAGCCTCACGGTTTTTGGCAGAGAGTCCTGAGATGCCTTCTAGCTTTTCAGGATGTTCTAGAATTTCGTCAATGGTATTGTCACCATAGCTATCAACGATTTTTTGGGCCGTTTTGAGACCAATCCCCTTGAAATGGCTACTGGAAAAGTATTTGACTAGCCCATTCTTAGTTGGTTTTGCCCGCTCATAGCGGCTGATCTGAAGCTGTTCCCCATACTTGGAGTGCTGAACGATTTGTCCCCAAAAAGTATAGTCTTCCCCTTCAATCACATCAGCCATGGTTCCTGTAACGATGATTTCAAAATCGTCAAAGTCCTCCGCATTGGTATCTTCGATATCTAGGAGGAGGATGCGATAAAAATTACTAACATTTTCAAAAATAATGCGTTCAATGGTGCCTGAAAAATAAACTTCCATAGGTTTCCTTTACATGAGTTCGTGAGAATTGGTCCCTTAGCTTCTTTCAACAAGCTAGGAGACTAAAAGTTCCTTCTTCTCGCAATAGAAAAAGAGACTGAGACTTAGCATTCTCGGCCTCTTCCTTATCTTAAAAAGTTCCGATACGGTTAAGTGGCCAGAAACGGAATTTTGCTTCGCCTTTGATATCGCTGGCCTTGAAGGTACCAACATGGCGGCTGTCGCTAGAGACTAGACGATCGTCGCCAAGGAGAAGGTACTCACCTTGAGGGACAGTAAAGCTGAAGCTGGTGTTGGAATTGACATCGACCGTAAAGGCTTGTGCTTTTTGAGCAAGTTCTCTAAAGTAGACTCCCTTATTGCCTTCAAATCCTTTTCCAGTATAGGTATTTTGCAACTTTTCTGTTTTGAACAAGTTGAGGTATTCAGCTAGGTAGGGTTCATTCGTTTCTTCACCGTTGATAAAGAGTTTATCATTTTCGTAGCGGATGGTATCTCCAGGCATGCCGATGACCCTTTTGACAATGTCTTTATTTCCGTCTTCCTCATGCGCAACCACGATATCGAAGCGGTCAATTGGGAGGTGTTTAACAACGAAGAGAACCTCTCCGTCGGCTAGGGTAGGGTCCATCGAGTGTCCTTCCACACGGACATTGCTCCAAAGGAAGATACGGCTAAGGCCGACCAGCGCGATAATCAGGAAGAAAACTCCCCATTCTTTTAGAAATGTTTTAAACGAATTCATAACTCACCTTTCTAGAAGTGCTTTGGCTTTTTCAGTGTTTTTAAAATGTAGTTTGGCACAGAAATAAAGTCCTTTCATGCCATAGGCCTGAAGGATTTTGCTAGCAATCTTATCAGATGCAGTTCCAGCGCCACTTGGCAGTTGATAGCCTAGTTCTCGTCCAAGATTTTCCAAGTTTTCGAGGAAGAGATCCCGCGCGATGATAGAGCTAACTGCAACAGCCAGGTATTTGCCCTCAGCTTTTTCTTCCAAAGTGATCTTGTTTGGAAAATGATTGGCTTCTTGCGTCAAGTACTTGTCATAGTTTTTAGCGCTTGTAAAAGCATCAATCACGATTTTTTCTGGCTGGACTCCTTTTTGAAGCAGGAGAAAAATAGCCTGGTTGTGAAGGGCAACCTTTACAGAAACAGCATTGTAGCGCTCTCCGATAACTTCGTTGTACTTGCTCGGTGAAAGGAGGAGCGCTTGGTGCTGGACCTTTTCTTTAAGGATAGGGGCAATCTGACGAATCTTTTGGTCTGTCAGAGTCTTGGAATCCCCCACACCGAGTTTTCGCAAGAAGTCATGCTGATCCGGTGTCACGAAGGAAGCCACGACAGCCAGCCCACCAAAGTAGGAACCATTTCCCACCTCATCAGTCCCAATCATAGGAAAATCTTGTCCACTGTTTTCCTCTACAACTTGATAGCCAAAGAAACTGGCGTAGTGCTCAGCAGCTTCGCCCTGCAGGAGGACTTTTCCAGAAGTATAGATGGAAACTGTTGCCTGAGGAAAGCGCAAAAAATAGCGAATATAAGGATTTTTACTAGGACTGAGAGCCTTCTGATGCTGACTTAAAAAGCTCTGAATTTCCTGTTCACTTGGTGTGAGTGTGATACTTGCCATAGTCTCTATTGTACCACAAAAGCAGGAGAATTGGTAAAAACTGACAAAGTTAGCGAAATTTGGTATAATATCGTGAGGTGAATTTTATGGCAAATCTAAATCGATATAAGTTTACATTCGGGAAAAAGACATTAACCTTGACAACCGAGCATGACAACCTCTTCATGGAGGAAATTGCCAAGGTTGCGACTGAAAAATACCAAGCAATTAAAGAACAAATGCCTGGGGCGGATGATGAAACCATTGCGCTTCTTTTGGCGGTCAACTGTCTGTCTACACAACTCAACCGTGAGATTGAATTTGATGACAAGGAGCAAGAGTTGTTAGAACTCCGCCATAAGTTGATTGCTGTCAAACAAGAACAGAGCAAGATTGAGGATTCCCTATGATTTCAATCCTACTCTTATTGGTTCTGGCTTGGGGCTTTTACATCGGCTACCGTAGAGGTTTGGTCCT
The DNA here is from genome assembly GCF_054445985.1 of Streptococcus sp. 517s. NCBI lineage: Bacteria > Bacillati > Bacillota > Bacilli > Lactobacillales > Streptococcaceae > Streptococcus > Streptococcus sp. 517s. The sequence continues at coordinate 1,472,051 of NZ_CM136847.1, read as the reverse complement.
GCAAGTTTATTATTTCCTCGTGGCAGTGATTTCAGCCTTTGTTGCGGGACAGTTTTATAAATCACTGGGCGACCACTTCCACTTGCTTGTCCCTTATGCCAATCCTCAGGAAGGACAGGGCACCTTTTTCTTCCCTTCAGACCAGCTGTTTCAGCTAGACAAGGTCTTTTATGCGGGTCTAGCCTACCTTCTAGTTTTCGGAATTTGTTATAGTTTCGGACGTTTTATCGGTTTGTTCCTGCACTTGATTCCAACTAAAAAGCTCGACGTCAAATGGTTGCGTATCGGATCAGGCCTTTTATCTCTATTGGTAACCTTATTTGTCTTGCAAATGGCTCTGACCATCCTTGCAACGGTGCCTCTGGCAGTCATTCAAAATTCACTCGAAAAAAGTACAGTAGCCAAACACATCATCCAAAGTGTCCCTTTTACGACAAACCTTATTAAACAACTCTGGGTGACAAATTTAATCGGATAAAAAGGGCGGGATTTTTCCTAGCCCTTTGTTTACAGATTGGACGACTAGGTCAAAACCTCTAGTTGCTATAATCTTGTAAACCAGCATACAAGGAAAAAATATGAATACAAAAATACTAGAAACCTTAGAATTTAATAAAATCAAAGCCTTGTTTGAACCTCATCTCCTGACAGAACAAGGACTAGAGGAGTTAAAAGGCTTGGCTCCAACTGCCAAGGCGGATAAGATCAAACAAGCCTTTACAGAGATGGAGGAAATGCAAGCCCTATTTGTGGAGCAACCTCACTTTACCATCCTAGCGACGCGCGAGATTTCAGCTGTCTGCAAGCGTCTGGAGATGGGAGCAGACCTCAATATTGAGGAGTTTCTACTCCTCAAACGTGTCCTGCTGGCTAGCAGAGAGTTGCAAGGTTTTTATGCCAATCTTGAAAATGTACGCTTGGAGCAGTTGGCGAGATGGTTTGAAAAACTACATGATTTCCCACACTTGCAAGGGAGTCTTCAAGCCCTAAATGATGCAGGATTTATCGAAAATTTCGCCAGTGAAGAGCTAGCACGCATCCGTCGGAAAATCCATGATAGCGAGAGTCAGGTACGCGATGTTTTACAGGACCTGCTCAAGCAAAAAGCGCAGATGTTGACGGAAGGAATTGTTGCTAGCAGAAATGGTCGTCAGGTTTTACCAGTCAAAAACACCTACCGCAATAAGATTGCAGGTGTCGTTCATGATATTTCTGCTAGTGGAAACACCGTCTATATCGAACCACGTGAGGTAGTCAAACTGAGTGAAGAAATTGCTAGTCTGCGAGCAGATGAGCGCTATGAAATGCTTCGCATTCTCCAAGAAATTTCTGAGCGTGTCCGCCCTCATGCGGCTGAGATTGCTAATGACGCTTGGATTATCGGTCATTTGGACTTGATTCGTGCCAAGGTCCGCTTTATCCAAGAAAGGCAAGCAGTTGTGCCTCAGCTGTCAGAAAATCAGGAAATTCAACTGCTCCATGTCTGCCATCCTCTGGTCAAAAATGCCGTCGCAAATGATGTCCATTTTGGCCAAGATTTGACAGCTATTGTCATCACAGGTCCCAATACAGGTGGGAAGACCATCATGCTTAAAACTCTGGGTTTGACACAGGTTATGGCCCAGTCTGGTTTGCCGATTTTAGCAGACAAGGGAAGTCGTGTTGGTATCTTTGAAGAAATCTTTGCTGATATTGGAGATGAGCAGTCTATTGAGCAGAGCTTGTCTACCTTCTCTAGCCACATGACCAATATTGTGGATATTCTTGGTAAGGTCAACCAACATTCACTCTTACTCTTGGATGAGTTGGGGGCTGGTACAGATCCCCAAGAGGGAGCCGCCCTTGCCATGGCTATTCTGGAGGACCTTCGCCTACGTCAAGTCAAGACCATGGCGACCACCCACTATCCAGAACTCAAGGCCTATGGTATCGAGACAGCCTTTGTGCAAAATGCCAGCATGGAGTTTGATACTGCGACTCTTCGCCCGACCTATCGCTTTATGCAGGGTGTTCCTGGCCGAAGCAATGCTTTTGAAATTGCTAAACGTTTAGGTCTATCTGAAGTTATCGTAGGGGATGCCAGCCAGCAGGTCGATCAGGACAATGATGTCAACCGGATTATTGAGCAACTGGAAGAGCAGACGCTAGAGAGTCGCAAACGCTTGGATAATATCCGTGAGGTGGAGCAAGAAAATCTCAAGATGAACCGTGCTCTCAAAAAACTTTACAACGAGCTCAATCGTGAAAAGGAAACCGAGCTTAACAAGGCGCGTGAACAGGCTGCTGAGATTGTGGACGTGGCCCTAAGTGAGAGTGACCAGATTCTTAAAAATCTCCACAGTAAATCTCAACTCAAGCCCCACGAAATCATTGAAGCCAAGGCCAAGCTGAAAAAATTAGCTCCTGAAAAAGTGGATTTGTCTAAAAACAAGGTACTTCAAAAGGCCAAGAAAAAACGAGCTCCAAAGGTGGGAGATGATATCGTGGTGCTCAGTTATGGCCAGCGTGGTACCTTGACCAGTCAACTCAAAGATGGCCGCTGGGAAGTCCAAGTTGGCTTGATTAAGATGACCTTGGAAGAAAAAGAATTTGACCTTGTTCAAGCCCAGCAAGAAAAGCAAGTCAAGAAGAAACAAGTCAATGTTGTGAAACGGACGTCTGGTCGTGGTCCGCAAGCCAGACTGGACCTTCGAGGTAAACGCTATGAAGAAGCTATTAATGAGCTAGATGCCTTTATCGACCAAGCCTTGCTTAATAATATGGCTCAAGTGGATATCATCCATGGTATCGGAACAGGTGTCATCCGTGAAGGTGTCACCAAATACCTACAAAGAAACAAACACGTCAAGAGTTTCGGCTATGCCCCACAAAATGCTGGAGGCAGTGGCGCGACCATTGTGACTTTTAAAGGGTAGAGAAAAAAAGGATTCTGCCTTTCTGCAAAAAGAAATGAAAACTAAAAATTTTCATAGAAAACATTGACAAAGGCTAACTTTTCTTGTAGAATAATAAAAAATAAAATACCAACACCGAATGAAGTTTAATAGAAATGGAGAAAGGTTTGTTTTCCATGACTGTAAATGGACGGAACTCTGGAGAGACCGTAAAGGCACCGAAGGGGCAAGGCAGGCAACTGCTCAAACTCTCAGGTAAAAGGACAGAGCTAAGATAGACCGCTTTTTAGCATTTATCTAGGCATTCCAGAGTACATGTATCTTGCATGTGCTCTTTCTTTTGGGGTTGAAAAGATAGGAGAAGGAAATGTTAGAATTGCTAAAAGCGCTTGATGCTTTCGTTTGGGGGCCTCCCCTCTTGATCTTATTGGTCGGAACGGGTATCTATTTGACCATCCGACTAGGTCTTTTGCAGGTAGCTCGTCTCCCTAAAGCCTTTCAGTTAATTTTCACCAAGGACAAGGGGCACGGCGATGTGTCGAGCTTTGCTGCCTTATGTACAGCCCTTGCAGCTACTGTTGGTACGGGAAATATCATCGGGGTCGCGACAGCCATTAAGGTTGGGGGACCAGGTGCCCTCTTTTGGATGTGGATGGCGGCCTTCTTTGGGATGGCGACCAAGTATGCCGAAGGCTTGCTGGCCATCAAATACCGTAGCAAGGATGCAAATGGAGCTGTAGCTGGAGGCCCCATGCACTACATCCTTTTGGGAATGGGAGAAAAGTGGAGACCACTTGCTATCTTCTTTGCCCTAGCGGGTGTATTGGTAGCCCTTCTAGGGATTGGTACCTTTACCCAAGTCAATTCGATTACAGAATCCATTCAAAATACAGCCCAAGTTGATCCAGCTATCACGGCTCTGATTTTATCCATTTTTGTAGGGATTGCCGTCTTTGGTGGCCTCAAATCCATTTCAAAGGTTTCGACAGCAGTCGTTCCTTTTATGGCTATTGTCTATATTTTAGGGACTCTTACAGTTATTCTCTTTAATATCGAGAAAATCCCAGCCACACTTGCCCTCATCTTTACTTCAGCCTTTAGTCCAGCTGCTGCCGTAGGTGGTTTTGCAGGTGCCAGCATTCGGATGGCTATCCAGAATGGTGTGGCGCGAGGAGTCTTCTCTAACGAATCTGGTCTTGGTTCAGCTCCGATTGCAGCGGCTGCAGCTAAGACTAATGAGCCTGTAGAGCAAGGCTTGATTTCCATGACAGGAACCTTTATTGATACTTTGATTATCTGTACTCTGACAGGTCTAACAATCTTAGTAACTGGTGTTTGGAGCGGAGATTTGAATGGGGTTGCCTTGACCCAGTCAGCCTTTTCAACAGTTTTTTCACATTTTGGTCCTGCTCTTTTGACTATTTTCCTTGTGCTCTTTGCCTTTACGACAATCCTCGGTTGGAACTATTACGGAGAACGTTGTTTTGAGTTTCTCTTTGGTGTCCGCTTTATCTGGCTCTACCGTGTGGTCTTTGTACTCATGGTCTTGTTGGGAGGATTTATCGAGCTGGATATGGTCTGGATTATCGCAGATATCGTCAATGCCTTAATGGCTCTACCAAACTTGATTGCCCTCTTGGTCTTGTCACCAGTTGTCATTGCTGAGACTAAAAAGTATTTTAAACACTGACCCAATCACACTTTTAGTGTGATTTTTTTATTTCATAGACATTTCTTATCAAGGTGATTGAAAATATATATTATCCAAGTGGAAAATTCTATGATAGACTAAATGACAATAAAATGAAAAGAGGTTTCTTATGACAACATTTACCATCCACACAGTAGAATCAGCACCAGCAGAAGTGAAAGAAGTTCTTGAAACAGTACAAAAAGACAACAATGGCTATATTCCCAACCTAATCGGTCTCTTGGCCAATGCCCCAACCGCGCTTGAAGCCTACAGAACTGTCGGAGCCATCAACCGTCGCAATAGCTTAACACCAGTGGAACGCGAAGTAGTGCAAATCACAGCTGCCGTAACCAATGGTTGTGCTTTCTGCGTCGCAGGTCACACAGCCTTTTCAATCAAACAAATCCAGATGAATGATGATCTTCTACAAGCACTCCGCAACCGTACTCCAATCGAGACAGATCCAAAACTAGATACTCTAGCTAAGTTTACCTTGGCGGTCATCAATACCAAAGGGCGTGTAGGAGATGAAGCCTTGGCTGAATTTTTGGAAGCTGGCTACACGCAACAAAATGCCTTGGACGTGGTTCTCGGTGTTAGTCTTGCCAGCCTCTGCAACTATGCCAACAACCTAGCCAATACGCCTATTAACCCAGAATTACAACCGTATGCTTAGTTCGAATCATAGAGAAAAAATGAAGGCTGATTCATCCAGTCTTCATTTTTCTGTGCTATTTTAAGCGCTTTTATGCTATACTAATAATAACATGATTATTGGAGGCTCGGATGAAAAAGCTCCCCTTGGTATTTTCTGGTTGTTTGTTAGGTTTAGCAGGTGCAGGAAATCTGATTGCAGATACTTGGCCAGTTCTGTCGCATTTATTGAGTCTGACTGGATTAGTTTTGTGGCTTTTCTTTCTGATTCTTCATCTTTTTAATTGGGAAGAAACCAAGCAAGAATTGGCCAAGCCCCCTCTTTTATCAGGGATGGCCACTTTTCCTATGGCTGGGATGATTTTAGCGACCTATGTCTTTCGTGTCTTCCCTGCTCTTCCTTCAGTAGCACAAGGGCTCTGGTGGTTTTCCTTTCTCTTGGATTTGGTTTTGATTGCGACTTTTACCATCAAATTTGCCTGTCCGGGTCGGAGGGTCAATGCGACTCCAAGCTGGACGGTGCTCTATGTGGGGATAGCAGTAGCAGCCTTGACCTATCCTCTTGTCGGAATCATTGAAATTGCCTATGCAACCTTGAGTTTTGGTTTTGTCTTGACCTTCTATCTCTATCCGCTTATTTATAGCGATCTAAAGAAACATCCACTCCCAGTGGCCTTGCTTGGACAAGAAGGAATCTACTGTGCTCCCTTTTCTCTACTCTTGGCTTCCCTAGTTCGAGTTGGAGGAGCAAGCCTACCGACTTGGCTCTTGATCGTCATGATTTTGGCATCTCAATCCTTCTTTTTCTTTGTTTTAACTCGCCTGCCTAATATTTTAAAACAAGGCTTTCAACCAGCCTTCTCAGCCCTCACTTTTCCAACCATTATCACAGCTACTTCGCTCAAGATGGCTCAAGGAATTTTGAAACTTCCATTTCTGGATTATCTGGTGTTTGCTGAAACTGTTATATGCCTCACTATTTTATTCTTTGTCTTGGTTGGTTATCTGATTTGGTTACGAAAAAAGGTCTAGCTAAAATAGCTAAACCTTATTTTTTATAGTTTGATAACTTCAGCTCCACCCATATATGGACGAAGAACTTCTGGAATGGTCACAGAACCATCTTCATTTTGGTAGTTCTCAAGAATAGCAGCCACTGTACGTCCAACTGCAAGTCCAGAACCGTTCAAGGTGTGAAGGAGTTTTACCTTGCCATCGACTTCATCACGGTAACGGATTTGGGCACGACGGGCTTGGAAATCTTCTGTATTTGAACAGCTTGAGATTTCACGGTAAGTATTTTGGGCTGGAATCCAAACTTCCAAGTCGTAAGTCTTAGCAGCTGAGAAGCCCATGTCTCCAGTAGAGAGTGCAACAACGCGGTACGGAAGATTGAGTTTTTGAAGGATGTTTTCAGCGTTGGCTGTCATCTTTTCCAATTCTTCGTAAGATTCCTCTGGCTTGGCAAATTTAACCATTTCAACCTTGTGGAATTGGTGCAAACGAATCAAGCCACGTGTATCACGACCGGCAGAACCAGCCTCAGAACGGAATGACGGACTCATAGCGGTAAAGTAGATTGGTAGGTCTTTACCGTCAAGGATTTCATCGCGATAGTAGTTTGTCAAAGGCACTTCGGCGGTAGGAATAAGGACATAATTAGTGTCTTTCAATTCAAAAGTATCTTCCTTGAATTTTGGATATTGACCAGTACCAAACATAGAATCATGGTTAACCATGTATGGTGTGATGACTTCAGTATAGCCCTCTTTTCCATGCTCATCCAACATAAAGTTGTAGATGGCACGTTCCAAACGAGCACCAAGGCCTTTATAGAAGAGGAAGCGAGCACCAGTAACTTTTGCTCCACGTTCCCAGTCAAGGATACCCAAGTCTTCACCAAGATCCCAGTGAGCTTTTGGTTCAAAGTCAAACTCACGTGGAGTACCCCAACGGCAGACTTCCACATTGTCATCTTCGTCAGCTCCGATAGGAACACTGTCAGCGGGGATGTTTGGAAGAGTAGTGGTAAATTCTGTCAATTTAGCATCGATGTCCGTCAATTCAGCATCCAAGGCTTTGACTTCAGCAGATAGGGTTTGCATTGCAGTAATCTTGTCATCAGCATTTTCCTTGTTGCGCTTGGCTTGGGCAATCTCAGCTGAAACTGTGTTGCGTTCTGCCTTGAGGTTTTCAACCTTGACCAAGATGTCACGACGTTTAGCATCGATTTCTTTCATCTCGTTTAAGACAGCAGGATCTACACCACGTGTAGCCAATTTTTCTGCGACAGCATCAAAGTCTGTACGAATACGTTTAATATCTAACATAAGAACTCCTTTATGAAAAAAACACACCTGACAAAGCGTTGGAGTGGCAGGGCCACGGTTCCATCCAACTTCACAGGTGTGCACTTGATTGTGTATGTAATTGTTACTAACGGTAGAATTTCACTTACCCCTCCTATCTGCTCGCAGCACCCGCAGACTTTCTGGAAGAAGAGGATAACCTACTTATCCGTTGCTATGATTATACTAAAGTTTCTACTTTTTTGCAAATAGATTTTTGAATTTTTGACCAATGGTCTGGAGTAAAGTAGGAAGTTTCACAACCTTGTCATTGCCAAGTTTTTCCCGAGCGATTTTGAGAATAGCTCCAGAGTCTTTGGAAGCAAAGAGGAATTTTCCTTGATCAGTGAAGACTTCAAAGTGGCGGCTGATTTTGCGACCAGTTACGTTGGCTCCGATTTGTTGAATGCTGGACCAGGGGATTTGGATATATTGTTCGACATTGACATCAGGATAAAACTCTAAGGCTTGATCCCCGACTAGAAATTTTCCGACTTTTCCCGAGATGGAAAGATAGGATGTTCCAGTGGTTTGTAGGTCAATGACTTTATTGAGTGATTGGGCCATGATTAATCTTCCTTACTTTCATCGAAAAAGGCGTGGTAGAGAGCCTTGATAGCTGCCTTTTCTTGCTCTTTATTGACAACAAACATGATGGAAACTTCACTTGAGCCTTGGGACATCATCTGGATGTTGATTTTGTTTTCAGATAGAGCGCGTGTTGCAGTAGCAGTTACCCCGATATGGCTCTTCATCTTTTCTCCGACAATCATAATGATTGAAAGGTCATGTTCGATTTCAGCATGGTCCACTTCGGCTTTTTGAACTAACTGACGCAGAATTTCTTCTTCTTTGATAGGAGTCAATTCACGGGAACGAAGGATGATTGAAAGATCGTCGATACCTGTTGGCATGTGTTCCCAACCAATGTTAAGATCTTCAAGGATTTGAAGAATCTTACGACCGAATCCAACCTCGCGGTTCATGAGGTATTTAGACATGTTGATGCTGACGAATCCAGAATCACCAGCGATCCCAACGACTGGGAATTTATCGCTACTGTGTTTCAGAACGATACGAGTTCCTGGATGGTCAGGATTGTTGGTATTTTTGATAACAAGAGGAATTTTTCCGCGGTAGGCAGGAAGAAGGGCTTCGTCATGAAGGATAGAAAATCCAGCGTAAGCCAACTCACGCATTTCACGGTAGGTTAATTCAGGAATGGAGTGTGGTTGATGGATAATACCAGGGTGGGCAGCAAAGATACCATCTACGTCCGTAAAGTTTTCATAGAGATCAGCCTTAACACCTGCTGCGATAATGGAACCAGTAATATCTGAACCTCCACGTGAGAAGGTACAGATTTGATTTTCCTTAGTGACCCCAAAGAAACCAGGAATAACAAGGACTTCGTTGCTGTCAGCCAAGCCTTCAATCTTATCATAACTAGATGGGATGATACGTGCGTTTCCTGGTTCACTTGTGACAACAATCCCAGCTTCTCTTGGGTGGACATAGCGTGCATCAATGCCGTTTTGGTTGAAGTAGGCTGCAATGAGTTTGGCATTGTTATTTTCTCCGGCCGCTAGGAAGGTATCATAGAGAAATTCATTGTCTTCTATAGGAAGAGTTGCCAAGGCCCGAATGCTTTTAGAAATCTTTTCTAAAACGGCAGGTTTTAGGCCTAGTTCACTCACCATAGCCGCATAGCGATCGATGATCCAGTTTTGGCTCTTGCTGATATCATTTCCCGCTACATAGTCACGATAGTATTTGATCAAAGCGTCGGTAACCTTGGTATCCTCAGCGTTGCGTTTACCCGGTGCAGAAACGACTACAAAACGGCGCTCTTTATCGCTTTTAACGATGTTTAAAACTTTTTCTAACTGACTAGCAGAAGCAAGCGAGCTTCCGCCAAATTTTACAACCTTCATAGGGACTCCTCAAGTAAGTATTTTATACGATTATAGCAGAAAGAGAGGCTTTTTTCAATGAAGAAAATAGCTCCCTGTTTTAATAGAAGTAAATGCTAACTTATTCTGAAAAGCGACAACAGTTTAAAAGTAAGAGAGTCAAATTTTATTTACATTCATAAACGGTGGGGAAATAATCAGCTGAGACACTTTCCTTTAGTTTTTCCTTGCCTCTTTATCCAAAAAAAGGTATACTTTGAAAATAAAATAATTTCATTGTCTTACAAAAGAAAAGGAGAAGCTATGAATCATATCTTATATCAGATCGTAGATGATCTTGCTATTATTACTTTGAATCGTCCTGAAGTGGCAAATGGTTTCCATATCCCAATGTGTGAGGAGATTTTAGAAGCTTTGACCCTAGCAGAGCAGGATCAAGCTGTTCAGTTCATCTTGATTAATGCTAATGGGAAGGTCTTTTCAGTTGGGGGAGACTTGGTTGAGATGAAACGAGCAGTGGACGAGGATGACATTCCTTCTTTGAATAAGATTGCAGAATTAGTCAATACAATTTCTTTTAAAATCAAGCAAATTCCTAAGCCTGTTTTGATGGAGGTAGATGGAGCAGTTGCAGGTGCTGCGGCAAATATGGCAGTAGCAGTTGATTTTTGCTTGGCGACTGACAAGGCAAAATTCATCCAAGCCTTTGTTGGAGTTGGGTTGGCGCCGGACGCTGGTGGGATTCATCTCTTGAGTCGTAGTATCGGGGTAACACGAGCTGCACAACTTGCTATGACAGGTGAAGCCTTGACCGCAGAAAAAGCACTGGAATGGGGCGTAGTATACCGCGTTTGTGAAGCTGACAAATTAGAAAAAACAAGAGAACAAGTTCTGAAAAAACTAAGACGAGGTTCAGCAAACTCGTACGCAGCGATTAAAAAGCTAGTTTGGGAAAGTCAATTTAAAGATTGGCAAGATTATGCCGAATTGGAATTGAAATTGCAGGAATCATTATCTTTAACTGAAGATTTTAAAGAAGGGGTTCGAGCACATTCTGAAAGAAGAAGACCAAAATTTTCAGGAAAATAAAAAAATACTTGCACAATTCTTTGAAGTTTGTTATACTTTTTCTATCAAATGTTTTGATTGTGAAAGTTTTTTGAGGAGGAGGGAAAAAGTTTGGACTACCAACAAGTAAATGATTATTTAACATCTATTTTCAATAACGTCCTTGTGATTGAGGAGGTTAGCTTACGAGGTAGTCGATTCAAAGACATCTCCATCAAAGAAATGCACACGATTGATGTGATTGGGAAGTTCCCTGAGGCGACGCCTAGTAAGGTTTCCAAAGAACTGATGGTGACCCTGGGAACAGTTACGACCAGCTTGAATAACCTAGAAAGAAAGGGTTACATTGAGCGTATTCGTTCTGACCAAGACCGTCGTGTGGTCTATCTGCATTTGACAAAGAAAGGTCGTTTGCTTCACCGCCTTCACAAACGATTCCACAAGGCCATGGTCGAAAGAATTATTGACGGCATGAGTCCCGAGGAAAAGAAAGTCATGGGCAGAGGCTTGACGAACCTTTATCAATTTTTGGAGGATTTGAAATAATGGCCTTTGCTAAAATAAGCCAAGTTGCTCATTATGTTCCAGAGCAAGTGGTCACTAATCATGACTTGGCTCACATCATGGATACAAGCGATGAGTGGATTTCAAGTCGGACAGGAATTAAACAGAGACATATTTCAAAAACGGAATCTACAAGTGACTTGGCGACAGAAGTTGCGAAGAGCTTATTGGATAAAGGAAGCTTAACAGCGGATCAGATTGATTTTATCATTGTGGCAACGATTACTCCAGATTCGATGATGCCTTCTACGGCAGCTCGGGTTCAGGCAAATATCGGAGCTCATAGAGCTTTCGCCTTTGATCTAACAGCAGCTTGCAGTGGCTTTGTATTCGCTCTTTCAACTGCTGAAAAGTTTTTAAGTTCTGGACAGTTCAAAAAAGGGATTGTTATCGGGGCTGAAACCTTATCCAAGGCAGTTGATTGGTCTGATCGTTCGACAGCTGTTCTCTTTGGAGATGGTGCTGGTGGCGTTCTCTTGGAAGCGAGCGAAACACGGCACTTCCTCGTGGAAAGTCTCTATACGGATGGTTCTCGGAGCGAGTGTTTGACCTATGGTCAAACGGCTTTGGCTTCGCCTTTCTCAGTTCAAGAAGCAGTTCCTGCTTTTCTGAAGATGGATGGACGAGCAGTTTTTGATTTTGCAAATCGTGATGTTGCTAGATCAATCAAGGAAACCATTGAAAATGGTCCAATCGCAGCATCGGACTTGGATTATCTCTTGCTTCATCAGGCAAATATCCGCATTTTGGATAAGATGGCTAAGAAAATCGGTGTAGACCGAGATAAGCTTCCTGCCAATATGATGGAGTATGGAAATACCAGTGCAGCAAGTATCCCGATTTTGCTCTCAGAGTGTGTGGAGAATGGTATGATTCGTTTAGATGGTAGCCAGACGATTCTCCTATCAGGCTTCGGTGGAGGTTTGACATGGAGCACACTCATTCTTACAATCTAGGTAATCATGTGGTAAACACATAGTTATAAAATTTTATATTTTAAAGGAGTCCTATCATGGCAGTATTTGAAAAAGTACAAGAAATTATCGTTGAAGAACTTGGAAAAGACGCATCAGAAGTAACACTTGAATCTACTTTTGATGATTTGGATGCAGATTCATTGGACTTGTTCCAAGTAATCTCTGAAATTGAAGATGCTTTTGATATCCAAATCGAAGCAGAAGATAACTTGAAAACAGTTGGTGACTTGGTTGCTTACGTTGAAGAGCAAACAAAATAATTAGCATATTACTAGAAGGAGTAGGGGAGACCCGCTCCCTCTTGTTTAGGTAATAGTTTGAAATTCAAATGATAAACTTATCGAACTATTACGTAAGCAAGGAATGATGGAGGCACTATGAAAACACGTATTACAGAATTATTGAACATTGATTATCCTATTTTTCAAGGAGGAATGGCCTGGGTTGCGGATGGGGACTTGGCTGGTGCGGTATCAAAAGCTGGTGGTTTGGGGATCATCGGTGGTGGAAATGCACCTAAAGAGGTCGTAAAGGCTAATATCGATAAAATCAAATCACTTACGGATAAACCTTTTGGTGTAAACATTATGCTTCTGTCTCCATTTGTAGAAGACATCGTTGATCTCGTGATTGAAGAAGGGGTTAAGGTGGTTACAACTGGTGCTGGAAATCCAAGTAAATACATGAACCGTTTCCATGATGCAGGAATTACAGTTATTCCTGTTGTTCCTAGTGTTGCTTTGGCAAAACGCATGGAAAAAATTGGTGCCGATGCAGTTATTGCAGAAGGGATGGAAGCTGGTGGACACATTGGTAAATTAACAACGATGACCTTGGTTCGCCAAGTTGCTGCAGCTGTTTCAATTCCAGTTATTGCTGCCGGTGGTATTGCAGATGGTGAGGGGGCAGCGGCTGGGTTTATGCTTGGCGCAGAAGCTGTTCAAGTAGGAACTCGTTTTGTAGTTGCCAAAGAGTCTAATGCTCATCCAAACTATAAAGCTAAAATTTTAAAAGCTCGTGATATTGATACAACGATTTCAGCACAACATTTTGGACACGCAGTTCGTGCCATTAAAAACCAGTTGACTCGTGATTTCGAACAAGCTGAAAAAGATGCCTTTAAACAAGAAAATCCAGATTTAGAAATCTTTGAGCAAATGGGTGCAGGAGCTTTAGCTAAAGCTGTTGTCCATGGTGATGTGGATGGCGGTTCAGTGATGGCCGGCCAGATTGCAGGTTTGATTTCTAAAGAAGAAACTGTTGAAGAAATCTTAAAAGATATCTACTACGGTGCAGCTGAAAAAATTCAAGAAGAAGCTGCTCGTTGGGCAGGAGTTACAAGAAATGACTAAAACAGCCTTTCTATTTGCGGGCCAAGGTGCTCAGTATCTAGGGATGGGACGTGATCTCTATGATTGCTACCCTATCGTCAAGGAAACAATTGACCAAGCTAGCCAAGTCTTAGGGTATGACCTTCGTGACTTGATTGACAATGATGAAGCAAAGTTAAATCAGACTCGTTACACGCAACCAGCTATTCTAGCTACATCCGTTGCTATTTACCGACTATTGAAAGAAAAAGGCTATCAGCCAGATATGGTGGCAGGACTGTCTCTTGGGGAATATTCTGCTCTTGTAGCAAGTGGTACCTTGGACTTTGAGGATGCAGTTGCCTTGGTTGCTAAGCGTGGTGCTTATATGGAAGAGGCTGCACCAGCAGGCTCTGGAAAGATGGTTGCCGTTCTTAATACTCCAGTTGAAGTGATTGAGGAAGCTTGTGAAACAGCCTCTAAAGTTGGAGTAGTGACTCCAGCCAACTACAACACCCCAAGCCAAATCGTTATCGGTGGCGAGGTGGCTGCGGTTGACCGCGCAGTTGAACTCTTGCAGGAAGCAGGAGCAAAACGATTGATTCCTTTAAATGTATCTGGCCCTTTCCATACAGCACTTTTAGAGCCAGCCAGTCAGAAACTAGCTGAAGCTCTTGAGGAAGTGGGTTTCTCTGATTTTACTTGCCCACTAGTCGGCAATACGGAAGCTACTGTTATGGGAAAAGATCGAATCCAAGAGCTCTTGACGCGTCAGGTAAAAGAACCTGTTCGTTTTTATGAAAGTATTGCTGTGATGCAGGATGCTGGGGTAACCAACTTTATTGAAATCGGCCCTGGAAAAGTCCTATCAGGATTTGTCAAAAAAATCGATAAAACTGCTCAGCTAGCTAACGTTGAAGATCAAACAAGCTTGGATGCTTTGCTAGGAAACTAGTGACCCCTTCTCCCAGAAAATACAACAGGAAATAGGAGAATAGAATGCAACTAAAAAATAAAAATATCTTTGTTACAGGTTCAAGTCGTGGTATCGGACTTGCCATTGCTCACAAATTTGCCAAACTAGGCGCTAATGTAGTTTTGAATAGTCGTGGGACGATCTCAGAAGACTTGCTGGCTGAGTTTTCAAACTACGGCGTCAAAGTAGTACCAATCTCAGGTGATGTTTCAGACTTTGCAGACGCCAAGCGTATGGTAGAACAAGCGATTGCAGAACTCGGTTCTGTCGATGTCTTGGTCAACAATGCTGGGATCACTCAAGATACGCTCATGCTTAAGATGACCGAAGAAGACTTTGAAAAAGTGATTAAGATCAACTTGACAGGTGCCTTCAACATGACGCAAGCAGTCTTGAAACAGATGATAAAGGCACGTGAAGGTGCAATCATCAATATGTCCAGTGTGGTAGGTTTGATGGGAAATATTGGGCAGGCCAACTATGCAGCTTCTAAAGCAGGTTTGATTGGTTTTACCAAGTCAGTAGCACGTGAAGTTGCCAATCGCAATGTACGCGTAAATGCCCTTGCACCAGGGATGATCGAATCGGATATGACTGCTGTTTTGTCTGATAAGGTCAAGGAAGCGACATTGGCCCAAATCCCAATGAAGCGTTTTGGACAAGCAGAACATATCGCAGATGCTACAGTGTTCCTGGCTGGACAGGATTATTTGACTGGACAAGTTCTCGCTGTTGATGGCGGACTTAGCATGTAAAAAATAAGGAAAGATATAGGTAAGACAGATGAAACTAAATCGAGTTGTAGTAACAGGTTATGGATTGACCTCTCCTATCGGAAATACTCCAGAAGAATTTTGGAACAGTTTGCAAACTGGGAAAATTGGGATTGGAGAAATCACTAAGTTTGACCACAGCGAATTTGCTGTGCACAATGCGGCAGAAGTCCAAGATTTCCCATTTGATAAATACTTTGTCAAAAAAGATACCAACCGTTTTGATAACTATTCTTTGTATGCCTTGTACGCAGCTCAAGAAGCGGTGACAAATGCTAATCTTGATGTAGAAGCAATTGATAAAGATCGTTTTGGTGTCATCGTTGCCTCAGGTATTGGGGGAATTAAAGAAATCGAAGACCAAGTTATCCGTCTTCATGAAAAAGGCCCAAAACGTGTTAAGCCATTGACACTTCCAAAAGCCTTGCCAAATATGGCTTCAGGAAATGTTGCCATGCGCTTTGGAGCAAACGGTGTTTGTAAATCAATCAATACAGCCTGTGCCTCATCAAATGATGCTATTGGCGATGCCTTCCGTTCAATCAAGTTTGGTTTCCAAGATGTCATGTTAGTTGGTGGATCAGAATCATCTATCACTCCTTTTGCTATTGCTGGTTTCCAAGCGTTGACTGCCCTATCAACTACAGAGGATCCAACTCGTGCTTCTATTCCATTTGACAAAGACCGTAATGGTTTTGTGAT
The DNA here is from genome assembly GCF_054445985.1 of Streptococcus sp. 517s. NCBI lineage: Bacteria > Bacillati > Bacillota > Bacilli > Lactobacillales > Streptococcaceae > Streptococcus > Streptococcus sp. 517s. The sequence continues at coordinate 1,456,179 of NZ_CM136847.1, read as the reverse complement.
GGGAGAAGGTTCAGGGATGTTGGTTCTTGAAAGCCTTGAACATGCTGAAAAACGTGGTGCAACTATCTTGGCTGAAGTAGTTGGTTATGGAAATACCTGTGATGCTTACCATATGACTTCACCTCATCCAGAAGGTCAAGGTGCGATTAAGGCGATTAAACTGGCTTTGGAAGAAGCAGAAATTTCTCCAGAGCAAGTAGCTTACGTCAACGCCCACGGAACTTCAACTCCTGCTAATGAAAAAGGTGAAAGTGGTGCGATCGTAGCTGTTCTTGGTAAAGAAGTACCTGTATCTTCCACCAAGTCCTTTACAGGACACTTGCTCGGGGCTGCAGGGGCAGTTGAAGCAATTGCTACAATCGAAGCCATGCGTCATAACTTCGTGCCAAAAACAGCTGGAACAAGCGAGTTGTCAGACTATATCGAAGCGAATGTCGTTTATGGACAAGGCTTGGAGCAAGAAATCCCTTATGCCATTTCAAATACATTTGGTTTTGGTGGACACAATGCGGTTCTTGCTTTCAAACGTTGGGAGAATAAATAATTATGAATTTAAATGAGATCAAGGACTTGATGGCTCAATTTGACCGATCAAGTTTGAGAGAATTTTCTTATAAAAACGGAACGGACGAGCTGCAGTTTAGTAAGAATGAAGCAAGAATGGTTTCTGAAGCGCCAGCTCCAGTTCCTTCAACGTCAGCTGCAGTGGTTGCTAGTCCAGCAGTTTCAGCCCCTTCGACTCCGGTAGAGAGTGCAGTAGAAGAAGTACCAGCGCCAGCTGAAACGACGGTTGCTCCAGAGGGTGATGTCGTTGAAAGCCCACTTGTAGGGGTGGCATACTTAGCTGCTGGACCAGATAAACCTGCCTTTGTCACAGTCGGTGACAGTGTCAAGAAAGGCCAGACTTTGGTAATCATCGAAGCCATGAAAGTCATGAATGAGATTCCTGCGCCCAAGGATGGTGTGGTGACAGAAATTCTTGTTTCTAACGAAGAAATGGTTGAATTCGGTAAAGGATTGGTACGTATCAAATGATTGATATTCAAGGAATCAAAGAAGCGCTACCCCATCGCTACCCCATGCTCCTAGTGGATCGTGTCTTGGAAGTGAGCGAGGATACCATTGTTGCCATTAAAAATGTGACCATCAACGAACCTTTCTTCAATGGTCATTTTCCTCAATACCCAGTTATGCCAGGTGTTCTTATCATGGAAGCCTTGGCTCAGACTGCTGGTGTCTTGGAATTGTCCAAACCTGAAAATAAAGGGAAACTGGTCTTCTATGCTGGCATGGACAAGGTTAAGTTTAAGAAGCAAGTTGTACCAGGTGACCAATTAGTCATGACGGCTACTTTTGTCAAACGTCGTGGTACGATTGCTGTGGTTGAAGCAAAGGCTGAAGTAGATGGTAAGCTTGCAGCGAGTGGTACTCTTACCTTTGCAATTGGAAACTAAGGAGGTTCTCCATGTTTCGTAAAATTTTGATTGCCAACCGTGGTGAGATTGCGGTTCGCATTATTCGAGCTGCGCGTGAATTGGGCATTGCAACCGTAGCAGTCTATTCAACTGCTGATAAGGAAGCTCTTCACACACTCCTAGCGGATGAAGCTATCTGTATCGGACCTGGTAAGGCGACAGAGTCTTATCTCAATATCAATGCTATTTTATCTGCTGCAGTATTGACAGAAGCAGAAGCCATCCACCCAGGTTTTGGTTTTCTTAGCGAAAACTCCAAGTTTGCTACGATGTGTGATGAAGTGGGGATTAAGTTTATCGGCCCTTCTGGGGCTGTAATGGATACCATGGGAGATAAGATCAATGCGCGTGAGCAAATGATCAAGGCTGGAGTTCCAGTTATCCCAGGGTCTGATGGTGAAGTTCATACAGCTGAAGAGGCACTTGCAGTTGCAGAAAAAATTGGCTATCCAGTCATGCTTAAGGCATCGGCAGGTGGTGGTGGAAAAGGAATTCGTAAGGTTGAAAAGGCAGAAGACTTGGTCGCAGCCTTTGAAACAGCATCCAGCGAAGCCAAGGCCAATTTTGGAAATGGCGCTATGTATCTTGAGCGTGTGATTTATCCAGCTCGTCATATCGAAGTTCAGATTCTTGCGGACCAAGAGGGTCATGTTGTCCATCTTGGTGAACGGGACTGTTCACTTCAACGGAATAACCAAAAGGTCTTAGAAGAAAGTCCGTCCATTGCGATTGGTAAAACACTTCGTAATGAAATTGGTGCTGCGGCTGTTCGAGCTGCAGAGTCTGTAGGCTATGAAAATGCAGGGACGATTGAATTTCTTCTCGATGAAGCGAGTGGCAATTTCTACTTCATGGAAATGAATACTCGTGTGCAAGTGGAGCACCCAGTCACAGAGTTTGTTTCAGGTGTTGATATCGTGAAGGAACAGATTCGCATTGCTGCCGGGCAACCCTTACCTTTCAAACAAGAAGATATCGTCCTACGAGGTCATGCTATCGAGTGCCGGATCAATGCGGAAAATCCAGCATTTAACTTTGCTCCAAGCCCAGGTAAAATTACCAATCTCTATCTACCGAGTGGTGGAGTTGGCTTGCGCGTGGACTCAGCAGTTTATCCAGGTTATACCATTCCCCCTTACTATGATAGTATGATTGCCAAAATCATTGTTCATGGGGAGAATCGTTTTGATGCTCTTATGAAGATGCAACGGGCACTTTATGAACTTGATATTGAAGGAGTGCAAACCAATGCAGACTTCCAGTTGGATCTGATTTCAGACCGCCGAGTTATCGCTGGTGACTACGATACTTCCTTCTTGATGGAAACTTTCTTGCCAAAATACCAAGAAAAAGAATAGACTTTCAAACAGTATGAGAACTAAAAGGGGGAGTTATGGCTCTATTTAGTAAAAAGGATAAGTATATTCGGATCAATCCTAACCGTTCCGTAAGGCAGAAACCACAAGCCAAACCTGAGGTTCCGGATGAACTCTTCTCCCAGTGTCCTGGTTGTAAACACACCATTTATCAAAAGGATCTTGGGAGCGAACGAATTTGTCCCCATTGTAGCTATACTTTCCGTATTTCAGCTCAGGAACGCTTGGATTTGACGATTGATTCTGGTAGCTTTGTGGAGATGTTTACAGGTATTGAAACTCAAGATCCATTAAACTTTCCTGGCTATCAGAAAAAACTTGCAACAATGCGTGAAAAGACAGGTTTGGATGAAGCAGTACTAACTGGTACAGCAAGCATCAAGGGGCAAAAAGTTGCCCTTGGGATCATGGATTCTAACTTTATCATGGCTTCTATGGGAACAGTTGTGGGTGAAAAAATCACGCGCTTGTTTGAGTATGCAACGGTAGAAAACTTGCCAGTCGTTCTCTTCACAGCTTCTGGTGGAGCCCGTATGCAAGAAGGAATCATGAGCTTGATGCAGATGGCTAAGATTTCTGCGGCAGTTCAACGTCATTCCAAGGCAGGACTTTTTTACCTAACTATTTTAACCGATCCGACAACAGGTGGAGTGACCGCTTCTTTTGCTATGGAAGGTGATATTATCCTAGCGGAACCCCAAAGTTTGGTTGGTTTTGCTGGGCGTCGTGTTATCGAAAATACAGTTCGTGAGACCTTGCCGGATGACTTCCAAAAGGCAGAATTTCTGCTTGAACATGGATTTGTTGATGCAATTGTTAAACGGAGAGAATTGCCTGAAACAATTGCTAAATTAGTAAGATTGCATGGAGGAAGTCGCGGATGAATATTGCAAAAATAGTCAGAGAGGCACGCGAGCAGAGTCGCTTGACCGCACTTGATTTTGCCAATGGAATTTTTGACGAGTTTATCGAATTGCATGGAGATCGCTCTTTCCGTGATGATGGTGCGGTCATTGGAGGAATTGGTTGGTTAGGTGACCAAGCAGTAACAGTCGTTGGTATCCAAAAGGGGAAGAGTCTTCATGATAACCTCAAACGAAATTTTGGGCAACCACATCCAGAAGGCTATCGTAAGGCTCTACGCTTGATGAAACAAGCGGAGAAGTTTGGCCGTCCAGTTGTGACTTTTATCAATACGGCGGGTGCTTACCCAGGTGTTGGTGCCGAGGAACGTGGACAAGGTGAAGCAATTGCCCGAAACCTGATGGAAATGAGTGACCTCAAGGTTCCAATCATCGCGATTATTATCGGTGAAGGTGGATCTGGTGGGGCCCTAGCTCTAGCCGTAGCTAACCGTGTCTGGATGTTAGAAAACTCAATCTACGCAGTACTTAGCCCTGAAGGATTTGCCTCTATCCTTTGGAAGGATGGAAGTCGTGCTATGGAAGCAGCGGAGCTGATGAAAATCACTTCACATGAACTTCTAGAAATGGGAATCGTAGACAAGATAATTCCAGAAGAGGATTTCTCAAGTAAAGAACTGCTAGCTTGCGTTAAAAATGAATTGCGTGCAGAACTAGATAGGTTGAAAGAACTACCACTCGACCAACTTATCGAAGAACGTTACCAACGCTTTAGAAAATACTAAGAATGACTAAATGAGACTAGAAAGGTCTCATTTTTTATTGAAAATGCTATTCAGGTTGAAAAATTGACAGTTGAGGAGATGGACTATAAAATAGATAAAAAAGATGTATACTGTAGATGTAAGCTTACAAAAATTTATTTTAAGAAGGTACTTGCAATGACAGGTACAGAAACATTTACAGTTCTTTCAACTGAGGACTTAGAGAAAACTTCAGGTGGCCTTGCTGTTTGGGAAGATGGATATGGTAGATGCTTATATTATAGAGAATTTGCTCCCTATATGGGGCAAGGGGCACTTAATTCTTATAGAGATGCTTGGAAGTACGGCTTCCGAGCAGGATAATCTTTCAAAAAAAGTACGATGAGAAACACAAAGAAACTAGGACAATTTGGAATATTTTTGCTTATTATTTTACTATCTACCTATTTACCACAAACAATTGGATTGTATGTGGCAATCATTTTAGGGTTAGGCGCTGATGTCTATTCTCTTATTTTAACAATAGGATTAGTAGGAATTTGCCTTCTATTAATTTGGTGGTTAAAAAAGCAAAAGATGCTCTTTATCTTTGAGAAAAAGAGCTGGAACTGGTCATTTGTCTTCCACTTATTTGCAACTTATGTGGTTTATCAGATTCTCGGTAATTTTTGGACACGCTATGCTCATTTGATTAATCATAGGAATATTCATGATGAGTATTTTACCGTGGTTCTTTCAAATGGACAACCAACTTTTTTATCGACTATCTTATCTTTTATCCTGCCTGTAATCATCGGTCCTGTTTTTGAGGAGACTCTTGATAGAGGGTATTTTATGAATACCTTCTTTCCTAAGTCAAAGTACTATTTAGATGTCATCTTATCAGGCCTTATCTTTGGACTTAGTCATTTGATACTATCTCACCGGGACCCAATTAGTTTATTATATTATAGTCTGATTGGTCTCTTTTTTGCCCTTGTTTATCTTTCTACCGACAATCTGAGATTAACGATTCTCTGCCATAGTTTTTTTAACTTTCTCAATCATGCAAAACCTATCTGGATTTTTGTTTACAATTATATCTATTATCATTTTTTTAGATAGTGGGAGGCAAAGAAAAAAGTGTTTGATAATTGTCAAACACTTTTTCTTTTTACTGTTCTTCTGTTACAAACTGGCTGAGCAGTCCATTGATAAAACGGGCAGATTTTTGATCTGAGAAGTCCTTTGCAAGCTCGATAGCTTCATTAACAGCAACCAGCTGAGGAGTGTCAAATGAAGTGATTTCAAAGACTCCCAAGCGAAGGAGGTTTCTCTCCACGAGCGTTAAGCGTTCAATAGTCCAACCTGCTTTTAAATGCTGTGTGATTTGCTTGTCTAGTTCTTCCTTTTTAGCCTGAACACCAGAAACGAGCTCTGTCAAAAAGGCTGGAAGCTGCACATCCGTATCTTCACGATCATGAGTATAGGCGAAACGACAAGCAGTTTCGACATCCGTACCAAATTCAAGGCTCATGAGAGCTTGAAAAGCGCATTTACGGAGTTGGCGTCTAGATTCTAATAGTGGACTAGTCATTGAGGAAGTCCTCGTCAAATAGATCTTTCAATTCTGGTTTTGGTGTTTTATCTGGGACGATACCTACAACGTGGATATTGATAGCAGCGAGTTCTACATCAGCCATATTGCGGACGGCATCTTTGACAGCTTTCTGGATAGCAACAGCTACCTTAGGAACTTTTACTCCGTACTCAAGGTAGAGGTAGATATCTGTTGTGAGTTCTTCGTCCACGTTTTTTAGATAAACGCCACGGCCTAGAGAAAGTTTTGAAAGGGTGTCAGATACTGATTTGTTTGAAAAAGAGTGTACACCCTCTACCTTCGCAGTAGCAATAGCAATGATTTTTTCAAGTACACGTGGGGCGATAACGATTTCGCCAAGTTGTTCTTCAATTCCCATAGAATGACCTCTTTCTAGAGATTAGGCACGAGAAACGTAAGTTCCTTCTGCAGTGTTGATAACGAGTTTTTGTCCTGCTTCGATGAAGTCTGGAACGTTTACGACAAGTCCAGTTTCCATCGTTGCTGGTTTACCAGAACCTGTAACAGTAGCACCTTTGATAGATGGTTGAGTTTCTGCAACTGTCAATTCAACAGTAGTAGGAACGGTAACACCAATCACTTCAGTTCCGTAGAATTGGATCTTCACATCAGAGTTTTCAAGGATGTAAAGCAATTCGTTTTCAACATTGACTACAGGGATTTCGTATTGGTCGTAAGTTTCTGTATTCATGAAGTAGGCTGTGTCATCCATTTTGTACAAGTATTGAGCTGGGACAGTCTCGATGATGGCTTGTTCAAATTTTTCCTCTGGACGGTAGCTTGTGTCAAATGTAGAACCAGTACGGACATCGCGCAATTTCATACGCATGATCGTGTTTCCTTTACCTGGTTTGTGGTGGCTAGCTTCCAAAACGCGGATCAATTTTCCGTCAGCTGTTTCAAAGGTCATACCAGCTTTTAATTTACTTGCTTCAATCATGTTTTTACCTCTTTAATAAATATTATTACTCTTCATTTTACCATAAAATACTCTGGAAATAAAGCCAAAATAGTTATTGGGAGTTGGTAGAGAAGAAAAAACCAACCCTAGGGCTGGTTTTGTTCTGTCTAGTTTTCTTTCAATTTCGCCAACTCTTGTGCAAGCAGTTGAAGGGCAACTTGTGGATTGGCTTGGCCTTTGGTTGCCTTCATAAGGAATCCTGTGAAGGCCTTGTCTGCGTTGCGTTTACCTGATTTGAAGTCGGCAACGGCAGCTTCGTTATCCGCAAAGACTTGGTGGATAATTGGAATCAAGATAGCTGGATCTGAGATTTGGACCAAGCCTGCTTTTTCCACGTATTCACGCGCGCCACCGCCATTTTTAGCCAGGTGGACAAAGACTTTCTTGGCAATCTTAGAAGAAATAGTGCCGTCTTCGATGATGGCAATCATTTCTACCAAGTTTTCTGGTGTCAATTCGATTTGTTCCAGTGTCTTGCCTTCAGCATTCAAGAATTGAGCGACTTCGCCTTGGAGCCAGTTAGAGACTTGTTTGGCATCGCCACCGAGGGTAACAGCTTTTTCAAAGAAGTCAGAAGTAACTTTGTTTGCAGTCAACTGACTAGCATCGTAGTCTGACAAACCAAGGTCAGATACGTAGCGCGCACGGCGTTCTTTTGGAAACTCTGGCAACTCTGTACGCATTTCTTCAATCCACTCATCAGAGATTTCAAAGAGGGGTAGGTCTGGTTCTGGGAAGTAGCGGTAGTCTGCAGCACCTTCTTTGACACGCATGAGGATGGTTGCTTTGTTAGCTTCGTCGTAACGGCGTGTTTCTTGGCGAATTTGACCACCTGAGCGAAGAATTTCAGCCTGGCGTTGGACTTCGTATTCAAGACCTTTACGGACGTTTGAGAAGGAGTTGAGGTTTTTCAACTCAGTCTTGGTACCGAATTTTTCTTGACCATAAGGACGAAGGGAAATATTGGCATCCACACGCATCGAACCTTCTTCCATCTTAACGTCAGAAATGCCAGCGTACTGGATAACTTCCTTTAGGGCAGTTAGATAAGCATAGGCTTCTTCTGGGGAACGCATGTCGGCTTCGGAGACGATCTCAATCAATGGCACCCCTTGGCGATTGAGGTCAACATAGGAGTAGCCATCTGTACCGTGGGTGTTTTTACCAGCGTCTTCCTCTAGGTGAGCACGTTCGATACCGATTTTCTTGGTCGTACCGTCTTCTAGCTCCACTTCAATCCAGCCGTTGTAGCCGATTGGTTCATCAAACTGAGAAATTTGGTAGGCTTTTGGATTATCAGGGTAGAAGTAGTTCTTGCGGTCAAAGTGCATCTTCTTGTGGATGTCCATGTTTAGGGCAAGAGCTGCCTTGATACCGGCATCGACAACACCTTTATTGAGAACGGGAAGTACTCCTGGGAAAGACCAGTCAATCACGTTGGTGTTGGCATTTTGGTCATTTCCAAAGTGGGCAGAAGTAGGTGAGAAGATTTTTGAATTGGTGTTGAGCTCTACGTGGACTTCAAGTCCAATGACTGTTTCAAAGTTCATTAGTTGTCACCTCCAAAAATCACAGGTTGTTGTTTGTGGTAGTCTGTTGTCGCTTCAAAGGCAGCAGCAGCTTGGTAAATGGTTTCCTCAGAGTACTTAGGACCAATCAATTGGAGACCGACTGGTAGACCTTGAGAGAATCCTGCAGGAATCGAAATTCCTGGGAGACCTGCCAAGTTGACTGGGATTGTCAAAAGGTCAGCCAAGTACATGGAAACTGGATCGTGGTTGAGTGAGTCCAAATCATAGGCAACGCTTGGAGCAGTTGGCCCCAAAATCAAGTCGTAATCTGCAAAGACGTTTTCGAAATCTTGAATGATAAGGGTACGGACTTGACCAGCTTTCTTATAGTAGGCATCATAGTAACCTGATGAAAGGCTGAAAGTACCTAGCATGATACGGCGTTTTACCTCTTCACCGAAACCTTGGCTACGGCTGTTTACATAGATTTCATCAAGATTCGTCGCATCATCTGCGCGGTAGCCGTAACGGATACCGTCAAAGCGTTGCAAGTTTGATGAGGCTTCTGATGAAGCGATGATGTAGTAAACGGCAACACCGTATTTAGAGTGAGGAAGGCTGACTTCTTCGACGATAGCACCAAGTTTTTCAAAGTGTTTGGCTGCATTCAGGATGGTTTCTTTAACCTCTGGGTCAATCCCTTCACCAAGGTATTCCTTAGGCAAAGCAATTTTCATGCCCTTGATGTCTTGCCCGATTTTTGAAGTAAAGTCAGCAATGCGGACAGGAGCAGAAGTAGAGTCTTTGGCATCTTCGCTGGCAATAGCGTTGAGCAAGAGGGCATTTTCTTTAACAGTTGGTGCAAAAGGTCCAATCTGGTCTAATGAGCTACCGAAGGCAATGAGACCGAAACGTGAAACTGTTCCGTAGGTTGGCTTGAGACCAACAATCCCGTTGAAGGCGGCAGGTTGGCGGATGGAACCACCAGTATCAGAACCAAGTGACAAGCGAACTTGTCCTGAAGCTACAGAAGCCGCAGAACCGCTTGATGAACCACCAGGAACCTTGCTATGGTCCCAAGCATTTTTAGTCGCACCGTAGTGAGAAGTCTCACCTGAACCACCCATGGCAAACTCGTCCATGTTGGTTTTCCCTACGACAATCATGCCTTTAGATTTTGCATTGGAAACGGCTGTCGCATCAAAGATAGGCTCGTAGTTGTAGAGCATTTTTGAGGCAGCAGTTGTGAGGATACCGTCTGTAGAGATATTATCCTTAACAGCCAGTGGAATTCCTGAAAGGACATTATCCGCGTCGATTCCAGCTTCATCAATAGCCTTAGCTTGGGCAAGGGCTTGCTCCTCAGCAATGGTAACAAAAGCGTTGATAGCTTCCTCTCGAGACTTGATATCTTCAAGTGTTGCTTGGGTCAATTCAGTAGCTGAAATCTCCTTAGAGACAAGGAGATTGTGCAAGTCTTCAATGGTTTTATTGTTAAAAGTCATTAGGCATCTCCTCCATCATCTAGGATAGCTGGTACCTTGATATAGTAGTTTTCTTTTTCAGGTACGTTTTTAAACAGGCGGTCACGGTCTGTTCCTTCTTCAGCCACATCCGGGCGGAGCACGGTCTTGCGGTCTGCCATGGTCGTAGTAGGTGCAATACCAGTTGTGTCGACTTCGCCCAGCAATTCAACCATGTCTACAATCTTAGACAAGGTTGTCGCAAAGGCAGCAGTTTCTTCTTCAGAGAATCTTAATTTTGAAAGATTGGCAACGTGTGTTACCTCTTCTTGCGTAATTTTCATCTTGCATCCTTTCGTGAAATGATGATTTTTAGTCTGTTCTATTTTACCATATTTTCCTATAAATAAGGGTGGTGAAAGTAAAAAAAAGACAGGCAGAGGATAGAGAAAGGAGATTGAGGATGATTTATTTGAAAAGAGGATTTCAAAAGGAAGATGATATGGTACAATGGTTTAACAGAGAAGTGAAGATGGTAGTTACGAAATCGAAAGGATGGTGATGCTTATGTGCAGAACCTGTAAATTCTTATACTCAATGAAAATCAAAGAGCAAACGTGAACTGGCGTAACTATATTTGTCCCCCTCTGATGCTTTGACACTATGTTTGTAGCTGGTAACTTTGTTATCACATTCCTGAAGTTCATCCTTGAATTAGTAAAAGAGACAAAAAATAGCCGTTCTAGCTTTAGAGAGTTAACGAGCTATTTTTTAGTTATGTAATTACAGCCACTGTCTTAAACGGCCCTTCGGGGTGTTGTTAGCGCAACACCTTTTTCTATATTTAGAGTAACATTTATTTGGGAAATTGCAAGGGGAACTGTTCTATTTTAGCAGTGCTTGACATAAAATAGAAATTGAAAAAAATGTCAAAATCCGATATAATGGAGAGTTGAAAGGAATGGTAAAATCCAATGTAACATCATTCTTAGCTATATGAAACAACCAAAAATAGAGAATCAAAGAAAGAGAACTTATGACTATTCAAGAAGAAATCAAGAAACGCCGTACCTTTGCCATTATTTCTCACCCGGACGCGGGGAAAACAACCATTACTGAGCAGTTGCTCTACTTTGGGGGCGAGATTCGTGAGGCTGGTACGGTAAAAGGAAAGAAAACAGGGACTTTTGCCAAGTCTGACTGGATGGATATCGAGAAACAACGTGGTATTTCGGTAACCTCATCTGTCATGCAGTTTGACTATGATGGCAAGCGCGTCAACATCCTTGACACCCCAGGGCACGAGGACTTCTCAGAAGATACCTATCGGACCTTGATGGCGGTGGATGCTGCGGTCATGGTCGTGGACTCTGCCAAGGGTATCGAGGCCCAAACCAAGAAATTGTTTGAGGTTGTGAAGCACCGTGGCATCCCAGTCTTTACCTTTATGAACAAGCTGGACCGTGATGGCCGTGAACCACTAGATCTCTTGCAAGAACTAGAAGAAGTCCTAGGTATTGCAAGTTATCCAATGAACTGGCCAATCGGGATGGGGAAAGCTTTTGAGGGCTTGTATGACCTCTATAACCAACGTTTAGAGCTCTATAAAGGGGATGAGCGTTTTGCTAGTCTAGAAGAAGGGGACAAGCTCTTTGGAAGCAATCCTTTCTATGCCCAAGTTAAGGACGATATCGAACTGTTGCAAGAAGCAGGAAATGAATTTTCTGAGGAGGCTATCCTTGCTGGAGAATTGACACCGGTCTTCTTCGGTTCAGCCCTCACTAACTTTGGGGTGCAGACCTTCCTTGAGACCTTCCTTAAGTTTGCTCCAGAACCACACGGACACAAGAAAACAGATGGCGAAATTGTGGATCCTTATGACAAGGATTTCTCAGGATTTGTCTTTAAAATTCAAGCTAACATGGACCCTCGTCACCGAGACCGTATCGCCTTTGTGCGTATCGTATCGGGTGAATTTGAGCGAGGTATGAGTGTCAATCTGCCTCGTACTGGTAAGGGTGCCAAACTATCTAATGTTACCCAGTTTATGGCGGAAAGTCGTGAGAATGTGACAAATGCTGTTGCAGGAGACATCATCGGGGTTTACGATACCGGTACTTATCAGGTTGGAGACACCTTGACAGTTGGAAAAAACAAGTTTGAATTCGAACCACTGCCAACCTTTACACCTGAGATTTTTATGAAAGTTTCTGCTAAGAACGTCATGAAGCAAAAATCCTTCTACAAGGGGATTGAGCAATTGGTGCAAGAGGGAGCCATTCAGCTTTACAAGAATTACCAAACAGGCGAGTACATGCTAGGCGCTGTTGGACAACTCCAGTTTGAAGTCTTTAAGCACCGTATGGAAGGCGAGTACAATGCAGAAGTGGTCATGAGCCCAATGGGTAAAAAGACCGTTCGTTGGATTAAGCCTGAGGACTTGGATGAACGGATGTCCTCAAGCCGCAATATTTTGGCCAAGGACCGCTTCGACCAACCAGTATTCCTCTTTGAGAATGACTTTGCCCTCCGCTGGTTTGCAGACAAGTATCCAGACGTAGAGTTGGAGGAAAAGATGTGATTCAGTAAGCCTACTTGATTGCAAAGCAATCTAAGTAGGCTACGGGAAGTCTTATTAGACTTGCCTAACTGCCTCACTAACTGAGTTTTACAAATGGAATCGATTCGTAAAACTCAGTGTCGTAGTTCAGGAAATTTACTTATTTGTGTAACAATCTAAGTAACTAACGCCAAGTTTCTATGGAACTTGGCTAGGCGCTCCACTAGTAAAGTTTTACGAATATTATCGATTCGTGGATTTTTTCCCTAATAGATAGGCAAAAGATTTTTCTAATTACTCTCTAAATTCTGCATAGAATAAGGTAGGCTGGACTAATTTCTGTGCAGTAAAGATAATTGGAGTTAAGGGAAAATAAGAACCTCAGAAGTGTTCACCTTTTGTGAATTCTCTGAGGTTCTTTGCGCTCTAGTTTCCATATTTTCGGTAAAAATCGACCTTGACCTGGATGAAGGTTTCGGCTTCGCGTAGTAGCTGCAGGAGGGTAGCACGGGTCTCAAACTCCTCACGTGTTTTAGGGAGACTCCGATTGCGGAAGACTTGCAGATAGCCTTCGATGTCATCAAGTAGGTCATGAGCAGGATTGGTCTGACTTAGCTGGGCAGCAATCTTCGAAAAGAGCTGGGCCAAAATCAAACTCTCGCTTGCGGCCAGATGACAGGTATTGATCTGCTGGGCCATATTTCGCAGGATACGACTTTGTCTCTGTCTCATCTCAAAGTAGTGGATGTGGTAGTCCGTCTGGTGAAAGAGGTGGTCCGAGTGATCCAGGTAGACTAGTTTGAGAGCTTCATCGAGGAGCTTGTCTAATTCATCAACGAGTTGGGCTTGATTGCGTCCGTCTCCCCTCGACAGATAGTATTTAAAACGAAGCAGGATGTCTTTTAATTTTTCTTCGACCTGAAGATGGTAGCTTTGGATGGCTTTCTCGCGAGAGGGCATGTAAAGGTTGACCAATAGAGCAAAGCTTGTCCCGATGAGAAAGAGGAGCACTTCATTAAGCAAGAGCTCTGGGGAAGTAGACTCCTGTACCAAGAGATGACCGACCAAGACACTACTAGGGGTGATGCCGATTTCCCAGCCCATTTTGTAAGAAAGAGGGACATAGAGAGCCAGATAGAGGCCCAGGCTCCAGATGTGAAAGCCTGTCAGTTGAAAGGCTAGAACACCAATAGCGAGCGCAAGGAGCATGGAAAAGAGGCGGTTACGTGCTAATTTCAGCGTGCTTCTGCGTGTGTCGGAGAGGCTTAAGAGGGCGATAATTCCAGCTGAAATTGCTGATGATAAATCTAAAAAATAAGCGAGTAAACAAGCGAGACAGGTCGCTAAGATCAGTTTTGTCGTACGTTGAGTGAGGGACATGAAAATTTCCTAAACGAATAGAATCAAGTATTTAACGAGGAATCAGAGACTAGGGACGAAGTTTTCGGTTTGTAGCATACTCGGTAACTGCTGTAAAGAGGACATCTGTTGAAGAGTTCAGAGCTGTTTCGCAGGAGTCTTGCACGACCCCAATCACAAAGCCGACTCCGACAACCTGCATAGCCAAGTCGTTGGAAATTCCAAAGAGGCTACAAGCGACAGGAATGAGGAGAAGTGACCCCCCAGCAATCCCAGAAGCACCGCAAGCAGAAATGGCAGCCACTACACTGAGTACAAATGCTGTCCCAAAGTCTACCGAGATTCCGAGTGTATTGACAGCAGCCAGAGTCAAGATATTAATGGTAACGGCAGCGCCGGCCATGTTGATGGTTGATCCAAGCGGGATGGAGACAGAGTAGGTATCAGGATTCAGTCCCAGGTCTTGGCAGAGTTTCATATTGACAGGGATATTGGCAGCAGAGCTACGAGTGAAGAAAGCTGTAATACCACTGACGCGTAGGCATTTCAAAACAAGGGGATAGGGATTTTTCCTCATAAAGAGAAAGGCGATGAGTGGGTTGATGATGAGAGCAACAAAAGCCATGGTGGCGATCAAGAGTCCTAGGAGGACACCGTAGTTAGCCAGACTAGCAATGCCTTTGTCAGAGATAGTCTTAAAAACCAAGCCTAAAATCCCAAAGGGAGCTAGATTGATAATCCATTCTACGATTTTAGAGGTGACATCCGCCATAGTTTTCAGTAATTCTTTACTGTGTTTACTTGCCTCTCTCATAGCCAAGCCAAAGATGACTGCCCAAGAGAGAATCCCGATATAATTGGCTTCAACAATAGCATTTAGAGGATTGTCCACCAGTTTGAGCAAGAGATTGCTGAGGACTTGACCGATACCGTCAGGAGCAGCAACTTCTGTATTTGCGCTGGTCAGGGTGATTTGCACAGGCAGTAAGAAACTAGCTAGAACGGCTACCAATGCAGCAGCAAAGGTTCCGAGTAAGTATAGGAAAATAACCGTCTTCATATTGGTATTTTGCCCCTTTTGGTGTTGGGAAAGGGCATTGGCAACAAGGGCAAAAACCAAAATAGGAGCGATGGCTTTCAGTCCGCCTACAAAGAGGTCTCCAAGCAGACCAATTCCTGTAAGGCTTGGAAAGAGCATCCCCAATGTAGCTCCCAAAATCATTCCAATAATGATTCGTTTGATAAGGCTTGCCTTGGTCCAGGCTCTAATGATTCGTTTCATAGCAGTCTCCTTCAAAATGTATTGTTTATAATTATAGTATAAATATGCTATAGAGGCAAGTGATATTTTGAAAATAGGAACGATAATTGAATAATTATGAAAGAAAAGAGAACGACGATTTTATGGTATAATAGGAAAAAGGAGTTTTATATGCAAGATTTTTTTCAACGCTATTTTGATAAACTTGATTTAACAACCATATTAGAGAATCTCTTGACCAAGGTGATTTCTCTTTTGATTTTGTTTTTACTATTTTATATAGCTAAAAAGATGCTTCACGCTACTGTCCGAAAGATTGTCAAACCCTCACTTAAATTTTCAAATCGAGATGCAGGAAGACAAAAGACCATTTCGCGTTTGCTGGAGAATGTCTTTAACTACATTCTTTATTTCTTTTTAATCTACTGCATCCTGTCTATTTTGGGCTTGCCGGTTTCCAGCCTCCTTGCTGGGGCAGGGATTGCTGGGGTAGCCATTGGTATGGGGGCGCAAGGCTTTCTATCCGATGTCATTAATGGCTTCTTCATCCTTTTTGAGCGCCAGCTTGATGTGGGTGATGAGGTGGTCCTCACAAATGGACCAATTACCGTCTCTGGAAAGGTCGTTAGTGTAGGAATCCGTACAACACAACTGCGCGGTGATGATCAAGCTCTTCACTTTGTTCCTAACCGCAATATTACCGTTGTTAGTAATTTATCCCGTACTGAATAGTCCGACTATTTTAGCAGATTTGTGGTACAATAGAAGGAGTTTGGTAAAGGAGAGAGTATGCTATTTGTAGAGAAAAAATTAGGTCACGATCGTACTTGGATAGACCTTGATGTGGACAAGATTAAAAATATGGAAGATCTTTCTGACATCTATGGATTGGACAAGGAAACCATCGAGTATGCTCTGGATAGAAATGAACGAGCCCACATGGATTATAACCGTGAAACGGAGACGGTAACCTTCATTTATAATGTTCTTGATTTAGAAAAAGACAAAGAATATTATGAAGCGATTCCGATGACCTTTATCGTTGAAAAACAACGGCTGATTACCATCAGCAATCACAAGAATACTTATGTGATTAAACGCATGGCAACCTACCTTGAAAGCCATGAAATTATTTCAATCTACAAATTTCTTTTTGCCAGTTTAGAGATTATTAGCAATGCTTACTATCCAGTGATTGAAGAGATGGATAAAAGTAAGGATGAAATCAGTGCACTTCTTCGTCAAAAAACAACTAAAAAAAATCTTTTCGCCCTCTCTGACTTGGAAACTGGTATGGTTTACCTGACAGCTGCTGCTAAACAAAATCGTCTCCTCTTGGAACACATCCAAGGGCATGCTCTTTATCGTAATCTTAATGAGGTAGAAAGAGAGCAGTTTGACGATGCTATGATTGAAGCCCATCAGTTGGTTTCAATGACAGATTTGATATCTCAAGTTTTGCAACAACTCTCAGCCTCTTACAACAATATCCTAAATAATAATCTAAATGATAATTTGACAACTTTGACAATTATCTCAGTCTTGCTAGCTATCCTTGCGGTTATTACAGGATTCTTCGGAATGAATGTTCCCTTACCGTTTACAGATGAACCAAATGCTTGGATTTATATTTTGATAGCTAGTCTCATTTTATGGGCAGTCTTAGCTCAATGTTTAAAGAAAATTGCTAGAAATTAAAAAAAGGAGCCAGAATGGCGATTGAAAACTATATGCCAGATTTTGCTGTAGAAGCAGTCTATGATCTGACAGTCCCAAGCCTGCAGGCGCAGGGAATCAAGGCTGTTTTGGTCGATTTGGACAATACCCTCATTGCTTGGAATAACCCTGATGGGACGCCAGAGATGAAGCAATGGCTACATGACCTTCGGGACGCAGGCATCCGCATTATCGTGGTCTCAAATAATACCAAAAAACGAGTTCAACGCGCAGTTGAGAAATTTGGGATTGATTACGTTTATTGGGCCTTGAAGCCTTTCACATTTGGGATTGACCGTGCCATGAAGGAATTCCACTATGAGAAAAAAGAAGTGGTCATGGTCGGCGACCAGCTCATGACGGATATTCGCGCAGCCCATCGTGCAGGCATTCGCTCAATCTTGGTCAAACCCTTGGTCCAACACGACTCCATCAAAACGCAGATTAACCGAGCTCGCGAGCGCCGTGTCATGCGAAAAATCACTGAAAAATACGGACCGATTACATATAAAAAAGGAATTTAACTATGGAAGAAATTCTCTGTATTGGTTGTGGAGCAACCATTCAGACGACAGACAAGACTGGTCTTGGTTTCACTCCCCAGTCGGCACTCGAAAAAGGTTTGGAGACTGGCGAAGTCTATTGCCAACGTTGTTTCCGTCTCCGCCACTACAATGAAATCACAGATGTTCAGTTGACAGACGATGATTTCCTCAAACTCTTGCACGAGGTAGGAGACAGTGATGCCTTGGTGGTCAATGTCATTGATATTTTTGACTTTAATGGTTCTGTCATCCCAGGCTTGCCACGCTTTGTATCGGGCAATGATGTCCTCTTGGTTGGAAATAAAAAAGATATCCTGCCCAAGTCAGTTAAACCAGGCAAGATTAGCCAGTGGCTTATGGAACGTGCCCATGAAGAAGGACTTCGTCCAGTAGATGTCGTCCTGACTTCAGCTCAAAACAAGCATGCCATTAAGGAAGTCATTGACAAGATTGAACACTACCGTAAGGGCCGTGATGTCTACGTGGT
Source organism: Streptococcus sp. 517s (assembly GCF_054445985.1). NCBI lineage: Bacteria > Bacillati > Bacillota > Bacilli > Lactobacillales > Streptococcaceae > Streptococcus > Streptococcus sp. 517s. Next base: position 1,438,238 of record NZ_CM136847.1, on the reverse strand, counting down.
CGGTGTGACCAACGTTGGAAAGTCAACTCTTATCAATGCCATTATCCAAGAAATCACGGGTGACCAAAATGTCATCACGACTTCGCGCTTCCCAGGGACAACCTTGGACAAGATTGAGATTCCGCTTGACGACGGATCTTATATCTACGATACACCAGGGATTATCCACCGCCACCAGATGGCCCACTACTTGACGGCTAAAAACCTCAAGTATGTCAGCCCTAAAAAGGAAATCAAGCCCAAAACCTATCAGCTTAATCCTGAACAAACCCTGTTTCTAGGTGGTCTTGGACGGTTTGACTTCATATCAGGAGAAAAGCAAGGATTTACCGCTTTCTTTGACAATGAACTCAAACTCCATCGTACTAAGCTAGAAGGAGCAACTGACTTCTATGACAAGCACCTTGGAACCCTCCTCACACCACCAAATAGCAAGGAAAAAGAAGATTTTCCAAAACTAGTCCAACATGTCTTTACCATCAAGGATAAGACAGACCTAGTCATCTCAGGCCTAGGCTGGATCCGCGTAACAGGCAGCGCCAAAGTCGCCGTCTGGGCACCAGAAGGCGTCGCCGTCGTCACACGAAAAGCCATTATTTAAAATAAAATCACTGAGCGAACAAAGTGAGCTCATACAGAGATAGTTATTGCCGTGGTGTGATTGCCAATCTTTTAGATTGGCAAAGGGCACAATTGAGACCAAGGCTCAATTGTGAGGTCAGGAAATCCATTTTTCAAAGATGAATTCTTTGGAAAATTAGTTCCGACCGTCCCTCACCACCTAAAATAACTATCAAAAAATAAGGAAGAAAATTATGTCATTAACATCAAAACAACGTGCCTTTCTCAACAGCCAGGCACACACCCTCAAACCTATCATCCAAATCGGGAAAAATGGACTTAACGACCAAATCAAAACCAGCGTCCGCCAAGCTCTTGACGCTCGCGAATTGATCAAGGTAACGCTCTTGCAAAATACAGATGAAAACATCCACGAAGTAGCTGAAATCTTGGAAGAAGAAATTGGTGTAGATACTGTCCAAAAAATCGGACGCATCTTGATCTTGTTTAAGCAATCCAGCAAGAAAGAAAATCGCAAGATTTCTAAAAAAGTCAAAGAAATCTAAAACCCTACTCCAAACAACTGTTTTTACAGAGAATTAAAGGAAGACGAGCCTATGGCAATCGAATTATTGACTCCCTTTACCAAGGTAGAGTTGGAGCCAGAAATCAAGGAGAAAAAACGCAAGCAAGTCGGGATTTTAGGGGGGAACTTTAACCCCGTTCACAATGCCCATCTGATTGTTGCAGACCAAGTACGACAACAGTTAGGACTGGACCAGGTCCTGCTCATGCCCGAATACCAACCTCCTCACGTGGATAAAAAAGAAACTATCCCTGAGCACCATCGTCTCAAGATGCTTGAATTGGCAATAGAGGGGATTGAAGGTCTGGACATTGAAACCATTGAGCTAGAGCGCAAGGGTATTTCCTACACCTATGACACCATGAAGATTTTGACCGAGCAACATCCAGACACGGATTATTACTTCATTATCGGGGCTGATATGGTGGACTATCTGCCTAAGTGGTACCGAATTGATGAGCTGGTCGACATGGTTCAGTTTGTTGGAGTTCAGCGCCCACGTTACAAGGCAGGGACTTCCTATCCAGTTATCTGGGTGGATGTGCCTCTCATGGACATCTCGTCCAGCATGGTGCGTGACTTCATTGTCCAAGGTCGGAAGCCTAACTTTCTCCTACCTCAGCCAGTGCTAGACTACATCGAGAAGGAGGGGCTTTACTGATGGCATACCAAGACTATATCAACTGTTCCCGAGAGGCTTTGTTGGAAAGAATGGCAGAGCTTCTGCCTGAAAAACGTTTAACCCATTGTTTGGGAGTGGAGCGTGCAGCTATAGAGTTAGCGGAGAGATTTGGAGTCGATGTTGAGAAAGCTGGTCTAGCAGGCCTTCTTCATGATTATGCTAAAAAGTTGTCAGATCAGGAATTTCTAGACTTGATTGACCGTCATCAGCTAGACCCTGACCTTAAAAATTGGGGCAATAATGTCTGGCATGGTATGGTTGGAATTTACAAGATTCAGGAGGATTTGGATTTGCATGATCCAGAAATCCTGCGAGCCATTGAAATTCATACAGTCGGTGCTGGTCAGATGACAGATCTAGACAAGGTTATATACGTTGCAGACTATATCGAGCATAACCGCGCCTTTCCAGGGGTGGATCAGGCGCGTGAAATTGCTGAGCTATCGCTCAATAAGGCAGTGGCCTACGAAACAGCTCGTACCGTTGAGCATCTAGCTCATCAGGGGTTCCCCATCTATCCCCAAACCCTTGAAACCTATAACGCCTTTGTGCACTATTTGAAAGAGGACTAAATGAACGAAAAAGAATTACTAGAACTAGTCGTGAAAGCGGCTGATGAGAAACGTGCGGAAGATATCCTCGCACTTGACGTACAAGAATTGACCAGTGTGACAGACTACTTTGTTATCACTAGCTCAATGAATAGCCGCCAGTTGGACGCTATCGCTGACAATATCCGTGAAAAAGTAGCGGAAGCAGGCTTTAAAGGCAGTCATGTCGAAGGTGATGCAGCTGGAGGCTGGGTTTTACTAGACCTCGGTGGTGTTGTTGTGCATATCTTCTCAGAAGAAATGCGTGCCCATTATAACCTAGAAAAACTATGGCATGAGGCGGAGTCAGTAGATTTATCTGAAACTTTATAGTCTTTTCCTTTATCTTTTATTACGGCGTTAACTCATTTTGCCTAACTCTAGTTATGCCTGCAATTCGTTGCCTAGTACTAAAAGCAAACGAAAAGACTATAGCGTTACAATTGAACTCAGTTGCAGGCAACTGGGTTTCTTTGCTTATTTTAAAAGAAATTGATGGAAAGGTGAGGGCGACGTGTTTGGTTGATCTTGAAACTGAACACGAGCTAAAAGCTGTGAGAAAAAGAGTAACTTCCTTTGTATCTGACGATACAGCAGAAAGTTTCCTATTTTCTCCTTGCTTTTAACGCTCTTTGTATCTTAGAAAGGATTTGAACCCGTCCTGTAATCGTCGGAAAATAGATAGCCTTCCTTGGAGCTCGGCTCCATCGTCAAGCTCCTAATTTTCATTCCGATTACGGGCGGACTTGGTATCATGATTATGGCAACTTATGAAACCTTTGCGGCTGTTTACGATGCTGTGATGGATGATAGTTTATACGATAAATGGACGGATTTTTCTCTGCGTCATTTGCCTAAGACCAAGGAGAGAAAGAAACTTTTGGAACTGGCTTGTGGGACAGGTATCCAGTCTGTCCGCTTTTCTCAAGCTGGCTTTGATGTGACAGGACTTGACTTGAGCGCGGATATGCTGAAGATTGCTGAGAAGAGAGCGACTTCGGCCAAGCAAAAGATTGACTTTATTGAAGGCAATATGCTGGATTTATCCAAGGCTGGTAAATATGATTTTGTGACTTGTTACTCTGACTCTATCTGCTACATGCAGGATGAGGTTGAGGTAGGAGATGTCTTTAAGGAAGTGTATAATGCCCTCAATGAAGACGGCGTTTTTATCTTTGATGTGCATTCGACCTACCAGACAGATGAAGTTTTTCCAGGCTATTCCTACCATGAAAATGCGGAAGATTTTGCCATGCTTTGGGACACCTATGAGGACGAAGCTCCTCACTCCATCGTGCATGAGTTGACTTTCTTTATCAAGGAGGCTGACGGTTCATTTAGTCGCCACGATGAAGTGCATGAGGAGCGGACCTATGAGGTTTTGACCTATGATATTTTGCTGGAACAGGCTGGTTTCAAGTCTTTCAAACTCTATGCGGACTTTGAGGACAAGGAGCTGACAGAAACCAGCACCCGTTGGTTTTTTGTCGCGCAGAAGTAGGAGATGTAGTTTATAATGGTTTGGATGTTTTTGGGATATTTTTTATTTTATTTAGTGAAATTTTATTATAAAACATGGAATACGAAACAAATTAGTGTTTTTTTAAATTCAATAAAGAAAAATTTAAAGGAAATGTATTCAAGCGACTGGGAATTTTTTAGTAATCAGTCATCGTCAGCAAAAATAATCAAAATTTTATTGTCCGTGCTAGGAGTGATAATTGTAGTCATCTTATGTTGTTTATACATAATCAGATTGCTATTGAAATATCCAATTTCATTTCTTAATAAGATATTAGATACAGAGAAAGAAAATGGTTTTGAGTTTTTAAAATACGTTATATTTCCAAGTATTTCAGCTTTTTCTTTTGTAAAATACTCGCAATCAGTAAAAACTCATAGTAATGTGTTGGAATTAATTATAAAATTTTATTGTGGAATTTCAAAAACAATATCGGATTATCAATTAATAATATTAATTATGATCTTATTTTTATTTGTTTCACCCTATCTGTTGAAGTTTATCACAAAGAGAGAATCTAAAATAACAAAAGATGTTTTCAATTATTTTTCTATATGGCTTCAATTTATTACAATTATGTTCTTATTTATTTTAATAGTTGGAACTTATTTTCTTTTATTAGAAGATTTAAACAATAGTCAGATTGATTCATATACAATCATCCCAATATTTATTGCAGGGTGTATGACTTGCTCAAAAATTATTATAAAATTTCTAACCACTATAAAGGGAGTATAAACATTATCTGTATAGTGGAAAAAAATATTAGCTACTATGAACGGAGGTGGTACAGATGACCATCACAGGTATTATCGCGGAGTTCAATCCTTTTCATAATGGCCACAAATACCTGCTTGAGCAGGCGGAGGGACTGAAAATTGTTGCCATGTCTGGGAATTTCATGCAGCGTGGAGAGCCTGCTATCGTGGACAAGTGGACTCGGGCTCAGATGGCGCTGGAAAATGGAGCGGATCTGGTAGTGGAATTGCCCTTTTTAGTCAGTGTTCAGGCGGCAGATTTCTTCGGTCAAGGGGCTGTGGATATCTTGGCTCGCTTGGGTATTGATAGACTAGCTTTTGGGACAGAGGAAGTTCTGGATTATCAAAAAATATCTGACTTATACACAGAACAAGGTACCGAGATGGAGAATTTTGTGGAAAATCTGCCTGATTCCCTCTCTTATCCCCAGAAAACCCAAGCCATGTGGAAGAAATTTGCTGGTCTTGATTTTTCAGGCCATACCCCCAATCATGTTCTGGCTTTGGCCTATGCCAAGGCGGTTGCGGGACGTAGAATCAAACTCCATCCGATTCAGCGTCAGGGAGCTGGTTACCATTCTGTAGACAAGGCTGTGGACTTTGCCTCGGCGACAGCCCTCCGTCAGCACCAAACAGATCAAGATTTCTTAGAACGCTTTATGCCTTCTGTTGCCCTCTTTGAGCAGGCGAGTAAGGTAAGCTGGGATGACTATTTTCCATTTCTCCGCTATCAAATCTTGTCAAATCCAGACCTAACAACCATCTATCAGGTCAATCAAGAAATGGCTGTGCGCATCAAGGATGCCATCAAGACAGCCCAGTCTGTTGACGAATTGGTAGAGGCGGTTGCGACCAAGCGTTATACCAAGGCGCGTGTACGTCGCCTCTTGACTTATATCTTGGTGCAGGCCAGAGAAAGCGACTTGCCAGAAGGCATCCATGTCCTTGGATTTACTGGAAAAGGCAGAAAACATCTAAAGTCTCTGAAAGAACAGGTCTCTCTAGTCAGTCGAATTGGCAAAGAACCTTGGGATGCCATGACCCAAAAAGCAGACCAGATTTACCAACTAGGACAGCCAAGCATCGTAGAGCAGAATTTCGGAAGAGTGCCGATTAGAATAGAAACAAACTAAGTCTACTGAAAGGTAGGCTTTTTTGCTTCGTTTTTCGTGGAAATTTAAATTTTTAAAGATTCTTAATTTTACTTGAAAATCTAAGGAATTTCTCCTAAAATTCACACAAAACTCTTCAATTTGGGTTTGTGAAAATCGGTTTTTTATGATAGAATATTAAGGAATGTATGTCATTCGATAAACAAATTTAATGAGGTAAAAACATGGAAATCATGACACTTGCGATTGCTGTTTTTGCCGTCATCATTGGTTTAGTCATTGGATATGTCAGCATCTCAGCTAAGATGAAATCATCTCAAGAGGCTGCAGAGTTGATGCTTCTAAATGCTGAACAAGAAGCAACTAATTTACGAGGACAAGCTGAGCGCGAAGCGGATTTATTGCTAAATGAAGCCAAGAGCGAAAGCAAGTCTCTTAAAAAAGAAGCACTATTGGAGGCCAAAGAGGAAGCCAGAAAATACCGTGAAGAAGTGGACGCTGAATTTAAGTCAGAACGTCAGGAGCTCAAGCAAATTGAAAGTCGTTTGACGGAGAGAGCTGCGAGCCTTGACCGCAAAGACGACAATTTGACGAACAAAGAAAAAACACTTGAACAAAAAGAACAAAGTATTTCTGATAGAGCAAAAAACCTTGATGCACGTGAAGAGCAATTAGAGGAAGTCGAAAGACAAAAAGAAGCTGAACTTGAACGTATCAGTTCCCTTTCCCAAGCTGAGGCTCGAGATATTATCTTGGCTCAGACAGAGGAAAACTTGACTAAGGAAATTGCTAGCCGCATTCGTGAAGCTGAGCAAGAAGTCAAGGAACGTTCAGACAAGATTGCTAAAGATATCTTGGTGCAGGCTATGCAACGTATCGCTGGTGATTATGTAGCGGAGTCAACAAACTCTACAGTTCACCTACCAGACGATACCATGAAGGGACGCATTATCGGTCGTGAAGGACGCAATATTCGTACCTTTGAAAGTTTGACAGGGGTCGATGTGATCATCGACGATACACCGGAAGTGGTGACCTTGTCAGGATTTGATCCGATTCGTCGTGAAATTGCTCGTATGACCATGGAAATGTTGCTCAAGGATGGCCGTATACACCCAGCTCGTATCGAGGAGTTGGTGGAGAAAAACCGTCAAGAGATTGACAATAAAATCCGTGAATATGGAGAGGCTGCTGCCTATGAGATTGGTGCGCCAAACCTCCATCCAGACTTGATGAAGATTATGGGACGTTTGCAGTTCCGTACTTCTTATGGACAAAATGTCTTGCGTCATTCGATTGAAGTCGCTAAGTTGTCTGGTATCATCGCCAGTGAACTTGGTGAAAATGCAGCTCTTGCCCGTCGTGCTGGATTCCTTCATGACATCGGGAAAGCTATTGACCGCGAGGTTGAAGGCAGCCACGTTGAGATTGGTACGGAGTTGGCTCGTAAGTACAAGGAACACCCAGTTGTGGTGAATACGATTGCTAGCCACCACGGCGATGTGGAAGCCGAAAGCGTCATTGCAGTGATTGTTGCTGCAGCAGATGCCTTGAGTGCAGCGCGTCCAGGTGCTCGTAGCGAGTCTCTTGAAAGCTATATCAAGCGTCTCCATGATTTGGAAGAAATCGCCAATGGCTTTGAAGGAGTGCAAAATAGCTTTGCCCTTCAAGCAGGACGTGAAATCCGCATCATGGTTAATCCAGGACAAATCAAAGACGACAAAGTCACAATCTTGGCTCACAAAGTTCGTGAGAAAATTGAAAACAATCTCGATTACCCAGGAAATATCAAGGTAACCGTGATCCGCGAACTTCGTGCAGTAGATTATGCTAAATAAATAAGAAAGAGCAGTTGAAAAATTACTGCTTTTTTGTTACACTAGATAGAAAGACTGTAGAAGGATAACTGATGCTATCATCAGTATCCGAGAGAAATTTCACTTTATTTCACAGACTAATTAAAGGAGACATAATGGCAGACCGAGGCTTGCTAATCGTTTTTTCTGGTCCTTCAGGAGTTGGGAAAGGAACGGTTAGAAGAGAGATTTTTGAGAGTTCTGAGAATCAATTTCAATACTCTGTATCGATGACGACACGCGCGCAACGTCCTGGTGAAGTGGACGGAGTGGACTATTTCTTCCGTACTCGTGAAGAGTTTGAAGAGCTGATCCGTCAAGGTCAGATGTTGGAATATGCAGAATATGTCGGTAACTACTATGGAACTCCTCTAACCTATGTCAATGAAACTCTGGACAAGGGAATCGATGTCTTTCTTGAAATTGAAGTCCAAGGAGCCCTTCAGGTTAAGAAAAAGGTTCCAGATGCTGTCTTTATCTTTCTAACGCCACCAGATTTGGATGAATTGCAAGATCGTTTGGTAGGTCGTGGAACAGATAGCGCTGAAGTGATTGCCCAACGAATCGAAAAAGCCAAGGAAGAAATTGCTCTCATGCGTGAGTATGATTATGCCATTGTCAACGATCAGGTGCCCCTCGCTGCTGAGCGTGTCAAGCGTGTAATCGAAGCAGAACACTTCCGTGTGGACCGTGTCATTGGTCACTACCAGGAGATGTTGCCAAAATCTCCAACTACTCGATAAACTATAGGAAACAGGTACAAGCAAATGATGTTAAAACCCTCTATTGATACCTTGCTAGACAAGGTACCATCAAAATATTCACTCGTAATCTTGGAAGCAAAGCGTGCCCACGAACTAGAAGCAGGAGCACCAGCAACTCAAGAGTTTAAGTCTGAGAAATCAACTCTTCGTGCTTTGGAAGAAATCGAGTCTGGAAATGTAACCATTCACCCAGATCCAGAAGGAAAACGTGAAGCGGTTCGTCTCCGTATCGAAGAAGAAAAACGCCGCAAAGAAGAAGAAGAAAAGAAAATCAAAGAGCAAATTGCTAAAGAAAAAGAAGATGGTGAAAAAATTTAAGGTTGGGGGGACTCAATCTTATTTTTTCTATTGCTAGAATTTACTGACAAGAAGGAGGTGAGAAAATGGCGATCGCAAAGATTATCGTGGATGTTCCCCTGATGCAGACGGACCAGCCCTATAGTTATAAGGTCCCTGAAGAATTTGTAGACATGCTAGAAGTCGGTATGCGGGTTCATGTCCCCTTCGGCAAAGGCAATCGTTTGATCCAAGGGATTGTGTTAGGCTTGGAGTTCCAGTCAGATGAGGAAGAAGCTGATCAGGACTTGAAGGAGATTGCAGAAGTCTTAGACTTTTCTCCTGTTCTCACCCAAGAGCAACTCTGGCTGGCTGAGGAACTACGCAAGTCAGTCTTTTCTTACAAAATCTCCATTCTAAAAGCTATGCTTCCAGGGTTTTTAAACTCCAGTTATGATAAGATTCTCTATCCTCTGGAAGGTCTGAGCCAGGCAGACCGAGAGCGCTTGTTTGGTTCAGAAGATTCGCTAGCCTTTTCTTCTCTGGATTTGGCCAAACAGGCAGAAATGATGCGCTTGACTAGAAAAGGTCTGCTCCGCTTAGAATACCAGGCTGTCGATCAAAAGAAGGTCAAGACCCAGTCTTGGTATGAGGTTGATGATACTCAGCTAGAGAAGATTGAGATTTCTGCGCGTGCCAAGAAAAAGGCAGAGCTGAGAGACTATTTGCTGTCTCATCCTGAAAGTGCTCCTCTGGCTAGCTTGTTAGAATCCTACTCACGCGAGCAAGTCAACTTCTTTGTAGAACAAGGTGCTGTGTCCATAGTCCAAAAGGAAGTGCAACGCTCAGCTGCTTATTTTGAAGGTATTGAAGCAAGTACACCTTTGAAATTGAATCCTGAACAAAGACAGGCGCGTGATGCCGTTGTCAGTGCTATTGGCAGTCAACAGCCTCCATTCCTCCTTCAAGGGATTACAGGAAGTGGGAAAACTGAGGTTTACTTGCAGATTATCCAAGGGGCCTTGGACAAGGGGAAGACAGCCATTTTACTGGTACCTGAGATTTCTCTGACGCCACAAATGACGGAGCGTTTTATTGCTCGATTTGGTGAGAAAGTGGCTATTCTTCACTCAGGCCTGTCCAATGGTGAAAAGTACGACGAATGGCGCAAGGTTGAACGTTGCGATGCCCAAGTTGTTGTTGGTGCCAGATCAGCTATCTTTGCTCCTTTGAAAAATCTAGGCGTCATAATTATCGATGAAGAGCATGAGGCTAGCTACAAACAAGACAGCAATCCCCGTTATCATGCTAGAGAGGTAGCCATTTTACGAGCCCAGTACAATCAAGCAGCCCTAGTCCTTGGCTCAGCAACACCGAGCTTAGAAAGCCGTGCGCGGGCTGGAAAAGGAGTCTATCAACACTTACGCCTGACCCAACGGGCCAATCCTTTGGCCACTATTCCTGAGGTTCAAGTGATTGACTTTCGGGACTATATTGGGCAGAATGAGACGTCAAACTTTACGCCTCCTTTGCTGGAAGCCATTCAAGATCGCCTGGATAAAAAAGAGCAGGTTGTTCTCATGCTCAATCGTCGTGGTTATTCTAGCTTTGTTATGTGTCGGGAGTGTGGGACGGTAGATAGCTGTCCCAACTGTGACATTTCTCTCACCCTGCACATGGATACCAAGACCATGAACTGCCATTACTGTGGCTTTTCTAAGGGAATTCCTCATGTCTGTCCCAACTGTCAGAGCCGCAGTATTCGTTACTATGGGACGGGGACTCAGAAAGCCTACGATGAGCTAGCAGAGCTTTTTCCTCAGGCCCGCATTCTGCGGATGGATGTGGATACGACCCGTAAGAAAGGCAGCCACCAAGCTCTTCTTGACCAGTTTGGCCGAGGGGAAGCAGATATCTTGCTGGGAACTCAGATGATAGCCAAGGGCTTGGATTTTCCAAATGTGACCCTAGTCGGAGTGCTCAATGCAGATACGGCCTTGAATCTGCCTGATTTCCGTTCTTCTGAGAGAACCTTCCAACTCTTAACTCAGGTGGCTGGTCGGGCAGGACGTGCGGAAAAAGCTGGGCAGGTCTTGATTCAGTCATACAATCCTGAGCACTATGCCATTCGATTTGCCAAAGACCAAGACTACGAAGGTTTTTACACTTATGAAATGAGTATCAGACGCCAACTCGGCTATCCGCCTTATTATTTCACTATTGGGATTACTCTCTCTCACAAGAAAGAAGAGGAGGTTATCAAACGTGCCTATGAAGTTATGGGGATTTTGCGCTCAGGTTTATCGGAAACTAGTAAAATCCTTGGACCAACGCCAAAACCCATCGCCCGTACCCACAACCTTTATCATTACCAGATTTTGATTAAATACCGTTTAGAAGATGAGCTAGGTCCAACTCTCAATCAGGTCTTGGCCTTGACTCAAGAACGGGAAAATAGCGAGCTTCGTCTCAGCATTGACCATGAGCCGCAGCAATTTTTATAAGAAGGAGAAGAAATGACAAAACTAATCTTTATGGGGACTCCCGATTTTTCAGCGACAGTTTTGAAGGGGTTGTTATCAGATAAACGTTACGAGATTCTAGCTGTTGTGACCCAGCCAGACCGCGCTGCCGGCCGTAAAAAAGTGATCCAAGAAACCCCAGTCAAGCAGGCTGCCAAAGAAGCTGGCCTTCTCATCTACCAACCTGAAAAATTATCTGGAAGTCCAGAGATGGAAGCTATTATGAAGCTAGGAGCAGATGGGATTATCACTGCTGCTTTTGGGCAGTTTCTCCCAAGTAAACTCCTTGATAGCATGGATTTTGCGGTCAACGTTCACGCTTCCCTCCTTCCAAAACACCGCGGTGGCGCACCCATTCATTATGCCTTGATTCAAGGGGATGAGGAAGCTGGTGTGACCATTATGGAAATGGTCAAGGAAATGGATGCAGGAGATATGATTTCTCGTCGCAGTATTTCTATCACAGATGAGGACAATGTCGGCACCTTGTTTGAGAAATTAGCGATTGTTGGTCGTGACTTGCTTTTGGACACCCTGCCTGCCTATATTGCTGGGGAGATCAAACCTGTGCCTCAGGACCCAAGTCAGGTCACTTTCTCGCCAAATATCAAACCAGAGGAAGAAAAGTTGGACTGGAATAAGACTAACCGTCAACTCTTCAACCAAATCAGAGGGATGAATCCATGGCCTGTTGCCCACACTTTCCTTAAAGGCGACCGCTTTAAGATTTATGAAGCCCTGCCAGTAGAAGGTCAGGGAGCTCCAGGTGAGATCCTCTCTATTGGTAAGAAAGAATTGATCGTTGCAGCGGCTGAAGGAGCTCTATCTCTCAAGCAAGTGCAGCCAGCTGGGAAGCCTAAGATGGACATTGCTTCCTTCCTCAACGGAGTGGGACGGACATTGACTGTAGGAGAACGATTTGGTGACTAAAGTAGAAACGGCTAGAAGTCTAGCTCTAGCAGTGCTAGAGGATGTTTTGATGAACCAAGCATACTCAAATATTGCTTTAAACAAATACCTCAAGGGGAGTCAACTCTCAGTAGCAGATAAGGGGTTGGTGACAGAGATTGTCTATGGAACGGTAGCCCGAAAACTCACTCTAGAATGGTACCTGTCCCACTTTATCGAAGATCGGGATAAGCTAGATAACTGGCTCTATCTCCTGCTTCTCATGAGTGCCTACCAACTCCGCTATCTGGATAAGATTCCAGACCATGCTGTGGTTAATGAAGCGGTAGGACTAGCCAAAGCCCGTAAAAAAGGCAGTGAAAAATTGGTCAACGCTGTCTTGCGTCGTATTTTGCGAGAAGGCTGGCCAGATGTTGACAGCATCAAACGCAAAAATAAGCGTGATTCCATTGCCTATTCTCTCCCAGTTTGGCTAGTGTCTAAACTTAAGGAAGAATACGGTGAAGAGCGAGCACAAGCTATCTTTGAAAATCTCTTGGTGCGTAACAAAGCCAGCATCCGGGTGACCGACTTGAGTCGAAAAGAGGAAATCAAAGCTTTGTTAGAGGCGACCGATTCCCCTTTGGCAGCTACTGGTTTGGTCAAGGAGCAAGGCCACTTTGCAGGACATGATTTGTTCGCAGAAGGGGCTATAACTATCCAAGACGAATCCAGTCAACTAGTTGCTCCGACTCTTGATTTACAAGGTGATGAGCAGGTCCTAGATGCCTGTGCCGCTCCGGGTGGGAAAACAGTCCATATGGCTTCTTATCTCACATCCGGTAAGGTGACGGCTTTGGATCTTTATGATCATAAGTTGGACTTGATCCAAGAAAATGCCCAACGCCTGGGAGTAGCAGATCGAGTGCAAACGCAAAAATTGGATGCCAGAAAAGTGCATGAGTTTTTCGGTCGGGACTCTTTTGACAAGATTTTGGTAGATGCTCCCTGTTCTGGGATTGGACTTTTACGCCGCAAACCAGATATCAAATACAATAAAGAAACAGCAGATTTTACGTCCTTACAGGAAATTCAGCTGGAAATATTAGGTAGTGTTTGTCAAACGCTACGAAAAGGTGGTATAATAACGTATAGTACCTGTACTATTGTCTCTGAGGAGAACTTTCAAGTCGTTGAGGCATTTTTAGAAAGTCATCCCGAGTTTAAGCAGGTTAAACTAGAACACGAATGCAAAGATATCCTGAAAGATGGCTGCATCCTGATTACTCCTGAATTGTATGGAAGTGATGGATTCTTTATCAGCCAATTTCGCAAGATATCAGAATAGGAAGGAACTGACACAATGGAAATAGCATTATTAACAGATGTGGGTCAGAAACGTACAAATAATCAGGACTATGTCAATCACTTTGTCAACCGTGCAGGACGCACTATGATCATCTTGGCTGATGGAATGGGAGGACACCGTGCAGGAAATATCGCTAGTGAGATGGCGGTAACAGACCTCGGTGTGGATTGGGTGGATACCCAAATTGACTCAGTCAATGAAGTTCGTGAGTGGTTTGCCCACTACCTGGAGATTGAAAATCAAAAAATTCATCAACTAGGTCAGGACGAAGCCTACAGAGGCATGGGAACAACGCTAGAAGCTGTTGCGTTTATTGACAACCAAGCCATCTATGCTCACATTGGAGATTCTCGTATCGGTTTGATTCGTGGAGAAGAATACCACCAGTTGACGAGTGACCATTCTTTGGTTAATGAATTGCTCAAGGCTGGCCAATTGACTCCAGAAGAAGCAGAAACACACCCTCAAAAGAATATCATCACGCAGTCTATCGGACAAAAAGATGAAATCCAGCCTGATTTTGGGATGATTACACTGGAGTCAGGAGATTATCTCTTACTCAATAGTGATGGTTTGACCAATATGATTTCGGCAAGCGAGATTTATGATATCGTAACCAGCGATATTTCCCTAGCAGATAAGGCAGCAACCCTCATTCGTTTTGCTAACAATGCAGGAGGTTTAGACAACATTACGGTTGCCCTTGTTTACATGAACGAGGAGGCGGCAGAATGATCCAAATCGGCAGGATTTTTGCCGGGCGGTATCGGATTGTCAAGCAGATTGGTCGAGGAGGCATGGCAGATGTTTACTTGGCCAAGGATTTGATCCTAGATGGGGAAGAGGTGGCAGTTAAGGTCCTGAGGACCAACTACCAGACGGACCCGATTGCTGTGGCACGTTTTCAGCGGGAAGCGAGGGCTATGGCGGATCTGGACCATCCTCATATCGTTCGGATAACAGATATCGGTGAGGAAGATGGCCAACAGTACCTAGCTATGGAGTATGTAGCAGGACTGGACCTCAAACGTTATATTAAGGAACACTCTCCACTCTCAAATGAAGAAGCGGTTCGGATCATGGGACAGATTCTCTTAGCTATGCGTTTAGCCCATGCTCGAGGAATTGTTCACCGAGATTTGAAACCTCAAAATATCCTCTTGACGCCAGATGGAACTGCTAAAGTTACTGACTTTGGGATTGCAGTGGCCTTTGCAGAGACGAGTCTGACCCAGACCAACTCGATGCTGGGTTCGGTTCATTATTTGTCACCTGAGCAAGCGCGTGGTTCAAAAGCGACCTTCCAGAGTGATATCTATGCAATGGGAATTATCTTCTATGAAATGCTGACGGGTCATATTCCTTATGATGGGGATAGTGCGGTTACGATTGCCCTTCAGCATTTCCAGAAACCACTTCCGTCCGTCATAGCTGAAAACCCATCTGTCCCTCAGGCTTTGGAAAATGTTGTCATCAAGGCAACTGCTAAGAAATTATCTGATCGCTATCAGTCTGTTTCAGAAATGTATGTGGACTTGTCAACTAGCTTGTCTTATAATCGTCGGAATGAACCGAAACTGGTCTTTGACGATGCGAGTAAGGCGGATACGAAGACTTTACCTAAAGTCCCACAAAGTACATTGACCTCGATTCCAAAAGCTCCGGCGCAGGAAGAACGTCCTCAGTCAAAGAAATTAACTCCAGAGCAAGCACCTACGCAAAAGCCAACTAAAAAGCGGAAGTTTAAGGCTCGCTATATGATTCTTTTAGCTAGTCTTCTATTAGTTGCAGCCTCTTTGGTCTGGATTTTATCTAGAACACCAGCAACGATTGCTATTCCTAACGTGGCTGGACAAACTGTTGCAGAGGCAAAAGAAGCTCTTAAAAAATCCAAGTTTGAAGCTGGTGAAGAAAAGTCAGAGGCCAGCGATACCGTGGCAGAAGGACGCGTTATTCGAACGGATCCTGAAGCTGGCAGCGACCGAAAAGAAGGGACCAAGGTCAATTTGATTGTCTCTTCTGGCAAGAAATCCTTCCAATTGAGCAATTATGTTGGACGCAAGTATACGGATGTCGTAGCTGAACTCAAGGAGAAGAAGGTTCCTGAGAATCTAATCAAGATGGAAGAGGAGGAATCCAGCGAAAGCGAACCTGGAACCATTCTCAGACAAAGTCCTGCGGCAGGTACGACTTATGATCTTTCAAAAGCCAGCACAATTACTTTAACGGTTGCTAAGAAAGTAACAAGTGTTTCTATGCCAAATTATATCGGTTCAAGTCTCGAATTTACAAAGAATAATTTGACACAGATTGTCGGTGTAAAAGAGGCCAATATTGAGGTTGTCGAAGTTTCGACTGCTCCTGAAGGCACAGCAGAAGGTACAGTTGTAGATCAAACACCAAAAGCGGGTGAAAAGGTTGACCTTGCTAGCACGCGTATCAAACTTTCCATCTACAAACCGAAAACACCACCGTCAACGTCATCTTCTAATTCTGCACAGCGTGGAAACCAAGGTTCTTCTACAACTCCAAATCAGGGGAACCAACAAGGAAACACTCCTTCAACTAGTCAATCAAGTAGTGAAGGAACCCGTGAAAGTTCTCGAGATTAAACGAATCTTTGTCATGATTTCATGACAAAGATTTTTTTTCATTGATTTTTATGATAAAATATAGGAAGCAGAAAAGGAGGAGGAAATGGACGAATCAAGAGAGTTGAATGCCGTTATTGATGTCATTATGTTAGCTGGAACCATTCTCTTAAAAAGCGGTTCGGAGATTTATCGGGTTGAGGACACCATGATCCGTATTGCCCATTCACAAGGGATTATGGATTGCAATGTACTTGCCATGCCAGCAGCTATTTTCTTTTCTATTGAGAATACCAATATTTCTCGAATGAAGCGGGTGACATCATCCTCCTATAACATCGAAAAAGTCTGTGATGTCAACCAAGTATCTCGAGAACTTGTGGGTGGCCAGATTGATCTTTCTACAGCCTTTACAAAGCTCAAAGAGATCGGGAATCAACCCCTTCCTTATAGCAAGTTCCAAGTGACCATCGCAGCGACCCTCAGTGCCCCTTTCTTCTCGATTATGTTTGGGGGAAATGTCTATGACGCATTTGGTGCAGCCGTTGCGACCTTGTTTGGTTTTGCTTTCTCTCTCTATATAGAGAAGTTTGTCCGCATTCCTTTTGTAACCGCCTTTGCAGGAGCCTTTGTTTTCGGCTTGATTGCCCAGTTCTGGGCCCGCTATACAGGATTTCCTTCGACGGCAGACTTGATCATAGCGGGAGCCGTCATGCCCTTTGTTCCAGGGATTGCTCTGACAAATGCAGTTCGGGATATCATGACCAACCATATCAACTCTGGTATGAGCAAGATGTTTGAATCTCTGCTCATTACCCTCGCTTTAGGGGCTGGCACTTCTGTCGCCCTAGTTTTGATGACATAAGATGACTCTAACAAGTATTTTACTCCAAGCAGTGGCGAGTTTACTCGCCATTATCACCTTTCTAATCGTACTGAATGTTCAACGCTCTATGCTCCTACCTGGTGGTGTTCTGGGAATGGGTGTCTGGCTCCTCTACCTTGTACTTAAAGAACCAACCAATGTTATTGTTGCGACCTTTATCGCAGCGGTGGTTGGTTCTTGCATCAGCCAGATTCTAAGTATTGTCTATAAGACGCCAGCAGCAGTCTTTGTCTTGGCCATTCTTGCCCCCTTGGTGCCCGGTTATCTATCCTATCGAACGACAGCTTTCTTTGTGACAGGCGATTACAGTCATGCCCTTACCAGTGCAACGCTAGTAGTTATGTTGGCTCTGGTCATTTCCATCGGGATGGCAAGTGGAACAGTGATTCTAAAGCTTTATTACTATATCCGAAAACAGCGAGGCATATCCTCCTAATGTCGTCAAAGCAAAGACTTGATTTGTTGAATCAAGTCTTTTTTCTCTCATTTGTTCCTATTTGTGATAAAATAGAATAGAACGATTTTTTACAATGAATGAAAAAACAGAGGTAAATATGACAATCGGTATTGATAAGATTGGTTTTGCGACCAGTCAATATGTCTTGAAATTACAAGGCCTAGCAGAAGCAAGAGGAGTTGATCCGAATAAATATAGTAAGGGTCTCTTATTAAACGAAATTAGCATTGCACCATTGACTGAGGATATTGTTACCTTGGCAGCTAGTGCAAGCAACTCTATTTTAACAGACAAAGAAAAAGAAGAAATCGATATGGTCATCGTGGCGACTGAGTCAGGTATTGACCAGAGTAAGGCTGCGGCGGTCTTTGTTCACGGTCTATTAGGTATCCAGCCGTTCGCTCGCAGTTTTGAAATCAAAGAAGCTTGTTACGGAGCAACAGCTGCCCTCCATTATGCCAAGTTGCATGTGGAAAATTCTCCAGAGTCTAAGGTCTTGGTCATCGCCAGCGATATTGCCAAGTATGGTGTAGCGACTCCGGGTGAACCAACTCAGGGAGCTGGGAGTGTGGCGATGTTGATTACGCAAAATCCGCGTACCATGGCCTTTAACAATGATAATGTTGCCCAAACGCGTGATATTATGGATTTCTGGCGTCCGAACTATTCAACTACTCCTTATGTAAACGGCTTGTACTCAACTCAGCAATATCTTGACAGTCTTACGACGACTTGGGATGAATACAAGAAACGCTATGACTGGACTATGAATGATTTTGCGGCTATCTGCTTCCACTTGCCTTATCCCAAATTAGCCCTAAAAGGCTTGCGCAAGATGATGGATAAGACTTTGTCTCAGGAAAAAAAGGATAGTCTGCAAGAAAACTTTGATAAGTCCATTCTCTACAGTCAGATGATTGGGAATATCTACACAGGTTCCCTCTTCCTTGGGCTTCTCTCCCTTTTGGAAAATGCAGAAAATTTGAAAGCTGGAGATAAAATTGTCCTCTACAGTTACGGAAGTGGAGCGGTTTCAGAGTTCTTTAGTGGAGAACTGGTTGAAGGCTATGAGGCCTACCTTGATAAGGATCGTTTGACCAAACTCAAGCAACGTACAGCATTGTCTGTGGCAGACTATGAAAAAGTCTTCTTTGAAGAGGTGCAGTTGGATGAATCTGGTTCAGCCCAGTTTGCAGGTTTTGAAAATCAAGACTATGCCTTGGTTGAAATTCTCGACCACCAACGCCGTTATAGCAAGGTTGAAAAATAATGAAGTTAAGTTGGAATGGATTTTCTAAAAAGTCATACCATGAGCGCCTTGAGTTACTGAAAGCTCAGGCGCTCCTTAGTCCTGAAAAGCAAACCAGTCTGGAGCAGGATGAACAAGTCAGCTTGGCAGTTGCAGACCAGTTGAGTGAGAATGTAGTGGGAACTTTTTCTCTGCCTTATTCTATCATTCCAGAGCTTTTGGTGAACGGTCAGGACTACACAGTTCCCTATGTGACAGAAGAACCCTCAGTGGTTGCTGCGGCGAGCTATGCTAGTAAAATCATCAAGCGAGCAGGTGGCTTTACTGCTCAAGTACATGAGCGCCAGATGATCGGTCAGATAGCCCTTTATCAAGTTGCTGAACCTGAACAAGCGCAAGAGAAGATTGCCAACAAGAAAGCGGAGCTCTTGGAACTTGCTAATCAAGCCTATCCTTCTATCGTCAAACGTGGTGGCGGGGCGCGTGATTTGCATGTAGATCAGATCAAAGGTGAAACAGACTTTCTCGTTGTTTATCTCCATGTCGATACTCAGGAAGCCATGGGAGCCAATATGCTCAACACCATGCTGGAAGCCTTGAAACCAGTCTTAGAAGAACTCAGTCAGGGACAGAGTCTTATGGGAATTTTGTCCAACTACGCGACCGATTCTCTGGTGACTGCAAGCTGTCGTATCGCCTTTCGCTATTTGAGTCCCCAAAGGGACCAAGGACGAGAGGTTGCGGAGAAAATAGCTTTGGCTAGCCAGTTTGCACAGGCTGATCCCTACCGAGCAGCTACTCACAATAAAGGGATTTTTAATGGTATTGATGCCATTTTGATTGCCACTGGTAATGACTGGCGTGCCATCGAAGCTGGGGCCCATGCCTTTGCAAGTCGGGACGG
Source organism: Streptococcus sp. 517s (assembly GCF_054445985.1). Taxonomy (NCBI): domain Bacteria; kingdom Bacillati; phylum Bacillota; class Bacilli; order Lactobacillales; family Streptococcaceae; genus Streptococcus; species Streptococcus sp. 517s. The sequence goes on along the minus strand of NZ_CM136847.1, from coordinate 1,418,665 downwards.
ACACTATCAAGGTCTCAGTCGATGGAGTCTAGATAGGGACACAGAAGAATTGGTCGGTGAGATGACCCTACCCATGCCGGTAGCGACCAAGGGTGGCTCAATCGGTCTCAACCCACGTGTAGCCCTCAGTCATGAACTACTGGGAAATCCTTCTGCCAAAGAATTAGCTCAGATTATCGTATCCATCGGTCTCGCCCAAAACTTTGCGGCCCTCAAAGCCTTGGTAAGCACAGGAATCCAGCAAGGCCACATGAAATTACAGGCCAAATCCTTAGCGCTCCTAGCTGGTGCTAGTGAGTCTGAAGTTGCTCCCCTCGTTGAGAGGCTCATCGCAGATAAAACCTTTAACTTAGAGACAGCCCAGCGCTATCTCGAAAACTTAAGATTATAAAAAACTCAGACGAATCAGTCTGAGTTTTTTTGTGTTTAAATACTTTTTCCAGGTAATAGAGTAACGGGTAAGAAGTAACCGGTTGTCGCGACCTCTTTACCTTCAATCTTCTGTAAGAGAAGATCGACAGTGAGTTGGGCAATCTCTTTCATAGGCTGCTTAATCGTTGTCAAATGAGGATAGTAGTTCTCGATAAAGTAAGTTCCATCATAGCCGATGACCTTGAGCTCATCAGGAACAGAAATTCCCAGCTCTTGAGCAATTTTGATAACTAGGATAGCTGTCAAATCATCCGAAGCAAAGATGGCATCTGGTTTCTGATGGGTCAAGATATTTTTGATTTCCATTTCTTTTCTGACGGGAGAAAAGTCACTCGAAACATTGATAATAGGCGCTTTCGGGAGAACAGAGGCAAAGCCAGCATGGCGCAGTCCAGTCGGTGAGTTAGAGTTGTCATTTCCTGTAATCATGATGATAGATTGGGCGCCTGTCTTGATCAAGGTTTGGGCGGCGAGAACCCCGCCACCGTAGTTATCAGAGGAGACGACAGGGATGTCTGGTGATAGATTTCGGTCAAAGGAAATGATCGGCGCCGTCACACGATTGTAGTCTTCGATTCCCAAGTTGTGACTCCCAGAAATGATACCGTCCACCTGATTGGCCTCCAGCATTTCAATGTACTCCCGTTCTTTTTCAGAGTCATGCTCGCTGTTACAGATGATGGTCTTGTAGCCATTTTTGAAGAGTTGGTGTTCCAACTTGTCAATCAACTCCGCATAAAAGACATGACTGATATTTGGGAAAATGAGTCCAATCAACTTGGCAGATTTTCCTTGGAGGCTTCGAGCCAGATTGTTGGGTTTGTAGCCCAATTCTCGCATGGCTTCATTTACCTTTTGAATGGTTTTCTCAGATAGATACCCCTTTTTATTGATGACCCGTGAGACGGTAGTGGGGCTGACGCCTGCAAGTTTTGCGACATCAGTTAGTTTTGCAACCATAATCTAATTCATAGTAAGTTCCAGTTGGGTTTCCAGACTTGATGAGGATACCATTTTGGTCCGCATGTGGGAAGACACGACCAGAAAATACTTTTTCTCCTTTATTGATGAAAATTTCAAAGACTGACTTGTCTATGAAGATAGTGGCAGTAGTAGCTTGGTTATCAATAGGGCAAGAACGAGTCGTACCAAATTCTTGGGCGTACTGTTCACCAGCATGACTACGATCCACTGTCACCTGTCCATTGACAAGGTCAAAGTTGATTGAAAGGCCCTTGCCTTCTTTATCAGCGAGCAAGACAATCTCGCTTTGGCTATTGGCTTCTAAGTTGAGCTCGAGTTCATAGGTGTTATTGGTTTGAGTACGATTTGAGAAGACCTCTTCAGAAGAATGAAGTTCTTTGACGGCTGAGACAGGGTATTGGTAGAGTTTGCCATCTTTGATAGTGAGTTCTTTGACCAATGAGAAGGTTCCTTGATGGTCAAAACGGTCAGATGGATAGGAAACATCTGGCAGTCCAAGCCAACTTACTGCCAATGCACGTCCATCTGGAGTGTTGAAGGCTTGCGTTGCATAGGCTTCAAAACCATAGTCTAGATTTTGCAATGGAGACACATCGACCATTTTGGCATTTTCAGGATCAAAGGAAGCCCCGATTTTGTACATGTTTGGATAGATATTGTCATAGTCTAGAACAGCCTTATCCAATCCTTGTGGACAGTAGAGAAGGACAGGTTGCTCCCCTACAAAGACTAGATTTGGACATTCCATCATGTAGGCAGTACGGTCGTTAGCAAAGTCAAGGTCGCCAACTGATTGCCAGTTTGTGTAGTCATTGTCCACAGCCTTGTAGAGACGGACGAAGCCTTTTTTCTCCAAGTCCTGTCCACCGACGATGGCATAGTATTGACCTTTAAAGTTAAAAATTTGCGGGTCGCGGAAGTGGTCAGTAGAGTCTGCTGGTTGGTCAATCAAGACCTTGTCAATCTTAGTGATCTTGCCACCTTTGTCCAAAAGAGCGCCAATTTGGTAAGGGTGACGAATCCAGTTTTCATCACGGACATTTCCTGTATAGAATAGGAACAACTGATCGCCAAACTGCATAGCTGATCCAGAGTAGGCCCCGTGGCTATCGAGTTTTGTATCAGGCAAGACTTTGACATTAGTTTCTGTAAAGTGCACTAAATCATCACTTTCAAGCTGCACCCAAGACTTCAACCCATGGGCTGCACCAAAGGGGAAGTTCTGGTAAAAGAGAATCCATTTGCCATCGAAATAAGAAAAGCCATTTGGATCATTGAGAAGTCCTGTTTTTGGCTCGACATGGTAACGAGTATGCCAAGGAGATTGTGCCATCTTTTCCTTGATTTGCTTGATTTCATCATTAGACCAGTCTTCATAGCGTCTATAACGGCGCTCAGTTGTCCATTCCATTTTATCTTTCCTCCATAAGTTCTATTCTATTATTAATAGTAAACGTTTTCGGAAAAAAAAGCAAGCCTTTTATGTTAAAAAAGAGAAAAATATGTCAAACGATTGCCAGAAATCAAGTAAAGGAAATCTGGCAAATTTTCACGAAAAAATGAAAGAAAATGTAAATAAAAACCTTGATTTCTCAAGTTTAAAGATATTTTTTGAGGAAAAAGAAAAAATCCCTCAAAAACGAGCAAGAATAATCAGGCACAAAAGAAAGGAAATAAAAAATTCTGCAAAACGCTTGACATATTTTGGAAACGTGATAAAATAATAGTCGTAGGGCGAATAAAATCGCTTTCAAACAAGAACAAAATTTTATAAGGAGATTTTTGCAAATGAACAATCAGGATATTGCAAAAAAGGTCATCGAAGCCCTTGGCGGACGTGAAAATGTCAACAGTGTAGCCCACTGTGCGACTCGTCTACGTGTCATGGTCAAAGATGAAGGGAAAATCAATAAGGAAGTGATTGAGAACTTGGATAAAGTTCAAGGAGCTTTCTTTAACTCAGGGCAATACCAAATTATCTTTGGTACAGGTACAGTAAACAAGATGTACGACGAAGTGGTTGCACTTGGTTTGCCAACATCTTCTAAAGAAGACATGAAAGCAGAAGCTGCTAAACAAGGAAACTGGTTCCAACGTGCTATCCGTACTTTCGGTGACGTCTTTGTGCCAATCATCCCAGTTATCGTAGCAACTGGTCTCTTCATGGGTCTTCGTGGACTCTTGAACGCTCTTGGAATGACACTTCCAGAAGATGTTACCATTTACAGCCAAATCCTCACAGATACAGCCTTCATCATCTTGCCAGGTTTAGTTGTGTGGTCAACCTTCCGTGTATTCGGTGGCAACCCAGCTGTTGGTATCGTCCTCGGTATGATGCTGGTTTCTGGCTCACTTCCAAACGCTTGGGCTGTAGCATCAGGTGGTGAAGTAACAGCTATGAACTTCTTTGGCTTCATTCCTGTTGTTGGTTTGCAAGGTTCTGTTCTTCCAGCCTTCATCATTGGGGTGGTCGGAGCCAAGTTTGAAAAAGCTCTCCGCAAAGTGGTTCCAGATGTCTTGGATCTCTTGGTGACACCGTTCGTGACACTTTTGGTCATGTCTATCCTTGGACTCTTTGTCATCGGACCAGTCTTCCACGTTGTTGAAAACTACATCCTTCTCGGAACAAAAGCGATTCTTGCCTTGCCGTTTGGTCTTGGTGGTTTGGTCATCGGTGGGGTTCACCAATTGATCGTCGTATCAGGTGTACACCACATCTTCAACTTGCTTGAAGTGCAGTTGCTTGCTGCGGACCATGTGAACCCATTCAACGCTATCATTACTGCAGCGATGACAGCTCAAGGGGCTGCAACTGTTGCCGTTGGTGTTAAAACGAAGAATCCTAAACTAAAAACACTTGCTTTCCCAGCTGCTCTTTCTGCCTTCCTCGGTATTACAGAGCCTGCTATCTTCGGGGTGAACTTGCGCTTCCGTAAACCATTCTTCCTTTCATTGATCGCTGGTGCTATCGGTGGTGGATTGGCTTCTATCCTTGGACTTGCTGGTACTGGTAATGGTATCACCATCATCCCTGGTACAATGTTGTACGTTGGTAACGGTCAATTGCTTCAATACCTTCTTATGGTAGCTGTATCATTCGTTCTTGGTTTTGCCCTTACTTACATGTTTGGTTACGAGGATGAAAAAGAAGTTGCTTCTGAAGTGGCAACAGAACGTTTAGTCCAAGAAGAAACAACTGGTAACATTCCAGTAGCTCCTCAAAATGAAACAATCCAAACTCCAATTGTTGGGGATGTAGTTGCTCTTGAGAATGTTAACGATCCAGTCTTTTCAAGTGGTGCAATGGGACAAGGGATCGCTGTAAAACCAAGCCAAGGCGTGGTTTACGCACCAGCTGATGCCGAAGTATCGATTGCCTTTGCCACAGGACATGCTTACGGTTTGAAGACAGCTAATGGAGCTGAGATCTTGATCCACGTTGGTATCGATACAGTGACTATGAACGGTGAAGGCTTTGAACAAAAAGTTGCTCAAGGCGACAAGGTCAAAGCTGGTGATGTTCTCGGAACTTTTGACTCAAGCAAAATCGCTGCTGCAGGTCTTGACGACACAACAATGGTTATCGTAACCAACACGGCAGACTACGCTTCTGTGACACCAGTCGCAAGCGGTTCAGTTGTCAAGGGTGACGCTATCATCGAAGTGAAAGCCTAGTCCTCTTCAAAAATCAAATCTAAAAACAAAACGAACAAATATCATGTTTGTTCGTTTTTACTTGGATGGTAAGATTTACAGAGTAAAATCTAAAATATTGAGAAATCTAGCCCTTTAAAATGTGCTATAATAGAGAAAACAAAGATAAGAGGTTTATCATGACAAAATTATATGGAAGCTTAGAAGCGGGCGGTACAAAGTTTGTCTGTGCTGTCGGAGATGAAAATTTTAACGTTGTAGAAAAAACACAGTTTCCTACAACAACTCCTATCGAGACTATCGATAAAACCATCGAGTTCTTTTCAAAATTCGATAATCTTGCAGGTCTTGCCATCGGTTCCTTCGGTCCTATCGATATCGATAAAAACTCAAAAACCTATGGCTTTATCACAACGACTCCAAAACCTCACTGGGCAAATGTAGACCTACTTGGTGCCCTACGTCGTGCCCTCAACGTACCCATGTATTTCACCACTGACGTAAATAGCTCTGCCTATGGTGAAGTGGTTGCTCGTAACAATGCTGGTGGCCGTATCGAAAACTTGGTTTACTACACGATTGGTACAGGTATCGGTGCAGGTGTTATCCAACGTGGTGAGTTTATCGGTGGTGTGGGTCACCCTGAGATGGGTCACTACTATGTGGCTAAACACCCAATGGATGTGGAGAAAGAATTTAACGGCGTTTGTCCTTTCCACAAGGGCTGTTTGGAAGGATTTGCGGCTGGTCCAAGTCTCGAAGCTCGTACAGGTATTCGTGGTGAAAACATCGAACTCAACAGTTCTGTCTGGGACGTTCAAGCCTACTATATCGCTCAGGCTGCGGTCAATGCTACAGTGACTTTCCGTCCAGACGTGATCGTCTTTGGTGGTGGGGTTATGGCCCAACAACATATGCTGGACCGTGTGCGTGAGAAATTTACAGCTCTTCTAAATGGTTACCTACCAGTACCAGACGTGCGTGACTACATTGTCACTCCAGCAGTTGCTGGAAATGGTTCTGCCACACTTGGAAACTTTGTCCTTGCTAAGAGTGTTGCAAAATAAAATAAACAAAATATCCGCTTGGGAAACCAAACGGATGTTTTGTTTGATGAAAATGTTTTTGAGCCTTTCCTTAAGTGATTACGGACGGTAGCGACTTTCTTCGAAATTCCATACCTAAACTTTGAGCCTAATGTCTCAAAGTTTCCGAACACCTGAAATCTAATGATTTCAGGTGTTTTTATCACGGCGGAAAGGCTAGGTAAGTCCTCAATTCACTATCGAAAAATAGGCATGATTTTCATGCCAAAGTATATTTAGTGTCAGGCTATTTTCTATTCTCAAAACATCTGCCAGAAGAAATCAATAATATAGGTCAAACCATAAGTATAAACCACTAGGGTAAAGGGCTTGGTCAAAACGATGATAATCATATAGCGTTTGAAGGTCATCTTGGTAAGGGCAGCCAGCATACACAGAAAGTCAGCTGGACTGACAGGCCAGATCATCATAAAGATAAAGAACCGCTCGAAACGATTGCCCTTATCTAGCCAACCGATGTATTTGTCATAGGTGCGCTTGCTAACGACCGACTGGACAAAGGCAGCTCCATAGAGACGGACGAGGTAAAAGATAATGGCACAGCCAATCACGATGCCGATATAGTTATAGATGGTTCCGATGATGTGGCCGTAAATAAAGACCCCAGCCACTGAGGTCAAAGCTCCCGGAATGATCGGAACGACGGTTTGTAGGATCTGTAAAAAGATAAAGAGAGGTGGCCCCCAAACCCCAGCTTGCTGGATAAAGGCCGATAGGGTTTCCTTTGACTGTAAAACACCCGCCTGATAGGCCCAAATACAGAAAATCAAGGTGCCGACTCCCCCAACGATAGATGAGATATTGATGACTTGCTGTAGAAGGGGAGAAACAGCTTTCATTTGCTTATCCTGTGACATGTAAACTCCTCATAGATAGTATGATTCTACTATACCATATTTTGATAATAAAGACTAATCTAAGTTCTAGATATTTTAGACCTTATTCTAAGTATCGGATGAGTCAGTTTCCTAAAGTTTAGATGTATTCTAAAGTTGGAATGATAAGAAATACATAAATTTATGAGTATCCTAGGCTTCGAATTGTCTGTCTGAGAAAGTTTTGAGGTCTTCGAGCTTTCGAATAGTCGTTTTTCCTAAAGTTTATATGTATTCTAAAGTTAGAAAAGTTAAAATCTAAAAATAGTAAGAGTTTCTATCTGACAGATGGATATGTTTCCAGTCAGATAGGGATTTTTTGTTTTGGAAATAAAAAATTTGCTCTGAGAAGTACATTTTAGATGGAAATATTGACAGTTCAGAGGAAGGGGGACAAATCTTTTAAAGTAACTGTTAGAATGGATTTATAAATTTAAGGGAAAACTCCTTTTTGAAATAATGAAAAAAGAAAGGTTATCATCATGACAAAAACATTCACTATTCGTCCACTAAGCTATACCAACTTTACCAATCGTGAGTTTGAAAGTCTCATGGTAGACACGGGTCAACTAGTAGAAGTTTTTGCCAAGGCACATAAGGACGAGCCTATGTATAGCAAGCACCTTGATTCCTTCAAGAGCAAGCTAGCAGACTTCCAAGCCCAGCTAGCTACAGTGGAAAAGAAGGAAGCGACCAATCTGACCGAAGTCGATCGCAATCGTGACAGTGCCCTAGTTGGTCTCTTTACTCTTCATCGAGGATTTGCTAAGATCAAGGAGACCAAACTCAAAGAAGCCCATGAGACCTTGAAACCAGTCTTTGCCAAGTACAAGGATATCACCAAGCATAGCAATGATGTGGAAACGGCAGAAATCAAAAGCCTGCTCAAAACCCTTAGCGAAGATCCCTACCACACGGCAGTGACCAGTCTAGGACTGACACCCATGCTGACGGCGGTGATTAGTGCTCAGGAGGAGTATGATATAGTGGAAAGTCAGGCGCGTGCGCATAAGTCTGCCAAGGAAGTCGGCAAGACCAGACAAGTCCGTACCGAACTAACCAGTATCTACGACCTCTTTATGCGCTATACCGCAGCCAGCGCAGAAGCCTATCCAGAAAAAGAACACCTGACCAAACTCCTCAAGGACCTAAATACAATCCGAGATAGCAAGCGCCGATTGACTAGTTCAAGTAAGAAGGATAAGAAAGTTAAAGCAGAAGAAGCAGAACAAGTAGCAGGATAAAAACAAACGCCTTTAGATATATTATTATCTAAAGGCGTTTTTTAGTGGATTCGTGGTATAATATTAGAAAATAGTAGATGAAATCTAATTCATTTTATATGTGTAAATTCAAACGTACTAAAAACTAGTTGATTAAAGATTGGGAATACTTATGGAAGAAAATATTATCAAATCTAAGGATAGAGTACAGAAACACGGAGAGGTTTTTACCCCTTCATGGATGGTCCAAAAGATGCTAGATACTCAAGGGATAAGGGAGAAAACAGAAGATATTTATGCTACTTTTCTAGAGCCGTCAGCAGGTGATGGAAATTTTTTAGAGGCAATACTTGAACGAAAACTCTCTGCTGTAACTAGGAATTATGACAATAAAAATTGGAAAACAAAATCTTTATTCGCTTTATCATCAATTTATGGAATTGAATATCTTGAAGATAATCTTGAAGTTGCTAGAGCAAGAATGTTTTTGCATTATCTTGATTGGTTTGAGGAAGTATTTGGAGAAAGATTGAGTAGCAGAAATGATTTATATAAATCAGCTCGTTACTTAATTACTAAAAATATTGTTAGAGGGAATACATTGACAAAAAGACATCCTGATACAGATGAGCCTATCATATTTAATGAGTGGAAACGTAAAAAGGGTTATCCTAGTTTGGTTGAAAAAATTCCTTTTGTATTTGCTGAATTATTTGGTGAGGATATAGCTGATAACGGAAAAGTAGCTGAAGGACAACTAAGCTTATTTGAACTTACGGAAGAAAATATGCAAAATAAAGAAATCCGTCAAGTAAGGATTAAAAAAGTTTATACCTTGGGAGAATAGAATTTTATGATGTCAAATTTCAATTTTTTAAAAGTAGATTTAGATACAGCGGAACTTTTTTCAACCATCAATATGGCAGAGCTAAATTATACTCAAGGAGACTATGAAGGCGTACTAACTAAAGTTCGCAAAGTTGCTGAGAACGCAGCAACTTTGTTTGCTGACAGAGTATATATTAAGTTACCTAAGTATTCAACATTTCACGAAAGATTATGAGCGTGCAAATTAGTATGCGTGTATCAAAAGAACAGAAAGAAAGACTTGTAGAACTATCTAAAAAACAGAACAAAAGACTGACTCAGTATGTTTTAGATAGATGTATTATAGATGATGTAGCACGTTCTAGCGCACGTGTAAAAAAATGCTACAAAGTCAAATTGAGCAATTGCGCGATGATTTTGAGCGTGAACGTACTCAACTAGTGGATCAAATCGATCAAAAAGACAAGCAGATTGCTGACATGATCGGAATCTATCATTTAGAGGTAAAAGTAATGGAGGGAATTTAAATGGGATTTAGGATATTCATGCTAATCGTAGTTTTACTTATTCCGTTAACTATGCTTTTATTTGGCTGGCTATTTCTCAGGAGAACACCGAAAGAAATCAATTATGTATTCGGATACCGAACAAAAAGGTCCATGAGGAATGAAGAAACATGGAAGTTTGCGAATCAATATTTTGGGAAAGTATGGTATCTTTGCGGACTACTTTCAGCACCTCTCTCCGTGATTGCCATGGCCATTGTTTTTGAAAAGGGAACGGAGACAATGAGTACTGTTGGCTTTATTATCACGATGATTCAGACAATCCCTTTAGTTGGCGCGATGATTTCAACAGAGATTGCATTGAAGAAAAACTTTGATGAAAACGGGAGAAGGAAATAAACGAGGTATTGATTTAGGTATTGAAACCCCTGACTTTATACCATCTATCCCAACCTTTCGAAATAAATTAAAGGATGAATATAAGAATGCTTCAACTAGCTTTGAAAAAGCGTTTCATAACATTGAGAAAAAACCAGCTGATGCGGTTGGAAATGCAAACTCAGTGTTAGAGAGTATTATTAAAGAGATTTTATCAGATAGCCGATTTGCTCATATATCTGTTGTTTCCAATGCGAGTAGTAAGAAGTTAGTTCAAGAAATATTAAAAGTATTTCAACTTAATCCAGATAGTCCTGAATTACCAAGTCAAATGAAACCTATCTCATCTTCATTTGTAACTGTTGCAAAAGCAATTGAAGATTTAAGGAGTGATAATACTCTTTTTCATGGTCAGGATTCAGAAAAATATTTGATTTCGGAACCCTTATATGCATATTTTGTAGTTAATGCATGTGCGACTGTTGGTCTGTTTTTAATTGATTTCTATGAGAAAAAATTTCCAAAAGTGCAAATGTTAAATGATGATATTTTCGATGATGAATTACCATTTTAGATGGTCTAATATTAGATTCTGAAAGGAAAAGAAATGTTACTTTTTTCTACAATTTTAAATATTGATAAGTCATTGACTAAAGACGGATTTTTAAGTCTAGTGATTGAATGGAATCAAGGAAGTCCACATGAAGATAATGTTATACGTAATTTGAAGTGGGATGGATCCTATAACCAAAAATTTGGTGATGAAACAATTTCTCTTGAATTTAAAGAATACAGAAATGAAGAAATCGTAGCTGTAAGATATGTAAAAAAATTGGATGATGGTATCGAACCACACCAGAAGCCGATGCTGAACTCGAAGAGTTCTTAAAAAATTTTAAAGGATGATGGAGGTAATTTATTCGCTCATATTCCGCTCATAATTCGCTCATTTTTAAGATACAACTTTGTTTCCATATTTCCTGGAAACTGATAGAAAGCAAGGAGAAACATGGAACAAACTAATCAAAAATCCCAGTGCCAACAACTCTGGGCTAGAAACAAATATCTCGTCTTGAGCCATTCCAGCAATATTTACAATGAGATTCGTCAATACTTGAAGAATGAACAGGTGGAGGTGAGTGAAGTTCAAGAGATGATTGACCGCGCCTGTCAAATCCCAGAACACAGGGGTCAGGTTTGCAATGCCTTTCAGCATGTTTGGGGCTATTTCAAAAAGAAAGCGACAGATGCTGAGCGCAAGGACTATATGCTCTTGCTGGATCGCTACCGCTCTGGTCAGGTTTCCAAGGAAGACTTGATTGCTAAGACTCGAGACTTGCTTGATCGCTATCCGAATACCTACTTGCAACATTCGACTTTACTGAAAGGAGACACCCATGAGACTTTGGCATGAGGCTTTGATTTCACGACTTCCACGTCCGCAGCTCTTGGGGCAACATCGTGAGTGCTGCGCCCTTCGTGGCAATGGCTGGGGCAGAAAGCATGCGACGGTTGACTATGTCTTTACCCACTCGCCTTACCATCTCTATGCCTATCATCGCTTGATCATGGAGGAGATGGCTAACCGTGGCTACAATGTCAGTCCAGAATGGCTAGACAAGAACTACCGAGGTAAGACCTGCCCTCCATATGAGAACTTGCCTGAGGAGAAGTTGGACAATCCTATCTATTGTGAGCATAATGCAGAATACTACGAGGAGTGTTTGGCTAATCTTCGAGAGAAAGGCATTGAGCTGGAGTAAGAGTCAGGATTAGCTCCACATTATAACTCTTCTCGTAATTTTTTTGAATAATAAAGATGAGACCTTTAGAATGATTCTAAGGTCTTGTTTTATGAGTGTTAAGATAATTCTTGTGTTCTAATTAAAAAGCCAAGGGCGAACGAAGTGAGCTTTTAGAGGATATTTCCCGCTATAGTGGTATTCTAGATAATAATTTATTATTATCTAGAACGGGATTTTTGAGACATTTTGGCTCAAAAATTAGGGATGAAATTACGAAGTAATTTGCTACCGTCCGCACTTTTTCAGGGAAATATCAGAATTACAAAAGAAAACCAACCTATAGTCTTTTCTAATAGCAAGCCATAGTCACTGATGAGAATCATCAATGGCTCGTTTGAGCATTCTAACTAAAATACAGCAATAAAGCAAGCTATACAAAGGATTTGAGACACTGGTCTCAAGTCTTTTTCTTTTGACCAAAAGAGTGATATAGTTTCAAACTATATCAAAGCCTAATTATTTACAATTATACAGACAGTTTCTTTTCTGTTAAGATAGTTTCAACAACAAATTTTGGAGGACACATCATGTCAACTACGATCATCGGTTTCCCTCGTTTGGGCGAATTCCGCGAATTGAAATTTACAACTGAAAAATACTTTAGAAAAGAAATATCAGAAGAAGAACTCTTGGCAGCAGCAAAAGAATTGCGTGCTAAACACTGGAACATTGTCAAAGAAAAAGGCATCACTGAAATCCCTTCAAATGACTTTTCTCACTATGACAACTTCCTAGATGCTGCTTTCCTTTTCAATGTGGTACCTGCTTCCGTTCAAAACTTGGACTTGTCTGACCTTGAGCGCTACTTTGCTTTGGGACGTGGTTACCAAGGAGAAAAAGGGGACGTTCGTGCCCTTCCGATGAAGAAATGGTTCAACACCAACTACCACTACATCGTGCCTAAATTTGAAAAAGACACTCAAGTTAAATTGGCTGGTCACAAGATTTTCGATGAGTTCCAAGAAGCAAAAGAACTTGGATTGAACACTCGTCCTGTTCTTGTAGGTCCATTCACTTTCCTTCAATTATCAGACTTTGAAGAAGGCGTGAAAGCTGAAGACTTCGTAGATAGCTTAGTAGCTGCATACCAAGAAGTTTTTGCTAAATTGGCGGAGCTTGGTGCGACTCGCATCCAACTCGACGAAGCAGCTCTTGTCAAAGACTTGACAGCTGAAGAAAAAGCTCTCTTCTTGAACCTCTACAACAAGCTTTTGGCTGACAAAAAAGGTCTTGAAGTCTTGCTTCAAACTTACTTCGGTGACGTTCGTGACGTTTACTCTGATCTTGTGAACTTGCCAGTAGATGCCATCGGTTTAGACTTCGTTGAAGGTAAGAAAACTCTTGAACTCGTTAAAGGTGGCTTCCCAGCTGACAAGACTCTTTATGCAGGTATTGTCAATGGTAAAAACATTTGGCGCAACAACTACGAAAAGAGCTTGGCTGTTCTTGAGCAAATTCCAGCTGAAAACATCGTATTGACAAGCTCATGCTCACTTCTTCATGTGCCATTTACAACAGCTAACGAAGAATTTGAACCAGCTATCTTGAACCACTTTGCCTTTGCAGTTGAAAAATTGGAAGAACTTCGTGACTTGGATGCTATCCGCAATGGTCAAGGGGATCAAGCTCTTGCAGCTAATAAAGAACTCTTTGCGACTGAACGGGTGGGTGAAAATGCAGAACTTCGTGCGCGCATCGCTGGATTGACTGACGCAGACTACACTCGTTTGCCAGCCTTTGCAGAACGTGAAGCTATCCAAGAAGAAGCCTTCAAACTTCCAGCTCTTCCAACAACAACCATCGGTTCATTCCCTCAAACTAAGGAAGTTCGTGCTAAACGTTTGGCTTACCGTAAGGGTGAATTGTCACAAGAAGAGTACGACGCCTTCCTTGCTGAAACTATCGACGAATGGATCAAATGGCAAGAAGAAGTTGGATTTGACGTGCTTGTACACGGTGAGTTCGAGCGTAACGACATGGTTGAGTACTTCGGCCAAAACTTGTCAGGTTACCTCTTCTCTAAGAATGGTTGGGTACAATCTTACGGTATGCGTGGGGTGAAACCACCAATCATCTGGGGTGACGTCACTCGTCTCAACCCAATCACTGTCAAATGGTCTAGCTACGCACAAAGCCGTACAGACAAGCCTGTCAAAGGTATGTTGACTGGACCTGTTACCATCCTTAACTGGTCATTCCCACGTGAAGACATCTCTATCAAGGATTCAACTCTTCAAATCGCTCTTGCTATCAAGGATGAAGTTCTTGACCTTGAAGCTGCAGGCGTGAAGATTATCCAAATCGATGAGGCTGCTCTTCGTGAGAAATTGCCACTTCGTCGTAGCGACTGGTACGAAGACTACCTTGACTGGGCTATTCCAGCCTTCCGCTTGGTACACTCTACAGTAGCGCCAGACACTCAAATCCACACTCACATGTGTTATTCAGAATTTACAGATATCATCCCAGCCATCGACAACATGGATGCGGACGTTATTTCATTTGAGGCAAGCCGTTCAAACCTTGAAATCTTGGACGAACTCAAAGCGAAAAACTTCCAAACAGAAGTGGGACCTGGGGTTTACGATATCCACTCTCCTCGTGTGCCAAATGAAGGCGAGATCGACCACACAATCGATGCTATTCTTGCCAAAGTTCCAAGCAAGAAAGTTTGGATCAACCCTGACTGTGGTTTGAAAACACGCGGTATTCCAGAAACAAAAGAAAGCTTGATCCGCCTTGTCGAAGCAGCAAAAGCTGCGCGTGAGAAATTGTAAGATAAGATTTCTCTCGTGACACTGACTGATCAAGGAACTGCTTGGCCCAAGCCGGCTTAGCAATCATGAAATCAAAAAGAAAAGGATAATGACTATGTCACGCCAAACGCCGTCACTTTCATTTGAAGTGTTCCCTCCAAACCCAGCTGTGGGTAATGATAAAATTATTTCAGCCTTGCAGGATATGCGGGAGCTGACACCGCACTTTATCAGTGTGACTGCCAGCAATAATAAATTTAATATCAAGGAAACAACGGTTCGTTTGGCTGACTTTATCCAGAATGACTTGGTGATTCCAACCATTGCCCACTTGCCAGCTATCTATCTGACCAAGGACAAAGTTGCTGAAACCATTGCAGACTTGGATAAGGTTGGGGTACAGAAAATCTTGGCCTTGCGTGGGGATATTATCCCTGATGTGGAACCACAAAAGGATTTCCGCTACGCAACGGATTTGATCGAGTTCATCAAGGAACAAGCTCCTCACTTTGATATTGTTGGCGCTTGCTACCCAGAGGGGCACCCTGACTCTCCAAACCAAATCTCGGATATTCAAAATCTCAAGAAGAAAGTGGATGCAGGCTGTTCAAGCCTTGTAACGCAACTTTTCTTTGACAATGAGCGCTTCTATGATTTTCAAGACAAGTGTACCTTGGCAGGGATTGATGTTCCCATTCATGCGGGGATTATGCCCATTCTTAACCGTAACCAAGCGCTTCGTCTCTTGAAAACGTGTGAGAATATCCATCTTCCACGTAAATTTAAGGCCATCTTGGACAAGTATGAGCATGACCCTGAGTCGCTCAGAGCAGCAGGACTTGCCTATGCAGTGGATCAAATCGTGGACTTGGTAACTCAGGATGTCGCAGGTGTGCATCTCTACACCATGAATAATGCTGAAACAGCGAAATACATCCACCAAGCAACCCACGCCTTATTCAACCATCAGTCTTTAGGATAATAAAAAGCAAACCATTCTTCTCAGGTGAGGGGAATGGTTCCTTTTTAATAGAAAAGCCCGTACTTTTTAAGAAAAATATGATAAAATAGACTCTGTACGTACTTGATACAAAGATGAGGGTATAAAAAGATTTTTAGCAATTTAAATCTAACAAAAATAGATAGATGCTAGAGAATATTATTCTTAGATGTTTCAAAGTATCTAGATAGTTGAACACGGGCTAAATCCCTAGTGAAAAAGATAGATTTCCCAGTGTGCATCGCACACTGCGTCAATCTCCTATTTTCATACGGGATTCTTTACGCCCTTTGTATCCTGATCTTTGTAGGCAAGGCGTATAATTTCATCAATCCAAAGGGGATTAAAATGACAAAACATGTGTTTCAAACGACTTTTGCGGGTCGTGAGTTAATCGTAGAGACTGGTCAGGTTGCTAAGCAAGCAAATGGCGCTGTTGTCGTGCGTTACGGTGAGTCAACTGTCTTGACTGCTGCCGTTATGTCTAAGAAAATGGCAACTGGGGATTTCTTCCCACTTCAAGTCAACTACGAAGAAAAAATGTATGCGGCTGGGAAGTTTCCTGGTGGCTTTATGAAACGTGAAGGACGTCCTTCGACAGACGCAACTTTGACAGCGCGTTTGATTGACCGTCCAATCCGTCCAATGTTTGCGGAAGGTTTTCGTAACGAAGTCCAAGTAATCAACACCGTCCTTTCTTATGATGAAAATGCCTCTGCTCCAATGGCGGCTATGTTTGGTTCATCCTTGGCGCTTTCTATCTCAGATATTCCGTTTGACGGACCAATTGCTGGGGTACAAGTAGGTTATGTCGATGGCCAAATCATCATCAACCCAAGTCAAGAACAAGCGGATCGATCACTTCTTGAATTGACAGTAGCTGGTACCAAGCACGCTATCAACATGGTAGAGTCTGGTGCCAAAGAATTGTCAGAAGAAATCATGTTGGAAGCTCTTCTGAAAGGGCACGAAGCAGTCAAAGAATTGATTGCCTTCCAAGAAGAAATCGTTGCGGCAGTCGGTAAAGAAAAAGCAGAAGTGGAATTGCTTCATGTGGATGCTGAATTGCAGGCTGAAATCATTGCAGCTTACAACAGCGACCTCCAAAAAGCGGTCCAAGTAGAAGAAAAATTGGCTCGTGAAGCTGCAACTCAAGCAGTTAAAGACCAAGTAACAGCGGTTTACGAAGAAAAATATGCAGACCATGAAGAATTTGACCGTATCATGCGTGATGTGGCTGAAATCTTGGAACAAATGGAACACGCTGAAGTGCGCCGTTTGATTACGGAAGACAAGGTGCGTCCTGACGGTCGTAAGGTTGATGAAATCCGTCCTTTGGATGCACAAGTGGACTATCTTCCTCGTGTGCACGGTTCCGGTCTTTTCACTCGTGGACAAACTCAAGCTCTTTCAGTCTTGACCTTGGCTCCGATGGGAGAAACGCAAATCATCGATGGTTTGGACCCAGAGTACAAGAAACGCTTTATGCACCACTATAACTTCCCTCAATATTCTGTAGGGGAAACTGGTCGTTATGGAGCGCCTGGTCGTCGTGAAATTGGTCACGGTGCTCTTGGTGAGCGTGCCCTTGCTCAAGTCTTGCCAAGTTTGGAAGAATTCCCATATGCGATCCGCTTGGTAGCTGAAGTCTTAGAATCAAACGGTTCATCTTCTCAAGCATCTATCTGTGCGGGAACGCTTGCTCTTATGGCTGGTGGTGTGCCAATCAAGGCGCCAGTAGCAGGGATTGCTATGGGTCTCATCTCAGATGGAAATAACTATACAGTATTGACAGATATCCAAGGTTTGGAAGACCACTTTGGAGATATGGACTTTAAGGTTGCTGGTACTCGTGACGGGATTACAGCTCTTCAAATGGATATCAAGATCCAAGGGATTACTTCAGAAATCTTGACTGAGGCTCTTGCTCAAGCCAAGAAAGCACGTTTTGAAATCCTTGATGTGATTGAAGCAACGATTCCAGAAGTTCGTCCAGAATTGGCTCCAACTGCTCCGAAAATTGATACCATCA
Organism: Streptococcus sp. 517s; assembly: GCF_054445985.1. Taxonomy (NCBI): domain Bacteria; kingdom Bacillati; phylum Bacillota; class Bacilli; order Lactobacillales; family Streptococcaceae; genus Streptococcus; species Streptococcus sp. 517s. The sequence continues at coordinate 1,401,086 of NZ_CM136847.1, read as the reverse complement.
AGATTGATGTGGACAAAATTAAGATTGTCATCGGTAAGGGTGGAGAAACCATCGACAAAATTATCGCTGAAACAGGCGTTAAGATTGATATTGACGAAGAAGGCAATGTGTCTATCTACTCTAGCGACCAAGACGCCATTAACCGTACCAAAGAAATCATTGCTGGCTTGGTTCGTGAAGCCAAAGTGGATGAAGTTTACCATGCTAAGGTTGTTCGTATCGAGAAATTTGGTGCCTTTGTCAACCTCTTTGATAAGACAGATGCACTTGTGCACATTTCTGAAATGGCTTGGACTCGTACCAACCGTGTCGAGGACTTGGTAGCTATCGGTGATGAAGTCGATGTTAAGGTTATCAAGATTGATGAAAAAGGCCGTATCGATGCCTCTATGAAAGCTCTTCTTCCTCGTCCGCCAAAACCTGAGCATGATGAAAAAGGCGAAAAGTCTGAGCGACCTCACCGTCCACGTCATCACAAGGACCATAAACCTAAGAAAGAAGTTACAGAAACACCAAAAGATTCAGAATAAGAAAAGGAGAAATGTATGGGATGGTGGCGCGAAACCATTGATATTGTAAAAGAAAATGATCCAGCGGCACGCAACAGTTTGGAAGTTTTGCTGACTTATCCAGGTGTCAAGGCCTTAGCTGCCCACCGTCTCTCGCATTTTCTATGGAAGCATGGCTTTAAACTTCTGGCTCGTATGCACAGTCAGTTTTGGCGCTTTTGGACTCAGATTGAGATTCATCCAGGTGCCCAGATTGATTCAGGTGTCTTTATCGACCACGGTTCAGGCTTGGTGATTGGAGAGACAGCGATTGTTGAAAAAGGCGTTCTGCTCTATCATGGAGTGACTCTCGGTGGGACAGGGAAAGACTGTGGTAAACGCCATCCGACTGTGCGTAAAGGAGCTCTCATATCGGCCCATGCCCAAGTTATCGGGCCGGTAGAAATCGGTGAAAATGCCAAGGTTGGTGCAGCTGCAGTAGTCGTGGCAGACGTACCTAGTGATGTAACAGTTGTCGGTATTCCGGCTAAGATCGTCCGAGTTCATGGACAGAAGGATGAGCCTATCATCCACGAAGTCGAAGAAAAACGGGAGTACTACGTCAATAAACTCGAGCAGGCTAAAGAAGCCAGTCACAGATCGTCGGGGTTGTAGAGGATACCTATATGATTCAAGCAAGAAACAAGTTAAGCCAAGAGGAGTTATCTGAGGCGAAAAAACTAATTAATTGTTGCCAATCCCATGATGGAACTTTTCGTGATCCATATCTCTCTAATATGCTTAATTTTGACCCAAACATGCCCGCCTTTTTCCTTTATTATGAAAAAGGCGAACTTGTTGGTCTATTAACTGTCTATGCTGATGACCAAGATGTGGAAGTGACGATACTGGTTCATCCAAATCATCGCCGTCAGGGAATTGCGCGTGCTTTGTTTACGAGTTTTGAGAAAGAAACGACTCCTTTTCCTATTCGTTCAGTTACTTTTCAGACAGAACGTATTTTTCTAGAGCGTCATCCTGATTTTGTCAGCAACTGGGGATTGGTCGAGGATGAAGAGACAGAAACCTGGTTAGGTAAGGATAGAAGACCTTATCAGTTAGTAACTGTTTCTAATCTTGAAGTTTTGTTAGCAGATAGTTCGTATCAGGAGCAAATTAGCCAGTTACAATTTCAGGCATTCTCAGAGGACCATGAATCGAGAGAAGTTGCGGATAGATATGTTGCTGAAGCTCTAAAAGATCCAGAAAGTCGCCTATATATTTTATTAAAAAACGGTCAGGTTATTGGAACTTGCACGGTAGATTTATCGACTAATACGAATTACCTCTATGGTTTGGCAATATCGGAACCTGAACGTGGAAAAGGCTATGGAAGCTATTTAGCAAAATCTCTTGTCAACCAACTGATTGAGCAAAATGATAAGGAATTTCAGATTGCAGTAGAGGACAGCGACGTAGGTGCCAAGCGCTTGTATGAAAAAATCGGCTTTGTCAAACAGACACAGGTAGTTTATCTGAATGAGAAAGAGTAGAAAAATGCTATTAGAAGAATTCGAAAATGTACCTGCTGTTATCGAACCAACTGATCGAAGTATTTGTGGTAGTGGAGAAATCTGTGACACGATTATTTTATCTTTTAATGGAGAAATCGTTGAACGAGTAAAGAAGTTTGAAGATGTTTACGAAGGTGGCTATCTAACCAATCTAAATGGCAGACTTCCATGGTATATCTATGAAAAAGATGGGAGTAAGGTAGCAGTTGCTATAGCTACGATTGGAGCCCCGATGGTTGTTGGACTCTTAGAAGAACTCAAAGCAAGAGGATTTAAGAACTTTATTGTTTTGGGTTCTTGCGGAGTTCTAGATCAGTCTATTCAGGCAGATAAGATTATCCTACCAAGTTCAGCTCTACGTGATGAAGGTACAAGTTACCATTACGCTCCTGCAAGTGATGAGATAGCTTATGACGAAACTCTCCTCTTAACCATGGAAGAAGCTTTGAACAAATCTGGTATTGAGCACATTCGAACAAAGGCTTGGACCACAGATGCTTTCTATCGTGAAACAGCCGATAAGGTCAAACGTAGATTAGCAGCAGGTGCGACTGTTGTGGATATGGAAGCTTCTGCAATCATGGCTTGGACGCAATTTCGACAAGCAAAAGTCTATCAATTTTTTTATACGGCTGATTATGTTGACCATCACAATCATGAGTGGGATGCAAGACATGAAGAAAGAAAAGCAGATGCTATGACTTTCTTTGAGATAGCCTTAGTAATTGCTAGAGAGTTGGATTGAAATGACTCTTTACGATAAACAAGAAACAGAAAGGAGACAGTGAATGATTAAAATCTATGATACCATGTCTCGTGATTTGCGAGAATTTGTCCCTATTGAGGACGGCAAGGTTAAGATGTATGTCTGTGGGCCAACTGTATACAACTATATCCATGTGGGGAATGCTCGTTCAACAGTAGCCTTTGATACTATTCGTCGCTACTTTGAGTACCGTGGTTATGAGGTTGCCTATATTTCCAACTTTACGGATGTGGATGATAAGATTATTAACCGTGCCAAGGAAGAAGGCATCACGCCTCAGGAGGTTGCGGATAAGTACATCGCTGCCTTTCGTGAGGATGTGACAGCCTTGGGCGTGAAACCTGCGACTCGCCATCCACGTGTAGTAGAGTTTATGGCGGACATCATCCGTTTTGTGGAAGACTTGATTGAAAAAGGTTATGCTTACGAGAGTCAAGGAGATGTTTACTTCCGCGTGGAAAAATCTCACAACTATGCTAAGTTGGCCAATAAAACCTTGGAAGATTTGGAGCTGGGTGCTTCAGGTCGAACAGATGAAGAAACGGCTCGTAAGGAAAACCCTGTAGACTTTGCCCTTTGGAAAGCTGCAAAACCAGGCGAGATTTCTTGGGACAGTCCTTGGGGACCTGGTCGTCCGGGCTGGCATATCGAGTGTTCGGTCATGTCAACAGAGATTTTGGGCGATACCATTGATATTCACGGTGGGGGAGCCGATCTGGAGTTTCCGCATCATACCAATGAAATTGCCCAGTCAGAAGCCAAAACAGGCAAGACTTTTGCCAACTACTGGATGCACAACGGCTTTGTCAATATCGACAATGTCAAGATGTCCAAGTCCTTGGGCAACTTTATCACTGTGCATGATGCATTGAAGACTATCGATGGCCAAGTGTTGCGTTTCTTCTTTGCGACTCAGCATTACCGTAAACCAATCAACTTTACTGAAAAGGCAGTGCGTGATGCAGAGACCAATCTCAAATATCTGAAGAACACTTACGAGCAACCATTTTCTGGGACTGTAGATACTCAAGAGTTGCAGGCTTTTAAAGATAAGTTTGTTGCCACTATGGATGAGGATTTCAACTCTGCCAACGGTATCACAGTTGTCTTTGAGATGGCCAAATGGATCAATTCTGGCAACTATGATGCAAGTGTTAAGGAAGCTCTTGCGGCTATGTTGGAAGTCTTTGGAATTGTCTTTATCGAGGAAGTTTTGGATGCAGATATCGAGGCCTTGATCCAAAAACGCCAAGAAGCGCGTGCCAATCGTGACTTTGCGACAGCAGACCAAATCCGTGACCAATTGGCGGCTCAAGGAATTAAGCTCCTTGACACCAAGGATGGAGTGAGGTGGACTCGTGATTGATGTCAATCTCATTAATGGGATTGCGCTGGCTTTTGAGGGAGATGCAGTGTATTCTATGTATATTCGCCGCCACCTCATCCTCAAAGGCATGACCAAACCCAATAAACTCCACCAAGAGGCGACCAAGTATGTGTCAGCTAGGGCTCAAGCTCGCCTGATTGCCCTCATGTTGGAGGAGCAAGTCTTGACGGAAAAAGAAGAAGAAATCTACAAACGAGGTCGCAATACCAATAGTCACACAAAGGCTAAAAATGCAGATGTCGTGACTTACCGTATGTCCACGGGATTTGAAGCGGTGATGGGCTATCTCCATTTGACTGAAAACCTGGAGCGGCTAGAAACCTTAATTGCTTGGTGCATCCAAAAAGTGGAGGGCTAGAATATGATTGCAAAGGAATTACAAGACTGGTTTCCTGAAGCTCAGATTTCAGATCAGCCGATTGAGAGACCAGGCTATCTTACTCTTCCTTTAGCCTCTCAGCAGTGGATTTTACTAGGGGAAGCTGGGCTCAGCGAGCGTGAAAAGCAGCTGGTTGCCCTTTTGACCCAGCAGGAGCAGGCTCGTTCGCTCAATCCTTGGTATCCCTATCTGATTGAGGGAAAGGGGCAGGCACCGCAAACTCTTAAAAAGATTCAACTGGTTTATTGCCATCTGTCTTATTACCAACAGGATAATCTAGACTCTTGGCTAGACATGATGCGGACTCTTTTTCCCAACTGTCAGACAGTGCTACAGGTCGGGGCTCAGGATTATGTATTTGTGCTTCAACAAGATAAGTATACCTCTGTTCGCTCGATTTTATCTGATACGATTGAAGCGGTTGAGTATGACTTTGGCCTTCGTCTGTCTATCATGTTGGGGCAGGTTTGGTCTCAGACAGGTCCTCAAGCCCTATCAGACTTAATTAAAGCGGAGCGGGATTTGTTTAAGACATGGTGGCGTCAGGGTCACCAAGGTGTACACACCTTTTCACAACTCTATCTTTGGAGTATGGGAGAAAGACTAGTGGACCTGAAGGTAATCAAAGAATGCCTGCACCAGATGATCTTGGATCAGGATCAGATACAGGAAATTATCCTTTCTCTCTGGGAAAACAGTGCTGTTCTAACTAAAGCAGCCCAGCAACTCTATCTGCACCGAAATTCTCTCCAATACAAGATTGACAAATGGGAAGAATTGACAGGACTTCAGTTGAAGGAATTGACCGACTTGACCTTGTGTTATCAGTTGATTTTACCAGATATTCTCTAAAGTTTTGTGCAAGTTGCACAGAACTTTTTTATTTTTTTGGTCACCTTGCCATAGAAATGTAAAGCGTTTTCATTTATAATAAAACTATCAAAAATAAAAGGAGTTCACCTCGATGGTAGAATTAAATCTTAAAAACATTTACAAAAAATATCCAAACAGCGAACACTATTCAGTTGAAGACTTCAACTTGGACATCAAAGATAAAGAATTTATCGTTTTCGTAGGTCCTTCAGGATGTGGTAAATCAACAACTCTTCGTATGATTGCTGGTCTTGAAGACATTACAGAAGGTACTGCATCTATCGATGGCGTGGTTGTCAACGATGTAGCTCCAAAAGACCGTGACATCGCCATGGTATTCCAAAACTACGCTCTTTACCCACACATGACTGTATATGACAACATGGCTTTCGGTTTGAAATTGCGTAAATACAGCAAGGAAGACATTGACAAACGTGTTCAAGAAGCAGCAGCAATCCTTGGTTTGAAAGAATTCTTGGATCGTAAACCTGCTGACCTCTCAGGTGGTCAACGTCAACGTGTTGCCATGGGTCGTGCCATCGTCCGTGATGCAAAAGTGTTCTTGATGGACGAACCTTTGTCAAACTTGGATGCCAAACTTCGTGTATCGATGCGTGCTGAAATTGCGAAAATCCACCGTCGTATCGGAGCTACAACTATCTACGTAACCCACGACCAAACAGAAGCGATGACACTTGCAGACCGTATCGTTATCATGTCAGCAACTAAGAACCCTGCTGGTACAGGTACTATCGGACGTGTTGAACAAATCGGTACCCCTCAAGAAGTTTACAAAAACCCAGTTAACAAATTTGTAGCAGGATTTATCGGAAGCCCAGCTATGAACTTCATCAATGTAAAATTGGTTGGTAGCGAAATTGTTTCTGACGGTTTCCGCTTGAAAGTTCCAGAAGGTGCTTTGAAAGTTCTTCGTGACAAAGGCTACGAAGGAAAAGAATTGATCTTCGGTATCCGTCCAGAAGATGTGAATGCAGAACCTGCTTTCCTTGAAACATTCCCAGAATCAGTTGTCAAAGCTACTATCTCAGTATCAGAATTGCTTGGTTCAGAATCTCACCTTTACTGCCAAGTTGGTAAAGACGAATTTGTTGCCAAAGTGGATGCTCGTGACTACTTGCAAACAGGTGCAACAGTTGAACTTGGATTTGACTTGAACAAAGCACACTTCTTCGACGTAGAAACTGAAAAAACAGTCTACTAAGCAAATGAAATGTCAAAACACTGCTAGAGAAATCTGGCAGTGTTTTTCTTTTAAATGCTTGTTATTGGTATAAAAACGGTTTTTTCTAGTTTTCATATCCTTAAAAAAGTGATAAAATGGTAGGAAGAATTGGAGAGTATAGATGCCGAAAGAAGTGAATTTGACGGGCGATCAGGTAGTCGCTTTAACGAAAGAATATTTAACAAAGGAAGACGTTGCTTTTGTACAAAAAGCATTGATTTACGCAGTTGATTGTCATAGTGGGCAGTTTCGGAAATCAGGTGAGCCCTATATTATCCACCCCATTCAGGTAGCAGGCATTCTGGCTAAGCTCAAACTGGATGCCGTAACCGTTGCCTGTGGTTTTTTGCATGACGTGGTTGAGGATACAGATGCGACACTGGATGATTTGGAGAGAGAGTTCGGTCATGATGTTCGAATTATCGTTGATGGGGTGACCAAGCTTGGTAAGGTTGAGTACAAATCACTCGAGGAACAATTGGCTGAAAATCACCGCAAGATGCTTATGGCCATGTCAGAGGATATCCGTGTTATCTTGGTTAAATTATCGGACCGTTTGCACAATATGCGGACTCTCAAACACCTGCGAAAGGACAAGCAAGAACGGATCTCCAGAGAAACCATGGAAATTTACGCACCACTTGCTCATCGTCTAGGGATTTCCAGTGTCAAGTGGGAGTTGGAAGATTTATCTTTCCGTTACCTCAATCCAACTGAGTTTTACAAAATCACTCACATGATGAAGGAAAAACGCAGAGAACGTGAGGCTTTGGTCGATGAAGTCGTAACCAAGTTGGAGGAGTATGCTACCGAACGCAATCTCAAAGGGAAAATTTATGGTCGTCCTAAGCATATCTATTCGATCTACCGCAAGATGCAGGATAAGAAGAAACGCTTCGAGGAAATTTATGACCTGATTGCCATTCGCTGTATCTTAGATACCCAGAGTGATGTTTACGCCATGTTGGGTTATGTGCATGAACTTTGGAAACCCATGCCTGGCCGCTTCAAAGACTATATTGCCAATCGTAAAGCAAACGGTTACCAGTCTATCCATACAACTGTTTATGGGCCGAAAGGGCCGATTGAATTCCAGATTCGGACCAAGGAAATGCACGAAGTGGCTGAGTACGGGGTTGCGGCTCACTGGGCTTATAAGAAAGGTATTAAAGGGCAGGTCAACAGCAAGGAATCTGCTATTGGAATGAACTGGATCAAGGAGATGATGGAGCTCCAAGACCAGGCTGATGATGCCAAGGAATTTGTGGACTCTGTTAAAGAGAACTATCTGGCGGAGGAGATTTACGTCTTTACTCCTGATGGTGCGGTTCGCTCCCTACCAAAAGATTCAGGACCGATTGACTTTGCCTATGAAATCCATACCAAAGTCGGTGAAAAAGCTACTGGTGCCAAGGTCAATGGCCGTATGGTTCCACTGACAACCAAGCTCAAGACAGGGGATCAGGTTGAAATTATCACCAATCCCAACTCCTTTGGTCCAAGTCGTGACTGGCTCAACATGGTCAAGACCAGCAAGGCGCGCAACAAGATTCGTCAGTTCTTTAAAAATCAAGACAAGGAATTATCTGTAAACAAGGGCCGTGAAATGTTGATGGCCCAGTTCCAAGAAAACGGCTATGTAGCCAATAAGTTTATGGACAAGCGTCACATGGACGAGGTCCTTCAAAAGACCAGCTACAAGACAGAGGAGGCTCTCTATGCAGCCATTGGTTTTGGAGAAATTGGCGCTATTACCGTCTTTAACCGTTTGACCGAAAAGGAACGCCGTGAGGAAGAACGTGCCAAGGCCAAGGCGGAAGCAGAAGAGCTTGTCAAAGGTGGCGAAGTTAAGGTCGAGAACAAAGAAACTCTCAAGGTTAAGCATGAGGGTGGTGTGGTCATTGAAGGTGCTTCAGGTCTCCTAGTTCGGATTGCCAAGTGTTGCAATCCAGTGCCGGGTGACGACATTGTCGGCTACATTACTAAGGGACGCGGTGTAGCTATTCACCGTGTGGACTGTATGAATCTCCGTGCCCAAGAAAACTACGAGCAACGTCTTCTTGATGTGGAGTGGGAAGATCAATTCTCAAGCAAGGAATACACTGCCCACATCGATATCTATGGTCTCAACCGTACAGGGCTCTTAAATGATGTTCTGCAAGTTCTCTCCAACACAACTAAGAATATCTCAACCGTTAATGCTCAACCAACCAAGGATATGAAATTTGCTAATATCCATGTCTCCTTTGGTATTTCCAACCTCTCAACTCTAACGACAGTCGTGGATAAGATTAAGAGTGTGCCAGAAGTTTACTCTGTCAAACGGACCAACGGCTAATTCTCCCTTCAGTTACTAGAAAGGCTATTATGAAAATCATTATTCAACGAGTTAGAAAAGCCCAAGTGAGTATTGAAGGTCAGGTTCATGGAAAGATCAATCAGGGACTCTTATTGCTGGTCGGTGTTGGTCCAGAGGACCAAGAGGAAGATTTGGACTATGCTGTGAGAAAGCTTGTTAACATGCGGATTTTTTCAGACGCAGAAGGCAAGATGAATCTGTCTGTCAAGGATATTGAAGGGGAAATCCTTTCTATTTCCCAGTTTACCCTCTTTGCGGATACCAAGAAAGGCAATCGTCCCGCCTTTACAGGTGCAGCCAAGCCGGATATAGCAACTGCCTTCTATGACACTTTCAACCAAAAGTTAGCTCAGGAAGTGCCCGTTCAGACAGGTATCTTTGGAGCGGATATGCAGGTGGAGCTGGTAAATGATGGGCCGGTTACCATCGCTCTTGATACTAAAAATAGATAAGAAAACCAAGCCAGCTGGCTTGGTTTTTGTTTATAGACACTCCCATAAAGAGGTATGTTTGTTGTAAAAGTCTGGATAGTTTTCTCTTAGGTGGCTAGCCGTTATATAATATAAAGTAGAATGACAGGAAGTAAAGACTGGAGTAAGAGAGTAGAAATATTGAGGGCCAGTGATGGCTAAAAAGACAAATAATAGAAAGTCAATGGTGAGAACCCCTAAATAGTAGAAGCGAATCTTTTTATTGATTTGAGGATAAATCTCAGCGAAATGATGTTTGAGTCGGAAGACCAAGCGAGATAGCAGTAGTCCCTGAGCAAGGATGAAAATGAAGCCAGAGAGTAGGAGCCAGTCCAAAGATGTCTCGGATTTGGTGTAAAAAAATGTAAATAGTAGCAAATCGCTGACTGCAAGGGCTGCAAAATGGATTCTAAAGAGCTTTTTCATAGGAAGACCTCCCTCTTTTATCTGGCTTCATTCTACACCAAACGAATGGGACTTACAAGCAAAATGACAAAAAATCCCTGAAAGGAACTTCTTTCAGGGATAAGGTCTTAGTTGATTTTTTCGACATAGAGTTGTTTGGCGATATCGATGCTAACTTGGAGGTCTTCACCTTTGTTGACCAGTGTAAAAGTATTGGAAAAATTATCAAACTGCTTGACTTTGACTTGGTCACCGATATGAATCTCATGCTTTTCTAAGTATTTAAGCAAGTCAAAGCTATCGTGAACCCGAGTCAGGAGATAGGTTCCAGCTTCCTTGGTCTCTGCTAGAGGTAGGTTGTTGATTTCGACCAGGAGCTCTCCCTTGGCTGGGATGGTTCCTCCGTGGGGACAGGTTTTAGGGAAACCCAGCAGTTTATCCAGTCTCTCTACAAAGAGGTCGGATACAGTGTGCTCTAGGACCTCAGCTTCCTCATGGATCTGATCGCTGGTATAGTCGAGATGGTGAACTAGAAAGACTTCAATCAACCGGTGTTTCCGATAGAGCTCAGAGACCAGTTTGAGGCCAATATCTGTCAATAGATAGCCGTTCTCCTTGTCCTTGAGGATGAGATTTTCACTTTTCATACGTTTGATCATCTCTGTTACGGCAGGTGGAGAGACTTGCATACGGGCAGCAATTTCCTTATTGGTGATTTTTTGCATCTCCGTACCGATTTCATAAATACATTTTAGGTAGTCTTCTTTATTTGGCGTCATTCGTTTCCTCTTGTCTTTTCTCTCCATCTAGTATATCAAAAAAAGCTAGATTTCTCTAGCCTTCTGACCTAATGGTTTTGATTTTAGTCCAGTTCTTTCACTGCAGCAATGGCAGCTTCAAAGTCTGGTTCCATGTTAATGTTGTCAACGTATTCTACGTAACGGATGACATTGTCAGTATCGAGAACAAAGACGGCACGTGCAAGGAGATGCCATTCGTTGATTAAGAGGGCATAATCGCGCCCGAAAGAATGGTCAAAGTAGTCTGATAGCATGATGGCATTGTCAAGGCCTTCAGCCCCACACCAGCGTCCTTGGGCAAATGGTAGGTCCATAGAAACGGTAAGAACGACGGTGTTGTCAAGGTTGGCAAGTTCTTGGTTGAATCGACGTGTTTGCGTTGAGCAGATACCAGTATCGATAGAAGGGACAACACTCAAGACTTTTTTCTTTCCATCAAAGTCAGCTAGCGTTTTTTTAGAGAGATCGGTTGTAGTGAGAGAAAAGTCAAGTGCCTTGTCTCCGACTTGCAGTTGTTTACCTGTAAAAGTTACAGGATTTCCGAGAAAAGTGGTCATGAAACTACTCCATTCTTTTTTCTTTTATTTTACCGAGAATTGTCAGATTTTTCCAATGATTTGACTGGAAATTAAGGGACAAAAAAACGCCCATTCACGTGAGAATGACGTTTTTTAATGGATTACTTAGACAAACCTTCAGCAATCTTGTCAAGGTTGTATTTCATCATGCTGTAGTAGCTGTCGCCTTCTTTACCTTCTTCAGCGATTGAGTCAGTAAAGATTTGTGCGTAGATTGGGATATTTGTGTCTTGTGAAACAGTCTTCATTGGACGGTCATCGACACTTGATTCAACAAAGAGTGATGGAACTTTTGTTTGGCGAAGTTTTTCAACCAAGGTCTTGATTTGTTCCGGTGTTCCTTCTTCTTCTGTGTTGATTTCCCAGATGTAGGCACTTGGGACACCGTAGGCTTTAGAGAAGTATTTGAAGCATCCTTCGCTGGTTACGATGAGTTTCTTCTCAGCAGGGATATTGTTAAATTTCTCTTTGGCTTCCTTGTCCAGTTTGTCTAGTTTTTCAGTATAGTCTTTGAGATTTTTTTCGTAGAATTCCTTGTTGCTAGGATCTTTTGCAATCAACTGTTTAGCGATGTTTTTAGCATAAATCATCCCATTTTCAAGGTTGAGCCAAGCGTGTGGGTCTTCTTTTCCTTTCTCGTTTTGGCCCTCAAGGTAGATAACATCAACGCCTTCGCTAACTGCAAAGTAGTCTTTGTTTTCAGTTTTCTTGGCATTTTCTACTAATTTGGTAAACCAAGCATTGCCACCTGTTTCAAGGTTGATACCGTTATAGAAAATCAAATCAGCTTGAGAAGTTTTCTTAACGTCTTCAGGAAGTGGTTCGTATTCGTGTGGGTCTTGACCAACAGGAACGATACTATGAAGATCAATCTTGTCACCAGCGATATTTTTGGTAATATCAGCGATGATTGAGTTTGTAGCAACAACTTTTAGTTTTTGACCAGAAGCCGTATCTTTTTTTCCGCTAGCACATGCTACAAGAGCAATGACGGAAAGAAAGAGTACAAGCAATGTACCTAATTTTTTCATTAGATTCCTCCAGAAGGGTTTCCCCGTTATTTAATGATTTTTTTGTTTTTCAGTTTCAAGTATCGTTGCTTAGGAGAGATAAAGAAACTGATTAGAAAGAAGCTGGCGGATGTGAGCACGATGCTCGATCCTGCTGCGAGATTGAAACTATAGCCGATAAAGAGCCCTACAACAGAAGCCAGAGCTCCTAGGCCTGATGAAAGAAAAATCATGCTCTTTAGGCTATTAGCATAAAGGTAAGCCGTCGCAGCTGGGGTGATCAACATGGCCACGATAAGAATGGTTCCGACACTTTGCATGGCAGTGACTGACACAAGGGTCAAGAGCACCATGAGTAGATAGTGGTAGAAATTAACGGGCATTCCCATTGCTTTAGCCAGGAGCTCGTCAAAGGATGTAATCAATAGTTGTTTAAAGAAAATCCCAATAATCAAGAGAATCAATGCCCCCACACCAATGGTAATCCACATGTCCGTATCTTGGACAGCGAGGATATTCCCAAAAAGGATATGGAAGAGGTCTGTCGAACTCTTGGCAACACTAATCAAGATGACACCTAAGGCTAAGAAAGATGAAAAGGTAATACCAATGGCAGTGTCACTCTTGATGATAGAGTTTCCCTTGATGTAGGTAATGATGATGGAAGCCATCAAACCAAAGATGATCGCTCCAATAAAGAAATCAATTCCCAGGATAAAGGAAAGGGCTACGCCGGGCAAAACTGCGTGAGAGATGGCATCTCCCATGAGAGACATACCACGTAGGATGATAAAACATCCCACGGCTCCAGCAACAACTCCGATGACAATAGCTGTGATCAAGGCGTTTTGTAGGAAATGGAAATTTTGCAATCCATCGATAAATTCTGCTATCATAGGCAACCTCCATTGAAAAAGAGTTTGCTACCGTAGGCCTTTTTGAGATTGGCCTCGGTAAAGGTTTCTTCGGTCGGACCAAGGTCTATTAATTCTCGATTGAGAAGCAAAACTTGGTCGAAATAATGGGGGACTTTGCTGAGGTCATGATGGACGATGAGAACTGTTTTACCAGCTTTTTTAAGGTCTCTCAGCGTGTTCATGATAATCTCTTCACTAACCGAGTCAATCCCGACAAATGGCTCATCTAGAAAGATGTAGTCTGCTTCCTGCACTAAGCAACGGGCAATCAACACACGTTGGAATTGTCCTCCTGAGAGCTGGCTGATTTGGCGATCAGCATAGTCTGAAAGTCCAACGATTTCAAGTGCATCTGCCACTTTTTTCCAGTGGCTGGCTTTTAAGGTGTGAAAGAGTGGGATGGATGGATAGAGTCCCAGAGAGACGCATTCCTTGACCTTGATAGGGAAATTGTAGTCGATATGGATTTTTTGCTCGACATAGGCAACTCGATTTAAAGATTTCTTGACTTCTTTATCGTCGAGAAAGGCCTGACCTTCATGTGGGATAATTCCCAACATACCTTTTAATAAAGTTGATTTTCCAGCACCATTTGGACCAATAATTCCGGTAATAGTTGGTCCGTGGAGCACTAGTGAAATATCCTTTAGTGCCAGCGTTTCTTTGTAGGAGACACTGAGGTTTTCGATACGTATCATACAGTTGTATTCCTCCTATCCTTTAATATACCTTAAAAAAAAAATTAAGTCAAGTTAATTTTTGAAAAATTTAAAATAATAACTGAAAAATGAGAGACCGTTTTTAATTGCATTCCCAAGTATTTTTTGCTAAGCTAAAAATAAGTGAAAAAATGAAAGCGAGAACAAGATGACACGTTATCAAGACGATTTTTATGATGCAATCAATGGTGAATGGGAAAAAACAGCTGTCATTCCAGCTGACAAATCTCGAACAGGTGGTTTTATTGACCTTGACGAGGAAATTGAAGAGTTGATGCTGGCGACTACGGACAAGTGGTTGGCGGGTGAGGATGTTCCAGAGGATGCTATCCTCGCCAACTTTGTTAAATACCATCGTATGGTACATGATTTTGACAAGAGAGAAGCAGATGGAATCAAGCCCGTTTTGCCAATGCTCAAGGAATACCAAGATTTGGAGAGCTTTGCAGATTTCACCAGCAAACTGGCAGAGTTTGAACTAGCAGGCAAACCAAACTTCCTTCCATTTGGTGTATCACCAGACTTTATGGATGCCAGAACCAATGTTCTCTGGGCCAGTGCACCAGGGACGATTTTGCCAGATACGACTTACTATGCTGAAGACCATCCTCAACGTGAGGAGCTCTTGACTCTTTGGAAGGAAAGTACAACGAATCTACTCAAAGCCTATGATTTTTCAGATGAGGAAATCGCAGACTTACTAGAGAAACGATTGGAATTGGACCGTCGAGTTGCAGCTGTGGTGCTTTCTAACGAAGAAAGTTCAGAATATGCCAAACTCTACCATCCATACGCTTATGAAGATTTCAAGAAATTTGCCCCTGCCCTCTCTTTGGATGATTTCTTCCAAGCAGTGATTGGACAAACTCCAGATAAGGTTATCGTAGACGAGGAACGTTTCTGGCAAGCAGCAGACCAATTCTATAGTGAAGAAGCGTGGCCTCTACTTAAAGCAACATTGATTTTGGGCGTTGTCAATCTCTCAACAAGCTATCTCACAGACGAGATTCGTGTCTTGTCAGGTACTTATGGTCGTGCTCTTTCAGGTGTTCCAGAAGCTCAGGACAGGGTCAAGGCAGCTTATCACTTGGCTCAAGGTCCTTTCAAGCAAGCCCTTGGTCTCTGGTACGCGCATGAAAAATTCTCTCCAGAAGCTAAGGCAGACGTAGAGAAAAAAGTAGCGACTATGATTGATGTTTATAAGGAACGCTTGGCTAAGAACGACTGGCTCACACCTGAAACGCGTGACAAGGCCATTGTCAAACTCAATGTCATCAAGCCTTATATCGCTTATCCAGAGGAATTGCCAGAACGCTACAAGGATAAGGTAGTGGACGAAACTGCCAGTCTCTTTGAGAATGCTCTAGCCTTTGCGCGTGTGGAAATCAAACACAGCTGGAGCGAGTGGAACCAACCGGTTGATTACAAGGAGTGGGGTATGCCAGCTCACATGGTCAATGCCTACTACAATCCTCAGAAGAACTTGATTGTCTTCCCAGCTGCCATTTTACAGGCTCCATTCTATGACTTGCATCAGTCGTCCTCAGCCAACTACGGTGGTATTGGAGCGGTTATTGCCCATGAGATTTCCCATGCCTTTGATACAAATGGTGCTTCTTTTGATGAAAATGGTAGTCTCAAAGACTGGTGGACAGAAAGCGACTATACTGCCTTCAAGGAAAAGACTCAGAAAGTTATCGACCAGTTTGATGGTCAAGAATCTTACGGAGCAAGGATCAACGGAAAACTAACCGTATCAGAAAATGTTGCCGACTTGGGAGGAATCGCTGCAGCCCTTGAAGCTGCCAAGAGAGAAGCAGACTTCTCTGCTGAAGAATTCTTCCACAATTTTGCTCGTATCTGGCGTATGAAAGGCCGTCCGGAGTTGATGAAACTCATGGCCAGTATCGATGTGCACGCGCCAGCTAAGCTCCGTGTCAATGTCCAAGTACCAAACTTCGATGACTTCTTTACAACCTATGATGTCAAAGAAGGCGATGGTATGTGGCGTTCACCAGAGGACCGTGTGATTATTTGGTAAAACAAAAACCAAGGATAGCATCCTTGGTTTTTGTTTGCTAGAAAAAGGGATTAAAGGTCTTTTCGTGAGCGATGGTCGTAGCTGGACCGTGTCCAGGGTAGACATCGTAGTTAGGAAGAGTGAAGAGTTGCGTCTGGATACTATGGAGAAGAGCGATAAATCTATGTATAGTATACTTTTTTAATTCGATGAATTGATTCTTCACAAAGGAAAGGTACATTAGGATAAAGGAGGGGAGAGGCATAAAAAATGGTGTCCAGTAGGAAAAATTGGGGTTTACCGGAATTTGTTTAATAGGCAAGGATTATTAACAACTTACTCACTGCGATAAGAAACTTAAATAATTTCATAAAGTACATTTTTATGATATATACTAACCCTAAAAGAGATTGATTAAAGAATTAATATATGTGAATAATGAATTTAAGAATTATGTTGTATATAATAGAATATTCTTTATAAAATTATAACATTAAAACTACAAAAACAACCAAAAACGAACAAAAGAACAATATGGAATGAGTATACGTTGGGCTTATTCTTGCAATTTATCAAATATAAAAAAATTCTAAAATCAGTTGAAAAAAAATCTAGGAAATGTTAGTATTATTATACATGTTGATGTGGAGATGTTGTTGCTTTAGTACCTTTACTTTTGAAAGCGGTTTTCTGTAGATTTGGAAAGCCGTTTTCCTGCATCTATCGTATCAGCATAATAAAAATAAGGAGGTTGTGTGTCTCATGAAGAGCAAACAACAGGATTTTAGAACGGAGAAGTACATTCGTTATGGCATTCGGAAGTACAGCTTTGGGGCAGCATCGGTGGCAATTGCGGCCGGTTTGATGATGTTCCTAGGTAATGGTGCGGTGTCGGCAGCGGAAGTACAAGGTGCAGATGCAACAGCGGCAACGACTACAACACCCGTAGCAACAAAGGAGTCGGAGTCAACTATAACGGCGGAGAAATCTGAAGCTAAGGCGTCAGAAAAGGTAGTAGAAACTAAAAAAGTTGATAAGACCGCTCTGACTAAAAAAGTAGTTGAGTTAGAAGCGAAGATTGCATCTGCAAAGAAAGCTGATGCAACAGAGATAGCTACTGCAAATGAAGTATTGACTGCGGCAAAGGCAGTTCTTGCAAACGAAACCGCAAAACAGGCTGATATCGATGCAGAACTTGCTAAAGTTGAAGCTTTGATTACAGTTGTAGTTGAGTCAGACGAAGCTGGGAAACAAGTTGAGGAAACAGCAGCAACTACAGCAGTCAAACCAGTGGCGACCACTGCTACAGAAAAAGCTGTAGAAGAATCTAAAAAGGTTTTGGAACAGGTCACGTCAGAAGCGGAAGTGACAAATGTTCTTGCAGATGAAGCGGTTCGTAGAAATAAGGTTGAAGGTGCAAACAAAGCAGCCATCGAAGCGGCAGTAGCCAACAATAAAGCAATTATTACGGAAACTAAGAAAGTTTTAGCAGCTGAAAACGTCACTGCACAGCAAATTAACACCCAACTATCACGCTTGAATGAGTCAATCCTTGCAGTCTATAATGACCTTAAAAAAGCAGGAATTGGACGTGATGGAAAATTTGGAGTCTCTTTGGCAGCTTCTAACTACTACGCGACAGAGAATCCAAAGGCAGATGGAACGCGTGATACAACTGCTACAACTGTGAACGCAGACACGGCCACAGGTAAAGACGTGTATACATTCACTGCGACAGGTGCTACAAGCCAGGATGTTGAAACTAGTAAGATTAAAGGAGATATTACAACTCTGAAAATGGTCGTTGGCTCTACGCAACGGACCGGTGAAGAAACAAATCCAGGAAACGGGCAGACCACGGAAAATAACGGAAAAGACGGACACAATAATAAGGGTCGTATTGACTATCCATTAACCGATGAGATGGCTAAAAAGATTGCGGCTGAAGCCCCTCTTTGGAAAGGCAAACTTCGTCCAGATGGATCTAGAATTTCCACTAATCCCACTTCAGTTTATTCTGCAAACGGTGGATATGAATACCTAGCAACTCACATCTATGGACTTGCCTATGAACAAGGGGTGGATCGTGTTTATATCCCTAAAATCAAGGAGCGATTTGGAGTGACAGCTGACGCTAAAGCAGCCGGCTGGGAAATCACATCGGTAAATCCAACAAACTTGCCACCAGGTTTGGTGTACGATAAGCAGTCAGATACTATTCAAGGTAAGATTGTGTCAAATAGCTTACCAAATGGTGTATATGACATGCGTACCTACGTTACAGCGACTAACTCAAAAACAGGAGCGACTGTTACAGCACTTTTCCGTAACTTACGTGCAGGTTGGATTGGCTGGCAAGATACAACTAAGCCAGAGATTAACATTGCTGGGGAATCCTATAAGAAGACTGTTGGAGACGATATTAATATCGATATCAAATACCGCGATCCATCAGGTTCACGTCCTTCAGGTAATGGAACTTATTCTGAAACAACCTATACTCTTGCCGATGGACGAAAAGTAACAATTCGAAATGTTTACGGAACCTCTACAACTGGTGTAGATGGCACACTTATTTCAGGTGGTATCAAGTCAGATACAACTGTTCAAACGTCTATTCCAGGTGTTAACTATACCGTAAAAAATTGGGGAACCACACAACACAATTCAGATAACGAAGTTACTGGTCGTGATGGGAATGGTGTCTTGAATGGCAAGGTAACAACTGCCGGTGTTTACTACACGACTGTCTATGCCAAAGATTGGAACATTAATAATACAAGTACGGATGCTTGGAAGGCGCAAGGACAAGAATCTCAAGCCGGTGTAACACTGACGGTTGCTCCTAAAGTTCAAGCATTAAACATTGAAACGTATTCAACAACACTTCCTTTAACAATCTCAAAAGGGGCAACTGGAGCAACTATCACAATGCCAGATGGTTCTGTGACTGTACTCGAAAACAGAAATGGCAAGTGGGTAGTAGCAGCAGGAACAACAAATTCTGCAGTTTCTGTAGGAGATGTCCTTGGGAATGTTGGTGATCAGATTAATCTTAAAGTAACCTCAGCAGCCACAGCCAAGGCAGGTGTAGATAATATCAATGTATCTGCCAAGACTGAAAATGTTCAAGCTGTCATGATGCGTAATCAGGTTACCTTAAAAGCCAAAGATAATACAACTCATATTGCAAAACTTAGTGAAACAACAGGTCGTTGGGAATTACCAGCCGACTATGCTACAGTGAAAAAAGTAAATAACGATGGTACTTACACGGAGACAAAACGTGAAGTATACACAAAGATTCAAGCTGATGGTTCTGCTAGATTCTATATTTACGAATACAATCGTACATTTGATGCGAATGGAACAGTTACTGCAGTTGGAGATGTCACTCTCACAGAGACAATCTACTCTAAAGAGAATACTGATAAATCTACAACAGGAAATGGTCTTTATGTAACTGTGAATTACGACAAAGCAACTGACACGTGGACAGCATCTGACGGTTCTACTGTTACCGCAGAAAAGAAAGGTGACAATGAGTGGCATGTTAAAACTTCATCTGGCTATAGCGCTGTTGTGAAGGGACGCATCGGAGAAAATTCAGATAAAGCAAGTATTATCAACTCAAAACCAACTGCAACGTCAACGAGCTATGAATCAACAAAAGGGACATCGGTTGATCTTCGTAATGCTCCTGAAGCAGGAGTAATGATTGCTGATAAAGAAGACGATGCAAATAACAAAACAACCTACATCACTCGTATTACTGTAACTTCTCCATCAGGAGTTAAAAAAGTTTATGATACAAAACAGGACGCTAAAAATTATACTCTTGCCTCTAACTATAAACTGACAGAGGTAGGAACTTACACGGTTACTGTAGAAGTGATTGATAGTAATGGTAACTATGTTGAAGCAACACTGAATGGAACTGACTCAGGAACGGATGCTGGTTCAAATTCTTCCGTTGCTTCTACGACCTACACAATCACAGTTAAGGATACAATTCAAGGTCATAATGTAACCTCTACGGGTGTGCAAGGTGCTACGCAAACAGGTACGCCGACCTTTACATCTGTTGGTGATGGTTCGCCAGTGACACCAGGTATTGAATATCCGGCTAAATTTGTAGATCCTTCTACTGGTAGCGTAACGAATAGTCCTGAACTTGATGCAATGAAGGATGGTAAAAAAGTCGGCACCTATACACTTGATCCAGTAAATGGAGTTGTGACTTTTAAACCAAATAAAGACTTTGTCGGAACTCCGGATCCAGTGACACTTTCCTTGACTGCTAAACTGGGCCAAGATAAAGATGGCAAGCCAATCACTTCAACGGCTACGGCTACTTACACACCAACAGTTACTCCTGTCAAACCAACTGCAACACCAGCAGTATCCAAAGATATTCAAGGTGCAACTCAGACTGGAACACCAACTTTCAAAGAAGGTGACAAGGTGGCACCAATCAAGGATGGTTCTATTAAACTTCTTGACAAAGATGGGAAAGAAGTTCCGGCAGGACAAACTACACCAGCCTATGCTGAGGATGGTAAAGAAATTGGTACCTACTCAGTAGATGCGAAGACAGGTACAGTAACATTCACACCGAAAGATAAGATGTACACTGGTAAAGTGAAACCAGCGCGTGTCCAGGCAGAAGATGCCAATGGTACGAAAGTTGAAACAACTTACACACCAGAAATTGTTCCGGTCACTCCGACGGCGACACCAGCAACCTCACAAGGGATTCAAGGTGCGAAACAAACAGGTAAGCCTGAATTTAAGGGTGGAACAGCGACTGTGAATGGCACAGAAAAAACAGTCCCAATCAATGAAGTGGTTCCAGCTAAGTTGGTGGATCCGAATACAGGAAAATTGGTTGACTCTGTAACAGTGCCGGGTGAAGGAACATATACAGTAGCACCAGATGGTACGGTAACCTTCACTCCAGAAAAGACATTCACAGGTGTTGCTAAGGGTGTTGAAGTTCTTCGTCAGGACTTGAACGGAACACCGGTGAAAGCGACTTACACACCAGAAGTGAAACCAGCGACTCCAACAGGTGTTGATACAATCACAGAAGATATCCAAGGCGCAACACAAACAGGTAAGCCAGAGTTCAAGAGTGGAACTGTAACAATCAACGGAAAAGAAGAAACTGTTCCGATGGATGATAACGTTCCAGCCACATTTGAGGACGGTAAAACTGAAAAAGTTGTACCAGGCGAAGGGAAATACACTGTTGCAAAAGATGGCACGGTGACCTTCGTTCCAGAAAAGGCCTTCACGGGCAAGGCAACTACTGTAACGGTAGTTCGTGTAGATACAAATGGTACCAAAGCGAACGCTAAATACACACCAGTAGTTGTTCCGGTTACTCCGACATCTACAGATGCTGAATCTGAAGGACCTAAAGGACAAACACAAACAGGAACTCCGACTTTTGCAGGTGGGAAGGCTAAAGTTAATGGTGTTGAAAAGACTGTTGAGATTGATGAAACAGTGAAACCAACGTTTGATGATGGCACGACTAAGAAAGTTGTTCCGGGAGAAGGAACTTATACAATTGATGAGAATGGTAAGGTAACCTTCACTCCAGAAAAAGACTTTGTTGGTAAAGCAGCAGGTGTGATTGTTAAGCGTGTAGATAAAAATGGTACAGAAATCACTGCTAAATATACACCAACAGTTCGTCCAGAGACTTCATTTGTGGATACGAGAGGAAATGTTTTGGCACCGAGTGAAGACGGTGAACAACCTAAGAAAGATATCCCAGGTTACCGCTTCGTAGAGACTAAGAAACTTCCAAACGGCGACATCGAGCATGTCTACGAGAAAGTGAAGACAAGTCATAAGGATAAGGAAGGCAATGAAATTCCAGGTTATCCAACAGAAGACGGTGAACAACCTAAAAAAGATATTCCAGGTTACCGCTTCGTAGAGACTAAGAAACTTCCAAACGGCGACATCGAACATGTCTACGAAAAAGTGAAGACAAGTCACAAGGATAAGGAAGGCAATGAAATTCCAGGTTATCCAACAGAAGACGGTGAACAACCTAAGAAAGAAATTCCAGGTTACCGCTTCGTAGAGACTAAGAAACTTCCAAACGGCGACATCGAACATGTCTACGAAAAAGTGAAGACAAGTCACAAGGATAAGGAAGGCAAAGAAATTCCAGGTTATCCAACCGAAGATGGTGAACAACCTAAGAAAGATATCCCAGGCTACCGCTTCGTAGAGACTAAGAAACTTCCAAACGGCGACATCGAACATGTCTACGAAAAAGTGAAGACAAGTCACAAGGATAAGGAAGGCAAAGAAATTCCAGGTTATCCAACCGAAGATGGTGAACAACCTAAGAAAGATATCCCAGGCTACCGCTTCGTAGAGACTAAGAAACTTCCAAACGGCGACATCGAACATGTCTACGAAAAAGTGAAGACAAGTCACAAGGATAAGGAAGGCAAAGAAATTCCAGGTTATCCAACCGAAGATGGTGAACAACCTAAGAAAGATATCCCAGGCTACCGCTTCGTAGAGACTAAGAAACTTCCAAACGGTGACACAGAGCACGTTTATGAAAAGGTTAAGACTAGTCATAAGGATAAGGAAGGCAATGAAATTCCAGGTTATCCAACAGAAGACGGTGAACAACCTAAGAAAGATATTCCAGGTTACCGCTTCGTAGAGACTAAGAAACTTCCAAACGGCGACATCGAACATGTCTACGAAAAAGTGAAGACAAGTCACAAGGATAAGGAAGGCAATGAGATTCCAGGATATCCAACCGAAGATGGTGAACAACCTAAGAAAGATATCCCAGGCTACCGCTTCGTAGAGACTAAGAAACTTCCAAACGGTGACACAGAGCACGTTTATGAAAAGGTTAAGACTAGTCATAAGGATAAGGAAGGCAATGAAATTCCAGGTTATCCAACAGAAGACGGTGAACAACCTAAGAAAGATATTCCAGGTTACCGCTTCGTAGAGACTAAGAAACTTCCAAACGGCGACATCGAACATGTCTACGAAAAAGTGAAGACAAGTCACAAGGATAAGGAAGGCAATGAGATTCCAGGATATCCAACCGAAGATGGTGAACAACCTAAGAAAGATATCCCAGGCTACCGCTTCGTAGAGACTAAGAAACTTCCAAACGGTGACACAGAGCACGTTTATGAAAAGGTTAAGACTAGTCATAAGGATAAGGAAGGCAATGAAATTCCAGGTTATCCA
The DNA here is from genome assembly GCF_054445985.1 of Streptococcus sp. 517s. Classification (NCBI taxonomy): domain Bacteria; kingdom Bacillati; phylum Bacillota; class Bacilli; order Lactobacillales; family Streptococcaceae; genus Streptococcus; species Streptococcus sp. 517s. The sequence continues at coordinate 1,377,850 of NZ_CM136847.1, read as the reverse complement.
ACCGAAGATGGTGAACAACCTAAGAAAGATATCCCAGGCTACCGCTTCGTAGAGACTAAGAAACTTCCAAACGGTGACACAGAACATGTCTACGAAAAAGTGAAGACAAGTCACAAGGATAAGGAAGGCAATGAAATTCCAGGATATCCAACCGAAGATGGTGAACAACCTAAGAAAGAAATTCCAGGTTACCGCTTCGTAGAGACTAAGAAACTTCCAAACGGCGACATCGAACATGTCTACGAAAAAGTGAAGACAAGTCACAAGGATAAGGAAGGCAAAGAAATTCCAGGTTATCCAACCGAAGATGGTGAACAACCTAAGAAAGATATCCCAGGCTACCGCTTCGTAGAGACTAAGAAACTTCCAAACGGTGACACAGAGCACGTTTATGAAAAGGTTAAGACTAGTCATAAGGATAAGGAAGGCAATGAAATTCCAGGTTATCCAACAGAAGACGGTGAACAACCTAAGAAAGATATTCCAGGTTACCGCTTCGTAGAGACTAAGAAACTTCCAAACGGCGACATCGAACATGTCTACGAAAAAGTTGTTGCTGCCCCTCAACAAAAACCGGCTAAGCAATCTCCGGCTACTAAAGCAGCCAAAGGATTACCTAATACTGGTACGGAAGATCATTCTAGTTTAGCAGCACTTGGGCTTCTTGGAGTATTAAGTGGATTCGGTCTTGTGGCCTCTAAGAAAAAAGAAGACTAATCATCTTATCTTTCAGGAGGTATAGTCTCATAAAGAAAAACAACTAATTTATGAACTATACCCCAAAAGTTAGACAGAAAAAACAGGCTCTTTGTCAACTGTAGTGGGTTGATGAAAAGTTACACCCTGGAGAGGACTATTCTGGTCCTCTCCTTTTTAATATTTAAAGCGATGAGGATTCTAGTTTGGGCAGTTCCAGTGCGTTCAAGATCTTGTTCTTATCCTTCAAAAAAGTTTTAAAAACAGTTAGAAAGATAGGATTTATATATGAAATTGTTTCTTCAATAAGATAAAAGAAATAATCAGCCTGTTTATCTTGAAAATGAAACAGTAAGAGTTGATAGAGCTCATAATGTCCTCGGAGTTCTTGAGAGTTTTCCAGAATCTCTCTATCGGTCAAGTGCATATGAAAAAGTTGGACGATAAAATCGTTTATCACTTAGTTTTCGACTATTCTGTTGGATGAGCTTCCAGTAGCGCTTGATAGCCTTGTATTCATGAGATTTTCTATCAAAACACTTCATGATTTAGATGCGAAGTCGGTTCATAGTTTGACTTAGATATTGTATAATGTGTAAACAATCGAGGGCGATTTTTGCAGAAGGAAAGAGTTTCTTAGTGATGTCTTAGTAGGGGCTAAACATGACCATTATAATGACTTTCGCCCCGTCTTGAACCTGTCTGGAATAGCGCAAAAAGTGATTGCAAATCATTGCTTGGGTCCCCGACCATCTAAGATAGCTATGATCTTTCGACTTTACCGAACTTGGAACAAGCTATTGTAGACTATATTGATTATTACAACAACAAGAGAATTAAGGTAAAACTAAAAGGATTTAGTTCTGTATTGCACAGAACTAAATCCTTTGGATAAATTAATTGTCTAACTTTTTGGGGTCAGTATAAAACTATCCTTGGTTTTTTGTTTGCTAGAAAAAGGGATTAAAAGTCTTTTCGTGAGCGATAGTCGTAGCTGGACCGTGTCCAGGATAGACATCGTAGTTAGGAAGAGTGAAGAGTTGAGTCTGGACACTATAGAGAAGTTGTTCCATGCTACCTGTAGGAAGGTCCGTCCGTCCGATGGTTTCGCGGAATAGAACATCTCCGGTCAAGACTAGATGGGCATCAGGAAAGACGATAGAAACGCCGCCGATAGAGTGCCCTGGGGTCGGTAGAACTGTAAAACGAAATTCCTTAAGCTGGTATTCTTCATGAAAGGCAAAGGTGTGTTCTGCTGGTTTTGCGACCACATCTGTCATATCGTCGTGACGAGGGAGACCAGAGAGATTATCTACAGGTGTATAAAGCCAGCTAGCTTCACTCTCTGCTACATAAACTGGAGGATTTCCAAAAGTCTCGCGAACTAAGTCCAGACTCATAATATGGTCGTAGTGGGTATGGGTCAGGAGAATCGCGCAGACTGGTTTGTTGATTTTCTCAATAGTCTTGCGAATAGATTCCCAATGACTACCTGGGTCAACCACAATTAGGTGTTGATCCCCTTCCAGGTAATAAGTGTTTTCATAGGCAACGGGATTCACGGTTTTATGGATTTTCATACTGGCTCCAATCTCAAAGAATGTACTAAACTAAGTATAGCATAGAAGAGGATACTTAGGGTATCAAAAAGTCTTTTTCGTGCTTTGACGATTTTTCCAAGCTTGATAGCGGGTGTCAATCAAGAGTTGGGTTAAGCGCCCCATGGTTTCTCTTTCTTCGGGAGTGAGGGATTGAGCTTGTACAAAGAGTTGATGAATGTGTTCAATGGCATTGAAGGAAGAAAGATCGTTGATAGAGGAGATGCCCGCATCGAGAATGATTCCAAAAAAGAAGTCAAAGTAGAGCTGCAGTTCTTCGTCAGGAACTGTTTCAACCCATTCCTTGAAGGTTGTATCGACTTGCTGACTATCACTATTGGTCTCGTCTAGTTGGACAAAGTGTTTGTCTTCAATCTGCCAACTAAAGGTGTCGTGCTGGGCAAGGCCACCTAAGGCGGTGCTTCGAACGACGATTTTTTTATCAGGAATTTCCAGCATCATCCCGATGATAGAACCTTGTGGGATAAATACTTTTGTTCTGTCTATCATGTTTTGATAGCCTAGTGTTTCGGTTAGTTCCTTGTGAAGCCCAGGTGCATCAAAAGTATAGACAGAGATAATGTTTTTCTGCAAGTTTGGATCAAGTTGACTGGCAGCATAGACAGCTAGATTGCCCCCTTTTGAGTGTCCTGCTAGGATAACCTTTTGGTTAGGATGTTGGGCAAAAAAGTCCTCTAAATACTGGAGGGCATGTTTTTGAGCTGGGATTTCCTTCATATAGGTCATATGGAAATCTTCTTTCCAACCGATGATGCTGTCATCCGTTCCACGAAAAACAAGCAAATAGCTATCGAGACTGATACGATAAGTCATGGCTGCAAATTGTTTTTGCAATTCAGGATCGATATCGTTGATAAAGTCAGAGAGCTTGCAATTTTTAAAGCGTTTGTGTTGAGCGAGTTGATCCAACAACTGGAGACGGTTTTTATTTGTCAACATCGTCGTGTCTCTAGGAATTTGAGGTGCTAGATCTATGAGGCGCTTTGATTCTTGGGTGATTACATTATCAAAAGCAAGATAGGTTAATTCAGTCAAGGCAAGAACATCTAACTCATTCACGAGGAGGTCATAAAAGGAATCGTATGCTACATCATTGAGGTAGTCAAAAATATTGGCCATAAAAGCTCCTTTCTCTATGTTTATCCTATCACATTTACTAAGAATTAGCTAGTGGGCTTACTAGATTTTGCTATACTGCTAGCGAGCTGGTTTAAATACAGGTTTGCATTTTATCCATGGGGAAAATCTGTTATAATAAGAGCAAAGGAGGAGCGCATGCACAAGATTTTACTAGTAGAAGATGACCAAGTTATTCGGCAACAAGTGGGGAAACTGCTCTCAGAATGGGGGTTTGAGGTCGTTTTGGTAGAGGATTTTATGGAAGTATTGAGCCTTTTTGTTCAGTCAGAGCCTCATTTGGTCCTTATGGATATTGGCTTACCTCTCTTTAATGGTTACCACTGGTGTCAGGAGATTCGTAAGATTTCTCAGGTACCCATCATATTTCTGTCTTCGAGAGACCAGGCGATGGATATCGTCATGGCGATCAATATGGGTGCGGATGATTTTATAACCAAACCTTTTGACCAGCAGGTGCTCCTTGCCAAGGTTCAGGGCTTGTTGCGCCGTTCTTATGAGTTTGGCCGAGATGAAAGTCTGCTGGAGTATGCGGGTGTGATCCTCAATACCAAGTCTATGGACCTGCACTATCAGGGGGAAGTCCTGAGTTTGACTAAGAATGAATTTCAGATTTTGCGGATTTTGTTTGAACATGCGGGTAATATCGTGGCGCGTGATGACCTGATGCGGGAACTCTGGAATAGCGACTTTTTCATCGATGACAATACCTTGTCTGTCAACGTTGCTCGCTTGCGCAAAAAGTTGGAGGAGCAAGGCTTGGCAGGATTTATCGAAACCAAGAAGGGAATAGGGTACGGACTGAAACATGCTTGATTGGAAACTATTTTTTCTGGCCTATCTGCGTTCTCGCAGTCGTCTTTTTGTCTATATTTTTTCATTGGGTTTTCTTGTTTTTCTCTTTCAGTTTTTATTCGCTAGTATAGGATTTTATTTCTTCTATTTTTTCCTCCTCAGTAGCTTTTTGACCCTTTTATTTTTGGTTTGGGATATTTTTGCAGAAGCTCAGGTTTACCGACAGGAAGTGCTCTATGCTGAAAGAGACCCAAAGTCTCCTTTGGAATGTGTGCTAGCGGAAAAACTCGAAGAGCGTGAGTCTGAATTGTATCAAAAGAAGTCAGAAGCTCAAAGCAAGCTGACGGATTTGCTTGATTACTACACCTTATGGGTTCACCAGATCAAGACTCCCATTGCGGCGAGTCGACTTTTAGTGGCAGAAGTTTCTGATCGGGAGGTCAAGCAGCAACTGGAACAGGAAATCTTTAAGATTGACTCCTATACCAATCTGGTGTTGCAGTATCTTCGTTTGGAAAGCTTCCACGATGACTTGGTATTTGAAAAGGTTCAAGTGGATGACTTAGTTAAGGAAGTGGTTCGTAAGTATGCTCTTTTCTTTATCCAAAAGGGACTGACGGTCAATCTACATGACCTTGACAAAATCATCGTGACCGATAAGAAGTGGCTGTTGGTCGTCATTGAACAAATCCTCTCAAACAGCCTCAAATACACCAAGAAAGGTGGACTAGAGATTTATATGGAAGGCCAGGAGCTCTGTATCAAGGATACGGGAATCGGGATTAAAAACAGTGATGTGCTCCGAGTCTTTGAACGTGGCTTTTCAGGATATAATGGTCGCCTAACCCAGCAGTCATCTGGACTTGGACTTTACCTATCTAAGAAAATTTCTGAAGAACTGGGTCACCAGATTCGTATCGAGTCTGAGGTCGGAAAAGGAACGATAGTGCGGATTCAGTTTGCTCAAGTGAACTTAGTCCTTGAGTGAGAAGAGTAGATAAGAGCCCAGGATAAGACAACTGGGCTTTTCTATCTTTAACTGTGTATCCTAGTAAATTATTTTATCTACTATAAACAACTCTCTGAGGGATATGAAGACCACAAACGAACAGGTAGGTCTAGATCAAAAGCAGATTAAGCAAACCATTAACAAGCAAATCTTGACAGTTTTCTTCCTTCCTGTAATTTTTGCATTTCTCCATTGGCCTTTGCTTATCATATGCTTAGTTTAGTTCTCAAGGTCATTGAAGTAGTCGATGATACCATGAGGTTGACGATAACTTTCTCTATCTGTTCAATTGATAGATTTCTTCAGATAAAGAATGTAAAATTTTTGATATAATGCTAAGGATGGACTGACGGATATTTAAAGGATAATTTTCAAAAGAATAACAGGTGAGAATTAAAAATATGTAAGATTGGACAGAAGTCTCTCTACCATCATCCAAGCAGAAACAAGATTATATGAAATAAAAGGAGTAACCAATGTCCGGAAACTATTCAACACGTGAATACCGTGAGAAATTATATGATGATCTTCATGTTCGATTAAGAGATACAGTGATTTTGATGTGTGCGATTTTTATTGCCTCTATCGGCCTAAATATGAATTCAACAGCTGTCATTATTGGAGCCATGCTGATTTCCCCTCTTATGACATCGATTGTTGGACTCGGATTTGGTTTAGCTATTTTTGATACGCGTTTAATCAAGCAATCTCTAGAGGTTTTATTTACTCAAGTATTGGTTAGCTTGCTTGTCTCGGCTCTGTATTTCTGGATTTCTCCCTTATCTTATGAAAGTAGCGAACTGATTGCACGAACCTCTCCAACCATTTGGGATGTTCTCATTGCTATTGCTGGTGGGATAGCAGGTGTAATTGGATCAAGGAAAAAAGAAGCAAACAATATCGTGCCAGGAGTAGCCATTGCAACAGCTCTGATGCCACCTATCTGTACTGCAGGATATGGTTTAGCTAATGGAAATGTACGATTTTTATTTGGGGCTCTCTATCTTTTCTTGATCAACTGTGTCTTTATCATGCTAGCCAACATTGTTGGAACAAGAATTTTGATGAGAGAATCTCCCTTAAGTTCATTTAAAGAGCTAAACATTAAAATGAAAATTGGCTTGACATCCTTGATTGTATTATTGGTTCTTCCAGCCAGTTATTCAGCAGTCACTCTGACGATAGATCAAGCGCGAAAAGAAGGAATCAAACAGTTTGTAGGAAAAGAGTTCGCCAATCACACGGTCATTAATCAAGTCTACAAGTCAAGGAACAATGAATTGGTCTTGACGGTTGTTGGAGATCCGATTTCAGACGAAGAATTAGAAGCGCTCCATCAAAAACAAGCCTCTTACGGTATTCAATCTGTTCAATTGAAAGTCAATCAAGTTCATAATTCGACAAAATTAGACAGTGATACGACCAAGGAATTTTATGAAACCATTAACAAGTATATTGATCAAAAACTCTCTGAAAAGGATTCACAAAAAGAGCTCGTAAAAGAAAATGAAGCAGATAAGGATTGAGGATATTGACCTTATCTAACTCATGAAAGCAAATCTTGTGTGGTGGTTTGGCCAATCACTACTAGCTCAGATTAAATAAAATATAAAAAGCAACAGCTGAAATAGTTGTTGCTTTTTCTGGCTCTGAAAAATATTTCTCAGACTGTGATTGTTTTATTTCTCAACGCGTGATTTGTTGGCGATATCAGCTAGGATAGCTTGAACAAAGTCATCAACTGAGACAGTTTGTGTTTCTTTTTGGCCATAGCGACGAACGTTGACTGTTCCGTCTTCCATTTCCTTGTCCCCAACGATCAATTGGTAAGGAATCTTGCTTGTTTGTGAAGCACGGATCTTGAACTGCATTTTTTCATTGCGCTCATCTACATCTGCACGGACACCACGGTCACGGAGTTTCTTGGCTACTTCCCAAGCGTAGTCCACATGTTTTTCGTTAGATACTGGGATAAGGGTCACTTGATGTGGTGCAAGCCATGTTGGGAAGGCACCCTTGTAGTTCTCAATTAAGATAGCTGTGAAGCGTTCCATGGTTGAGATAACCCCACGGTGGATCATAACTGGACGGTGTTCCTCACCATCTGCTCCAACATATTTGAGGTCGAAGCGTTCTGGAAGCAAGAAGTCAAGCTGGATAGTAGAAAGGGTTTCTTCTTTACCGAGGGCAGTTTTAACCTGGATATCCAATTTTGGTCCGTAGAAGGCTGCTTCACCTTCAGCTTCAAAGTAGTCCAGTTCCATATCATCCATAGCTGCTTTCAACATGCGTTGTGCATTTTCCCACATCTCATCGTTGTCAAAGTATTTGTGTTTATCTTCTGGGTCACGATAAGACAAGCGGAAACGGTAATCTGTCAAATTAAAGTCTTCATACACGTCGATAATCAATTGAAGAATTTTCTTGAATTCTTCCTCAATTTGTTCTGGAGCTACAAAAGTATGACCATCATTTAGGGACATTTCACGTACACGTTGAAGGCCTGTAAGGGCGCCAGATTTTTCATATCGGTGCATCATGCCAATCTCAGCGATACGGATTGGTAATTCACGGTATGAGTGTACATGGTGTTTATAAACTTCGATATGGTGAGGACAGTTCATAGGGCGGAGGACAAACTCTTCACCGTCTCCCATGTCCATAGTTGGGAACATATCTTCACGGTAGTGATCCCAGTGACCAGAAGTTTTATAGAGTTCCACTGAGGCAATTGGTGGAGTGTAAACATGTTGGTAGCCTGCAGCGATTTCCTTGTCAACAATGTAGCGCTCCAATTCACGACGGATAGTGGCTCCGTTTGGTAACCAAAATGGTAAACCTTGTCCGACTTCTTGTGAAATCATGAAGAGATCAAGCTCTTTACCGAGTTTACGGTGGTCACGTTCCTTGGCTTCTTCACGCATTTGAAGGTAGTTCTTCAAGTCTTTCTTGTCAAACCAAGCTGTACCGTAGATTCGTTGCATCATCGCGTTGTCGCTATTTCCACGCCAGTAGGCACCAGCTACGTTGAGCAGGTGGAAGATTTGGATACGACCTGTTGATGGGACGTGAGGACCACGGCAGAGGTCTACGTATTCGCCCTGACGGTAGATAGTCAAACCGCCTTCGTCTTCTGAGTGTTCTTCAATCAATTCCAATTTGTAAGGGTCGTTCTTGAAGATTTCACGGGCCTCGTCTTTGGTAACTTCTTCACGGATTGATGGGAAGTTTTCTTTAACGATTTTCTTCATTTCTTCTTCGATACGAGGCAGGTCCTCATTAGAGATTTGACCAGCTTGATTGTCCGTATCGTAGTAGAAACCGTCTTCGATAGCTGGACCGACACCCAAATGAATGTCTGGGAAGAGGCGACGAGCTGCTTGGGCAAACAAGTGAGCAGCTGAGTGGCGCAAGATTGGAAGGGCATCTTCGTGATCAGGTGTCACGATTTCGATGCTACCATCTTCAGTGATAGCACGAGTCGTGTCGATGAGTTTGCCGTTGAATTTACCAGCCAAGGCTTTTTTAGCTAGGGAATTGCTGATGCTTTGCGCAATTTCAAAAGTTGTCACGCCAGATTCGAATTCACGAACAGCGCCATCTGGGAAAGTAATCTTAATCATGGTTTTCTCCTTAAATATTTATTCTATTTTTGTTGGACAATTTTAAGAGCCGAGCAACTTCTTCTGCAGTCTGATTTTTTGGTTGACTACCATCTGTTACGAGACTAGGATAGCCTAATTTCATCGCTTCCTTACGAACCATTTGAGCAAAAAGAATATCTCGTTGCATCCAGTTTTCAAAAGCTTGCTCAGGGTTGGTTGTACCCTCTAAGGCATAAGGAACCCATTCTCTCTGTCTATAATGCTTTTTTTGAAAATCGGCTGTTGAAGTTAAGCATAGATAGGAAGACGTTGGACATTCAAGCTCCTTTACCAAGTGAGGCAAAAGTCCAGCTCCCTCCACCAAGAGAGGTCTGTTTTGATTTTTTATCAAGTAAGATTTTACATAAGGAAAAATCTTACTTGATAAAAGCGCCATTCTTCATTTGCCATCTCTTCTGGATTTCTCATCCAGATTTGTTCCGGATTTCTATCCTGCCTAAGAAGGCAAATCGGCTGTGAGTCTGCACTTGCTTGACTCATCATCTCGTCTATCAAATCATCCAGTTTGATATGAAGTAGTTGATACTGTCTAGCAAGAAGTGAGGCAATTGTTGACTTTCCACTGCAAGGCGATCCGACAATCATATAAAGCATCGTTCTTCCTCCTTCTGACAAAACAAAAAGCGACATCCTCGAAAGGACGTCGCAACGTGGTTCCACCTTCATTTATGTTCCTCAAAAAAGAGGGACACCTCAGATTGGCTTTAACGTAGCCACCGTTTTATGTTTGCATAAAAGTCAGTAGAGTAGTATCAGTTTAGGCTTTCTATGCGTTTCCAGCAACCACGCACTCTCTAGCAGAAAGGGACTAAGTGACTTGTCTCTATGCATTATTATAGCATGATTGCGAGAATTTTCAAGGATTTTGCGAAAGTTTTTTGTTTTTTCCTCGCTGTAGCATGTATTTAATACCCGAACCTGAAGCCATGCCAAGTAGAGCAAAGAGTTCATAAGCTAGGAAATAAACGAGAATGAATTCATTAAAAGTGATGATGGTAAAGCAAAAGACCAGACCAATACCAAGTAGCCACCAAAGTGAGAAACGAAATCGATAGCTATAAAGCAGCGATACGATAAAGGTTACTAGGGGAGAAAAGAGGAGAATGTTATAAATGTAAAGTCCCTTCAGCGTATAAGAATCAGATATCAGCAGTAAAAGCAACTCATAGAGGGGCCAGTAAAAGAAGAATAGAACAAGGTAGTATGGAATATACTTAAGATATTTCCGCATGGCAATAGTCCTCCAATCTACAAAAATTGAGAGATGTTGAAGACCACATAATCCTAAATGAAGGGGAACTCTCTACTTATATTATAGCACGTCTTGGAAGCCTTTACAAGTTAATCCAGTGAGTAGTGATAGTGCTCTTTTTGAGTGTTTTCTGCTATAATACTAACAAAAGAAGTAAGAGGAAATGAGGAGAAAGGATGACGAAAATAGCAGTTCTTTCAGACATACATGGGAATACGACAGCCCTGGAAGCTGTACTGGCTGATGCTAAAAAGGCAAAGGTAGATGAGTACTGGCTTTTGGGGGATATTCTTATGCCTGGAACGGGACGTAGAAGGATATTGAATCTTTTAGCGGCTTTGCCTATTACTGTGAGAGTTCTTGGTAATTGGGAGAATAGTCTCTGGCGAGGTTTGCATCGTAAGCTAGATTTGACAAAAGCTAGTCATCGCTACCTCCTACGTCAATGCCAGTATATATTAGAAGAAATCAGCCCTGAAGAAATCGAAGACCTCCACAATCACCCCATGCAAGTTCATCGTCAGTTTGGTGATTTGATGGTGGGAATCACTCACCATCTCCCTGATAAAAACTGGGGTAGGGAGTTGATTCATACGGGAAAACAAGAAGATTTTGATAGATTAGTGACGGAACCGCATGCCTCCATCGCAGTATATGGTCATATCCACCAACAGTTGCTTCGTTATGGAAGTGATGGACAGTTGATTCTTAATCCAGGGTCCATTGGACAACCCTTCTTTTTAGATGCGGGATTACGTAAGGACCTACGGGCCCAGTATATGATTTTAGAGTTTGATGAAGCAGGTTTGTCTGATGTTGATTTTCGTCGAGTGGATTATGATGTAGAAGCCGAATTGCAGTTGGCCAAAGATTTAAAGCTCCCCTATTTCCAGGTCTATTATGAAAGTTTGGTAAATGGGATTCACCACACTCATAACCAGGAACTTCTGTATGAGATTGCCCAAGAACAGGGGCATGATATTGAGTTGGATGCATGGTTAGACAGTAGTAATGATTGACATGACATCAAAAAGGGGTATAATGAGTATGAGAAGAGAGATGATGAGAATCTCAGGTGAAAGGGGAACAAAATGCAAATTTCAAGTCGATTTACCATTGCGACCCATATGCTAATTATCATTGCTATCAAGGGCCGGGAAAGCAAGGTGACCAGTGATTTTCTCGCAGCTAGCGTTGGAGTTAATCCAGTCATTATCCGTAAGACTTTGTCGCAACTCAAAAAAGCAGGATTGATTTCAGTTGCTCGTGGGACGGGTGGCACCGAAATTATCAAAGACCTCCAAGATATTAGCCTTTTTGATGTTTATCAGGCAGTCGAATGTTTAGGAAAATCTGGTAAGCTCTTTAGTTTCCATGACAATCCCAATCCTAACTGTCCAGTAGGGGCTAATATTCATAAGGTCTTGGATCAGAAATTGCTGGATATCCAAGTAGCTATGGAAAATCAACTTCGTCAGATGAGTCTGGCTCAGGTTGTGGCAGATGCAGAAGCAAGAATTGTAAAATAAGAGGGCTAGGCTCCTCTTTTTCTATTGCCCCAATTATGGTACAATGTAGTCATCAAAGGAGGAGACTATGTACTTTATCACAGGATTTTTTGTCCTACTTTTTCTCGTTTCGTTTTTAAGGGACAATCGCAGTCTCTGGAATCCAGCTCTCTTACTTTTGTCTCTGCTCTTTTCTTATATGTCCATTGCCAATCTTTTTTACGAAGCTGGACAGAAAGAAGTGCACATGGTTTTCTTTGCAGGGATTTTTCTCCTGCTGCCTCTTTTAGTTTTTCTAAGTGGTTTTTTCCTTATTTATAATGGATTTGTGTTATTGAAAAAAGAAGGAAAATCCAAGGCAAATTATTTGTCTCTAGGATTAGGTTGTGTGATTCTATTCTTTTTTGTGATCATGGCGGTTCGAGTGAGCGATACCAAGGGCTTGTTTTATACCAATCATCTAGTGAATATTATCTTTTTCTTTTTGATTTATTCGTATTTAATTTTTGGTTTTGCCTTTGCAGGATTTCTGCTTTATTCTATTCTGTATCTTTTTATTCCTAAGAAAAAATATTATAATTTTATTATCATTCACGGAGCAGGCTTATTGAATGGAGAAAAAGTGACTCCCTTACTCAAGAGTCGCATTGACAAGGCAGTAGAAGCTTATCACCAGTCTCTCAATCCCAATGTTAAAATCATCGCTAGTGGTGGTCGAGGAGGGGATGAGAAGATTTCCGAGGCTCAGGCAATTTGTAATTATTTGTTGGAAGAGACGGATGTTCCGAGAGAAGCGATTCTCCTAGAGGAAGACTCAACGACGACCTATGAGAATCTTCTCTTCTCAAAAGAAATGGGTGAGAAGCTGGTGGCTAGTCCACGTTTTCTTTTTGTGACCAATGATTACCATGTTTTTCGTACCAGTACCTATGCTCGCCGTATTGGGATGAAGGGAGATGGCCTTGGTTGCCGTACAGCTGCCTACTATATTCCATCGGCCTTTATTAGAGAATATATTGCTCTATGTGTGAAGATGAGATGGCTTTTTATCGCTTTCTATGTTTTGTTGATTTTAGCTCTGATTTTCTCTTATAGAGGTATTCTATGGTAATATGTAAAATTCATATTGTAATTCTTGTTAGAATCTCTAAAAAATCTTGTAGTAACCCTAAGGGAAAAAGTGTCACTAGTAATGAAAGAGCAGGGTAAGTGATTGTGAGTGCGGTTTTTGGAACGGCTTCATGATTGCTCGTCAATCAATTGAACAATTTCTAACCTAGTTGCAGATTTTCAGAGAGAGCCAAAAATAGGCAACTGAATATGAGTAGACTAGAATTTTACAGTCAACGACAAATAAAAATGTGAACAACAACAGAGGTTCACATTTTCTTTTTGGTCTATGGCAAAATGGCTTTTAGTTCCTTCAGGATAGTTTGCAATGTTACGATCGCTTGTTCTCCTTGTTGTGGTTGATAGAGTAGTTGGAAATACTTGCGAATAGTTTCTTCAAATTGTTTAGGGAGGAGGGTACAATTGGTCTTTGCGTACTCCAACATTCGTTTTTCACCAGGATGGGTTTGCTCATTGAGCGCAAATAACAAGTCAAAGTAGGAAGCAAAAAATTCACTTGTACGATGATTCATACTGAGAAAATCTTGGCGTTTGATAGCTTTTTCTATTTGGTGAGAGAAGGCAGGCATGGCTTGTTCTAGCAAAAGGAGTTGCCTTTCAATGATATGCTTTTTGAGTTCCTGTGGATAGGGAATCTGGTAGGCTCTTTGGAGCGAAGCATAGTTTCCATTCGGATCGTATAGAATCTTGCTGTGGAGTAGATTATGCCACATGCAAGTTGTATAAGCATTTTGAGCTTTGTGTTGAAAAACGGTTGAGTTCAATTCTTGTTCAAACGACTCCAGAGAACGATAAATCAACTCGATTTGGATACCGTTGTTTAGTACGCAGTCATCCTCTAATTCCCAAAACTGGTTTCCAATTTCCATATAGGAGCAATAGTTGCTAAGAATGATTTGACGAGTTTTCTCGTCAATAGGTGAGTTAAGATAGACATAGACATCATAGTCAGAATTTTGATCATAGTCTTGTCCTGCACGTGAACCACCAAGAGCGATAGCTTCTACTTGTTCCAGTTGAGAGAATTCTTTGCAAAGTTCGTGAATCATGATTTTTCTCCTTGCTTTATGGTTTTAAAGCCATTTTACCAAAAAGTAAAACGTTTGCATAGTATTGAGATACTCTTTTTCATTTATAGCAAAAAATATGAACCCTTGTTTTGAGTTCACATTTCTTTTTTTATTCTGCGGCTTGTTGCCAACGTTTTGCCAGCTTATGAGACAAGCTAGAAATAGCAAAGTTAAAGATAAAGTAAATCAAGGCAATCAGGATATAAAGACTGAAGACCTGCTCTGGTTCGAAATAGCGTCCCATGAGAATTTGGCTAGCGCCAAAGAGTTCTTGTAGAGCGATAACAGAGTAGAGAAGGCTAGTATCCTTAATTACAGTTACAAACTGAGAAATGATGGCTGGCAGCATTTTACGAATCGCTTGTGGGAGAATGATGTAGTAGAGGATTTGCGCAGAGGTGAAACCTTGCGACATTCCTGCTTCGTACTGGCCCTTGTCCACGGCATTGAGGCCACCTCGGATAATCTCAGCTAAGGCTGCTGAGGTAAAAAGGGTAAAGGCTGTAATACCTGCTGGTGTGGACTTCATCTTAAACACCAAAAAGATGGTAAAAATCCAGAGGAGGTTGGGAACGTTACGTACAAATTCGATATAAATGCTGGAGATGATCCGTAAGACAGGATTTTTCCCATTTCTCATGACGGCTAGTACTGTTCCGATAAGGGTCGAGAGGACGATAGCAATTAAAGAAATATAGAGGGTCAAGCCAAATCCTTTAAAGATAAAGGCTAGGTTATCTGGGGTCAAAACTTCTAAAATAGATTCCATAGTAACCTCCTAAAGTGAATAGGCTTTTTTGTTGGCTTGCTCCATCTTGCGACCAAACTGGGCAACAGGGAAGCATAGGGCAAAGTAGAAAAGAGCAGCACCTAAAAAGGCTGGAATGTAGTTTCCGTTTAGAGCCGACCAAGACTTAGTCACAAACATCAAGTCTACTCCAGAGATGATGGCAACTGTAGAGGTATTCTTGATGAGGTTAACGATTTGGTTGGTCAAAGGTGGGAGAATGATGCGGAAAGCCTGAGGCAAGATAATCAAGCGCATGGCGCTGATATAGGTAAATCCTTGTGAGAGAGCAGCTTCCATCTGACCACTAGGAATAGACTGAATCCCTGAACGAATAACCTCAGCGATATAAGCGCCGTGATAGAGTCCCACGCAGAGAACAGCTGTCCAATAAATCGGAATCATGATGGTGTGTTCACTGATAAGAGGCAAACCATAGAAGACGATGACAAACTGCACCAAGAGGGGAGTGTTTTGATAAAATTCAACAAAGATACGAGCCAAAATACGCAAGAATGGGCGTTTGCTGGTTGACATGGCTCCAAAGAAGATGCCCAAAACCATGGCGAGGATAAAGGAACCAATCGCTAGGGCAAGAGTGAAGAGGAAACCGTTGAAAAATTGTCCGAAGTCCTGAAAATAGGCTATCCAAGATGATAAATCTGTCATGGGGTGTCCTCCTTAATCTGCAGTATGGCTAGATGGTTTGAGCTTGTAATGGTCATAAAGCTTCTGCAAACTACCGTCCTTGCTCCATTTAGTGACCAAGTTATCAAGATAGTCGCTGAGCTCAGTATTTGATTTCTTGGTGACGATACCGTAGTCAGATGGCTTGAAACTATCATCTAGCAGTTCTGTCCGTTTACTAATGTAGCCAGACAGGATAGAGCGGTCAACGGAAAAAGCATCAATACGGTGAGCGTGAAGGGAAGTAATCAATTCTGGGTAGGAACCAAGTTCGACGAATTTAAAGGTTAGACCTTTCTTTTTGCCCAGTTCACTAATCAAGCGCTGGGTAATGGATCCTTGGGCAACCCCAATCGTTTTACCGTTTAGATCCTCAATGCTTTTGATGTTGGCAGATTTGTTGACCAAAAAGCCAGAAGCATCCGTATAGTAGGGACTGGTGAAGTTGTATAGTTTTTTACGCTCGTCTGTGATAGTGAAAGTTGCGATATCCATATCGACCTGTTCATTGTCTAGAAGGGGGCCACGGGTTTGAGCGGTAACTGGAACGTAGCGAATCTTGACCTTGAGTTCGTCTGCAATCATCTTGGCCAAGTCCGTTTCGATACCAGAATAAGTCCCGGTCTTGGGATCTTTGTAACCAAAATTGGGAACGTCTTGTTTGACACCAACAACCAGTTCGCCTCTTTTTTGAATGTCTGCGACGCTAGTATCAGCTTGGACTGGTTTGGCAGCAGCAAGACTGAAAAGGCTAATCAATAATGCGGATAAAAAGAATTTCTTTTTCATAGGCGCCTCCTTATTTGACTTTGTCACTTTCGTGGTTGATAATTTTGCTGAGGAATTGTTGGGCACGAGGTTCGCTTGGATTGTCAAAAAAGTCATCGACATCAGTCGTATCTACTAAAACCTCTCCGTCGGCCATAAAGATAATGCGGTCCGCAACTTCACGGGCAAAGCCCATTTCGTGGGTAACGATGATCATATTCATACCATCTCGGGCCAACTTTTGCATAACTGCTAGAACATCGCCGATGGTTTCAGGGTCAAGGGCAGATGTAGGCTCATCAAAGAGGAGGAGTTCAGGATGCATGGCGAGTCCGCGGGCGATGGCAATCCGTTGTTTTTGTCCACCAGAAAGCATGGCTGGATAAGAATCTTTCTTGTCCCACATATTTACAAATTCCAGATATTTTTGAGCTGTTTTTTCAGCTTCTTTTTTATCAATTCCTAGAACTTTTACGGGTGCAAGTGTTACGTTTTCTAACACTGTTTTGTGAGGGTAGAGGTTGAAATGCTGGAAAACCATGCCGACTTCCTTGCGAAGCGGTACCAAATCTTTCTGGCTGGCACCAGCAACTTGGTGACCATTTACTAGAAGACTTCCCTTGTCAACAGCCTCTAAACCATTGATAGTCCGTATAAGAGTTGACTTCCCGGAACCAGAAGGACCAAGGAGGACAACAACTTGTCCTTTTTCAAAACGGAGATTGATGTCGCGGAGTGCGTGGTAGTCTCCGTAATATTTTTCGACGTTTTTAAATTCTACTAAAGCCATGAGAGATCTCCTTTGTGTTAGATTTTATAACACGATTTTACAACAAAAGAATGTTCTTGTCAAATCATATCTGAAAAAAATTCACTAAAATTTTATAAAAAAGCAATCTGGATAGAGAAAATGCCTAAATCATGTTATAATGAAACGATAGAATTCTTAGAAAGAGTGGATGTTTTTTTGATAACTCCTACTTATGAATGGCAGTTTGCCCCGCAGGCTGAAGATGCGGATTTTACAAAGATAGCCAAGAAGGCTGGACTGGGTCCTGAGGTGGCTCGGTTATTATTTGAAAGAGGGATTCAGGATGAAGAAAGTCTAAAGAAGTTTTTAGAACCTTCTTTAGAGGACTTACATGATCCCTATCTGCTCCATGATATGGATAAGGCAGTGGAACGGATTCGTCAGGCCATTGAAGAAGGGGAGAATATCCTCGTTTACGGTGACTATGATGCTGATGGTATGACTTCGGCTTCGATTATTAAGGAAAGTTTGGAACAACTTGGTGCAGAGTGCCGTGTTTACCTACCCAATCGCTTTACCGATGGCTATGGTCCCAATGCCAGTGTTTATAAATATTTTATCGAGCAAGAGGGGATTTCCTTGATTGTGACGGTGGATAATGGAGTTGCTGGTCACGAAGCTATTGATTTTGCCCAGTCTATGGGAGTAGATGTCATTGTGACCGACCACCATTCCATGCCTGAAACCTTGCCAGATGCTTATGCGATTGTTCATCCCGAGCATCCAGATGCGGACTATCCTTTCAAATATTTGGCTGGTTGTGGAGTGGCCTTCAAGCTGGCTTGTGCCCTTTTAGAAGAAGTGCAAGTGGAATTGCTTGATTTGGTCGCTATCGGTACTATTGCAGATATGGTGAGCTTGACAGATGAAAACCGTATCATGGTTCAATATGGTCTGGAAATGCTGGGGCATACTCAGCGCATCGGTCTGCAAGAAATGCTTGACATGGCTGGGATTGCTGCGAATGAAGTGACAGAAGAAACGGTTGGATTCCAGATTGCCCCTCGTTTAAATGCCTTGGGGCGATTGGATGATCCCAATCCGGCCATTGATTTGCTGACTGGATTTGACGACGAGGAAGCTCATGAGATTGCCCTCATGATTCATCAGAAAAACGAAGAGCGCAAGGAAATCGTTCAGTCAATCTATGAAGAAGCTAAGACCATGGTGGATCCTGAGAAGAAGGTCCAGGTTTTGGCCAAGGAAGGCTGGAATCCTGGCGTTCTGGGTATCGTTGCTGGTCGTTTGTTGGAAGAACTAGGGCAGACAGTCATTGTTCTTAATATAGAAGATGGTCGTGCCAAGGGCAGTGCACGCAGTGTGGAAGCGGTCGATATTTTTGAAGCTCTGGATCCCCATCGAGACCTCTTTATCGCCTTTGGCGGCCATGCTGGTGCAGCAGGAATGACGCTGGAAGTTGAGAAGCTTTCAGATTTATCTCAGGTTTTGGAAGACTATATCCGTGAAAAAGGCGCAGATGCGGGTGGTAAGAACAAGTTAAACCTAGATGAAGAGCTAGACTTGGAGACTTTGAGTCTTAAAACAGTCAAGAGTTTTGAGCGCTTGGCACCCTTTGGAATGGACAATCAGAAACCTGTCTTTTATATCAAGGATTTTCATGTCGAAAGTGCTCGTACCATGGGAGCAGGCAATGCCCACCTCAAACTAAAAATTTCCAAGGGTGAGGCGACTTTTGAAGTGGTGGCTTTTGGTCAAGGTAGATGGGCAACAGAATTTGCTCAAACAAAAAACTTAGAATTGGCAGTCACATTGTCTGTCAATCAATGGAATGGCCAAACTGCCCTCCAGTTGATGATGGTAGATGCGCGTGTGGAAGGTGTTCAACTCTTTAACATTCGTGGGAAGAACGTAGCCTTGCCAGAAGGGGTTCCAGTCTTGGATTTTGCTGGAGAATTGCCAGATCTAGCGACCAGTGAAGCGGTTGTTGTAAAAACCATTCCTGAGGATATTACACTGCTTAAGGCCATTTTTCAAGAACAGCATTTCTCTGCTGTCTATTTCAAAAATGACATCGACAAGGCCTACTATCTGACAGGTTATGGAACTAGAGAACAGTTTGCAAAATTGTACAAGACTATTTATCAGTTCCCAGAGTTTGATATTCGCTACAAGTTGAAAGATTTAGCGGCTTATCTCAATATCCAACAAATCTTGCTGGTCAAGATGATCCAAGTCTTTGAAGAACTGGGCTTTGTGACAATCAAAGATGGTGTGATGACAGTCAATAAGGAAGCGCCGAAAAGGGAAATTGGTGAAAGTCAGATTTACCAAAATCTCAAACAGACCGTTAAAGACCAAGAAATGATGGCGCTGGGTACAGTGCAAGAAATGTATGATTTTTTGATGGAAGAAAACTAGAAGATGGGAAAGAGTTGGGCAACCAGCTCTTTTTTGAAAACAAATCTTCATTTTGAAAATCATCAAAAAAATGGTATAATGGTAGGAAAAGATTCGGCTGAAAGTTTTAGAACTTTTAGAATAAGAGGGTAAACCTACCCTATAATCAAGATAATTAAGTTTCGGAGGAAAAATGAGTAATATCAGTTTAACAACACTAGGTGGTGTACGAGAAAATGGGAAAAATATGTACATCGCTGAAATAGGCGATTCGATTTTTGTTTTGGATGCAGGGCTTAAATACCCTGAAAATGAACAACTAGGGGTTGATGTCGTCATTCCAAACATGGACTACCTTTTTGAAAATAGTGACCGTATCGCAGGGGTCTTCTTGACCCACGGGCATGCGGATGCTATTGGTGCCCTGCCTTATCTCTTGGCAGAGGCTAAGGTGCCTGTGTTTGGTTCTGAGTTGACCATTGAGTTGGCGAAACTCTTTGTCAAAGGAAATGATACGGTTAAGAAATTCAATGACTTCCATGTGATTGATGAAAACACGGAGATTGACTTTGGGGGAACGGTGGTTTCCTTCTTCCGTACGACTCACTCTATCCCAGAAAGTCTGGGAGTTGTGTTAAAAACACCAAAAGGGAACATTGTTTACACAGGCGACTTCAAATTTGACCAGACGGCTAGTGAATCCTATGCGACGGATTTTGCGCGTTTAGCCGAAATCGGCCGTGACGGTGTCTTGGCACTTCTCAGTGATTCTGCAAATGCAGACAGCAATATTCAGGTGGCGAGCGAGAGTGAAGTTGGGGATGAAATTACCCAAACCATCGCTGACTGGGACGGTCGTATCATCGTTGCAGCAGTTGCCAGCAACCTTTCTCGTATCCAGCAGGTTTTTGATGCAGCTGCGGAGACTGGCCGCCGAGTCGTTTTGACTGGATTTGATGTTGAAAATATCGTCCGTACAGCGATTCGTCTCAAAAAATTATCTCTAGCTAATGAAAGTCTCTTGATTAAACCAAAAGAAATGTCTCGTTTCGAAGACCATGAGTTGATTATCCTAGAGACAGGTCGTATGGGTGAACCCATCAATGGACTTCGCAAGATGTCCGTTGGGCGCCACCGTTACGTAGAAATCAAGGATGGGGACTTGGTTTATATTGTAACAACTCCATCCACCGCCAAAGAAGCAGTTGTGGCTCGCGTTGAAAATATGATTTACCAAGCTGGTGGTGTGGTAAAACTCATTACCCAGAGTTTGCGAGTATCAGGACACGGAAATGCGCGTGATTTGCAGTTGATGATCAATCTTTTGCAACCGAAATATCTTTTCCCTGTCCAAGGGGAGTACCGTGAGTTGGATGCGCATGCCAAGGCTGCCATGGCAGTTGGAATGTTGCCAGAGCGCATTTTCATCCCTAAAAAGGGAACGATCATGTCCTATGAACATGGAGACTTCGTCCCAGCTGGAGCAGTTTCTGCAGGCGATGTCATGATTGATGGGAATGCCATTGGTGATGTTGGGAATGTCGTTCTTCGCGACCGTAAGGTCTTGTCAGAGGATGGAATCTTTATCGTGGCTATCACTGTTAACCGTCGGGAGAAGAAGATTGTGGCTAAGGCTCGTGTTCATACGCGTGGATTTATCTACCTTAAGAAAAGTCGCGACATTCTCCGTGAAAGTTCAGAATTGATTAACCAAACGGTAGAAGAGTATCTTCAAGGGGATGACTTTGACTGGGCAGATCTCAAAGGCAAGGTTCGTGACAATTTGACCAAGTACCTCTTTGATCAAACCAAACGTCGCCCAGCAATTTTGCCAGTCGTGATGGAAGCTAAATAATAAGCAGAATACCTACGGAAAAAGTCGATATTCGGCTTTTTCTTATAGAATAGTAAAAGGAGACAACCATGGCAGTTATGAATATTGAGTATTACTCAGAAGTTTTGGATATGGAGTGGGGTGTTACCGTCCTCTATCCAGATGGCAGTCGAGTGACTGAACCAGATTGCGCAGATATTCCTGTTCTTTATCTTCTGCACGGAATGTCAGGAAACCAAAATAGCTGGTTCAAACGTACCAATGTCGAGCGCTTGTTGCGTGGAACCAATCTCATTGTCATCATGCCCAATACTAGCAATGGCTGGTACACAGATACTCAGTATGGCTATAACTACTATACTGCTCTAGCAGAAGAGTTACCTCAGGTAATGAAACGTTTCTTCCCTAATATGACCAGCAAGCGAGAAAAGACCTTTTTAGCAGGTCTCTCCATGGGTGGCTATGGTTCCTTCAAACTCGCTCTATCGACAAATCGTTTTTCTCATGCGGCTAGTTTTTCTGGTGCGCTCAGTTTTCAAGAATTTTCTCCTGAAAGTCAGGATCTGGGGTCGCTTGCCTACTGGCGAGGAGTCTTTGGAGAAATCAAAGACTGGACATCTAGCCCTCATTCGCTTGAAAGCATGGCTGCAAAATCCGATAAAAAGACCAAACTATGGGCTTGGTGTGGAGAGCAAGACTATCTCTACTCTGCCAATAATCTCGCAGTGAAAAACCTTAAAAAACTTGGTTTTGAGGTGACCTATAGTCACAGTCCAGGTAAGCACGAGTGGTACTACTGGGAAAAACAATTGGAACGTTTTTTAGCTACTCTACCAATTGACTTTGTCTTGGAAGAACGTTTATCTTAGTTTTAGGTTTCTTTCAGCTTTCTTCAGTAAAATAGAGAATCTATCTTGATCAAGGAAAATGTGATTTCAAGATAGGTTCTTATTTTTATGAAAGGTGGAGCGTCATGTTCTGGATTATTCGACTATTCTTCCGATTTCTTTTGGGAATTTGGCGTTTCTTCTGGCGTCTGGTTTGGACTGTGGTCATTCTACTGCTCATTGCCTTTGGAGTGGTTTGGTATCTGACAGGTGATTTTCATTCTGCAGTCAATCAAGTTGAAAAAATGAGTAAGATTGGTCAAGGCGGCTGGAATCAATGGAAGGAGACGGGAACGCTGGAAGTCTTGTCTCAGACAGACAGTCACCAACATGCAGAAGGCAAGTGGACTCAGGCCTCGGCTCGCATCTATATTGAGCCTCAAATGGATGAGACCTTCCAAAGTGCCTATGCAGAAGCTATAAAAAACTGGAATCAAACGGGAGCCTTTACCTTTGAGGTGGTTGCGGATCCTAGCCAGGCAGATATTGTGGCAAGTGAGATGAATGATGGATCGACCGCTGTGGCTGGCCAATCTGAGAGTCAAACCAATCTGTTGACCAATCAATTTATATCTGTAACGGTTCGCCTGAATCACTATTATCTATCCAATCCAAACTATGGATATTCTTATGAACGGATCGTGCACACGGCGGAGCACGAGCTGGGGCATGCCATCGGATTGGATCATACCAACGAAACTTCTGTCATGCAGCCGGCAGGTTCCTACTATGGAATTCAGCCTCGGGATGTGAAAGCTGTTCAAGAACTCTATACCAGTAGCGACTAGATGAAGTTGGTACAATCTAAAATAAAATCAAAGCTCCTCCATCAAGTGATCGGTGGGGCTTTTTGTTCGTCCTGTCACAGGCTTTTTGCTATAATGGAACTATGAACAACTTGATCAAATCAAAACTAGAGCTCTTACCAACCAGCCCTGGTTGCTACATTCACAAGGATAAAAATGGCACTATTATCTATGTAGGAAAGGCTAAAAATCTGCGCAATCGCGTGCGGTCCTATTTTCGTGGAAGTCATGATACCAAGACAGAGGCTCTGGTGTCTGAAATTGTGGATTTTGAATTTATCGTCACTGAGTCTAATATTGAGGCGCTTCTCCTAGAAATCAACCTGATCAAGGAGAATAAGCCTAAATATAATATCATGCTCAAGGACGACAAGTCCTATCCTTTCATCAAAATCACAAATGAGCGCTATCCTCGTTTGATTATCACCCGTCAGGTCAAGAAGGACGGCGGTCTTTACTTTGGTCCCTATCCAGATGTGGGGGCAGCCAATGAAATCAAGCGACTACTGGATCGGATTTTTCCTTTTCGCAAGTGTACTAATCCACCGTCTAAGGTCTGTTTTTATTACCATATCGGCCAGTGTATGGCCCATACTATCTGTAAAAAAGATGAGGCCTATTTCAAGTCCATGGCTCAGGAGGTTTCTGATTTCCTAAAAGGGCAGGATGATAAAATCATCGATGATCTCAAGAGTAAAATGGCAAAGGCAGCTCAAAGTATGGAGTTTGAACGTGCGGGGGAATACCGTGACCTGATTCAGGCCATTGGAACGCTTCGGACCAAGCAAAGGGTCATGGCAAAGGATCTCCAAAATCGGGATGTCTTTGGCTACTATGTGGACAAGGGTTGGATGTGTGTACAGGTTTTCTTTGTTCGTCAAGGCAAGCTCATCGAGCGCGACGTCAATCTCTTCCCCTACTACAATGATCCGGATGAGGACTTCTTGACCTATGTGGGACAATTCTATCAAGAAAAATCCCACCTGGTTCCCAATGAGGTGCTGATTCCGCAGGATATCGATGAAGAAGCTGTTAAGGCCTTGGTGGATACCAAGATTCTCAAACCCCAACGTGGAGAAAAAAAACAGCTGGTTAATCTAGCCATAAAAAATGCCCGTGTTAGTCTGGAGCAGAAGTTCAATCTGCTAGAAAAATCTGTCGAAAAGACCCAAGGGGCTATTGAAAATCTGGGACGATTGCTCCAAATCCCGACCCCAGTACGTATCGAGTCCTTTGATAACTCCAATATCATGGGAACCAGTCCTGTTTCAGCTATGGTAGTCTTTGTCAATGGCAAACCGAGTAAGAAGGATTACCGTAAGTACAAGATAAAAACGGTTGTTGGTCCAGACGATTATGCCAGTATGCGTGAAGTCATTCGCAGACGTTATGGTCGAGTACAACGAGAAGGTTTAACCCCGCCAGATTTGATTGTCATTGATGGGGGACAAGGTCAAGTCAATATCGCAAAGCAAGTCATCCAAGAAGAGCTGGGTTTGGATATCCCAATTGCAGGCCTGCAAAAGAATGACAAGCACCAAACCCATGAACTGCTCTTTGGAGATCCACTGGAAGTGGTGGAGTTGTCTCGCAATTCTCAGGAATTTTTCCTCCTCCAACGCATTCAAGATGAGGTACACCGCTTTGCCATTACCTTTCACCGTCAATTGCGCTCCAAAAATTCTTTTTCTTCACAGCTGGATGGAATTGAAGGATTGGGACCTAAACGTAAGCAGAATCTCATGAAGCATTTCAAGTCTCTCACTAAAATCAAGGAAGCCAGTGTGGATGAAATTGTCGAAGTTGGTGTGCCGAGGGTAGTCGCAGAAGCTGTGCAGAGAAAGTTGAACCCTCAGGAAGAAGTGGAATTGGCTCAAGTGGCAGAAGAGAGAGTAAATTACCAAACGGAAGGAAATCATCATGAACCATAAAATCGCAATTATATCAGATATTCATGGCAATGCAACGATACTAGAAGCAGTGATTGCAGAATCTTCGGCAGATTTAGGTGGTTAATATATAAACAAAAGGCCGTAAAAACGGTCTTTTGTGGTATAATTATGATTAAACTAAGCTTTAGAGGTGAAAAATGATTCCGATAAAAAAGAGCAATTCTAAACAAGTATATGAATTTTGTCATGATATTTATGAGAAATTACCAGAAAAAGACGAATTAGATATGTTAATTTTTAAGAATTTTGGATCTCACAATGGATTGGAAGACTATTTTACACAACAAGATAGAGCCTTTCTAAAACTTATGATGGCAGACTACTCTACCTTACTAAACGTAAAGGAAAAAATAGATAGCTCATCTGATGTTGAATGGGTTTTTAAAATACATGTGGAGAAATTTTCTGATTTGGTTAATCAAATTTATAGTCATTTAAAAAACGATTTTATAGAAAAGTGTGATGAGGAAATTAAGCAGTTAAAAATAGGGCATATTAGAGGAGTAAGTACTAGTATTAATCTGAAAAGAATATTATCATATGAGACTGATGATAATCTAGATAAAATCCGAAAAAAGAAAAATTTGACTGATAATATACGGATTATTGTTGATAGAACAAAGAATACAAGAGAATTTATCGACTTGATTAAGAAGAATTTAAAATCTGAATTCTTAAAGGACTTTGAAGATATATTTCCGGATAAAATGGATACTTTGGTTGAAATGATGAGCTCGAAAAAATCGTTTAATGATTTAGTGCAAAGTTACAAGTTTGATGGAATTCATACTAAAAAATCTCATACAGTATTGAAGGATTATGTTGTTGAACGATACAAAGAAAAGTTGGAATCCTATTATAATAAAATAGACAAAAAAGAGTTAGTTCGCATAACTAGTGTCACAGTTTGTCCATATTGTAATAGAAATTTTATAAATGTAACCGAGGAGGCTAATACAAGCCAGTTAGACCATTTTTTCCCTAAGAATGAATATCCTCTATTCGCTTTATGTTTTTACAATCTGATTCCTTCTTGTTATGGTTGTAATAATAAAAAGAGTACGAGTAAATTTTATATCTCTCCCTATGATGAAAGCATAACTGATATTGATGAATTGTTGAAATTTTCTTTGAATATAAAGTCTGCAGATTTTATTAATAATTCAGAAAGTATTGATATTATAATCAAGGATGACATATCGGAAGAGGAGTTAAAACAATTAGAAAGCAAGGATAAATTAAGTGTTAGACAGAAATTATTGAAGGACAAATATGTGATTGATACAAGAAGTCTATATAAACTACACACAGATGTTGTCCAAGAATTATTGTGGAAGCAGGAAGTTTATAGTAATAGTTATAAGATTAAGTTAGAAGAAATTTTAGCTACGTCCGATAAAAAGTTTTCAAAATATGAGATAGATAGAATGATAGTTGGTTATTATACAGACAAAGAAAATTATGGGAAAAGACCACTTTCAAAAATGGTTACAGATATTAGCAAAGAAATTGGACTAGTAGGAGAAGAAGGATGAAATTAATTGCTTTGGTAATTAAACAATATGATAAGCTTTTTAAAGAACAGATTTTTAATTTTTCAGATGAATATAAAGTTGATTTTAACTTTGAAACGAATGAACTTAAAATTGATAAAAATTTAGACTATATCGAAAATTTTTATGGAGAGTCTATTTATAATATTTCACCAATAGTTGGGATAAATGGTGTGGGAAAAAGCACAATTTTAAGTCTGATAGGCTATTATCATCGAGCGGAAAATCAAAACAAAGATATAAATCAATTTTTTTGTATATATTTAGATACTAATGGGAAATTTTATCTATTCGATAAAAATTTTGATTTATCTTCAATTATTATAAAAGAATTAGCAACAGATAAACTTGATATAAGTGGATATTCTGGTACTCCAAAGAATGATAATCTAATTTATATCATGAACGAAGATAGACGTCCAAGTGGAAGGTACGGAGGTTCATCATTATTAGATGTTCACTTAGCAGAATCTTCTAAATGGTATATGTTGAATGGTATCTTTGAAGCTTATGAAGAATTATATTTCCGAGGATTGGTATCTTCATCATATAAATTTAGTTTTGGAGTTAATAAGTATGATATTCCAGATAAATATTTAAATGATTGGGAACAGAGAAAGTTTTTCTCCTGTCTCATTTTGAAAATAATTGTGAAGATTTGTAATGATTTTAACTATTGCTTAAGCGATGAAGAAATTGGAAGATATTTTATAGATGGTGATTATCTGACCCTATTTGATAAAATAAAAAAAGAAGCAGAAGAAGAAAGGAAAGAATTTCTGAATTTATTAGTAGATTTTTTAAATAATTTCGAACAAATTATTAATAATTACGAAATTAAAGAATATAGTGATAGTATGGAAACCCGAATAGTTGAGATTGGATATGGAGAAAAGAATTTTGATAATCGAATCGAATTTGAAAAACTATATCTAGACTATGAAAAATTAGAAAAGAATGCATTAGATTTGAAGTACTATGGTTTTAGAGCAATAGATGAATTTTATTATAATATGTCTACTGGTGAAACAAATATATTAAAAGTGATGAGTTATGTGAAGTGGTTACAAATGAATTCCTCTCAAGGCACATGTCAATTAGTAGTGGATGAATTAGAATCGGGTATGCACCTCGAATGGTCTAGAAGCTTAATAAACTTTTTGGTCAATTATATAAATGAAATCAACAAAATAGGAGGAATGAACTTCCAGCTCATCTTCACAACTCATTCCCCTTACATGCTTTCGGACATTAAACCAGGAAATGTGATTATGATTGAAAAAAATCAAGAAACGGGATATTCAGAAGGAAAAGTTTTGCAAAATACTTTCGCTAAGAATATACAAGAAATCATGAAGGAAAACTTGATTGATAATATTTATGGTGATTTTGCCTTAGCGAAGATTAATTCTATGATTGAAAGACTTAATGGGGAAGAGGAGCAGGAAGGAAATGAAGAAGAACTATTAAAAGAAATTCATTTAATCAGTGAGCCTATTCTTCGTAATAAATTATTAGAGATGTATGATAAGAAATACAATACCTCAGAATTTAGTATTGAAAAGCAACTACAGAAGTTGAATCTAAATGAGGAACAACGCAAGCAGGTCAGAGCAATGATTGAAGAAAATGTAAGTAGTGCCAATGCGGATAGATGAGTTTGTAAGTAAATAGAATGAATTATCAATACAATCATTTGAAAATGAACAATAGAAAGTAATAATATGAAACATAAAATCGCAATTTTATCAGATATTCATGGCAATGTGACTGCACTAGAAGCAGTGATTGCAGATGCTAAAACTCAAGGAGTCAGTGAATATTGGCTTCTGGGAGATATTTTTCTACCTGGTCCAGGTGCTCATGACTTGATTGCCCTGCTAAAGGATCTTCCTATCACAGCAAGTGTTCGAGGTAATTGGGATGATTGTGTCTTAGAGGCTTTAGATGGGCAATATGGCTTAGAAGACCCACAGGAAGTTCAGCTCTTGCGTATGACCCAGTTTTTGATGGAGCGAATGGATCCTGAAACGATTGTCTGGCTACGAAGTTTACCTATGCTAGAAAAGAAAGGAGTTGATGGACTGCGCTTTTCTCTCTCTCATAATTTGCCAAATAAGAACTATGGTGGCGACTTGTCTGTTGGGAATAACACAGATAAATTTGACCAACTCCTAGACGAGGAAACGGATGTGGCAATCTATGGTCATGTCCACAAGCAGTTGCTTCGTTATGGAAGTCAAGGACAACAAATTATCAATCCAGGTACGATTGGCATGCCCTATTTTGATTGGGAGGCGTTAAAAAATCACCGTGCCCAGTATGCCGTGATAGAAGTAGAAGATGGGGAATTGGTAAATATTCTATTCCGAAAAGTTGCTTATGACTATGAAGCAGAGTTAGAATTGGCCAAGTCCAAGGGTCTTCCTTTTATCGAAATGTATGAAGAACTACGCAGAGATGACAATTATCGGGGGCACAATCTGGAACTCTTAGCTAGTTTAATCGAAAAGCATGGGTATGTAGAGGATGTGAAGGATTATTTTGATTTTTTGTAAAGTTAGAAATAAAATGCACGCTCTTATTTGGAAGTGAGGTTTGTAGTCGAATTGCTTAGAAAAGATGGTTTAGCTAAAGTTTGACATTGAAATTATTTTGTTATAGAATGGACTTAATTCTTAATAAAAAGGAGAACATTATGAAGAAAATTATTACAGCCAGTATGGCTCTTTTATCTGTTGTTGTTTTAGCAGCATGTTCAGGGAAAACAACGTCTGATTCTTCGACTAAAAATTCAAGTTCTGTAGAGCAAACTTCTTCAGAGACCTCATCAACAGCGTCTAGTTCAAAGACAGAAAATAATGAGATTGTTTTGATCACTGATGAAGAAATTGACAATGCTAAAACTGTTGGAGATGTGAAGAAAGTTTTTGGTAAACTAGTTGACAATTATAAAAAGCATGCAGTTGAAATTGGGGAGAAAATTCCAGAGAGTGGAAAAGAAGCATATAACGCCCAAGTTGAGCCAGCGCTTAAGTCTATGGAGACTGTAAGAGAGTCATTTAACGAAAGCCTTTCAAGTATTGGTTCTGATGATACAGTAGTGCCAGAACAAACTCGTACTCTATTTGTTCAACAGTTGAAAACTGGACGTGACACAATGAAGAAAGCGCTGGAGTCAGCGTATAAAGCAGTTGCTCCATACACATCTGGTCAATAATATGAGAAAGTAGGTGTTTGATCACCTGCTTTTTGCTTGCTCAAATCTAAAGCGATACCTACTTAAATAGCTCCAAATTAATAGCAGAGAGTATGAAAGAAGTACTAACTCTATGAAAAATCTCTGCAAGCTCTTTCAAATTATGGTAGAATGGAAGCAGTAGAATTAGAAAAGGAAATCGATTATGAAATTTCTTGAATTAAATAAAAAACGTCATGCGACTAAGCATTTCACTGATAAGCCGGTGGATCCCAAAGATGTGCGTACGGCTATTGAAATCGCAACCTTAGCCCCAAGTGCCCATAACAGCCAGCCATGGAAGTTTGTAGTCGTTCGTGAGAAAAATGCTGAATTGGCAAAATTAGCTTATGGTTCGAACTTTGAGCAGGTATCATCAGCGCCAGTGACCATTGTCTTGTTTACAGATACAGATCTTGCCAAACGTGCCCGCAAGATTGCCCGTGTTGGTGGCGCAAAGAATTTCTCAGAAGAGCAACTTCAATATTTCATGAAGAATTTGCCTGCCGAGTTTGCGCGTTACAGTGAACAACAAGCCAGCGACTACCTAGCCCTCAATGCAGGTTTGGTTGCCATGAACTTGGTTCTTGCTCTGACAGACCAGGGAATCGGTTCTAACATTATTCTTGGGTTTGACAAATCAAAAGCCAACGAAGTTTTGGACATTGAAGACCGATTCCGCCCAGAACTCTTGATTACAGTGGGTTACACAGACGAGAAATTGGAACCAAGCTACCGCTTGCCAGTGGATGAAATCATCGAGAAAAGATAGAAGGAAGAAAAAATGACAGCAATTGATTTTACAGCAGAAGTAGAAAAACGCAAAGAAGACCTTTTGGCTGACTTGTTTAGCCTTTTGGAAATCAACTCAGAACGTGATGATAGCAAGGCAGATGCGCAGCATCCATTTGGACCTGGTCCAGTAAAAGCCTTGGAAAAATTCCTTGAAATCGCAGACCGCGATGGCTATCCAACAAAGAATGTCGATAACTACGCAGGACATTTTGAGTTTGGTGAAGGAGAAGAAGTTCTCGGAATCTTTGCTCACGTGGACGTGGTGCCAGCTGGTAGCGGTTGGGACACGGACCCTTATACACCAACTATCAAAGACGGTCGCCTTTATGCGCGTGGTGCTTCAGATGATAAGGGACCTACAACTGCTTGTTACTATGGTTTGAAAATCATCAAAGAATTGGGACTTCCAACTTCTAAGAAAGTTCGTTTCATCGTCGGAACAGACGAAGAATCAGGTTGGGCAGACATGGACTACTACTTTGAACATGTAGGAGTAGCGAAACCAGACTTTGGCTTCTCTCCAGACGCTGAATTCCCTATCATTAATGGTGAAAAAGGAAATATCACAGAATACCTTCGCTTTGCAGGTGAAAATACAGGTGTTGCCCATCTTCACAGCTTCACAGGTGGTTTACGTGAAAACATGGTACCTGAATCAGCGACAGCAGTCGTTTCAGGTGACTTGGCTGACTTGCAAGCTAAACTAGATGCCTTTGTTGCAGAGCACAAACTTAGAGGAGAACTCCAAGAAGAAAACGGTCAGTACAAGGTGACCATCATTGGTAAATCAGCTCATGGTGCTATGCCTGCTTCAGGTGTCAATGGAGCAACCTACCTTGCTCTCTTCCTCAGTCAGTTTGACTTTGCTGGACCTGCAAAAGACTACCTCGACATCGCTGGTAAGATTCTCTTGAATGACCATGAGGGTAAAAATCTCAAGGTGGCTCATGTGGATGAAAAGATGGGTGCCCTTTCTATGAATGCAGGTGTTTTCCGCTTCGATGAAACAAGCGCTGACAATACGATTGCCCTCAATTTCCGTTATCCAAAAGGAACAAGTCCAGAGCAGATCAAGTCAATCCTTGAGACCTTGCCAGTTGCTTCTGTTAGCCTTTCTGAACACGGACACACGCCTCACTATGTACCGATGGAAGATCCACTTGTGCAAACCTTGTTGAATGTCTATGAAAAACAAACTGGACTTCAAGGTCATGAACAAGTCATCGGTGGTGGTACCTTCGGTCGCTTGCTAGAACGTGGGGTTGCCTACGGTGCTATGTTCCCAGACTCAATTGACACCATGCACCAAGCCAACGAATTTATCGCCTTGGACGATCTCTTCCGAGCAGCAGCAATCTATGCTGAAGCTATTTATGAATTGATCAAATAAAACGATAGAAGTCTGAGATTTTATGCTTGGACTTCTTTTTGGAGGGAAAACAGATGTCTCAAATCGAAAAGATCAAACAAGCCATTATGGCGGATCCACAGAATGCCAGCTACACAGAACGCGGAATCGAACCTCTCTTTGCGGCGCCAAAAACTGCTCGCATCAATATTGTCGGTCAAGCTCCGGGGTTTAAAACGCAGGAAGCTGGGATTTATTGGAAGGATAAGAGTGGTGATCGTCTGCGTGAGTGGCTAGGTGTAGATGAAGATACCTTTTACAATTCGGGCTTGTTTGCAGTTATTCCCATGGACTTTTATTTCCCAGGACATGGAAAATCAGGCGACCTTCCACCCCGTAAAGGCTTTGCCGAAAAATGGCATCCGCAACTCCTCAAGGAATGTCCCAATATTGAATTGACCCTTTTGATTGGCCAGTATGCCCAAGCCTACTATTTACATGAGAAAGTTAGTGGCAAGGTAACAGAGCGGGTAAGACGCTACAAAGACTATTTGCCAGAGCATTTCCCTCTGGTTCACCCTTCTCCCCGTAATCAAATCTGGATGGCTAAGAATCCTTGGTTTGAGTCAGAAGTGGTGCCAGAGTTGCAAAGAAGAATTAAAACGATTTTAGGAGAAAAAGAATGAAAGAAATCTCCTTCGATGAATTTTACCAGCTCTATCAGAAAGAGTCCCTTTCAGTCTTGGACGTGAGAGAAGTAGAAGAGTTCGAGGCGCTTCATTTAGAAGGTGCACACAACTTACCACTTAGTCAATTAGCTGATATCTATGAT
This sequence comes from Streptococcus sp. 517s, assembly GCF_054445985.1. Taxonomy (NCBI): domain Bacteria; kingdom Bacillati; phylum Bacillota; class Bacilli; order Lactobacillales; family Streptococcaceae; genus Streptococcus; species Streptococcus sp. 517s. The sequence continues at coordinate 1,345,312 of NZ_CM136847.1, read as the reverse complement.
CGATTGGATAAGGATCAGTTGTATTATGTCATTTGCAAATCTGGGATGAGATCAGCTCGTGCTTGCCAGTTCTTGGAGGAGTATGGATATAAGGTCATCAATGTTCAAGGTGGCATGACGGCCTTTGAAAATCTTTAAAATTTTGCATTTCTCCTACTTGGTGTGGACTAGGTAGGAGAATTTTGTTTTTAGATAATTCTTATTTTTAAAAATATTGAAAACATTCAATATTTACTTCGTGATGCTTTTTTCATACTCTTATTCGTGATATACTAGGTCAGTATTTTAGAAATATGAAGGAGATTCTTTATGGCTAAAAAAGGTGCCCTAACAGGTTTGCTCCTGTTTGGAATATTTTTTGGTGCGGGGAACTTGATTTTTCCGCCTTCTCTAGGTGCCCTATCTGGAGAACATTTTCTTCCTGCTATTGCAGGTTTTGTCTTTTCAGGCGTCGGTATCGCCGTTTTGACACTTATTATTGGAACACTAAACCCGAAAGGATACATTCACGAGATTTCTAAGAAAATCTCACCTTGGTTTGCGACACTTTATCTTGCAGTCCTCTATCTATCAATTGGTCCCTTCTTTGCCATTCCACGTACAGCCACAACAGCTTACGAAGTCGGGATTAGCCCCCTTTTATCAGATGCGAATAAAGGACTTGGATTGATTGTCTTTACCGTACTGTATTTTGCAGCAGCTTATTTGATCTCGCTCAATCCATCAAAGATTTTGGATCGGATCGGACGTATCTTGACACCAGTCTTTGCTTTGTTGATCGTTATCTTGGTTGTACTAGGTGCCTTCAAGTATGGTGGAACAAGTCCTCAAGCAGCTTCAGAAGCCTATCAATCCTCTGCTTTTGGGACAGGTTTCCTAGAAGGGTATAATACCTTAGACGCCCTTGCTTCAGTTGCTTTCAGTGTGATTGCTGTTCAAACCTTGAAACAACTTGGATTCTCCAGTAAGAAAGAATACATTTCAACTATTTGGGTGGTTGGTATCGTTGTTGCCCTTGCCTTTAGCGCTCTTTACATCGGTTTAGGATTCCTTGGAAATCACTTCCCGGTACCAGCAGAAGCGATGAAGGGTGGAACACCAGGTGTTTATATCTTGTCGCAAGCTACTCAGGAAATTTTTGGTTCAACAGCTCAACTCTTCCTTGCTGTTATGGTAACTGTAACCTGCTTCACAACGACAGTTGGCTTGATTGTGTCTACAGCTGAGTTCTTTAATGGACGTTTCCCACAAATCAGCTACAAGGTCTATGCAACTGCCTTTACCTTGATTGGATTTGCTATTGCAAACCTTGGTCTTGATGCAATCATTAAGTACTCAGTTCCAGTACTGGTGATCCTGTACCCAATCACCATCGCCATTGTGATGATTGTGATTGTTAATAAGTTTGTCGCCCTATCAAAACTAGGTATGCAGTTAACTATTGGGCTTGTTACAGCGATTGCTCTTGCAAGCGTCCTTGGAAGTTCTTTTAAGATTGAGTTTCTAGCAAATCTCGTCAATGCTCTTCCGTTTGCAGCTGCCTCTCTTCCATGGCTAGTGCCAGCTATTATCGGAATCTTGCTTTCATTGGTTCTACCAAACAAACAAGAGAGTGACGTTTTTGAGATGGAATAAAAAAATTCTTGGTCATCGACCAAGAATTTTTTGTATGAGCACGACTCATTAGTTGGTTTGTTCAGTATAACCAGCTTCTTTAAGCATTTTTTTCGAGGCAGCAAAGCTTACACGGTTTCCAATACCAGAATATTCGTTCGGCATTGCTTTTTTCAATTCGTCAAGACTCGCGACAGTCATGTCAACCTCGATGTTTTGGATAACTTTTTCGTCTTGAATTTCAACTTTTTGTGTAACGCCTTTGACCCCTTCATAACCTTTATAAGTATCGTCAACAATTTCCTTAATACCTTCCGCAGTATTATTAAGTTTTTCAGGGTCAAGTACATTATGAACAGTTTGTTTTACAACTTCATCTCCCTTCACAGTATAAGTCAAGGTAGAATGAATCCCAGGTTTGCTATTGTGGACAAATGTGTGAGTTTCTGTCTCATCTTTCTTTTCAGATGATTGTTGACTGCTTTGTTTGGTCTCGCTTGACTGAGTTGTTGTGTCTTCTTTGCTACTGCTGCTAGCAGGTGTTGATGCTTGTTTGGAACATCCGAGTAGGAGGACAAGTGAAGCTACAAGGGCTAGTGATACTTTAAAGTATGATTTCATATTTTTACTTTCCTTTTATAATCAAAGTATTTGTATTATAACATGGATCTATAGTGAAAGCAACTAAACACAGTTTTTCTCCTTTTGAGAAGGAGTCTGACTAGAAAAATGTTATAATGGTAGGAAAGAGGTGAAGAAATGAATCAGACTATAAACTATATCAAAGAACTAACCGCTATTGCATCTCCAACAGGATTTACTCGTGAGATTTCAGACTATCTAGTCCATACTTTAGAAGAGCTTGGTTACCAGCCAGTTCGTACAGCCAAGGGGGGTGTCAATGTGACCATTAAAGGTCAAAACGATGAGCAACAACGCTATGTGACTGCCCACGTGGATACGCTGGGTGCTATTGTCCGTGCTGTCAAACCGGATGGTCGTCTCAAATTAGATCGTATCGGTGGTTTTCCTTGGAACATGATCGAAGGGGAAAACTGTACGGTTCATGTAGCTAGCACAGGTGAAAAAGTATCAGGAACCATCCTCATCCACCAGACTTCTTGTCATGTCTATAAGGATGCAGGAACTGCAGAACGCACACAGGACAATATGGAAGTGCGTTTGGATGCAAAAGTAACCAATGAAAAAGAAACCCGCGCCTTGGGCATCGAGGTCGGTGATTTTATCAGTTTTGACCCGCGAACTGTCGTGACAGAGACTGGTTTTATCAAGTCCCGTCATTTGGATGACAAGGTCAGCGCAGCGATTTTGCTTAATCTTCTTCGTGTTTATAAGGAAGAGGGGATAGCATTACCAGTAACAACTCATTTTGCTTTTTCAGTCTTTGAAGAGGTGGGTCATGGTGCCAATTCCAATATTCCAGCTCAGGTAGTAGAATATCTAGCTGTAGATATGGGAGCTATGGGCGATGACCAGCAGACGGATGAGTATACAGTGTCTATCTGTGTCAAGGACGCTTCAGGTCCCTATCACTATGACTTCCGTCAACACTTGGTAGCTTTGGCGAAAGAGCAAGATATTCCATTTAAGCTCGACATTTATCCATTTTATGGTTCGGACGCTTCAGCGGCCATGTCTGCAGGAGCAGAGGTCAAACACGCCCTCCTTGGAGCTGGTATTGAATCCAGTCACTCTTACGAACGAACACACATTGATTCAGTAGTGGCGACTGAGCGTATGGTCGACGCTTATCTCAAGAGTGCATTGGTAGACTGATATGTGCTTGATTTGTCAAAGAATTGAATGGATCAAGGCAGGGAAGAATCCCTACTTTGTAAAAGAACTAGAAACAGGCTATGTTGTTATTGGAGACCATCAATACTTTAAGGGCTATACCTTATTTTTAGCAAAAGAGCATATCACAGAACTTCATCATATGGAGACTTCTGTAAAACTTCGTTTTCTAGAGGAAATGAGTTTGGTCCAAGAAGCAGTCGCCAAAGCGTTTAAAGCTGAAAAGATGAACATCGAACTTCTAGGAAATGGAGATGCCCACGTTCACTGGCACCTCTTTCCAAGACGATCAGGTGATATGAGGGGGTATGGATTGAATGGCCGTGGTCCAGTCTGGTGGGTGCCCTGGGAAGAAATGGCGGCAGAAGATTGCCAAGTGCAATCCCCTGAGTTGGAACAAATGATTAAAACCTTATCCGATGAATTAGAGAAGCACTTGGTCTAAGAGAGGAAGCAAAAAATGAAAAAAAGATATATCATTTTATCTGGTTTGCTAGCAGTAACCCTAGCAGCATGTTCTCAAGAACAACCTAAAAATGAAGAAAATACTCAAAAAACGGAACAAACTAGCCAATCTGAAGGGACTGTAGGAAGCAAATCCCAAGCCTCTAGTCAGAAGAAGGCAGAAGTTGTGAATAAGGGAGACCACTATAGTATACAAGGAAAATACGATGAAATCGTCGTAGCTAATAAGCACTATCCTTTGTCAAAAGACTATAATCCAGGAGAAAATCCAACAGCTAAAGCAGAGTTGGTCAAACTCATTGCAGCAATGCAAGAGGCGGGATTCCCAATCAGCGATCATTACAGTGGTTTTAGAAGTTATGAAACTCAAACCAAACTTTATCAAGACTATGTGAATCAAGACGGTAAGGAAGCAGCAGATCGCTACTCAGCTCGCCCTGGATACAGTGAACACCAAACAGGTCTTGCTTTTGATTTGATTGGGACTAATGGAGAATTGGTGACAGAGGAGAAGGCAGCCCAGTGGCTCTTAGATCATGCGGCTGACTATGGCTTTGTCGTTCGCTATCTCAAAGGCAAGGAAAAAGAGACTGGATACATGGCAGAAGAATGGCATCTCCGCTACGTCGGAAAAGAAGCCAAAGAAATTGCTGCAAGTGGTCTCAGTTTGGAAGAGTACTATGGCTTTGAAGGCGGAGATTACGTCGATTAAAAAAGTAATTTTTCTCTTGCATTTTTAGATAAATAGTGTATAATAGATGGGTATGTGTAAAGCATACTTGTGGGAGGTAAAAATCTTACATTACCGCCAAAACCACAAAGGAGGATTTAAAAATGGCTAAAAAAGTCGAAAAACTTGTAAAATTGCAAATCCCTGCTGGTAAAGCTACACCAGCTCCACCGGTTGGACCTGCTCTTGGTCAAGCTGGTATCAACATCATGGGATTCACAAAAGAGTTCAACGCTCGTACAGCTGACCAAGCTGGTATGATCATTCCAGTTGTTATCTCAGTATACGAAGACAAATCATTTACTTTCGTTACAAAAACACCACCAGCTGCAGTTCTTTTGAAAAAAGCTGCAGGTGTTGAAAAAGGATCAGGTACACCTAACAAAACTAAAGTTGCTACAGTTACTCGTGCACAAGTACAAGAAATTGCAGAAACTAAGATGCCAGATTTGAACGCAGCAAACATTGAGTCTGCAATGCGTATGATCGAAGGTACTGCTCGTTCTATGGGATTCACTGTTGTTGACTAATCAATAACACAGTAGAAAATCTCACAGCAGTCTATTAGTTGCTTTTCATACTAGGCAAGTGACTGAGGCTTGTACTTAGGTACAGCAAAGGAACTTAACGAAGTAGGAAAAGGAAAATAATAGACTGAAAACCCGCAAGACTTCATCATTTCGAGGAGTGACGTGGGAGATGAAAATCGATTGAACCACTTACAAGGAGAATAGAAAATGGCTAAAAAAAGCAAACAACTTCGTGCTGCTCTTGAGAAAATTGACAGCACAAAAGCATACAGTGTAGAAGAAGCTGTAGCACTTGCAAAAGAAACTAACTTTGCAAAATTTGACGCAACTGTAGAAGTTGCTTACAACTTGAACATCGACGTTAAAAAAGCTGACCAACAAATCCGTGGAGCAATGGTATTGCCAAACGGAACTGGTAAAACTTCACGCGTTCTTGTTTTCGCACGTGGTGCAAAAGCTGAGGAAGCAAAAGCTGCTGGTGCAGACTTTGTTGGTGAAGATGACCTTGTTGCGAAAATCAACGACGGTTGGTTGGACTTTGACGTAGTTATCGCTACACCTGACATGATGGCTCTTGTTGGACGTCTTGGACGTGTCCTTGGACCACGTAACTTGATGCCAAACCCTAAAACTGGTACTGTAACAATGGATGTTGCTAAAGCAGTTGAAGAGTCTAAAGGTGGTAAAATCACTTATCGTGCTGACCGTGCAGGTAACGTTCAAGCAATCATCGGTAAAGTATCATTTGAAGCTGAAAAATTGGTTGAAAACTTCAAAGCTTTCAACGAAACAATCCAAAAATCAAAACCAGCTACAGCTAAAGGAACTTACGTAACAAACTTGACAATCACAACTACTCAAGGTGTTGGTATCAAAGTTGACGTAAACTCACTTTAATTAGTAGTTTATAAAAGAGAAGATGAGTACGAAAGTGCTCGTTTTTTTGATGAGTATGACCTTTTAGAAAAATCAGTTCATTGATCAGGTTTGTAGCAATAGTGCTTTTCCTCTTCTTCTTTCACAGAAAATATGGTATAATAGAGAGTAAAAAACTTTGAAAGAAAGAAAAAGATGAATTTAAAAGATTATATCGCAACGATTGAAAATTACCCTAAGGAAGGCATCACCTTCCGTGATATCAGCCCTTTGATGGCAGATGGAAATGCTTATAGCTATGCTGTTCGTGAAATTGTTCAGTATGCAACAGACAAAAAAATTGACATGATTGTGGGCCCAGAGGCTCGTGGATTTATTGTCGGATGCCCAGTTGCTTTCGAGTTGGGAATTGGCTTTGCACCTGTTCGTAAACCAGGAAAATTGCCACGTGAAGTGATTTCTGCTGACTATGAGAAAGAGTACGGTATTGATACCTTGACTATGCATGCTGATGCAATCAAGCCAGGCCAACGTGTTCTCATCGTAGATGATCTTTTGGCAACAGGTGGAACTGTCAAGGCAACGATTGAGATGATTGAAAGACTTGGTGGAGTTGTAGCCGGTTGTGCTTTCTTGATTGAATTGGATGAGCTTAAAGGCCGTGAAAAAATCGGAGATTACGATTACAAGGTACTTATGCATTATTAATGAAAAACAGTCCTTGGGGCTGTTTTCTCTTCATCCGCTATATAAATTAACTATAGCTAGTTAGAGAAAAACTATAATTGAAAACTATATCTTCATACAGTATAATATAGGGAAGAAGTATTTGGAGGTTTTTGCTTTCAAACAGACAAGATCATTCCCGAAATAGAGAACTGTTAGGAGGGTATTATGCCGATTCGACTTGATAAAAAATTACCAGCTGTGGAGATTTTAAGGACAGAAAATATTTTTGTGATGGACGACCAACGGGCTGCTCATCAGGATATTCGCCCCTTGAAGATTTTGATTTTAAATCTCATGCCCCAAAAGATGGTGACAGAAACGCAACTCTTGCGGCATTTGGCTAATACACCGTTGCAATTAGATATTGATTTCTTATATATGGAAACGCATCGTTCCAAGACAACCCGGGCTGAACATATGGAAACCTTCTATAAGACCTTTCCAGAGGTCAAGGATGACTTTTTTGATGGAATGATTATCACGGGAGCACCAGTGGAGCATTTGCCTTTTGAGGAGGTAGATTACTGGGAGGAATTCAAGCAGGTTATCGAATGGTCCAAGACGCATGTCTTTTCAACCCTGCATATCTGTTGGGGAGCGCAAGCAGGTCTTTATGTTCGCTATGGCGTTGAAAAGCACCAGATGGATCGGAAACTATCAGGTATTTACCCACAGGATACCTTAAAAGAGGGGCACCTTCTTTTTAGAGGTTTTGATGATCGCTATGTAGCTCCTCATTCTCGTCATACTGAGATTTTGAAAGAAGAAATCTTAAATAAGACCAATCTTGAGATTCTGTCAGAAGGTCCTGAGGTTGGGGTTTCTATCTTAGCTAGTCGAGATCTGCGTGAGATTTATAGTTTTGGTCATTTGGAGTACGATCGTGACACTTTGGCAAGAGAGTATTTTCGTGATTATGAGGCGGGACTCGACCCTCATATCCCAGAGAACTACTTTAAAAATGATGATGTAAATGAGATACCCTGTCTCTGTTGGTCTTCATCAGCTGCCCTCTTTTTCAGCAATTGGGTGAACTATGCAGTTTATCAGGAAACCCCTTTTGACTGGAAAAAGGTAGAGGATGATGCGGCTGCATTTGGATATTTATAAGAGGAATTATGACATATTTTGACGCTTTTAAAACAGGGAACTTGGTTTTGCCAAGTGCCCTGCTCTTGCATTTTAAGGAACTCTTTCCTTCCAGCGAAGATTTTCTCGTCTGGCAATTTTTCTGTTTACAAAATACTACTGTCCTAGGAGATGTTTCGCCTAGCCAAATAGCTGAAATCATTGGGAAAGAGGTGGCAGATGTCAACCAATCTATTTCGAATTTGACTGAAAATGGTTTGCTGCAATATCGGACCATTGAACTAAATGGGGAAATTGAGCTCATTTTTGATGCTAGTCTGGCTTTTGAACGCTTAGATAGCTTGTTGGATACCCAAACTCCAGTTGCGACTGCTCCAAACCCCAAAAATCAATTGAAGGATCTGGTTGAAACTTTTCAGCAGGAATTGGGTCGCTTGTTAACACCATTTGAAATCGAAGATCTTTCCAAGACTGTCAAAGAAGATGGAATCAAGGCGGATTTGATCAAGGAAGCTCTCCGAGAGGCGGTTTTTAATGGCAAACCAAACTGGAAGTACATTCAGGCAATCCTTCGTAACTGGCGCCATGAAGGTATTCAGTCTGTGGCTCAGGTGGAGGCCAAACGAGCAGAGCGAGAAGCGAACAATCCCAAACAAGTTCAGGCTTCAGCTGATTTCCTCGATGCTATGAATTTGTGGCAAGATTAGTCGCTTGAAAAATCTTGAAAATTAGAGTAAGGTTTGCAAGCTCCTTATAAATATGATAGAATAATAGTGAATAAAATGAAAAAAGAGGTATGTGAAATGTCACGTAAACCATTTATCGCTGGTAACTGGAAAATGAACAAAAATCCAGAAGAAGCAAAAGCATTCGTTGAAGCCGTTGCATCAAAACTTCCTTCATCAGACCTTGTTGAAGCAGGTATCGCAGCTCCTGCAGTTGATTTGACAGCTGTTCTTGCTGCTGCTAAAGATTCAAACCTTAAAGTTGCTGCTCAAAACTGCTACTTTGAAAATGCAGGTGCGTTCACTGGTGAAACTAGCCCACAAGTTTTGAAAGAAATCGGTACAGACTACGTTGTGATCGGTCACTCAGAACGTCGTGACTACTTCCATGAAACTGACGAAGATATCAACAAAAAAGCAAAAGCAATCTTTGCAAACGGTATGCTTCCAATCATCTGTTGTGGTGAGTCACTTGAAACTTACGAAGCTGGTAAAGCGGCTGAATTCGTAGGTGCTCAAGTATCTGCTGCATTGGCTGGCTTGACAGCTGAACAAGTTGCTTCAACAGTTATCGCTTACGAGCCAATCTGGGCTATCGGTACTGGTAAATCAGCTTCACAAGACGATGCACAAAAAATGTGTAAAGTTGTTCGTGACGTTGTAGCAGCTGACTTTGGTCAAGAAGTTGCGGACAAAGTTCGTGTTCAATACGGTGGTTCTGTTAAACCTGAGAACGTTGCTTCATACATGGCTTGCCCAGACGTTGACGGTGCCCTTGTTGGTGGTGCGTCACTTGAAGCTGAAAGCTTCTTGGCATTGCTTGATTTTGTAAAATAATCTAGCTTATTCTAGACAGACAGTTAAAAGTACTAAGTGACTTTGACTGCCTGTCTTATTTTTACTTGGGGCATTCTTGTGAAAGAGGGATTTTTCTAGACTAGGAAAGTTCCTTAGGGAAGGAAAGGCGTGCGGATGCGCGCTCTTTTCTGTATAAAAGAGTTATGAAAGGAGGAGTTATGCTCTATATTTGGTCTTATTTGAAAAAATATCCCAAGTGGTTATTCTTGGATTTCTTTGGAGCGGTTTTCTTTGTTATCGTCAATCTTGGACTGCCAACTGTTCTGGCTCGGATGATTGATGAAGGTGTGAATAAAGGGAATGAACAGCAATTATATGTTTGGGCTGCAATTATGCTGGTGATTATCCTATGTGGAACCTTGGGGCGTATAGTCTTGGCCTATGCTGCTAGTAAGCTGACGACCAATATGGTCAAGGATATGAGGGATGATCTCTATGCCAAATTACAAGAGTATTCTCATCATGAATATGAAAAGATTGGAGTGTCTTCACTGGTCACTCGTATTACCAGTGATGCCTTTGTTCTCATGCAATTTGCAGAACAGACCTTAAAACTGGGTGTCATCACTCCTATGATGATGCTGTCTAGTATCTTAATGATTTTCCTGACCAGTCCGTCATTAGCCTGGATAGTGGCCTTTGCAGTACCTTTCTTAGCCGTGGTGGTCATTTATGTAGCGGTCAAGACTCGACCATTATCAGAGAAACAGCAGGCCACCTTAGACAAAATCAATCAATACGCTAGAGAAAATCTGATGGGACTCCGTGTTATTCGTGCCTTTGCTCGTGAGGAATTTCAGGAGGAACGCTTTGCAGGGCAAAATGCAGTCTATGCAGCTAATTCCAATCGTCTGTTTAAACTAACTGGCTTGACAGAACCCTTGTTTGTTCAGATTATTATTGCTATGATTGTAGCTATTGTCTGGTTTGCTCTGGACCCTATCAAACAAGGAAGCTTGCAAATTGGGGATCTAGTAGCCTTTATCGAATATAGTTTTCACGCCCTCTTGTCCTTCCTTTTCCTATCCAATCTCTTCACCATGTACCCCCGTACAGCTGTTTCGAGTGAACGCTTGAAAGAAGTCATGGAGATGCCGATTTCTATTGATCCCAATGAAGGAGGCGTTAGAGAGACAGTAACCCACGGCTATTTGGAATTTGAAAATGTCACCTTTGCCTATCCTGGTGAGACGGAAAATCCTGTTTTGCACAATATTTCGTTCAGCGCTAAACCAGGTGAAACCATTGCCTTTATCGGATCGACCGGATCTGGTAAGTCCTCTCTTGTGCAATTGATTCCTCGTTTTTACGATGTTACACTCGGGAAAATCAAGGTTGATGGTGTTGATGTGAGGGACTACCGCCTCAAGTCTCTCCGTCAAAAGATTGGTTTTATCCCGCAGAAGGCCTTGCTCTTTACAGGAACTATCGCTGAAAATATTCGCTATGGGAAGGAAGATGCTAGTCACAAAGACCTACATCAGGCAGCGGATGTGGCGCAAGCCAAAGATTTTATCGAAAGCCGAGACGAAGGATTTGAGACCCATCTAGCTGAAGGCGGAAGCAATCTCTCTGGTGGACAGAAACAGCGTCTTTCAATTGCCAGAGCTGTTATAAAGAATCCTGATATCTATATTTTTGACGATTCCTTTTCAGCCTTGGATTATCGCACAGATGCCATTCTACGCCGTCGTCTCAAGGAAGTCACTCAAAATGCTACAGTCTTAATCGTTGCCCAACGTGTTGGGACCATTATGGATGCGGACCAAATTATCGTTCTTGATAAGGGAGAAATCGTGGGTCGCGGTCGACATGAGGAATTGATGGAGACCAATGATATCTATCGTGAAATTGCTGAGTCGCAGTTGAAAAATGCATCTCTAACAGAAGAATAGGAGGAAATATGAAAACACAATCTAGTTTGGCTCGTTTGTGGAGCTATTTAAAGGCCTACCGTTTTTCTGTCTTCTTTGCAGTCTTTCTAAAAGTTTTGAGTGTAGTCATGAGTGTCTTAGAACCTTTTGTCTTGGGGCTAGCCATTACGGAGTTGACAAAAAATCTCTTAGATATGGCTAATGGACTGGCAGGTGCTGGTATCAATACTGGTTACATCGGAACTGTTTTAATCATTTACCTCTTTAGAGGTCTCTTGTATGAACTTGGTTCTTATTATTCCAACTATTTCATGACTAATGCGGTCCAGTCCATGACCCAGGATCTGCGAAATGAAATGACTGAAAAGATTAATCGTATCCCTGTGTCTTTCTTTGATAAACACCAGTTTGGTGATTTATTGGGACGCTTTACCAGTGATGTTGAGACGGTTTCCAATGCCCTTCAGCAGTCTTTTCTTCAAATTGTCAATGCCTTTTTGACGATTGTCCTTGTCATGGGAATGGTATTATACTTGAACTTTCAGCTGGCTATAGTGGTGATTCTATCCATTCCAGTGACCTATTTTGGTGCTAGAAGCATCCTGAAACGTTCTCAGCCTTATTTTAAAGAGCAGGCGGCTATTTTAGGACGGATGAATGGTTATGTGCAGGAAAATCTCACAGGTTTTAATGTCTTGAAACTCTACGGTCGTGAGGAAACTTCTCATAAAGAATTTTCTAAGATTACAGACGACCTCCAACGTGTTGGTTTTAAAGCTAGCTTTATCTCTGGGCTCATGATGCCAGCTCTTCATGCTGTATCGGACTTGACCTATCTGATCGTTGCAGTTCTCGGTGGTTTACAGGTTATCGCGGGCCGTTTGACAGTAGGGAATATGCAGGCCTTTGTTCAGTATGTTTGGCAGGTCAGCCAGCCTATCCAAAACATCACACAACTTGCGGGTCAAATGCAAAGTGCTAAGTCTTCGCTAGACCGCATCTTCGACATCTTGGATGAGACAGAGGAAGTCAAGGGAGAAGAACTCGAAATCCTTGAACCCTTAACAGGTCAGGTGACCTTCCAACATGTTGACTTCCAGTATGTTGAAAACAAACCATTGATTCGAGACTTTAATCTGGAAGTTCAACCGGGAGAGATGGTGGCGATTGTTGGTCCTACTGGAGCTGGTAAGACGACCTTGATCAATCTGCTTATGCGCTTTTACGATGTCACAGCAGGCGCAATCTTGGTTGACGGACAGGATATTCGCCAGTTGTCACGACAAGACTACCGCCGTCAGTTTGGGATGGTCTTGCAGGATGCTTGGCTTTATGAAGGGACGATCAAAGAAAACCTACGTTTTGGAAATCTTGACGCCAGTGATGAGGAAATAATAGAAGCTGCCAAAGCAGCAAATGTAGACCACTTTATTCGAACTCTTCCTGGTGGTTACAATATGGAGATGAACCAAGAGTCCAGCAATATCTCCCTCGGGCAAAAACAACTCTTGACCATCGCGCGTGCTCTCTTAGCCAATCCTAAAATTCTCATTTTGGATGAAGCGACTTCCTCTGTTGACACCCGTTTGGAACTCTTGATTCAAAAAGCTATGAAACGCTTGATGAAAGGAAGAACCAGCTTTGTCATTGCTCACCGTCTCTCTACCATTCAAGAAGCAGATAAGATTCTCGTTCTTAAGGATGGACAGATAATTGAGCAGGGAAATCATGAAAGCTTGCTCCAAGTAAAAGGTTTTTATTATGACCTGTATCAAAGCCAATTTTCAAGTAAATCCGAGCAAGTCGACTAATTAAAACTGTCCAGGCTATTCTTAAATTATCAGTCTATTACAACTTTTCTCAGATAGTACACTTTTCTTGCTATCGTTTTCTGGTAGTAGTATACTTATACTGTAACCACTAATAGGATGGTTACAAAAAAATGAAAGAGGTAAGAAATATGGTTGAATTGAAAAAAGAAGCAGTAAAAGACGTTACAACATTATCTAAAGCAGCGCCAGTGGCATTGGTAAAAACAAAGGAAGTATTGAACCAAGCAGTAGCAGACTTGTATGTGGCACACATTGCCCTTCACCAAGTTCATTGGTATATGCGTGGTCGTGGTTTCCTCGTATGGCATCCAAAAATGGATGAATACATGGACAGCCTTGATGGCTATCTTGACGAAATCAGTGAACGTTTGATCACCCTTGGTGGTAAACCTTACTCAACTTTGACAGAGTTCCTTCAACACAGTGAAATCGAAGAAGAAGAAGGAGAATTCCGTAACGTTGAAGAAAGCTTGGAACGTGTTCTAGCGATTTATCGCTACCTCATCGCTCTTTTCCAAAAAGCTTTGGATGTAACTGACGAAGAAGGTGATGATGTTACAAACGATATCTTTGTTGGGGCTAAGGCTGAACTTGAGAAAACAGTTTGGATGCTTACAGCAGAACTTGGACAAGCTCCTGGTTTGTAAGATATAGTTGCTACCCCTTTTATCATGTGGTGCTAGATTTGTACCCATGACCAATCATCTTTTAAAAGTCATGTAACTGTAAAAAGTTGCATGATTTTTTGTTTGCAGGACTTAGGATTCATTGTCAAATGTAGGATTTTACGGTATAATAGTTGCTGTTCGAGAAATTTTGATTTTCAAAGAATAGTGAAATGTTATAAGGAGAACCCATGAACAACTTACCAAATTGCCCAAAATGTAATTCAGAATATGTCTACGAAGATGGAAATCTCTTGGTCTGCCCAGAGTGTGCCTATGAATGGAATTCTGCTGAAGTTGCAGAAGTAGAAGAAGGTGTTGTTGCTATCGATGCCAATGGAAATAAATTGGCTGATGGTGATACTGTAACCTTGATTAAGGACTTGAAAGTAAAAGGTGCACCTAAGGATTTGAAACAAGGAACTCGTGTTAAAAATATCCGTATCGTAGAAGGTGACCACAACATTGATTGTAAGATTGATGGTTTTGGGGCTATGAAATTGAAGTCAGAGTTTGTTAAGAAAATCTAGCCATGAAACTGAATTATAAATTTATCTTTTATAGTCGTGTACTTTTGTTCTTAGCGGCATTTACAGGAGTTTATTTAGAAATTACCAAGCACGGTGGCTTTGGTATGCTCCTTTACTACACAGTGTTGTCTAATCTTTTGGTAACGATTTTCACGGGTTATTTGCTCCGTGTGATGAGCCGTTCAGGTGAAAATTGGCAAAGTCCAACCTTGCTTCGTCTCAAGGGTGGTGTTACCATGAGTATCATGATTACCTGTGTGATTTACCATTTTATGCTTGCTCCGATCGCGACAGACTTTTACCGTGTGGAAAATTTCCTTTGCCACTATATCGTTCCACTCTGGTTTTTAGCCGACACTCTCTTCTTTGATAAACAGGGTCAATACAAGATCTGGGATCCAGTCTTGTGGACCATCTTGCCTTTGGTTTATATGATTTTTGCCTTGTTTAACGGCCTAGTCTTGAAGCTCAATATTCCGAATTCCAAGGACAATCCCTTCCCTTATTTCTTTTTAAATGTGAACAAGGGTTGGGACGTGGTCATCAAATGGTGTTTGATCATTTTTGTGGCTTATATGGTTGCAGGCTTTATCTTCTATCTGATCAAGCAAATCAAGCGAAAATAGTCTTCCTATTAGGAAAGTTAGGACGGAGTCTCTAGTTCAATTGGGCTCCTTCTTTTCTTGCCATCTTCCTTTTAAAAGGATAAACAGTGAGAAATATACAGAAAGAAAATTCATGAAACAATATTTAGAACGGGCTAGTATTTTGGCCCTCTCCCTCGTTTTGATTACCTCCTTTTCCATCTCAAGTGCTCTGCCAGCCATGTTTGACTACTATCAAGGCTACCCCAAAGAACAAATCGAGCTTCTGGTCAGTCTCCCTTCTTTTGGGATCATGATTATGCTGGTTTTAAATGGGTTCTTGGAGCGGTTGTTTCCTGAGCGACTTCAGATTAGTCTAGGACTTCTCATCCTTTCTATCGGGGGAACAGCCCCCTTCTGGTATCAGGAGTACAACTTTGTCTTTGCGATGCGGATTTTATTTGGTTTGGGTGTGGGGATGATCAATGCCAAGGCCATTTCCATCATCAGCGAACGCTATCATGGAAAGACACGGATCCAGATGCTGGGTCTTCGTGGATCAGCAGAAGTTGTCGGGGCATCGATTTTGACTCTAGTGGTAGGTCAACTCTTATCCTTGGGATGGACAGTGACCTTCTTGGCCTACAGTGCGGGATTTTTAGTATTGATCCTTTATCTGCTCTTTGTCCCTTATGGGAAAGAAAAGAAAGAAACAAAGAAAAAAGAGGCTGAAACGACTCGTTTGACAGGACAGATGAAAGGTTTGATTTTTCTATTGGCTGTCGAAGCAGCAGTTGTTGTCTGCACCAACACAGCTATCACCATACGCATTCCTAGTCTGATGGTGGAAAGAGGTCTAGGGGATGCCCAGTTATCGAGTTTGGTTTTAAGTATCATGCAGTTGATTGGTATCTTGGCAGGTGTGAGTTTTTCTTTCTTTATCTCTCTATTTAAAGAAAGATTGCTCCTTTGGTCAGGTATCACCTTTGGATTGGGGCAGATTGTGATTGCCTTGTCTCCGTCATTGGGTGTGATGGTAGTTGGAAGTATTGTGGCAGGTTTTTCCTACAGTGTGGCCTTGACCACTGTCTTTCAACTTCTTTCTGAAAGAATCCCAGCCAAGCTCCTTAATCAGGCAACATCTTTTGCAGTGCTAGGATGTAGCTTTGGAGCCTTTACGACACCTTTCATTCTTGGGGTGATTGGCTTGGTGACTCAAAACGGTATGTTGGTCTTCACCATTCTAGGATGCTGGTTGATTGTTACTTCTATCTTTGTTATGTATGCATTTCAAAAGAGAGCTTAGGATTGGTTTCCTAAGTTTTTCTTTCTGGGAATTTTGTACCCAGACAATTATTGGTTTTTAAACTTGTTTACACTTTTATTTCCTGATAAAATAGAAGTTATGACGAGATATAAAGCAACTATTTCTTATGATGGTTTTGCCTTTGCTGGTTTTCAGTGCCAGCCTCATGCGCGGAGCGTTCAAGAGGAAATCGAAAAAACCTTAACGAGACTCAATAAGGGACAAGCCATCACTGTTCACGGTGCTGGTAGGACGGATAGTGGGGTCCATGCTCTTGGACAGGTTATTCATTTTGATCTGCCCTATCAGATGGATGAGGAAAAACTCCGTTTTGCTCTGGATACTCAGTCTCCAGAAGATATCGATGTGATTTCGATTGAGATTGTGGCGGATGATTTTCATTGCCGTTATGCCAAGCATAGCAAGACCTATGAGTTTATCGTGGATAGGGGTCGTCCTAAAAATCCTATGCGTCGTCACTATGCTACCCACTTTCCCTATCCTCTCGACGTGGAGCGAATGCAGATGGCAATCAAAAAGCTAGAGGGAACCCATGATTTTACCGGTTTTACAGCGTCTGGTACCAGTGTAGAGGACAAGGTTCGTACCATTACAGAAGCTAACCTTACAGTCGATGAGACAGGGCAGTTTTTGACCTTTACCTTTTCAGGAAATGGATTCTTGTATAAGCAGATTCGCAATATGGTGGGGACACTGCTCAAAATCGGAAATAATCGAATGCCAGTTGAGCAGATTGACTTGATTTTGGAGAAGAAGGACAGGCAGCTAGCAGGTCCAACGGCTGCACCGAATGGCTTGTATTTAAAGGAGATTCGTTATGAAGAATAATCGTATTTTAGCCCTTTCTGGGAATGATATTTTTAGTGGTGGTGGTTTGTCAGCTGATTTGGCTACCTATACCTTAAATGGTTTGCATGGCTTTGTAGCAGTGACTTGTTTGACGGCCTTGACCGAAAAGGGCTTTGAGGTCTTTCCTACGGATGATACTATTTTCCAACATGAGTTAAATAGCTTACGTGATGTTGAGTTTGCAGGGATTAAGATTGGCCTTCTCCCGACTGTCAGTGTGGCTGAGAAGGCCTTGGACTTTATCAAGCAACGTCCAGGAGTGCCTGTGGTACTGGACCCCGTCTTGGTCTGCAAGGAAACGCACGATGTAGCAGTCAGCCAACTCTGCCAAGAGTTAATTCGCTTTTTCCCTCATGTCAGAGTGATTACGCCAAATCTTCCTGAAGCAGAATTGTTAGCGGGCCAAGAGATCAAAAACTTGGAAGATATGAAAGCTGCAGCACAGAGATTACATGATTTAGGAGCGCCAGCAGTCATTATCAAGGGAGGCAATCGCCTTAGTCAGGACAAGGCTGTGGATGTCTTTTATGATGGACGAACCTTTACTGTCCTAGAAAATCCCGTTATCCAAGGCCAAAATGCTGGTGCAGGTTGTACTTTTGCCTCAAGCATTGCCAGTCACTTGGTTAAAGGGGATGAACTTTTACCAGCAGTAGAGAGCTCGAAAGCTTTCGTTTACCGTGCTATTGCACAAGCAGATCAATATGGAGTAAGACAATATGAAGCAAACCAAAACAACTAAAATCGCTCTTTTATCTCTATTAACCGCCCTTTCTGTGGTTCTAGGTTATTTCTTAAAAATCCCGACACCAACAGGTATTCTAACTCTCTTAGATGCGGGTATCTTCTTTGCGGCCTTCTACTTTGGCAGTAAAGAGGGGGCTGTAGTCGGAGGTCTAGCAGGTTTCTTGATAGACCTCTTATCAGGCTATCCTCAGTGGATGTTCTTTAGCTTGATCAACCATGGCTTGCAGGGATTTTTCGCAGGATTTAAAGGGAAATCTCAGTGGTTAGGACTTATCTTGGCAACGATTGTCATGGTAGGGGGCTATGCCCTGGGTTCAACTTTGATGAATGGCTGGGCGGCAGCCCTACCAGAAATCCTACCAAACTTCCTGCAAAATATCGTGGGAATGGTTGTAGGGTTTGTGCTTAGTCAGAGTATTAAGAAAATTAAGTAAAGTAGCTGGAGAAAAGTTTTAAAAATCAGAAAAACGCATAATATCAAGGTGTTGAAAAACCTTGATATTATGCGTTTTATTGTGGGAAAATTTTCGAAGAATATTAATCAAAATAAAGCAAATCTTTGCTAGTGCTTGTAAAGAGGTCAAAGCCATCCTTAGTAACAACACCACAGTCTTCGATACGAACGCCGACTTTACCAGGGATATAGATACCAGGTTCAACAGAGAAGCACATGCCTTCTTCGATGACCATGTCATTTCCTTCCATGATAGATGGGAATTCGTGGACATCCATACCGATACCGTGACCGAGACGGTGGTTGAAGTACTCACCGTAACCAGCTTTTTCGATGACTTCACGGGCAGCGCGGTCTACTTCATGTGCAGTCACACCTGGCTTGATGAAGTCAAGGGCAGCTTGTTGGGCTTCAAGGGTCAAGTTGTAAATATCTTTCTTGAATTGGTCTGGTTTGCCGACAGCGACTGTACGAGTCATATCTGATGCGTAGCCATTGACCATAACACCCAGGTCAAAGAGGAGAAGGGCGTCTTTTTCGACCTTGTTTGCACCGGGAATTCCGTGTGGATTTGCAGCATTATCACCAGTCAAGACCATGGTATCAAAACTCATTTCATAGCCTTCACGCTTTAAGGCGAAGTCGATTTGGGCGATGATATCTGTCTCTGTTTTATCAAGAGAGATATTGTCAAAACCAACTTTTACAGCTTTATCAGCATAGAGACCTGCAACCATCATTTTTTGGACTTCATCGGCTGATTTGATGAGGCGCATGCGTTGGATGCGAGGAGTGAGGTTTTCAAACTCAGCAGTTTCAAAAACTGTTTTCAAACCATGGTATTTGGTCAAGATGAGATTATCAAACTCAACAGCGACACGTTTGAAGTCGTGCTGTGGCAAGGCATTTTTGATTTTGTGCCATGGATTTTCAGAATCCACATAACCCACAACTGGGAAGGAAACAGTGTTGGTTGCACGTTCCACTTCAAGGGCTGGGACAAAGAGGAGAGGTTCCTGATCCGCTAGGACAAAGAGGAACATTTGGCGTTCATGGGGATCACTGTAAAAGCCAGTGAGATAATTAATAGTGACGGGGTCAGATACGACAGCGACGTCTAGTTTTTCTGATTCAAGATATGTTACGATTTGTTGTAATTTAGACATATGCTACCTTCTTTCTACCCCTCTATTTTGGCAAAAAAAGAGAGAAAATGCAAGGGAGAAGGGTAAAAGAGCAGGCAAAAAGAACTCCGATATGATAGCGGAGCTCTTTGATATAGTTTTCTTTAGTTTAAGAAAAGTCTGCCTTGCTTTTTACGTCGCTGTATTCTTCAGCGATTTCTTGACTGAGAATGTCTTCATAGGCAGGGAGTTGGATATCCTGACCGTATTTCTTCTTGAGGGCAGTAGTAACTAGGCGATAAGCTAGATTGGCATTACGTGAGAGGATAGGTCCGTGGAAGTAGGAACCAAAGACATTCTTATAATGAACCCCTTCGCCGACCTTTTCCTCGTTGTTTCCATTTCCATAGACAACCTGTCCCAGCGGTTTTTGGTCATCAGAAAGGAAGGTACGTCCCTGGTGATTTTCAAATCCATAGTAGGTTTCATCGAATTCTTCATTATGGATCTTGATGTCACCGATAAAGCGGTTATTAGTCTGGTTGAGGGTGTAGTGACCCATGACACCGAGCCCTTCGATACGTTTACCTGAAGCTTCAACATAATATTGCCCCAAAAGTTGAAAACCACCGCAGATGGCTAGAACCACACCGTCGTTTTGGATGTAGTTGTCAATGCTCTCTTTTTTAGCAGGAAGGTCGCCTGCGATGATGCTTTGTTCAAAGTCTTGACCGCCACCGAAAAAGGCAATATCATAGTGGTTTTCATCAAAATCATCATAAAGTGAAACGATGTCAACCGTCACATGAGCTCCCAGTTTTTCAGCCACATACTTGAGCATAAGGATATTTCCGTTGTCTCCGTAGGTATTCATGAGGTTTCCATAGAGGTGGGCAATGTTGAGTTGATAAGGGTAGTTGCCAGCTTTTGAGGAAAGTGAAGTATAAACCATTAGTTCATCTCCTTTCTAACAATCTGACGACTAGCCAGCAGTTCGCGGAATTCCAGCATAGCCGTATAGGTTGCTAGGATATAGGCATGCTTGCATTCTTGGTTCTCAATGGTCTTGAGAACTTGCTCCAGATTGCTTGTTTCAGTGATTTTCTCAGCTGGATAGCCTGTCACTCGTAGACGACGTGCGATTTCAGAATGACGAACACCACCAGCGTTGATTTCAGGAATGTCCATGTCAGTGATTTGTTCAAAGTCCGCATCCCAGATCCAGCTAGTATCAATCCCATCAGCATAGTTGGCATTAAGGAGGACAGATAGGCTAAATGGATAAGGAGCTAGTTTGATCATCTCGATAGCTTGGGTCGCACCGACTGGATTTTTAATCAAGACAAGGGTGCATTCCTTATCACCGATATGGAAGGTTTCCTGGCGTCCAAAGACAGCACGGCTCTTATCAAATCCTTGCTTGATCCGTTGCGAATCAGCCCCGAGAAAACGGGCGATGGCAACCGCAGCAAGAGCATTGTAAATATTGTAGAGTCCACCGATTTGGATGCCGTATTCTTGTCCGTCGATGACAAAGCGAGAGCGATTGTTGGTCAACTCAATCAAATCGGTCAGACGGTAGTCCAAGTCAGGACGTTTGCAACCACAATTTTCACAGATATAGGCCCCCAAGTTGGCATAAGTATTGAGTTCATATTTGAGGATGCCTTGACAGTCAGGGCAGAGAATCCCTTCGGTATTGTAGTGAGCCAGTTGGGCAGGTCCTTTTTCCAAGTCAAAACCAAAATACTCTACAGGATTTGGAATAGCTGGCTTGTAGAAAAGGGGACTGTCACCATTGAGGAGAACAGTGGCTGTAGGCACCTTACGGATGGCATCCAAAATCATCTTATAAGTTGTGTAAATCTCACCGTAGCGGTCCATCTGGTCACGGAAGATATTAGTGATGACAAAAAGGCTAGGATAGATGTAGTCACAGATACGAGAAAGACTGGCTTCGTCGATTTCTAGAACGGCAATGTTTTTCCCAGTTTTAGAGGATTTGGCCGTCAAGAAGGTTGTCGTAATACCTGTGATCATATTGGCACCACTAGGATTGGTTAGGACCTGACCATAAACTTCTTTTAAAATGCCGACAGTGAGGGCAGTTGTCAGGGTTTTCCCGTTGGTTCCAGTGACCACGACAATCTCGTAGTTCTTAGCTAAATTTTGTAAAATATCTTTATCAAATTGAAGGGCGAGTTTTCCTGGGAGCGTACTTCCATGGCCAAGACGGCTCAAAATGAAGTGAGAAGAATGTCCAGCAAGAAGGCCCAAAGTAGTTTTTAATTTCATGTTTCTATTATATCATACTGCGCCCAGCAGTCCAATAACTAAAGTAACCTCTAAGATCAACTAAAGAAGTAACCTTAGAAGTGCTTTTTAGGTTCTGATTAAACCAAACCAATCAAATACAATATCTTTGGATTTGATAACTTTGGCAACTTTAAGAAATAAATCTTTCTCACTCTGAATATAAGAAAGGAGAGGACATTGATTATCCTCTACAGGTTTTAAAATTTCATTAATCCATTATAGTTGACAAAGATACCTAACTTTTGGGATTTAGATCATTTTTTGGAAAGTCTCTTTTATAATAAATTACGAATTTTTTCTTTTATAAATGCGTTAAGAGGATAGTGTTTATCAAGATATTCTAGGAGTGCCTGAGCAGATTCAGAAATTCGTTCGTAACCTTGCAAAAAGTAGGGTAATTGTTTGGCTTCATTTGGATAACCTTTTTCAAATCGTCTGTTGCTGTTAAAAATATCTATAAAATTAGATTTAGAAGTTTTTTCCAAATTGATTAGTTCGGTCCAAAGCTTGACGGATCTGTTTTGGATGAAATCATAAGCAGCCAATTTTTCCCCTCGTTGATAGCGACCTAGTCCTATATATAGGTTGCATAAAATTTCTCCCAACAGCCATTCGCGGTCTCTATTTTCTTTTGATGGCAATCTTTGTGGCTGGCAGATTGTTCCATCAAAACCGACCTCCTTCCAGATAATCTTGCCTTCAGCGAAGGGAATGTTTACTAGTTCATGAGCTTCAAAGACAGCAAATTCACAAAAAACATCATCTTCAAATAGAACTTTATGTCCGTCCACTGTATTTTGGTAGTGAAATGCAATTGGTTCTAAATTACTTAACCAAGTTAGATCCTGTATATAGGCCTGCTTGTAGCCATCTTTTACAATAACAAAAAAATCCAAATCTGAGTATTGATCCAATCGGTCTCTTTCTACTCCGCAAGAACCAAGTGCCAGCAAAGCTAGTGCTTGTCTAGAATCTTTTAGAGACTGACCAATATCATCTAGTCTTTGTAACAGTAATTCTGTTTTATTCATAATCGTTACCTCATTATTTCTTGTTTACAGACATTATATAGTTAATGTTTTCGAAAGTCAATTTCATCCCATACCAAATATATACTAATGTAATATGGGATTTCTTTCGATATTTTTTACAATGATAAAGTTTAAACATTTTGCAGGGTATTGCTCATATTATCAAGAATGAAGAAATTTGAAGTATCCTTTGATTGATTAGAAAGTGATTCTTATCTTTAAAAAGATTAAATAATTTGGAAAATATTTAAGAAGAAAAAATATATCGACTTAACCATCAATTTGCAAACGGTAAAACCTTTCCACAAACCGATGAAAATACACATACGACCCGCGCAAAGAGTGGATAATTTACTAATTAGGCATGAAACAATCATTGCAAAATATACTTTTTAAATTACCCATAAAACGATGAGCTGAAGCGAGTTATTCAAAGTCATATGTATTGCTGATATTTGAAAGAGTGACCTGAGACCCAATATATAATTAGGACTGCTAAGTAAAGTTTGGACATTATATCATAAAAGAGAGAAAAGACAGATTTGAGATTTCGCAGAAGCAAAAACAGCCCAAATAGGGCTGTTAGCTAACAAATCAGTCTCAACTTAAATCGCAAACAAGTCATTCAAGTTCTCAGCCAAGGTTGGGTGAGTGAAGATTTGTTTTGTGAAGTAAGTGTAAGGGATCTTGTTGTCCATAGCAACAGTGATGATGTTGATGATTTCTTGAGAACCTTCTGAGAAGATAGTTGCACCGAGAATTTCTTTGGTTTCAGTGTTGACAACAGCTTTGAAAGCTCCACGAAGATCTCCATTAACGTGACCGCGAGGCATGGCTGCAACAGGGATTTCCTTCACTGCGTATGGAAGTTTCAAATCAGCTGCTTGGCTTTCCGTCAAACCAACTTGTGAAAGTGCAGGTGTGATGAATATAGTGTTTGGTACATTGAGACGGTCTTCAAGTGTGTAGCTGCCATCTCCAGCAAGGTAACTATAGACAACACGGAAGTCATCAAGTGAAATGTAGGTAAATTGAGGTCCACCGTTGACGTCTCCAACTGCAAAGACACCAGGAACGTTTGTTTGACAATGTTTGTCTACTTTAATAGCACCACGTTTAGTTAGTTCAATATCTGTGTTTTCAAGTTGAAGTGGTTCTACGTTTGGTTTACGTCCAGTTGCGTAGAGAAGGGCGTCGAAACGGTAAGTTTCGTTTTCAGTTACGACGAGAACTTGGTCACCGTCGTTTTTGATTTCAGTAGTACGGATGTTTTGAAGCAATTCAATACCGTCTTCTTCCATGTATTGTTTAGCAAGAGCTGCGATGGAAGGTTCTGCACGAGGTAGGAAAGTATCCAAGGCATCTAGGACTGTAACTTTGCTTCCAAGTTTGTTGTAAAGACCTGCAAATTCAAGACCGATATTTCCGCCACCAAGGACTCCAAGTTTTTCAGGCAATTTATCCAAGTTTTGGATACCTGTTGAGTCAAAGACGTTTTTGCTTGTAGCAAGTCCAGGGATTGGCAAGACGTTTGAAACAGCACCAGTGTTGATGACGATTGTTTCAGCAGTCAGTTCTTGTTTTTCATCACCAGCTTGGATTTCGATGACTTTGTTTGAAAGGAAGTGAGCTTCCGCATCAAAGATATCCACACCTGTACCCGCAACAGTAGCATAGTTTTTACCGTTGAGGCGACTAGTGATAGTATTTTTGGTAGCAATGACTTCTTCAAAAGACAAATCTTTCTCAGCAGCAACTAGCAAGGTTTTAGTTGGGATACATCCGATGTTAATACAAGTTCCACCGTACATAGCTTTACTACGTTCAACGAGGGCAACTTTTTTGCCAGCTGAAGCCAATTTACCAGCTAGTGTTTTCCCAGCTTTACCAAATCCAATAACGATTAAATCATATGTTAACATTCATAGTCCTCCTATTTGATTTTCATTCTAGCACAAGAAAACACTTTTTGCACAAATCTGCTACGGGAAATGATTTCCGGTCAAAAAGTCTATCAAAAACTTCTATAATTCTAATTCAATAGATAATAAATCGTTTACATAGTTTTCCTAATGGATTCTACTATCTTTTGCTCTAGTCTTGTGTTATACTAGATAGGTTGCAAAGAAACCAGTACTTTTCTTTCGTGGAAAAGAAGCAACACGGTATCTCATTTTTTAAGAAGATACGTCATGAAAAGAAAAGTATACACTAAAGCCTTATAGGGTGGCTTCGCACCACCTTTAGAAAGAAGAAAAACGTGAAATTTAATGAATTTAACTTGTCTGCTGAATTGCTAGCAGAGATTGAAAAAGCTGGATTTGTAGAAGCAAGTCCTATCCAAGAACAGACTATTCCATTGGCTCTCGAAGGAAAAGATGTTATCGGTCAAGCTCAGACTGGTACAGGAAAAACTGCTGCCTTTGGTTTGCCAACCCTTGAAAAAGTCCGTACAGAAGAAGCGACCATCCAAGCCTTGGTCATCGCTCCAACTCGTGAACTTGCTGTCCAAAGTCAAGAGGAACTCTTCCGCTTTGGCCGTAGCAAGGGAGTGAAAGTTCGCTCAGTTTACGGTGGTTCCAGCATTGAAAAGCAAATCAAGGCTCTTAAATCTGGTGCTCACATCGTGGTAGGAACACCAGGCCGTCTCTTGGACTTGATTAAACGCAAGGCCTTGAAATTACAAGATATTGAAACTCTGATCCTTGACGAAGCGGACGAAATGCTCAACATGGGCTTCCTTGAAGACATCGAAGCCATCATTTCCCGTGTCCCTGCAAATCGTCAAACCTTGCTCTTCTCAGCAACCATGCCAGATGCTATCAAACGTATCGGTGTTCAGTTTATGAAAGACCCTGAACATGTCAAGATTGCTGCCAAAGAATTGACAACAGAATTGGTTGACCAGTACTATATCCGAGTTAAAGAACAAGAAAAATTTGATACCATGACCCGTCTCATGGATGTAGAACAACCAGAACTTGCTATCGTATTTGGTCGCACCAAACGCCGTGTGGATGAATTGACTCGTGGTCTTAAAATCCGTGGCTTCCGTGCTGAAGGAATTCATGGTGATTTGGACCAAAATAAACGTCTTCGTGTCCTTCGTGATTTTAAAAATGGTAACCTTGATGTTCTAGTTGCGACAGACGTGGCAGCACGTGGTTTGGATATCTCAGGTGTGACCCATGTCTACAACTACGATATTCCACAAGATCCTGAAAGTTATGTTCACCGTATTGGTCGTACAGGTCGTGCTGGTAAGTCAGGTCAGTCTATTACTTTCGTAGCTCCAAACGAAATGGGCTACCTTCAAATCATCGAAAACTTGACTAAGAAACGCATGAAAGGCTTGAAACCAGCGACAGCAGAAGAAGCCTTCCAAGCTAAGAAACAAGTAGCTCTCAAGAAAATCGAACGTGATTTTGCGGATGAAACTATTCGTGGGAACTTTGAGAAATTTGCTAAAGATGCTCGTAAGTTAGCTGCCGAATTTAGTCCAGAAGAATTGGCTATGTATATCTTGAGTCTGACAGTCCAAGATCCAGATAGTCTTCCTGAAGTGGAGATTGCGCGTGAAAAACCACTGCCGTTCAAACCGTCAGGAAATGGACGTTCTGGAGGTAATCGTGGACGCGACAATCGTCGAGGAGATAACCGTCGTGGTGGCCGCCGTGATGATTTCAAAAAAGGCAACCGCGGGAACGATCGTTTTGATAAAGACAGACGCTATCGTAATAAAGACAATAAAAAACCTCACAACACCTCAAGCGAAAAGAAGACTGGCTTTGTTATTCGTAACAAAGGAGACAAGTAGGAAAAAGCGATTCACATTGTGAATCGCTTTTATATATAAGGAGACCAAGGGTAAAAGAAGATGGTGATAGTAAAGGATAGGTGAAACGGAAAGGGATTTACCATGTCATCTTCTTATAATGTTATATTAATAAAAAATAATTCAGCTGTCAACACAAAAGATCTTATTTTTCTAAAATATTTTTGCTGTTCAAAATTGTAATTAAATAAGCAATTTTCAGATAATAATTGAAAATTCACGCTCTTTATGTTATAATGATAGCGATTAAATGCGAGGTAAAAAATGGCACATTTATTAGAAAAAACAAGAAAAATTACTTCTATTTTGAAACGCTCAGAGGAGCAACTTCAAGATGAACTTCCTTATAATGCGATTACACGCCAGTTGGCAGATATTATTGATTGTAACGCTTGTATTGTGAATAGCAAGGGACGCCTTTTAGGCTACTTTATGCGTTATAAAACGAATACAGATCGTGTAGAGCAGTTTTTTCAAACTAAGATTTTTCCAGATGATTATATTCAAGGTGCAAACATGATCTATGATACGGAAGCCAACCTTCCTGTTGAACATGATTTGACCATTTTCCCTGTAGAGAGCCGTGCGGATTTTCCAGATGGTTTGACGACCATTGCTCCGATTCATGTATCAGGGATTCGCCTAGGTTCGTTGATCATTTGGCGCAATGATAAGAAATTTGAAGATGAAGATTTGATTCTTGTTGAGATTGCGAGCACGGTGGTAGGGATTCAACTCTTGAACTTCCAACGTGAAGAAGATGAGAAAAATATCCGCCGCCGTACTGCTGTTACTATGGCGGTCAATACCCTTTCTTACTCAGAACTTCGTGCTGTTTCAGCTATTTTAGCTGAGCTGGATGGAAATGAAGGGCAGCTGACTGCATCTGTTATTGCAGACCGTATTGGAATCACGCGCTCAGTGATTGTCAATGCTCTCCGTAAGCTGGAGTCGGCAGGAATTATTGAAAGCCGTTCACTCGGAATGAAGGGGACTTATCTCAAAGTTCTAATTGGTGATATTTTTGAGGAAGTGAAAAAGAGGGACTACTAATGGCAAAGGCTTTAATCTCAATTGACTATACAGAGGATTTCGTAGCAGACCATGGAAAGCTGACTGCAGGGGCACCTGCTCAAGCCATATCAGAGGCAATTAATCGAGTGACCAGATTGGCTTTTGAACGTGGGGACTATGTTTTCTTCACCATTGATGCTCATGAGGAAGGGGATGATTTTCATCCTGAGAGTAAACTTTTCCCACCTCACAACATCATTGGAACTAGTGGTCGCAACTTGTATGGAAAACTAGCAGATTTTTACCAAGTCCATGCTTCTGATAGTCGTGTCTTTTGGATGGACAAGCGTCACTATTCAGCGTTTTCAGGAACAGACCTAGATATCCGTTTGCGGGAACGTCGGGTTGATACAGTCATCCTAACTGGAGTCCTGACTGACATTTGTGTTCTTCATACGGCTATTGATGCCTATAATTTAGGTTATCAAATCGAGATTGTCAAACCTGCGGTCGCCTCTATTTGGCCAGAAAATCATCAGTTTGCTCTTGGTCATTTTAAGAACACTCTGGGAGCCAAGTTGCTGGATGAAAATCTGGCTGAAATCCAAGAATAATTCCCTTGGAAAAATGAAAAAAATCTGAAAAAAGTGTTGACAAAGATTTTGAAAGTTGATATACTAGTAAAGTAATCGACGCGGGGATGGCGGAATTGGCAGACGCGCAGGACTAAGGATCCTGTGACCGCTTTAGGTCGTGAGGGTTCAAGTCCCTCTCTCCGCATAGGATAAGAGTTAGCTTTGGCTAGCTCTTTTTGTTTTTACAAAGAAGACTAGAGGCTACGTTTCGTATCTCGAAAAATATTGGCATCAAGAACAGTCATTGTATCAGAACATTTAAACTGAGTTTTCCATTTCATTCTACCAAGAATTTTCTCAGACACAAGTCAGAAAATGAAGAACTTAGGAAATGGAGAATACTAAGCTGAAAGACGGTGCCAGCATTTATAAAATGGAGTATATTTTTGATTGGTAAAACGCATTCTATATGAGAAAAGTTAGCGTTTGCTAGCTTTTTTGTTTTTTTCAAAAAAATTTTTTTGATTTCATAAACATTTCATATTTGGATTTTATAATAGTCTTACAAATATGGAGGTGACAAATGAATCCAATCCAAAGAGCTTGGGCTTATGTCAGCAGAAAACGACTGAGAAGTTTTATTTTATTTCTGATTTTATTTGTCCTTTTAGTAGGAATTTCAGCCTGTTTGACTCTGATGAAGTCCAACAAAACAGTAGAAAGCAATCTTTACAAATCGCTCAACACATCTTTTTCTATCAAAAAGATAGAAAATGGACAGACCTTCAAGTTGTCTGACCTAGCATCCGTGAGCAAGATTAAGGGACTGGAAAATGTCTCTCCTGAACTCGAAACGGTCGCAAAACTGAAAGACAAGGAAGCGGTGAGTGGTGAGCAGAGCGTAGAACGTGATGATTTGTCTGCTGCAGACAAGAACTTGGTTAGCTTAACGGCTCTCGAGGATTCATCCAAGGATGTCACCTTTACCAGTTCGGCTTTCAATCTAAAAGAAGGGCGACACCTTCAAAAAGGAGACTCTAAGAAAATCCTTATTCACGAAGAGTTGGCTAAGAAGAACGGTCTTTCGCTTCATGACAAGATTGGCTTGGATGCTGGTCAATCCGAAGCTGGAAAAGGGCAAACAGTAGAGTTTGAAATTGTCGGCATCTTTTCTGGAAAAAAACAAGAGAAGTTCACAGGCTTGTCTTCTGACTTCAGTGAAAACCAAGTCTTTACAGACTATGAAAGCAGCCAAACCCTTCTGGGAAATAGTGAAGCTCAAGTCAGTGCAGCGCGCTTCTATGTAGAAAATCCTAAGGAAATGGACGGACTCATGAAGCAGGTGGAAAACTTGGCTTTGGAAAGTCAAGGCTACCAAGTTGAGAAGGAAAACAAGGCCTTTGAACAAATTAAAGACTCAGTTGCAACCTTCCAAACCTTCCTCACCATCTTCCTTTATGGGATGTTGATAGCAGGAGCAGGAGCTTTGATTTTGGTCTTGTCTCTCTGGTTGAGAGAAAGAGTCTACGAAGTGGGAATTTTACTCGCACTTGGAAAAAGCAAGAGCTCGATCTTCCTCCAGTTCTGTTTAGAGGTAGTTTTGGTATCACTTGGAGCTTTGCTTCCAGCATTTGTTGCAGGAAACGCCATCACATCCTATCTGCTTCAAACTGTACTAGCCAGTGGAGATCAGGCAACCTTACAAGACACGCTGGCCAAAGCAAGCGGTCTATCAACTAGTCTCCTATCCTTTGCAGAATCCTATGTCTTTCTGCTCCTGATTGGTTGCTTGTCTGTAGCCCTTTGTTTCCTATTCTTATTTAGAAAATCGCCTAAGGAAATTTTATCATCTATTAGTTAATACTCTTCGAAAATCTCTTCAAACCGCGTTAGTCTTATCTGCAGCCTCAAAGCTGTGCTTTGAGCAACCTACGGCTAGATTCCTAGTTTGATCTTTGATTTTCATTGAGTATAAGAAGGAGAAATCATGACTTTATTACAATTGCAAGATGTTACCTACCGTTACAAGAACACTGCTGAAGCAGTTTTATATCAGATCAAGTATAATTTTGAACCCGGAAAATTTTATAGTATCATTGGTGAGTCAGGAGCAGGAAAATCCACTCTCTTGTCCCTGCTTGCTGGTCTAGATAGTCCTGTTGAAGGTTCTATCCTTTTCCAAGGAGAGGACATTCAGAATAAGGGGTATTCTTACCATCGCATGCACCATATTTCCCTAGTCTTTCAAAATTATAACTTGATAGATTATCTTTCTCCGCTGGAAAATATCCGCTTGGTCAACAAAAAAGCAAGCAAGGATACACTTCTTGAGCTTGGTTTGGATGAAAGTCAGATCAAGCGGAACGTTCTCCAGTTATCAGGTGGTCAACAACAACGTGTAGCCATCGCTCGCAGTTTGGTATCAGAAGCTCCAGTTATTCTAGCTGATGAGCCAACAGGAAATCTGGACCCTAAAACTGCCGGAGATATTATCGAACTGCTCAAATCACTTGCCGAGAAAACAGGTAAATGTGTGATCGTCGTCACCCACAGTAAAGAAGTGGCACAAGCGTCAGATATTACACTTGAATTGAAGGACAAGAAACTGACTGAAACTCGCAATACTACAAAATAAGATGAGTTTGTTTTGATAGAATGATAAAAACGAATCAAATCTAGAAAGGGAACCTATGTTACACAACGCATTTGCCTATGTTACAAGGAAGTTTTTCAAATCGATTGTTATCTTCCTGATTATTCTCCTCATGGCGAGCTTGAGTTTGGTCGGCTTGTCGATCAAGGGAGCTACTGCCAAGGCTTCTCAGGAGACCTTTAAAAATATCACCAATAGCTTCTCCATGCAAATCAATCGTCGCGTCAATCAAGGAACGCCACGTGGTTCTGGGAATATCAAGGGTGAGGATATCAAAAAAATCACCGAAAACAAGGCCATCGAGTCTTATGTTAAACGCATCAACGCTATCGGAGATTTGACTGGATACGACCTGATTGAAACGCCAGAAATCAAGAAAAATCTCACTGCTGACCGAGCAAAACGGTTTGGAAGTAGTTTGATGATTACAGGTGTCAATGATTCCTCTAAAGAAGATAAATTTGTCTCTGGTTCATATAAGCTGGTCGAAGGTGAGCACCTAACCAACGACGACAAGGACAAGATCCTCATGCACAAGGACTTGGCAGCCAAACACGGCTGGAAAGTTGGAGATAAGGTCAAACTAGACTCTAATATCTACGATGCAGACAATGAAAAAGGAGCCAAGGAAACAGTCGAAGTGACTATCAAGGGACTCTTTGATGGTCATAATAAGTCAGCAGTAACCTACTCACAAGAACTCTATGAAAACACAGCTATCACAGACATTCACACTGCTGCAAAACTTTATGGATACACAGAAGACACAGCTATTTATGGGGACGCAACCTTTTTTGTAACAGCAGACAAGAACTTGGATGATGTTATGAAAGAGTTGAATGGTATCAGCGGTATCAACTGGAAGAGCTACACACTTGTGAAGAGCTCCTCTAACTACCCAGCTCTAGAGCAATCCATCTCTGGTATGTACAAGATGGCCAACCTCCTCTTCTGGGGTAGCTTGAGCTTCTCAGTTCTTCTCCTTGCGCTCTTGCTTAGTCTTTGGATCAACGCCCGTCGCAAGGAAGTGGGAATCCTCCTCTCTATCGGTCTCAAGCAGGCAAGTATCTTGGGGCAATTCATTACCGAATCTATCTTGATTGCTATTCCTGCTCTTATTTCTGCTTACTTCCTAGCCAACTACACAGCCCGTGCCATCGGAAATACTGTTCTTGCCAATGTCACTTCAGGTGTTGCCAAGCAAGCCAGCAAGGCTGCTCAAGCCTCTAATCTTGGTGGTGGTGCAGAAGTAGATGGCTTTAGTAAGACCTTGTCGAGCCTAGATATTTCTATTCAGACATCAGACTTTATCATCGTCTTTGTCCTTGCCTTGGTTCTAGTGGTTCTCGTTATGGCGCTTGCCTCAAGCAATCTCCTCAGAAAACAACCAAAAGAGCTCTTGCTCGATAGTGAATAAAAAACTTGCTACCTATTCTCCCCTAAATGGGGTATAATATAGGTAGCATTTTTATCTATTTTATCTTGATAAGGACTCGTCCTATCAGGATGAAACAGAGAAGATTTACAAGAAACTTAAAGGAATGTGAAACGTTTTTCTATGAAAATTTTAATTGTAGAAGATGAGGAGATGATTCGTGAGGGGATTAGTGACTATCTGACGGATTGTGGTTATGAAACCATTGAAGCAGCAGACGGTCAGGAAGCTCTGGAAAAATTTTCCAGCTATGAAGTTGCTCTAGTACTGCTGGATATCCAGATGCCCAAGCTTAATGGTCTCGAAGTCCTAGCTGAGATTCGTAAAACCAGTCAGGTTCCCGTCTTGATGCTGACCGCCTTTCAGGATGAGGAATACAAGATGAGCGCCTTTGCCTCTCTGGCAGACGGCTATCTGGAAAAACCCTTCTCCCTCTTCCTCTTAAAAGTGAGGGTGGATGCAATTTTTAAGCGCTACTACGATACAGGACGAGTCTTCTCTTATAAAGATACTAAGGTGGATTTTGATAGTTACAGTGCAACTCTAGCAGGTCAAGAAGTGGCTATCAATGCCAAGGAGTTGGAAATTCTGGACTATCTGGTGAAAAATGAAGGACGAGCCTTGACCCGATCTCAGATAATTGATGCGGTCTGGAAGGTGACAGATGAGGTTCCCTTTGACCGTGTCATTGATGTCTATATCAAGGAATTACGGAAAAAGCTAGACTTGGATTGTATCCTCACTGTGCGCAATGTTGGTTATAAATTGGAGCGAAAATGAAACGGACAGGTCTATTTACAAAGATTTTTATCTATACCTTCTCGATTTTTAGTGTTCTGGTTATTTGTCTTCATTTAGCCATTTATTTTCTCTTTCCCTCTACTTATCTAAGTCATCGTCAGGAAACCATTGGTCAGAAAGCGACAGCCATTGCCCAGTCCCTGGATGGAAAAGATAGGCAGAATATTGAGCAAGTCTTAGACTTGTATTCCCAGACCAGTGATATCAAAGGGTCCGTTAAGGGTGAGATGACTGAGGACAAGTTAGAAGTCAAGGACAATCTTCCTCTGGATACGGACCGTCAAACTACTTCCCTCTTTATCGAGGAGCGTGAGGTGAAAACGCAAGATGGTAGCACTATGACTCTCCAGTTTCTAGCGTCTATGGATTTGCAAAAAGAAGCAGAGCAGATTAGTCTTCAATTTCTTCCCTATACCTTGTTGGCATCCTTTTTGATTTCCCTTTTGGTAGCTTATATCTATGCTCGGACTATTGTTGCTCCGATCTTGGAAATCAAGCGGGTGACCCGTCGGATGATGGATTTGGATGCCCAAGTGCGATTGCGCGTGGATTCTAAGGATGAGATAGGTGATCTCAAGGAACAAATCAATAGCCTTTACCAGCATCTCTGGACTGTCATTGCGGACTTGCATGACAAGAATGAAGCTATTCTCCAGCTGGAGAAGATGAAGGTTGAGTTCCTACGAGGGGCTTCTCATGAATTGAAAACACCTCTGGCTAGCTTGAAAATTCTGATTGAAAATATGAAAGAAAATGTAGGTCGTTATAAGGATAGAGACCACTATCTGGGAGTTGCCTTGGGAATTGTAGACGACCTCAGTCACCACGTTCTCCAGATATTGTCTCTTTCTTCTGTTCAGGAATTGCGAGACGAGAAAGAAGAGGTTGACCTCCTTCAGATGACGCAAAGTCTGGTCAAGGATTATGCTTTGCTCGCCAAGGAAAGAGAACTTCAGATAGATAATAGCTTGACCCATCAGCAGGCTTACATAAACCCATCTGTCATGAAATTGATTCTATCGAATCTCATCAGTAATGCTATCAAGCACTCCACTCCAGGTGGTTTGGTTCGTATCGGCGAGAGAGAAGGGAAACTCTTTATTGAGAATAGCTGTAGTCCTGAAGAACAAGAAAAGCTGGTCCAGTCTTTTTCTGAAAATGCTAGTCGCAAGGCCAAGGGTTCAGGGATGGGACTCTTTGTGGTCAAAAGTTTATTAGAACATGAGAAATTGCCTTATCGTTTTGAAAGGCAGGATGATCGCTTGACTTTCTTTATACGCTTTCCTAGAGTTAGCCAAGATTAAAAAAGAAAAGGCTTACATCAATCGGATTAGAAGAAATTCAATCTAAAGTATGGGAAAAACTAGCTTTTTTTATCAAAAAGTGATAAAATGAACAATGTAAATGGGTTGACCCATAAAAATATACAGGAGGCCTGATAAAATGGCAATCGTTTCAGCAGAAAAATTTGTCCAAGCAGCTCGTGACAACGGTTATGCAGTTGGTGGATTTAACACAAACAACCTTGAGTGGACTCAAGCTATCTTGCGTGCAGCAGAAGCTAAAAAAGCTCCAGTTTTGATCCAAACTTCTATGGGTGCTGCGAAATACATGGGTGGTTACAAAGTATGTAAACTTCTCATCGAAAACCTTGTAGAATCAATGGGAATTACTGTACCAGTTGCTATTCACCTTGACCATGGTCATTATGAAGATGCACTTGAATGTATCCGAGTTGGTTATACTTCAGTTATGTTTGACGGTTCACACCTTCCAGTTGAAGAAAACCTTGAAAAAGCTCGTAAAGTTGTAGAATTTGCTCATGCAAACGGCGTATCAGTAGAAGCTGAAGTTGGTACTATCGGTGGTGAAGAAGACGGAATCATTGGTGATGGCGAATTGGCTCCAATTGAAGATGCTAAAGCAATGGTTGCAACTGGTATTGACTTTTTGGCAGCTGGTATCGGTAACATCCACGGTCCTTACCCAGCAAACTGGAAAGGTCTTCACCTTGATCACTTGCAAAAATTGACAGAAGCAGTTCCAGGCTTCCCAATCGTATTGCATGGTGGTTCAGGTATTCCTGATGACCAAATCCAAGCAGCTATCAAACTTGGTGTTGCGAAAGTTAACGTTAACACTGAATGCCAAATCGCATTTGCTAACGCAACTCGTAAATTTGTTGCTGAATACGAAGCAAACGAAGCAGAATACGATAAGAAGAAACTCTTTGACCCACGTAAATTCTTGAAACCAGGTTTCGAAGCAATTACAGAAGCTGTTGAAGAACGTATCGATGTATTCGGTTCAGAAGGTAAAGCTTAATTTAGCTGAACAATATAGAAAGAGAAACCTGCCATTGGGCAGGTTTTTTGTGTTTATTTTTATGGAGAATATACTTAAGACTACTATATCCAAAGCTGCTAAACGAATGTAATTTTTTACAATGATTCTAAGACTACCCTTGGCTAACAAATATAACAGCTTTACGCCTGTTTTCAAAGGAAATAACTGTCTTTCCCAAAGTAAATTGGAACACCTAATTTTTAAGAATACAGAGTAGCTAAATTAATGATAGAACTTTCATTCAAAATAACAATATGATTTTTCTAGTTTCGTGATCTAAGTATTAAAAGCATCCAAATAGATAAGGGAGATAAAAAATAATAATAAAAACCAATAATAGTTGACTTTTTTGAAATAAAATCTTAAAATAAGACTATAAATTTCAAAGAGGTGTTCTATGGAAAATTTACCAACCCAAATCTTTAAGTTTGCTCAAGTATTTTCAACAAGTCGCAAGAAAGATATTGAGAAAATATTTTATGATAATGAGTTTGAAACTAAGAATAGTCTACCAATTTTAACTTGGGATTTTATTTATCGTGATATTGTAAACACCGCCAAAGTAAATGGTTTAATATCACCCACTATGTATATGGGCGCTCTGTGGACGGCAAGAGGAGTAATTATTGAGGGTGTCCTATATGTTTTTATGATGAAGAAAAGATTTGAAGATGTAACTAATAAATACGAAAAGCATCACTATCTTACTTGTATAGCACGTGCGAAAAATTCTCATTTAAATGGAAAAGAAGACGGTAAACTATCCATTGAATTATTTAATGATCTGGATGATGATGGGTTGAGTGATTCACAAATTGAACAAGCGAAGAAATTATTGGGAGATCATTATAATTCGATTGATGAGATTAGGGTTGTTACCTTTGATAAAAAAACTAAAGAAGTGATTGTTAATCAGGTAAATGCCTTTTGTGAATTTATTGATGCTGTAAATATCACAGAATTTGATTTTACAAAACTTGAAGAAGATGGACGTGGAAATAATCCTGAAAAACCTCTTGTTGCATTGAAATCTGACGTACAGAAACAATTGGAGTCACAAAAGCATGTTAGTCTTCCTGTTGAAAAGAAGGAAGAGAATACTAAATTATAATATTTTATATAAAATAGGAGTAAATAATGCTTCAGATTAGTTTTAATGGTGCTCGCTTAAAAGAGGCAAGACTTTTTAACAAAAAAAGTATTACTCAGATTGCAGAGTTTTTAAACGTTTCAAAACAAATGGTTTCTAAATATGAAAAAGGACGAGCAACTCCAAGTGAAGAATCGTTAGAAATATTGGAAAAGAAATTAAAGTTTCCGAGAGATTTCTTTTTTGGAAATGATAATTTTAGCTTAAGTTCTACAGGCACATTTTTTAGAAGTCGTTACACAGCGACTCAAACAGAAAAAATGCCTGCAGAAATAAATAAAAACTATGTTGCTTTAATAAGAGATTATTTGGGAGAATTTATTGATTTTCCAAATCTTGACTGGGGTCTTTCTGGTTTAGACTATACTCCACAAGAATACGCAAGCTACATAAGAGAGAAATGGGAACTTGGAGATAGACCAATTGATAACTTGTCGTTGTTGATGGAAGAAAAAGGTTTTGTTATTTCTAGAATAGACACTCAGAGTGATAAAGTTGATGCTTTTGGTTCAGCTGTCAAAGTAAATAATAATGAGTATTATGTTGTTATGTTAGAGGGGACAGAGTATTCATTCTATCGTCAGCAGTTTAGTTTAGCCCATGAATTAGGACATTGGTTAATGCATGAAAGTTGTAAGTCACCTCAAGACATGGGAGCAATTGAATATAAGCAAATGGAAGACGAAGCGAATGAGTTTGCGGCTGAATTTCTATTGCCAATGGATTCGTTTAAAGCTTCTCTCATTGGGTATGAAAATGATCTAGAGTACTACAGGTATCTAAAAAGAATTTGGCAAGTCTCAATTAGTATGATGATAATGCGTGCTAAGTCATTGAATATCATAGATTCCAATGAGTATACAAACTTGTATAAGAAGCTTAGTTACAGAGGTTGGAGAAAAAATGAGCCCTTAGACTCAACGAAATTGATTAGTAATCCTCTATCTTTAAAACAGTCAGTAGAGCTATTAGTGGAAAATAGAATTGTGATGGATATATCTGCTGATATATATAGAGTATACAATAAATTATTGCCGAATTTTTTAATTGAGGATTTATGTGGCTTAGAGGCAGGATATCTTGATGAACTGAATGATAGGTATCCAAATATTATTAGTCTTACTAAAGAAAGAATAAGAAGAACATAGAATAGTCCAAAGTGTACTTTTTACAATTCGTAGCCTGCCCAATGGGCAGGTTTTTTGGTGGTTTAAGGAAACTACTAAACCAGAATTTTTGATTAAAACTATTATTTTAAGAGTAAAATCTCTAATTTCACAATCTGTAGGCAAACGCTTGCATTCCATTTTTTATTGGACTATAATAGGTTGGTATAAAGCCTTCTGTAATAATAAAATGTAGAGGGGTTAGAAAGTAAGGATTTAGAATATTTGTAGTCAAAAATACAATATTGCTATTCCTTGCGACAGGGAGATAGATATGGCAATGATAGAAGTGGAACATCTTCAGAAGAATTTTGTGAAGACAGTAAAGGAGCCGGGGTTAAAGGGAGCTTTGCGCTCCTTTATTCATCCTGAAAAGCAGACCTTTGAAGCGGTCAAGGATTTGACTTTTGAGGTACCCAAGGGCCAAATTTTAGGCTTTATCGGAGCCAATGGTGCTGGGAAGTCGACAACCATCAAAATGCTGACAGGGATTTTGAAACCGACGTCTGGTTTTTGTCGGATTAATGGCAAAATTCCGCAGGACAATCGCCAAGACTATGTCAAGGATATTGGAGTGGTATTTGGACAACGCACCCAGCTATGGTGGGATTTGGCTCTGCAAGAAACCTACACGGTGTTAAAAGAAATTTACGATGTGCCAGACTCTCTTTTCCATAAGCGCATGGACTTTTTAAATGAAGTCTTGGATTTGAAGGACTTTATCAAGGATCCCGTGCGAACTCTTTCACTTGGTCAACGGATGCGGGCGGACATTGCGGCTTCCTTGCTCCACAATCCTAAGGTTCTCTTTTTAGATGAGCCGACCATTGGTTTGGACGTTTCGGTCAAGGATAACATTCGTCGTGCCATTACCCAGATCAATCAGGAGGAAGAAACAACCATTCTCTTGACCACTCACGATCTGAGTGATATTGAGCAACTCTGTGATCGAATTTTTATGATTGATAAGGGGCAGGAGATTTTTGATGGAACGGTGAGCCGGCTCAAGGAAACCTTTGGCAAGATGAAGACTCTTTCCTTTGAATTGGTGCCAGGGCAGAGTCATCTCTTTTCTCACTATGAAGGCCTACCTGATATGACCATTGATAGACAAGGAAATAGCCTCAATATTGAATTTGATAGTTCCCGCTACCAGTCGGCTGATATTATCAAGCAAACCCTATCTGATTTTGAAATCCGTGATTTGAAGATGGTGGATACGGATATTGAGGATATTATCCGTCGCTTCTATCGGAAGGAGCTTTAAGATGGTCAAATTGTGGAGACGTTATAAACCCTTTATCAATGCAGGGGTTCAGGAGTTGATCACCTATCGAGTCAACTTTCTTCTTTATCGGATTGGCGATGTGATGGGGGCTTTTGTGGCCTTTTATCTCTGGAAGGCTGTCTTTGATTCCTCGCAAGAGCCTTTGATTCAGGGATTCAGTATGGCAGATATCACCCTCTACATCATCATGAGTTTTGTGACCAATCTGTTAACCAAGTCAGATAGCTCCTTTATGATTGGGGAGGAGGTCAAGGATGGCTCCATTATCATGCGCTTGCTGCGACCAGTGCATTTTGCGGCCTCTTACCTATTCACCGAGCTTGGTTCCAAGTGGTTGATTTTTATCTCTGTTGGACTGCCATTTTTAAGTGTCATTGTTTTGATGAAAGTCTTATCGGGGCAAGGAATTGTAGAAGTGCTAGGCTTAACGGTCCTTTATCTTTTTAGCTTAACGCTGGCCTATCTGATTAACTTTTTCTTTAATATCTGCTTTGGATTTTCAGCCTTTGTATTTAAAAATCTATGGGGTTCTAATCTACTCAAGACTTCCTTAGTGGCCTTTATGTCTGGAAGCTTGATTCCTTTGGATTTCTTTCCTAAGGTGGTTTCAGATATTTTGTCCTTCTTGCCTTTTTCATCTTTGATCTATACTCCGGTCATGATCATTGTTGGGAAATACGATGCCAGTCAGATTTTTCAAGCTATCTTGCTACAGTTTTTCTGGCTTTTAGTGATGGTGGGCTTGTCTCAGTTGATTTGGAAACGAGTCCAGTCATTCATCACCATTCAAGGAGGTTAGTATGAAAAAATATCAACGCATGCATCTGATTTTTATCAGACAATACATCAAACAAATCATGGAATATAAGGTGGATTTTGTGGTTGGTGTGTTAGGAGTCTTTCTGACTCAAGGCTTGAATCTTTTATTTCTCAATGTCATCTTTCAACACATTCCCTCGCTAGAAGGCTGGACCTTTCAAGAGATTGCCTTTATCTATGGTTTTTCCTTGATTCCCAAGGGACTGGACCATCTCTTTTTTGATAATCTTTGGGCACTGGGGCAGCGCTTGGTGCGAAAGGGAGAGTTTGACAAGTATCTGACTCGTCCTATCAATCCTCTCTTTCACATCCTCGTCGAGACCTTTCAGATTGATGCCTTGGGCGAACTATTGGTCGGTGGCATTTTACTAGGGACTACGGTGACTAGCATTGCTTGGACTCTTCCCAAATTCCTGCTTTTCCTAGTCTGTATTCCTTTTGCGACCTTGATTTATACTTCCTTGAAAATCGCGACCGCCAGTATCGCTTTTTGGACCAAGCAGTCAGGCGCCATGATATACATTTTCTATATGTTCAATGATTTTGCCAAGTACCCGATTTCCATTTACAATTCGCTTCTTCGCTGGTTGATTAGCTTTATCGTGCCTTTCGCCTTTACGGCCTACTATCCGGCTAGCTATTTCTTGCAGGACAAGGATGGGCTCTTTAATATCGGTGGTTTGATTCTGATTTCTCTTGTCTTCTTTTTCATTTCTTTGAAACTATGGGACAGGGGCTTAGATGCCTACGAAAGTGCGGGTTCGTAAAAGGAAGAATCTCAAAGCCTTGTCTCAGGACAGGCTTTTTCTAATGGAGATAAAAATTTCTTGACATCTATTCTCAGAGTGCTATACTAAAAGGGTAACCGCCGATTTAGCTCAGTTGGTAGAGCAACGCACTCGTAACGCGTAGGTCACAGGTTCAAGCCCTGCAATCGGCAGAATCAAGAAGCCCAATTAAGGCTTCTTTTTTTGTTGTCGATAATATTCAACCACTTAGACCGAGATAGAGACCAGATAGGCAAAAAGGCTTGTTCTTGAAAAAATCCTCTGCTATAATGATTTTTGTAAAGGGCGTGAAGGGTTAATGTCAGACAATTCAGGTTCCTAAAAAAGAAAATGGAGACAAAAAATGAAAAAATTATTGGGAATCGTATTTTTAGTAGCGGCAGCGGTAGTATTGTATTTTGGTTCTGTTGGATGGCCAAGTTTGGATGTCAACCTCTGGTCATTGATTCCAGTAGGTTTGTTCCTCTATTTCACTCTAGAAAACTTTTTGAAAAAAGACTACAAGGCTAGTCTGATGTGCTTGATTATTGCCTTTATCATTGCAAATGCCATTTTGGATCTTTTACCAATTTCAAGTGGTTTGGTAATTGGTGCAGGAGTGCTAGCTTGTATAGGACTTGGCTACCTCTGTCCTGATAAATATAAAAAAGAAGACAAATAAAAAGTCTCGAGGTTTCTCGAGACTTTTTATTTACCAGCGTAGTATTTTTGGATGCCTTTCACAATGCCTGCGACTAGTCTATCTTGGTATCGATCATCACGAATCCGTTGATTTTCAGTGAAATTATCCATATAACCGAGTTCTAGGAGGACGGCTGGTTTGGCAGTTTCGCGTAGAACGGCAAAACTGCTTTCCAATAAGCCAGCGTCCTTAGCTCCTGTTTCTGCTAGAAGAGAGGAGTGGATAGCAGCAGCGAGGCGTTTGCTTTCACTCATACGATCAGGATGGTTGTGCCAGTATTGATTAATCTTGCTTGGATAGTCGGGTTCATCGCTATAGGAGTACGTTTGAATACCACTTGCTTTTGAGTATGCGCTACCAGTTGCATTGAAATGGATACTGATAAAGATATCAGAGTTGGTTTTATTTACCATTTTTGAACGCTCAGTCTTAAAATCAACATCGATATCACTGTCACGTGATGTGAGGACAGTATAACCTAATTCTTCTAATTTCTTACGCAGTTTGCGATAGATTTGCATGTTGAGATCTTTTTCAGCTACATTGTAGTAAAAGGCACCTGAATCTCGACCACCATGTCCGGGATCTAGGAAAATGGTATTGCTGTATTGACCTTTTACAAATCCACCTTCTGTTGAAACTTCAGAAATCCATTGGCCGTATTTTTGGAACAGGTGTTCCTTTCCGTCTATCTTGTAGGTCCCTGATACATAATGTCCGCTATCGTCCAAATAGTAACGAGCCTTGTAATAGTCGTCGTAAATCCACTCATTCTTGGCCATATAGCCACCAGACTTGAGATAGTAGGCTCCAATCCATTCACGAGCCGCATAGGTTCCATCCGCTTTTAGATAGAACCAACTGTTGTAGGCCTTGTCAAAGATCCACTCTTTTTCCGCCATGGCTCCACTAGATTTAAGGTAGTAGCTTCCTTTCCATTTATTGGAAAGCATAACTCCATTTTGTTCAAAAGCGTACCAAGTTCCTTTTATTTTCTCCCATTTGTCTTGGCTGTATTTCCCATATTCATTAGCGTAATACCAATTTTGGTCAATCTTCACCCAGGAGTTTTCCACCATGGCCCCGCTACTGCCGAGCAGGTAAGCACCAACAGTCGTTTTGCTGAGCATCACGCCGCTTTTGTCAAAATAATACCAAGAACCGTTTACTTTTTCCCACTTGTCTTGCGAGATTCTGCCAGATGGTGTGACATAATACCAATTTTGGTCAATCTTCACCCAGCCATTCTCAGCCATGGCCCCGCTTTTAGTAAGGAGATAACCATCAACGATTGTCTGACTGAGCATGACACCATCTTTGTCAAAGTAGTACCAAATTCCTCCGATTTTTTTCCATGTTTGTTGGATGATTTTTCCAGACTCACTGGCGTAGTACCATTTACCCTCAAGAGCTACCCAGCCATTTTCTACCATGACTCCGTCTTTATTGAGAACATAGCCATCAAAGATGGTATCACTGAGTCGATTTCCCTCTTGGTCAAAATAGTACCACTTATCTTGAATTTTTTTCCATTTGAGGACAGGCTGATTGTTTTCATAGAAACGCCACTGTTTATTTTCTTCCTGCCATCCTTCCTTTTTAGGAGCTTCTTCTTTTGCCTTTTCTTTTGGAAGTGTTGCAACCTCCTCTTCAGTTTTAGTTGAAAGATCTTTCTTATCTTCCTTAGAGTTGCTTTGTTCGGTGATAGCAGGAGGATTAGCATTGTTTTCTTCCGCATAGATAGGTGCTTGCGCCAACCCTGCTATTGAAAGGATAACAGCACTTGCCAATATAAACTTTTTCAACGATATTCTCCAATCATTATTTTCTAAGAAATATTATAAAATATGTCTGATGGTTTATCAACTATCAAATTGAACTTCTTCTAGTAAGTATTCGATAAAGCGTTCGCCCATCTTAGACAGGCTGGTTTTTTCATGCTGGATATAGACTAGTTCAATCGGGTCGTCAATGTCTAGTGGAATGGAAACGATGTTGTCTCCGTTGAGGTTGCTATTCAAAATCCCTGTTGCG
Organism: Streptococcus sp. 517s; assembly: GCF_054445985.1. Classification (NCBI taxonomy): domain Bacteria; kingdom Bacillati; phylum Bacillota; class Bacilli; order Lactobacillales; family Streptococcaceae; genus Streptococcus; species Streptococcus sp. 517s. The sequence goes on along the minus strand of NZ_CM136847.1, from coordinate 1,301,962 downwards.
ATGGTGTAACCATCCAAACCAATCAAGAGATTAAAGAGAGTGGCACGGTCACTGACCACGATGGATTTCTTGTGGTGCTCTTGTGAAAGAATCTCCTCTGAAAAGTAGAAGGAGTTGTGCGTCCCCTGGTCATAACTCAGATAAGGAAAGTCTTCCAAATCAGCCAGTTTGACCTTGTCTTTTTTAGCTAGAGGGTTGGTCTTGCTAACAAAGATATGGGGTTGAGCGGTAAAGAGGTGGTGGGCTAAGAGGTGGTTGTCATCTAGCATTTTCGTTAAAACATCGCGGTTGTAACTGTTCAAAAAGAGGACACCAACCTCACTACGGAAGTTCTTGACGTCGTCGATAATCTCCCAAGTGCGAGTTTCACGAAGGAAAAGTTCGTATTTCTCCATATCACTTTTCTTGAGCAGGGAGACAAAGGCATTGACTACAAAGGCGTAGTGTTGAGACGAGACGCTAAAGAGTTCGCGGTGGGCGACAGGATTTTTATAGCGTTCCTCCAGAAGTTGGGTTTGCTCGACAACTTGACGGGCATAGGAGAGAAACTCCATCCCATCACGGGTCAAGGTAATGCCCTTGGGATTGCGGATAAAGATTTCAATGCCCATTTCATTTTCCAAGTCTCGAACAGCATTAGAGAGACTGGGTTGAGTGATAAAGAGTTGCTTGGCTGCCTCATTCATAGAGCCAGTTTCGACAATTTTGATAATATAGTGTAGTTGTTGAATTCTCATGTTTTTATTGTACCATACTTGCGGAAGAATGGGCAATGAAGACGAAGAAAATAGGGGGAAAGAGTCGGTCCAGTATTGAAAAAAAGTCTAAAATCTGTTAGAATGAAAGCTATGAAAACATTCTATGATGTGCAGCAATTTCTCAAACAGTTTGGCATTATTGTTTACATGGGGAAGCGCTTGTATGATATTGAACTGATGAAGCTCGAACTCTCTCGGATCTATGATGCAGGTTTGATGGACAAGCTAGATTACCTAGAAGCGGAAGCTGTTCTTCGTAGAGAGCACAAGATAGAATTAGACTATATTGAGAAAAATGGAGAAATGAACTAATGGTTACTTGGATTTTGTGGGCACTTATACTGGCAATGGTGGCATGGATGGGTTATAACTACCTTCGTATTCGTCGTGCGGCTAAGATTGTGGACAATGCAGAATTTGAAGCCTTAATTCGGAAAGGGCAGTTGATTGATTTGCGCGACCCAGCAGAATTTCACAGAAAACATATCCTCGGAGCCCGTAATATTCCTTCAAATCAGTTGAAGTCAAGCCTTGTAGCCATTCGCAAGGATAAACCTGTCCTTCTCTACGAAAACCAACGCGGACAACGAGTGACCAATGCAGCACTTTATCTGAATAAACAAGGTTTCTCTGAGATTTATATCCTTTCTTATGGACTAGATTCTTGGAAAGGGAAAGTGAAGACCAGTTAAGAGCAAGGAAAAAGTTTATAAAGTCGGTCTCATATACTAAATTAATAATCATTTCAAGGAGTTTTTAAGCATGCAAGCAAAGAAAAAAGTCTCACTAGTTTTAGGTATCCTATCTATTGTGCTCGGTTTGCTATTTCCAATTGTAGGCCTGATTTTGGGTATCATAGGATTGGTCTTGGCTATTTCATATCAAAAAGAATCTCAATTAGCCTATAAAACAGAAAAAATTCTGAATATTGTAGGACTTGTGGTTTCTGTACTTAACTGGATTGTAACCGTCGCAGTATTTTTAATTTTAAGATAAGCAATAAACAAAAAGCTTTAAACATAAAGCTTTTTTTGTTTTATCGACTCATCTCTAAATAGATTTTAATAATTTCTAATTCTTCTTGGTTTAAGAATCGGTATTGCCCTTCTGCAAGCTCTGAATCTAACGTAAAATCACCGAACTGAACTCGTTTGAGAGAGACAACTTTGACACCAACCGAGAAAAACATTTTTTTCACCTGATGAAATTTTCCTTCTGAAATGGTGATGGTGGCTTGACTAGAGGAAGGACTTGAGGACAGAATTTCTAGCGTTGCAGGTTTACAAGTGGTTCCGTCTAAAAAGACGATTCCTTCCTTAAACCGCTGGATATGGTCTGGGGTGAGCGGTCCGTTTACCACCACTTGATAGGATTTATCGACATGGTACTGGGGATGGAGGAGTTGGAATCCTAAAGGTCCATTGTCTGTCAAAAGCAGCAGTCCCGTCGTATCGCGGTCTAATCTGCCGATAGCATAGATCTGGTCAGACTGAATGTCAGGTGAAAGGAGGTCCATGACGGTTGGTAGGTTCTTATCCCTGCTAGCTGTAACGACTCCGTTTGGCTTATGAAGCATGAGGTAGTTGTGCTCGTATCCTTGAATCTGCCGTCCTTGAAAGACTAATTTCTGTAATCCAGTGTCGACATTTTGAGAGAGGAAGCGAGCTGGACACTCATCCACTAGGATTTCTTTTTTCAGAAGTGCCTGTTTCATAGCCTTGCGACTGATCTTTTCTTGGGCTAATAATCTATCTAAACGCATACCAGCTTATCTTATCATAAGTCTCTGACTTTGAAAAGAGTTGCCTTGACTATAAAAGCGGAGTGAAAACATTTACACTTGCTTGAATTATGTTATTTACTTGAAAATATGGTATAATTGCTCAGTTAGAAAATAAATTTTGAATATTATAGAGGAAATCATGACAAAATTAAGAGAAGATATCCGTAACATTGCGATTATCGCCCACGTTGACCACGGGAAAACAACCCTCGTTGACGAATTATTGAAACAATCTGAAACTCTTGATGCACGTACTGAATTGGCAGAGCGCGCTATGGACTCAAATGATATCGAGAAAGAGCGTGGAATTACCATCCTTGCTAAAAATACAGCCGTTGCCTACAACGGAACTCGTATTAATATCATGGACACACCAGGACACGCGGACTTCGGTGGAGAAGTTGAGCGTATCATGAAAATGGTTGACGGTGTTGTCTTAGTCGTAGATGCCTACGAAGGAACCATGCCACAGACTCGTTTCGTATTGAAAAAAGCCTTGGAACAAGACCTTGTCCCAATCGTGGTTGTCAACAAAATCGACAAACCATCAGCTCGTCCAGCAGAAGTAGTGGACGAAGTCTTGGAACTCTTCATCGAGCTTGGTGCAGATGATGACCAGCTTGATTTCCCAGTTGTTTATGCTTCAGCGATTAACGGAACATCTTCATTGTCAGACGATCCAGCTGATCAAGAAAAAACAATGGCACCAATCTTTGACACGATTATTGACCATATCCCAGCTCCAGTAGACAACTCAGATGAGCCTTTGCAGTTCCAAGTGTCACTTTTAGACTACAATGACTTCGTAGGTCGTATCGGTATCGGTCGTGTCTTCCGTGGTAGTGTGAAAGTTGGGGACCAAGTTACTCTTTCTAAACTAGATGGCACAACGAAGAACTTCCGTGTAACAAAACTCTTCGGTTTCTTTGGTTTGGAACGTCGTGAAATCCAAGAAGCCAAAGCAGGTGACTTGATTGCCGTATCCGGTATGGAAGATATCTTTGTTGGTGAAACTATTACTCCGACGGATGCCATTGAACCTCTTCCAATCCTACATATCGATGAACCAACTCTTCAAATGACCTTCTTGGTAAATAATTCACCATTTGCAGGTCGTGAAGGGAAATGGGTGACTTCTCGTAAGGTAGAAGAACGCTTGCAAGCAGAATTGCAAACAGACGTTTCCCTTCGTGTTGACCCAACGGACTCACCAGATAAATGGACTGTTTCAGGTCGTGGAGAATTGCACTTGTCAATCCTGATCGAAACCATGCGTCGTGAGGGTTATGAGCTTCAAGTATCTCGTCCAGAAGTTATCGTAAAAGAAATCGATGGTGTTAAATGTGAGCCATTTGAACGTGTTCAAATCGACACTCCAGAAGAATACCAAGGATCTGTTATCCAAAGCCTTTCTGAACGTAAGGGTGAAATGTTGGATATGATTTCAACTGGTAATGGTCAAACTCGTTTGGTCTTCCTTGTTCCAGCGCGTGGTTTGATTGGATACTCAACTGAGTTCTTGTCAATGACTCGTGGTTACGGTATCATGAACCATACCTTTGACCAATACTTGCCATTGATTCCAGGTGAAATCGGTGGTCGTCACCGTGGTGCCCTTGTTTCCATCGATGCTGGTAAGGCTACAACATACTCAATCATGTCTATCGAAGAGCGTGGTACAATCTTTGTCAACCCAGGTACTGAAGTTTACGAAGGAATGATCATTGGTGAAAACTCTCGTGAAAATGACTTGACAGTTAACATCACTAAGGCCAAACAAATGACCAACGTCCGTTCAGCTACTAAGGACCAAACAGCGGTTATCAAGACACCTCGTATCTTGACACTTGAAGAGTCTCTTGAGTTCTTGAATGACGATGAGTACATGGAAGTAACGCCAGAATCAATCCGCCTGCGTAAGCAAATCCTCAACAAAGCGGAACGTGAAAAAGCCAATAAGAAGAAAAAATCAGCTGAATAAGAGCTAGAAAGAGATAAAGATGGTCTATTTAATCATAGGGATACTCTTATTACTACTCTATGTATTTGCGACACCCCAAAGTATCAAAGGAACAGTCAACATCGTTATCTTGGTTTTTGTAGTTGTTGCACTCTTGATTTTGCTGATGTTGTCCATCTTGCAAATCTTCCAATTACCGACAGAATTCTTTGTCACAATCGCCATGTTGGCACTAGCTTACTTTAGCTTGAGAGACATTACGCTCATGCCAGTAAAAAAGAACAAAAGAAGATAAATAGAAAGAGAGCTACGGCTCTCTTTTTCGATGTCAGAATGAGGACTAGAGCATTTTCGCTTAGTATTATTTCCATAAAAATGGTAAAATAGTAGGAGTAGAAATGGAGTTTGAGACATGAAACTAATCGATCAATTTAAAAATAAGAAAGTACTTGTTTTAGGTTTGGCCAAGTCTGGTGAGTCTGCGGCCCGTTTGCTAGACAAGCTGGGTGCCATTGTGACAGTAAATGACGGCAAGCCTTTTGAGGAAAATCCTGCTGCTCAAAGTTTGCTAGAAGAGGGAATCAAGGTTGTCACTGGTGGCCATCCTTTGGAATTATTGGATGAAGATTTCGCTCTGATGGTGAAAAATCCAGGTATCCCTTATAGCAATCCGATGATTGAGAAGGCTCTGGCAAAGGGAATTCCAGTCTTGACTGAGGTGGAGTTGGCTTACTTGATCTCGGAAGCGCCAATTATCGGTATCACTGGTTCAAATGGGAAAACAACCACAACGACGATGATTGGGGAAGTTTTGACTGCTGCTGGTCAACGCGGTCTCTTGTCAGGGAACATCGGCTATCCTGCCAGTCAAGTGGCTCAAACTGCGACAGCCAAGGACACGCTCGTCATGGAACTTTCTTCTTTCCAGCTGATGGGTGTTCAAGAATTCCATCCTGAGATTGCGGTTATTACCAACCTCATGCCAACTCATATTGACTATCATGGTTCTTTTGAGGAGTATGTGGCGGCTAAGTGGAATATCCAGAACAAGATGACAGCGGATGATTTCCTTGTCTTGAACTTTAATCAAGATTTGGCAAAAGAATTGGCTAGCAAAACACAAGCCACTGTTGTTCCATTTTCAACATTGAAAAAGGTTGATGGGGCTTATCTGGAAGATGGTCAACTCTGCTTCCGTGGGGAAGTGGTCATGGCAGCTAGTGAAATCGGAGTTCCAGGTAGCCACAATGTAGAAAATGCCCTTGCGACCATTGCAGTAGCCAAGCTCCGTGGTGTAGACAACCAAACCATCAAAGAAACTCTTTCATCCTTTGGTGGTGTCAAACACCGTCTCCAATTTGTGGATGAAATCAAGGGGGTCAAATTCTATAACGATAGCAAATCAACCAATATCCTGGCCACTCAAAAAGCCTTGTCAGGATTTGACAACAGCAAGGTTATCTTAATTGCAGGTGGTTTGGACCGTGGCAATGAGTTTGATGAATTGGTTCCAGATATTACTGGGCTCAAGAAGATGGTCATCCTCGGTCAGTCTGCAGAACGTGTCAAACGGGCAGCAGATAAGGCTGGTGTGGCTTATGTGGATGCGACAGATATTGCAGATGCGACCCGCAAGGCCTATGAGCTCGCGACTCAAGGAGACGTGGTTCTTCTCAGTCCTGCCAATGCTAGCTGGGATATGTATGCTAACTTTGAAGTACGTGGAGATCTTTTCATCGACACAGTAGCGGAGTTAAAGGAATAATATGAAAAAAATTGTCTTTACAGGTGGGGGAACGGTTGGACATGTTACCCTCAACCTTTTGTTAATGCCTAAGTTCATCGAAGACGGCTGGGAAGTTCACTATATTGGTGATAAACATGGAATCGAACACCAAGAAATCCTCAAATCAGGCTTAAATGTTACCTTCCATTCTATTGCGACTGGGAAGTTGCGTCGCTATTTCTCTTGGCAAAATATGCTGGACGTGTTTAAAGTTGGTTGGGGAATTGTCCAATCGCTCTTTATCATGTTACGACTGCGTCCACAGGCTCTTTTTTCTAAGGGAGGATTTGTCTCTGTACCGCCGGTTATAGCAGCGCGGGTGTCAGGAGTGCCAGTCTTTATTCACGAATCTGACCTGTCTATGGGCTTGGCCAATAAAATCGCCTATAAATTTGCGACCAAGATGTATTCAACATTTGAACAGGCTGCTGGTCTCGTAAAAGTTGAGCATGTGGGAGCTGTCACCAAGGTTTCGGACCAAAAAACTCCAGAACCAGATGAATTGGTAGATATCCAAACCCACTTTGATCCTAAATTGCCAACGGTATTGTTTGTCGGTGGTTCTGCAGGAGCTCGTGTCTTTAACCAATTGGTGACAGATCATAAGCAAGAACTGACAGAGCGCTACAATATTATCAATCTCACTGGAGATTCAAGCCTCAATGAGTTGAGTCAAAATCTCTTTCGTGTTGATTATGTGACGGATCTCTATCAACCTTTGATGGAGATGGCAGATGTTGTGGTGACGCGTGGTGGTGCCAATACGATTTTCGAACTCTTGGCCATGGCGAAACTCCATCTCATCGTACCATTGGGTCGTGAAGCAAGTCGAGGAGACCAGATTGAAAATGCAGCCTACTTTGTTAAGAAAGGCTACGCAGAAGAACTTCAAGAAAGTGACTTGACTTTGGAAAGCTTGGAGGAGAAACTCAGCCACTTGCTTAGTCACAAGGATCAGTACCAAGCTAGCATGAAAGCTTCGACTGAATTGAAATCTCTTGCGGATTTTTACGATTTACTAAGAAAAGACCTATCATAAGGAATATCAATGTCAAAGGATAAGAAAAAAGAATCAAGCCCTAAGAAAGAATTGTCTGAATGGCAGAAACGGAACCAGGAATACCTGAAAAAAAAGGCTGAGGAAGAAGCTGCCCTAGCTGAGGAGAAGGAAAAGGAAAAACAAGCTCGAATGGGGAAAAACTCTAAGTCGTTAGAGGGAAGTAAGAAGTCATCAAGTGATTCCGACCAGAACGAAACTGTTCCAGACGAGGAACCATCCGAAAAAGAAGAAAAATCTAAAAAGGATGATCCTAAAGTCAAAGAAGAAAAGAAGAAAAAAGAAAAACCAGAGAAACCAGCCAAACCTAAAATTGCACCTGTTCATATTTGGCGAGCTATGAGTATCTTGGTACCGAGTGTTCTGGTTCTCCTCCTTTCTATCTATCTCTTGACCCCTCTTTCGACTATCAAGCATATCGAGGTTAAGGGAAATGTCCAGACCCAAGCGGATGACATTAAACAGATTTCTGGGATTCAGGATAGTGATTATACTCTGGCTTTGTTGTTGAACAAGGAGAAGCACGCTGAGAAGATCAAGTCTAATCACTGGATAGAGTCAGCAAAGATTGACTACAAATTTCCGACAAACTTTACGATTGAAGTCAAAGAGTTTGAGATTGTTGGCTACTATGTGACAGGTGAAGACCACTATCCAATCCTATCTAGTGGAACAATTGACTCAAGCCCTGTCAACCTTTTGAACCTGCCTGAGACCTACCTAACAGTTACCTTTAACGATGAGCAGCAGGTGAAGGATTTGATGACGGGTCTTTCTAGCATCGGTGAGGGCATAAAGAGTCAGATCCAGAAGATCGAACTAGCCCCAAGTAAGGCAACTGCAGATCTTTTGAAAATTACTATGCTAGATACAGATGAGATTTTGGTTCCCTTGTCAGAATTGAGCAAGAAATTGCCTTATTACAGCAAAATCAAGCCACAATTGACAGAACCGAGTGTGGTCGATATGGAGGCTGGGGCATACAGCTATACCATAGCGGATAAGCTGATAGAAGAAGCGGAAGAAAAAGCCAAGCAAGAGGCAAAGGAAGCTGAGAAGAAAAAACAGGAAGAAGAAAAGAAAAAACAAGAAGAACAGGGAAGTCCAAGTCAAACGAGCCAGCAATCACAGAGTCGGTAGACTAACTTTTCCCCTTGATTTTTGAATGGTATAGAAGTCCAGTTTCAAGTTTTTGCTTGACAAGTCCTACTATAAATAATAGAATAGAAAAAAACCTTTAAAGCAGTCCAGAGAGGCAGCTAAGGTTAGACGGTGAAAGGGTGGAGGCTACCCATTTTTCGTGGAACCTTGCTGTTGGCAGGTTCCTTTTTTCGTGGTTTGTTTTTGACCATACTCTCTTGCTTGCAAAGGTAAAAGGAGAAAAGTATGCGTGAACATCGTCCAGTTATTGCTCTTGATTTTCCTAGTTTTGAGGCGGTCAAGGAATTTTTATCTCTTTTCCCAGCAGAAGAAAGTCTTTATCTAAAAGTAGGGATGGAGCTTTATTATGCGGAAGGTCCAGAAGTTGTCCGTTATTTGAAGTCACTGGGGCATAGTGTCTTTCTGGACCTCAAGCTACATGACATTCCCAATACAGTCAAATCTGCTATGAGGGTCTTGTCTCAGCTTGGTGTGGACATGACAAATGTTCATGCTGCTGGTGGTGTAGAGATGATGAAGGCTGCGCGTGAAGGTCTTGGGACACAAGCTAAATTGATCGCTGTGACCCAGCTTACATCAACGTCGGAAAGCCAGATGCAGGATTTTCAAAATATCCAAACCAGTCTGCAAGAGTCTGTGATTCACTATGCTAAGAAGACAGCTGAAGCGGGCTTGGACGGTGTCGTTTGCTCGGCTCAGGAAGTGCAACTCATCAAAGAAGCCACCAATCCAGATTTTATCTGTCTGACACCGGGAATTCGTCCAGCGGGAGCTGCGGTTGGAGACCAAAAACGCGTCATGACGCCAGCGGATGCTTATCAAATCGGTAGTGACTATATCGTAGTAGGACGTCCCATTACCCAAGCTGAGGATCCTGTTGCAGCTTATCATGCTATCAAGGATGAATGGAATCAAGACTGAAATTAAAGAAATAGATTATAAAAACAAAAGGAGAATATTATGACACTTGCTAAAGATATTGCTAGCCACCTCTTGAAAATCCAAGCCGTTTACCTCAAACCAGAAGAGCCTTTCACTTGGGCATCTGGTATCAAATCGCCGATTTATACTGATAACCGTGTGACGCTAGCCTATCCAGAGACTCGTACCCTAATTGAAAATGGTTTTGTGGAAGCTATTAAAGCAGAATTTCCAGAAGTAGAAGTGGTTGCAGGAACTGCGACAGCAGGAATTCCACACGGAGCTATCATCGCTGACAAGATGAACTTGCCTTTTGCCTACATCCGCAGCAAACCAAAAGACCATGGAGCAGGCAACCAAATCGAAGGCCGTGTAGCTCAAGGTCAAAAGATGGTTGTTGTTGAAGACCTCATTTCAACTGGTGGTTCTGTTCTTGAAGCTGTGGCAGCTGCCAAACGTGAAGGGGCGGATGTTCTTGGTGTCGTAGCGATTTTCAGTTATCAATTGCCAAAAGCAGATAAGAACTTCGCAGACGCTGGTGTTAAATTGGTGACACTTTCTAACTACAGTGAGCTCATCCACCTAGCACAAGAAGAAGGTTACATCACACCAGAAGGACTCGCTCTCCTAAAACGCTTTAAAGAAGACCAAGAAAATTGGCAAAACGCTTAAAACATAGAAAATCAGGTAGTCACTAGGATTACCTGATTTTTTATATGTGGGCAATAAAACAAAGGTTCCTAAGGGTAAAGAAGAATATAGGATAATGGTAGAATGAGAGTCCTCTCTTTTTTGGGGCATATTCAGATAATCAGTTTGAAATTTCCAGACAAATTTTTTGAAAGGAATCTGAAAAAGGGTTAAGATATTTATGTAAGAAAAAAGTAAACGCTTACTTAATAAGGAGGACACTTTATGTCATATAAAACAAGCAATGCAGAAGGACCTGTAGATTTTATTAACACTTATGATTTGGAGCCAATGGCGCAACAAGTCATTCCTAAAGCTGCCTTTGGTTATATCGCTAGTGGAGCAGAGGATACTTTCACTGTACGCGAGAACATCCGTGCCTTTAACCACAAACTTATTGTTCCACATACACTTTGTGATGTTGAAAATCCAAGTACAGAGATTGAATTTGCAGGTGAAAAATTATCTTCACCAATCATTATGGCGCCTGTTGCGGCTCATAAATTGGCAAATGAGCAGGGGGAAGTAGCTACTGCGCGTGGTGTGCATGAATTTGGTTCTCTCTATACAACTAGTTCCTACTCTACCGTTGACCTTCCAGAAATTACAGAAGCCCTTCAAGGGACACCTCATTGGTTCCAATTTTACTTTAGTAAGGATGACGGTATCAACCGCCATATCATGGACCGTGTGAAGGCTGAAGGCTACAAAGCGATTGTCTTGACGGCAGATGCAACTGTAGGGGGCAATCGTGAGGTCGACAAGCGCAATGGTTTTGTCTTCCCCGTTGGTATGCCAATTGTTGAAGAATACCTGCCAGAAGGTGCTGGAAAATCAATGGACTTTGTTTACAAATCAGCCAAACAACGCTTGTCTCCACGCGATGTCGAATTTATCGCTACATACTCAGGTCTTCCTGTGTATGTCAAGGGGCCACAATGCCGTGAAGACGTTGAACGTTCGCTTGCCGCAGGTGCTTCTGGTATCTGGGTAACCAACCACGGTGGCCGCCAAATCGACGGTGGACCGGCATCCTTTGACTCGCTTCAAGAAGTGGCTGAAGCAGTTGATAAACGTGTGCCAATTGTCTTTGACTCTGGTGTTCGTCGTGGTCAGCACGTCTTTAAAGCCTTGGCTTCAGGAGCAGACTTGGTAGCTATTGGCCGCCCGGTTATCTATGGCTTGGCTCTCGGCGGTAGTGTTGGTGTGCGTCAAGTCTTTGAGCACTTAAATGCAGAATTGAAGACGGTCATGCAATTATCTGGAACTCAGACTATTGAGGATGTCAAACACTTCAAACTCCGTCATAACCCATACAACCCAACCTTCCCCGTTTACCCTCGTGACTTAAAAATTGTATTGATAATGAAGACGGCCTCCACCTTATGTGGAGGTTTTTGATGTTTTGGAATGTGTTTAACATTTCTAGTGTTATATAAAAATCAATTTTTATAGTTGACAAATGTAGATTTTTGGGGTATACTGATAATAGTAATTGACAAATGTAGATTTTGGAGGGATGCTAATGCAGATTTCAGATGCAGAATGGCAAGTTATGAAGATTGTTTGGATGCAGGGGGAACAGACCAGTACGGATTTAATCAGGGTTCTGGCAGAGCGGTTTGACTGGTCCAAGTCCACGGTTCAGACCCTTTTGGCTCGTCTGGTTGAGAAAGAGTGCTTGACCAGGAAAAAAGAGGGCAAGTCCTTTATTTATTCAGCCCTTTTAACTCTGGATCAAAGTCGAGACTTGCTTGTCCAAGATATCAAAGACAAGGTTTGTTCTCGTAGGATTAAGAACTTGTTGGCTGATTTGATTGTGGAATGTGATTTCACTTTGGCTGACTTGGAAGACTTGGAAGCTGTGATTTCTGAGAAAAAAGCTAGCGCAGTTGCTGAAGTAAAATGTAATTGCATATAAAGGAGACGTCATGTTAAATAGTATTGTAACCATTATTTGTATTGCCCTTATCGCGTTTATCTTGTTTTGGTTTTTCAAAAAGCCTGAAAAGTCTGGACAAAAGGCCCAGCAAAAAAAGGGCTACCAAGAGATTCGAGTGGAGGTCATGGGGGGCTATACGCCTGAGTTGATTATTCTTAAAAAATCAGTGCCAGCCCGCATTGTCTTTGATCGTAAGGACCCGTCACCCTGTCTAGATCAGATCGTCTTTCCAGACTTTGGTGTGCATGCGGATCTTCCAATGGGTGAAGAGTATGTAGTGGAAATCACGCCTGAGCAGGCTGGAGAGTTTGGCTTTGCATGTGGTATGAACATGATGCACGGTAAGATGATTGTAGAGTAGGAGGAAATGATGACAGAAATTGTGAAAGCAAGCCTAGAAAATGGCATTCAAAAAATCCGTATCACAGCTGAAAAAGGTTATCATCCAGCCCATATCCAGCTCCAAAAAGGGATTCCGGCTGAGATTACCTTTCATCGTGCCACTCCTTCAAACTGTTACAAGGAAATTCTTTTTGAAGAAGAAGGTATTCTAGAACCAATCGGTGTGGACGAGGAGAAGACAATTCGTTTTACACCTCAAGAATTAGGTCAACATGAATTTTCATGTGGGATGAAGATGCAAAAGGGAAGCTATACCGTAGTTGAGAAGACGCGAAAATCTTTGTCACTTTTGCAACGTTTTTGGATTACTAGCATCTTTACCCTGCCTCTTGTTTTCCTCATGCTTGGGATGTTGACAGGGACTATCAGTCACCCAGTCATGCATTGGGGCACCTTTTTAGCCACAACGCCTATTATGCTGGTAGCAGGTGGTTCTTATATTCAGAGTGCTTGGGCCAGCTTTAAAAAGCACAATGCCAACATGGATACCTTGGTGGCACTGGGAACTCTAGTAGCCTATCTTTATAGTCTAGTTGCTCTCTTTGCTGGTCTCCCTGTTTACTTTGAAAGTGCTGGATTTATCCTCTTCTTCGTTCTTTTGGGGGCAGTTTTTGAGGAGAAAATGCGAAAAAACACTTCCCAAGCTGTGGAGAAATTACTGGATTTGCAAGCTAAAACAGCAGAAGTCTTGCGTGAGGATCGCTATGTCCAAGTTCCCTTGGACCAAGTCAAGGTAGGAGACCTGATTCGGGTGCGTCCTGGAGAAAAGATTGCGGTTGATGGTGTTGTAGTCGAAGGTGTGTCCAGTATTGACGAATCTATTGTTACAGGTGAGAGCCTGCCAGTGGACAAAACAGTTGGAGATACCGTCATTGGCTCCACCATCAATAACAGTGGCACTCTTGTTTTTAAAGCAGAAAAGGTTGGTTCAGAGACGGTCTTGGCACAGATTGTGGATTTTGTGAAGAAAGCTCAGACCAGCCGAGCACCGATTCAGGACTTGACGGATAAAATTTCAGGGATTTTTGTCCCAGCAGTTGTCATCTTAGCGATTCTGACTTTTTGGGTTTGGTTTGTCTTGCTTGGGGCTAGCTTTGTGACCTCTCTACTTTATGGGGTGGCAGTTTTGATTATCGCCTGCCCTTGTGCCCTAGGTCTTGCAACACCAACGGCCCTCATGGTGGGAACAGGGCGGAGTGCCAAAATGGGCGTTCTCCTCAAGAATGGAACGGTTTTACAAGAAATTCAGAAAGTGCAAACTCTCGTCTTTGATAAAACAGGGACATTGACGGAAGGAAAACCAGTGGTCACTGATATCATTGGCGACGAGATAGAAGTGCTCGGCTTAGCTGCCTCTTTAGAAGACGCCTCTCAGCATCCATTGGCTCAAGCCATTGTCAAGCGAGCGACTGAAGCAGGACTTGAGCTTCATACTGTAGAAAATTTCCAAGCCTTGCATGGAAAAGGTGTTTCAGGGCAAATCAATGGGAAACAAGTCTTGCTTGGAAATGCTAAAATGCTAGATGGCATGGATATTTCGAGCACTTATCAAGAAAAACTAGAGGAACTGGAAAAAGAAGCTAAGACAGTTGTTTTCTTGGCTGTTGACAATGAGATAAAAGGCTTGCTTGCCCTACAAGATATTCCAAAGGGAAATGCCAAGCTCGCCATCAGTCAGCTGAAAAAACGTGGTCTCCGAACAGTCATGCTAACAGGAGATAATGCAGGCGTGGCGCGTGCTATTGCAGATCAGATCGGTATCGAAGAGGTCATTGCTGGTGTTTTGCCAGAAGAAAAAGCGCATGAAATCCATCAACTGCAACAGGCTGGTAAAGTAGCCTTTATCGGAGATGGTATCAATGATGCGCCAGCTCTCAGTGTAGCAGATGTCGGGATTGCCATGGGCGCAGGAACCGATATTGCCATTGAGTCGGCAGGGATTATTCTTACTCACAATGATTTGACAGGAGTGGTTCGTGCCTTTGATATGAGCAAGAAAACCTTCAATCGTATCTTGCTCAACCTCTTCTGGGCCTTTATCTACAATGTCATCGGAATTCCGATTGCAGCAGGAGTCTTTTCAGGAATTGGATTGGCCCTCAATCCAGAACTGGCAGGTCTAGCTATGGCCTTTAGTTCTGTATCTGTTTTAACCAGTTCACTCATGCTAAACTTTAGTAAAATAGACTAAAAGCGAGCTTGCTCGCTTTTTATACTCTTCGAAAATCTCTTCAAACCACGTCAGCTTTATCTACAACCTCAAAGCCGTGCTTTGAGCAGCCTGCGGCTAGTATCCTAGTTTGCTCTTTGATTTTCATTGATTCTTATTATAAAACAGAGACTAAAAACGTTTTCAAACTGTACTGTAATAGAGACTAAAAACTTCTGAGCACATTCTTAGGAGACCAAAAACAAATGTGGTAAAGTAGTAGAGTAAAAATTTGCTGAAACGTTTCCAATTAGTATATGAAAACGGATTTATCAAATTTTAAAAATATTTGAAGGAGAGTTATCATTATGACTCAAGGGAAAATTACTGCATCTGCAGCAATGCTCAACGTATTGAAAACATGGGGCGTAGACACAATCTACGGTATCCCATCAGGAACACTCAGCTCATTGATGGACGCTTTGGCTGAAGACAAAGATATCCGCTTCTTGCAAGTTCGCCACGAAGAAACAGGTGCTCTTGCAGCGGTTATGCAAGCTAAATTTGGCGGCTCAATCGGGGTTGCAGTTGGTTCAGGTGGTCCAGGTGCGACTCACTTGATTAACGGTGTTTACGATGCAGCTATGGATAACACTCCATTCCTTGCTATCCTTGGATCACGTCCAGTTAACGAACTCAACCTGGATGCCTTCCAAGAGCTTAACCAAAACCCAATGTACAACGGTATCGCTGTATACAACAAACGTGTCGCTTACGCTGAGCAATTGCCAAAAGTAATCGACGAAGCTTGCCGTGCTGCAGTTTCTAAAAAAGGTCCAGCTGTTGTTGAAATCCCAGTAAACTTTGGTTTCCAAGAAATCGACGAAAACTCATACTACGGTTCAGGTTCATACGAACGCTCATTCATCGCTCCTGCCTTGAACGAAGTTGAAATTGACAAAGCAGTTGAAATCTTGAACAATGCTGAACGCCCAGTTATCTACGCTGGTTACGGTGGTGTTAAAGCAGGTGAAGTGATTACTGAATTGTCACGTAAAATCAAAGCACCAATCATCACAACTGGTAAAAACTTTGAAGCCTTTGAATGGAACTATGAAGGTTTGACAGGTTCTGCTTACCGTGTTGGTTGGAAACCAGCCAACGAAGTGGTCTTTGAAGCAGACACAGTTCTTTTCCTTGGTTCAAACTTCCCATTTGCTGAAGTTTACGAAGCCTTCAAGAACACTGAAAAATTCATCCAAGTCGATATTGACCCTTACAAACTTGGTAAACGTCATGCCCTTGACGCTTCAATCCTTGGTGACGCAGGTCAAGCAGCGAAAGCTATCCTTGATAAAGTAAACCCAGTTGAGTCTACTCCATGGTGGCGTGCAAACGTTAAGAACAACCAAAACTGGCGTGATTACATGAACAAACTCGAAGGTAAAACTGAGGGTGAATTGCAATTGTACCAAGTTTACAATGCAATCAACAAACATGCTGACCAAGACGCTATCTACTCAATCGACGTAGGTGACACTACTCAAACATCTACTCGTCACCTTCACATGACACCTAAGAACATGTGGCGTACATCTCCACTCTTTGCGACAATGGGTATTGCCCTTCCTGGTGGTATCGCTGCTAAGAAAGACAATCCAGATCGCCAAGTATGGAACATCATGGGTGACGGTGCATTCAACATGTGCTACCCAGACGTTATCACAAACGTTCAATACGACCTTCCAGTTATCAACGTTGTCTTCTCAAATGGTAAATATGCCTTCATCAAGGACAAATACGAAGACACAAACAAACACTTGTTTGGTTGTGACTTCCCTAACGCGGACTACGCGAAAATCGCTGAAGCGCAAGGAGCTGTTGGATTTACAGTTGACCGTATCGAAGACATCGATGCAGTTGTTGCAGAAGCTGTTAAATTGAACAAAGAAGGTAAAACTGTTGTTATCGATGCTCGCATCACGCAACACCGTCCACTTCCAGTAGAAGTACTTGAGTTGGATCCAAAACTTCACTCAGAAGAAGCAATCAAAGCCTTCAAGGAAAAATACGAAGCAGAAGAACTCGTACCATTCCGCCTCTTCTTGGAAGAAGAAGGATTGCAATCACGCGCAATCAAATAATTCCTCTCGTCGAAAATCAAATGTAAACTTTGTAGATTTTATTCTTTGATTTTCTAGAGTCGAACTTGAAAAGATCGGAGCAATCCGGTCTTTTTATGGAGGATAGTAAATGAATTTAAATCAATTAGATATCATCGTTTCAGATGTTCCTCAAGTCTGTGCTGACTTGGAGCGTATTTTGGATAAAAAAGCCGATTATGTTGATGACAGTTTTGCTCAGTTTACGATTGGCAGTCACTGTCTCATGTTGTCACAAAGTCATTTGATTCCTTTGAAAAACTTTCAGTCAGGAATCATTCTTCACATCGAGGTTGAGGATGTAGACCAGAATTATCAACGGTTGAAAGAGCTTGGTGCCGACATTTTATACGGTCCAGCTGTAACTGATTGGGGAACGGAATCGCTACTAGTTAAAGGCCCTGCTGGTTTAGTGATTGATTTTTATCGTATGAAGTAGGGCGCGTAGTCATTTGACGTTAACCTTAGCTATTTTTAAAACAGAAATTGAGGATGTGAATTATTGAAAGATCGGAGCAATCCGGTCTTTTTCTTATCACCAGACTGCGATAGTTTACATTATTCTAATAAAAGGTTAAAAAACTTGATAGTTTTGTGAGAAGATTATAAAATAAGATTCAGTAAAGATAAAAGAGGTTTTGAAAATGTCTGAAAAACAAATGAAAATTTTGGGTTGGGTAGCGACCTTCATGTCCGTTATGATGTATGTCTCTTACTTCCCACAAATCATGAACAACCTGTCTGGTCAAAAAGGAAACTTCATCCAACCCTTGGTCGCAGCTATCAACTGTAGTCTATGGGTTTGTTACGGTCTTTTCAAGAAAGAAAGAGATATTCCCCTTGCGGCTGCTAATGCGCCAGGTATCGTTTTTGGCCTAGTAACGGCTATCACAGCTTTGATTTAAAAAGAAGACTGGTTTCAGTCTTTTTTTCGTATATATAAAAGTAAGTTTAGTGCTCTCATTATCCAGAGAGTTCCAAACTTTCACTCCTTTTCATGGTATACTAGAATTAGCAAATCAAGCGAGGTAAAGTGATGACAGAAATACTACAATTTCCAGAAGGATTCCTCTGGGGTGGTGCAACGGCAGCTAATCAATGTGAGGGGGCTTATAATCAAGATGGCCGTGGTCTTGCTAATGTTGATGTGGTACCGATTGGATCTGACCGTGAAGCCATTATCACAGGTCAGAAAAAGATGTTTTCTTTTGAGGAGGGCTATTTTTACCCAGCAAAGGAAGCCATTGATATGTACCATCATTATAAGGAAGATATTGCGCTTTTTGCAGAAATGGGCTTTAAAACCTATCGACTTTCCATTGCTTGGACTCGGATTTTTCCTCAAGGTGACGAAGCAGAGCCAAATGAAGCTGGTCTAGCTTTTTATGAGGATTTATTTAAGGAATGCCACAAGTATGGAATTGAACCTCTGGTGACCATCACGCATTTCGACTGCCCCATGCACTTAATCAGGGAGTACGGTGGTTGGCGCAATTGTCGCATGTTGGACTTTTACGCAAATCTCTGTCGCACCCTCTTTACCCGTTACAAGGGCTTGGTCAAGTACTGGCTCACCTTCAACGAAATCAATATGATTCTGCATGCCCCCTTTTTAGGAGCCGGGATCTGTTTTGAAGAGGGGGAAAATCAAGAGCAAGTCAAATACCAAGCAGCTCACCATGAGCTGGTAGCCTCGGCTATGGCGACTAAAATTGCCCACGAAATTGACCCAGAAAACAAGGTGGGATGTATGTTGGCAGCAGGGCAATATTATCCTAACACTGCCCATCCGAGAGACTACTGGGCAGCCATGGAAGAAGACCGTAAGGGTTACTTTTTCATTGATGTTCAAGCGCGTGGGGAATACCCAAACTATGCCAAGAAGCAGTGGGAGCGTGAGGGAATTAAGATTGAAATGTCGACAGAAGATTTGGACTTGTTAAAGAATCACACTGTTGATTTTGTTTCCTTCTCTTATTATGCGAGCCGAGTGGCTTCAGGCGATCCAGAAGTGAGGGATCTGACAGCTGGAAATGTCTTTGCTTCTATCAAAAATCCCTATCTGGAATCTTCTGAATGGGGTTGGCAGATTGACCCACTGGGGCTTCGTATCACTCTCAATGCCATCTGGGATCGTTATCAAAAGCCTATGTTCATCGTAGAAAATGGACTCGGTGCTATGGACACGCCGGATGAAAATAGCTATGTAGCGGACGACTATCGGATTGCTTATCTAGAAGCCCACATCAAGGCTATGCGAGATGCTATTTACCAAGATGGCGTTGAATTGCTTGGTTATACGACTTGGGGTTGTATAGATCTAGTTTCAGCTGGAACAGGCGAGATGAACAAGCGCTATGGTTTTATCTATGTGGATCGTGATAATGCAGGTCAAGGAAGTTTCAAACGGAGCAAGAAGAAATCCTTTTACTGGTACAAGAATGTCATTACCAGCAATGGTGCAAGTATTAAGTAGAGCACATTTGTTCACTATTTTTACAAAATCTTCTCCCTACTTTATAAGATAGGAAAAAGAGTTCAATTAGATCAAGCTTTTTGCTATAATGAAGTGAGAAACATAGACAGGAGAATAAGATGTCAGAACCATTATTTTTACAATCAGTTATGCAAGAAAAAATCTGGGGTGGAACCAAGCTACGTGATGAGTTTGGCTACGATATCCCAAGTGAAAAAATCGGAGAATACTGGGCTATTTCAGCCCACCCAAATGGGGTTTCAAAGGTTGCCAATGGTCGCTACGAGGGAACAGACCTAGCTACTTTGTATGCAGAGCATCGTGAGTTGTTTGGCAATCGTCCAGAACCTGTATTTCCGCTGTTGACCAAGATTCTGGATGCCAACGACTGGCTCAGTGTCCAAGTTCACCCAGATGATGCTTATGGACTAGAGCATGAAGGCGAGCTAGGGAAAACAGAGTGTTGGTACATTATCGCAGCGGATGAAGGATCAGAGATTATCTACGGTCACAATGCCAAATCAAAAGAAGAACTCCGCCAGCAAATCGAAGACAAGAACTGGGATGCCTTACTGACAAAAGTGCCAGTTAAGGCTGGAGATTTCTTCTATGTGCCAAGTGGTACCATGCACGCTATCGGTGCAGGCATCTTGATTCTTGAAACCCAGCAGTCTAGTGACACCACCTACCGTGTCTATGACTTTGACCGCAAGGACGACAATGGCAACTTGCGTGAACTTCACCTTGAAAAATCCATCGATGTTTTGAACATTGGCGAGCCTGCAAATAGCCGTCCTGTGACTGTCAAAGCTGATGACCTGCGTTCTACACTCCTCGTTTCTAGCGAGTTCTTCGCAGTTTACAAGTGGGAAATTACTGGAAAAGTTGACTTTGAAAAGACAGCTGACTATAGCCTGTTGAGTGTCTTATCTGGTCAAGGTCACCTGACTGTTGACGGGAAAAACTATCCAATCCAAAAAGGTAGCCACTTTATCCTACCAAGTGATGTTGAATCTTGGACCTTGGAAGGGCAAGGCTTGGAATTGATTGTTAGTCATCCATAAAAAAGAAAGGGCCTGAGTTCACTACTCAAGTCCTTTTTGATTACATAAATTGGGCAATAAAAACCACAATGATGATGATTGGAATGATAAAACGAAGAAGGAAGAGCCAGACTTGGAAAAGTCCTTGTTTCCAGGCTCTTTCATCAAGATGGAGTTCCTCCATAGCAAGAGCCTTTTTAAAGATATAGCCTGTAAAGAGAGAAAGGCAGAGGGCTCCAAAGGGCATGAGGAGATTGGAAACCAAGAAATCCATAGCATCAAAGAAAGTTTTCCCAAAGATGTGAACATCCGCCATGACACCGTAAGATAGGGCTGAAGGAATCCCGAAGATAAAGGTTAAAATCCCTAAAATAGCACTCCATTTGCCACGCTTGCGGTTGTCCTGATTAGTGATATTGCCCACATTGATTTCCAGCATCACGACAGAAGAAGTAACCGTCGCAAAGAGGAAGAGTAAGAGGAAGAGGATGTAGAAAATAGTTCCAAAAGGCATCTTGTCAAAGAGTTGTGGCAGGACGATAAAGAGCAGGATTGGTCCCCCTTCAGACTGGATATTGAAGGATGACATGGCTGGGAAAATGGCTAGACCTGCCATGATAGATACCGAGATGTTCATGGCTACGATGGAAATCCCTGACTGGACCAGATTGGTTTTCTTGTCCAAGTAGGAAGCATAGGTCAGCATAGCTGTCACCCCTAGTGAGAGGGCAAAGAAAGATTGACCCAGAGCATAGAGGAGACCAGCGCTAGTTAGTTTTGTAAAGTCTGGTTTGAGGAAGTAGAGAACCCCTTCCATGGCATTTGGCAAGCTGAGAGAGCGCCCAATGATCACGACAAAGATGATAAAGAGCAGGGGCATCATGACCTTTGAGGCTCTTTCAATCCCTTTTTGAACCCCACGTGATACAATAAAGATATTCAATAAGATAAAGGCGGCTTGAGCTCCTAGGGCAATAGCTGGATTTGAGATGATTGAAGTAAATAACTGAGCATAATCACCCGTTCCGCCAAGTTGGAACAATTTCCCAAACTCAATGCCCAAATAGACTAGAATCCATCCACCGATAACACTGTAAAAGGAGAGGAGGATAAAGAGGGCAAAGGCACCAATCCAACCGATAAAGTTGTACTTGTTATTGTTGCCCAGTTTTCCAAAGGTTTTGATAGCGGAAACGCCAGCACTACGGCCAAGGGCAAATTCAGCCAGCAGGAGCGGGAAACCGATTAAAATGGTGGAAATGAGAAAGACTAGTAAAAAGCCTCCCCCACCATTAGCAGCAGTCATGTAGGGAAATTTCCAAACGGCTCCAAGTCCGATGGCTGAACCAGCAGATGCTAGGATAAAGCCCAGTTTCGATCCCCATTGCGATTTTTCTGACATAGTTGAAACTCCAATCTCGTTTTTTAAAATAAGAAAAGGCTACTTGAGTTGTCAAATAGCCCTCTCTCAATGGCTCTTTATGAGCCTTCTGTTTGATTGATAGACTTGACTATCCTATCATGTTTTCTAAGGTCTGTCAAGAAAACCATTTTCAAGTTTTCACACCTTTCTCAAAAAGTTAAAAAATTTTCGCAAAAACGCTTGACTCTGACCTAAGGGGAGGGGTTATACTATTTCTTGTAAGGAGGAAATCATGTACCATATAAAAGAAGCTGCGCAGCTTTCAGGTGTCTCTGTTAAGACCCTGCATCACTACGATAAGATAGGGCTCTTGGTTCCCTTAAAGTCGGAAAACGGCTATCGAACCTACAGTCAGGAGGATTTGGAACGTCTTCAGGTCATTCTGTATTATAAATACCTAGGCTTTTCTTTAGAAAAAATAGCAGAGCTATTAAAGGAAGAAAGGACAGATTTATTGCCCCATTTGACTAGGCAGTTGGACTATCTAACTCGAGAAAGGCAACATCTGGATACCTTGATTTCCACCTTGCAAAAAACTATTCAAGAACAAAAAGGAGAAAGAAAAATGACGATTGAGGAAAAATTCACTGGATTTAGCTATCAAGACAATCAAAAATACCACCAAGAGGCGGTAGAGAAATATGGACAAGAAGTCATGGATCAAGCCCTCGAGCGACAAAAGGGTCGTGAAGATGAGTCTACGGCCGCCTTTAACCAAGTCTTTCAAACTTTGGGACAAAATCTTCAAGCTGGTTTACCTGCAACAGCAGCTGAAAACCAAGAGCAAGCAGCTAAGCTCTTGCAAGCCATTCGAACTTATGGATTCGACTGCTCTATTGAGGTGTTCGGTCATATCGGTAAAGGCTACGTCTATAACCCAGAGTTTAAGGAAAACATTGACAAATTTGGATCTGGGACAGCCCAGTACACATCAGATGTCATTGTCCACTATGTACGAACTCAGACAAAATAAAAATCGGAAGGAAATCTTTCCGATTTTTATTTTAGTTCATAAAGCCAGTCGTCACCGTCTTTGTAGTAAAAGAATTCACTTAAATCGTCTTCTAAAAAAACACGAAGCATATCGGACATATCATCGGTTGCAAGTTTTAGATGAGATAGATTGTCAAAATCTTCCCACCAAACCTTCCCTTCGTCTGAAGACTGGAGTTCACCAGAAAAGTGTTCTGTTTTGTAAAAGAGGACTACATAACGATAATCCTTGTCATCGTACCAGTTTTTGATACCACAGAGTTGGGGTTTGGAAATGGTCAGACCAGTTTCTTCTTTCACTTCACGAATGACAGCATCGACAAAGGATTCGCCACGTTCAACATGACCACCAGGAAAAGTAATGCCAGGCCAGTCAGGATTAACTCGATCTTGAACCAGAACCTTATCTCCGTTTTTTATCATACACATATTGACAAATTCGACTGTTTCTTTTCTGTTCATTTTTCACAACCTTTTATCTTTAATCATAATGCAGACTTCCTGCCACCCAGCCAGTACAGAGGGCAGAAGTGATGTTAAAGCCACCCGTGTGGGCATTGATATCCATGACTTCGCCAGCAAAGTGGAGGCCGGGAACGAGCTTACTTTCCAGGGTTTTGGGATTGATTTCCTTAAGGCTGACACCGCCTTTGGTGACAAAGGACTTGGCAAGAGACATTTTGCCAGTCACAGGGATTTTGAGGGTCTTGATGGACTGGAGAAGTTGTTCGCGTTCCTTTTCAGTCAGTTGTTTGACTTTTTCAGGATAGCCTTGCACAAGAAATTCTGCCAAGCGTTCTGGCAATAAGGTTCTTAAAGCATTTTTCAAGGATTTTTCCCGATTTTCTTCTAGAAATGCCACCAAGTCGCTCTCAGAAAGTTGAGGCAAAACATCCAGTGAAAGAACTTCCCCACCCTTGACAAAACTAGACATACGCAGAGCAGCAGGACCGGATAGACCAAAGTGGGTAAAGAGCAGATCGTGGGTGATGACATATTTGCCATAGCTTAAGGTCACATCGTCAAGCGAAATCCCCTGAAGCATTTTGTGTGGAAAATCGGTCAACAAAGGACTTTCAGCGGCTTCAAGCTCGGTAATGGTGTGCTTAAAATGGCGGGCAATCTCGTGACCGAAACCAGTCGAACCAGTGGAAGGATAGGATTTACCACCTGTTGTGACAATGAGTTTATCACAAGTGAAGCTTTGGTATGCGGACTTGAGGACAAACTGGTCGTCTATCTTTTTAACCGAAACAATCTCCGTTTGAGTAGCAACTTGACCACCGAGTTCAGTGATTTTCTTTTCTAGCGCCTCGATAATGGTCCGAGATTTGTCACTAGAAGGAAAGACGCGTCCGTGGTCCTCGACCTTAAGTTTGACTCCATTTTCCGTAAAAAAGTTGATAATATCATGGTTATCGAACTGAGAGAAGACACTGTATAGAAAGCGCCCGTTACCAGGAATTCCAGCCATTAGGTCATCTAAAGTTCCATTGTTGGTTACATTACAACGACCACCGCCTGTTCCAGCTAATTTTTTGCCAAGTTTTCGATTTTTTTCGATGAGAAGAGTTTTCTGACCATAAAAGCTACTGGAAATTGTAGCCATCATGCCAGCAGGTCCACCACCGATGACAATAGTATCAAAATGTTTCATAGCTCTATTGTACCACAAAAAACAAGAGATGCTTGGCATCTCTTGTTGCTCATAATCTTAGTTAATTTCATATCCCATCAACAAACCGCCATCTTCTGCATAGAAACTGCAGAGACCAGACGTCGGGATGATTTTGATATTGGCTTGTGGGAAGGTTTCTAGCAAGCGTTCTGACAATTGCTGACAGAATTTTTCATTACTGCGATGAGCCATGACAATTCGACCACCAGCATAGCCAGCTTTGATGAGTTCTTCATAGGCTGCTTGAAGAGATTTTTTGGGTCCACGCGCTTTTTGGAGTAGTTCTAGGGTTCCAGTTTCACTTGCTTCCCCAACCATACGGATGTTGAGAAGGCCAACAACTGCACCGATAAGCTTACTCAAACGGCCATTTTTGACCAAGTTATCAACTTTAGCAAGAACAAAGAGCAACTTCGTTTTTTCTTGGTAGGCTGTAATAGCTTCAACAATTTCTTCAAAAGAAAGTCCTTGATCAATCAAGTCATTGATTTTTTCGACAATCAAGTCAACCTCACCACCTGCAGACAATGTATCGATTACATGAATCTGAGTGTCAGGGTGTTCTTCAAGGTAGATATTCTTAGCGAGCTGAGCACTATTATGGCTACCTGAAAGAGTACCGGTGATAGTAACGACAAAGATATGCTTAGCACCTTCAAATGCACGCAAGTAATCATCGGGGCTAGGACAAGCTGATTTTGAAGCCTCAGAAGTCGCATACATGGTTTCCATCATGTGGTCAATGTTAAGTTTGGCATCATCGATAAAGACCTGATCAGCTACTTGAATGGTTAAAGGAACACTAACAAATTCAGTATCAATAGCAGGAGTTGCCAGTTGACGATAATCACAACCAGAGTCAGCTACAATCTTCCAAGTCATAGAAATTCTCCATCTTTGTCACTTATACATTGACAAAGGTTCTGTCTTTTTTTACAATTATATCATGAAAGCCCTTGAAACAAAAGTACTACCTCTCTGTTGTCACAAGTAGAAAGAAATTGTTATGTCTGAACGTAAAATATCTAAAAAATCTCTTGAAAATCTCAGAAAATCAAATCAAGAATCCAATTTTTTAACTAGAGAAGCGATTGAGACTGCTCTTTTGCAACTTCTGGAGAAAAAAGACTTGGCTAAGATTAGTATATCAGAGTTGGTCAAGCGGGCGGGTGTCTCACGCGCTGCCTTCTATCGTAACTATGACTCCAAAGAAGAGATTTTAGAAGGCGTCTTTAAACGCAGTGTCCACAATATTATGGAACAGTTGAGCCATTACGATGTCAAAACAGACCTTTATCTAGTCTGGGTTCACCTTTTCCGGGCAGCCAAGAAAGAAGCCAAGGTTATCCAACTTGCTCTGGACTACCACTTGGAGAAGATTTTCGTCCAAGCCATGCAGGAATTTCTGGAAAAATACCACGGAAATTCAAAAGGCGTTAGTAGCTACCTTCATTCCTTTTGGAGTTCTGCCATCGTATCGGTACTGCTCAAATGGATCAAGGATGGCATGAAGGTTCCAGCTGAAAAGATTGCAGATTTACGCTTGCCATTTTTCAAAAAATAGGGGATAAGGAGAAGACTTATGACAGAAAAAAGACTGGCTTGGGATGAGTACTTTGCAGCCCAGGCTTTACTGATTGCCAATCGTTCGACCTGTAAACGTGCCAAGGTGGGAGCTGTCCTAGTCAAGGATAATAAGGTCATTTCAACAGGTTACAATGGTTCTGTATCTGGAACGGAGCACTGTATTGACCACGAATGTCTAGTCATTGAAGGACACTGTGTCCGAACCCTTCACGCCGAGGTTAATGCTATTCTCCAAGGGGCTGAGCGAGGGGTTCCCAGAGGATTTACAGCCTATGTGACCCATTTTCCGTGCCTGAACTGCACCAAACAACTGCTTCAAGTTGGTTGTAAGCGCGTGGTTTATATCAACCAGTACCGAATGGATGACTATGCCCAGTACCTTTATCATGAAAAAGGCACCGAGTTAACCCATTTACCATTAGAGACTGTTCAGACAGCTCTCCAAGAGGCAGATTTGATCTAAAAATTAATAAAAATAAATGGTTTAGAAAGCTTTTTAAACCGTTTTTTGATATAATAAGAAGAATAAATTGAAAGAAGGAACTCAGAAAATGGGAAAAATTGAAGTCATTAATCATCCACTCATTCAACACAAATTGTCAATCTTGCGTCGTACAGACACTTCTACAAAAGCTTTTCGTGAACTAGTAGATGAGATTGCAATGTTGATGGGATATGAAGTACTTCGTGATCTTCCACTTGAAGATGTGGAAATCGAAACACCTATCACAAAGACCGTTCAAAAACAATTGGCTGGTAAAAAATTGGCGATTGTCCCAATCTTGCGTGCAGGTATCGGGATGGTAGATGGCCTCTTGAATCTAGTTCCAGCAGCAAAAGTTGGACACATCGGTATGTACCGTGATGAAGAAACCCTTCAACCAGTTGAATACTTGGTGAAATTGCCTGAGGATATTGACCAACGTCAAATCTTTGTCGTTGATCCAATGTTGGCAACAGGTGGCTCAGCAATCTTGGCTGTAGATTCGCTTAAAAAACGAGGCGCTTCAAATATCAAGTTTGTCTGCCTAGTATCTGCTCCAGAAGGAGTGAAAGCTCTTCAAGAAGCACACCCAGATGTAGAGATCTTTACAGCGGCTTTGGATGAACGCTTGAACGAACACGGTTATATCGTTCCAGGTCTTGGAGATGCTGGAGACCGCTTGTTCGGTACCAAATAAAATTCCAAAGTAAATATTGAAACTAGAAGTTCGTTTTTAACTTGAAAGGAGGTTGAGTTTTTGTTTCTGTTTAGAGAATAGAGCAAAAATTTGACCTTTTTTGACCAAAAAGATATAATAGTTCTGTATTGAGTCGTATGACTAAGAAAATTTAACATTAAAAGGAGAAATGAATGATTCCTGTAGTTATTGAACAAACAAGCCGTGGAGAACGTTCATATGATATTTACTCACGTCTACTAAAAGATCGTATCATCATGTTGACTGGACCAGTTGAAGACAACATGGCCAACTCCGTTATTGCCCAATTGCTCTTCTTGGATGCCCAAGACAGTACAAAAGATATTTACCTTTATGTCAACACACCTGGAGGCTCTGTTTCAGCTGGTTTGGCAATCGTTGATACCATGAACTTTATCAAGGCAGATGTCCAAACCATCGTGATGGGGATGGCAGCCTCAATGGGGACTATCATTGCATCAAGTGGAGCGAAAGGAAAACGCTTTATGCTTCCAAATGCAGAGTACATGATTCACCAACCAATGGGTGGTACAGGCGGTGGTACCCAACAAACAGATATGGCAATCGCTGCAGAACATTTACTCAAAACTCGTAAGACTTTGGAGCAAATTCTTGCAGATAACTCTGGTAAAACAGTTGAGCAAATTCATGCTGATGCTGAACGTGATTACTGGATGAGCGCCCAAGAAACACTTGAATATGGCTTTATTGATGAAATCATGGCCAACAATTCTTTGAGCTAACCAACTTAAAAAGCAAACTCGACGGGGTTTGCTTTTTTTGATATAATAGGAGAAGATTTCTTAGAAAGAGGATTTATCATGTTTGAAAAGGTCAATCGATCAGGATTAATCATCTATCTTTACTATAATCGGGATGCAAAGAAACTTCAGGAATACGGTGACATCTGTTACCATTCTAAGAAGCATCGTTACTTGCAGCTCTATGTTCCAACTGAGGAGTTAGATGACTTAGTAGAGAGATTAGGTAAGGAAAGATTTATCAAGAAAATTAGACGGTGTCACATTCAAGAGTTAGAAACTCCCTTTGTTGGCAATCTCTATCGAAACGAAGAAAACGTTATCATTTAAAAAAGTGAATAAAAAGGTTGACAATTTTCTGATAATTCGGTATATTCTTAACATACTATTTTGGAACAATATTATAAGGAGATAAAAAATGAAGAAAAAATTTGCCCTATCTTTTGTGGCCCTTGCTAGCGTAGCCCTTCTCGCTGCCTGTGGAGAGGTCAAATCAGGAGCCTCAAACGCTGCTGGTAACTCAGTCGATGAAAAGACAATTAAAATCGGATTTAACTTTGAAGAAACAGGTGCCGTAGCAGCCTATGGAACATCTGAACAAAAAGGTGCTCAACTTGCTGTTGATGAAATCAATGCTGCAGGTGGTATCGATGGAAAACAAATCGAAGTTGTGGATAAAGATAACAAATCTGAAACTGCTGAGGCTGCCTCTGTTACAACTAACCTAGTGACCCAATCAAAAGTTACAGCTATCGTAGGGCCTGCGACATCTGGTGCAACTGCTGCAGCTGTAGCTAACGCTACCAAAGCTGGAGTGCCATTGATTTCACCAAGTGCTACTCAAGACGGTTTGACTAAAGGTCAAGATTACCTATTTATCGGAACATTCCAAGATAGCTTCCAAGGGAAGATTATTTCTAACTATGTAACAAACAAATTGAATGCTAAGAAGGTTGTTCTTTATACTGACAATGCTAGTGACTATGCTAAAGGTATTGCTAAATCTTTCCGCGAAACCTACAAGGGTGAGATTGTAGCAGATGAAACGTTTGTAGCAGGTGATACAGACTTCCAAGCAGCCCTTACTAAAATGAAAGGGAAAGAGTTTGACGCTATCGTTGTTCCAGGCTACTACACAGAAGCAGGTAAAATTGTAAACCAAGCCCGTGGTATGGGAATTGATAAACCAATCGTTGGTGGTGATGGATTTAACGGTGAAGAATTTGTTCAACAAGCAACAGCTGAAAAAGCATCAAACATTTACTTCATCTCAGGATTCTCAACTACAGTTGATGTTTCTAAAAAAGCTAAAGCCTTCCTTGAAGCATACCGTGCTAAATACAATGAAGAACCTTCAACCTTCTCAGCCTTGGCTTATGACTCAGTTTACCTAGTAGCCAATGCTGCAAAAGGTGCTAAAAACTCAGGTGAAATCAAGGACAACCTTGCTAAAACAAAAGATTTTGATGGTGTAACTGGTCAAACGAGCTTTGATGCTGACCACAATACAGTGAAAACTGCTTACATGATGACCATGAACAATGGTAAAGTAGAAGCAGCAGAAGTTGTAAAACCATAACATTAGAATAGTAGTTGAAATAGGGAATGAGCCTTTGACTCACTCCCTGTTTCGGTGTTTATGAACTTGTGAAAATGATGAAATTTTCTAAAAAATAACGATAGAAAAGAGTGAATGCTATGCTCCAACAACTTGTGAATGGTTTAATTCTGGGTAGTGTTTATGCACTTTTGGCCTTGGGTTATACCATGGTTTATGGAATTATCAAACTCATCAACTTCGCCCACGGTGATATTTATATGATAGGTGCCTTTATTGGTTACTTTTTGATCAATTCCTTCCAAATGGATTTCTTTTTAGCTTTGATTATTTCAATGGCAGGAACTGCACTACTTGGTGTTGTGATTGAATTTCTTGCCTACCGTCCTTTGCGACACTCTACACGTATTGCCGTATTGATTACTGCCATTGGGGTGTCTTTCCTACTGGAATATGGAATGGTTTATCTCGTGGGTGCCAATACTCGTGCCTTCCCTCAAGCAATTGAAACAGTCCGCTTTGACTTGGGGCCAATTAGCTTGACAAATGTTCAATTGATGATTTTAGCAGTTTCTGTACTCTTGATGGTTTTATTGCAATTGATCGTCCAAAAAACAAAAATGGGGAAAGCCATGCGTGCGGTATCAGTTGATAGTGACGCAGCTCAATTGATGGGAATTAATGTAAATCGTACAATCAGCTTTACCTTTGCTTTGGGTTCAGCCCTTGCTGGCGCGGCAGGTGTCCTCATTGCTCTTTACTACAACTCTCTTGAACCTTTGATGGGCGTGACTCCAGGTCTAAAATCATTCGTTGCAGCCGTACTTGGTGGTATCGGGATTATTCCTGGTGCAGCTCTAGGGGGATTTGTGATTGGCTTGTTGGAAACTTTTGCAACTGCCTTCGGTATGTCTGATTTCCGTGATGCTATCGTATATGGAATCTTGCTTTTAATTCTGATTATTCGTCCTGCAGGTATCCTTGGTAAAAATGTGAAAGAGAAGGTGTAAACAATGAAGACAAATCTTAAAGTAAATATTCTCTGGTTATTCCTTCTGTTAGCGGGTTATGGATTGATTAGCGTATTGGTTTCTGCTGGTGTTCTCAATCTATTCCATGTCCAAATTTTAGAACAAATTGGGATTAATATCATCCTTGCAGTAGGTCTGAACTTAATCGTTGGTTTTTCAGGACAATTCTCACTCGGTCATGCAGGTTTTATGGCGATTGGGGCTTATGCAGCAGCGATTATTGGTTCAAAATCACCAACCTATGGTGCCTTCTTTGGAGCAATGATTTTGGGAGCCTTGATTTCTGGTGCAGTCGCTTTGCTCGTTGGGATTCCAACACTCCGCTTGAAGGGTGACTACCTAGCTGTTGCGACACTAGGTGTTTCGGAAATCATCCGTATCTTTATCATTAATGGTGGAAGTTTGACCAACGGTGCTGCTGGTATCTTGGGTATTCCAAACTTTACCAACTGGCAAATGGTTTATCTTTTTGTGGTGATCACAACTATTGCAACTCTCAACTTCTTACGTAGTCCAATTGGACGCTCTACTCTATCTGTTCGTGAGGATGAGATTGCTGCAGAGTCCGTTGGGGTAAACACTACAAAAATAAAGATTATCGCTTTTGTCTTTGGTGCTATTACAGCAAGTATTGCTGGTTCACTTCAGGCTGGTTTTATCGGATCTGTTGTGCCAAAAGATTACACCTTTATTAATTCCATCAATGTGTTGATTATCGTTGTCTTTGGTGGACTTGGCTCTATTACTGGTACCATCGTTTCAGCGATTGTTTTAGGAATTTTAAATATGCTCCTTCAAGATGTTGCTAGCGTACGTATGATTATCTACGCCTTGGCTCTTGTATTGGTCATGATTTTCAGACCAGGTGGACTTCTTGGGACATGGGAATTGAGTCTATCACGTTTCTTTAAAAAATCTAAGAAGGAGGGACAAAACTAATGGCACTACTTGAAGTTAAACAATTAACCAAACATTTTGGCGGTCTAACAGCTGTTGGAGATGTCACTCTTGAATTGAACGAGGGAGAGTTGGTTGGTCTAATTGGACCAAACGGGGCTGGTAAAACAACCCTTTTCAATCTCTTGACCGGCGTTTATGAACCAAGCGAAGGTACTGTGACACTAGATGGTCACCTCCTAAATGGGAAAACTCCCTACAAGATTGCCTCACTTGGTCTCAGTCGTACCTTCCAAAATATTCGTTTGTTCAAGGACTTGACAGTTTTGGAAAATGTTTTGATCGCATTTAGCAATCATCATAAACAGCATGTCCTTGCGAGCTTTCTACGTCTGCCAGCTTTTTATAAGAATGAGGAAGAATTAAAAAGTAAAGCTTTGGACTTGCTGAAGATCTTTGATTTGGATTGTGACGCAGATACTCTTGCTAAGAATCTTGCCTATGGTCAACAACGTCGATTAGAAATCGTTCGTGCTCTGGCAACTGAACCTAAAATCCTCTTTTTGGATGAACCGGCAGCTGGGATGAATCCACAAGAAACGGCTGAATTGACAGAACTGATCCGTCGTATCAAAGATGAATTTAAAATTACTATCATGCTCATCGAACACGACATGAATTTGGTTATGGAAGTCACTGAGCGTATCTATGTTCTGGAATATGGTCGCTTGATTGCTCAGGGAACTCCTGACGAAATTAAGACGAATAAACGCGTTATCGAAGCTTATCTAGGAGGTGAAGCCTAATGCCTATGTTAAAAGTTGAAAACCTCTCTGTACATTATGGTATGATCCAAGCAGTTCGTGATGTGAGTTTCGAGGTTAATGAAGGAGAAGTTGTTTCCCTTATCGGTGCCAATGGTGCTGGTAAAACAACCATTCTTCGTACCCTTTCAGGTTTGGTTCGCCCAAGTGCTGGTAAAATTCAGTTTTTAGGAAAAGAAATTCAAAAGTTGCCAGCGCAAAAAATCGTGGCAGGTGGCCTTTCACAAGTTCCTGAGGGACGCCATGTTTTCCCAGGTTTGACTGTTATGGAAAACTTGGAAATGGGAGCCTTTTTAAAGAAGAATCGTGAAGAAAATCAAGCCAACTTGAAAAAAGTCTTTTCACGTTTCCCTCGTCTGGAAGAACGCAAAAACCAAGATGCGGCAACTCTTTCAGGTGGTGAACAGCAGATGCTGGCTATGGGACGCGCTCTCATGTCTACACCTAAGCTCCTTCTCTTGGATGAGCCGTCAATGGGACTTGCCCCGATCTTTATCCAAGAAATTTTTGATATCATTCAAGATATTCAGAAGCAAGGAACAACAGTTCTCCTAATTGAACAGAACGCGAACAAGGCCCTTGCTATCTCTGACCGTGGCTATGTACTTGAAACAGGAAAGATTGTCCTATCAGGAACAGGAAAAGAACTCGCAGCATCAGATGAAGTCAGAAAAGCATATCTAGGTGGCTAAAAAGGTCCGGGGGACCTTTTTAGTCGGCAGATAAGGATTGCGCAAGCAATTTCCCCATAGTCCGGGGGACCTTTTTAGTCGGCAGATAAGGATTACGTAAGTAATCATCCGATCCAGTGGATTGTTTTGTAGATGAATTTGAAGAGCTCCAAATTTGGGGCTCTTTCTTCGTTTGCTTACTATTTTGATGAACCTGATTTGAGCATCCGTTTTCTTAATATAGAATCTAACTTGACAAAAACATGTGTTCATCATATAATTAAATAAACAAAAATATTGAACAAAAGAGGCTGAGAATATGCTATCAGAAAAACAATTTAAACTTTTACGTTTTTTGTTGACTCACAAAGATGAAAACTTTACTCAGAGACAATTGGCTGAACAGCTAGATATCGCTTTGGGGACAGTAAATAATCTTCTCAAGGAATGTAAAGAAGAGAAGTGGATCAGTGAGGAAAATCACTTAACTGACTTAGGTGAGGAGGCTTTAACTCCGTATCAGGTGAAGAATGCCATTATCATGGCTGCAGGTATGAGTAGCCGCTTTGCTCCTTTGTCTTATGAGCTACCTAAAGGATTGCTTCAAGTCAAAGGTGAGCGTTTGATTGAGAGAGAAATCAAGCAATTGCAAGAAGCTGGGATAGAGGACATTACAGTTATTGTAGGATATCTGCAAGAAAAAATGTTCTATCTGGCAGAAAAGTTTGGCGTTAAAATTGTTGTGAATAATGATTACTACAAGTACAACAACTGTTCTTCTCTCATGCTAGTCAGAGATCAACTTTCTAACACTTATATTTGCTCTTCGGATAATTATTTTGTGGAAAATCCGTTTGAGCGATACATTTACAGAGGTTATTATTCGACTATATTTGCAGAAGGGGACACAGACGAATACTGCTCTAAGGAAGACTCCAATCACACGATTATCGATATTCAAATCGGTGGGACGAATACTTGGGCTATGGTAGGGCATGTTTATTTTGATCGTGCATTTAGTGAAAAATTCGTAGATATTTTAGAAACTGAATTTAAGCATGAACCATATCGCGAACAGCTCTGGGAAGATTATTATAGTCGTCACGTCAAGGAACTTCCTTTGGAAGCTCGGCATTATTCAGCAGACATTGTTAAGGAGTTTGATTCACTAGATGAGTTGCGTCAGTTTGATGAACACTATTTGGTGAATACTAATTCGGAAATCATTGATAACATCTGTAAGACATTGGGATGTGTAGCTTCAGATATTGTCAATATCAAACCTCTAAAAGACGGTTTAACCAACACTTCGTTTTCATTTGACTGCCTAGGGAAGAAATATGTTTACCGTCATCCAGGTAGAGGAACGGAGAATTATATCGATCGTGCTAGTGAAGCGGCTTCCATGGAAATTGCTGCAAAATTGAAGATTGACCGTACCTTTGTTGCCATGAACAAGGATGAGGGCTGGAAAATTTCAGAATTTATCCCTAACGCCAAGCAACTAGATTATGATAATTGGGATGATGTAGCAAAAGCAATGGAATTCTTGAGACGCTTGCACCAATCTGGAGAAAAAACGGGACATTCCTTTGACCAATTTGAGGGAATTGATGATTTTAGACAAAAATTAAAGGCTAGCAATCGTTTTGAATTTGATGGGCTTGAAGAGTTGGATCAGAATGTCTCAGTTCTTGAGAAGTTTCTACAAGAAGATCAAGCGAAAAAGGTTCTCTGCCACGGAGATTCTTATAGCCCGAATTTCTTGTTGAATGAAGCTGGCGAAATGAGCTTGATTGATTGGGAATATTCTGGTATGGGAGATCCAGCAGGAGATTTAGGGACCTTTATTGGATGTTCAAATTATACAGTAGAAGAAGCCGAAAAGGTACTTGAAATCTATCTACAAGAGGTTCCAGATAAGAAAACCAAACGTCACTATTTTGCCTATGTATCAGTGACTTCATATTATTGGTTCTTGTGGGCCCTATTCCAAGAAAGCGTTGGAAAACCAGTAGGCGAATTTCTTTATATCTGGTATCGTTATACCAAGCAGTATGGAAAACTTGCATTAGATTTATATTTGGAGGAGAATTGAGATGAAGCCGACATCTGAAATTGAAGAATTAATAGCAAATGAAACGAAAAGAAGGCTAGAAGAAATGGAATCACCAAACTATGTGTTTGCTCAGCCATTTCTAAAAAGTGATTTTACTATAGTCATCGTCTTAGTTCTAATTAACCTTATTCTGATTATTCTAGCCATGACAGGAGGTATTCAATAAAATGTCCAAGATGAATGACTTCATTCAACAGGAGACCATAACGGGAATAGTTCCCATGACCAACAGGGATCGTCAGTATTCTTTCTGGGATCTCTTCCTGTCGACCAGTGGTTTTGCCATCGCAACTTGGTGTTATACCCAAGGAGCCTATGTGGCTCAATATTTGACCTTTAATCAAATGTTGATTAATATTTTTAGTTTCAACATTATCTGGGTTTTTATCGAATGTCTCCCAATCTTGTTTGCTGTTAAATATGGAATTGATTTGTGGATTTGGTTGAGAGCCGTTCTAGGTAGAAAAGGGGTGGCCTTGCTATCAACCATTATTAGCTTGGCTAACTTTGGCTGGTACGCCGTTGCAGCTAATCTTTTTGCCAGCTCCATGATTCATTTGGCAAACAATTTTGGACTTGGTTTAGACAAGGGAGTATGGGCACCGATTCTAGGCACCCTCTGTGTTCTCCTTGGAACGCTGATTGCTCTTGGAGGTCCAGAAGTGATTAAATGGACCAATCGATTCTTGGTCATCGCCCTGCTGATTGTCGGTCTGATTATTGTTGGAATCTGTTTTGTAGCCGTGCCTATCACTGACATTATGAACATTCAACCAGCAACTCAAGGAGATTTAACGCCTTTAGAACGCTTTATGCTCTCTGGAGAAGGAAATGTTGCCTTTGCCTTCTCTTGGTCTACACAAGCATTGGTCTTGCCACGTTTGGCAAAATCAGAACGTAGTGGCTATTGGGCTACAGCCTTATCATACGGAGTTGTTGCGCCCTTCTTCGTTGCGACAGGTGGAGTGATGGCTTTGGCCATGTTTGTTAAAACAGGTGTTTATGAAAGTGATCCAACAACCATGCTATCAACTCTAAGCACACCTGCCTTTGCTCTCTTAAGTCTACTACTAGTAGCCTTTGCCAATATTGGAACCCAAGGGACAGGATCGTATGTGAACTGTATGATTGTCAAAAGTGGGATGCCCAAAGTAAGCTATAAACTAATGGTTTGGATTGCCATGGTATACGTGAGCCTACTTACAATCTGGGGGGGAGTGGAAGAGTACTTCGGTTCCTTCATCTCACTAGCCGCTTATATTCAGGGGCCAATTATTGGTATGATTGTTGTTGACTATTTTATCTTAAGAAAACGAAAACTCGACTTGCGGTCAGCCTATTTCCTTGAAGGACATAAAGCTTATGAGTTTACAAATGGCTTTAATCTGGTAGGATTATCTTGTGTAATCATTTCTTTGTTAGTTGCGGTACTATTTGTTTACAACCCTGTAACTGCACAAATTCAAAGTTCAATCTTTTTAGTCACAACGGGTAGTGGCTTTACTGCGATTTTTGGTGGGTTATTGTACTGGCTAGCTAGCTTAACTCCTTTAAAACGCTATATGATCAAGGATCGAGATTCCGTTACGATTTAAGGATAGAGGATTGATTAGAAGTACTCGAGTATGCCCCCTGATGGAGGCTTTAGAAAATCTTTATTGATACGGTAGAAAATAGGCTGAACAGGTACTTAAAATTTTTATAGAAGAAATTTCAAATGTGAAAACGAAATACAGCTATCTAGCTCAAGTGTTTGGGGCATCATACTATTACTCCTTTGTGAGGATTATTTCAGGAGAGTGTCTGTAAATCTATTAGCGGAGTTTTTCTATATTTGGTACCACTATAGTGGGCAGTATGGTCAACTAAAATTAATTTTTAGTCGGAGGACTGACAAAATGAGAATTGGTATTGAACTTGAACAATTAGTTGTAGGTGAAACTAAAAAATGACTAGAAAAATGAAAGCCTTAATCTATGTGTATTTATCCCCTCTTTCTTAAAAGTTTATTTTACATAAGTAATTGATATGATTCTAGTCAATCATATTCTGATTATCCTAGCCATGACAGGAGGTATTCAATAAAATGTCCAAGATGAATGACTTCATTCAACAGGAGACCATAACGGGAATCGTTCCCATGACCAACAAGGATCGCCAATACTCTTTCTGGGATCTCTTCTTATCGACCAGTGGTTTTGCCATCGCAACTTGGTGTTATACCCAAGGAGCCTATGTGGCTCAATATTTGACCTTTAATCAAATGTTGATTAATATTTTTAGTTTCAACATTATCTGGGTTTTTATCGAATGTCTCCCAATCTTGTTTGCTGTTAAATATGGAATTGATTTGTGGATTTGGTTGAGAGCCGTTCTAGGTAGAAAAGGGGTGGCCGTTCTATCAACCGTGATTAGTCTGGCAAATTTTGGTTGGTACGCCGTTACCGCCAATCTTTTTGCCAGCTCCATGATTCATTTGGCAAATAATTTTGGACTTGGTTTAGACAAGGGAGTATGGGCACCGATTCTAGGCACCCTCTGTGTTCTCCTTGGAACGCTGATTGCTCTTGGGGGTCCAGAGGTGATTAAAGGAACTAATCGCTTTCTAGTGGTAGCCTTGTTATTTGTCGGGCTAATCATCGTTGGGATCTGTTTTGTTGCGGTTCCGATTAGGGATATTATGAATGTCCAACCTGCCATTCAAGAAAATTTAACACCGATTGAACGTTTTATGATGTCAGGGGAAGGAAATGTGGCCGTAGCCTTTTCTTGGTCTACACAAGCATTTGTCTTACCACGTTTGGCAAAATCAGAACGTAGTGGCTATTGGGCTACAGCCTTGTCATACGGGGTTGTTGCGCCATTCTTTGCTGCGACAGGTGGGGTGATGGCTTTGGCTATGTTTGTCAAAACAGGTGTCTATGAAAGTGATCCAACAACCATGCTTTCAACTCTAAGCACACCAGCCTTTGCCCTTTTAAGTTTACTATTGGTAGCTTTTGCTAATATTGGAACCCAGGGTACAGGATCGTACGTGAACTGTATGATTGTAAAAAGCGGGATGCCCAAAGTAAGCTATAAACTAATGGTTTGGATTGCCATGGTTTACGTGAGCCTACTCACCATCTGGGGAGGAGTGGATGAATACTTCGGTTCCTTTATCTCGCTGGCTGCCTATATTCAAGGCCCCATTATCGGAATGATTGTTGTTGACTACTTTATCTTAAGAAAACGAAAACTCGACTTGCGGTCAGCCTATTTCCTTGAAGGACATAAAGCTTATGAGTTTACAAATGGCTTTAATCTGGTAGGATTATCTTGTGTAATCATTTCTTTGTTAGTTGCAGTACTATTTGTTTACAACCCTATAACAAAGCACATCCAGAGTCCTATGTTCCTGCTTACAACTGGTAGTGGTTTTACTGCGATCTTTGGTGGTCTATTGTACTGGCTAGCTAGCTTAACTTCTTTAAAACGCTATATGATTAAGGATAGAGATTCCGTTACGATTTAAGTTTAAGAGAGAAGGCTATTTCTCTCTTTTTTTGTGATTGAATGTTACAAAATCTTGAAAAAGAGATGAAAGCGTTTGATAGTTTTTGTAAGAAAGTGTATAATTATAGTAGCAATATAGAAGGAGAAGTCTCATGGCAGTTAAAGATTTCATGACCCGTAAGGTAGTTTATATCAGTCCAGATACGACTGTAGCACACGCAGCAGATTTGATGCGTGAGCAAGGCCTGCACCGTTTACCTGTTATCGAAAATGATCAATTAGTCGGATTGGTAACAGAAGGAACCATTGCGGAAGCCAGCCCATCTAAAGCAACAAGTCTCTCTATCTATGAGATGAATTATCTTTTGAATAAAACCAAAGTAAAAGATGTGATGATTCGAGATGTCGTGACTGTTTCTGGATATGCTAGTCTAGAAGATGCGACCTATCTGATGCTGAAAAATAAAATTGGAATATTACCAGTCGTAGACAACCATCAAGTTTATGGCGTAATTACAGATCGTGATGTCTTTCGGGCATTCTTGGAAATTGCCGGATACGGAGAAGAGGGGATCCGCGTTCGTTTTATCACAGAAAATGAAGTCGGTGTGCTGGGAAAAATTGTAACTCTAATCGTAGAAGAAAATCTAAATATCTCGCACACAGTTAACATTCCACGTAAGGATGGCAAGGTCGTCATCGAAGTGCAAATTGATGGAAAAATCGATTTGACTTCATTAAAGGATAAGTTTGAAAAAGAAGGAATTCAAGTGGAGGAAATCACTCAGACCTCTGCCAAAGTCCTTTAAACCAGAGGCTTTCGGGCCTCTTTTCTTCTGCCACAAAAAGCGATGAAAAGCAAAATATGGAAAGAAATAAGAGATTATGGTATAATAAAACGATATGAAAAGGAGTATCTATGGACATTTCAGAAATTCGTCAAAAAATTGATGCAAATCGTGAAAAATTAGCTTCTTTCAGGGGGTCTCTTTGACCTCGAAGGCTTAGAGGAAGAGATTGCCATCTTGGAAAACAAGATGACAGAACCTGATTTTTGGAACGATAATATCGCGGCCCAAAAAACGTCGCAAGAATTAAATGAATTAAAAAACACCTACAACACCTTCCGTAAAATGGAAGAGTTGCAGGATGAAGTTGAGATTTTATTGGACTTTTTAGCAGAAGACGAGTCAGTCCATGGTGAACTGGTCGAGCAGCTAACCGAGTTGGATAAGATGATGACCAACTATGAGATGACCCTTCTCTTGTCAGAACCTTATGACCATAATAATGCCATCTTGGAAATTCATCCAGGATCTGGTGGTACTGAGGCTCAGGACTGGGGGGATATGTTGCTCCGTATGTACACTCGTTATGGAAATGCCAAAGGCTTTAAAGTAGAGGTCTTGGATTACCAAGCTGGTGATGAAGCGGGTATCAAGTCTGTGACCTTGTCTTTTGAAGGTCCAAATGCCTACGGCCTTCTCAAGTCAGAAATGGGTGTTCACCGTTTGGTCCGTATTTCACCATTTGACTCTGCCAAACGTCGCCATACTTCATTTACATCCGTAGAGGTTATGCCTGAGCTGGATGATACCATCGAAGTGGAGATTCGTGAAGATGATATCAAAATGGATACCTTCCGTTCAGGTGGTGCTGGTGGACAGAACGTCAATAAAGTTTCAACAGGTGTGCGTTTGACACACATTCCTACGGGAACTGTCGTCCAGTCAACGGTCGATCGTACCCAGTATGGAAATAGAGATCGTGCCATGAAGATGTTGCAGGCTAAGCTCTATCAGATGGAGCAAGAAAAGAAAGCTGCGGAAGTTGATTCCCTCAAAGGTGAGAAAAAAGAAATCACATGGGGAAGTCAGATCCGTTCTTATGTCTTCACACCTTATACTATGGTAAAAGATCACCGTACAAGCTTTGAAGTTTCCCAAGTAGATAAGGTCATGGATGGAGACCTTGATGGTTTCATCGATGCCTATCTCAAGTGGCGAATTAGCTAAGAAAGAAAGGAACTCATATGTCAATCATTGAAATGAGAGATGTTGTCAAAAAGTATGACAATGGAACGACTGCCCTGCGTGGTGTCTCTGTCACCATTGAACCAGGAGAGTTTGCCTATATCGTAGGACCTTCTGGGGCAGGTAAGTCAACCTTTATTCGAGCTTTATACCGAGAAGTAAAGATCGAAAAAGGAAGCCTATCAGTTGCAGGCTTTAATTTAGTTAAAATTAAGAAGAAAGATATCCCGCTTCTACGTCGTAGTGTTGGGGTTGTCTTTCAAGATTACAAACTCTTGCCTAAGAAAACGGTTTATGAGAATATTGCCTACGCAATGGAAGTTATCGGAGAGAATCGCCGTAACATCAAAAAACGTGTTATGGAAGTGTTGGACCTAGTAGGTTTGAAACACAAGGTTCGTTCTTTCCCGAATGAACTCTCAGGTGGAGAACAGCAACGGATTGCGATTGCCCGTGCGATTGTCAACAATCCTAAAGTATTGATTGCTGATGAACCAACAGGAAACTTGGACCCAGATAATTCGTGGGAAATTATGAATCTGTTGGAACGCATCAATCTTCAAGGTACAACTGTTTTGATGGCGACCCACAACAGCCAGATCGTAAATACCTTGCGCCACCGTGTCATTGCCATTGAAAACGGCCGTGTCGTTCGTGACGAAGCTAAAGGAGAATATGGATACGATGATTAGTAGATTTTTTCGCCATTTATTTGAATCATTAAAGAGTTTAAAACGAAATGGCTGGATGACAGTAGCAGCAGTAAGTTCGGTTATGATTACCTTGACACTCGTTGCCCTGTTTGCATCCGTAATTTTTAATACAGCAAAGCTGGCTACCGATATTGAAAACAACGTTCGTGTTATGGTCTACATTCGTAAGGATGTAGCGGATAACAGTGAAACGATTGAAAAAGAAGGTCAGACAGTTACCAATAATGACTACCACAAGGTCTATGACGCTTTGAAAGCTATGCCTGCTGTAAAAAGTGTTACCTTCTCAAGTAAAGAAGAACAATACGAGAAACTGACGGAAACAATGGGTGACGATTGGAAGGTCTTTGAAGGGGATGCAAACCCTCTCTATGATGCCTATATCGTCGATACAAATTCTCCGAGTGATGTTAAAACAGTAGCTGAAGAAGCAAAGAAAATTGAGGGAGTATCAGAAGTTCAAGATGGTGGAGCCAACACTCAACGACTTTTTGAACTAGCTTCCTTTATCCGTGTTTGGGGATTGGTTATTGCAGGGCTCTTGATTTTTATCGCAGTCTTCCTCATCTCCAATACCATTCGTATCACCATTATTTCACGTAGTCGTGAGATTCAGATCATGCGTCTTGTAGGAGCGAGAAATGGCTATATCCGTGGCCCATTCTTGCTAGAAGGTGCTTTTATTGGCTTGCTTGGCGCAGCGATTCCTTCAGTTCTTGTATTCTTTGTTTACAATATCGTTTATCAATCGGTCAATAAATCCTTGGTAGGTCAAAACTTGTCAATGATTACACCAGATGTGTTTGTCCCTTTGATGACAGTTCTACTATTTGTAATCGGAATTTTCATTGGTTCAATTGGTTCAGGAATTTCGATGCGTCGATTCTTGAAAATCTAATTGGATATAAATGCAAATTGAGATAAAAACAGAAAAACAAAACATTTTTAAAGAGAAGTTTTCGTAAACTTCTCTTTTTCCTTTTAAAAATTAAAAAAAGTAGACAATTTTTTTATAAAAGCCTTTACAAAAAAAAATAAAGTGGTATAATTGAATTATAAATAAGTGCAAACGTTTTCGTAAAACGTTTGCCTAAATAAAAATAAAGGAGATTTGAATGATGAAAGATACATTCAAAAATGTCTTGTCTTTCGAATTTTGGCAAAAATTCGGTAAGGCTTTGATGGTGGTTATCGCGGTTATGCCGGCTGCTGGTTTGATGATTTCAATCGGTAAGTCACTTGCAATGATTGACCCAAACCTTGCTCCCCTAGTGATTACTGGTGGCGTACTAGAGCAAATTGGTTGGGGGGTTATCGGTAACCTTCATATTTTGTTTGCCCTCGCTATTGGGGGAAGCTGGGCAAAAGAACGTGCAGGTGGTGCATTTGCAGCCGGGCTTGCCTTTATCTTGATTAACCGTATCACAGGTACTATCTTTGGAGTTACAAGTGATATGCTGAAAAACCCTGAGGCTATGGTCACTACTCTCTTTGGAGGCTCAATCAAAGTTTCTGATTACTTCATCAGTGTTCTTGAAGCACCAGCATTGAACATGGGTGTTTTTGTAGGGATTATCTCTGGTTTTGTAGGGGCAACTGCCTTTAACAAATACTACAACTACCGTAAACTTCCTGATGCGCTTTCATTCTTCAATGGGAAACGCTTCGTACCATTCGTTGTCATCCTTCGTTCAGCTATTGCAGCAATTGTACTTGCAGCTTTCTGGCCAGTAGTTCAAACAGGTATCAATAACTTTGGTATTTGGATTGCCAACTCTCAAGAAACTGCTCCAGTTCTCGCACCATTCTTGTATGGTACTTTGGAACGTTTGCTCTTGCCATTTGGTCTTCACCACATGTTGACAATCCCAATGAACTATACAGCTCTTGGTGGAACATACGAAATCCTTACTGGTGCAGCTAAAGGAACTCAAGTATTTGGTCAAGACCCACTTTGGCTTGCTTGGGTAACAGACCTTGTTAACCTTAAAGGTTCAAATGCTGACCAATACCAACACCTTCTTACAACTATCACTCCAGCTCGTTTCAAAGTTGGTCAAATGATCGGTTCATTCGGTATCTTGATGGGTGTCATCGTTGCTATCTACCGCAATGTTGATGCTGACAAGAAACACCAATACAAGGGTATGATGATTGCGACAGCCCTTGCAACATTCTTGACAGGGGTTACTGAACCTATCGAGTATATGTTTATGTTTATCGCAACACCTCTTTACCTAGTGTATGCTCTTGTTCAAGGTGCTGCCTTTGCTATGGCGGATATTGTTCACCTTCGTATGCACTCATTCGGTTCAATTGAATTCTTGACTCGTACTCCGCTAGCTATCAACGCTGGTCTTGGTATGGATATCATCAACTTTATCTGGGTAACTGTCCTCTTTGCAGTCATCATGTACTTCATTGCCAACTTCATGATTAAGAAATTCAACTATGCAACTCCAGGACGTAACGGGAACTATGAAACTGCTGAAGGAGCATCAGAAGATGCAGCTCCAGGAGAAACAAAAGTTGCAGCAGCTTCTCAAGCTGTAAATATCATTAACCTTCTTGGTGGTCGTGCAAACATCGTAGATGTAGATGCATGTATGACTCGTCTTCGTGTAACTGTTAAGGATGCAGATCGTGTTGGTACTGAGGAACAATGGAAAGCAGAAGGAGCTATGGGTCTTGTCATGAAAGGACAAGGTGTCCAAGCTATCTACGGACCAAAAGCTGACGTATTGAAATCTGATATCCAAGATATCCTTGACTCAGGTGAAGTAATTCCTGAAACTCTTCCAAGCCAAATGACAGAAGCTCAAAAGAATACTGTACACTTTAAAGGTGTAACTGAGGAAGTTTACTCAGTAGCTGATGGTCAAGTTATTGCCTTGGAACAAGTGAAAGATCCAGTCTTTGCTCAAAAA
Organism: Streptococcus sp. 517s; assembly: GCF_054445985.1. Lineage (NCBI taxonomy): Bacteria > Bacillati > Bacillota > Bacilli > Lactobacillales > Streptococcaceae > Streptococcus > Streptococcus sp. 517s. Next base: position 1,257,760 of record NZ_CM136847.1, on the reverse strand, counting down.
ATGATGGGTGATGGTTTTGCAGTAGAACCAGCAAATGGAAACATTGTATCTCCAGTTACAGGTACTGTATCAAGTATCTTCCCAACAAAACATGCACTTGGGCTTGTTACTGAATCAGGTCTTGAAGTACTTGTTCATATTGGTTTGGATACTGTAAGTCTTGAAGGAAAACCATTTACTGTTCACGTTTCTGAAGGACAAAAAGTGGCTGCTGGTGACCTTCTTGTGACAGCTGACTTGGATGCTATCCGTGCAGCAGGTCGTGAAACATCAACAGTGGTTGTCTTTACAAATGGTGATGCTATCAAATCAGTTAAATTAGAACAAACAGGTTCTCTTGCAGCTAAAACAGCAGTTGCTAAAGTAGAATTGTAATATACTCGAGGTTGGAAGCTGTTTTCCAACCTCTTGTTTTAGGAGAAAAGCATGAAATTTTTAACACTCAATACTCATAGTTGGATGGAAAAAGAAGCAGAGGAAAAATTCCAGCTCTTGCTCCAAGATATTCTTGACAAAGATTATGATTTGATCTGTTTTCAAGAAATTAATCAAGAAATGAGTTCGCCTGAGGTAGAGGTTAACAATCACTATCAAGCTTTACCATCAGCAGAACCTATTCATCAGGACCACTATGTACGACTCCTGGTTGAAAAATTGGCTGAGAAAGGGAAAAACTACTACTGGACTTGGGCTTACAATCATATCGGCTATGACCGCTACCATGAAGGTGTAGCTATCTTATCCAAAACACCGATTAAGGCGCGTGAAATTTTAGTGTCAGATGTAGATGATCCAACGGACTACCATACTCGCCGTGTTGCCTTGGCGGAGACAGAAGTTGAAGATAAGGAGCTTGCTCTTGCAAGTGTCCATCTCTCTTGGTGGGATAAAGGTTTCCAAGAAGAGTGGGCACGATTTGAGGCTGTATTAAAAGAGTTGAACAAACCTCTGATTTTAGCAGGTGATTTTAATAATCCAGCTGGTCAAGAAGGCTATCAAGCGATTTTAGCTAGCCCATTAGGATTACAAGACGCATTTGAAGTTGCGAAAGAAAGAAGTGGTAGCTATACCGTTCCGCCAGAAATTGATGGCTGGAAAGGCAATACAGAACCACTACGAATCGACTATGTCTTTACGACAAAAGACTTAGAAGTAAAAAGTTTGCATGTAGTTTTTGATGGTCAAAATAGTCCACAAGTCAGTGACCACTATGGTTTGAATGCTATTTTAAACTGGAAATAAATATTTAAAAATGAAAGGAGACGTTTCCTTTCATTTTTTTAACAAAAATTACTATTTTGGAGAAGGAGTTTTTTGTATATTTGTATATTATGAGAAAACGCCCACAAATAAGTTTTTAAAAATTTACGGTCAAAAAAGTCGATAAGATCAACCATTTATGATAAAATGGTAATTATGAAATAAAAGGGAGAGTGGAATGTTTTTTCAGGATAGAAAGATAAAATATTCAATCCGCAAATTGTCAGTTGCTACTGTGTCACTTGCGATTGGATTTTTGTTTGCGCCTGCGGTCATGGGAGCCGCTCAAGTAGCTCAAGCTGATGAGCTTACGGCTACTGAACAAGTGGAGAATAAAGCAGAGAGTCAGGTCTCGGTGGACTCTTCTACAATAGAGCAAGCAGAGTCTCAGAAAGAAAACCAAGTTACTTTGAAATCTTCTGAATCTGCGGTAGCAGAGACAAGTGAAGCGATAGCATCTACGGGTTTTAGAAATGCTCAGCCAACTACGAGCACTGCCCAAGCAACTCCAGCAAATGCTAGTCTCAATAAGAGCACTTTGGAGAACTACCTCAAAGAGTTGCGTAGCAAGGACTTTTCAAGTAAGACAGACGATAGTCTAGAAATCTTGAATGGCGTGATGACAGTGGCTGATAGTGTGCTTCAAACTGCAACAAAGCAAGAAGAAATTGATAAAATTTATCGCAATCTAGTGAATTTTGTCAATTCAGGTCTTCGTGATAAAAATCCGAAAGTCATCCCAGAAAAGGATAAGGCTCCTCACACAGCACTTTATGAGTTTGAAAGTGCTACACCAGGAAAATCAGCTCCGTGGGGACTGAGCTACTTAAAGCCAGAAGACACTACCGTTTACCACAAAGGCGATAAAGTAAAGGCCATCCAGCCAACTGAAACAACTTATGTAGAGAATGATGGAAGTGGTAGATGGACCTTTAAGGGCTATGACTATGATAGCCAGGTGATTGACAAAGATGATGTTTTCTTCACGGGTAAGTGGGAATTTACGCCGACACCATACAAGGCTACCTATAGAGCGGTTAATGGATCACCTGAAAAAACTTTGCCATCTTATCTTGCAACTTGGAGTCCAGAAGATAAAAGAAGATTTGCAGATGGAGAACTAGTAAGACCAAAAGAATTTGAATATGCTTTTTCCAATCGAGAAGAATATCCTAATAGAACAGGCTATTGGGCTTTGACTGGCTTTGATGCTCCAAGTAAAGTGACAAACAATGGCGATGTGGAGTTTGTAGGAACTTGGAAATACTTTGAGGATGTCACTGTATCCTACAAACCTATGAACCAGCACGATTTTGAGAATTTTTATAATTTACCAAGTAGTCCCAAGACTTCACGTGACGAATATAAATTACCTCTTCCTAAGGAGATAAAAGATCTCGAAAGTAAGCTATACGATTACAAGCTTTCTCTCAATCAGTTTGATAAACGTGATGAGCATTTACCTAAAAATATACTGGATACGATAGCGGCTTTGCTTCGCTACGATGAAGCCCAAAATCTCTACAAACCCTTTTATGATGCGGAAAATGAAGGAAATTGGACCTTTGAGGAAGATGTAGTGGATTTAACTTTCAGCCGTGAACTAGAGCGGGCGGCTACATATGGGGAAATACCAAAAGTTACAATACCATTGGAGTTTGTATTTAAAGGGGTTCCTCGGAAACCGACTTACGAGTTTCTCAGTGGAACTGCTGGCAAAGCATTACCTGCTGAGATCAATAATCTGAAGCCGGTAGATATGCCTGAATGGGAGTATGCAAAGAGAAAGCAATACCCGAAAGGTGAGATGGTTCAGTCTGTTAGACCGACTCAAGAGTCCTACTATGATGCAGTTAACAAGGGTACCTGGACCTTTACAGGCTACGATTTTACTAAAAAACCAGTAAGTGAGTGGGATCATAAAGGATGGAACCTTAAGTTTACAGGTACTTGGACTTTTGTAGCGGATAAGTACTCAGAAAACTATGAGTTTGTTAGCTCAGATCCTAGTCGAACTCTACCAGCTGCAGTTAAGGCCTTGACGCCAAGTAATACAAATACTTACGATAATGGCGAAACTGTATTTGCGGAATATCCACGTGAGACGACCTACATGGACTTTGATAACGAGGGTACTTGGAAATTTGATGGCTATGACGCTAATAGCAAGGTAGTTAATCAAGATAAAGTTCTCTTTACAGGTAAATGGTCTTTCGCACCACACAGAGATAAGACTGTTTCCTTTAACTTTGTCAGTGATACCCCAGGGAAGGCTATTCCAGATGATCTGAAGGCGCAAATTCCAGCTCCTATCACGACATCTCCAAAAGATTATTCTGATAATGTCAAGAATGTCCTTCGCAATTTTTACACATACACAGATGAAGAGAATGATGGTACATGGAAATTTATTGCTCCTGAGGTGATAGAAAAGCCAACTGATGATGAGGACTCTACTTACACTCTCCACTGGGTCTTTGAGCCGACCAAGCATAGTGTCTACTATGACTTTTATACAGATTCAAAAGATTCTTCTGGTAATTTAATCTATCCACCACATACTTTGTATGATCTAATCACTTATGAAAGAGAATTTGTCAAGGGTGAAAAAGCTCGCGTTAAAATGCCATCTAAAACAAGATTTGAGGATCCTGATGGCAGAGGGACTTGGGTATTTGATGACTACTATGAAGATGATAATACGACTATTTCCTCACGTGTGAAAACAGTAGGGACAGGAGACGTTCTCTTTAGAGGAAGATGGATTTTGGTTCCTACTGATCAGTCTGATACGATCTACAGAGTGGAGTATAAATTTACTAACTCGACTCCTGCGTATCCTCTTCCAAATAAGATTCGCGAGATGCTTCCAACTGGCACTGATTTCGTTGCGCGAGCTGATGATTACAAAGATGCAAGCAAACTTGACACCACCACAGTAACTGTTCCGACAGGTACTTGGACTTTCCATGGTTTTGATGCGGATAAATACGGAAAAGCTATTGCAGGTACGAAAGTGAAGACCATCACAGGAACTTGGAGCTTTACGCCAAATGGTATAGATTATCAGTTCCAATCAACTAATCCTGCTTTCGCATTACCAGATCATATCACCAAGTTGACTCCGAAAAATCCTTATGATTACAAGTTATATCCTAAGGAAATTCTGGCTGAACAACCAAGTGAAACGACTTATGTTGATACAGCGAATAAAGTGACTTGGACATTTGCAGGATACGATAAAGAAAAAATTGTTGTAGGAAAAGGCAGACAGACTTTCCTTGGAAGCTGGGTGCCTACTCCAAATCCAGAATATGTATTCAAATCATCTAAAGCAGGTGTTCCATTACCACAAAGTATTTTGGGAATGCTTCCAAATGATGAGGCTTCTTACAATGTTGGTGACACCATTGTAGCCAAACAACCTGCTGAAGAATCAGTAGTTGAAGAAGAAAAAGACTATGTCTGGACCTTCAAAGGTTATGATCAGAAGAATGCGACGTATAATGGCAAGCGTGTGACATTTACGGGTATCTGGGAAGTAACGCCTAGACCGCATCATGTAAGCTATACTTTTGTAAGTGTTACATCTGGTGTTGATTTACCTGAATTTATCCAGAAGAAAGCACCAAAAGACAGCTCAAGCTATTACAACATGCAAAAAGTTGTACCAGAAGAGTTGACTGAAACGACTTACAAAGATGATATGAACGATGGTACCTGGACTTTCGTTGGTTACGATGCCAAAAGTAAGATTGTGAAAAAAGCTGATTTGACTTTCACAGGTAAGTGGAAGTTTGAAGCCAACAAGTATCAATCAACTTACCGCTTCGAGAGTGAGACAGCAGGTAAAACTCTTCCAGCAGCCATCGCCGCATTGACTCCAAGTGACAGTGCAACTTATGTGAATGGGGATACTGTTTCCGCTCAACAACCATCTCAAACCACTTACACCGACGCAGTGAACGACGGCACTTGGACCTTCAAGGGTTATGACGCAGCTAGCGCCGTTGTCAATAAAGCTAATGTAGAGTTTGTAGGAAAATGGGCCTTTGAAGCTAATAAGTACCAAGCAAGTTACCGCTTCGAGAGTGCAACAGCAGGTAAGGCTCTTCCAGCAGCCATCGCCGCATTGACTCCAAGCGACAGTGCCACTTATGTGAATGGTGCCTCTGTTTCCGCTCAGCAACCATCACAAACCACATACACAGATACTGTGAACGATGGCATTTGGACCTTCAAGGGTTACGACGCAGCTAGCGCTGTAGTCAACAAGGCCAATGTTGAATTTGTAGGAAAATGGGAATTCAAGGCGAATCCGACAAATGCTGAAACTTATACGCCTCAAGTAACGGAAGAAACTATCAAGGTTGGACAAACACTTGACTTGACCGATAATGTGACGAACTTGCCAAGTCTTCCATCTGGCACTAAGGTAGTTGATATTACACCTGCAGGTCAAATTGACACAACAAAACCAGGAACTTACACAGGTAAAGTACGTATTGATTATCCAGATGGTTCTTCTACTGAAGTTCCTGTACCAGTTAATGTTTTGCCTGCACCGGTAACTGAAACCTATAAAGTGACTTACCGCTTCGAGAGTGCAACCGCAGACAACAACTTGCCAGCAGAAGTATTGAGCTTACTTCCACAAAGTGGAACATATACTACAAGTTCTTCTGCAGCGATTGCTTTTGTTCCAGAAGCACCGATGCCTGTAGAAGTTGCTGTTGCAAATGGTACATGGACATTCCTAGGTTACCAAGAAGTGGAAGAGGGGGCAAATCCAACCTTCGTCGGTAAGTGGGTCTTTGAAGTGAAGCAAGATCCTAGTCCACAACCACAGCCTGCACCAACGCCACAACCACAACCGGTTCCGCAACCAGTACCTCAACCCAATCCAGTTCCACCAGTGAAGCCAGGGGACGAGCAGGGGGCTGATAATAATCAGGTAAATAGACTTCAACCAAGAAAACCTGAAGAGAATCCACCAGCTCAAAATCCAGCAGGAGAAAAGGAAAAACAAGCTACATTGCCAAATACAGGTAGCACTGCACCGCTTTCACTCACTGGTCTAATGACTAGCTCTCTTCTTGCAGGTCTAGCAGCGTTGCTTCTTGGTCGCAAGCTTTAATGCTTAGAGAAGACCAATTTGGTCTTCTCTTTTTGCATTTCTAGTCTAAGAGTGGTACTTGGAGAAATTGAGAGCCTTGTGATAGGTCAGATGAGTTGGACTACTGAAAATGTTCAAAATATGGTATAATGGTTAGATGAATAGAATCGAGGATAGTATGTCATTTACGAAATTTCAGTTTAAAAACTATATAGAAAAGGCATTGGAGGAGTTGAAGTTTACGACTCCTACAGAGGTACAAGAAAAATTAATACCTATTGTCTTGGCAGGTCGTGACTTAGTGGGCGAGTCAAAAACAGGTTCAGGAAAGACTCATACTTTCCTATTACCAATTTTTCAGCAATTAGATGAAACTAGCGATAGTGTGCAAGCAGTGATTACGGCTCCAAGTCGTGAGTTAGCTACTCAGATTTACCAAGCAGCTCGTCAGATTGCAGCCCACTCTGAAGTGGAAGTTCGTGTGGTTAATTATGTGGGTGGTACGGATAAGGCGCGTCAGATTGAAAAACTTGCCAGCAGCCAACCCCATATTGTCATCGGGACTCCAGGTCGTATCTATGACTTGGTCAAATCTGGCGATTTGGCCATTCACAAGGCTAAGACTTTTGTTGTCGATGAAGCCGATATGACCTTGGATATGGGATTCTTGGAAACCGTTGATAAGATTGCAGGGAGCCTTCCAAAAGACTTGCAATTCATGGTCTTTTCAGCAACTATTCCACAAAAATTACAACCATTCTTGAAAAAATACTTGTCAAATCCTGTTATGGAGAAAATCAAGACCAAGACAGTTATCTCAGATACGATCGATAATTGGTTGATTTCTACCAAGGGCCGTGACAAGAACGCTCAAATTTATCAGTTGACTCAGTTGATGCAGCCTTATTTGGCAATGATCTTTGTTAACACAAAAACGCGTGCTGATGAATTGCATGCCTACTTGACTGCCCAAGGATTGAAGGTAGCAAAGATTCATGGGGATATTGCCCCTCGTGAACGCAAGCGGATCATGAACCAGGTGAAAAATCTGGATTTTGAGTACATTGTTGCAACAGACTTGGCAGCGCGTGGAATTGACATTGAAGGGGTCAGCCATGTTATCAATGACGCCATTCCGCAAGACTTGTCCTTCTTTGTTCACCGAGTTGGACGTACTGGGCGCAACGGTCTGCCTGGTACAGCGATTACCCTTTACCAACCAAGTGATGACTCGGATATCCGTGAGTTGGAGAAATTAGGGATCAAGTTTACTCCTAAGATGGTCAAAGATGGAGAGTTTCAAGACACCTATGACCGTGATCGTCGTGCCAATCGTGAAAAGAAGCAGGATAAGCTTGATATCGAAATGATTGGCTTGGTCAAGAAGAAAAAGAAAAAAGTTAAACCGGGTTATAAGAAGAAAATCAAATGGGCGGTTGATGAAAAACGCCGCAAAACCAAGCGTGCTGAAAATCGCGCACGTGGCCGTGCAGAGCGGAAAGCCAAACGCCAAACATTTTAAGAACAAAATTGGAGCTGAATGGCTCCTTTTTGTAACTTCGTTTTATAAATTTTCGAAAAGAATGCAAAAATGAGTAAAAAGTGATATAATGATAAAGTTATATAGTCCCGATAAGATGGTAGAAATTTCTATCAGTACTTTGTAACTCGCAAAGAATGATGGCTCCAAAGTCGCTCGTCCTTCTACGGTTGCCGCTATAACGCGTTCACCCTATGCGCCTTACTAGCTTCAGAAATAAAAAAACATCGTTTTTATTTCTTTCGCGTCGTAACTCTTAGACTATAGAAATACCTATCAGTACTTTGTAACTCTATAACAATATTTTTTAAGGGGGGACATTTTTATGTCAGAACGTAAATTATTCACGTCTGAATCTGTATCTGAGGGGCATCCGGATAAGATTGCAGACCAAATTTCAGATGCGATTTTGGATGCTATTTTAGCAAAGGATCCAGAGGCGCACGTTGCTGCTGAGACAGCTGTATACACTGGTTCTGTCCATGTTTTTGGTGAAATTTCTACAAATGCCTATGTGGATATCAACCGTGTGGTTCGTGATACCATTGCAGAGATTGGTTATACGAATGCAGAATATGGTTTTTCTGCGGAAACAGTTGGAGTTCATCCATCGCTTGTTGAGCAGTCACCGGATATCGCCCAAGGTGTTAACGAAGCCTTGGAAGTCCGTGGAAATGCAGATCAAGATCCGCTTGACTTGATTGGTGCTGGTGACCAAGGTCTCATGTTTGGATTTGCAGTGGATGAGACAGAAGAACTCATGCCATTGCCAATTTCACTCAGCCACAAACTGGTTCGTCGCTTGGCAGAACTTCGTAAGTCTGGTGAAATCAGCTATCTTCGCCCAGACGCAAAATCACAAGTTACAGTTGAGTATGATGAAAATGATCGTCCGGTACGTGTGGACACAGTCGTTATTTCAACTCAGCACGATCCAGAAGTTAGCAATGAACAAATCCATCAAGATGTGATTGACAAGGTTATCAAAGAAGTTATTCCAGCTTCCTACTTGGATGAGCAAACAAAATTCTTCATCAACCCGACCGGCCGCTTTGTAATCGGTGGACCTCAAGGAGACTCAGGTTTGACTGGCCGTAAGATTATCGTGGATACGTATGGTGGCTACTCTCGTCATGGTGGTGGTGCCTTCTCTGGTAAGGATGCGACGAAGGTGGACCGTTCAGCCTCTTATGCAGCTCGCTACATTGCTAAGAATATCGTTGCAGCAGGTCTTGCTAAGAAAGTAGAAGTGCAATTGGCCTATGCCATCGGTGTGGCACAGCCTGTTTCTGTTCGTATCGATACTTTTGGTACAGGAACAGTAGCTGAAAGCAAACTTGAAAAAGCAGCGCGTCAAATCTTTGATCTTCGCCCTGCAGGAATTATCCAAATGCTGGATCTTAAACGTCCAATTTACCGTCAAACAGCGGCTTATGGACACATGGGACGTACAGATATTGACCTTCCATGGGAACGTTTAGACAAGGTAGAGGCTTTGAAAGAAGCTGTGAAATAAAATTAAAAGATTGGTAGTACACAACTACCAATCTTTTTTGTAAGTGAAGACCAGCTTTTAAGCTGGTATCCTTATTTTATAGGGATTGAGATCTCAATCAATTTATCCGAATAGAGGGTTTTGATATTGGCTTCATCGATGCTTCCCTTGTCGATTTTACGTTTCAAGAAGAAGTCTTGGATGGTTTCAATTTCGGGTTCACGAATAGCACGGTGTTTGTTGGAAATGAGGATTTCATAGTGAAGCGGGGCTTGTGTGAAAACCACATCTGTATTTCCGGCCGAATAGACCTCGACAAGAGTTGCGTCAGTACTTTCTAATTGGCTTTTAACAAGTTGCGAGTGTGAATTAGTCGTGTTGATAAGCTTCATAACAGTTCCTCCGATTTTCTAACTCTATTATAGCACTTTTTGGATAAAATCGTGTATTTTAGCCAATTCCATGCTGGATTTTCCAAGCTTCAATTCCCCATTTATGGCTACCACGTTTGAGTTTTTCAATTGCCTCATTAATAGGAAACCAAGCAATATGATTAAAATCTTCTAAGGGGTTTTGTACTTCTTGGAAAGAAATAGCTTCGTAGAGATAAGCTGGATTGTAGTAGTAGGTATCACGGTGGCGAGAGTAGAAATACTCATCAGCTTGTCCATAATAGGTTCCAATCTCAGCTGTAAAGCCAAGTTCTTCGATTAGTTCTCTCTTCAGTGCTTCTTGATGATCTTCGCCTGCTTCAATCTCTCCACCTGGCAAGAACCAAGCCCCATTGGGAGCTTGGACTAAGACAATTTGTTTTTTCTCCGCATCCGGAATAACTGCGTACACACCATAGCGGGACTGGTAGGTCACATTCTCTTTTTTTTCACCAAAAGTTGGGTTTGCCATTGCATTTTCCTCATTCTCTAGTATCTTTATTATTATCATAATGGACGAGGGGCTAGCTGTCAAGAATAAACCAACGAACTTGTGCAGAAATAGCTAGTTTGTCTTGATTAGTATTTGTCTAGTCAAACTTTCCAACCCTAGCACTATAACTGGTATAATAAAAGAGAGGTGATTTTATGGCAGAATCAAGACTATTTCGTATCCTATACCTACTTTTAGAAAAAGGCAGTACAACGGCTCCTGAATTAGCCCGATTATTTGAAGTATCTGTACGAACGATTTATCGCGATATTGAGCGGTTGAGTATGGCGGGAATCCCTCTATATTCAGTACCTGGAAAGGCGGGCGGAATCTTTTTAATGAAAGACTTTGTTCTGGATCGTACTCTCGTATCGGAGGATGAAAAATTAGAACTTCTGTCATCTTTGCAAGGGCTTCAAGCCCTGACCAATGATAGGCAAGACCTGTTGCTTGAAAAATTGGAATCTATTTTTCAAGTTTCTACCAGCCCTTGGATAGAGGTAGACTTGACTGACTGGAGAAAGCGAGAAGGTCAAAAAGAATTATTTGATAACATCAAACAAGCTATTCTAGAGAAGAGGCGACTGGTGGTCACTTATCTGGGTGGGAGTGGTCAGAAAACGGTTCGTACAGTTGAACCTTTTAAACTCATATTTAAAAAGAGAGATTGGTATCTTCATGCCTACTGTTGTTTGAAAGAAGAGTGGCGTTTTTTCAAATTATCCAGAATTAGGAACTATCACCTAACAACTGAAACTGTGAAGCAGAAAAATGTGGAGGATTGGGTTGATGGTTCAGATCAAGTGGCACATCAAATCGAAGTTTCCTTGAAGTTTAGTCCCAAGCTTGCTTTCCGGGTTGATGAAGATTTTTCAGAAGATGCGATTAGCTTGGGGAAAGATGGCTACTACTATGTCAAGACAGTCTTACCAGAGCACGAAAGCATGTATACTTACCTCCTGTCTTATTTAGATGGAGTGGAAATACTCGAACCCGATTATGTGAAGAAGGAACTACTTTCTAGAGTAGAAAAAATCCAAAAACTTTACAAACCTTGACAAAAGATGTCAGGGTTTTGGTGTTATACTAGAGACAGAAAGGAGAAGAACCAAATGAAATACGAATGGAGAAAAGAAGCAAAAGCTCTTTATCAAGTGAAGGCTAGGCCCAGCATCTTGCAGGTGCCAGGTCAATCCTATATCGTGATTGATGGTAAAGGCGATCCAAATCAAGAAGATTTTTCAGAACGAGTAGGGGCCTTATATGCCTTAGCCTATGCGATAAAGATGAAGTATAAAAAAGCTCCTCTGGATGAGGTTTACACTGATTTTACTGTCTTTCCTTTAGAAGGGGTATGGAAAAAGGAGAAGAAAGGAGAGCTGGTAAAAAGTGAGCTTTCTTATAGCATTATGATTGGGCAACCCGATTTTATTACGAGAGAACTATTTGAGGAAGCTCTGGAAGAGGTCAAAATCAAGAAGCCAAATCCTCTCTATGAGGCTGTTCGTTTTGAAAAGATAGAAGAAGGCCAAAGCCTTGCTATGATTCATGTAGGACCTTTTGATACTGAAAATGAGACTTTTGCAGAGATGGAGCATTTTTGTCAACTTCATAAGCTCAAAAGAACTTCGGAAGTCCACCGAGAAATTTATCTCAATAACCTTCATCGAACGGAGCCAAGCAAATTAAAAACAATTCTTCGCTATCAAGTTCAAGAAGAGAATTAAAAAAGAACAGGAAACAAGATTTCCTGTTCTTTTTTATGAGTTCTAATCTTCTCTTTCAGAAGTATTCTCTTTGATTTTTTCAGTTTTTTTGGCAGATTTGATTTGAATCTTACCATTGCTTGTCATAACTGCTTTGAGGTCTTTTTCACTTGGATTTTCAAGGTAGAAGTCAGTGATGGCATCCTCAATATGGTCTTGAATGGTACGGCGGAGTGGGCGTGCCCCCATTTTTGGATCATAACCTAAGTCAACCAATTTTTCCTTGACCTTGTCTGTCACATCGAGGTGGATATTGTTGCTGGAGAGGCGTTTGTTGACATCCGCTAGCATGAGTTCGACGATTTGGAGAAGGTTGTCCTTGCTGAGAGCTTTGAACTCGATGATGCCGTCAAAACGGTTCATAAACTCTGGGCTAAAGAAGTTACCGAGTTCGCCGAGAACAGAGTTGGTACGTCCTTCACGAGCAGCTCCAAAACCAACGCTGGCTTCGGCCTTACCGGTACCCGCATTTGAGGTCATGATAATGATAGCATCCTTAAAGCTAACTGTGCGTCCTTGCCCATCAGTCAAACGACCATCGTCCAAGACTTGAAGGAACATGTGCATCACATCTGGGTGGGCTTTTTCAACTTCATCGAGAAGGATGAGTGAGTAAGGATTGCGACGAACCTTTTCAGTCAGTTGACCAGCTTCATCATAGCCTACATAGCCTGGAGGAGCACCGACTAATTTAGCCACACTGTGTTTTTCCATGTATTCACTCATATCAAAGCGAATCATGCTGTCAGCAGAACCAAAGAGCTCAATGGCTAGTTGTTTGGAAAGTTCTGTCTTACCGACACCAGTTGGTCCGACAAAGAGGAAACTTCCGATTGGGCGGTTGGGAGTACCAAGTCCAACACGATTACGACGGATGGCTTTGGCAATCTTATCGACAGCTTCATCTTGACCAATGACATGAGCTTTGAGGTCGTCTGCTAGATGGATAAGCTGAGACTGTTCTTTTTCTTTGAGTTCTCCAACAGGAATATTGGTTTTCTGCTCAATGATATGTTCAATGGTTTTCTCGCTGATAATTGGAGTATCCTGATCGGTCACCTTGTTCTTTTGCATTTCTTTGTACTTGGCAATCTGATCGCGGAAATAAGCAGCCTTTTCAAAGTCTTCCTCTCGTGTAGCCTGAGCTTTGAGATTCTCAGCCTCAATCAAACGCTGATCAATCACTTTAGGATCAACAAAGTTCAGTGTCAGATTCATCTTTGAACCAGCTTCGTCTAAAAGGTCAATAGCTTTGTCAGGCAAGAAGCGGTCTTGGATGTAGCGGTTGGAAAGATTGGCAGCAGCTTCGATAGCAGCGTCTGTGTACTTGACATGATGGTAGTCTTCGTATTTTTTTTGAACCCCTTTGAGGATGGTAATGGTTTCTTCGACAGTTGGTTCATCTACCTTGACAGGCTGCATACGGCGCTCTAGAGCAGCATCTTTTTCAATGATACGGTATTCATTGAGAGTAGTGGCACCGACCAGTTGCAATTCACCACGGGCAAGGGCAGGTTTGAGGATATTGCCTGCATCCATATTGCCATCACCTGCTGATCCTGCGCCAACAATTTCATGGATTTCATCGATAAAGAGGATGATGTCCTCTCGTTTGCGGATTTCTTCCATGAGTTTTTGCATACGTTCTTCAAATTGGCCTCGAATACCTGTTCCTTGAACTAGACTAACCACATCCAAACGGATAACTTGCTTGCCTTGGAGTTTATGGGGAACATCGCCATCGACAATCTTCTGAGCTAAACCTTCGACAACGGCTGTTTTACCAACACCAGGTTCTCCGATAAGGACAGGGTTGTTCTTGGTTCGACGGTTGAGGATTTCGATAACGCGGATAATCTCCTCATCTCGACCGATAACAGGGTCAATATCTCCCCGACGAGCAATCTCAGTTACGTTGATACCATATTCCTCTAGGAGTCCTCTTTCTTGGCTAGGAGGTGTTTGAAGTGGACCACGGTTTTGAGGCCCATAACCCCCATTTCCACCGTGACCATCACCTGATTGAGTGGGAGGAATGTTATTAGAAGAAGGTCTGAAATTGTTCAAATCATTGAAAAAGTCGCCAAATGGATCAAAGTCATGATTGTTTAAGTCAGTCATTCCTTTAAAGAGGGTATTATTTGGATCTGTTTTGATAATTTTATAGCAGTTTTGACAGAGATCAATTTGCTTTTGCTGTCCATTGATATTGGTATACAGATGAATTGTTGAGTCGTTAATTTTACAGTTTTGACAGAGCATACATCTACCTCATTTCATTCTTATTCTTGGTCTAAGAAAAAGGTCAAGAATAGTCAAAGTTTTATACTCTCATTATAGCATGATTAAGGTGTAAAGCAAGTAAAAAGATTGGGAAGTGGTCGTTTTTAAAAGAAGGATTTATGGAGAATCAAGCGACATTGAAGGTAAGAAAAAATCCCATTTGTGGTGACAAAAAGGATTCTCATTCATCGGGCCTTACTGCCCGTTGTTTTTATATTAGTAAAGAAGTTCGTAGATCTCCATTGCAATCAAATCAATGCTATCAAAGGTATAAGTTTCACGAGCTTCTACATCGCGAAGGGTGAAGAGTGATCCGTTTTCTTCGTCATGGCTGTATGCAACTTCTGCGACAACAACACCTTCACGTTCAAAATTACGTTTTAGATTTCCACCATCTTTTGTCATTGCTTCTAGGCGGTTAATGATTCTAACCAAATGTGATTCCATTTTGATTCTCCTCCATTTCTTATCGTTTCTATTTTACCATAAACAAGAGGTAGTTGACTAGAAAAAAACTGTGATTTCTCTCTATTTCTCCATTCTATCAAGTTAGTTGTTAAAATTAGAGAAAAAGGATTGCATTTTAATTCAATTCATGTTATAATCATACAATCCAATACATAGAAAGTTGATTGAATATGAATTTTTCTTTTTTACCAAAGTATTTACCATATTTTAACTATGGTGCTCTGATTACCGTATTGATTTCCATCTTTGTTGTCTGCTTAGGGACCATTATAGGTGTGTTACTGGCCTTTGCCCAACGTTCACGCTTTAAACCGCTCGTTTGGTTTGCAAATGTGTATGTTTGGATCTTCCGTGGAACTCCGATGATGGTTCAGATTATGATTGCCTTTGCTCTTATGCATATCAATGCTCCAACTATTCAAGTGGGAATTTTAGGAGTTGATCTTTCTCGTTTGATTCCTGGTATTCTGATTATTTCTATGAACAGTGGTGCTTACGTTTCAGAAACTGTTCGTGCGGGGATCAATGCCGTTCCTAAAGGGCAATTAGAGGCCGCATATTCTCTAGGTATTCGTCCGAAAAATGCCATGCGTTATGTCATTTTGCCACAAGCTATCAAAAATATTCTTCCAGCTCTGGGAAATGAATTTATCACCATTATCAAGGATAGTTCCCTCTTGTCTGCGATTGGGGTGATGGAGTTGTGGAATGGTGCAACGACAGTAGCAACAACAACTTATTTACCATTGACTCCCCTTTTATTTGCAGCCTTTTACTATTTGATTATGACCTCTGTTTTGACAGTGGCGTTGAAAGCATTTGAAAAACATATTGGACAAGGAGACAAGAAATAATGACAGAAACCTTGATTAAAATTGAAGAACTACATAAGTCTTTTGGGAAAAATGAAGTTTTAAAAGGCATCAATCTTGAGATTAAACGTGGAGAAGTTGTGGTCATTATCGGTCCGTCAGGGAGCGGGAAATCAACTCTCCTTCGTTCGATGAATCTCCTTGAAGAAGCAAGTAAAGGTAAGGTTATCTTTGAAGGAGTTGATATCACAGATAAGAAAAATGACCTTTTTGCTATGCGTGAAAAGATGGGTATGGTATTCCAACAATTCAACCTCTTTCCCAATATGACAGTGATGGAAAATATCACTTTGTCACCAATTAAAACCAAAGGTGAAAGCAAGGAAGTTGCGGAGAAAAGAGCACAGGAACTGTTAGAAAAAGTTGGCTTGCCAGATAAGGCAACGGCCTATCCACAGAGTTTGTCAGGTGGTCAGCAACAACGGATTGCCATTGCACGTGGACTTGCTATGGAACCAGATGTTTTGCTTTTTGATGAGCCGACTTCAGCCCTAGACCCTGAGATGGTTGGAGAAGTCCTAGCTGTTATGCAAGACCTCGCTAAATCAGGGATGACTATGGTGATTGTGACTCATGAAATGGGCTTTGCGCGTGAGGTAGCAGACCGTGTTATCTTTATGGCGGATGGAGTTGTTGTCGAAGATGGAACACCAGAGGAGATTTTCGATCAAACAAAAGAACAACGGACCAAGGAATTTTTGAGTAAGGTTTTGTAAGACCTCATTTTTAGAAGAAATGGAGTAGGCATTATGTCTTCCAGTAAAGAATATTTAGATTTTATTCTCGAACAGCTATCGGAGTTAGAGGAGATAAGTTATCGTCCTATGATGGGAGAGTATATCCTTTATTATCGTGGGAAGATTATTGGGGGAATCTATGATAATCGTCTGTTACTGAAGCCTGTGAAGGTAGTCATGGATCAACTGGGACAGACTAGGCTTGAACGTCCTTATGAAGGAGCTAAGGAGATGATTTTGATAGAAGATATTGAAGATAAGTCATTTCTAACGAGATTAATTAAGGATATGTATGAAGTCTTACCGTCTCCAAAAGTCAAAAAGAAAGCATGACAAATTTACCTAGTATAAATAGGCATAAAAGCTCGATACGAGCTTTTTCTTATAGTTTCAGACTATAAGGTCTATTAGTCAAGAAATGTTAGAATGACAAGGTGTTTTTTGTTATAATAGAAGATATTTGATAGAAAAGAGAAGAGATATGGCTCAGATTATCGATGGGAAGGCTCTTGCAGCTAAGTTACAAGGACAGTTGGCTGAAAAGACGGCCAAACTAAAAGAAGAAACAGGTCTAGTTCCAGGATTGGTAGTGATTTTGGTGGGAGACAATCCTGCCAGCCAAGTCTACGTTCGCAATAAGGAACGGTCAGCTCTCGCTGCTGGCTTCCGTAGTGAAGTAGTGCGAGTTCCAGAGACCATTACCCAAGCGGAATTATTAGACTTGATTGCCAAATACAATCAAGATCCAGCTTGGCATGGGATTTTGGTCCAGTTACCTTTGCCAAAACATATCGATGAAGAGGCAGTTTTATTAGCCATTGACCCCGAAAAAGACGTGGATGGTTTCCATCCCCTAAACATGGGTCGCCTCTGGTCTGGTCATCCAGTTATGATTCCTTCAACACCTGCAGGAATTATGGAGATGTTTCATGAATATGGGATTGATCTAGAAGGTAAAAATGCGGTTGTTATCGGTCGCTCAAATATCGTTGGGAAACCAATGGCTCAGCTTCTTTTAGCCAAGAATGCGACTGTGACTTTGACTCACTCACGCACCCATCATCTTGCCAAGGTGACTGCTAAGGCAGATATTCTTGTGGTTGCAATCGGTCGCGCTAAGTTTGTGACTGCTGACTTTGTCAAACCGGGAGCGGTTGTCATTGACGTTGGGATGAACCGAGATGAAAATGGCAAGCTTTGTGGAGATGTTGATTATGATGCGGTTGCACCACTTGCTAGTCACATCACACCTGTACCTGGTGGAGTTGGACCTATGACTATTACCATGCTAATGGAGCAAACCTATCAGGCAGCGCTTCGAACACTGAACGAGGACTAGGAAGATGAAATTCGTATTTGACCTGGATGGAACGCTATCTTTTGACTACATGACCATTGATGAGGAGATTCAGCAGGTTCTTTTAAAGGCTGAAGATTATGGGCATGAGCTTGTGTTTGCCTCAGCCCGTTCTTATAGGGATTGCTTGGGTTTATTAGGCCCTGAACTCAGTCAGCGCTTGGTCATAGGATTGAATGGTGGCGTAGCCTATCATCTGGGGCAGGCTATCTTCGAAAGGAATCTCGATGCTAGAGTTTATCATGCGCTAGTGGATTATTGCCAGACCTACAATCTCCCTTTTTTTGCAGATGATTGCTTTGACTATAGCGGTCAGATTGTAGAGAAGATTCCATTTATTTCCAGTGTGGATCCCCTAAAGGTGGCTCGTCATCAGAAACTTGAGGACTTAGGGACTCCGATTAAGGTAGTCGTTTATATGGGTGACCATGAGAATTTGCTTGATGATCTGCTTGGTCAGCTAGAAAGACTAGGACAGGCTCATCTCTCCTATCATGCGCATGAAAAGTGCCTTTATGTTAATCCCTTGGATACTCATAAGGCGACAACTGTTGAAAAGTTATGTGGGGAGAACTTCATCGCTTTTGGAAATGACCAAAACGATATTGAACTGTTTAAAACGTCGCTCTATTCAGTTCAGATAGGAGACTTTGCTGGCCTTACTCCATATGCAGATGACACGTTAGAGCTAAAAGGAGCTCCTTCTCCAGCAGTAGCGGCTAAAATCTTACAGACCTTTGCGGAATTTAAGGGGAAATAGTGTAGAAGGAGGTCTGAACCTCCTTTTGTAGTATAATGGAGTGAGGTGATTAGATGATTTTAAAAATTTATAATGGAGAATATAGTTTACAATGGGATGGAATATACCACTTAGCACTGTTTGATTATCCAAATATTCAAGAGTGGGAATTAGAAAAAATTGCTAAATTTATAGCTTACGAAAAATTTCATAAACGTCAAACAAGTATCGAGTGTGCTGATTCTTGTTTAAAAAAAGAGATTTTAGATTACATCTGTCAGCATCCCTTTCTTCCACCATTTACCCCTACAGATAAAAGAGTAGCTTCGACTTATGATCTACATAAGAGGTTAGTGACTTCAGACTACTGTAGTCAAACTACGACTATAGATGCAGCGATTTCTATTTTTAAAACAGGCCAGCTCTTATCTGCTGTAAAAGCTTTTGGGAAAGGTGCTGAGGAGTTGGTTTTGGATAGTCGAAATGCTGCATCTGACCCGAAAGATTATTTTGACTATGTCATGTTAGGATGGTCAAATACAAGTTCTGGTTATCGATTGGCGATGGAGCGTTTATTAGGTCGAGCTCCTTCAGAGGAAGAATTACAAGACAAGTTTATTCCTGGAGTAAGTTTTCATTTTATCTATACAGATTTGATTAAAGTTCCTGGTTATATTTTTGATGGTTACCATGTTGCAAAAATTAAGAACATGCTGAATTTATTAAGTGAGTTGTATATTTGCATTATTCCAACTCATAATAAGAGCCAATTTGAAAATATTATTCCAACCAAAATACAAGATAGGGTGTATTATCTTGACTATGCTGGAGAAGACTTAGAAGAGTGGACTAAGAAAGTCTATCAAGTTGTTTTAAAACAATCAGATAAAGGATAGTTGAGGAAAATAACGATGAAAGTGATTGATCAAACTTTATTAGAAAAAGTTATTATTGAACGTTCTCGTCACAGCCATAAGGGAGATTACGGGCGTCTGCTCTTGCTGGGAGGGACCTATCCTTATGGGGGAGCTATCATCATGTCAGCTATTGCAGCTGTTAAAAGTGGGGCAGGTTTGGTGACTGTTGGAACGGATAAGGAGAATATTCCGGCTCTGCACAGTCATTTACCTGAGGCCATGGCATTTTCTCTTCAAGACCAGCAATTGTTAAAAGAACAGTTAGTAAAGGCAGAAGTTGTCTTGTTAGGTCCGGGTTTGCGAGAGGATGCATTTGGAGAAGAACTCGTAAAACGGGTCTTTGACAGCCTTAGAAAAGACCAGATTTTGATTGCAGATGGCGGTGCTTTGGGCATCTTAGCAAACGGCCAGTTACCATTTCCTTCCAGTCAGCTCATCCTAACTCCCCACCAAAAGGAATGGGAAAGACTGTCTGGTATAGTTCTTGACCATCAGAATACAGAGGCGACTGCTAGAGCTCTTTCAGCTTTTCCTCAAGGAACGATTCTAGTTGAGAAAGGTCCAGAGACTCGTATCTGGCAAGCTGGGCAGCCTGAATATTATCAATTAGAAGTCGGAGGCCCCTATCAAGCAACTGGTGGGATGGGAGATACTCTGGCCGGGATGATTGCAGGTTTTGCAGGTCAGTTTCACCAAGTCAGCCTCTATGAGAGAGTGGTGGTAGCGACTCACCTTCATTCAGCTATCGCGCAAGAACTAGCTCAAGAAAACTATCTTGTCTTGCCAACAGAAATTAGCAAGCTACTTCCGAAAGCAATGAAAAAAATATCTCAAAAAGACAACTAATACCTTGGTTGTCTTTTTATGTTGATGTAGCTTTGTTGATAAAGTTTTCAAATACCTCAGAACCAGGAATCAACTGCTGAACTTGCGTGAAATTCTAACTTTTAAGGTCTTGATTTTTAGTCAAACTCGCAATTAAAGCGAGATTTTTATCAAAGTTGAGGGGTGTCAAATCATGCTTTTTTTGATATAATTTTTAATGATGAATGCGAGAAATGATCGGTATGTGGTCGTTGATTTAGAGGCGACCAGCACCGGAAGCAAGGCAAAAATTATTCAAGTAGGCATTGTGGTGATTGAGAATGGTGAAATCATCGATCAGTATGCGACTGATGTCAATCCCCACGAACCCTTGGATTCTCATATCAAAGAATTAACGGGTCTGACCGATCAGCGTTTGGCTGCGGCACCAGAGTTTTCTCAGGTGGCTGGAAAAATTTTTGAATTGGTTAAGGACGGTATTTTTGTTGCGCACAATGTACAGTTTGATGCCAACCTTCTTGCAGAATTTCTCTTTTTGGAAGGATATGAATTGCGCACACCGCGGGTGGATACAGTTGAGCTTGCCCAAGTTCTGTATCCTCAGTTTGAAAAGTATAACTTAGGTATCCTTTGTCAAGAGTTGGGCATTGAGCTGGAACATGCCCATACTGCTCTGTCAGATGCTCAGGCAACAGCTGAACTCTTGCTTTACATGCGTCAAAAACTTTTTGAGCTACCTAAAGGGCTCTTAGAAAGCTTATTAAACCTTGCAGACAACCTTCTCTATGAAAGTTATCTGGTGATTGAGGAAGTCTATCAGCAACAATCTCTCTTATCTTCGCCAGACTTGATGGAACTTCATGGGCTTTTCCTCAGAAAGGAAAGCAAAGTCTTAGTCCCACGAAAGTTATCCAAAGATTTTGCTAAAAATATTTCTTTATTGAGGCTGGAGGAGCGTCCGCAACAGTTGGAATTTGCGGAGAAGGTTGAGCAATTATTGGAAGAATACCAGACTTCCTTTATCCAAGCTCAAACGGGATTGGGCAAGACTTATGGTTATCTCCTCCCAGCTTTGAACTTGGAGAGTCAAGCAGGTATCCTAGTGAGTGTTCCAACCAAAATTCTTCAAAATCAAATCATGCAAGAAGAAGGTCAGCGTTTAAAAGAGGTCTTCCATCTGGAGATTCATAGTCTCAAGGGTCCTCAAAATTACTTGAAACTGGATGCCTTTCATCAAATTCTCTATCGATCTGAGTCCAATCGCCTTTTCACACGCTTTAAAATGCAGTTGCTTATCTGGCTAACAGAGACAGAGACAGGTGACTTGGACGAAATCGGGCAGCTTTATCGCTACCAGCATTTTCTGCCGGAACTAGTCCACGATGGCAAGCTTTCAAAGAAAAGTTTATTTGCTACAGAGGATTTTTGGAAACGAGGGCAGGAAAAGGCCAAGACCAGTCGTGTTCTTCTGACCAATCATGCCTATCTGGTCACTCGTTTGGAAGACAATCCAGAGTTTGTCGACAACCGTTTGGTAATTTTGGATGAAGCTCAAAAAATGCTGCTAGCTCTTGAAAATCTAGCCCAGCAGGCTTATCGCCTTGAGGATCTTGTAACCCAGCTTGATAAGTCCTTGGAGACAGAGGAAGATTTGGTTCAGAAACGCTTGCTTGAAAGTATTGGCTTTGAATGTCGTTACTTGATAGAGCACTATCAGTCAGGTCTGAAGAATGAAAAGTGGTTGGATTCTCTTGAAGAGTTGCGCCAGCATTTTTCGGAGTTAACTCTCCCAGAGTATAGAGAGCTTGCAAACTTTTTCACGTCGGATCGTGAATTTTGGCTTGCTATATCAGAGCAATCTAGCAAGGATGTCTTGATTTGTTCAAGCAAAAAAGGTCGCTTTATCCTAGCAGACTTATTGCCAGAAGATTGCAGGCTACTAGGAGTATCTGCCACTCTTGAAATCAGCAATCGGGTTTCCTTAGCAGATTTGTTGGGATTTCCAGATGCTCCGCTTGTTAGGCTTGATGTAGCAAAGCAGAAACAACAAGAAGTCTTTCTAGTCAATGACTTTCCTCTTGTGACAGAAGTTTCGCCTTTTGACTATGCTAGTGAAGTGGCTTCAGTTATCCGAAGGTTACAAGCCTTTCAAGAACCTATATTGGTCTTGTTTACTTCAAAAGAGATGTTGCTGGCAGTTTCGGACCTGCTCGACCAACCGCATCTAGCTCAGTATAAAAATGGGGAACCAAGCCAACTGAAAAAACGTTTTGAAAAAGGTGAACGCCAGATCTTGCTTGGAACAGGTAGTTTCTGGGAAGGAGTCGATTTTTCAACCCATCCTTGCGTGATTCAAGTGATTCCGAGATTGCCTTTCCAAAATCCCCAAGAACCGTTAACCAAAAAATTAAACCAAGAACTGCGTCAAGAAGGGAAGAATCCTTTCTATGATTATCAGTTACCGATGGCGATCATTCGGCTAAAACAAGCCCTTGGTCGTACTGTTAGACGATCTGACCAAGGTTCGGTTGCTCTAATCTTAGACAGTCGTGTCGTCAGCAAGCGCTATGGCAAACAAATCGCCCAGGCCTTGTCAAAAGAAAGAGATGTTCAAGTCCTTTCTAGAGAAAAGCTAGAGCCTGCTGTAGCTGATTTTCTCCAATCCCGTCGCGATAAAATGAAAGAAAAATCCAAGAAAGAGAAAAGGTAAAAAATATGAAACGTTCCTTCGACTCTCGAGTCGATTATAGCCTCCTCCTACCAGTGTTTTGTTTACTGGTGATTGGAGTAGTGGCCATTTATATAGCAGTTAGTCATGACTATCCCAATAATGTACTTCCAATTCTAGGTCAGCAAATCGCTTGGATTGCCTTGGGTCTTATCATTGGGTTTGTCGTCATGTTCTTTAATACCGAGTTTTTATGGAAGGTGACTCCCTACCTTTATGGCTTAGGTCTAGTCTTGATGATTCTACCTCTTGTTTTTTACAATCCGAGTTTGGTAGCTTCTACAGGTGCCAAGAACTGGGTATCGATTGGTGGAACGACACTCTTTCAGCCATCGGAGTTCATGAAGATTTCCTATATCTTGATGCTAGCTCGAGCCATCGTACAATTCACTCAAAAACACAAGGAATGGCGACGAACTATTCCCTTGGATTTCCTATTAATTGGTTGGATGATTGCCTTTACCATCCCAGTCTTGATCCTCTTAGCCCTACAAAGTGACTTAGGGACTGCCTTGGTCTTTGTAGCTATTTTTGCAGGTATGGTTCTCCTTTCAGGTGTTTCGTGGAAGATTATCATTCCTGTTTTTGCGACAGGAGTGACTGCAGTTGCAGGCTTCATGGCCATCTTTATAAGCAAGGATGGACGTGCCTTCTTGCATCAGATTGGAATGCCAACCTACCAGATCAACCGCATCTTGGCTTGGCTCAATCCCTTTGACTTCGCGCAAACAACGACTTACCAACAGGCGCAGGGACAAATTGCGATTGGAAGTGGTGGCTTGTTTGGGCAAGGTTTCAATGTGTCCAATCTCCTCATTCCGGTACGTGAGAGTGATATGATTTTCACAGTGATTGCTGAAGACTTTGGCTTTATTGGTTCGGTCTTTGTCGTTGCCCTGTACTTACTTCTTATTTACCGGATGTTGAAGATTACGCTCAGGTCAAATAACCAGTTCTACACCTACATTTCGACTGGTTTTATCATGATGTTGCTCTTCCATATCTTTGAAAATATCGGTGCCGTGACAGGCTTACTTCCTTTGACAGGGATTCCTCTACCTTTCATCTCTCAAGGGGGCTCCGCAATTATTAGCAACCTCATCGGTGTCGGTCTCCTCTTGTCTATGAGTTACCAGACAAACCTAGCGGAGGAGAAAAGTGGAAAAGTTCCATTTAAACGAAAGAAAGTCGTCCTAAAACAAATCAAATAAGGAGGCCACTATGTCAAAAGTAGCAGTTATTTTAGCCCAGGGTTTTGAAGAAATTGAAGCCTTGACAGTAGTTGATGTCTTGCGTCGAGCAAACATTTCATGTGATATGGTAGGATTTGAAGAGCAGGTGGCAGGATCACATGGCATTCAGGTAAAAGCCGACAGTATCTTTGATGGTGATTTGTCCGACTATGACTTGGTAGTTCTTCCAGGTGGCATGCCAGGCTCAGCTCACCTACGGGATAATCCAGCCCTCATTTCTGAGATTCAAGCCTTTAATCAAGCAGGAAAGAAAATTGCTGCCATCTGTGCAGCCCCAATCGCTCTTCATCAAGCAGGTGTCCTGAAAGACAAACACTTTACTTGTTATGACGGAGTTCAGGAGCAAATTACTGACGGAATTTATCAAAAGCAAACAGTGGTTGTGGATGGTAATCTAACAACCAGCCGAGGACCGTCAACCGCACTTGCCTTTGCCTATGAGTTGGTAGAGCAATTGGGAGGAGATGCTGAAAGTTTACGAGACGGCATGATCTATCGAGATGTCTTTGGAAATCAACAGTAAGACGAGAGTTCGGCTCTCGTTTTTGCTTGGAAAAATCTAGGAAATCATCGCTTTTTTCATAAAAA
The DNA here is from genome assembly GCF_054445985.1 of Streptococcus sp. 517s. Classification (NCBI taxonomy): domain Bacteria; kingdom Bacillati; phylum Bacillota; class Bacilli; order Lactobacillales; family Streptococcaceae; genus Streptococcus; species Streptococcus sp. 517s. The sequence continues at coordinate 1,232,892 of NZ_CM136847.1, read as the reverse complement.
AATGGTATAATGAAGGGTATGAAATATCACGACTACATATGGGATTTAGGTGGTACCCTATTGGATAATTATGAGACTTCTACAGCAGCCTTTGTAGAGACCTTAGCCCAATACGGAATAGAGCAAGAACACGACCGTGTTTACGAAGCCTTAAAGGTTTCGACAGCTTTTGCCATTGAGAAGTTTGCCCCAGACATCGAGAATTTTTTAGAAAACTACAAAGATAATGAAGCGCGTGAGCTAGAGTATCCAGTTTTGTTTGAAGGGATTCCAGAATTACTCAAAGACATTTCTGACAAGGGTGGCCGTCATTTCTTAGTTTCTCATCGAAATGACCAAGTTCTAGAACTTCTTGCAAAGACTCAGATAGCTGACTATTTCACAGAAGTCGTGACTGCCAGTTCCGGTTTCAAACGAAAACCAGATCCTGAGTCCATGATTTATTTACGTGATAAATATCATATCTCATCCGGTTTGGTCATTGGAGACAGGAATATTGATGTAGAAGCAGGGAAAGCTGCCGGCTTAGATGCCTATCTTTTTAAAAACGTTGTGACACTGAGACAAGCAATAGACATGTAAGAAAAGGGAAAAAATGACAGAAGAAATCAAAAATCAACAGGCACAGGATTATGATGCCAGCCAAATTCAAGTTTTGGAGGGGTTGGAGGCCGTTCGTATGCGTCCAGGTATGTATATTGGGTCGACTTCAAAAGAAGGCCTTCACCATCTAGTCTGGGAAATCGTTGATAATTCAATTGATGAAGCCCTAGCAGGATTTGCCAGTCATATCCAAGTCCTTATTGAGCCAGATAATTCCATCACCGTTGTAGATGATGGACGTGGAATTCCTGTTGACATTCAGGAAAAGACAGGACGTCCTGCTGTTGAGACCGTCTTTACTGTTCTTCACGCTGGAGGAAAGTTCGGCGGTGGCGGATACAAGGTATCAGGTGGATTGCACGGTGTGGGTTCATCAGTAGTAAATGCCCTCTCAACTCAACTAGATGTTCGGGTTCATAAAAACGGAAAAATTTATTATCAAGAATACCACCGTGGGAATGTCGTTGCTGATCTTGAGGTGGTTGGAGATACGGATAAAACCGGAACAACAGTTCACTTCACACCGGACCCAGAGATTTTTACAGAAACAACGACCTTTGACTTTGACAAATTAAATAAACGTATTCAAGAACTAGCCTTTTTGAACCGGGGTCTTCGAATCTCCATCACAGATAAGCGTGAAGGTCTCGAACAAAGCAAACATTACCACTATGAAGGTGGGATTGCTAGTTACGTTGAATATATCAACGAGAACAAGGATGTTATCTTTGACACACCAATCTACACAGATGGTGAGATGGATGATATTACTGTTGAAGTAGCCATGCAGTACACAACCGGTTACCACGAAAATGTCATGAGTTTCGCCAATAATATTCACACCCATGAAGGTGGAACGCATGAGCAAGGTTTCCGTACAGCACTGACGCGTGTTATCAATGATTATGCCCGCAAAAATAAGCTGCTAAAAGACAATGAAGACAACCTAACAGGGGAAGATGTCCGTGAAGGCTTGACTGCAGTTATTTCAGTGAAGCATCCAAACCCACAGTTTGAAGGACAAACCAAGACCAAGCTGGGCAATAGTGAAGTAGTTAAGATCACCAATCGCCTCTTCAGCGATGCCTTCTCTGATTTTCTTATGGAAAATCCACAGATTGCTAAACGCATCGTGGAAAAAGGAATTTTGGCTGCCAAGGCTCGTGTAGCTGCCAAGCGTGCGCGTGAAGTCACTCGCAAGAAATCTGGTTTGGAAATTTCCAATCTTCCAGGAAAACTAGCAGACTGTTCTTCAAATAATCCTGCTGAAACCGAACTCTTCATCGTCGAAGGAGACTCGGCCGGTGGATCAGCTAAATCTGGTCGTAACCGTGAGTTCCAAGCTATCTTACCAATTCGTGGTAAGATCTTGAACGTTGAAAAGGCTAGCATGGATAAAATTCTTGCTAACGAAGAAATTCGGAGTCTCTTCACAGCCATGGGGACAGGATTTGGTGCAGAATTTGATGTCACTAAGGCTCGTTACCAAAAACTCGTTTTGATGACTGATGCCGATGTTGATGGAGCCCACATTCGAACTCTCTTGCTAACCTTGATTTACCGCTACATGAAACCAATCCTAGAAGCTGGTTATGTTTATATTGCCCAACCACCGATTTATGGGGTTAAAGTTGGAAGTGAGATCAAAGAATACATCCAGCCAGGTACAGATCAAGAAATTAAACTCCAAGAAGCCTTAGCACGTCATAGTGAAGGGCGCTCAAAGCCAACCATCCAACGTTATAAGGGGTTGGGAGAAATGGATGACCACCAATTGTGGGAAACAACCATGGATCCAGAACATCGCTTGATGGCGCGTGTTTCAGTAGATGATGCTGCTGAAGCAGATAGAATCTTTGATATGTTGATGGGAGATCGGGTAGAACCTCGTCGCGAATTTATCGAAGAAAACGCTGTTTACAGTACACTTGACGTCTAAAAAATGTGGGAAATAGTTCCCTTGGTTTAAAAAATATGATATAATCATTACGATTGTTTCTAGTATAAAAGGAGTTTGATATGTCTAATGGACAACTAATTTATCTAATGGTTGCGATTGCGGTCATTTTGATTTTAGCTTATGTAACAGCCATTTTTCTACGTAAGCGTAATGTAAGCAGATTAACGGCGCTTGAAGAAAGAAAAGAAGAACTCTACAACCTTCCTGTAAATGATGAGGTTGAAGCCGTTAAAAATATGCACTTGATTGGTCAAAGTCAGGTAACCTTTCGTGAATGGAATCAAAAATGGGTTGATTTATCTCTGAACTCATTTGCAGACATCGAAAATCACCTCTTTGAAGCTGAAAACTACAATAATTCTTTCCGTTTCTTTAAAGCAGCTCACAAGATTGATCAAATTGAAAGCCAGATTAGTTTGATTGAAGAGGATATTGCAGCTATTCGCAATGCCCTTTCTGAACTTGAAAAGCAAGAATCTAAGAATAGTGGTCGTGTCCTACATGCTTTGGACTTGTTTGAAACCCTTCAACATACTGTTGCAGAGGACTCAGAGAAATATGGAAAATCTCTTCCTGAGATTGAGAAACAATTGGAAAATATCCAATCGGAATTCTCTCAATTCGTTACCCTTAACTCATCAGGTGACCCAGTTGAAGCTGCAGCAATCTTAGATGATACTGAAAATCATATTCTTGCTCTAACGCATATTGTTGATCGGATTCCAGCTCTTGTTGAAACCTTGACAAAGGAATTACCAGACCAATTAGCAGATTTGGAAGAAGGCTATCGTAAGCTTTTGGATGCCAACTACCACTTTACTGAAACAGATATTGAGTCACGTTTCCAACTTTTGCATGAATCTTTGAAGAATAATCAAGAAAACATTCGTCAGTTGGAGTTGGACAATGCAGAGTATGAAAATAATCGCATTCAAGAAGAAATCAACGCACTTTATGATATTTTCACTCGTGAAATTGAGGCTCAAAAAGTCGTTGAGAATCTCCTCTCAACACTTCCAACCTATCTCAACCACTTGAAAGAAAATAACCAGATGCTTGTTCAGGATCTTGAACGCCTGAATAAAACTTATCTTCTTCCAGAAAGTAATGGAAATCATGTTCGCCGACTTCAAGAAGAATTAGCTGCACTTGATACCGCTATTTTAGAAGTAACAGAGGATCAAAGAGAATCTGCTCAAGCCTATTCTGTTCTTGAAGAACAGTTGGAAATGCTTCAAAGCAATCTCAAAGATATTGAAGATGAGCAAATTTCTGTGAGCGAACGACTTGCGCAAATTGAAAAAGATGACCTCAATGCTCGCCAAAAAGCAAATGTCTATGTGAATCGTTTGCACACCATCAAACGTTACATGGAGAAGCGAAACTTACCAGGAATCCCTCAAAGTTTCTTGAAACTCTTCTTTACGGCAAGTCATAACACTGAAGATTTGATGGCGGAGCTAGAACAATCGCAGGTTAATATTGAATCTGTTAAGCGAATTCTTGAAATTGCAACGAATGATATGGCAGTACTTGAGACAGAAACATACGATATTGTTCAGTATGCAACTTTGACTGAGCAACTTCTCCAATACTCAAATCGCTACCGTTCATTTGATGAACGCATCCAAGAGGCTTTCAACGAAGCACTTGAAATTTTTGAGAAAGAGTTTGACTATCGGGCATCATTTGAGAAGATCTCTCAAGCCTTGGAAGTTGCAGAACCAGGAGTTACAAATCGTTTTGTGACTTCATATGAAAAAACACGTGAAGCGATTCGCTTTTAAAATAGAAGCTTAGAGAATTCTAAGCTTTTTCTTTATTTTTTGAAATGGAGCTAGATTACCTGTTTATCATTGAAATAATAGCTTTGATTTGATATGATGGAAATATGAAGAAAAATACGAACCGTGTTTCTCACGATAAAAAGAGAAGGTTATTGCTTTCCTTTGTTGGGATCTTAGGAATCGCTATGATTCTTTTGGGAAGTGCCATTGGCTACAAGGTTCTACAAAAGCAATCTTATGAACAAAAAATTGAAGCTCTAAAAAGCGAAAAGGACCAGCAATTCAACTCAGGTAGTCAGAGGGAACATTTCCGAAAAGGGCAAGCTGAGGTGATTGCCTACTACCCTCTACAAGGAGAGGAAGTCATTGCGTCTATTAGAGAAAAAATCAACCAAGACATCAAAGAAAATCTAGAAGATAAAGAGGATCTGGTCTTTTATTATACTGAGCAGCTGGATCCTGTCCTAAAGGGAGTTGTTGTTCGTAATATCAGCAAGCAAGTCTACGATTTATCTGCATCAAAGGTTGAAGAAAAAGAAAAGACTTCTTTAGGAAAAATTTTCTTGACTGAAGATGGGAAAGATTTTGACCTCAGCAAACTCTTCAAAGATGCAAGCAAGGCTAAGGAACTCTTACTGAGTCAGGTCAAATCAACTTTAGAAGATAAGAAACTTGACCAGGCAAAAATTGATCAGGTTGTAAAAAACTTCACAGATCAGGACTTATCATCTTGGAGTTTTGATTATAAAGATAGTCAAATCATCCTTTATCCTGCTAATTCTGAAGAGACTGTTGAAGAAATTGCTTTGCCAATATCCAGTTTCTTTGATGTCATTGAGTCCTCTTATTTACTAGAAAAAGATACTGAACTTTATCAAACTTACTTTGCCAAGAAAAATAAAAAGGTTGTAGCCTTGACCTTTGATGATGGTCCAAATCCGACTACAACTCCACAAGCTTTGGATACCTTGGCTAAGTACGGTGTAAAGGCAACTTTCTTTGTACTTGGAAAAAACATAGCAGGAAATGAGGATCTTCTGAAACGAATGAAATCGGAAGGCCATGTTGTGGGAAATCATAGCTGGGATCATCCTGTCCTTTCTAAATTATCCCTCGAAGATGCTAAAAAACAAATCACGGATACGGAAGATGCCTTGACCAAGGTTTTAGGTTCGAGTTCTAAACTTATGCGACCTCCTTACGGAGCGATTACAGATGATATTCGTAATAGTCTGGATTTGAGTTTTATCATGTGGAATGTAGATAGTTTGGACTGGAAGAGCAAGAATGAAACTGCTATTTTAACAGAGATTCAGCATCAAGTTCGTAATGGATCGATTGTTCTTATGCATGATATTCACGGCGCTACAGTTAATGCTCTTCCAAAGATTATAGAATATCTGAAAGAGCAAGGTTATACATTTGTGACTGTTCCGGAAATGCTCAATTCTCGCTTGAAAGCTCACGAAATGTATTATGACCGTGATCAATAATTGTTAAAATCTAAAGGAGCAAGTATTCTGATAATCAGGACTTTGTTTCTTTAGATTTTCTTCACATAGAAAGGAAAAAATATGAAATCTTATACGCTAAATAATGGAGTTTCAATTCCTGTTCTAGGATTTGGAACATGGAAGGCTGAAAATGGAGAGGTAGCCTACCAAGCCGTTTTAGAAGCCTTAAAGGCCGGTTATCGACATATCGATACTGCGGCTATCTATAAAAATGAGGAGAGTGTTGGTCGCGCTATTCGAGATAGTGGTATTCCACGACAAGAAATCTTTGTAACGACCAAACTCTGGAATACCAATCACAGCTATGATGACGCTCGCCAAGTATTTGAAGAATCAATGGAAAAACTGGGCTTGGATTATCTAGATTTGTACCTCATCCATTGGCCAAATCCAAAACCTTTAAGAGAAAATGACGAATGGAAAACTCGCAATGCTGAAGTCTGGAGAGCGATGGAGGACCTTTACCAAGAAGGAAAAATCCGTGCTATCGGCGTTAGTAATTTCCTTCCCCATCATTTGGATGCCTTACTTGAGACAGCAAGAATCATCCCGGCGGTCAATCAGGTACGCTTGGCACCAGGAGTTTATCAAGAGGAAGTGGTTGACTACTGTAGAGAGAAAGGAATTCTCTTAGAGGCTTGGGGGCCATTTGGCCAAGGAGAGTTGTTTGAACAGAAAGAAGTCCAAGAAATTGCTGCTAAGCATGGGAAATCAGTGGCTCAAATTGCCTTGGCTTGGAGTTTGGCAGAAGGCTTTTTACCTCTACCTAAGTCAGTGACAGCCTCTCGTATCCAGAGCAATCTTGACTGTTTTGGAATTGAACTCAGTAAAGACGAGCGAGAAGTCTTAAAGACAATTTCAGTGACTTCAGGCGCACCACGTGTGGATGAGATGGATTTTTAGAAAGTAAGAAAAAGAATTGTAAATTTTCTCTCTTTCTGATATAATAATCAACAAGAAAGAAAGTCTTATGGCGTTCTTCAAGCGAGCTTGGGATAGTGGGAGCCAAGTAGAACAAGGTAAGAAACTGGCGCTTTCTGTCGTATTTTTAAAAACAATGAAGTAATAAATTAGGGTGGAACCGCGTTTCTGACGCCCCTAGGTCACAGACTTAGGAGCAAAGACACGGTTCTTTTTGTATCCAAAGTCATAAGAATTTATAAAAAAGGAGTAAACAATGTCTAAAAAATTGACTTTCCAGGAAATCATCCTTACTTTGCAACAATTTTGGAATGACCAAGGTTGTATGCTCATGCAGGCTTATGATAATGAAAAAGGTGCGGGAACAATGAGTCCTTACACTTTCCTTCGTGCTATCGGTCCTGAGCCATGGAATGCAGCGTATGTAGAGCCATCACGTCGTCCTGCTGACGGTCGCTACGGGGAAAATCCTAACCGTCTTTACCAACACCACCAATTTCAAGTGGTCATGAAGCCATCTCCATCAAATATCCAGGAACTTTACCTTGAGTCTTTGGAAAAATTGGGTATCAATCCTTTGGAACACGATATCCGCTTCGTTGAAGATAACTGGGAAAACCCTTCTACTGGTTCAGCTGGTCTTGGATGGGAAGTTTGGCTTGATGGGATGGAAATCACTCAGTTCACTTATTTCCAACAAGTTGGTGGATTGGCAACTGGCCCTGTGACTTCGGAAGTTACCTATGGTTTGGAACGTTTGGCTTCTTACATTCAAGAAGTGGACTCTGTCTATGATATCGAGTGGGCCGATGGTGTAAAATACGGAGAAATCTTCATCCAGCCTGAGTACGAGCATTCAAAATATTCATTTGAAATTTCGGATCAAGAGATGTTGTTGGAAAACTTTGATAAGTTTGAAAAAGAGGCTGGGCGTGCATTGGAAGAAGGCTTGGTTCACCCTGCCTATGACTATGTTCTCAAATGTTCACACACCTTTAACCTGCTTGATGCGCGTGGTGCCGTTTCCGTAACCGAGCGCGCAGGCTATATCGCTCGTATCCGTAACCTAGCCCGTGTCGTAGCCAAAACCTTTGTCGCAGAACGCAAACGCCTAGGATACCCACTTTTGGATGAAGCAACACGAGCTAAACTCTTAGCAGAAGACGCAGAATAGTAAGTAATACTGTGCTCTAAAATCGTTAAAGGCAAGTCGAAGACTTGCTAGAGGGATATGCACCGCCGTACTGTTATGTGGGGATTTTTGAAACCTTGGGTTCAAAAATCAGTCAGCTAAATCCACTTTGATGAGACTGTTGGAAATCTAGTTTATTTGGTATAAGATTTCCTTACAGACTCACAAAAGTTAGTTAGCGACGTCCCCAGTACCTAAGGTGCATATCAAAAAAAGATTGAAGAAAATGTAAAGGAAAAAACATGACAAAAAACTTATTAGTAGAACTCGGTCTTGAAGAGTTACCAGCCTACGTAGTAACTCCTAGTGAAAAACAACTAGGTGAAAAAATGGCAACCTTCCTCAAAGAAAATCGTCTTTCCTTTGAAGCCATTCAAACCTTCTCAACACCACGCCGTTTGGCTGTTCGTGTGACTGGTCTTGCAGACAAACAGTCTGATTTGACAGAAGATTTCAAGGGACCAGCAAAGAAAATCGCCTTGGATAGTGATGGAAACTTCACCAAAGCAGCTCAAGGATTTGTCCGTGGGAAAGGCTTGACGGTTGAAGATATTGAATTCCGTGAAATCAAGGGTGAAGAATATGTCTATGTTACCAAGGAAGAAGTGGGGCAACCAGTTGAAGCCATTGTTCCAGGGGTAGTAGACGTCTTGAAGTCACTGACATTCCCTGTCAGCATGCACTGGGCTAACAACACCTTTGAATATATCCGCCCTGTACACACTTTGACAGTTCTTTTAGATGAAGAAGAGTTTGATTTGGATTTTCTTGATATCAAGGGCGGTCGTGTAAGCCGTGGCCATCGTTTCCTGGGACAAGAAACTAAGATTCAGTCAGCATTGAGCTACGAAGAAGATCTTCGTAAGCAGTTTGTAATCGCGGACCCTCGTGAACGTGAGCAAATGATTGTTGACCAAATCAAGGCAATCGAAGCTGAACAAGGCGTACGCATCGAAATTGATGCTGACTTACTGAACGAAGTCTTGAACTTGGTTGAATACCCAACTGCCTTTATGGGAAGTTTTGATGCCAAATACCTTGAAGTTCCAGAAGAAGTTTTGGTAACTTCGATGAAAGAGCACCAACGCTACTTCGTTGTCCGAGATCAAGATGGAAAACTCTTGCCAAACTTCATTTCAGTCCGTAACGGAAACGCAGAGCATTTGGAAAATGTTATCAAGGGTAATGAAAAAGTCTTAGTTGCTCGTTTGGAAGACGGTGAATTCTTCTGGCGTGAAGACCAAAAATTGCTTATTTCAGACCTTGTCGAAAAGTTAAACAATGTGACCTTCCACGAAAAGATTGGTTCCCTTCGTGAACACATGATTCGTACGGGTCAGATTGCCGTCCTTTTGGCGGAAAAAGCTGGTTTATCAGTGGATGAAACGATTGATCTTGCCCGCGCAGCATCCATTTACAAGTTTGACTTGTTGACAGGGATGGTTGGTGAGTTTGATGAACTCCAAGGAATTATGGGTGAGAAATATGCCCTTCTTGCTGGGGAAACTTCAGCAGTTGCGGCTGCCATTCGTGAACACTACATGCCTACATCAGCGGATGGAGCTCTCCCAGAGAGCAAGATTGGAGCCATTCTAGCCATTGCAGACAAATTGGATACGATTTTGAGTTTCTTCTCAGTAGGCTTGATTCCATCAGGTTCTAATGACCCTTATGCCCTTCGTCGTGCAACTCAAGGTGTAGTTCGTATCTTGGATGCTTTTGGTTGGCACATTGCTATGGATGAGCTGATTGATAGCCTTTATACGTTGAAATTCGACAGCTTAACTTATGAAAATAAAGCAGAGGTCATGGACTTTATCAAGGCTCGTGTCGATAAGATGATGGGTTCAACTCCAAAAGACATCAAGGAAGCAGTCCTTGCAAGTTCGAACTTTGTCGTGGCGGATATGTTGGAAGTAGCAAGTGCTCTTGTAGAAGCAAGCAAGGAAGAAAACTTCAAACCGTCTGTCGAATCTCTCTCTCGTGCTTTTAATTTGGCTGAGAAAGCGGAAGGATCTGAAACAGTTGACCCTGCTCTCTTTGAAAATGAAGAAGAGAAAGCCTTGGCGGAAACAGTAGAATCACTCGTTTTATCAGGGACTGCAAGTCAGCAATTAGAACAACTCTTTGCGCTTAGTCCAGTTATTGATGCTTTCTTTGAGGATACTATGGTAATGACCGATGATCAAGATATTCGTCAAAATCGATTGGCCATCTTGTCGCAATTAACCAAGAAAGCAGCTAAGCTTGCACGCTTTAACCAAATCAATACCAAGTAGACTCCCTATTAAACGAACTGTATCTTTTTACAAAGGAGATAAACATGGATTCAAAAAAAATCGCTCGTATCAACGAGCTCGCTAAAAAGAAAAAAACAGAAGGCTTAACTTCTGCTGAAAAAGTGGAACAAGCTAAACTTCGTGAGGAATATATCGAAGGCTATCGTCGTGCTGTTCGTCACCACATCGAGGGAATCAAAATTGTGGACGAGGAAGGCAATGACGTCACACCAGAAAAACTACGCCAAGTACAACGTGAAAAAGGTTTGCACGGCCGCAGTTTAGATGATCCTAACTCATAAAATGAAAGGGGGCTGTAGATGATTTACAAGCCCTTTTTCTGTTGTAATAACAAAAGGAGCCAAATGGCTCCTTTTTGGTTTCTTAGTTGCTTGCACCAGAAGTAGCGTCTGCGCCACCACCGTGGCCTCCAGCATCACCTGAATCAGAAGCGCCAGAAGTAGCATCAGCGTCTCCATGACCTCCAGCGGCAGGAGCAAATGGTCCGCTACCACCTACCAAACGTTGACCCGTTTCTTTTAGGTACCAGTCAAGCCATGGTTGGAAGTTAAAGACAATTTCGTTGATACCAGCGTATGATCCATCAGGATAGTACATTGCTTGGTAGTTGTGGGTGTTGATGACACCTGCAGGAGAACCTGGAACGATCGTACGGACGTATTCTTGGTTTCCGTTGCGAAGTGTTCCGATAACCCACTCTACATTCTTCATACGTGCTGGTGGAAGAGAATTATGAACAGTCGACATACGGTTACCTGATTGAGGTGGTACACGTTTGGCAAACATGGTGTCTGGATCTTGGTGAGCGTTGTTGTAGTAGAGGAATTGGTTATTATCGTCAGCGTATGTCAATTCAAATGGCATAGCTTTCAAGAACATATCAATTTGGTTAACGGTCAGGATACCGTGGTCCAGTTTGACATAGGTATCACCAGAAACAGCTCCAGTGATTGCAGCAACTTTTTCTACCCATTCTGGATCGTCAGGATCAACTTCCGTGATGGTTGTAGCGATTGGTTTTCCACAATCCAAGTCTTCTGGTTCGATTGGTTTTGGTTTTTTCAATTTCGAAACGACTCCTACGTATTTTACAAAGTTATCTAAGCAAGTTTCAAGGAATTTAACAGTCCCTTCGTTGGTGATATTTCCGTCGTTATCAAAAGCTTCCTTAGCTTTACCAAGAAGGAATTCATTACCTGGAAGCGTGTAGGCATTAACACCTGGAGCGTCAAGGATTTTACGAAGGTGAACTTGGGCACGTGATGTTCCTTGGTCATAGTATGATGCACCCACAATCATAACAGGCTTGTTTTCAAATGGATGAACTTCGTATGAAAGCCATTCGAGTACAGATTTGAGTGAAGCTGAGATAGTGTGGTTGTGCTCAGGAGTAGCGATAATGACACCATCAGCACGTGTAATCTTGTTATACAAGAAACGCAATTGGAAGCTTTCGTCCCATTTTTCGTCTTGGTTAAACATTGGAACTTCGTCAATTTCAAGAACTTCTAATTCAAATTTGAATTTGAAATTGCGACGAATAAATTCCAAGAGTTTGCGGTTATATGATTGATCGTAGTTTGATCCAACAAGTCCAACAAATTTCATTCTTTCGGTCTCCTATCTTACAAATTTTCCCAGTCAAATTCTTCTGCATCTTTGCGAAGCAATTCTTGTGCGTTGCGCAATTTTTCAGTAATTTTCACGAAGATACGGAAGTCATCAAAAATGGCATCCAATTTCTTGATGACATCAAGGTCAACCAAGTCACCACTTGGGTTAAATGCTTGAAGAGAGTGTGAGAGCAAGAATTCATCTGGAAGAACATTTGCCTTGATTTCGGGAGCATTCAAGATTTGACGAAGTTGCAATTGGGCACGAGACGAACCAAGTGTGCCGTATGAAGCACCAGTAATCATGATTGGTTTGTTCAAAAGTGGGTAGATACCGTAAGATAGCCAAGCAAGAGCGCTCATCAAAACTGCAGGGATAGAGTGGTCGTACTCAGGAGTACCGATAATCACACCGTCAGATGCTTCAATTTTAGCTGCAATCTCAAGAATTTCAGCTGGAAGTTGCTTATCTGCTGGTTTGTTGAAAACAGGGATATCCTTGATTTCAACGAGTTCAATTTCAGCTTTATCAGCAAAGTGTTTTTGCATGTATTGGAGCAATTGGCGGTTTGTAGAACGTTTAGAGTTCGTTCCAACAATGGCAATAAGTTTTAGCATGAGATTTCCTTTCTCTTTTTACATAATACAATTTTGAAGGCCTGAAGAACATGCAAGGCGTCCCTCTTTGTCGATGAGAATGGCTTCGATACCATCTAAACTTTCGACTTGCCAGAGGATAGAAGCGCTACGTTCTCCAAATAGGCGGGTTGTCCAAATCTCACCATCAACGGATTTATCTGAGATAATCGTTAGGCTAGCGAGGTCTGTTTCGACAGGAAATCCTGTCTCACTATCAAAGATATGGTGATAGTCTTTTCCATCTACTGTCAGGTGGCGTTCATAGATACCTGAAGTGACAACGGATTTGTTAGACACAGGAATGGTTAGGAGATGATTGCCACGAGGATTTCGCGGATCTTGAATCCCAATCTGCCAGGCTTTCCCTTCTTTAGCTTGGTTATTCCCGATGGTGAGGATATTTCCTCCGAGATTGATCAAGGCAGAGGTGACACCGTGTGCTTTTAAATACTGGGCAACCTTATCTGCACTATAGCCCTTGGCTAAGCAACCTAGATCAAGCCTCATTCCTTTCTTCTCTAAAAAAACAGTAGAGCTAGTCGGATCCAACTTGATAAAATGCGGGTCAACTAGGGGCAAGACAGCTTCGATTTCGTTTAACTCTGGAAGTCGTGCATCTGCAAATCCGATTCGCCAGGTTTGAATCAAGGGACCGATACTGATATTTAGATGGCTAGAGGGAGCTAGGCTGTGCTCTAGTCCAAGAGCAATCAGTTCAAATAGGTCAGGATGAACCTTAACAGGTGCGATTCCAGCCTTGTAGTTGATTTCCATCAGTTCGGATTCTTGACTATTGGCGTTGAAGCGGTATTCGAGCTCCTTGAGCAAGTCAAAAGCGCCCTGAAGCAGGATTTCTGCCCGCTCATCTACTAATGAAATCGTGATAGTTGTTCCCATTAGCCGTTCAGAACGTGAATGAAGAGACAAGCTACCAGCTCCTTTCTTTTCATAGGAAATCATTCAATATAAGTTGGTTAAAGAAAAATTAAACCCCTTACATTTTCTTTCCATGTAACTAGCATACCATAAAGTCAGCGTTTTCACAAATGGATTTTGACAAAAAGTCAAGAAATATGCTCAAAATTAGTATGAAAACGATAGAAAAATAAGGTTTGTTAATATTAAGTGTATTTTTTCTGAAAAAAAGAGAATTCCAAGCAAATACCTTGTAAACGCTAACAGTAAATGATATACTAGGAGGGTAAATTAAATTTTAAAGGTGGAATTATTCTATGAGTAAAATCGTTGTAGTTGGTGCTAACCACGCTGGTACAGCATGTATCAACACTATGTTGGACAACTTTGGACATGAAAATGAAATCGTTGTATTTGACCAAAACTCAAATATTTCATTCCTTGGTTGTGGAATGGCTCTTTGGATCGGGGAACAAATTGATGGTCCAGAAGGTCTCTTCTACTCTGATAAAGAAAAATTGGAAGCAAAAGGTGCTAAAGTTTACATGAACTCACCAGTTCTTTCAATTGACTACGATAACAAAGTTGTGACTGCAGAAGTTGAAGGAAAAGAGCACAAAGAGTCTTATGACAAATTGATCTTTGCGACAGGTTCAACTCCTATTTTGCCTCCAATCGAAGGTGTAGAAATCGTTAAAGGTAACCGCGAATTCAAAGCAACACTTGAAAATGTTCAATTTGTTAAGTTGTACCAAAATGCTGAAGAAGTTATTGAAAAACTTGAGGACAAAAGCAAACACCTTGAACGTATCGCTGTTGTCGGTGGTGGTTACATTGGTGTAGAACTTGCCGAAGCTTTCGAGCGTCTTGGAAAAGAAGTGGTGCTTGTAGATATCGTAGACACTGTTTTGAACGGCTACTATGACAAGGACTTCACTCAAATGATGGCGAAGAACTTGGAAGACCACAACATCCGCTTGGCTCTTGGTCAAACAGTTAAAGCCATCCAAGGTGATGGTAAAGTTGAACGCTTGGTGACAGACAAAGAAACATTTGATGTGGATATGGTTGTTCTTGCAGTTGGTTTCCGTCCAAACACAGCTCTTGCTGACGGTAAGCTTGAACTCTTCCGCAACGGTGCCTTCCTTGTAGATAAGAAACAAGAAACTTCTATTCCAGGTGTATATGCTGTTGGTGACTGTGCGACTGTTTATGACAATGCTCGTAAAGACACAAGCTACATCGCTCTTGCATCTAACGCTGTACGTACGGGTATCGTTGGTGCTTATAACGCTTGTGGTCATGAATTGGAAGGAATCGGTGTACAAGGATCAAACGGTATCTCAATCTACGGTCTTCATATGGTTTCAACTGGTTTGACTCTTGAAAAAGCAAAAGCAGCTGGCTACAACGCTACTGAAACAGGCTTTAACGATCTTCAAAAACCAGAATTTATGAAGCATGACAACCACGAAGTTGCCATCAAGATTGTCTTTGATAAAGACAGTCGCGAAATTCTTGGCGCTCAAATGGTATCACGTGATTCTGCTATCAGTATGGGAATCCACATGTTCTCACTTGCTATCCAAGAACATGTGACAATTGATAAATTGGCATTGACAGACCTATTCTTCTTGCCACACTTCAACAAACCATACAACTACATCACAATGGCTGCACTTACAGCTGAAAAATAAAAATTGATGAACTATCTGACCTTAAGTTAAGGTCAGATAGTTTTTTAATCCATTTGTACCCATACAATTTTTGTTTTTTTATCTTGTGGTTCATCCTTTTCTGACTTAAAATAAAATGGTAGCTACCAATACAAATGATGAGGATAATGATGAGGATTAAGAAATGACTGAAAATCGTTATGAACTAAATAAAAACTTGGCACAGATGCTCAAAGGTGGGGTTATCATGGACGTTCAGAACCCTGAACAGGCTCGTATCGCAGAGGCTGCTGGTGCGGCAGCTGTTATGGCTTTGGAGCGAATTCCAGCTGATATTCGTGCAGCTGGTGGGGTTTCCCGTATGAGCGATCCAAAGATGATTAAGGAAATCCAAGAAGCGGTTAGCATACCAGTGATGGCAAAGGTCAGAATCGGACATTTTGTTGAAGCTCAGATTTTAGAGGCTATTGAGATTGACTATATCGATGAGAGTGAAGTACTCTCTCCAGCTGACGACCGTTTCCATGTGGATAAGAAGGAATTCCAAGTTCCTTTTGTCTGTGGAGCTAAGGACTTGGGTGAAGCCTTGCGTCGTATCGCTGAAGGAGCTTCCATGATTCGTACCAAAGGAGAACCCGGTACAGGAGACATTGTTCAAGCTGTTCGTCATATGCGCATGATGAATCAGGAAATTCGCCGTATTCAAAATCTACGCGAAGATGAGCTATATGTAGCTGCCAAGGACTTGCAAGTCCCTGTTGAATTGGTCCAATACGTCCATGAACATGGGAAGTTGCCAGTTGTAAACTTTGCGGCTGGAGGTGTGGCAACACCAGCAGATGCTGCGCTGATGATGCAATTGGGGGCAGAGGGCGTCTTTGTCGGTTCAGGCATTTTCAAATCAGGAGATCCTGTTAAACGAGCAAGTGCCATTGTCAAAGCGGTGACCAACTACCAAAATCCTCAAATTTTGGCTCAAATCTCTGAAGATCTAGGGGAAGCCATGGTTGGTATCAATGAGAATGAAATCCAAATTCTCATGGCAGAGCGAGGAAAATAGATGAAAATCGGAATATTGGCCTTGCAAGGAGCCTTTGCAGAACATGCAAAAGTGCTAGATAAACTAGGGGTCGCTAGTGTCCAAATCAGGAATTTAGATGATTTTCAACAACATCAGAGGGATTTGGCGGGTTTGATTTTACCTGGTGGTGAGTCTACAACCATGGGCAAGCTCTTGCGTGACCAACAGATGTTGATTCCCATCCGAGAAGCCATTCTATCTGGATTACCCGTTTTTGGGACCTGTGCAGGGTTGATTTTGCTAGCTAAGGAAATCACTTCTCAGGAAGAAAGTCATCTTGGAACTATGGACATAGTAGTTGAGCGCAATGCCTATGGGCGCCAACTAGGAAGTTTTTATACAGAGGCAGAATGTAAGGGAGTTGGCAAGATTTCGATGACCTTTATCCGTGGTCCGATTATCAGCAGTCTTGGAGAGGGTGTAGAAATTCTAGCAACAGTTGATGATCAAATCGTTGCAGCTCAAGAAAAAAATATGCTGGTAACCTCTTTTCATCCAGAATTGACAGATGATGCTCGCTTGCACCAGTATTTTATCAATATGTGTAAAGAAAAAAGTTGAGAAAAGATTCTCAACTTTTTTACATGTAATAAACAATCGCGATATATTGGAGTGCAGACGCAGCTAGGATAAAGAGATGCCAAATCATGTGGAAATAAGGTTTTTTCTTGGCGTAAAATCCAGCTCCAACTGTATAAGAGAGTCCGCCAGTTACCATGAGACTCCAGAAAATTGGCGTTGTTTGACTGATAATGGCAGGAATGATAGCCAGAACCAACCAGCCCATAATGAGATAAAGGGCAAGGCTGAATTTCTCATTGACCTTTTTAGCAAAGATTTTATAGAGGATACCAAAGATGGTCGTTCCCCACTGAATGGCAATAATGAGATAGCCAAACCAGTTATTCATTAAGGTTAGAACGACTGGCGTATAAGAGCCTGCGATAGCCACATAAATCATAGAATGGTCGATGATTCGCAAGACGTATTTGTGGGTCGAACCATAGGCCATAGAGTGGTAAATAGTTGACGAGAGGAACATGAGAAATAGACTGATAACAAAGATAGAAACGCCAAAAGATGATAAAAATCCGTGTGCTTCATAACTATAGGTGGATGAAATGGGGAGTAGGATGAGCATGATAACGGCACCCACAGCATGGGTCACACTATTAGCAATTTCCTCTCCAAAACTGAGTTTTTTACTGAGTTTTAGACTGGTATTCATTGGATTTCCTCCTTTTCTTTGATAAGGATTAAGTCTAGAGTTTGATGATAGAGTTTAACCGTTTGACAGCTAGTTTGGATAATAGGATTTTCTGGATCAATCCCATGGTTCATATAGTCCACAAAAGCATCGTAGAGCTTGTCTGAGCTCGCTTGAGTTTGTAGAGTATTCAGTGTCTGAGCGATTTCTTGGATCGAAAAGACAGACTTGAGAGTGGTGATGGCAATCAAACGGGCAATCTGTTTGCGTTGGTATTTTTTCTTGTCAGGCTTTGTCAGGTAACCATGTTTGACATAGTTATTGACCATGGATGCTGTTAGTCCCTTGTCTTTATCTGGAGAGATAGGGGCGCAGACTTGATTGACATAAAGTAAAACCTGATCCAGATAGAGGTCAATATTTGGAATGTCTTTCCATTTTGGGTAGGAAAAGTTAGAATTCATTTCCAACTCCTTTTTATCTAGTTTCGATAACTAGATTATAAAATAATAAAAAACAAAAGTCAAGTTTCAACTGCTTGTAGAAAGCTTTAAATTATGCTATGATGAGAGAAACTAGTTAGAAATGAGGGGAAAAGATGGAGATTCGTTTAGCTTTTCCAAACGAAGTAGATGCGATTATGCAGGTGATGGAGGATGCCAAAAAGTGCTTAGCCAAGTCTGGTAGCGACCAGTGGCAAAATGGCTATCCAAATGCAGATATCATTATTGATGATATCATCTCAGGCCAAGCCTATGTGGCCTTGGAAGAAGGAGAACTACTAGCCTATGCTGCTGTGACCAAGAGCCCAGAGGAAGCCTATGAAGCCATTTATGAAGGAAGTTGGCAGGGGGGAGAATCAGAATATCTGGTCTTTCACCGTATCGCTGTTGCAGCAGATGTCCAAGGACAAGGTGTTGCTCAGACTTTTCTAGAAGGCTTGATTGAAGGTTTTGATTATCTAGATTTTCGTTCAGATACGCATGCAGAAAACAAGGCCATGCAGCATATCTTTGAAAAGCTAGGCTTCCAACAGGTTGGTAAGGTTCCAGTTGATGGGGAACGTTTGGCCTATCAGAAATTTAAAAAATGAAGCAGAATAAGTACGCAAAAATGCTCTACCCGTCGCCAATTGGAACCTTATCCTTAGTTGCTGACGAGCAATATCTGTATGGAATTTGGGTACAGGACCAAACTCATTTTGAGAGGGGATTAGGAGACGAAACGATAGAAGAAGTTGCCAGTCATCCTGTATTAGAGCAAGTTATTTCTTATTTAGATACCTATTTCGAAGGCAGTGTTGAGGATCTATCTGACTTACCTTTGGCTCCTATTGGAACAGATTTTGAAAAGCGAGTCTGGGCTTACTTACAGGACATTCCTTATGGACAAACAGTAACTTACGGACAAATAGCTCAAGACCTGCAAATGGCTTCTGCTCAAGCGATTGGAGGAGCAGTGGGGCGCAATCCTTGGTCCATACTTGTTCCCTGTCATCGGGTGCTGGGGTCAGGCAATCGCTTGACAGGCTATGCATCTGGAGTCGAAAAGAAAGCCTGGCTCTTGCAACATGAAGGTGCAGCATTTCAAGAAAATAAAAAATAGAAAGAAAAGAAGATGTTAGAATTTATCGAATACCCAAAATGTTCAACTTGTAAGAAAGCAAAAAATGAATTGAATCAACTTGGACTGGAATACCAAGATGTCCACATCGTAGAAGAAACACCAAGTGAAGACGTGATTTTGAAGTGGTTGGAAACTTCCGGTTTTGAAGTGAAACAATTTTTCAATACTAGCGGGATCAAATACCGCGAACTGGGCCTAAAAGATAAGGTGGGAAGTTTGTCAAAACAAGAAGCAGCCAAGCTTCTAGCGAGTGATGGTATGTTATTGAAACGTCCAATTTTGGTGGAAAACGGTTCTGTTAAACAAATCGGCTATAGAAAAACCTATGAGGACTTAGGTTTGAGATAGTTTTTATTTATCTCCTTGATAGGTAAAATATATAGCCTCCCTGTTTTAAAGTGTGATAAACTAGAAGATAGACAAAGTCTGATCAGCCCGTAGCAAATAATTTGCTTGCGAGCAGAAGTATGATAGAATGAATCATTATCAGGAGAGGATGTTTTTATGACTGTTACAACATTTTTAGCATCAGATTGGTACCAAAGTTTGATGCAGCTCATTCCGGATGGTAAGCTCTTTAGCTTGCGTTCGGTTTTTGATGGAATTCCAAGGATTGTCCAACAACTGCCTACAACCTTGATGTTGACGCTTGGAGGTGCGATTTTTGGCTTGGTGCTGGCCTTGGTTTTCGCCATTGTTAAAATCAATCGTGTTAAAATTCTATATCCCTTGCAGGCCTTTTTCGTCAGCTTCTTAAAAGGTACCCCAATCCTAGTTCAACTTATGTTGACCTACTACGGAATACCTTTGGCACTGAAAGCTATTAACCAGCAATGGGGCACTGGTTTCAATATCAATGCGATTCCAGCGGCACTTTTTGCGATTGTGGCCTTTGCTTTTAATGAGGCGGCTTATGCAAGTGAAACGATTCGTGCAGCCATCCTTTCTGTTAATCCAGGTGAAATTGAGGCAGCGCGTAGTTTGGGTATGACTCGTGCGCAAGTTTACCGTCGCGTGATTATTCCAAATGCGGCCGTTGTGGCGACTCCAACCTTGATTAATTCCCTTATCGGCTTGACCAAGGGAACTTCTCTAGCCTTTAGCGCAGGTGTTGTGGAGGTCTTTGCCCAAGCTCAGATTTTAGGTGGAGCTGATTATCGCTATTTTGAGCGCTTTATCTCTGTTGCCCTTGTTTATTGGGTAGTCAATATCGGAATTGAAAGCCTCGGCCGTTTCATCGAGAGAAAAATGGCTATCTCAGCGCCGGATACAGTGTCTACAGATGTGAAAGGAGACCTTCGTTAATGATTAAGATTTCGAATTTAAGCAAATCCTTTTCAGGACAGACAGTCTTGAATCATCTGAACTTGGATATCCAAAAAGGGGAGGTGGTGGCTTTGATTGGTTCATCTGGAGCTGGGAAATCAACCTTTCTTCGTAGTTTGAATTACCTTGAAACTCCAGATAGTGGAACGATTCAGATTGACAATTTTAAAGTTGATTTTTCTAAGATTAGCCAAGAAGAGATCCTAACCCTTCGTCGCAAGTTATCTATGGTTTTCCAACAGTTTAATTTGTTTGAACGCCGAACTGCTCTTGACAATGTCAAGGAAGGTTTGGTTGTCGTTAAGAAATTATCGAACGATGAAGCAACAAAAATCGCTAAGGAAGAGTTGGCCAAGGTTGGTCTTTCTGACCGTGAAAACCATTATCCTCGCCACTTATCAGGTGGACAAAAGCAACGGGTTGCCCTCGCGCGTGCGCTTGCTATGAAACCAGATGTCTTGCTCTTGGACGAACCAACATCAGCTCTTGATCCAGAATTGGTCGGTGAAGTGGAAAAGTCTATTGCAGATGCCGCTAAGTCTGGTCAGACCATGATCTTGGTTAGTCACGATATGTCTTTTGTAGCCCAAGTGGCAGATAAGATTTTGTTCCTAGATAAAGGGAAAATCATCGAGTCCGGCACACCGGATGAAATCATCAATCATCCGAAAGAAGAACGAACAAAAGAATTCTTTGCTAGTTACAAACGGACTTATATTTGATATAATAGAAAAAGGAAAACTCAGTTAGTTGGACTAGCTGAGTTTACTCTTTAAAAAAGATAGAAACGAGAGAGATCATGCTGCTGCAACTGTTTTCTTTATATTTCGAGAGTTTGATCTTAACGACCATCCTGGTTGTGATTTTTTTGGGGATTTGGATTGGATTGAGAGCCATGTCTGGTGTGGACAAGACAGCCAAGGCTCGTCAAGCTCATCTCTATGATATGATTATGATTGGAGTTTTGGTCGTTCCGGTGTTATCCTTTGCCGTCATGAGTTTGCTCTTGGTTTTCAAGGCATAATCCTTGCGTGATTAGCAAGAATGAGTTAGAATAAAGATAGTTACAACAAGAAAGAAGGAATCAAAATGTACGATACGATTATTATCGGTGCTGGACCTGCGGGAATGACGGCTGCCTTATATGCTGCCCGAAGCAATCTGAAAGTGGCTTTGATTGAAGGTGGTCTGCCAGGTGGGCAAATGAATAACACATCTGACATTGAAAACTATCCAGGTTATGCCAATATTAGTGGACCTGAATTGGCTGAAAAGATGTTTGAACCACTTGAAAACCTTGGAGTGGAGCATCTTTATGGCTACGTTGAAAATATTGAAGACAAGGGTGACTATAAGAAGGTAATCACTGATGATCAAGTTTACGAAACCCGTACTGTCATCGTGGCAACTGGGTCAAAACACCGTCTCTTAGGGGTTCCCGGGGAAGAAGAACTGAACAGTCGTGGTGTTTCTTACTGTGCAGTCTGTGATGGAGCATTCTTCCGTGACCAAGACTTGCTCGTAGTCGGTGGTGGAGATTCAGCGGTAGAAGAAGCCCTCTTCTTAACTCGCTTTGCCAAGACTGTCACTATTGTTCACCGTCGTGACCAACTTCGTGCCCAAAAGGTTTTGCAAGACCGTGCCTTTGCTAATGAGAAAATCAACTTTATCTGGGACTCTGTCGTCAAGGAAATTAAAGGTGAAAACCGAGTAGAATCTGTCGTATTTGAAAATGTAAAAACAGGTCAAGTGACAGAACAAGCCTTCGGTGGCGTCTTTATCTATGTTGGTTTGGATCCCGTTAGCGATTTTGTCAAAGATTTGAATATTCAAGATCAGGCTGGCTGGATTGTGACAGATAACCACATGAAGACTCCCGTTGACGGTATCTTTGCGATTGGAGATGTTCGCCAGAAAGACCTTCGCCAAGTGACAACAGCAGTTGGAGACGGGGCTATCGCTGGTCAAGAAGCCTATAAATATATTACTGAACATAGTTAAGCAAAAAAGTTTCCAATCAAGTGATTGGAAACTTTTTTATAGTCTGTTTCGGAAAACTTCGTACATGAGAATGGCTGCAGCAACACTGGCATTGAGACTTTGAACATGTCCGTTCATTGGAATGGTAATCATCTCATCGACCTGTTTTTTGATGTTGCTAGAGATACCTTTTCCTTCATTTCCGATGATGAGGGCGATTTTCCCTTTTGTATTCCACTTGTGGCAAGGGGTACCGTTCACATCCGTTCCAAAGGTCCAGAAGCCTTCATCCTTGAGTTTATCAAGGGTTTGACTGAGGTTAGTCACTCGGGCAATCGGTACATGCTCGATAGCACCTGTGGCCGTTTTGGCAACGACAGGAGTCACTCCGACAGCACGGTGCTTGGGAATGATGACACCTGAAACATTGGTCGCATCAGCAGTCCTTAAGATAGAACCTAAGTTGTGAGGGTCAGTTAACCCGTCCAGAATCAATAGCAAAGGATTTTCTTCTTGGCGTATTTTTGCAAGAATGTGATCCAGCTCGCTATAGGCAAATTCAGAGACTCTTAGGACAAAGCCTTGGTGGACAGCGCCTTCGGTCATTTCAGAGAGGGATTTTTTTGAAGTCCAAGAGATGGAGACCTTTTTCTCAGCAGCCAATTCCTTGACTTTCTCAACATTCTTACCTCGGAGATCATCTTGGAGGTAGAGTTTGTTTCCTGTATTTGCAAGGAGGGCTTCGGTAACGGCGTGGACGCCATAGACAATATCATTTGTTTTCATGCCTCTATTATAACACAAAACCCCGTCTTGCAACGGGATTTTCTTTATTCGAGGATGAGGAGTCCATCTTTGATAGCAAATGGGTCTTTCTCATTGATACGATCGTAGAACATGATTCCGTTGATGTGGTCAATTTCATGTTGGACAACGATAGAGTTGTATCCTTTAAGCTTGATGCGGTGTTTTTCTCCGTCCTTGTCAAAGTAATCAACAGTGACGCGGGCATGACGAACAACATAGCCTGGAACTACACGGTCGACAGATAGGCACCCTTCTCCTTCACCGAGGGCGGCGTCCTGAACAGAGTGAGAGACGATTTTTGGATTGTACATAACAGCTTGCAGGTCGTAGGCTTCCTGAGGAGTTTCACCTTCTTCCACAATATTGGGCACTAAAACAGCGATTATGCGTTTTGAGATATCGAGTTGGGGAGCAGCCAATCCAACACCACCACGGAGCCCCATTTTCTCAGCCATAACAGGATCTTGGGAATGTTTGAGGAATTGCATCATCTTTTCTCCAAGGATGATTTCCTGGTCAGACAGTGGGAAAGTGACCTCCTCAGCAACCGCGCGTAAAGTTGGGTTCCCCTCACGGATAATATCGTTCATATTAATTAAATGAGCAGCTTTTGTAATACGTTCTATAGCAGACATTTTCTCTCCTTTCATTACCTCTACATGATAACACAAAATAGGCGAGAAAGAAAGTCACAGAAGTTCCTAAAAAATAATATAATAAACGGTATTCCTCTTTTGTCTGTGGTATAATAAAAGAAAAGACTTGCAGTAAAAGCAAGGGGGGAATAAAGATGGAAAAGCGACAAGATAGACGGTCTCAAGGACCTATTTTTGGATTGTTGAAGAGTGGTATTGGTTTCTTTAGGAATTATAAATCTTGGACAAATGCTCAGTTTATTACGGTGTTGCTACTTGCAGTTACCTTATCTATGGGGCTGAACTTGTTGACCCAAGCAGTACAAGGGAACAAGGGAACAAGTCCGAGTGGTCAAACAGTTGATTCTGCTCAGACGTCTAGTCAGTCTAAGGAAAATCAGTCTGCCGAAACGACAGCTCGTATCATGGCAAATGGTGACCTTCTCTACCATATTCCTATCTACCGAACAGCTCTGAAAGAAGATGGTAGCTACGATTTCCACGAAAATTTTGAATATGTAAAACCATGGCTCAAGCAAGCAGATTTAGTGCTTGGTGATTTTGAAGGAACAGTGAACAAAGACCACTACTTGGCAGGCTATCCTCTCTTTAATGCACCAGGGGAAGTCATGGATGCGATCAAGGATGCAGGCTACCAAGTTCTAGACTTGGCTCACAATCACATCTTGGATTCTCAGATAGAGGGAGTGGTTTCGACAGCAGAAGCTATTGAAAAGGCAGGAATGACACCCATAGGAGTCTACACACATGAATCCCGAGATCAAGCTCCACTAGTTATCAAGGAAGTCAATGGTATCAAGGTAGCTCTCCTAGCCTATTCTTACGGTTTTAATGGCATTGAGCAGTATATCTCTCAAGAGGATTATAATCGCTATCTTTCTGACCTGAATGAAGATAAGATGAAGGCAGAAATTGAACGAGCTGAGCAAGAAGCGGATATTACTGTCATCATGCCTCAGATGGGAATTGAGTACCAGCTAGAACCGACGGAAGAACAAAAAACACTTTATCACAAGATGATTGACTGGGGAGCTGATATTATTTTTGGAGGGCATCCTCACGTCGTTGAACCTGCTGAAACCGTTGAAAAGGATGGTGACAAAAAATTGATCATCTATTCCATGGGAAATTTCCTTTCAAACCAACGCATTGAAACCATGCAAGATGAGGAAAATGCCAAGTGGACGGAGCGCGGTGTTCTCATGGATGTGACCATTAAGAAGAAAGATGGCAAGACTAGGATTGAAACTGCCAAAGCGCATCCTACTTGGGTCAATCGAACGCCCAAAGGAACTTACTCCCCAGAAGGCTATCCGCTCTTCCTCTATCAGACCTATATCCTAGAGGACTTCATTGAGGGAGGCAGTCACCGTGACAAGTTGGATGAGGCGACCAAGGAACGAATTGACACGGCCTATAAAGAAATGAATGAACATGTAGGGTTGAAGTGGTAGACACTCATTCTAAAGGAGATATGATGACGATTAAATTGATTGCAACAGACATGGATGGGACCTTGCTAGACCCGAGAGGTCAGCTGGATCTGCCCCGCTTGGAAAAGATTTTAGATCAGCTGGATCAAAGGGATATCCGTTTTGTCATTGCGACGGGGAATGAAGTTCATCGTATGAGACAATTGCTTAAACATTTGGCGAGTAGAGTTGTCCTAGTCGTTGCCAATGGGGCGCGTATTTTTGAAAACAATAAACTGATTCAAGCTCAGACCTGGGATGATGCTATGGTTGACAAGGCTCTCCTTCATTTTAAAGGGAGGGAGTGTCGAGATCAGTTCGTCGTTACCAGTATGAATGGGAGTTTTGTCAAGGAAGGAACTGTTTTTACAGACCTGGAAAAATTTATGACTCCAGAGATGATTGAAAAACTTTACCAAAGGACCAATTTTGTGGATGAGCTAAACTCAGACATCTTTGGAGGAGTTCTAAAGATGAGCATGGTCGTTGGTGAAGAACGTTCTAGTTCAGTTTTGCAGGAAATCAATGACCTCTTTGATGGTCATGTAAGGGCTGTTTCTAGCGGTTATGGCTGTATTGATATCCTGCAGGCTGGGGTTCACAAGGCTTGGGGATTGGAAGAATTACTCAAGCGCTGGGATTTGACATCGGAACAGATCATGGCCTTTGGTGATAGCGAAAATGATGTTGAGATGTTGGAGATGGCTGGAATTGCCTATGCTATGGAAAATGCTGATGATGAGGCCAAGGCAGTTGCAACTGCCCTAGCTCCAGCTAACAGCCAAGGGGGCGTTTATCAGATTCTAGAAAAGTGGTTAGAGAAAGAGGGATAAGATGGCAGTACAGTTATTAGAAAATTGGCTCCTAAAAGAGCAGGCAAAGATTCAAACCAAGTATCGCGAACTCAATGAGATTTCTCTTTTAGAACCAGATATGATTTTTATCGGTGATTCGATTGTGGAATATTACCCTCTGCAAGAGTTGTTTGGGACGGCCAAGACTATTGTCAATCGTGGCATCCGAGGATACCAGACGAGACTTTTATTAGAGAATCTAGATGCCCATCTGTATGGTGATGCTGTCGATCAAATTGTTCTCCTAATTGGGACAAATGATATTGGAAAAGATATTCCCATGAATGAAGCCTTGGATAATCTCGAGCGTGTAATCCAATCGATTGCCCGAGATTATCCGCTATCACAAATAAAGCTCCTTTCCATTTTGCCAGTCAATGAGGGAGAGAGATACAAGCAGACTGTTTATATCCGAACCAATGAAAAGATCAGAGAATGGAATCAAGCCTATGAGGCTCTAGCATCCGCCTATATGCAGGTAGATTTTGTGCCTGTTTATGATAGTTTGACAGATACAGAAGGACAACTCAAAAAAGACTATACAACAGATGGCCTCCATCTAAGTGTAGCCGGTTATCAAGTCTTATCGGAAGCCTTAAAAGGGGTTCTTTTCTAAAGAGGTGGCTTGATTTTGCATTTTTCATGAAGATAGGTTATAATGGTTCTATCGTCTTTTGGGGTCGTTACGGATTCGACAGGCATTATGAGGCATATTTTGCAACCCGTGTGGCGACGTAAACGCTCAGTTAAATATAACTGCAAAAAATAACACTTCTTACGCTCTAGCTGCCTAAAAACCAGCAGGCGTGACCCGATTTGGATTGCTCGTGTTCAATGACAGGTCTTATGATTAGCGAGATACGATCAAGCCTTGTCTAGTGGTTTGATAAGAGATTAATAGACTCGCAGTTCCTAGGCTTGAGTTATGTGTCGAGGGACTGTTAAAACAATACATAACCTATGGTTGTAGACAAATATGTTGGCAGGTGTTTGGACGTGGGTTCGACTCCCACCGGCTCCATTATTCCTTTGCATTCCTTGGTAAAACGTTGTTAAATCAACGTTTTTTATTTTTGTCTTTGGTATTCCTTGGTATTCTTTTTCAAAAAAGGCAGACCCTAAAACAGACCCTCTTTTTGAAGAAGGTCTGTCGTATTCTAGAAATCTATATCTTTTTGTTTTATGAAATCATATAGTGTTTGTATTATTTGATTTTTAAATATTTGCGATAAAAAAACTGCACCGAAATGCAGTTTTTGTTTTCCTACGGAAGACATGGGATTCGAACCCACGCACGCTGTTACACGCCTACCGCGTTTCCAACACGGCCTCTTAAGCCTCTTGAGTAATCTTCCAATACTTACTCAAATAGTCTACCATAAAGGACTTTATCTTGCAATAAAAATTTTGGAAATAAGAAAAATGATAGAATTTGAAAGAAAATGGTAAAAAATGCTTGACTTTGGTAGAAAATGTGCTAGAATGAATAGTGTAAACGATAACAGGAGGTGGTTTGGTGTTAAAAACTGAGCGGAAGCAACTGATTTTAGAAGAGTTAAATCAACATCATGTAGTTTCCCTAGAAAAATTGGTCAGTCTATTAGAAACATCAGAATCAACGGTACGAAGAGATTTGGATGAGTTGGAGGCGGAAAACAAGCTTCGCCGTGTACATGGTGGTGCAGAATTGCCCCACTCCTTGCGGGAAGAAGAAACCATCCAAGAAAAATCTGTCAAAAACCTTCAAGAGAAGAAGTTGCTAGCTCAGAAGGCGGCCTCTCTCATCAAGGAGAAAGATGTTATCTTTATCGATGCTGGCACAACAACTGCTTTTTTAATCAAGGAATTGGTTGATAAGAATATCACAGTTGTGACCAATTCCATTCACCATGCGGCTCAGTTGGTTGAAAAGCAGATTCCGACGGTCATGGTTGGAGGAAGTGTCAAGATGGCAACAGATGCATGTATCGGTGGTGTTGCTCTTAACCAAATCAATCAATTGCACTTTGACCGTGCCTTTATTGGGATGAATGGTGTAGACGATGGTTATTATACGACTCCTGATATGGAAGAGGGAGCTGTGAAGCGTGCTATTTTAGAGAATGCCAAACAAACCTATGTCTTGGCCGATTCGTCTAAGATTGGTCAAACTTGCTTTGCCAAGGTAGCACCGCTTAAACGCGCTATTGTCATCACAAGTCAAGGGCATGAGCTCTTGCAGGCCATTAAGAAGAAAACGGAGGTAATAGAAGTATGATTTATACAGTCACACTCAATCCATCCATTGACTATATCGTGCGCTTGGACCAAGTTCAAGTCGGTAGTGTTAATCGTATGGACAGTGATGATAAGTTTGCTGGTGGGAAAGGAATCAATGTCAGTCGTGTTTTGAAACGCTTGGACATTCCTAATACAGCGACTGGATTCATTGGAGGTTTTACTGGTAAATTTATCACAGATACTTTGGCAGAAGAGGAAATCGAAACTCGTTTTGTCCAAGTAGCAGAAGATACTCGCATCAATGTTAAAATCAAAGCAGACCAAGAAACAGAAATCAACGGAACGGGTCCAAATGTGGAACCAGCTCAGCTAGAAGAATTGAAAGCTATTTTGTCTAGTTTGACAGCAGATGATACGGTTGTGTTTGCGGGTTCGAGTGCTAAGAACCTAGGCAATGTTATCTATAAGGATTTGATTGCATTGACACGCCAGACTGGTGCGCAAGTCGTTTGTGATTTTGAAGGACAGACCTTGATTGATAGTTTGGCCTACCAGCCCCTTTTGGTTAAACCAAATAATCACGAACTTGGAGCTATCTTTGGAGTGAAACTCGAAAGTTTAGATGAAATCGAGAAATATGCTCGAGAATTACTGGCTAAAGGTGCTCAAAACGTTATCATCTCTATGGCTGGAGACGGTGCACTTCTTGTCACATCTGAGGGAGCTTACTTCGCTAAACCAATCAGGGGAACAGTGAAAAATTCAGTCGGAGCTGGCGACTCTATGGTTGCTGGGTTTACAGGTGAATTTGTCAAATCAAAAGACGCAGTAGAGGCCTTCAAATGGGGAGTAGCTTGTGGGACAGCAACTACTTTCTCTGATGACTTGGCAACTGCAGCATTTATAAAAGAAACTTATGAAAAAGTTGAGGTAGAAAAACGATGAAAATTCAAGACCTATTGAGAAAAGATGTCATGTTGCTGGATTTGCAGGCAACTGAAAAAACAGCAGCTATCGAAGAGATGATTAAAAGCCTAGTAGATCACGGTTATGTGACGGATTTTGAAACCTTTAAAGAAGGGATCTTAGCGCGTGAAGCTCTAACTTCCACTGGTTTGGGTGACGGAATCGCTATGCCACACAGCAAAAACTCTGCTGTCAAAGAAGCAACAGTTCTCTTTGCAAAGTCAAACAAGGGTGTTGACTATGAGAGCTTGGATGGGCAACCAACAGACCTCTTCTTCATGATTGCAGCTCCGGAAGGTGCCAATGATACTCACTTAGCAGCCTTGGCAGAATTGTCTCAATACTTGATGAAAGATGGTTTCGCTGACAAACTTCGTCAAGTAACATCTGCAGATCAAGTTATCGAACTTTTTGACCAAGCTTCAGAAAAAGCTGAGGAGCCTGTTCAAGCACCTGCTAATGAATCTGGCGACTTTATCGTAGCTGTTACAGCTTGTACGACAGGTATTGCCCACACATACATGGCTCAAGAAGCCCTTCAAAAAGTGGCTGCTGAAATGGGTGTTGGGATTAAGGTTGAAACCAACGGTGCCAGCGGTGTTGGAAATCAACTAACTGCAGAAGATATCCGTAAGGCTAAAGCTGTTATCATCGCTGCTGACAAGGCTGTTGAGATGGATCGTTTCGATGGCAAACCATTGGTTAATCGTCCAGTTGCAGACGGTATTCGTAAGACAGAAGAATTGATCAACTTGGCTCTTTCAGGAGATGCTGAAGTTTATCGTGCTGCTAATGGAGCAAAAGCTGCAACAGCATCTAATGAAAAACAAGGCCTTGGTGCTGCCTTCTACAAACATTTGATGAGTGGTGTATCCCAAATGTTGCCATTCGTTATCGGTGGTGGTATCATGATTGCCCTTGCTTTCTTGATTGATGGTGCTTTGGGTGTGCCACAAGATAGTCTTGGCAATCTCGGATCCTACCATGAGCTAGCTTCTATGTTCATGAAAATCGGTGGTGCTGCCTTTGGCTTGATGCTTCCAGTTTTTGCAGGTTATGTTGCCTACTCTATCGCTGAAAAACCAGGTTTGGTAGCTGGTTTTGTGGCTGGTGCTATTGCTAAAGAAGGTTTTGCCTTTGGTAAAATCCCTTATGCAGCAGGTGGTGAAGCAACTTCAACTCTTGCAGGTGTCTCATCTGGTTTCCTAGGTGCCCTTGTTGGTGGATTTATCGCAGGTGCCTTGGTTCTTGCTATCAAGAAATACGTAAAAGTTCCTCGTTCACTTGAAGGTGCTAAATCAATCCTTCTCTTGCCACTTCTTGGAACAATCTTGACTGGATTTGTCATGCTAGCTGTTAACATCCCGATGGCAGCAATCAACACTGCTATGAATGACTTCCTAGGCGGTCTTGGAGGAGGTTCAGCTGTCCTTCTTGGTATCGTTCTTGGAGGCATGATGGCTGTTGACATGGGTGGTCCAGTTAATAAAGCGGCCTATGTCTTTGGTACAGGTACGCTTGCAGCAACTGTTTCTTCAGGTGGTTCTGTAGCCATGGCAGCAGTTATGGCTGGAGGAATGGTGCCACCACTTGCTATCTTTGTCGCAACCCTTCTTTTCAAAGATAAATTCACTAAGGAAGAACGCAACTCTGGTTTGACAAACATCATCATGGGCTTGTCATTTATCACTGAGGGAGCGATTCCATTTGGTGCCGCTGACCCAGCTCGTGCTATCCCAAGCTTCATCCTTGGTTCTGCGGTGGCAGGCGGACTCGTTGGTCTTGCTGGTATCAAACTCATGGCGCCACACGGAGGAATCTTCGTCATCGCCCTTACTTCAAATGCCCTTCTCTACCTTGCCTTTGTCTTGATTGGCGCAATTGTAAGTGGTGTGGTTTATGGTTACCTTCGTAAACCATTAGAAAAATAATCATAAATACTCAAATGACTGAACACGAAAGTGGGCAGTCATTTTTTGATGATGGAGTTAGGGAGAACGGTCTTTAAAGTGATATAATAGAGGTAAATCTTAGAGAATTTAAATGATAGAATGCTGAAGTTCTACAAATATCTTAGAGGAGATAAGTGTCATGAGTGATTCTAGAAAAGAAGGAATCGACAAACTAGAAAAGGAACAGTTCGGTCGCAAAAGTCTTACAAAAGAAGCGTTACAAGGAACCTATGCCAGCTTGGTGGAGGAAGATTTTCCTGATTCTAAACGAATTCATTTTATAGCTGATTTAGGTAGGAGCCCAGAAATTGCCTTTCATTTTGAACTCATTTGCAACGATTGGGAGGAAGGAACTGACCTAAATTTTGAAGCAAGTTTTGACCAGCATGGGCAGGAGGGAATAGACTATCTTTTGGAAACTCTCAATCAAGAGGAAGATGAGAGTCAACGCATTTTGATTGTTTATTTCCTAGCGAAAATCCTTTCCAAAGTAAGACATAGAGATTTTTATGCATCTTCTTGCAAGCAAGTACTTCCCGTTCTAATCTCTCTTTTATCTAGTTCAGAAGCTTCGAATCGTAGAAAGCTAATCATTGCCCTAGGTTGGATTGGTTCAATAAGTGAGATAGAAATCTTAGGGCAACATCTCTTGACTGACCAAGATGCACTTTGTCGTGCCTGGTCTGCCAGTAGTTTGATGCAATTATCTTTTCATCAAGTTGAAAAAGAAGTCTTGATGGAGAAAACGAAGGATTTGTTTCGAGAGGCGATTCCAGAAGAAAAGGACTTTCGGGCTTGTGCTCTGATGATAGAAGCAGCTCAAGTTTTATTTGGGAAAAAATGGATTCCTACATCTGCTGTAGAGAAGTTGGAAATCGAAAAGATTGAGAAGGCAAGAAAATCAGCAATTAGATTTTTGAAGAAGTAGTGAGACAAGGTTGTTGAAAAATCATATAGAATAGAAAATTCAGAAATATCAACGAAAGATGATTGTATCTAGTAGATGCAGTCATTTTTTTGATTTCTCTAGATGTTTCTGAAATATGGTATAATAGAAGCATGGCAAACAAAAATACAAGTAAAACAAGACGGAGACCGTCTAAAGCAGAACTCGAAAGAAAACAGGCTATCCAGAGGATGTTGATTTCCTTAGGAATTGCCTTATTGTTGATTATTGCAGCCCTCAAGCTTGGTGCTGCGGGTGTCACCCTTTATAATTTCATTCGACTGTTAGTCGGAAGTTTAGCTTATGTGGCTATAGGTGGTCTCCTCATCTATCTTTTTCTTTTTAAATGGATACGCAAGCAAGAGGGGCTTCTGTCAGGCTTTCTCTGTATCTTCGCTGGCTTGCTCTTGATTTTTGAGGCCTATCTTGTCTGGAAGTTTGGCTTGGAGCAGTCAGTTCTAAAAGGGACCTTGGCTCAAGTTATGACGGATCTGACTGGTATGCGGGTGACTAGCTTCGCTGGTGGAGGTCTGCTAGGTGTTGGACTTTATATCCCCATAGCCTTTCTTTTCTCCAATATCGGATCGTACTTTATTGGAGTTCTTTTGATTCTAGTTGGGGCTCTCTTGGTCAGTCCTTGGTCTATTTATGATGTTGCAGCCTTTATTGGAGCCCAGTTCAGATCCTTCATGGAAAAACAGGAACAGAGAAAACAGGAACGCTTCATCAAGAGAGAAGAAGAGAAGGCTCGTCAAGAAGCTGAAGAAGCAGCTAGAATCAAGAGAGAACAAGAAGAACAGGATGCGCTACCGCTTCCTCCTGTAGATCCTGAAACGGGAGAAATCTTACCAGAAGTTCCAGGCTATGATCTTCCACCAATTCCTGAAAAAGAATGGAGTGAACCCGAGATTATCCTCCCTCAAGCTGACGTTGAAGTTCCAGATGTGGAAGAAGACTTTGAGGATGAAGAGGTGCAGGTCGACTTTTCAGCCAAAGAAGCCCTTGAATATAAACTTCCAAGTTTACAACTCTTTGCCCCAGATAAACCAAAGGACCAGTCTAAAGAGAAGAAAATCGTTCGGGAAAATATCAAAATCCTAGAAGAAACCTTTGCTAGCTTTGGTATCAAGGTAACGGTTGAACGAGCTGAAATTGGACCATCAGTTACCAAGTATGAAGTCAAGCCAGCAGTCGGTGTACGGGTCAACCGCATTTCCAATCTGGCAGACGACTTAGCGCTGGCTCTAGCAGCCAAGGATGTTCGGATTGAGGCTCCGATTCCTGGCAAATCCTTAGTCGGAATTGAAGTACCCAACTCTGAGATCGCGACCGTCTCCTTCCGTGAACTCTGGGAACAGTCTCAGACTAAACCAGAAAATCTCCTCGAAATTCCTCTAGGGAAGGCGGTCAATGGAACTGCTCGCACCTTTGACCTTTCCAAGATGCCCCACCTACTCGTTGCAGGTTCGACAGGATCAGGGAAGTCGGTTGCAGTTAACGGTATTATCGCGAGCATTCTCATGAAAGCAAGCCCCGACCAGGTCAAGTTTATGATGGTCGATCCTAAGATGGTTGAGTTATCGGTTTACAATGACATTCCTCACCTTTTGATTCCAGTTGTAACCAATCCACGCAAGGCCAGCAAGGCTCTGCAAAAGGTTGTTGATGAGATGGAAAACCGTTATGAACTCTTTGCTAAGGTTGGTGTGCGAAATATCGCTGGCTACAATGCTAAGGTCGAGGAATTTAATAGCCAGTCTGAGTACAAACAAGTACCGCTGCCTTTAATTGTTGTCATTGTAGATGAGTTGGCAGACCTCATGATGGTGGCTAGCAAGGAAGTGGAAGATGCCATCATTCGTCTTGGACAGAAGGCGCGTGCCGCAGGGATTCACATGATTCTCGCAACGCAACGTCCATCAGTCGATGTTATCTCTGGTCTTATCAAGGCCAATGTCCCCTCTCGTGTGGCTTTTGCAGTTTCATCAGGTACAGACTCGCGAACCATCTTGGATGAAAATGGAGCAGAAAAATTGCTTGGTAGAGGAGACATGCTCTTTAAACCAATCGATGAAAATCACCCAGTCCGTCTACAAGGATCCTTCATCTCAGATGATGATGTCGAACGCATTGTAAACTTCATCAAGGCTCAGGCGGATGCGGACTACGATGAGAGTTTTGATCCAGGTGAGGTTTCTGAAAATGAAGGAGATTTTTCTGATGGTGAAGCTGGTGGCGATCCGCTTTTTGAAGAAGCTAAGGCTCTGGTTATCGAAACGCAGAAAGCCAGTGCCTCTATGATTCAGCGTCGTTTGTCTGTTGGATTTAACCGTGCGACCCGCCTTATGGAAGAACTCGAAATGGCAGGTGTCATCGGTCCAGCTGAAGGAACCAAACCACGAAAAGTATTGCAACAATAAAAAATAGCTTCTTTCCAAAGCTGGAAGGAAGCTATTTTAGTGGTTATTGATTGCTTTTGTTTTCGGAACTAGTCGTTTTGGACGAGTTTCCACTATCAGTTGTTTCTTTTGTTGAGGAAGGTGTAGAAGAATCCTGAGTTGTTGTTTTCTGTTCTTCTTTTTTCTCCTCTTTCGTGTTGGATTGAGAAGTTTCTTCTTGCGGGATATTTTCTTTAGTAGAAGTGTTGTCCTTGTTAGGTGTAGTATTTTCCTGAGGGGATTCCTTTTGAATTTCCTTGACAACAGTTGTTTGGGTTGTCGTCGGTTCTTTTTTATTGTTTTTGCTATTATCCATGGCGTTCATGATGGTGATAGTAGCGGTGATTAGACCAAGGATACTACCGATGGTAGCAATCGTTTTTTGAAAGACAGTAACCCCCTTTTTGATATGCTCAGTTTTTGGTTTTGAAGTTCTATGATAGTTAGACATGATACTCTCCTTTTATTATGATTTATTATACCTCATTTCTTTAAAAAAATCTTAAAAAAAGAGGACTTGCCCTTTCTTGTCGCAAGCTTCGTTTCATGATACAATAGAAGAAGTGATTTTAGAAAGCGTGAGAAAACATGATCTACTTTGATAATTCGGCAACGACCAAGCCTTATCCTGAAGCACTTGAAACTTACATGCAGGTCGCTTCAAAAATTGTAGGAAATCCTTCTAGCCTCCATCGTTTGGGAGACCAGGCGACCCGAATTTTAGATGCTTCCCGGCAGCAAATTGCAGATTTGATTGGCAAGAAGAGTGATGAAATCTTCTTTACTTCTGGAGGAACAGAAGGGGATAACTGGATCATCAAGGGTGTGGCCTTTGAAAAAGCCCAGTTTGGCAAGCATATCATCGTGTCAGCCATTGAACATCCAGCAGTCAAGGAATCAGCCCTTTGGCTGAAAAGTCAGGGTTTTGAGGTGGATTTTGCTCCAGTTGATGAGAAAGGATTTGTGGATGTTGAGGCTCTAGGAGCATTGATACGACCTGATACGACCCTCGTCTCCATTATGGCAGTTAACAATGAAATTGGGTCTATTCAACCTATTGAGGCCATCTCAGAACTCTTAGCAGACAAGCCAACTATTTCCTTCCATGTTGATGCAGTTCAGGCACTCGCTAAGATTCCGACTGAAAAATATATAACAGAACGGGTGGATTTTGCGACCTTCTCAAGTCATAAATTTCATGGTGTTCGAGGTGTTGGCTTTGTCTATATCAAGTCTGGTAAGAAAATTACGCCTCTTTTGACAGGTGGTGGTCAAGAGCGTGATTATCGTTCGACAACTGAAAATGTAGCAGGGATTGCAGCGACAGCCAAGGCCCTCCGTTTGTCTATGGAAAAGTTAGATATCTTTACTAATAAGGCAGGGCAGATGAAATCAGTCATTCGCCAAGCGCTTTTGGACTATCCAGATATTTTTGTCTTTTCAGATGAGGAAAACTTTGCCCCTCATATCCTGACTTTTGGAATCAAGGGTGTTCGTGGTGAAGTCATTGTTCACGCATTTGAAGACTATGATATTTTCATCTCCACAACCTCTGCTTGTTCATCCAAGGCTGGAAAACCTGCGGGGACCTTGATTGCCATGGGAGTGGACAAAGATAAGGCCCAGTCAGCTGTGCGTCTAAGTCTGGACCTGGAAAACGATATGAGTCAGGTTGAGCAGTTTTTGACCAAGCTAAAATTAATTTACAATCAAACTAGAAAAGTAAGATAGGAGCATTCATGCAGTATTCAGAAATTATGATTCGCTACGGAGAGTTATCAACCAAGGGCAAAAACCGTATGCGTTTCATCAATAAACTTCGCAATAATATTTCGGACGTTTTGTCCATCTATCCCCAAGTTAAGGTAACTGCGGATCGCGACCGTGCCCACGCTTACCTGAATGGAGCCGACTACACAGCAGTTGCAGAATCTCTCAAACAAGTCTTCGGGATTCAGAATTTTTCTCCAGTATATAAGGTCGAAAAGTCTGTAGAAGTTCTGAAGTCTTCTGTTCAAGAGATTATGAAGGAAATCTACAAGGAAAGCATGACCTTTAAGATTTCTAGTAAGCGCAGCGACCACAACTTTGAACTCGACAGTCGTGAACTCAACCAAACACTTGGTGGAGCTGTATTCGAAGCTATTCCAAATGTCCAAGCTCAAATGAAAAATCCGGACATCAATCTTCAGGTGGAGATTCGTGAGGAAGCAGCTTATCTTTCCTATGAGACTATTCGAGGAGCAGGTGGTTTGCCTGTGGGTACTTCTGGTAAGGGGATGCTCATGTTGTCAGGAGGGATTGACTCACCTGTAGCAGGTTATCTAGCTCTTAAACGTGGAGTGGATATCGAGGCCATTCACTTTGCCAGCCCACCTTACACGAGTCCAGGCGCTCTCAAGAAGGCCCAAGATTTGACCCGTAAATTGACCAAGTTTGGTGGCAATATCCAGTTTATTGAAGTTCCTTTCACAGAGATTCAAGAAGAGATCAAAGCCAAGGCTCCAGAAGCCTACCTCATGACTCTGACTCGTCGTTTTATGATGCGCATTACCGATCGTATCCGTGAGGTACGAAATGGTTTGGTTATCATCAATGGGGAAAGTCTTGGTCAAGTAGCTAGCCAGACCTTGGAAAGTATGCAGGCTATCAACGCTGTGACTAACACTCCCATCATCCGCCCTGTGGTTACTATGGACAAGTTGGAAATCATTGACATCGCCCAGGAAATCGATACCTTTGATATTTCTATCCAACCGTTTGAAGACTGCTGTACTATTTTTGCACCTGATCGTCCTAAGACCAATCCTAAAATTAAGAATGCGGAGCAGTATGAAGCACGCATGGATGTTGAAGGCTTGGTTGAGCGAGCAGTGGCAGGGATTATGATTACTGAAATCACTCCCCAGGTTGAAAAAGATGCTGTCGATGAGTTAATTGACAATCTCCTCTAATCATAAAATCCAGAAGAATTCAAAAAAATAAATGAAAAAGTTAGTTATTTATCCTTAAAA
Organism: Streptococcus sp. 517s; assembly: GCF_054445985.1. Classification (NCBI taxonomy): domain Bacteria; kingdom Bacillati; phylum Bacillota; class Bacilli; order Lactobacillales; family Streptococcaceae; genus Streptococcus; species Streptococcus sp. 517s. The sequence goes on along the minus strand of NZ_CM136847.1, from coordinate 1,195,227 downwards.
TGGACATTTACTGACTTTTTTTCTATTTTTATGGTATAATAAGATAAAATTTTGAATATAGAGAGTTTTCTGACAATGAATCATTCCTACTTTTACTTAAAAATGAAAGAACACAAACTCAAGGTTCCTTATACTGGAAAAGAGCGTCGTGTGCGTGTTCTTCTGCCTAAGGACTACGAGAAAGACACAGACCGTTTTTATCCTGTTGTTTACTTTCATGATGGACAAAATGTCTTTTACAGCAAGGAGTCTTATATCGGACACTCTTGGAAGATTATTCCAGCCATTAAGCGGAATCCTGATATCAGTCGCATGATTGTCGTTGCCATAGATAATGATGGTATGGGACGGATGAATGAGTATGCGGCTTGGAAGTTTCAAGAATCTCCTATCCCAGGCCAGCAGTTTGGCGGTAAGGGTGTGGAGTATGCCGAGTTTGTCATGGAGGTGGTCAAGCCTTTTATCGATGAAACCTATCGTACCAAAGCTGATCGCCAGCATACGGCTATGATTGGTTCGTCACTAGGAGGCAATATTACCCAGTTTATCGGACTAGAGTACCAAGACCAAATTGGTTGCCTAGGTGTCTTTTCATCTGCTAACTGGCTCCACCAAGAAGCCTTTAACCGCTACATCGAGCGCAAGAAATTATCGCCTGAACAGCGCATTTTCATCTATGTGGGAACAGAAGAAGCAGACGATACGGACAAGACTTTGATGGCTGGCAATATCAAGCAAGCCTATATCGACTCGTCGCTTCGCTATTACCGTGATTTGATTGCAGGTGGAGTACATTTGGATAATCTTGTCTTGAAAGTTCAGTCTGGCGCCATCCATAGTGAGATTCCATGGTCGGAAAATTTACCAGACTGTCTCCGATTTTTTGCAGAGAAATGGTAAGTTAAGAAAGGAAAAAGCCAATGCATATTGAAAACCTCAGCCACTGGAGTGGCAATCTTAATCGTGAAATGTACCTCAACCGTTATGGCCATGCTGGAATTCCAGTTGTTGTTTTTGCTTCATCTGGTGGCAGTCACAATGAATACTATGATTTTGGCATGATTAATGCCTGTGCTTCCTTTATCGAAGAGGGGCGCGTCCAGTTCTTTACTCTCTCCAGTGTGGACAGTGAGAGCTGGTTGGCTACTTGGAAAAATGGTCATGATCAGGCGGAGATGCACCGCGCCTACGAACGCTATGTAATTGAGGAAGCCATTCCTTTTATCAAGCATAAGGCAGGTTGGTTTGATGGTATGATGACGACAGGTTGTTCGATGGGGGCCTACCATGCACTTAATTTCTTCCTCCAGCATCCAGATGTCTTCACCAAGGTGATTGCTCTCAGCGGTGTTTACGACGCGCGTTTCTTTGTTGGCGATTACTACAATGATGATGCTATTTACCAAAATTCGCCAGTAGATTATATCTGGAATCAAAATGACGGATGGTTTATCGACCGTTACCGTCAGGCAGAAATCGTCGTCTGTACGGGCCTTGGTGCCTGGGAACAAGACGGTCTACCATCTTTCTACAAGCTCAAAGAAGCCTTTGACCAGAAACAAATTCCAGCCTGGTTTGCTGAATGGGGACACGATGTCGCCCACGACTGGGAATGGTGGCGTAAACAAATGCCTTATTTTCTTGGACACCTGTATCTATAAAAGGAGTTGCCTATGAATTATCTTGTTATTTCTCCCTACTATCCGCAAAACTTTCAACAGTTTACAATTGAGTTAGCAAATAAGGGAATTACGATGCTGGGTATCGGTCAAGAACCCTATGAACAATTGGATGAACCCTTGCGCAATAGCCTGAGTGAGTACTTCCGTGTAGATGATCTTGAAAATTTGGACGAAGTCAAACGTGCAGTTGCCTTTCTTATTTACAAGCATGGCCCAATCGACCGCATCGAGTCCCACAATGAATACTGGCTTGAGTTAGACGCAGCCCTTCGTGAGCAATTCAATGTCTTTGGTGCCAAACCAGAGGATCTCAAAAAGACCAAATATAAGTCTGAAATGAAGAAACTTTTCAAAAAAGCAGGTGTCCCTGTGGTACCTGGAGCTGTTATCCAGACGGAAGCAGATGTGGATAAAGCAGTGAAAGAAATCGGTCTACCAATGATTGCCAAACCTGATAATGGAGTGGGAGCGGCAGCAACCTTTAAGCTTGAGACAGAAGACGATATCCATCACTTCAAAGAAGAATGGGACCATTCAACCGTTTATTTCTTTGAAAAATTTGTCACTTCTAGTGAAATCTGTACCTTTGACGGGCTTGTAGACAAGGATGGCAACATCGTCTTTTCAACGACTTTTGACTACGCCCATACACCACTAGATCTCATGCTTTACAAGATGGATAATGCCTATTATGTTCTCAAGGATATGGATCCAAAATTGCGTAAGTATGGCGAGTCCATTGTCAAGGAATTTGGAATGAGAGAACGCTTTTTCCATATCGAGTTTTTCCGTGACGGGGACGACTACATTGCCATTGAGTACAACAATCGTCCTGCGGGTGGCTTTACGATTGATGTTTACAATTATGCCCACTCTTTTGACCTCTATCGTGGCTATGCAGCGATTGTCGCAGGAGAAGAGTTCCCAGCATCAGAATTTGAACCTCAATACTGTCTAGCTACTTCACGTCGTGCCAATGCAAATTATGTCTATTCAGAAGAAGACTTGCTTGCTAAGTACAGCCAGCAATTCAAGGTCAAAAAAATCATGCCAGCAGCCTTTGCAGAGTTACAAGGAGATATTCTCTATATGCTGACAACTCCAAGTCGTGAGGAGCTGGATCAGATGTTAGCAGACTTTGGTCAACGTCAAGAGTAACGAAAAGGATGAAAGGAGTTTGACTTCTTTTGTCCTTTTCTTAAAGATAAGTTAAATAAAGCGTTTTCCATAGATTCTTTTAGAAAAGATATTGCTAAAAGGCCTAAAAATTGATAGAATAAGGATTGTCTAAAAAAATTAAGGAGAATCTATCAAATGGATTTTACATGGGCTATTAAATATGCCACTGAATTTTTGGGAACTGCCATTTTGATCATTCTTGGTAATGGTGCAGTTGCTAACGTTGAACTTAAAGGTACGAAAGGTCACCAAAGTGGCTGGCTCGTTATCGCGGTTGGTTACGGTATGGGGGTTATGATCCCAGCCTTGATGTTCGGTAATGTATCTGGTAACCACATCAACCCAGCCTTCACACTTGGACTTGCTGTGAGCGGACTTTTCCCTTGGGAACAAGTACCATATTACATCCTTGCGCAAGTTTTAGGAGCGATTTTTGGTCAAGCTATGGTTGTGGCAACTCACCGTCCTTACTACTTGAAAACAGAGAATTCTAATAACATTTTGGGTACTTTCTCAACGATTTCAAGTGTTGATCACGGTACAAAAGAATCACGTTTCGCAGCAAGTGTAAATGGTTTTATCAATGAGTTTGTCGGTTCGTTTATTTTGTTCTTTGCAGCCCTAGGAATGACTAAAAACTTTTTTGGTGCAGAAGTAATGCAATACATGAAGCAAATGGCAACGCAGGCTAATCAAACAGTTGACTTTTCTGAATTAGCTATTAAGGCTCAAATAGCACCACACACAGCAGCAGGCCTTTCAGTAGCTCATTTAGGGCTTGGTTTCCTAGTAATGGCCTTGGTAACTTCACTCGGTGGACCTACTGGACCTGGTTTGAACCCAGCTCGTGACTTTGGACCACGTCTTCTTCACGAACTCCTTCCGAAATCAGTTCTTGGTCAACACAAGGGTGATTCAAAATGGTGGTATGCATGGGTTCCAGTTGCAGCTCCAATTGCAGCGGGTATTGCAGCAGTAGCACTATTCAAACTACTTTACCTATAAGAAACGAAACTGGGGAAACCCAGTTTTTTTCTTGGAAAATTTTCTAATTTAAACAAATATGGCTTGTAAAATATTCTAAAATCCTTTAAAATAAAATAGTTGGAGGAATTTATGGATGTGAATGAGATTGTTCGGATCATTCCGACTTTGAAAGTTAATAATCGAAAATTAAATGAGACATTTTACATTGAAACTCTAGGAATGAAACCCTTACTAGAAGAGTCTGCCTTTCTTTCATTAGGCGACCAGACGGGTACGGAGAGATTGATTTTAGAAGAGTCTCCAAGCATGCGAACACGCAGAGTTGAAGGACTTAAGAAGCTAGCTAGACTTTTGATAAAGGTTGAGGATCCTTCTGAAATCGAGGCCCTTCTTTCTCAGATGAAGTCTCTTCCTCGCCTGTTTAAAGGAAGCCGTGGATATGCTTTTGAGATTGTTTCTCCTGAAGAGGATGTGATCCTTGTTCATGCAGAAAATGATATAAGAAATTTGGTTCCACTGGAAACTGTTCCTGAATTTTATTCAAATACAAGTATAAAATACGTGAGCCAATTTGAGGTTTCTATGGAGTTGCGTTTGCCTGAGGGGACAGAGAGTTTACTTGATCCTGAAGGAGTATCGCAAGCAATCACCTTTACGAAAGGGCAAGGGCCAGATTTGGCTGTTGAAAACAATGTCACTTGGGACTTGACGATGTTGAAATTTTTAGTAAGAAATTTTGATCTAACCAGTCTTCGTCAGAAATTTGAAAAGACAGGCTACTTTGTCCCTAAGTCTGAAAAATTCTTCCTTGGTAAAGATACCAATAACATTGAATTGTGGTTTGAAGAAGCATGAAGTTGGAAAAAATTCTAAGAAAAATAGAAAATCAAATCGAGGCAGGGGTCTATCCCGGGGCCTCTTTTGCGTATTATAAGGATGGTGAATGGAAAGAGTCTTATCTAGGATTGAGTGATCCAGAACGGGGCTTGAAAACAGAGAGCGGTTTGCTTTATGATCTGGCTAGTGTGAGTAAAGTCGTGGGAGTGGGGACGGTTCTCATCTTCTTGTGGCAGCAGGGCGCATTCGATATTGATCGACCGGTAACGGATTTTTTACCGGAGTGTGATTATCCTGATATTACTATACGGCAGCTTCTGACCCATGCTACAGACCTGGACCCCTTTATTCCTAACAGAGACCAGTTAAGCGCTGAGGAATTGAGAGAAGCCATGTTTCACCTCAATAGACGAAATCAGCCAGCCTTCCTATACTCGGACGTTCACTTTTTACTCTTGGGCTTTCTTTTGGAAAAAATCTTTAACCAAGACTTGGATCAGATTATAGAAGAACAAGTTTTGAAACCATGGGGGATGAAGGAAACGATGTTTGGTCCCGTTGAGGTTGCTGTACCAACAGTGAGAGGAGCGGAGGCCGGAAACATTCACGATCCTAAAGCCCGTCTATTAGGGAAGCCCGCTGGAAGTGCTGGCTTGTTTTCGACTGTTAAGGATCTGCAAATCTTTCTGGAACATTACTTAAAAGATGATTTTGCAGCAGATTTGAGCCAAAATTTTTCTCCCTTAGATGATAAGGAGCGTTCCCTAGCCTGGAATCTGGAAGGAGCTTGGCTCGACCATACGGGCTATACTGGTACCTTTATCATGTGGAATCGAGAGAAGCAGGAGGCTGCCATCTTTTTATCCAATCGAACGTATGAGAAGGATGAGCGTGCCCAGTGGATAGTCGATCGAAATCAAGTGATGGAAATGATTCGTCAAGATAAGTAGGGGTGAAGCATGTCAAAAACATTAAAAGGAACTCTGTATACAGTAGTGGCAGGGATTGCTTGGGGCTTGTCTGGAACTAGTGGTCAATACCTGATGGCACACGGGGTTTCTGCTCTGGTCTTGACCAATTTGCGACTTATCATTGCAGGCTTGGCACTGGTAGCCTTATCCTATATGACTGCAAGGGATAAACTCTATGCTTTTTTTAAAGACAGAAAAAGCCTTTTATCTCTGCTGTTATTTGCCTTGTTTGGACTTTTCTTAAACCAGTTTGCTTATCTTTCTGCCATTCAGGAAACCAATGCTGGAACGGCGACAGTTCTCCAGTATGTATGCCCCGTTGGGATCTTGATTTATACCTGTATCAAGGACAAGGTAGCACCGACACTGGCTGAGATTATTTCGATTGGTTTAGCAATTGGAGGAACTTTTCTGATTGCGACGCACGGGAAAGTTGACCAGTTGTCTGTCACACCCCTAGGCCTTTTCTGGGGTCTCTTTTCTGCCTTGACCTATGCTCTCTATATTATCCTTCCCATCGCTTTGATTAAGAAGTGGGGCAGTATTTTGGTGATTGGTGTTGGGATGGTTATTTCTGGTGTGGTGGCTCTTCCCTTTACAGGAGTCTTACAGGCCAGCATACCGACTAGCTTAGATTTTCTCTTTGCATTTGCTGGGATTATCATCATCGGAACGGTTTTTGCCTATACAGCTTTTCTAAAAGGGGCTAGTCTGATAGGCCCTGTTAAGTCTAGTTTATTAGCTTCCATAGAGCCAATTTCTGCTGTTTTCTTTGCCTTTCTGATTATGAAGGAACAGTTTTATGCGATTGATTTTGTCGGTATGGCCATGATTTTACTAGCCGTGACCATTATTTCATTGAAAGATTTGTTGATAGAAAACAAACGGAAGGTTGAATGAGAAACTAGTCACTCGTAAAAAGTGGTTGGTTTGAATATCCTATCGAAATATTGATTACGGCTAAGGAATGGGAGTGGGATTTTATAAAATTTTAAGTTTCTTTTTTTACAATAAACCAATCTTTAACTGCTAGAAGGAGGAGATATGAAAATTTTACAAAGCATTCACCCAACTAAGCTCCTGCGCTACTTGAGATGGTTTGACATTCTGATTATTACAGTTCTAATGTTTGGCCTGTTTATCATTCGGTCAACGGAGCTCTTTTTAGCAAGTATGTTTCCGACAGGTTTGTCAACTACAATGGATACGGCAAGTGATACTGTCGGCGAAGGAGCGGCCTATTCGAGCAACTTCACCTTGCAAGTGATACTTCTGACCTTGGCCTTGCTTTACCTTTTGATTCGGAATTATGATTTCAAACAACTTCCTATTCGTTGGACCTGGTCTCTTCTCTTTTGGGTTCCTTTTATATTTGCCATTGTAGGTTTGTTTGGAGACTTGGTGACGACACTAACTGGTGAATACAATTACTTTAATCCAGCCCTTTTTTCTTACATAGATCCCATGGAAGTTATACGGAAATTCCTAGCACTTAGTCCGATGGCAATTGCCTATGCCTTGCTAAATGGCTTCTATGAAGAGTTTTTCTTTCTAGGGTTGTTGACCTCAGTGAAAGAAAAGCACAAGTGGCAGGTTTTGTTTTATTCTACCATTATTCGGATTTCTTTTCACACTTATCAAGGGTTGGTGTGGGCACTGGTTATTGGTGTAGTTTATGGTTTATTCTATTATTTTCTATACAAGTATAAGGTTAAAAATCTTTTGCCATTTTTCCTCATGCATGCTTTGGCAGACATGTTTGGTTCTAGCCTCATGTATCTCTTGATTGCCTGGGGAAGGTAAGAAATCAGAAAAATCCACTCAATCGAGTGGATTTTGTGTGTATAGATGATTAGTCTTTATTTTCGTGTGGCAAAATCAAGTTCAAGATAATTCCTGTCATGGCTGATAGAGCAGTACCTGAAAGTGTAACTGGGCCAAGTTTGAGGATAGCCCCACCAAGTCCAAGTACTAACATGGCACTTGCGATGATGAGATTACGCATTTGACTGAAGTCAACGCGTTCCTTAATCAAAACTTTCAAACCATTGCTGGCGATAACTCCGTAGAGAAGGATGGACATGCCACCGAGCACAGCATTTGGAATGGTTGAAATCAAGGCAGTGAATTTACCAAGGAAGCTAAGAGCAATGGCGATAAAGGCTGCGTTACGGATAACAGAGACAGAAGCGATACGAGTCATCCCGATAACCCCTGTATTTTCTCCGTAAGTCGTATTAGCTGGTCCACCGAGAAAAGCCGATACAGATGTCGCGATACCGTCACCGAGAAGCGTACGGTGAAGTCCTGGATTTTTCAAGAATTGACGGCCACAGATTTGGCTCAAAACTGTGTGGTCTCCGATGTGTTCTGAAATTGTTACAATAGCGATAGGCAAGATTGCGATTGTTTCAGGACCGAAGTACAAGTTGTATTCTTTAAAGGCACCACCAGTATTAAATGGCAAGTAGAAACCGGGAATTTCAAACCAGTTGGCTTCTAGAACAGGAGTGAAGTCAACTAATCCAAGCACTAGGGCAAATAGGTATCCACCGATGATGGCGAAGAGGAAAGGAATGATACGGAGGAACCCTTTTCCTTTTGTATTGATAAAGGCTGCAATCAAGAACGTCACGACGGCTACAAGAGCATTTTTCCAGTTTCCATCTGCCACAAGTCCAGCATTCGTTACAGCAGAACCAGCAAGACCAAGACCGATAACGATGATCATAGGTCCGATAATGATTGGTGGCAAGAGTTTGTCAATCCATTTCGTACCTGCAAAACGAACACTTGTCGCTACAAGGACATAGACTAAACCAGTCAAGATAACCCCAGTTTGAGCAGCAGAGACATCTCCTCCCATTTCTTTCATGGCTAGAGACATAGCTGTGATAAAGGCGAATGAAGAACCTAGGTAAACTGGAACCTTAAAGCCAGTAGAAATCATGTAGATAAGTGTTCCAATACCGGAAGCGAAGAGAGCAACCGATACGGGCATTCCCAAAATTAAGGGAACGAGAATGGTTGCACCAAACATGGCAAATACGTGCTGGAAGCTTAGAAGAATACCTTTACCAGCAGAAGGACGTTGATCAACGTCTAGTAACAAGTCAACAGTTGATTCCTGTTTCATAAAAACCTCACTTTTGGGCACCAAAAAAGAGCCCATTATTTTACAGCAATAGGCCCTCAGAGTAAGACTTTTTAAAAAATAGCTATCTTTTAAAAATTTATATAAATCTGCGCCTTCGTCACCTCACAGGATGACATTAAAAACCTTTGCTTGTGATAGTATAGCAGAAAAAAATGATTTTGTAAATCATTTTTTCCCGAGCCCGGAAATGCGAGAGCGAGGTATGATTTTGTAAATCATTTTTTTCCGAGCCTAGAAATAATAAAGCGAGGTTGATTTTGTAAATGGTTTTCTGAATTTTAAACAATGGTGCACCATTGTTTAAAGTGGGCGTTTGTTGGGCATGCCAGCCTTACGTGGATATTTATTTGGGGTTTCTTTTTTCTTTTCGACCACAGTGATGTAGCGCGGATCTCCATTTGGCAGGGCATAGCTGAGGTTTTCCTCTACCTTACTAAAGAGGAGGTTGAGGGCATTCTTAGCTTCTAGCAATTCCTCAGGAGCATTGCTGGCCTTGAGTGCCAATAGTTTTCCGCCGACTTTAAGATAGGGAATGGTCAGCTCAGACAAAACCTGCATACGGGCAACCGCACGAGCCGTCACCACATCAAACTGGGCACGGAAGTTCTTGTCTTGGGCAAAGTCTTCTGCCCGTCCATGGTAAAAGTGAACACCATCCAAATCCAACTCCTGAGCCAAAAGCTGAAGGAAGTTGATGCGCTTATTGAGCGAATCAATGATGGTCACATCTAACTGAGGATAGAGGATTTTCATGGGTAGACTAGGAAATCCTGCCCCAGCCCCGATATCAAGAAGTTTGATCTTTTTATTTGGAATTAAACGTTGCAGAATAGGTGCAATCGAATCATAAAAGTGTTTAAGGTAGACTTCTTCTTTGTCTGTAATAGCGGTCAGGTTAATCTTTTCATTCCATTCTACCAAGAGTTCAAAATAGCGTTCAAATTGGTTCTTTTGCTGGTCCGAAAGTGGAAGATTTTGCTCAGCTAGTAGGCTGTAAAATGTTTCTGGTTTCATATAGTTTCCTTCTCTAGTATCATCTTATTTTACCATATTCATTAAAATTTTGATATACTGGTATTAATCTAAAAGCAGAAAGGAATAAGATTATGGCTTGGATTATTCTTGGAGTTTTGGCTCTGATTGTTATTTTTGTGATTGTTAGCTATAACGGTTTGGTTAAAAATCGTATGCAGACCAAGGAGGCTTGGAGCCAGATCGATGTTCAGTTGAAGCGTCGTAATGATCTCCTCCCAAACTTGATTGAAACAGTCAAAGGCTATGCGAAATATGAAGGTTCTACCTTGGAAAAAGTAACAGAACTTCGTAGACAAGTAGCCACAGCAACTTCACCGGCAGAAGCTATGAAGGCCAGTGATGCCCTTACCCGCCAGATTTCTGGTATCTTTGCAGTAGCAGAGAATTACCCAGACTTGAAAGCTAGTGCTAACTTTATCAAATTGCAAGAAGAGTTGACCAATACAGAGAATAAAATTTCTTACTCTCGCCAACTCTACAACAGTGTTGTCAGCAACTACAATGTAAAACTTGAAAGCTTCCCAAGCAACATCATCGCAGGACTATTTGGCTTTAAAGCTGCAGACTTCCTTCAGACACCTGAAGAGGAAAAGGCAGTTCCTAAAGTTGACTTTAGTGGTTTAGGTGACTAAGATGTTGTTTGATCAAATTGCGAGCAATAAACGAAAAACCTGGATTTTATTGCTGGTTTTCTTCCTACTCTTAGCCTTGGTTGGTTATGCTGTTGGCTATCTCTTTATGCGTTCAGGTCTTGGGGGCATGATTATTGCCCTGATTATTGGTCTTATCTACGCTCTGACCATGATCTTTCAATCGACAGAGATTGTCATGTCTATGAATGGGGCGCGTGAGGTTGATGAACAAACAGCACCAGACCTCTACCATGTAGTGGAAGATATGGCCATGGTCGCTCAGATTCCCATGCCGCGTGTTTTCATCATTGAGGATTCTTCTTTCAATGCCTTTGCAACAGGTTCGAATCCGCAGAATGCAGCTGTCGCAGCCACTTCAGGCCTTCTAGCTATCATGAATCGCGAGGAACTGGAAGCTGTTATGGGGCATGAGGTCAGTCATATCCGAAACTACGATATCCGCATTTCGACCATTGCTGTCGCCCTTGCCAGTGCCATTACCCTTCTGTCTAGTATGGCAGGACGGATGATGTGGTGGGGTGGCGCAGGTCGAAGACGGAGTGATAATGATCGTGACGGAAATGGTCTAGAGATTATCATGCTTGTTATCTCTCTCTTAGCCATTGTTCTAGCACCTCTCGCTGCAACCTTGGTGCAACTAGCCATTTCCCGTCAGAGGGAATTTCTAGCGGATGCATCCAGTGTGGAGCTGACTCGCAATCCTCAAGGGATGATCAATGCACTGCGCAAGTTGGAGAATAGCGAGCCAATGCATCACCATGTTGATGATGCCAGTAGCGCTTTGTACATCAATGATCCTAAGAAAGGTGGCGGACTTCAAAAACTCTTTTATACCCACCCGCCTATCTCAGAACGAATCGAACGCTTGAAACAAATGTAAAAAAATCCAGAGATCGTCTCTGGATTTTTGCTATGTTCAAAAATTATAAATCTTGTAAATCAACAACTTCCAAACCATGTTCTGTCAAACGATAGATACTCGTACAGACCTCTTTTAAGAAACGTCTATCATGCGAAACAGTGATCAGACCGCCGGGATAAGAGGTAAAGAGTTTTCTGATTTCGGGTTGAGAAGTAGGAGAAAAGTTTCGTGTGGGTTCATCGAGAAGGAGAAAGTTTGGTTTGCGCAGGACTAATTCCAAAAGAAGGAGTTTGCCTTGTTGACCACCAGATAAAGAGTGAATCTGGTGGTGCATCTCTGGATAACTGAAATTGAGGCTAGCAAGGTGAGATTGGATTTTTTGTAGTTCTTCTTTTTGTCCAGTTTGGCTGAGATAGGCTACTGGAGATAGATCCAATTGTAGTTTTTTATGGTAATCTTGTGGCATAAAACCAAGCGATATTTCTCTTTTGGCGCTGAGCAGTTGTTGAAACTTGGCTAACAGAGTTGATTTCCCAACACCATTTGGCCCGATGATACCGATTTTATCTTGGCTACGGACAGTCAGTTGTAGCTCCTGAACTAAAGTGCGCTGGCCAATGGACAAATTTTCTTTTTCCAGTTGGATTAAGACTTTAGAAGCCGGTAATGGTTGGATATCTGAGAAGAAAAGTTGGATTTGTTCTTCTTCAAGTGGCTTTTGGGTCATGGACTGGGCTTCCTTTTCAAAGCGTTTTTCTTGAGAGAGAACATTTTTCATTTTTTTAGCTAATAGGCGCCCAACAACATCGTTTTTAGTGTTACGCAAGGCAGTTTCTACATTTTGTTTAACTCGACGATGCTTTTCCATGCTTTTATCATAGGCTCTCTGGTCGTTAGCAGCTTGCTGGCTTTGTCTAGCAAAACTAGCCTTTCTCTGCTCACTGTAGCGATCATAGTCTAAATGCTCTACAAGCGTTTCCGCTTCTTTCCGATGCTTGACCAGTCGCAAGTGGACAATAGTATCTGCCGTTTGAGAGAGAAAGTCTTCATCGTGCGAAATAAAAATAACTGTTTGCCTAAGCTTTTGAATCTGACCTTTTAGCCAATCAACCGTCTCAAGGTCTAGGTCATTTGAAGGTTCATCTAAAAATAGAATCTCAAGAGGTTTTGCTAACTCGTGAATGAGCTGAATTTTCAAAGCTTCGCCCCCTGATAGACTGCCAATTTCTTGGTCGCTAGCAAAACGGTCGCTATCAAAGTGCAACTCCTCCGCCAAACGATAAAGAATGCTGTAGTCTAAATCAGCAGAATCCAAAAAGAAATAGTCGTGTAGAGTCCTATTTTTCAGGAACTCGGGGAGTTTTTGAGGAATATAGGCCAGTGATTGAAGATCAGACTGGATGTCGCCCTTGATAGTAAAATCAGGTAATGCTTCCCCCATTAGAGTTCGTAGTAAAGTCGATTTACCATTTCCTTCTTCACCAATAATAGCAACTTTTTCCCCGTCTTGGATAGTCATGGTTAGGTCAGATACAAGGTCTCGTAGATCTTTGTTTTGCGTGATAGTTAGATGATTGATTTTTATCATATTGTTGCCCTTTCTAGAATGTCGATAGTGCATAACAAAAAGCTCTACTTTATCTAGTAGAGCCCAAAGTAACTGTCCAAAACTCTATTATCCTCGTTGAAAAACTCGTCAAACTAGCTTGGAGCTGCCTAACCCAACCCAAGAGGAGCATAGCTTTCTAGTTTTTTGATTTTCAATGAGGACAAGATACTAGAAAATCTAGTATAAAAAGAGCACACAAAAAGAGACAAAAACAAGATCTACTAAATAAAGATTCTTTATTTGATAGATTAGTTGTTCATGTCTCCCATACCTCCGAGTATTAGTACCTCTATCCTATACCTTTCAGGAAATTTTGTCAATAAAAAACAGGAAATTCTAGTTTTTATACTTAATGAAAATCAAAGAGCAAACTAGGAAGCGACCCGAAGGCTGTACTTGAGTACGGCAAGGCAAAGCTGACGGTGGTTTGAAGAGATTTTCGAAGAGTATCAGAATCCGAAAACAGGTCCATAGAGAGTTAGCACGTGTTTGACATGTTCGTAGTGGAACTTGTCATAGTTGCGCCAAGCAGCACGAGCTTGATCGTTTAGTTTTAGGCTCCCTAGTCCAATCAGAAGACTGGTACGTTGGTAAAATTTCTCAAGGTCGATTAAGATACTGTTGTCCAGCTTTTCTGCTTTTTTTAGTTCCTTAAGAGTGGTGTTCAGCAGCTCTTGCAGTCGAAGATCATCGGCAGTTCCTTGTTTACAGCTTTGGTAGCTTTTATTTAACTCGGAAAGGAGTTGGTAAGCTTCAGTGATGAGTGCTTTATCTTCCATATGAGCATCCTCCTTGCTCTGGTGTATTCTTGCCTATAGTATAGCACTAATAGGAAAGTTTGTCATAGTAAATATATTAAAAAATGAGGTTTTAATATCAAAGTTTGGAAAGCTGACTTATAGCCTTTTCATGGTATAATCAAGTGAGTACATCTTTATGGAGGAAATATGAAGTTAAATATTCAAGAAATTCGTAAGCAGCCTGAAGGCCTACACTTTGAACAAGCTTTAGACCTGGCAGCAGACTTGCGTAAACGGAATCAAGAGATTTTAGATGTCAAAGATATCCTTGCAGTGGGGAAGGTGCAGTACGAAGACCGTCTGTATTTCTTAGATTATCAGCTATCTTATACCATTGTTCTTGCTTCCAGCCGCAGTATGGAGCCAGTTGAATTGGCTGAGTCATATCCAGTGACAGAGGTCTTTATGGAAGGAGCAACCAATCAACTAGACCAGGAAGTTCTTGATGATGACTTGGTCTTGCCTATCGAAAATGGGGAAATCGACCTTTCCGAGAGCGTTTCCGATAATATCTTGCTCAATATTCCAATCAAGGTCTTGACGGCAGAAGAAGAGGCGGGTCAAGGTTTTGTGTCCGGAAATGACTGGCAAATCATGACAGAGGAAGAATATCAAGCTCAACAAGCAGTCAAGAAAGAAGAAAACAGTCCATTTGCTGGCTTGCAAGGACTATTTGATGGAGACGAGTAGATGGTTTTATCCAAGAAACGTGCCCGTCATGTCATTGAGGAAATTATTGCCCTCTTTCCAGATGCCAAGCCTAGTCTTGATTTTACTAATCATTTTGAACTCTTGGTTGCAGTGATGTTGTCAGCCCAGACGACAGATGCAGCGGTAAACAAGGCCACGCCAGGTCTCTTTGCTGCTTTTCCAACGCCGCAAGCCATGTCTGTAGCGACAGAGAGTGAAATTGCTTCACACATTTCTCGCCTGGGACTGTATCGAAATAAGGCTAAATTCCTTAAAAAATGTGCCCAACAGTTACTAGACGATTTTGATGGTCAAGTGCCTCAGACTCGAGAGGAATTAGAAAGTCTAGCTGGTGTTGGTCGTAAAACAGCAAATGTAGTATTGAGTGTGGGCTTTGGAATTCCTGCTTTTGCAGTGGACACCCATGTTGAACGTATCTGCAAGCATCACGATATCGTTAAAAAATCAGCTACGCCACTTGAAGTAGAAAAACGTGTCATGGACGTTCTACCACCAGAAGAGTGGTTAGCAGCCCACCAGGCCATGATTTACTTTGGACGAGCTATCTGTCATCCCAAAAATCCAGAATGCGATCACTATCCCCAACTGTATGATTTTAGTAATGTTTAAGGGGACTCTGAAAAAGTTTTTGCTTGATTTTAAGGGTGCTTTGTGCTATAGTAAATGATAACTAAATAGTCCTTTAAACCTGTCCCGTGAGGCAGGCAAGGAGCGCGATAAAGTAGAAGGGTGAAGTCTATACTGTATACAGTAGGGCTCGCTTGGCTATACATTTCAAGTCTCCTTGTAGAAGGAGACTTTTCTTTTTGGAGGTTTGTCATGAAGACAAAAGAAGTTGTAGACGAATTGACTGTTAAACGAGCGATTACGCGAATTACTTATGAGATTATTGAGCGCAATAAAGACTTGAATAAAATTATCCTAGCTGGGATAAAAACGCGTGGTGTTTTCATCGCTCATCGTATCAAAGAACGCTTGGAGCAGTTGGAAAACATCACAGTTCCTGTTGTGGAATTGGACACCAAGCCTTTCCGTGACGATGTTAAAAGCGGAGAAGATACTTCTTTAATTTCTGTTGATGTGACAGACCGTGAGGTTATTTTAGTGGATGATGTACTCTATACAGGCCGTACTATCCGTGCCGCTATTGATAATATTGTCGGCCATGGTCGTCCTGCGCGCGTGAGTTTGGCAGTTCTAGTCGATCGTGGACATAGAGAATTGCCAATCCGTCCAGATTACGTTGGGAAAAATATCCCAACCAGCCGTTCTGAAGAAATCATCGTAGAGATGACAGAACTTGATGGCCAAGACAGAGTTCTGATTACTGAAGAAGCCTAGGAAGCTGAAGGAGTAGCTATGTCAGAAAATCAACAAGCATTGAACCATGTGGTTTCTATGGAAGACCTCACTGTTAATCAAGTGATGAAATTGATTAAGCGAGGAATTGAGTTTAAAAATGGAGCCCAGCTTCCTTATGAAGACCATCCGATTGTTTCAAATCTTTTTTTTGAGGATTCTACACGAACGCATAAGTCCTTTGAAGTGGCAGAGATTAAGCTAGGGCTGGAGCGACTTGACTTTGATGTGAAGACCAGCTCAGTAAATAAGGGTGAGACACTCTATGATACCATCTTAACCTTGTCTGCGCTTGGTGTAGATGTCTGCGTGATTCGCCACCCAGAGGTCGATTATTATAAAGAACTGATTGCTAGTCCAACCATTACGACTTCCATTATCAATGGTGGGGATGGTTCGGGACAACACCCTAGCCAGAGCTTGCTTGATTTGATGACCATTTATGAGGAATTTGGCCACTTTGAGGGTCTCAAGATTGCTATTGCAGGCGACTTGGACCACTCACGCGTTGCCAAATCCAATATGCAGATTTTGAAACGCTTGGGCGCTGAACTTTTCTTTGCAGGACCTGAGGAATGGAGAAGTCAAGAGTTTGCGGACTATGGACAGTTTGTAACTATTGATGAGATTGTTGATCAGGTGGATGTTTTGATGTTACTCCGAGTTCAACATGAACGCCATGATAGTGGAGCCGTTTTTTCAAAAGAAGACTACCATGCTCAACACGGCTTGAACCAAGAACGCTATAATCGCTTAAAAGAAACAGCAATCATTATGCATCCGGCTCCAGTGAATCGAGATGTGGAAATTGCTGACCACTTGGTTGAAGCGCCAAAATCACGCATTGTCCAACAAATGACCAACGGTGTCTTTGTTCGAATGGCAATTTTAGAATCCGTATTGGCGAGTAGAAACGCCAACTAAAACACAAGACGTTAAAAGACGCCAGTGAGCGTCCACGAGAGGTGAAAATATGACAAAAAGACTTCTAGTATTAGAAGATGGCACAGTTTTTGAAGGTAAGGCCTTCGGAGCAGATATAGATGTAACAGGCGAAATCGTCTTTAATACAGGGATGACCGGCTACCAAGAATCCATTACAGACCAGTCTTATAATGGACAAATCTTGACCTTTACCTATCCTTTGGTGGGAAATTATGGAATTAACCGTGATGATTATGAATCCATCATTCCGACTTGTAAGGGAGTTGTCGTTTTCGAAGAAGCGCGTAGAGCAAGTAACTGGCGCAACCAAATGACCTTGGATGAATTTTTGAAAGCCAAGAAAATCCCTGGTATTTCAGGAATTGACACCCGTGCTCTGACAAAAATTATCCGCAAGCATGGTACTATGCGTGCAACCCTTACACATGTTGGCGATACCATGGACCATATCACAGCCCAGCTCCAAGCAACAGTCTTGCCGACAGACAATATCAAACAGGTTTCTACTAAAACTTCCTATCCAGCTCCTGGAGTTGGTTTGAGCGTGGTGCTAGTGGATTTTGGACTCAAGCACTCAATCCTACGTGAACTTTCTAAGCGTAACTGTAACGTGACGGTTGTTCCGTATTCAACAACAGCAGAAGAAATTCTCCACCTCAATCCTGACGGAGTTATGTTGTCAAATGGTCCAGGTAACCCAGAAGACGTTCCAGAAGCACTGGACATGATTCGTGGTGTGCAAGGGAAAATTCCAATCTTCGGAATTTGTATGGGACACCAACTTTTTGCCATGGCAAACGGAGCTAAGACCTACAAGATGAAATTTGGTCACCGGGGATTTAACCACGCGGTACGTGAGATTGCAACAGGACGTGTAGACTTTACCAGCCAAAACCATGGTTACGCAGTCAGCCGTGAGGACTTGCCAGAGCACTTGATCATTACCCACGAAGAAATTAATGACAAATCAGTTGAAGGAGTTCGCCACAGATACCAACCAGGTTTTTCCGTGCAATTCCACCCAGACGCAGCTCCTGGTCCACACGACGCAAGCTACCTATTTGACGAGTTTATCGAGATGATGGAAGCTTTTAAACAAGCAAACTAAGAACGAGTAAAAGCTCGTTAGAGAATTTATGTAACTGAACACGGACGGAAAGCTCGGGATTTAGAGAAACCAACTTGGATTGTCAATCCTTCCTTGTTTCCTAAAATTCAATCGCTTTCTATTCGTCCTTTGCATCTTATTTAATGGCAACCTGAGAGTTGCCGAATAGAAAGGCAGGTCGTTTCTTTTAGTCGCTATTGGGCGAACTAAAAACTCCCTGCACTAGATTTTTTACCGAAAAAATATCGTTTCTCTAAAAAATCGTCGGAGAATTTATTTAATGTCGCTCTGTGAGGCGACGAATAGAAAGGAGAAGGGTGGTCCGTATTTGCTGAACTGAATACGGGCTACGGACGGTGCTAAAAAGATAGTTATTCCTAGAACTGATAGTTCTTCGTCATAACTCCTATTTTAGCTTTGTCCGCTTGACGCCCTTAATATCTTATAAATGCCTAAACGTACTGATATTCAAAAAATTATGGTGATTGGTTCTGGTCCGATTATTATTGGTCAGGCTGCTGAGTTTGACTACGCGGGGACCCAGGCCTGCTTGTCTTTGAAAGAGGAAGGTTATGAGGTTGTCTTGGTGAACTCAAACCCTGCAACCATTATGACGGATAAGGAGATTGCGGATAAGGTCTACATCGAACCGATTACACTTGAGTTTGTGACACGTATTCTCCGTAAGGAACGCCCAGATGCTTTGCTTCCAACTCTTGGAGGTCAAACAGGGCTCAATATGGCCATGGAATTGTCTAAAAATGGCATCCTAGATGAGCTTGGAGTAGAGCTTCTAGGTACTAAATTGTCTGCCATCGACCAAGCAGAGGACCGTGACCTCTTTAAACAATTGATGGAAGAGCTTGAGCAGCCAATCCCTGAATCTGAAATTGTCAACACAGTGGAAGAAGCTGTTGCCTTTGCGGCGTCAATCGGATACCCAGTTATCGTTCGTCCAGCCTTTACCCTTGGTGGTACTGGTGGTGGTATGTGTGCCAATGAGGAAGAACTACGTGAAATCGCTGAAAATGGCTTGAAACTGTCACCTGTTACCCAATGTTTGATTGAGCGTTCGATTGCAGGTTTCAAGGAAATCGAATACGAAGTCATGCGTGACTCGGCTGACAATGCCCTTGTGGTTTGTAACATGGAAAATTTTGACCCCGTTGGGATTCATACAGGGGATTCCATCGTATTTGCTCCTGCGCAAACCATGTCAGACTATGAAAACCAAATGCTACGTGACGCGAGCTTGAGCATTATCCGCGCCCTCAAGATTGAAGGCGGATGTAACGTTCAGCTAGCACTCGATCCCCACAGCTTCAAGTACTATGTTATCGAAGTAAACCCTCGTGTATCGCGTTCGTCAGCCCTTGCTTCTAAGGCGACGGGTTATCCGATTGCCAAATTGGCTGCCAAGATTGCTGTTGGTTTAACCCTGGATGAGGTTATCAACCCAGTTACAGGTTCAACTTATGCTATGTTTGAGCCAGCCCTTGACTACGTCGTTGCTAAGATTCCACGTTTCCCATTTGACAAGTTTGAAAAAGGTGAGCGTCGCCTTGGTACTCAGATGAAGGCAACTGGAGAAGTCATGGCCATTGGTCGTAACATCGAAGAGTCACTTCTCAAGGCATGTCGTTCACTTGAAATTGGGGTTCACCACAATGAAATGCCGGAGCTTGCTTCTGTTTCTGATGATGCCTTGATTGAAAAAGTTGTCAAGGCTCAAGATGATCGTCTCTTCTACGTATCAGAAGCTATTCGCCGTGGTTACACACCAGAAGAAATTGCTGAATTGACTAAGATTGATATCTTCTATCTTGATAAACTATTGCATATCTTTGAAATCGAGCAAGAATTGGGTGCTCATCCACAAGATCTAGAAGTTTTGAAAACAGCTAAACTAAATGGCTTCTCAGACCGTAAGATTGCTGAACTCTGGGAAACGACAGCTGACCAAGTTCGTCAACTTCGTTTGGAAAACAAGATTGTTCCAGTTTACAAGATGGTCGATACCTGTGCGGCAGAGTTCGACTCTGAAACGCCATATTTCTATTCTACCTATGGCTGGGAAAATGAATCTATCAGATCTGACAAGGAATCCGTCCTAGTACTAGGTTCAGGTCCAATCCGTATCGGACAAGGAGTTGAGTTTGACTACGCAACAGTTCACTCAGTTAAGGCTATCCAAGCAGCTGGCTATGAAGCCATCATCATGAACTCAAACCCAGAGACTGTTTCAACAGACTTCTCGGTATCTGACAAGCTCTACTTTGAACCGTTGACTTTCGAAGATGTTATGAATGTTATCGACTTGGAGCAACCAAAAGGCGTTATCGTTCAGTTTGGTGGTCAAACAGCTATCAACCTTGCGGAGCCATTGGCAAAAGCAGGTGTGACCATCCTTGGTACGCAAGTCGCTGACCTAGACCGTGCAGAAGACCGTGACCTCTTCGAGCAAGCCCTTAAAGACTTGGATATTCCACAGCCACCAGGACAAACGGCTACCAATGAAGAAGAAGCCGTGCTTGCAGCTCGCAAGATTGGTTTCCCAGTCCTTGTTCGCCCATCTTATGTCTTGGGGGGACGTGCCATGGAAATCGTTGAAAACGAAGAAGACCTCCGTTCTTACATGCGTACCGCTGTTAAGGCTAGTCCAGACCACCCAGTTCTTGTTGACTCTTACATCGTTGGGCAAGAGTGCGAAGTCGATGCCATTTCAGATGGAGAAAATGTCCTTATCCCTGGTATTATGGAACATATCGAACGTGCTGGTGTCCACTCAGGTGACTCAATGGCCGTTTATCCTCCACAAACCTTGTCGCAAAAGGTGCAGGAAACCATCGCTGACTATACTAAACGTCTAGCAATTGGCCTTAACTGTCTTGGAATGATGAACATCCAGTTTGTCATCAAGGATGAAAAAGTCTATGTTATTGAGGTCAATCCACGCGCTAGCCGTACGGTTCCATTCCTTTCTAAGGTAACCAATATTCCTATGGCTCAGGTAGCGACTAAGCTCATTCTTGGTCAAAGTCTTGAAGAGCTTGGCTACCAAGATGGACTTTATCCAGAAAGCACTCGCGTTCATATCAAGGCACCAGTCTTCTCCTTTACGAAACTAGCTAAGGTAGATAGCTTACTCGGTCCTGAAATGAAGTCAACAGGGGAAGTTATGGGTTCTGATACTACTTTGGAAAAAGCTCTCTATAAGGCCTTTGAAGCTTCTTACCTGCACTTGCCAACCTTTGGTAACGTTGTATTTACCATCGCTGATGATGCCAAAGATGAAGCCTTGGACTTGGCTCGTCGTTTCCAAAATATCGGCTACGGTATCCTCGCGACAGAAGGGACAGCAACCTTCTTTGCCAGTCATGGACTTCAAGCCCAACCTGTTGGTAAGATTGGTGACGATGAACAGGATATCCCAAGCTATGTCCGTAAAGGAAAAATCCAAGCGATCATCAATACTGTTGGAACCAAACGAACTGCTGACGAAGATGGTGAGCAAATTCGCCGTTCGGCTATTGAACACGGTGTGCCACTCTTTACAGCCCTAGACACAGCAGATGCCATGCTCAAGGTGCTAGAAAGCCGTAGTTTTGTCACAGAAGCGATCTAGTTGAGAAATATTTTTCACAGTTTTAAAGCCAGCGTCAGAAAACGCTGGCTTTTACAATACTGATATTGCTTATTTCAACTATCATTTCTTTTCTTAGGAATCATTCCAAAATGTGATATAATAAGGGTGAATTGGAAATAGGTAAACTATTTTCATCATTCTTTCAAAAAATATTCTATTAAGAAATATGTAAAGACAGATTAGAAAGTGGGAAATCCCTATGTCCTCTTATGAAAAAGTCTCTCTTTCTGAGATCAATCAATCTATTGAGACTCCAAATAACAATCATTTTTGGCAAAATCTAAAAGCATTCTTAGGACCTGGTGCACTTGTGGCAGTTGGCTACATGGATCCAGGAAACTGGATCACCAGCGTGGTTGGTGGTGCCTCCTACAAATATAGTCTCTTATTTGTTATTTTGATTTCTTCCATCATTGCTATGCAGTTACAACAGATGGCTGGGAAGCTCGGTATCGTAACTAAGATGGACCTAGCGCAGGCAACAGCTCATCATGCTCCCAAGTGGCTTCGTTATAGTTTATGGGTGATTTTAGAATTAGCTTTAATGGCGACCGACTTAGCCGAGGTTTTAGGCTCAGCGATTGCCTTAAATCTTTTGTTTAAAATACCGATTATGGTTGCTATCCTTCTAACCGTTTTAGATGTATTTTTGTTACTTTTATTGATGAAATTTGGTTTCAAAAAAATTGAAGCCATTGTTACGACCCTTATTTTAACCATATTAGCCATCTTTACCTATCTTGTGGCCTTATCCAATCCAAGTATCCAGGGGATTATTGGTGGTTATTTACCAACTTCAACTTTATTTGAAACACCGTTACCAGGCCATGAAAGTCAATTGACCTTGGCTTTAGGGATTGTAGGTGCGACAGTCATGCCCCATAATCTCTATCTCCATTCCTCTCTATCCCAAACAAGGAAAATCAATCACAAAGATAAGAAGGATGTTCGAAAAGCAGTTCGCTTTATGACCTGGGATTCAAATCTTCAGTTGTCTCTAGCCTTTATTGTCAATTCCTTGCTTCTCATTTTAGGTGCCTCTCTCTTTTTTGGTCATGCATCTGAAATTTCGGCCTTCTCCCAAATGTACAATGCTTTACAGGATTCGACAATAGCAGGAGCAATAGCCAGCTCAACCTTGTCAACTTTATTTGCTCTAGCCCTCCTAGCAAGCGGCCAAAATTCGACTATTACAGGCACTTTGACAGGACAGATTGTCATGGAAGGCTTCTTACATCTAAGATTGCCTCAGTGGCTTATCCGTATCGGTACACGTATTTTTGCCTTGCTACCTGTGATTATAGTCGCCGTTTTGTTTGGATATCAAGAAAAAACCTTGGATCAGTTATTGGTCTATTCACAGGTCTTTCTGTCAATCGCTCTTCCGTTTTCAATCTTTCCCTTAATCTATCTGACCTCTAAGAAGTCACTGATGGGAGAATTCACTAATGCCAAGTGGAACACCATCCTAGGTTACGCAGTTTCAATCATCTTGACCATTCTCAATATCAAGCTTCTTTTCGATATTTTTTAACCTCGTTTGAAATCAATCATAGTGTCAGCTTGAAGCTTGACAAATAGAAAGTAGTAGTGATTGATTTATAAAAAGAAGTACAAAAAAAGAACAGCTGAAACTGTTCTTTTTATCATTATTTGAGACCGTATTTTACAAAGATATACTCTATAGTGTTTAAATCCTTATTAAATCAACGTTTCTAAAGGGATATAGCTGTAAAATATTATATATATACCGTATTGTTAAACCAAGACGGTACCAAAAAGGTACCAAAAATTAAGGTTTCGGAGCTTATAAAATAATGAAAGTTGTCTCAATCAGTTGAGCTTTTTTTATTGCCTTTTTGTAGCAAAGTGACATAGTCACTTTTAGTGTGGAATAGGTGAGATAAAAAAACGGTGTTTCGATTTTGGTCAATGAAGTAAAGCAAAACATATTGGTCAATAATTTTTCCTCGTGTGGGATACTTACTGTTAATCTTTACTCCGATTTTCTCATCAGCGTCAAAACCTGCTTCAGGAAAAATTTCTAAACTTTTTAAGCTGTCTAAAATTTTAGCCACAGTATTTTTAGCAGATTGAGGAGATAGAAGCACCGTAGCTATATAGTCGTGTATATTGTCGATAGCTTCCTCGACTTCTTTTGAAGCAATCACTTTATAAGCCATAGCGTACCCTCATATTGTCTAGGGAAGTACCTTCTCCTGCCTCGTATTCTCTCAAGGCACGTTCAGATTGAGCTTGTAATTCTTCAATCAACTGTTCTCTATGTAGATCTTCGGCCGTCTTAATAGGCAAATCTTGCTCCAGGACTATTTGCTCTACAAAAAGGCTAATAGCCTCAGTCATGGTCATTCCTTTTTCCTTGATAATGGATCTAGCTTGCTCCATTGTTACTTCATTTATTTTAAAATTGTATTGCTTAGCAAGTGATGTAGTCATGGTATATCTCCAATCTATATCTTATATAGCTAGTATATATCTTTTATACTTTTTAGGCAAGAAAAAACTCTTGAATATAATCCAAGAGTGAAACGAACAGGACCAGTGGTGGCACGGGTTCTTTACAGCCTAAAGCTGAAGGCAGTACCTCACCTGTACTTGAAACAAGTACCTTTGAGCAAACTGTTACCAGTCACCCGACATCATCCTATCCTTATCCATAGTTTAGGATAAATAAGAGAGAATGTCAACAATAATTTTTATTAACTTAGGTGTTTATGATATTTGACTTCTCCTTGATTGATTTATTCCAATTTCCTTTTGACAACAAGTAACCTATGACTTTTTATTCCTGTTGTAATCGGTCGGCAGCTTTTCAGTCTGCCGACACGACCCAACTAGTCTAATTCATCATAGCTTGTTGTCAAAAGTTTTCTCGGCATAAAGAGGTTATTCAGCGTTCTAGGGTTTGTTCATAGATTTTTTTGATGACTTTGACAGTATTAACAAGTTTAATAGGCTTGAAAGCATTTAGTTGTTTTGTAAGGTTTTGGAATTCCTTTTGTTTCATGTAGTTTTGAGCCTGGTTTCGCCATACCCCAAGCTTTCTGCTGGCTATATTTAGACGGTCACGAAGTTGTGAAATTTTATTTTTCAAGCTATTGTTTTCAATTTCTAAAATTCGTTTTTGATTTTTAGTTTCTCGGAGTTCGTCTAATATCTGATTTTTATTACTTGATACATTTCTCAGCATATTCAATTCCTTGTTTTGTTGCTGGATAGTTTGTGACAGTTGGCGGTTCTCGTAGAAGTGTTGGATTACAGATTTTATTAGATTATTGAGTGTTTCAGGGGAGAGTTTAATTTTGCCATCGAGAGTTTGTTTACCTATCGTTCCATTCTCAAGTTGACTGATATTCAGTCCGTCGAAGTTTTGATATTTTTGAAGGTGCTCTCGAAGTTGCTTGGTGAGTTCGTTGATAGTACCTTGTTTTGTCTTTATATCTTGGTTCATACTGTCAATTGTTTCACTTTTACTACCTATGATGCTGTCTACGATATCTAGATCTTCTTTTTTGATATTAATTTCTTTTTCAAGATTTGATAGTGTATCTTGTTTTTCATTTAGAGCATGATCTAGGTTAGATAGCATTTTATTTTTTTCTTCGTCAACCATTTTTAAATCGTTAACTTTATTTGTCAAAGCTTTATTCATTTGCTTTAGTTCGCTGTTAAATTCTATCATTTTATCGAATTTTTCGTCAATTTGTTTTTCGATTTTTTGAAGAACCTCTTGCTTGTCCTTGTATTCCTGTGTTGATAAATGTTTTTTTGTACTATCAAGTTCTCCTCGTTGGAGATGAAAACCATGTTGAGATAAATACTTTGGGAGTTCATCTTGGATTTTTTTCAACTCTTCACGATTAAAAATTGATTTGGACGATAACTTTCCTTGCTTCATTGGTACAATTCCCATGTGCATGTGTGGTGTGTTTTCGTCTAGGTGAACACTAGCATAAGCAATATTTTCTAAACCATAGTTTTCAGCGAAATAATTTTTAGAAGTTTCAAAAAATCGTTTTGTCTCTTCGGGAGTAAGTTTAGCAAAAAAATCTTTATCAGATGTTATAATCCATTCATCGCATAGAACGGCATCTTTTCGAATAGCTCGTTTAGAAATTTTGTTCTCGTCTATATAGTTTTTGATTTGCTTTTCGTACGACATAGAGCGATCCCTATCTGTCAATTCATAATTTAAATGTGAGCGTTCGATATCGATATCCTTGTTACTGTGTTGCTTAAAAATACGTTCATTGTGTCTGTAAGCTCCACCTAAATTACCTGATTTGTACTTCGTCATTCTGGCTACAACATAACTCATAATTCATCCTTTCTCGGCTCAAAGGGTCGCCGAGCGTGTGGCTAAAAATTGCCACACATAAGCAAGCCTTTATGCGGTGTTCTTTACTGAGAACGGCACTACTTCCAAGTAAAGTATAACGCACTATACTTTACCTCCGGAAAAGTGTGCGGTCTCCGACGGTTTTGCTCTCTCGAAAGAGAGCAATCGGACTGTCGAAACAGTCCGATGAAAAGAGAAGTTCGAGCCATAAACTTCTCTTTTTGTTTCGCTCCGAAGAGCGAAAGGCATTCCGAAGAATGCCTAACGACCCCCATAAAAAGCAAGTTGTTTTTCTAGTTTGGGTCGTTCTTTATGTAACAGATTTTTCATCAATTGCAAATAATCAGTATCGGAAGTTTGATGGGTTTCCAAAATTTTCTTGTATTTACTTCTAGTGTTTTTGCTAACTTTATTCCAGATTCCTTTATCACGTGTTAAAGCTAATAGATAAAGTTGAGTTTCAATTTCGAGACTTTCAAAATAAAACGGTTTGAAAATAATAGTGTCAATAACCTCAAAAATATTTTCAACGGAGCGACTTCGTAACTGAAATTCTAATCTCCACCAATGTTCATATTGTTGTGCGTTTTGTCGTTCATCTTCACTTCCGTTCGTCAGTTGTTCAACTTTTTTATCGTATAGTCGAATTTGTTTTTCTGACCTTGAAGCTCCTAGATATTTTGTTTCAAGCTTACCATTTTTATCTCTCCATTCTTTTGTTGCAGTAGGCCGTCCCTTCTTTTCTAAAATGAATTCACTACAATCAAGATTAAAAAAATCAAAAGCTAAGTCAGCTCGAGTGATTGAAATATCTTCTAGATATGGTATAATCGTATTAAGAATTTCAGTATCAACTGTTCGGAGTTTGTTAGGATTAAACTCCATTCGGAAAGGGCGAGCATTTCGAGCTTGTCCTTTTAGTTTATCATACTCTAAATGGAGGATAACTTGCCCCCCAGACTTGGTATAGGCTTGAAACATATCTGTCATAGCTTTTTGAGTGATGATTGCAATATGGTTGCTAACTAATTTTTTAAAATTATTGAAACTACTGTGGCGTATTTCAGCAGTTATAGTAATATTATCTAAACTAACTTTTAAATCCAAATAAACCTCCTTTCTTTTAGAGGTCGCCTATCGGCGCCTCTTTTTTGTCTGCGTAAAGACCTCCGTAAAATGACATTCTTGGGGGAGCAACCCCAAGCCGACTACGTCGGACCATTTTCATTTTGCTACGGTCAAACTTGCCAAAAAATGGGTGTAGTAAAATCCCACGAAATGGGAACATAGCGTGCTGTTAGAAGCGCACGCGTTATAAATTTTGAGAAAGCTCAAAAATTTAGTCTCAAAATCTCATTTTCAAAATATTTTCATAGTCGTTTTCATAACTGTTTTGGGACTAGAAATTTTGCAAACTTGAAATAGATTTTTTGAAAAAATCTACTCTCTCAATCAAAAATATTTTTTGAATTTTTTCGATGATATCTTCAGGAGGAATTTGCTTGTTATTCTTATATGTAAAGAATCGGTCTTTAGCTTTTTTGATCTCTCCTAAATCGTCAGATTCATCAGCAAATAATAAATCATATAGTTCAAACCAACGTAATTCTGACTGTTTTCTGAATGAGTCAAAGTTTCTCCAGAATAGGGCTCCTGCCTCCAATTCTTCGAACTTTCTGAAGAGGTGCTGTCTTTCAATTTTTCTACGTTCTTTAGGAATAAACATGCGAACATCCTCTACTGATACTCCAGAGTAAACTCGGTCATTGACAATCGCAATTGGTAGTCTTAAATATTTATCCTTATCAGATAAAATTCGATGGATAAATTGTTTGAGACTAAGCCGATTATCCAGTTTGTAGTGTACTAGATTAGGATTTAGCAAATCAAAGAAATCACTTGTCTGTTTCAACATTTCCAGAAAGACTTGTTCAGTAAGTTGTTCCTCTTCATAGCTTTGAAAATTAATAGAGTAGGAAGTTAGCTGTTGGGTTAACTGTGCTCGAATACCAGGATCATTGCCAAAGAATATTTTTATCATTTTCATCACCTCATATTTCGTTGATATAAATCCGATAAGGTAAGCTGTATCCGTAGAATACAACTTCTCTTTCTCGTTCAATCAGATTGTGCTCCTCCAACATACGTAGGATATTAATCATTTTCTTTTTTCCTACACCGAACATCTTTTGCATTTCAGACAAACGATAGGCCAGATAAATATTGCCTTCAGAATCAATCCATCCTTTACTTGTAACCTCCTTTTGTTTATCTTTCAGGATTGTATAAACTACTATAGCATCGATACTCAAATCTTGGTAATAAGTGTCTTGAAAGAGAATTTTAGGGATATGGTAACAATTATCTTCAAAAATGTAAGTCATAGTATTTCCTATCTTTCATATTGTTGTAGCCATTGAGCGACTTTGTGTTTATCGTACAAGGTCACTCCGTCAATGACCATGTGGGGCATGCCTTCGCGTTGCCATTTTATGCAAGTTGTCGTTGAGATGTCCAACCAACGGCATAAACCTGACATTCGTAGCATAGGTTTATAAAGTTCCTGATCTTCAAAAGCTTTTTCGATAGCTTTCTGAAGCATGGTATCGTAACGGGCAAGCAACTTCTTTTCGGTTGCTTTTGGGAAGTGGATGGTAAAGTTTTCTGTCATATTCTGACCCCTTTCTTAATTTTATAAGCTCCGAATCAAATACACACATGTGTATCTTGAATTAAATTATAATCTCTTTCGTGTTTTGTGTCAAGAGTTTTTTCTCTTTTGTGTAATTTGTGTTATAATATGTCAAAAAGGAGGATTATTATTTGACAAACTTTCAAACACTTGTTAAAAACAGTAAATTATCTCTTAAAGAAATAAGTGAGGCTACAGGTATAGGCTACTCTACTCTCGGAAATTACAATCAAGGGAGTAGAAGTCCAAATGCTAAAAATGCGCAAATTCTATCAGAATACTTTGGAGTATCTATCCCTTACTTACTAGGGCTTGATGATAATCCTGTACTAAAAGATCCAGGAGCACCTAAAGAAATGATCAAAGATTTCTATAAAGTGTTGACAAAAGGTACAAGTATAGAAAATAAAATTACTAAATGGACACCTTTTAGAGAAGATCTTGCTATTATACTTGCAGAACTCAATCAATCAGAATCCTTGTCTGACTACATTGATTTTCTAGCAAGCAAAAAAGGCTTCAACCCTGTTTTGGTTAAAGCTATTAAGGAATTTATAGCTGATGAAAAACAAGGCCTTATTCCTTTCATGATTAACAAATCAAGTGCAGAAGACTCTCCTTATCATTATGTCTGGGAGGCATGGATAAATTCTGACGAATACAAGAGATTGCAAGAAGAATAAGAAATAACAGACAATCATGATTTCTTTATTTTATAAGCTCCGAAACCTTAAAAAATAAAGGAGAAATTAGAATGTCTATTATTAAATATAAGGCTAAAAAGTCTAAATCAGGGTATCTTTATAAGGTCAGAATCTACAGGGTGATTGATGGCAAACGTAAAGACTTCTTTAAAGGCGGTTTTAAGAGCCGTAGAGAAGCTAGACAGTATGAAGCTATGATTTACCACAAAAAAGCGTCAGGAGACCTCTCAGAACTTCTGAGAGTCTCTGAGAGACGTTTTGATGAAGTTTTTGAGGAATGGTTCAAAACTTATCAAAACACAGTAGAGAGGACGACAAGCGTCCGTACAGATGATTTGTTTAGAATTCATATCTTGCCAGTTCTTGGAAAGGTGAAAATTTCCAAAATTACTCCTTGGCAATGTCAGGACTTTATTACCGAAAAAGGTCAGACTTTTAGGAATATCAAACAGGTCAAATCTTACACTAGTCAAGTGTTTGATTTTGCTTTGAAAATGAAATTGATTACAGACAACCCAATGAAACAAGTGATACTCCCAAAAAGAGAGCGGAAGAAGTCAGATAACTTCTTTAGCGTTGAGGAGTTGCATGAGTTTTTAGCCATTATTAAGGCAGAAGAGCCTTATAAAAACTATGCCTTATTTCGTTTGTTGGCCTATAGTGGTTTAAGGAAAGGGGAGCTGTATTCTTTGAGGTGGTCTGACATCGATTTTGACAATCAATTACTTTCTATCAGCAAAAACCTAGGTAGAATCAAGGGGAAAGCCGTTGAGAAAAGCACCAAAAACAAGTTTTCAATACGGCAAATTCCTTTAGATACTGAGACAGTCTCGATTTTGAAAGAGTGGAAACAAAAGAGCAGAAAAGAAAAGGGGCAACTGTCAGTTACCCCATTGATTGATAGTGATTACATGTTTACGTTTGTTGGCCGAGATGGAAAGATAGAGCCTTTATATCAGGACTATATCAATAGTGTTCTAAAGCGCATTATTAGGAAACATGACTTGAAGAAGATAACTCCTCATGGATTCAGACATACTCATGCTACCTTGATGATTGAAGTAGGGGTTGACCCTGTCAATGCGGCCAAAAGGTTAGGGCATGCAAGTAGTCAGATGACCTTGGATACTTATAGCCATTCTACAGTAGCAGGAGAGAAGAAAGCTATCACAAAATTTGTAGATTATCTGGATAGTGCAAAAGGTTAGTTTTCCAAGACGGTACCAAAAACGGTACTAAAAACAAAAAAAAGCCAATTCCAACTTTTTGGAAAAGGCTTTGTATCAACGTTTTTAAGCAATAAATGCGGTTGATTATTTGAGACCGTATTTTTTGTTGAAACGATCCACACGTCCATCTGCTTGAGTGAACTTTTGACGTCCAGTGTAGAATGGGTGTGAGTCTGATGAAATTTCCACACGGATCAATGGGTAAGTTTCGCCTTCGAACTCAACAGTTTCGTTAGAGCGTTTTGTTGAACCGCTAAGGAATTTGTAACCAGTAGTTGTGTCCATGAAGACAACTGGGCGATATTCTGGATGGATATCTTTTTTCATTTTGCAATATTTCCTTTCTGCCATGGTCTCTTTGCGAGCCATAGATTGTTACCATACTAGTCTATCAGATTCTGAAAAGTTTGGCAAGTATTTTATTAGTTTTTAAGCAAGTTTTTTAACTTTTGATAGATGATTTCGTTTTCCTCTAAGCTATAGGAATTGGCACCACTTGCTAGAGGGTGGCCTCCTCCGTCGTGTTCTTTGGCAATTTCATTGATAGGGGTGATTTTACTGCGCATTCGCACACGGAAGTGACCATCAGCTTGTTCAACAAAGATAGCCCAAGCCTTAACAGTATCAATTCGGCCAGGTGCTCCGACAATTGCAGCTGTTTCAGCATCCGTAACCTTATATTTTTCCAAGATGTCTTGAGTAAGTAGAACGCGTGCAGCTCCATTCTCATCAACTTCTAAGTGATCATAAACATAACCTTGCAGTTTTGCAATCTTGAAGCTCATGGTATCCATTTGACGAGACAATCCAGCAAAGTCAAAATCAATTTCTCGGAGCTGGCCAGCTATTCTAAAGGTACGGGCACTAGTTGACGGGTAGAGAAAACGCCCTGTGTCCCCGACAATTCCTGCATAGAGAAGTCGTGCTGCTTCGCTAGACAAAGCCAGCTGATTTTCTTGAGCAAATAGGGCAATCATTTCACTGGCACTGCTTGAACTTGTATCTACCCAAGATAGGTCACCATAAATATCATCATTTGGATGGTGATCGATTTTGATAGTGAAAGCAGCTTGTTCGTAGCGTTTATCATCGATACGAGGACGATTCGCTGTATCACAAATAATAGCAAGAGCTCCTTGGTAGTCACTGTCTTGGACAGTATCCATTTCCGCCATCCAAGTTAGAGTTGGTTCGTTAAAACCGACGGCTTTGATGGTTTTTTCTGGAAAATGGTGTGTGAGAAGAGCTTTCAAACCTACCTGACTCCCTAAGGCATCTGGATCTGGTTTCATATGACGATGAATGATAATCGTGTCGTATTCTTTGATTTTCTCTAATATTTGCTGGCAAATTTCCATAATAACCTCAATTCTTTCTCATTTCATTGTAGCACAAGAATTTTTATTTTTAAAATGAAAAAGATATGATATAATGGAGAAAGATAAATTGAGGAGGACGATATGGCATTAGCAAAAATTGTATTTGCCAGTATGACCGGTAATACCGAAGAAATTGCAGATATTGTAGCAGACAAATTACGTGACTTGGGCTTGGATGTCGATGTGGATGAGTGTACGACTGTTGACGCTTCAGACTTCTTGGAGGCGGACATCGCAATCGTTGCGACTTATACTTACGGGGATGGAGAATTGCCTGATGAGATGATGGACTTCTACGAAGACCTAGCAGATCTCAACTTGAATGGCAAAATCTACGGAGTTGTCGGCTCAGGCGATACCTTCTATGACGAATTCTGTAAGGCTGTCGATGACTTTGATCGCGTTTTTGTAGCGACAGGAGCAGAAAAAGGTTCAGAGTGTGTTAAAGTGGACCTTTCTGCCGAAGATGAAGACATCGAACGCTTGGAACAATTCGCAGAAGAATTGGCTGCAAAAGTAGGATAAGAAGCAAACTGCGCTGACTGGAAGAAGTCAGTGCGTTTTTTATTAATTATTTTGGGATTTTACTAGCCTATTTAGAGGCTTTTTGATACAATAATTCAAATAAAGGAGGAGACTGTATGAACTTAGATATTATTCGGCAAGAAATTGATCAAATCGACGACCAAATCGTCAAGCTCCTAGAAGAACGGATGCATTTAGTTGAAGGGGTTGTCGCTTATAAAAAATCATCTGGTAAGCCAATCTTAGATTCTAAGAGAGAAGCGGTTATTTTTGAAAAGGTTAGAAATCGAGTGGAAGATAAGCGCTATCAGGAGATCATTGTAGCGACTTTTTCAGACATTCTCAAACATTCGCGTGATTATCAGGATAAGAATATCAAATGAAAAAAGGACAATTTTATCCGCTAGGAATTTTTCTGGCTGCCATGTTGGGAGGCCTTGTCCGCTATCTGGTTTCTACTTGGTTACCAGCCAGTCCAGACTTTCCTTTGGGTACCCTCCTTGTCAACTATCTGGGCGTTTTCTGCCTGATCTATCTGGTGAAAGGCTATCTGGTCTATAAGGGAACTAGTAAAGGCTTGGTTTTAGCGCTGGGGACGGGTTTTTGCGGAGGTTTAACAACCTTTTCTAGCCTGCTCTTGGATGCTGTGAAATTGCTCGATACTGGGCGTTATGTTAGTTTAGGCTTCTACCTACTTTTGAGTATTGGAGGAGGCCTGCTATTGGCTTATTGTCTAGGGAGGAAGAAATGGTAATCGTTTATCTTGCAATCGCCTGCGGGTTCGGAGCCCTGGTTCGTTATTTCTTTTCCCGCTATAATCAAGCTTCTAAATTGCCACTAGGAACTCTCATAGCCAATCTTCTAGGCTGTTTTTTGATTGGCCTACTCTACAATCATGTGGAGTCCAAGGAAGTCTATGCCATCCTAGCGACAGGTTTTTGTGGTGGGTTGACGACCTTTTCAACCTTGAATGACGAGCTGCAAAGACTGTTAAGCGATAAGAAGGTATTTTATAGCTATTTATTCTTAACCTACATAGGCGGTTTTCTAGCGATTTTTTTAGGAATTCTGCTATAAATTTCTTTACTTTTAGGTGGAAATTTGGTAAACTGTATCTTGTGTGTAATGGACGCACAAAAATACAGTTTATCCGCTGAGGAAGGTTCCTCAAGATTGACAAAGATAGGAGAAAAAAATGAATCCATTAATCCAAAGCTTGACTGAAGGTCAACTTCGTACAGATATCCCATCATTCCGTCCTGGTGACACTGTTCGTGTACACGCGAAAGTTGTCGAAGGAAACCGTGAACGTATCCAGATTTTTGAAGGTGTTGTTATTGCACGTAAAGGTGCTGGCATCTCAGAAAACTACACAGTTCGTAAAATCTCAAACGGTGTAGGTGTTGAGCGTATCTTCCCAATCCACACTCCACGTGTTGAAAAGATCGAAGTTGTTCGTTACGGTAAAGTACGTCGTGCGAAATTGTACTACTTGCGTGCACTTCAAGGTAAGGCAGCTCGTATCAAAGAAATCCGTCGTTAATTCGACTAAAAAACTCTGCTCATTCAGCAGAGTTTTTCTCTAGCTCCCTTAGTTCAATGGATATAACAACTCCCTCCTAAGGAGTAGTTGCAGGTTCGATTCCGGCAGGGGGCATATAAGCATAAGTTGTAACAAAACGATTAGCTATTGAATTGATAATAAATCAATATCAAGTTAAAACAGATAAAATCAGGCATTACTGATGATTCAAATGACTATAGTGAGGATGATAAATTTATTTTTAATTTGTTATTGAAAATTATCAATACATAAAATCTAAACGATTGTTTTAATCAATAGGTCACTTAAGTTTGAAGTGGAGGAACGATAATTATGAACAGCAATGAAGATGTTTTAGATTCAGTCATATTGCTAATAAAACTTATAATATTTCTATCTATTTTCTATTCCTATTTTAAAAATAGGAATAAGCTGAAAAATCCTTATTTTAGAAGTATTGATAAAATTTTAAGTAAGTATTATTCTGGATATTTTTTCAAGTTTTATGACTTAGAATACTATCCAGAGTTAAAATTGATATATGAAAATTTACTATATGAATTACACAATGAAGGAATATATGCGGAAACTTTAGAAGCATATATTAAAACTGAAGATAAAAAATCGTCTTATATAAAGAGCTTTATAGCTTTAATAATAGGTTTCTTTGGAGGTCAAGAATTAAAGAGTCTGATTGCCAATTTTAATAGCATTAGAGTTTATTTTAATTTCGATAATTTTAAAGAAATCGGTCAACTTTTAAGTAATTCTGCAGAACGAAATCAAGTGTTAACGATTTTAGCATCAGTTGTTCTTGTTATTATTTCTTTTTGTTGTTATATTTCTTGATAATCCCTATTTTATTAAAAAACACATTTTAAACAATCAAGGTAAACTTATAATAGAAGATGTTATATCTTATTATAGAAACAACGAATCTACATTAGAAAATTTGAACGTTGACAATTTAGTATTTGAAGATGAAAATATCTGTTTTTTAGATATAAGAATCATAAAAATAAAAAATTTATATACAATCCTTTTTCCTAAAAATCTTATGGAAAAACGGAGCAAACTTGAATGGAATATTCCAAATGTAACCAATAGGTTTGAGATTCCTAATATAATTTTTCGTGAAAAAAAGTTTACTTTTATTTTTAATAAAATCTCGGAAGGTTCTATGGTGCGTTTAAATGATATTGAATCTATTGATAACACTGCGGTATCAGAAAGTGATATTCAAAAGTTAAGTAAAATTTTTGAAATCCTATTTTTAGCTGCTGATATAGAATAGAGTAAACAAACTTATATAGAAAAAAACTTCAGGAAATAATGATATATAAAGATCATGACAACAAGTGGAGTACAATAATAAAAATAGTAAAAATAATTTTTATCATGTTAGTATTTTTATTTCTTTTATTTTTGGTAAGTCTTGCAGTGATATTCATTATTAGAGGTTTGTTATTCTATTTCGTTCTTTTTATATATTCTATTATGTTACTAGCTAATTATATAGTAAGAAAATTATTCAACTAATTTAAGTGTTTAACAGTTAAACTTTGAAATGATTTAGTATAAAATATTGGTCAGAGTATCTAATTAACTAACTTTAATGGGAATCGTAACCATTTTTCTAAATATTATTTGTTGACAATACTGTAACAAGAAGAAATCATATAGAGTAAAAAAGTAATTAATTTTAACAATGTATCACAATTTCTGAGACCAAAATTAAATTATTTTGCAAGAGATTTTCTAAGTGATTATTCTGTTCAATTAGATGCACTGTAAGCTGATGAGAGTTTTATATTTAAGTGGAGATTGAAAGGTGGTTTAGAAGTGTAGTTTTTGAATTTAATTTTAGTGGAGAGGGTGAATAAGCTATTAAGGAAGCAATACCTATTTTTGTACTTTCAATATTTAAGTAACTGTACAACAGCGATTCAATCTATTGATTTACTCTCATTGTGATGTGTTCGTACTAAAACCCGCTCTGCTGAGCGGGTTTTATCTATTCTTACCTTTTTACAATACCCACGTACGGATGGCATGGGCAACGCCAGATTCGTCATTTGTTTTGGTGATGTATTTGGCAATTTTTTTGAGTTCTGGATTTCCATTTTCCATAACAACGGGGTTGCCAACGACTTCCAGCATGGCACGGTCATTCTCTTCGTCACCAATCGCCATGGTTTCATCTTTGGTCAATCTGAGTTTTTCAGCTAGATGGGTAATAGCTGATCCCTTGTCTACATTCTTTTTAAGGAGTTCAAGGTAGAAAGGAGCAGATTTGTTGATGGAGTAGCGTTCGTAAAACTCTGCTGGTATCTTTTTAATCGCAGCATCGAGAATCTCAGGGTCATCGATGAACATACATTTGACGATTTTCTTGTCAGCCATTTCCTCAGGGGTGCGGTAGAAGATAGGCATGCTGACGAGGGTTGATTCGTGAACTGTGTATTTTCCGATATTGCGATTGGCTGTGTAGATACCGTCCTTAGTAATAGCGTGCATGTGGACACCGAGCTTGCGACTGAGGAATTCCATATCTAGATAATCCTCATAGGTCAAGGATTCGCTGATAATCTCATGGCCAGTAGCAGTCTCTTGGACAAGGGCACCGTTGAAGGTTACAACATAGTCTCCCTCATCTCTCAACTGCAAGTCGTCCAGAAGTTTGGCAACGCCTGCGATAGGGCGGCCCGTTGCAATGACGACCTTGACGCCAGCTTCTTTGGCATCTTGGATGGCAGAAAAGACTTCCGGAGTGATTTCTTTTTTACTGTTAACCAGGGTACCATCGATATCGACGGCGATTAGTTTAATACTCATAAATTTCCTCTATTCCTTCTTATTTGGGTTAAAATGATCGTTCTCAATCAAGTGTAAAAATTGCTGGGTAATGCTTGCGAAGATACTGTTTTGGTCCAACATTTCTTTTGGAAAATAGAAACGATTGTCTCCGTGGCGGCTGCCAGCAAGGGATTGGACGATAGGGGACAGGCTAGATAGTTCTGCCAGTTCACCATTTTTTTGTAAAATCTCAATCTGTGTCCTTGGATTTTCAGATTCGGGTCGATAGATATCATAAGGTAGGTCAAAGTTCTTATGAATAGCAGTATAGTAGTCTGGATCAAAACCGATATCTTCAACCAGTTGTCTCATGGTTGCGAGTTGGTCTTGGTCTTTTTCTGAAAAAGTAACGGATTTAAAGACCTTGCGGTTGACAAAGCGTTGCGACAAGTCGGCTAGTATCTTGTCAGGACTGGTCATCCAGAGTTGGAAGTAGGTATTCATCACGCCATCATCCAGAGCTAGATAGTCAGACAAGGTCACATTTTTTTCAAAGAAAGGAAGGAGGTGTGGGGAAGTTCGTGCAAAGAAGTCCTTGTCTTTAGGATAGAGTTCCTTGGCGCGTTTGAGGAGATTTTGTAGGAGAACTTCCATGGCACGTGTTGCTGGGTGGAAATAAACCTGCATATACATCTGGTAGCGACTGAGAACATAGTCTTCGATGGCGTGCATGCCGTTGCGCTGAAAGGCGATTCCGTTTTCGACTGGACGAATGACTCGGAGGATGCGAGTCAGGTCAAATTCACCATAAGATGCTCCTGTAAAATAGGAGTCGCGCAAGAGATAGTCCATACGGTCTGCATCGATCTGACTGGAAATGAGCTGTACGACCTGCTTGTTAGGGTAGGTATGGTCGATGACACTAGCCACCTTTTTGGGGAAATCAGGCGCTACTTGTAACAGAACTTGGTGAATCTCTGTCTCAGGACTTTGGATGATTTCCTGAGTAATGGCCTCATGATCTGTATCAAAGAGATGTTCAAAAGTATGCGAGTAGGCACCATGCCCAAGGTCATGAAGGAGCGCAGCGGTCATGGTCAAGAGAGACTCAGCAGGATCCCATTCTTCAGGATATTTTTCTTCAAAAATCTCTGTGATGCGTCGTGCAATCTCATAGACCCCCAAACAGTGGGAAAAGCGACTGTGCTCGCCACCATGGAAGGTATAGCTGGAAGTCCCTAGCTGTTTGATACGACGCAGACGTTGAAATTCTTTTGTATTGATCAAGTCGTATATGATCTGATTATTGACGTGGATATAGTTGTGAACTGGGTCACGGAATACTTTTTCGTTCATATGACCATTATAGCAAAAAGCTAGAGTTTTTGGTAAAATAGTAGGACAAGAGAGAAGAAAGAGGACCTGATGTGAAGATTCGAATGCGCAATACGATTCAGTTTGATGAACAGTTGGAAGTCATTGACCAGCTCTATGACGTGGAAGTGCGTGAAAAGGGCGATTATAGCTACCTGCTTTTCTACAATGAGGAAAAGGAAAAAGTGGTTCTCAAGTTTCATGAAGAAGAACTGGTGATGACCCGTTTTTCCAATCCGAAAACCATTATGCGTTTTCTAAAGGCTAGTGATAGTTTAGCCTATATTCCCACACCAATGGGGATGCAGGAGTTTATCATTCAAACGAGTCACTACAAACTGGATGGGCAAAAGATTGAGCTCGCCTATCAACTGCAAAACCAAGAGGGACACCACTTTGCAAGCTATCAATTAGAAATTACTTGGGGATAGGAAAAAGGTTGGCGGAAGCCAACCTTATTTGATATAGAGTTCTTGATTTTTTAGGACAATTTCACGTACACTTGCGAATTTCTTGAGTTTTTTAAGTTCTTCAGGATGAGTGACGAGAGTGATAACATAGCCCTCTTTACCCATGCGACCTGTACGTCCTGCCCGGTGGGTATAGGTTTCCATATCTCTAGGAACATCAAAGTTTACGACACATTCTAGACTATCGATATCAATCCCACGTGCTAAGAGGTCAGTTGCAAGGAGCAGGGTTAGCTGCTTGTCTTTAAACTTTTCTAAGATGACTTTTCGAAATTTAACATTGACATCGCTAGCGAGGGAAACGGCCAAGACATCGCGATACTGTAGTTTTTCCTCCGCACTTCCAAGATCTGATAGGCTATTAAAGAAAACTAGTCCGCGGAAATCCTCTACATGAGCCAATTTTCGCAGCATATCCACTCGGTGACGTTGGTCTACCTGCATATAGAAATGTTGGATGTTGTCCAGTTTTTGATCAGAGAGATCAATGGTGCGTGTGTTTGGTGCAATCTTTTCTTGGTCAAACTTGGTCGTTGCACTCATGTAGATGAGTTGGTGGTCACGAGGTGCGTAGTGAGTGATTTTCTCGACAAAGTGAATCTGAGAATCATCGAGCAATTGGTCAAATTCATCCAGGATGATGGTTTCCACATTCATCATCTTGATTTTTTTCAATTTAATCAACTCAAAGATACGGCCAGGTGTTCCAATCAGAATTTCTGGTCCTTTTTTAAGACGTTCAATCTGACGTTTCTGACTTGAACCTGATAAGAAGAGCTGAGCTGTTAAACCAATAGCTTCTGCCCAGGTTTTACACACGTCAAAAATCTGTCCAGCTAGTTCTGTATTTGGTGCTAGAATCAAGAGTTGCTGGGCTTTTTTCTTTTGTAGTCTGAGAAGACTTGGTAGGAGGTAAGCGAGGGTCTTACCAGTTCCTGTTGGGCTCACTCCCAGAAGGTTTTCTCCAGCGAGGATGGGTTCAAATAGTTGAGTTTGAATGGGGGTAAATTCTTGGAAACCGAGCTGGTCGCTCAGTTCTTGCCATTCAGTGGGTAGTTTGGTTTTCATTTTTCTGCCTCAAATCTAATGCCAGCAGTCTGGCGCATGGTATAGAGTAGCTCATGAATAGAACTTGCATCATCCAGCCAAGTCTGGTAAAGTTTTTGGTCTGGTTGCTGGATCATGTGTGCAAATGCAGCAACTTCCTCAGTCATTGTATGGGGAACCTGTTGGATAGGGAGCTGGACTTGATTTCCTTGGTGGTTAGTAAAAATAGCTGAGCGGATATGTTCAATCGTGTTGAGGGTCAAGGTTCCATCTGCTGTGTAAATCTCACAAGGAAGATTGGAAGTGATGTTTTTCCCAGCTTTGATATGAACTTGAAAGTCAGGGTAGAAGAGGATACCGTCTCCATTTAGGTCAATACTATTGTCAAGCTGTTGAGCCTGATAAGTCGCGTCTTGAGCTTTTCCAAAGAGGCGAATAGCAGCGTAGAGAGGATAAATCCCCAAGTCCATAAGGGCTCCGCCAGCAAAACGGTCTGAAAAGACATTTGGAGTGTTTCCAGCGAGTAAGTCAGGCATCTTGGAAGAATACTTGGCATAGTTGAAATCAGCTCCCAATACTTGCTTGTCTGCCAAAAAAATCTTGATAGTAGTAAAAGCTTCCTCGTGGTAATTACGAGCAGCCTCAAAGATAAAACAGTGATTTTTCTCAGCTGTTTGAATTAGATTCAGCCATTCTTGTGGCTGAGTGACAGCTGGCTTTTCAAGAATGACGTGCTTACCAGCAGACAAGGCAGCCTTGGCTTGAACAAAATGCAAGGAGTTTGGACTGGCGATATAGACTACATCAAAGGAAGACTTAAAGAAGTCTTCTAATTGATCGAAGAGTTGGGCATTTTGATAGCGGGAAGCAAAGGTTGCGGCAGTTTCTCGTTTTCTAGAATAGACTGCGACCAGTTGGTATTCTCCGCTAGCATGGGCTGCTTCTATGAAATGATGGCTGATAGCGCCTGTTCCGATGACACCTAATTTAAGCATAGATACTCCTTTTCCGATTTTAAATCCTTCCTTCATTATAACACAGAAAAGAAGGACTATCCAACAGATGGTAAAAATTTTCAAATGGACTACGCATTTCTTGGAGAAAGTGGTACAATATTTAGATAAGTAGATGAAATGAGAAGGGGATAAAATGAGATTATTACCAATAAGAAAAATATCACGTCAGTCTAAGAGGCTAGCGCTTTTTTTGACTTTTTGCGCAGGATATGTAGATGCCTATACCTTTATTGTGCGAGGAAATACCCTTGTGGCAGGACAGACTGGAAATGTGGTTTTTCTATCAGTAGGACTCATTCAACACAATGTGTCAGATGCCAGTGCCAAAGTAATGACCTTGCTAGCTTTTATGATGGGAGTCCTTTTATTAACTATTCATAAGGAAAAATTGAGAATTGTTAAAAAGCCAATTTTGTCCGTAATTCCACTTGCAGTCCTGTCCCTAATTATTGGCTTTGTGCCGCAAACTGTAGAGAATATCTATCTCGTACCGCCATTGGCCTTCTGTATGGGACTGGTGACAACTGCTTTTGGAGAAGTATCAGGGATTGCCTATAATAATGCTTTTATGACCGGGAATATCAAACGAACCATGTTGGCTTTTGGAGATTATTTTCGGACCAAGCATACGCCTTTCCTACGAGAGGGATTGATTTTTGTTAGCTTGCTTAGCAGTTTTGTCTTTGGAGTTGTTTTTTCAGCCTATTTGACGATTTATTATCAGGAGAAGACAATTTTAGGTGTTCCCCTGATGATGAGCATCTTTTACATCAGTATGCTTTTTGCTTCTTGGAGGAAAAAAGGGAAAGAAAAAGCTTAAATTTGATTGATTTTACTTGTAAGAAAAAAGAAGATATGCTATACTTGAAGAGTTGACTATGCACAATCCTGTGCAACCGCACGAACATCGTTGCTCGTCGTATACTAAATTTAAACTTTGTTATACTTAGAGCTCTTCTTTTAAGTGGTTCGTCCCACGATGCTAGGCGAGTCTTCACAAAAATACGGGGAAACCCTAAAAATCATAGGAGGTGCATAATGAGCACATACGCAATTATCAAAACTGGCGGAAAACAAGTTAAAGTTGAAGTTGGTCAAGCAGTTTACGTTGAAAAATTGAACGTTGAAGCTGGTCAAGAAGTTACTTTTAACGAAGTTGTTCTTGTTGGTGGTGAAAACACTGTTGTCGGAACTCCACTTGTTGCTGGAGCTACTGTAGTTGGAACTGTTGAAAAACAAGGAAAACAAAAGAAAGTTGTTACTTACAAGTACAAACCTAAAAAAGGTAGCCACCGTAAACAAGGTCACCGTCAACCATATACAAAAGTTGTCATCAACGCGATCAACGCTTAATTTTAAGGAGAACACATGATACAAGCAGTCTTTGAGAGAGCCGAAGATGGCGAGCTGAGGAGTGCGGAAATTACTGGACACGCCGAAAGTGGCGAATACGGCTTAGATGTCGTGTGTGCATCGGTTTCTACGCTTGCCATTAACTTTGTCAATTCTATTGAGAAATTTGCAGGCTATGAACCAATCCTAGAATTAAACGAAGATGAAGGTGGCTATCTAAAGGTTGAAATACCAGCGGATCTTCCTTCGCACCAGAGAGAAATGACGCAGTTATTCTTCGAATCATTTTTCTTAGGTATGGCAAACTTATCGGAGAACTCTTCTGAGTTCGTCCAAACCAGAGTTATCACAGAAAACTAACACGGAGGAAAACATTATGTTAAAAATGACTCTTAACAACTTGCAACTTTTCGCCCACAAAAAAGGTGGAGGTTCTACATCAAACGGACGCGATTCACAAGCAAAACGTCTTGGAGCTAAAGCAGCTGACGGACAAACTGTAACAGGTGGATCAATCCTTTACCGTCAACGTGGTACGCACATCTATCCAGGTGTAAACGTTGGACGTGGTGGAGACGATACTTTGTTCGCTAAAGTTGAAGGCGTAGTACGCTTTGAACGTAAAGGACGCGATAAAAAACAAGTTTCTGTTTACCCAATCGCAAAATAAAAAGGTCCAGTGAACCTTTTTATCCCGAGCCTTAAAATGAAAAGGCGAGGAAGCTAGAAGTAGCATAAAATGAGGTTTTCCGAGTTTTCGGAGAGCCTTTTTTTGTTTTGATACCCATTTTGAATTTAATAGAGAATAGTTAGATTTAAACTTGCGATGGACACTTTTTTCTTTTTTGGAAAAATTCTGAAATATGGTATAATGAACAGATAGAGAAGTTGGGGGTAAAAGATGAACATTCAACAATTACGCTATGTTGTGGCTATTGCCAATAGTGGTACTTTCCGTGAAGCTGCTGAAAAGATGTATGTTAGTCAGCCAAGTCTATCTATTTCTGTGCGCGATTTGGAAAAAGAGTTAGGCTTTAAGATTTTCCGTCGGACGAGTTCGGGAACGTTTTTGACCCGTCGTGGTATGGAATTTTATGAAAAAGCGCAGGAGTTGGTCAAAGGCTTTGATGTTTTTCAAAATCAGTATGCCAATCCTGAGGAAGAAAAGGATGAATTTTCCATTGCCAGTCAGCACTATGACTTCTTGCCACCAACGATTACGGCTTTTTCAGAACGCCATCCTGATTATAAGAACTTTCGTATTTTTGAGTCTACCACAGTTCAAATCTTAGACGAAGTGGCCCAAGGACACAGTGAGATTGGGATTATCTACCTCAACAATCAAAATAAAAAGGGCATCATGCAACGGGTTGAAAAACTTGGTTTAGAAGTTATTGAACTAATTCCTTTCCAGACTCACATTTATCTTCGTGAAGGGCATCCTTTAGCACAGAAAGAGGAATTGGTCATGGAGGACCTAGCGGATTTACCAACAGTTCGTTTCACTCAGGAAAAGGATGAGTACCTATACTATTCAGAGAACTTTGTCGACACCAGCGCGAGCTCCCAGATGTTCAATGTGACCGACCGTGCTACTTTGAATGGTATTTTGGAGCGGACGGATGCTTATGCGACTGGATCTGGATTTTTAGATAGTGACAGTGTCAATGGAATCACAGTCATTCGTCTCAAGGATAATCTAGATAACCGCATGGTCTATGTCAAACGGGAAGAAGTGGAGCTTAGCCAAGCTGGGACTCTTTTCGTAGAAGTTATGCAAGAATATTTTGATCAAAAGAGGAAATCATGAAAAAAAGAGGAATAGTGGCGGTCATTATACTGCTTTTGATTGGGTTGGATCAGTGGGTTAAAGCCTATGTTGTCCAGCAGATTCCACTGGGTGAAGTGCGTTCGTGGATACCCAATCTCGTTAGCTTGACCTATCTGCAAAATAGAGGGGCAGCCTTCTCCATGCTACAAGATCAGCAGTGGTTATTTGCTGTTATTACACTGGTCGTCATGGTAGGAGCCATTTGGTATTTACATAAACACATGGAGGATTCTCTCTGGATGGTTTTTGGACTGACCTTGATAATCGCGGGAGGTCTTGGAAACTTTATTGACAGAATCAGTCAAGGATTTGTGGTGGATATGTTTCACCTAGACTTTATCAACTTTGCGATTTTCAATGTTGCTGACAGCTATTTGACAGTTGGTGTGATTATTCTATTGATTGCAATGCTTAAAGAGGAAGTAAATGGAAATAAAAATTGAAACCGGTGGGCAACGTCTAGACAAGGCTCTGTCGGATCTGACAGAATTGTCACGTAGTCTCGCTAATGAACAAATCAAGGCTGGACAAGTTTTGGTGAATGGGCAAGCCAAAAAAGCTAAATACACTGTCCAAGAGGGGGATGTCGTCACCTACCATGTGCCAGAGCCAGAGGTTTTAGAGTATGTAGCCGAGGACCTTCCTCTGGAAATTATCTACCAAGATGAGGACGTAGCCGTTGTCAACAAACCTCAGGGGACGGTGGTTCATCCCAGC
Source organism: Streptococcus sp. 517s (assembly GCF_054445985.1). Lineage (NCBI taxonomy): Bacteria > Bacillati > Bacillota > Bacilli > Lactobacillales > Streptococcaceae > Streptococcus > Streptococcus sp. 517s. The sequence continues at coordinate 1,150,650 of NZ_CM136847.1, read as the reverse complement.
GCAGGTCATACCAGTGGAACCTTGGTCAATGCCCTCATGTACCATATCAAGGACTTGTCAGGTATCAATGGGGTTCTGCGTCCAGGAATTGTTCACCGCATTGACAAGGACACGTCTGGACTTCTCATGATTGCAAAAAATGATGAGGCCCACTTAGCACTTGCCCAAGAACTAAAGAACAAAAAGTCTCTACGTAAATACTGGGCGATTGTTCATGGCAATCTGCCAAATGATCGTGGTGTGATTGAAGCACCGATTGGTCGGAGCGAAAAAGACCGTAAGAAACAGGCTGTGACTGCTAAAGGGAAGCCAGCTGTGACGCGTTTCCACGTTTTGGAACGTTTTGGTGATTATAGCTTAGTGCAGTTGCAACTGGAAACAGGGCGTACCCACCAAATTCGTGTTCATATGGCTTATATTGGCCATCCAGTCGCTGGTGATGAGGTCTATGGTCCACGCAAGACCTTGAAAGGACATGGACAATTTCTCCATGCTAAGACTCTAGGCTTTACCCATCCGAGAACAGGTGAAACCTTGGAGTTCACAGCAGATATTCCAGAAATTTTTAAAGAAACGCTGGAAAGATTGCGAAAAAATGAGAATAGATAAAAGAGTTGAGATGCCTTGTCTCAACCTTTTTCATTTCAAGTCTTTTCTATTTTAAAGTATTCATGTTATAATGGATAAATATGAAGAATCGGAGTGAGAATATGAAGTACAAACGAATCGTCTTTAAGGTGGGGACCTCCTCCTTGACAAATGAAGACGGGAGTTTATCAAGAAGTAAAGTAAAGGCAATTACCCAGCAATTAGCTATGTTGCATGAAGCTGGGCATGAGTTGATTTTGGTGTCATCTGGAGCAGTAGCGGCAGGGTTTGGAGCTTTGGGCTTTAAAAAGCGTCCGACCAAGATTGCAGATAAACAAGCTTCGGCTGCAGTTGGTCAGGGACTTTTGTTGGAGGAATACACAACCAATCTCCTCATGCGCCAGATCGTTTCTGCACAAATCTTGCTGACACAGGATGATTTTGTAGATAAACGTCGCTATAAGAACGCCCACCAGGCCTTGTCTGTATTGCTTCATCGTGGGGCAATTCCCATCATCAACGAGAATGACAGTGTCGTCATTGATGAGCTCAAGGTGGGGGATAATGACACTCTAAGTGCCCAGGTAGCAGCTATGGTCCAGGCGGATCTCTTGGTTCTCTTGACGGATGTGGACGGTCTCTATACTGGCAATCCTAATTCAGATCCAACAGCCAAGCGATTGGATAAAATTGAGACCATCAATCATGAGATTATTGATATGGCTGGTGGAGCAGGTTCGTCAAACGGTACTGGGGGTATGCTGACAAAAATCAAGGCGGCTACGATTGCGACGGAGTCGGGTGTACCAGTCTATATCTGCTCTTCCTTGAAATCAGCTGCACTGATTGAGGCAGCTGAAGAAACTAGGGATGGTTCCTTCTTTGTTGCGCAAGAGAAGGGACTTCGTACCCAGAAACAATGGCTGGCCTTCTATGCTCAAAGTCAGGGAACGATTTGGGTAGATGGTGGAGCTGCAGAGGCACTTTCAAAAAACGGGAGAAGTCTCCTTTTATCGGGTGTGGTAGAAGTGGAAGGACACTTCTCTTACCACGATATTGTAACAGTAGCAGATAAAGAAACGGGTCAATCTCTTGGAAAGGGACGTGTCCAATTTGGCGTCTCAGCCCTAGAAGATATGCTTCGTTCCCAAAAAGCTAAGGGAGTCTTGATTCACCGTGATGACTGGATTTCAATCACTCCTGAAATCCAGTTGCTCTTTACAGAATTTTAGAGGTGAACGATGGTAAGTACACAAGAACAATTTGAACAGGTACAGGCTGTTAAGAAATCAATCAATACTGCTAGTGAAGCAGTGAAAAACCAAGCCTTGCTAGCTATGGCTGATCACTTAGTGGCTGCTACTGAGGAGATTTTAGCGGCCAATGCCCTCGATATGGAAGCGGCCAAGGGAAAAATCTCAGATGTTATGTTGGATCGTCTTTATTTGGATGCAGGACGTATTGAAGCAATGGCAAGAGGGATTCGTGAAGTGGTTGCTTTACCAGATCCAATCGGTGAAGTTTTAGAAACGAGTCAGCTTGAAAATGGCTTGGTTATTACCAAGAAACGGGTGGCTATGGGGGTCATCGGTATTATCTATGAAAGCCGTCCAAATGTGACATCTGATGCGGTTGCTTTGGCTCTCAAAAGTGGCAATGCGGTCGTTCTTCGTAGTGGCAAGGACGCCTACCAAACTGCTCATGCTATTGTCACAGCCTTGAAGAAGGGCTTTGAGAAAACGACCATTCATCCAAATGTGATTCAACTGGTGGAAGACACCAGACGTGAAAGTAGCTATGCTATGATGAAGGCCAAGGGCTATCTAGACCTTCTCATTCCTCGTGGAGGGGCTGGCTTGATTAATGCCGTGGTTGAAAATGCTATCGTACCTGTTATCGAGACAGGAACAGGCATTGTCCATGTCTATGTAGATAAGGATGCAGACGAAGACAAGGCTCTATCGATCATCAACAATGCTAAAACTAGTCGTCCTTCTGTCTGCAATGCCATGGAGGTTTTGCTGGTTCATGAAGACAAGGCAGCAAGCTTCCTTCCTCGCTTGGAACAAGTTCTGGTTGCAGAGCGTAAGGAAGCTGGACTGGAGCCAATTCAATTCCGCTTGGATAGCAAAGCAAGTCAGTTTGTTTCAGGTCGATTAGCTGAGGCACAAGACTTTGACACCGAGTTTTTAGACTATGTCCTAGCTATTAAGGTTGTGAGCAGTCTAGAAGAAGCGGTTGCGCATATTGAAACCCACAGTACCCATCATTCGGATGCCATTGTGACGGAAAATGCTGAAGCTGCAGCTTACTTTACAGATCAAGTGGACTCAGCAGCGGTTTATGTCAATGCCTCAACGCGTTTCACTGATGGTGGGCAATTTGGTCTTGGATGTGAAATGGGGATTTCTACTCAGAAACTGCATGCGCGTGGTCCAATGGGCTTGAAAGAGTTGACCAGCTACAAGTATGTGGTTACTGGTGACGGACAGATAAGGGAGTAAGGATGAAGATTGGATTTATCGGTTTGGGGAATATGGGAGCTAGTTTGGCCAAGGCTGTCTTGCAGGCCAAGACGGGTGCTCAGATTCTCCTTGCCAATCGTAGTCAAGCGAAAGTAGATGCTTTCATCACTAATTTCGGCGGTCAGGCTTCCAGCAATGAAGAAATTTTTGCAGAAGCAGATGTGATTTTTCTAGGAGTAAAGCCTGCTCAGTTTTCTGAACTGCTTGCTCAATACCAGACCATCCTTGAAAAACGAGAGAGTCTTCTTTTGATTTCTATGGCGGCTGGATTGACTTTGGAAAAACTGGTAAGTCTTCTGCCAAGTCAACACCGGATTATTCGCATCATGCCCAATACACCAGTGGCTATCGGCCAAGGAGTGATTAGTTATGCCATGTCAGCAAACTGTCGTGCTGAGGACAGGGAACTCCTTTGTCAGCTTTTAGCCAAGGCTGGTCTCTTGGTTGAACTTGGGGATGGCTTAATCGATGCTGCGACAGGGCTTGCTGGTTGTGGGCCTGCCTTTGTCTACCTCTTTATCGAGGCTTTGGCAGATGCAGGTGTTCGGACAGGATTGCCAAGAGAAAGGGCCTTGAAAATGGCAGCCCAAACAGTAGTAGGCGCTGGGCAAATGGTTCTCGAAAGTCAGCAACATCCTGGAGTTTTGAAAGATCAAGTTTGTAGCCCAGGAGGTTCGACTATCGCTGGTGTAGCGAGCTTAGAAGAGCATGCTTTTCGAGGAACGGTCATGGAGGCAGTTCATCAAGCCTATAAACGAACACAAGAATTAGGTAAATAAGAGGTGGCTTTGACTGCCTCTTTTATGGTGCATGGACTAAGAAGACAAAAAGATTGTCACAAACCCCTATTTTTTTGATAGAATAGAAGTAGTAAAAAAGAAATGAGTTAGACATGTCAAAAGGATTTTTAGTCTCTCTTGAGGGACCAGAGGGAGCAGGAAAGACCAGTGTTTTAGAAGCTCTGCTCCCAATTTTAGAGGAAAAAGGGGTAGAGGTGCTGACAACCCGAGAACCTGGCGGAGTCTTGATTGGGGAGAAGATTCGGGAAGTAATTTTGGATCCAAGTCATACTCAGATGGATGCGAAGACAGAGCTCCTTCTCTATATCGCCAGTCGCAGGCAGCACTTGGTGGAAAAAGTTCTTCCAGCACTTGAAGCTGGTAAGTTGGTCATTATGGACCGCTTCATCGATAGTTCCGTTGCTTATCAGGGATTTGGCCGTGGCTTGGATATTGACGCCATTGACTGGCTCAATCAGTTTGCGACAGATGGCCTTAAACCCGATTTGACACTATATTTTGACATCGAGGTGGAAGAAGGATTGGCTCGCATAGCTGCTAATAGCAATCGTGAGGTCAATCGTTTGGACTTGGAAGGCTTAGATTTACATAAAAAAGTCCGTCAAGGCTACCTTTCTCTTCTGGAAAAAGAAGGAAATCGCATTGTCAAGATTGATGCCAGTCTTCCTTTGGAGCAGGTTGTGGAAACTACCAAGGCTGTCTTGTTTGATAGAATGGGCTTGACAAAATGAAACAAGATCAACTAAAGTCTTGGCAACCAGCCCAGTTTGACCGCTTTGTCCGTATCCTAGAACAAAATCAGCTCAATCACGCCTATCTTTTTTCAGGTTTCTTTGGAAGCTTGGAAATGGCGCAGTTTTTGGCTAAGAGCCTCTTTTGTAGGGATAAAGTAGGCGTTTTACCATGTGAGAAATGCCGAAACTGCAAGCTGATTGAACAGGAAGAATTTCCAGATGTCACTTTGATTAAGCCAGTCAATCAGGTCATCAAGACAGAACGGATTCGAGAATTGGTGGGTCAGTTTTCCCAAGCAGGGATTGAAAGCCAGCAACAGGTCTTTATCATCGAGCAAGCAGAAAAGATGCATCCCAACGCAGCCAATTCTCTGCTTAAGGTCATCGAAGAACCTCAGAGTGAAGTTTACATTTTCTTCTTAACCAGCGATGAGGAAAAGATTTTGCCGACCATCCGTAGTCGGACTCAGATCTTCCACTTTAAAAAGCAAGAAGAAAAGCTCATCCATCAATTAGAACAAGCAGGTCTGGTCAAGAAAAAAGCGACTCTCTTAGCCCAGTTTTGTCAATCACAAGCTGAAGCAGAAAAGTTGGCAAATCAGGCAAGTTTTTGGATCTTGGTCGATGAAAGTGAACACCTGCTGACTTGGTTAGTAGCTAAGAAAAAAGAAAGTTATTTGCAAGTTGATAAATTAGCTAGCTTGGCAGATGACAAGGAAAAACAAGATCAGGTTTTGCGAATCCTCGAAGTCCTCTGTGGACAGGATCTCTTGCAAGCAAGGATTCGACAGATTTTACAAGATTTGCTAGAAGCTAGAAAAATGTGGCAAGCCAATGTTAGCTTTCAAAATGCCATGGAATATCTAGTCTTGAAAGAAATATAAACTCAATGAAGGATTAAGAAAGGAAAGGGCTGGTTTATGGACAAAAAAGAATTATTTGATGCGCTGGACGATTTTTCTCAACAGTTATTAGTGACCTTGGCCGATGTAGAAGCCATCAAGAAAAATCTCAAGAGCCTGGTAGAGGGAAATACAGCTCTTCGCTTGGAAAATAGTAAGTTGCGCGAACGCTTGGGCGAGGTGGAAGCAGATACACCCGTTAAGGCCAAGCATGTTCGTGAAAGCGTCCGTCGAATCTATAAAGACGGGTTTCACGTATGTAATGATTTTTATGGACAGCGCCGAGAGCAGGACGAGGAATGTATGTTCTGTGACGAGTTGTTGTACAGGGAGTAGGCATGCAGATTCAAAAAAGTTTTAAGGGGCAGTCTCCCTATGGGAAGCTTTACCTAGTGGCAACGCCGATTGGCAATCTAGATGACATGACCTTTCGTGCCATCCAGACTCTAAAAGAAGTGGACTGGATTGCGGCTGAGGACACGCGCAATACAGGGCTTTTGCTCAAGCATTTTGACATTTCTACTAAGCAGATTAGTTTTCATGAGCACAATGCCAAGGAAAAGATTCCTGATTTGATTGGTTTCTTGAAAGCAGGACAAAGTATTGCTCAGGTTTCTGACGCTGGTCTGCCTAGTATCTCGGACCCTGGGCATGATTTGGTTAAGGCAGCTATTGAGGAAGAGATTGCAGTTGTCACAGTTCCAGGTGCTAGTGCAGGAATTTCTGCTTTGATTGCCAGTGGCCTAGCACCACAGCCACATATCTTTTACGGTTTCTTACCGAGAAAATCAGGCCAGCAAAAGCAATTTTTCGACTCGAAAAAAGACTATCCAGAAACTCAGATTTTCTATGAATCGCCCCACCGTGTAGCGGATACGCTGGAAAATATGCTAGAAGTCTACGGTGACCGTTCGGTCGTCTTGGTTAGAGAATTGACCAAAATCTATGAAGAATACCAACGAGGAAAGATTTCAGAGCTACTAGAAAGCATCGCTGAAACGCCACTCAAGGGCGAATGCCTTCTCATCGTTGAAGGTGCCAGTCAGGATGTGGAGGAAAAGGACGAGGAGGACTTGTTTTCAGAAATCCAATCTCGTATCCAAGAAGGCATGAAGAAAAATCAAGCCATTAAGGAAGTCGCTAAGATTTACCAGTGGAATAAAAGCCAGCTCTACGCTGCTTACCACGACTGGGAAGAAAATGACTAATACTCTTCGAAAATCAAATTCAAACCGCGTCAACGTCGCCTTGCCGTACTCAAGTACAGCCTGCGGCTAGTTTCCTAGTTTGCTCTTTGATTTTCATTGAGTATAAATAGGGAAGTTTGCCTTCTTCCCTTTTTTTGTTATACTAGTAGAAGAAAAATTAGAAAGATTTGTGGGTGTCAAATAGTCTAGTAGCTTGTTTTTATTTGGACTTAGTTTCCACCCAAAGAGGTATTAGTGTCGTGTCTCAATCTTATATCAATGTTATCGGAGCAGGTTTAGCAGGTTCTGAAGCAGCCTACCAAATCGCAGAACGTGGTATTCCAGTTAAACTTTATGAAATGCGTGGTGTAAAGCCTACACCTCAACACAAAACAGACAATTTTGCTGAGTTAGTTTGTTCTAATTCCTTGCGTGGGGATGCTTTGACCAATGCTGTCGGTCTTCTCAAGGAAGAAATGCGCCGCTTGGGTTCTGTCATATTGGAATCTGCTGAAGCTACACGTGTTCCTGCAGGCGGTGCCCTTGCGGTGGACCGTGATGGTTTCTCTCAAATGGTGACCGAAAAAGTAGCCAACCACCCCTTGATTGAAGTGGTTCGTGATGAAATTACAGAATTGCCGACGGATGTTATTACGGTTGTCGCTACTGGTCCTTTGACCAGCGATGCACTAGCTGAAAAGATTCATGCCCTTAATGACGGCGATGGTTTCTATTTCTACGATGCGGCAGCGCCTATTATCGACGTCAACACCATTGATATGAGCAAGGTCTATCTTAAGTCTCGTTATGACAAGGGAGAGGCGGCCTACCTCAATGCGCCTATGACTAAGCAAGAGTTCATGGATTTCCATGAAGCTTTGGTCAATGCGGAAGAAGCACCGCTCAATTCTTTTGAAAAAGAAAAATACTTTGAAGGATGTATGCCTATCGAAGTCATGGCCAAGCGTGGCATTAAAACCATGCTTTATGGTCCGATGAAACCAGTCGGTCTGGAGTATCCAGACGACTACACAGGCCCTCGTGACGGGGAGTTCAAAACACCGTATGCAGTTGTCCAGCTTCGTCAGGATAATGCGGCTGGTAGTCTCTACAATATCGTTGGTTTCCAGACCCACCTCAAATGGGGGGAGCAAAAGCGTGTCTTCCAAATGATTCCAGGTCTTGAAAATGCTGAGTTTGTTCGTTATGGGGTCATGCACCGCAATTCTTACATGGATTCACCAAATCTCCTTGAACAGACTTACCGTTCTAAGAAACAACCAAATCTTTTCTTTGCTGGTCAAATGACGGGTGTGGAAGGCTATGTTGAGTCAGCAGCTTCAGGCTTGGTTGCAGGTATTAACGCCGCTCGACTCTTCAAGGGTGAAAGTGAGGCTATCTTCCCAGAGACCACAGCGATTGGAAGTCTGGCTCATTACATCACTCATGCAGACAGCAAACATTTCCAACCAATGAATGTCAATTTTGGGATTATCAAGGAGTTGGAAGGCGAGCGTATCCGTGATAAAAAAGCTCGTTATGAAAAAATTGCAGAGCGTGCCCTTACCGACTTAGAGGAATTTTTAACGGTCTAATTTTTTTCAAAGAATTGCTCATGATACTATAAAAATCTTAGAAATTGTGATAAAATAGGTAGGATAAAAAAAGGAGAGTAAAAATGGCGAATCCCAAGTATAAACGTATTTTAATCAAGTTATCAGGTGAAGCCCTTGCCGGTGAACGTGGCGTAGGGATTGATATCCAAACAGTTCAAACAATCGCAAAAGAGATTCAAGAAGTTCATAGCTTAGGTATCGAAATTGCCCTTGTTATTGGTGGAGGAAATCTCTGGCGTGGTGAACCTGCTGCAGAAGCAGGAATGGACCGTGTTCAGGCAGATTACACTGGAATGCTTGGGACCGTGATGAATGCTCTTGTGATGGCAGATTCATTGCAGCAAGTTGGCGTCGATACGCGTGTGCAAACAGCCATTGCGATGCAACAAGTGGCAGAACCTTATGTACGTGGACGTGCTCTTCGCCACCTTGAAAAAGGACGTATTGTTATCTTTGGTGCTGGTATTGGTTCACCTTACTTCTCAACCGATACAACAGCGGCCCTTCGTGCAGCTGAAATCGAAGCGGATGCCATCCTTATGGCGAAAAATGGCGTAGATGGTGTTTACAATGCCGATCCTAAGAAAGACAAGACAGCCGTTAAGTTTGAAGAATTGACCCACCGTGACGTTATCAACAAAGGTCTTCGTATCATGGACTCAACAGCTTCAACCCTCTCTATGGACAACGACATTGACTTGGTTGTCTTCAACATGAACCAACCAGGCAACATCAAACGTGTCGTATTTGGTGAAAATATCGGAACAACAGTTTCAAACAATATCGAAGAAAAGGAATAAGAAAATTATGGCTAACGCAATTGTAGAAAAAGCTAAAGAGAGAATGACCCAGTCTCACCAATCACTTGCTCGTGAATTTGGTGGTATCCGTGCCGGTCGTGCCAACGCAAGCTTGCTAGACCGTATCCACGTAGAATACTATGGAGTCGAAACTCCTCTTAACCAAATCGCTTCTATTACTATTCCAGAGGCTCGTGTCTTGTTGGTAACACCATTTGACAAGTCTTCATTGAAAGACATCGAACGTGCCTTGAACGCTTCTGACCTTGGTATCACACCAGCTAATGATGGTTCTGTGATCCGCTTGGTTATCCCAGCTCTTACAGAAGAAACTCGTCGTGACCTTGCCAAAGAAGTGAAGAAGGTCGGTGAGAATGCTAAAGTGGCTGTCCGCAATATCCGTCGCGACGCTATGGACGAAGCTAAAAAGCAAGAAAAAGCAAAAGAAATCACTGAAGACGAATTGAAGACTCTTGAAAAAGATATTCAAAAAGTAACAGACGATGCTGTGAAACACATCGACGATATGACTGCCAATAAAGAAAAAGAACTCTTGGAAGTCTAAAAATAAACAGAAAAACTCAGTTGGCATTGCTGGCTGAGTTTTATTCGAAAGAAGGAAATATGAATACAAATCTTGCAAGTTTTATCGTTGGACTCATCATCGATGAAAATGATCGTTTTTACTTTGTGCAAAAGGATGGTCAGACCTATGCTCTTGCTAAGGAAGAAGGTCAACATTCGGTAGGTGATACGGTCAAAGGTTTTGCCTACACGGATATGAAGCAGAAACTCCGCTTGACTACTCTAGAAGTGACTGCCACTCAGGACCAATTTGGCTGGGGAACGGTAACGGAAGTTCGTAAGGACTTGGGTGTCTTTGTCGATACCGGTCTACCTGATAAGGAAATCGTTGTGTCACTCGATATCCTCCCTGAGCTCAAGGAACTATGGCCTAAGAAGGGCGACAAACTCTACATCCGCCTTGAAGTGGACAAGAAAGACCGTATCTGGGGACTCTTGGCTTATCAAGAAGACTTCCAACGTTTGGCTCGTCCTGCCTACAATAATATGCAGAATCAAAACTGGCCAGCCATTGTTTACCGTCTCAAGCTGTCAGGAACATTTGTTTACCTACCAGAGAATAACATGCTTGGTTTCATTCACCCAAGTGAACGTTACGCAGAGCCACGTTTGGGGCAAGTGCTAGATGCGCGTGTCATCGGTTTCCGTGAAGTAGACCGTACTTTGAACCTCTCTCTCAAACCACGTTCCTTTGAAATGTTGGAAAATGATGCCCAGATGATTTTGACCTACTTGGAAAGCAATGGCGGTTTCATGACCTTGAATGATAAGTCGTCTCCTGAGGACATCAAGGCAACCTTTGGTATCTCTAAAGGTCAGTTCAAGAAAGCACTCGGTGGCTTGATGAAGGCTGGCAAAATCAAGCAAGACCAGTTTGGGACAGAGTTGATTTAGGTCTTATAGACATGAAAAAGAAACTTGAAGAAATGAGTTTAGAGGAACTCTGGCAACTTTTTCCTATTTTTCTAGTAGAGCACAAGTCAGAGTGGAAAGACTGGTATGAATCGGAAAAAACAAGTCTGAAAAAAATATTGGGTGCAAATGTTATTAAAAGAATAGAACATATCGGTAGCACTGCTATCCCTAATATTTGGGCCAAAAATATCGTTGATATTCTGTTAGAAGTAGGTAGAAAAGAGGATTTAGCAAGAGTTAGGGATTTATTGGTAAAGAATGGTTGGCTAGTGATGTCGGAAAGTCCTAACAGGATTTCGCTAAATAAAGGCTATACAGAGCAGGGATTTTCTGAGAAAGTTTTTCATTTACATTTGCGAATGACGGGAGATCATGACGAGATTTATTTTAGAGATTATCTCTGCCAGCATCCAGATATTGCCCAAGCGTATCAGGAATTAAAACTAAGTTTGTGGAAAAAATTTGAACACAATCGAGACGCCTATACAGATGCGAAAACAGATTTTATAAACCACTACGTTTCAGAGGCTAAGTCCAGTAATTTTCAAGAATCAGAAAAGTGTCATAAAAAAACTCTTGATAGGAGAAAGAATTGAGAAAATCATTTTACACTTGGCTCATGACCGAGCGCAATCCTAAAAGTAATAGCCCAAAAGCCATCTTGGCAGATCTCGCTTTTGAGGAGTCAGCTTTTCCAAAACACACGGATGATTTTGATGAGGTGAGTCGCTTTTTGGAGGAACATGCCAGTTTCTCTTTCAACCTAGGAGACTTTGACGCCATCTGGCAAGAATACTTAGAACACTAGAGACAATGAGATGAGGCTAGTATTTTATTGTTCTCTTTGCTATAATATAAAGAAATAAACGGATTAGAGAGGTTCTTTATTTGAAGGAACATTCAATAGACATTCAACTAAGTCATCCAGATGACTTGTTCCATCTTTTTGGTTCCAATGAGCGCCATCTTCGTTTGATGGAAGAAGAGCTCGATGTAGTGATTCATGCCCGTACGGAAATTGTCCAGGTTATCGGAGAAGAGTCTGCCTGTGAGGAAGCCCGTCAGGTTATCCAGGCTTTGATGGTCTTGGTGAATCGGGGGATGACAGTTGGGACGCCAGATGTGGTGACTGCGATTAGCATGGTTAAAAACGATGAAATCGACAAGTTTGTCGCCCTTTACGAAGAAGAAATCATCAAGGATAATACTGGGAAGCCTATCCGTGTCAAAACCTTGGGTCAAAAACTTTATGTGGACAGTGTGAAACAGCATGATGTGACCTTTGGAATCGGACCAGCAGGGACAGGGAAGACCTTTCTTGCAGTGACCTTGGCAGTGACTGCCCTTAAACGTGGGCAGGTCAAGCGAATTATCCTCACTCGACCAGCAGTGGAAGCTGGTGAGAGTCTTGGATTTCTTCCGGGTGATCTTAAGGAGAAGGTTGATCCTTATCTTCGACCAGTTTATGATGCCTTGTATCAGATTTTAGGAAAAGACCAGACCACCCGTCTCATGGAGCGTGAAATTATCGAAATCGCGCCCCTTGCCTATATGCGTGGTCGGACCTTGGATGATGCCTTTGTCATTTTAGATGAGGCACAAAATACGACCATCATGCAGATGAAGATGTTCCTGACTCGTTTAGGATTTAATTCTAAGATGATTGTCAATGGAGATATCAGTCAGATTGACCTACCACGTAACGTCAAGTCAGGTTTGATTGATGCTCAAGAAAAGCTCAAGAACATTCACCAAATCGACTTTGTTCATTTTTCAGCCAAGGATGTGGTTCGTCATCCAGTTGTCGCTCAGATTATCCGAGCCTATGAACCAGCTCCAGTTAAGGTTGAAGAAAAGAACCAAGAAACAGAATAGCAAAAAAGCAGTTCAGATGTGAACTGCTTTTTTTCTGATTTAATGACTGATTGTTGTTAAACAAGTTCGTCGATAGACGACGTATAATCTTTATCGAGGCCTTGAGCAACTGGGAGGCTGGTCAAGTAACCTTGATAAGTGGTCACACCTTGACGCAAGCCCTCATCTTCAGAGATTGCATGTGCGAATCCTTTGCCAGCCAGAGCTTCGATATAAGGAAGAGTGACATTGGTTAGGGCGATGGTTGAAGTACGGGCGACCGCACCAGGGATATTGGCAACGGCATAGTGGAGAACACCGTGTTTCTCATAGACAGGCTCATCGTGCGTTGTCACACGGTCAGCTGTCTCGATAACACCACCTTGGTCAACAGCAACGTCAACGATGACAGAGCCTGGACGCATTTGTTTGACCATCTCATCTGTAACCAATTTTGGTGCTTTGGCACCAGGGATGAGAACCGCACCAATCACCACATCAGCATCTCTCACACTTGCTTCGATGTTGAATGAATTAGACATAAGAGTTTGGATTTGGTTTCCAAAGACTTCTTCTAGAACTGAGAGACGCTTAGCGCTGATATCTAAAATAGTTACTTGAGCACCAAGACCAAGGGCGATGCGGGCAGCATGTGTACCGACGACACCACCACCGATGATGGTTACTTTTCCTTTTGGAACACCTGGTACACCACCAAGTAGAACACCAGAGCCACCAGCTTGCTTAGTAAGGAAGTGAGCTCCGATTTGAACAGCCATACGACCTGCAACCTCACTCATAGGAACGAGGAGTGGTAGTTGTCCTTGATTGTCACGAACAGTTTCATAGGCAATTCCTGTTGTTTTTGCTGCTAACATAGCCTCTGCTAATTCTGGAGCAGCGGCCATGTGCAAGTAGGTGAAGAGGAGAAGATCGTCGCGCAAATAAGCATATTCAGAAGCTAGTGGTTCTTTTACTTTCACGACCAACTCGGCAGCCCAGGCTTCAGTAGCAGTTGCGACAATCTCAGCTCCTTGCTTTTGATAGTCAGCATCAGTAAATCCTGAGCCGAGACCAGCATTTGTTTCGATGAGGACACGATGTCCACGACTGACTAAACTGTGGACGCCAGCAGGAGTGAGGGCAACACGGTTTTCATTATTTTTAATTTCTTTTGGGATTCCGATTAACATAGAGATAACCTACCTTTCAATTGACGGTCTTGTTTTGGTTATCACATTCCAGTTCATAAATCAAAAATGTGATGGTTTTATTGTATATGAAACCGCTTCAAAAATCAAGAAAAACTTGTCATCCAAATTTATTTATGCTAGACTAGTGAGAATCAAGCTCTAATGGAGGAAAAAGTATGGAATCAATATTTGTGAAATTTGCCCAGTATCCATCTATAGAAACGGAGCGTTTATTGCTCCGACCTGTAACCTTGGACGATGCAGAAGCTATGTTTGAGTATGCCTCAGACAGAGAAAATACACGCTACACTTTTCCAACAAATCAAAGCTTAGAAGAAACTAAGAATAACATTGCTCAGTTTTATTTGGCTAATCCCTTGGGCCGTTGGGGAATCGAATTAAAAAATAACGGCAAGTTTATTGGAACCATTGACTTGCACAAGATTGATCCTGTTCTTAAGAAGGCAGCTATTGGTTATATTATCAACCAAAAGTATTGGAATCAAGGATTGACGACAGAAGCCAATCGTGCCGTGATTGAACTGGCTTTTGAGAAGATTGGAATGAACAAGTTGACCGCTCTTCACGATAAGGATAATCCCGCATCAGGAAAGGTCATGGAGAAATCAGGTATGCGTTTTTCCCACGAAGAACCCTATGCCAGAATGGATAATAAAGAACCAGGACGAATCGTCACAAGGGTTCATTATGTCTTGACTAAGGAAGACTATTTTGCAAATAAATAAGCAGTTGAAAAGAAATTTTCGACTGTTTTTTCTTCCTCTTACGAATAATTTAAGAGAGGAGAAAATATGGAAGCAATTATCGAGAAAATCAAAGAGTATAAAATCATTGTCATTTGTGCTGGTTTGGGTTTGGCCTTGGGCGGATTTTTCCTACTAAAGCCAACTTCACAAACACCCGTCAAAGAAAAGAATTTGCAGGCTGAAGTTGCAGCTATTTCAAAGGATTCATCATCTGAAAAAGAAGTGAAGAAGGAAGAAAAGGACGAATCTCCTGAACAAGATCTGATCACAGTGGATGTCAAAGGTGCTGTCAAATCGCCAGGGATTTATGATTTGCCAGTAGGAAGTCGAGTTCATAATGCCGTTCAGAAGGCGGGTGGATTGACAGAGGAAGCAGATAGTAAATCGCTCAATCTCGCTCAGAAAGTCAGTGACGAGGCTCTTGTCTATGTTCCAAGTAAGGGAGAGGAAGCAGCTAGTCAGCAGGCTGCCTCTGGAACGACTCCTTCAACAAGTAAAGAAAAGAAGGTCAACCTTAATAAAGCTAGTCTGGAAGAACTAAAGCAGGTCAAAGGCTTGGGAGGAAAACGAGCCCAGGATATTATCGATCATCGTGAGGCAAATGGCAAGTTCAAGTCGGTAGATGAATTAAAGAAAGTCTCTGGTATTGGCGCTAAGACCATAGAAAAGTTAAAAGACTATGTTACAGTGGATTAAGAATTTCCCTATCCCCCTAATCTATCTGAGCTTTTTGTTACTCTGGCTTTACTACGCCATTTTTGGAGTGTCCTATCTCGCATTGCTAGGTTTTGTTTTTTTGCTTGTCTGTCTCTTTTCCCAATTTCCTTGGAAATCCGCTGGTAAAGTTCTAGCAATCTGCGGAGTTTTTGGATTTTGGTTTCTGTTTCAAACTTGGCAACAGACACAAGCTAGTCAAAACCTAGTGGATTCTGTTGAAAGGGTACGGATTTTGACTGACACTATTAAGATCAATGGTGATAGTCTGTACTTTCGGGGCAAGGCTGAGGGTCGCACCTTCCAAGTTTATTATAAACTCCAGTCTGAGGAGGAGAAAGAGCAATTTCAAGCCTTAACAGATCTTCACGAGATTGAACTTGAAGGAAAACTTTCGGAGCCAGAAGGGCAGAGAAATTTTGGTGGATTTAACTACCAAGTCTATCTAAAGACTCAAGGGATTTACCAAACACTTACTATCAAGAGCATCCAGTCACTTAAAAAGGTTAGCAGTTGGGATATAGGTGAAAATTTATCAAGTTTACGTCGAAAGGCTGTAGTTTGGATCAAGACGCACTTTCCAGACCCTATGCGCAACTATATGACAGGTCTTCTGTTAGGACATCTGGATACGGACTTTGAGGAGATGAATGAACTTTATTCTAGTCTAGGAATTATCCATCTCTTTGCCTTGTCGGGTATGCAGGTGGGCTTCTTTATGGATGCCTTTAAGAAACTCCTCTTACGATTGGGCTTGACCCAAGAAAAGTTGAAGTGGCTGACCTATCCCTTTTCCCTTATCTATGCAGGTCTGACAGGATTTTCAGCATCTGTCATTCGCAGTCTCTTTCAAAAGTTACTAGCCCAACATGGTGTTAAGGGCTTGGACAATTTTGCTTTGACGGTGCTTGTACTCTTTATCATCATGCCCAATTTTTTCCTAACTGCAGGAGGGGGCTTGTCCTGTGCCTACGCTTTTATCTTGACCATGACAAGCAAAGAAGGGGAGGGGCTCAAGGCTGTTGCCAGAGAAAGTCTGGTCATTTCCTTGGGAATATTGCCCATTCTATCCTTCTATTTTTCAGAATTTCAGCCTTGGTCTATTCTTTTGACCTTTATCTTTTCTTTTCTGTTTGACTTGGTATTCTTACCACTTTTGTCCATCTTATTCATTCTGTCTTTTGTTTACCCAGTCACTCAGTTTAACATTGTCTTTGAGTGGTTGGAGGACATCATTCGCTTGGTATCGCAGCTGGCAAGCAGGCCTCTGGTCTTTGGTCAACCCAATGCATGGCTTTTGATTCTTCTCTTAGTTTCATTAGCCTTGGTATATGACATGAGAAAAAACATCAAAAGACTAGCAGGGTTCAGTCTCTTTATTGTGGGTCTCTTTTTCTTGACCAAGTATCCACTGGAAAATGAAATTACCATGCTGGATGTAGGGCAAGGGGAAAGTATTTTCCTACGGGATGTAACAGGTAAAACCATTCTCATAGACGTGGGAGGCAAGGCAGAGTCTGATAAGAAAATCGAAAAATGGCAAGAAAAGGCGATGACCAGCAATGCCCAGCGAACCGTGATTCCCTATCTAAAAAGTCGCGGAGTAGCTAGGATTGACCAGCTGATTTTGACCAACACAGACAAGGAACATGTTGGTGATTTGCTAGAGGTGACCAAGGCTTTCCATGTTGGGGAGATTTTAGTATCAAAAGGAAGTTTAACACAGAAAGAATTTGTAGCAGAATTAGAAGCAAGTCAAATCAAGGTGCGCAGTGTGAAAGCGGGGGAGAATTTCCCGATTTTTGGTGGTTACTTAGAAGTTCTATCTCCAAGGCAGATTGGAGATGGAAGTCATAGTGATTCCCTCCTTCTTTATGGAAAACTTCTGGATAAGCACTTTCTCTTCACTGGAAACTTGAAAGAGAAGGGAGAGAAAGACTTGCTGAAGCATTATCCAGACCTAGAGGTGGATGTCTTGAAAGCAGGCCAACATGGTGCTAAAACCTCATCCAATCCAGCTTTCCTAGAAAAACTCAAACCAGAAATTACTCTCATTTCAGTTGGAAAAAACAATCGTGCGAAACTCCCCCATCAGGAAGCCTTGACACGACTGGAAAGTATCAAGAGTAAGATTTACCGAACTGACCAGCAAGGAGCTATTCGCTTTAAAGGATGGAATAGTTGGCGAATTGAAACGGTTCGATAAAATAGACAAAGTTTTTTAAAAATTGACTTTTTATCTTGACAAGGGATAGAAAACTTGGTATCATGTAAGAGTTGAGAAAAGCAGAAGTGAGAGCTTCTCGCCTTGTGACATCAAGTTGCCTGGCCCTACGGATGAAAAGTTTCTAAGAAACGCTATCATAACGTGCGGGCTTGTATCATTACGAGCCCGCTCTTGTTTTTCTCTAATAATAAAAAAGAGGTGAAAACCATAGCAAAGCAAGACTTATTCATCAATGATGAAATTCGTGTACGTGAAGTTCGCTTGATCGGTCTTGAGGGAGAACAGCTAGGCATCAAGCCACTCAGCGAAGCGCAAGCATTGGCTGATAGTGCAAATGTTGACTTAGTATTGATTCAACCCCAAGCAAAACCGCCTGTTGCTAAAATTATGGACTACGGTAAGTTCAAATTTGAGTACCAGAAAAAGCAAAAAGAACAACGTAAAAAACAAAGTGTTGTTACTGTGAAAGAAGTTCGTCTGAGTCCAACTATTGACAAGGGAGACTTTGACACAAAACTTCGCAATGCACGTAAATTCCTTGAAAAAGGAAATAAAGTTAAGGTATCTATCCGCTTTAAGGGTCGTATGATTACCCATAAAGAGATTGGTGCAAAAGTTTTAGCCGAGTTTGCTGAAGCAACACAAGATATTGCCATCATCGAACAACGAGCTAAGATGGATGGACGCCAAATGTTCATGCAGTTGGCGCCAGCAACTGACAAAAAATAATTGTCAGAAAGTTAAATAAAGGAGAAAAAATCATGCCAAAACAAAAAACACACCGCGCATCAGCTAAACGTTTCAAACGTACAGGTTCTGGTGGACTTAAACGTTTCCGTGCTTACACTTCTCACCGTTTCCACGGAAAAACTAAGAAACAACGTCGTCATCTTCGTAAAGCATCTATGGTGCATTCAGGAGATTTCAAACGTATCAAAGCAATGCTTACTCGCTTGAAATAATAGCCTAACAGTAAGTAAACAATTCTAGGAAATATTTGGAGGAAATAAAACATGGCACGTGTTAAAGGTGGCGTTGTATCACGCAAACGTCGTAAACGTATTCTTAAATTAGCAAAAGGTTACTATGGAGCTAAACACATCTTGTTCCGCACTGCAAAAGAACAAGTAATGAACTCTTACTACTATGCATACCGTGACCGTCGTCAGAAAAAACGTGACTTCCGTAAATTGTGGATCACTCGTATCAATGCGGCAGCTCGTTTGAACGGACTTTCATACTCACAATTGATGCATGGTTTGAAATTGGCTGAGATCGAAGTTAACCGTAAAATGCTTGCTGACTTGGCTGTTAACGATGCAGCAGCTTTCACAGCTCTTGCAGATGCAGCTAAAGCAAAACTTGGTAAATAATAATTGATAAGACTGGAACAGGATTGTCCCAGTCTTTTTAAAAATAAAGGAGAATATATGGCTTCAAAAATGTTACACACTTGTTTGCGAGTAGAAAACCTTGAAAAATCAATCGCATTTTATCAAGATGCTTTTGGATTTAAAGAATTGCGTCGCAGAGATTTTCCAGATCATGCCTTCACGATTGTCTATCTAGGACTTGATGGTGATGACTACGAGTTGGAGTTGACCTATAACTACGATCACGGTCCTTACGTGGTGGGAGATGGCTTTGCCCATATCGCTCTCAGCACACCTGACCTTGAGGCCCTACATCAAGAACATAGTGCTAAAGGCTATGAGGTTACAGCCCCTAATGGACTTCCAGGAACTCAACCAAACTATTACTTTGTCAAGGATCCTGATGGCTACAAGGTCGAAGTTATTCGTGAAAAATAATCCAGTGAAGTCAAGTAGAATGTTCGTTTTCTACTTGACTTTTTTTCTTTGAAAGAGTATACTAATAAAAATTTAACCTTTAAGGGGAGTCCAGAGAGACTCACAAGGTGTCAGATAAAAGGGATAGTGGGCTCTCTGTGGAGACTTTTTAAGTGTGCGCATGAGTTCTAGCCTAACCCAACTGAGGCCTTGCATTAGCAAGGCCTTTTCTTTATCTGGTCCCCTTAAATTTAAGGAGGAAAAGTCATGAATCCCACATGTAAGAAGCGTTTGGGTGCCATTCGTTTGGAAACCATGAAGGTGGTCGCACAAGAGGAAATTGCGCCAGCAATCTTTGAATTAGTCCTAGAAGGGGAGATGGTTGAAGCCATGCGAGCCGGCCAATTTCTTCATCTGCGTGTACCTGATGATGCCCATCTCTTACGCCGCCCTATTTCAATTTCGTCTATTGACAAAGCAAACAAGCAGTGTCACCTCATTTATCGGATTGAGGGGGCTGGGACAGCTATTTTTTCAACCTTAAGTCAGGGAGATACTCTTGATGTGATGGGGCCTCAGGGAAATGGTTTTGACTTGTCTGATTTAGACAATCAGAGCCAAGTTCTCCTCGTTGGTGGGGGGATTGGTGTTCCGCCCTTGCTTGAGGTGGCTAAGGAATTGCATGCGCGTGGGGTGACAGTAGTGACAGTCCTCGGTTTTGCGACTAAGGATGCTGTTATTCTCGAAACCGAATTGGCCCAATATGGTCAGGTCTTTGTAACGACAGATGATGGTTCTTATGGCATCAAGGGAAATGTTTCTGTTGTTATCAATGATTTAGACAGTCAATTTGATGCGGTTTACTCATGTGGAGCGCCTGGAATGATGAAGTATATCAATCAAACCTTTTATGATCATCCAAGAGCCTATCTATCTCTAGAATCTCGTATGGCTTGTGGGATGGGAGCTTGCTATGCCTGCGTTCTAAAAGTGCCAGATAGTGAGACCGTCAGCCAACGTGTCTGTGAAGATGGCCCTGTTTTCCGCACAGGAACAGTTGTATTATAAGGAGAAGGTTATGACTAACAAACGTTTACAAGTTTCTCTACCAGGCTTGGATTTGAAAAATCCTATTATCCCAGCCTCAGGCTGTTTTGGTTTCGGCCAAGAGTATGCCAAGTACTATGATTTAGACCTTTTAGGCTCTATTATGATCAAGGCAACGACTCTAGAACCACGTTTTGGCAATCCAACTCCAAGGGTGGCAGAAACACCTGCTGGTATGCTCAATGCAATCGGTTTGCAAAATCCAGGTTTAGAAGCTGTTTTAGCTGAAAAGTTGCCTTGGCTGGAAAGAGAGTATCCTACGCTTCCCATCATCGCTAATGTAGCTGGCTTTTCAAAACAAGAGTACGCTGCCGTTTCTCAGGGGATTTCCAAGGCTACAAATGTAAAAGCTATCGAGCTCAATATCTCCTGTCCGAATGTAGATCACGGCAATCATGGACTTTTGATTGGGCAAGATCCTGACTTGGCTTATGAAGTGGTAAAAGCGGCTGTGGAAGCCTCTGATGTGCCAGTTTATGTTAAGTTAACCCCTAGCGTGACGGATATCGTCACCGTCGCAAAGGCAGCAGAGGATGCAGGAGCAAGTGGGTTAACCATGATTAATACTCTAGTCGGTATGCGCTTTAACCTCAAAACTCGCAAACCAATCTTGGCCAATGGAACGGGTGGAATGTCAGGTCCAGCAGTCTTTCCAGTAGCTCTCAAACTCATCCGTCAAGTCGCCCAAACAACAGACCTGCCTATCATTGGAATGGGGGGAGTAGATTCGGCAGAAGCTGCTTTAGAAATGTATCTGGCTGGCGCATCTGCCATCGGAGTTGGAACAGCCAACTTTACCAATCCTTATGCCTGTCCTGATATCATCGAAAATTTACCAAAAGTCATGGACAAATATGGCATTAGCAGTTTGGAAGATCTCCGTCAGGAAGTCAAAGCCAGTCTGAGATAAGCTAGGTCTTCCTTATTGTCAACAAGAAATAGAATCTTCATCAATTTGTAATATTTCCGTTAGTTAACTATGTTACAATAGGTTCCATAAAATAGTAATAGTGTAGATAGTTTTTTACTGAGGAGAATAAAATGAAGAAGATACTACTTGCAAGTACTGTCGTTCTTTCTATGGCAGGATTTGCAAAGACATCTGTATATGCTGAAGAATCTCAGATTACGAAAAAAACTCAGACCACAGATGTAGTCGAGAAAAAAGAAGAAGCTACTGCCAAGAAAGAAGTTCCCCAAGTGGAGCCCAAGAAAGAGCCGGTTGTAAAAGAGGAAAATTCTTCTAAAGATGACTCATCAGATGACTCATCCAAAAAGGAAAAAAACGAGGAAGTTATCAAGGAAGGTTGGAAAAAAGAGCAAGGAAACTGGCGTTTTTATGAAAATAACCAGTCTGTCGTAAACTGGAAAAAAATTGGTGGCGTCTGGTATTACTTTGATAAAGATGGTGTCATGCTTAGTCGCACCATCTATAATGACTATCTCTTCCAGGGTAGTGGTGCCATGGCAGAAAACGATTGGGTTAAAATATCTGACAAGTGGTACCATGCAACAGCTTCAGGCAAGATTTCTCGCGACAAATGGGAAAAGATTGAAGGCATCTGGTATTACTTTGATAAAGATGGTGTCATGCTTAGTCGCACCATCTATAATGACTATCTCTTCCAAGGTAGTGGTGCCATGGCAGAAAACGATTGGGTGAAAATATCTGACAAGTGGTACTATGCAACAGCTTCGGGAAAGATTTCTCGCAATAAGTGGGAAAAGATTGAAGGCGTCTGGTATTACTTTGATAAAGATGGTGTCATGCTTAGCCGTACCATCTATAATGACTATCTTTTCCAAGGTAGTGGTGCCATGGCAGAAAATGATTGGGTAAAAATTTCTGACAAGTGGTACCATGCAACAGCTTCAGGCAAGATTTCCCGCAATAAATGGGAAAAAATCAAAGGAACATGGTACTATTTTAATAGCGATGGTGTGATGGCAAGTAGCCAGTGGAAAAGTGATTACTATCTGAAAGATAGTGGCGCTATGGCGGAAAAAGAGTGGATTTTTGATAAATCCTACAATAGCTGGTTCTACTTGAAATCAGGTGGGGCCTACGCTTCCCGTGAATGGATTGGATCATACTACCTTAAATCTGGTGGCTATATGGCCAAAAATGAATGGATTTTTGACAAAGATTACGATGCTTGGTACTATCTAAAAGATGATGGCCGATATGTAACAGGTACTTTTACGATCAAAGGTAAAGAGTATTCCTTCCAGAATAACGGGAAGTGGATCTCAGAGGCAAAATATTACAAAGTGAAGCCAATTACTGCTTATGTTTATAGTGCTTCTGGTGAAAGATTGAGTTATGTATCAAAGGGAACTATCGTCTCACTTGGAGATGCACAATCTAAAAAAGATAGTCAAATACCAGTCAATATTTCTGGTTTATCAGGCTTCATGAATAAAAGTGATTTAGAAGCTATTGATAAGGACAGTGAATTTGTCCCTCATTATACAAGTGATGGCAAGTATTTTTACCATGAGTTATCACCTTATGTAAGTCTCCGT
Source organism: Streptococcus sp. 517s (assembly GCF_054445985.1). Taxonomy (NCBI): domain Bacteria; kingdom Bacillati; phylum Bacillota; class Bacilli; order Lactobacillales; family Streptococcaceae; genus Streptococcus; species Streptococcus sp. 517s. Next base: position 1,127,820 of record NZ_CM136847.1, on the reverse strand, counting down.
GTTGCGCCACATAGCTCAGCTATGACTATTGGTAAGAAATATTATTCAACTGATGGGATTCATTTTGATGGCTTTACCATTGAAAATCCCTTCCTCTTTAGAAATTTGACTAAACCAAGTAATTACAGTGCAGCCGAATTGGATAAAGTTTATTCTTTGATGAACATTAGGAATAGTCGCCTCGCTGGTAAGGGTGCTATTTTTAAGGAAGCTGAGAAACGCTATGGTATAAATGCCCTTTACTTGATGGCGCATAGTGCACTCGAGAGCGCTTGGGGTCGGAGCCAGATTGCCAAGGATAAGAATAACTTCTTTGGAATTGCAGCTTATGATTCGAGCCCATATGCCTCAGCCAAAAAATTTGATGATGTGGACAAGGGGATTCTCGGTGCGGCTAAGTGGATTCGTGAGAACTATATTGACCGTGGAAGAGACCACCTTGGGAACAAAGCTTCTGGTATGAATGTACGCTATGCTTCTGACCCATACTGGGGAGAGAAAATTGCCAGTATCATGATGACCATCAATAGCAAACTTGGTGGGAAAGACTAATCAAAAGAACTCAACGGTAACTACTGAAAAGTGGTTATCGTTTTTGTTTTGGACATTGGAGGGAAAATAGTATGATAACAGTCTCTTTAGTCTTGAATAATTAACAAAATGATAGTAGAATGAAAGAGGAGATATTAATCTAATCACTATATAAAAATAAAGGGGATTTTTATGAAAAAGCTACTATCCTTCTCAATTGCCTTGCTTTCAATCACAACACTAGTTGCGTGTTCTGGACATAAGGTAGAATCAAAGGTTCCAGAAGAAAAAGTCGAGCAGAAGCAAGTCAAGTTCGATGAAAAGTTGTTTAAAGAAGCTGGACTCTTGCCTTTTAAAAATGAAAAGCAACTAGAACTTGGGAAATTGGATTCTAAATCACGCGCAACGGGTGCTCATATTCAACTTAAGGACAGTGATGAGCCAACAGAGAAGAGAGAGCCTAAGATAAGTTATAACCCGGTTGGTTGGCACAACTATAATTTTTATTATGGAGATGGCTCTAAAAAGGCTTGGTTGATGAATCGAGGTCACTTGATTGGTTACCAGTTTAGTGGATTAAACGATGAAAAGAAAAACTTGGTTCCTATGACTAACTGGCTCAACGCTGGAACATATTATGGTACAGACAATACAAATCAAGAAAGTATGCTTTATTATGAAAATCGATTGGACTCTTGGTTGGCCAATCACCCGAACTACTATCTTGACTACAAGGTGACTCCAATCTATCAGAAAGATGAATTGATTCCGAGACAGATTGAATTGCAGTATGTGGGAATTGATGAAAATGGCAAACTCTTGGAAATCAAATTGGGTGGTAGTAAGGAAAAGGTTGATCAGTATTCAGTGACGCATGTTGTTTTAGACAATGTTTCAGCTAATGCGGAAATCAATTACTTAGATGGTACGGCTAAAAATACAGTCGAAAACAAAGAAGAAAAAGCTAAGAAGGAAGCTGAGGAAAAAGCCAAGAAAGAGGCTGAAGAAAAAGAAGCAGCTGAAAAGAAAGCAAAAGAAGAAGAGCAGGAAAAAGCTCGCCAAGCCGCACAAGAAAAGGAAGAAAGCCGAGAATCAAACTCGCAATCAACAAATTCAGGTGGCTACTTTAGAGATAGAAAAGGGAGATGGCACAGACCAAATGGTAAATTTGCTTCTAAGAAAGAAATCAGAGAAGCTGGATTGCAGTGGTAGGAGGAATTTAGTAGATATACAGTCAAAAAGCCGTTGGGAAACGGTTTTTTGTTATAATTAAATGAAGAATGTAGAATTAAAGGAGAACATCATGACTTTTGAAGAAATCCTGCCTGGGTTAAAGGCCAAGAAAAAATATGTACGAACTGGTTGGGGAGGGGCTGAAAACTATGTCCAACTCTTTGACACTATCGAACAAAACGGGATTGCACTTGAAGTGACGCCCTATTTCCTAATCAACGTGTCTGGGGAGGGAGAAGGTTTTTCCATGTGGAGCCCGACACCTTGTGATGTTTTGGCAACAGATTGGGTAGAAGTGCATGACTAGATGTGTATTGATTACGGGAGTGAGTTCAGGGATTGGTCTGGCTCAAGCTCGACTCTTTTTAGAGAAGGGTTATCAAGTTTATGGAGTTGACCAAGGTGAAAAGCCAGTCTTAAACGGTGATTTCCACTTTTTACAGAGAGATTTGACCTTGGACTTGGAGCCAATTTTTGACTGGTGTCCTTATGTGGATGTTTTGTGCAATACTGCAGGAGTTTTGGATGATTACAAACCCTTATTGGAACAATCAGACCAGGAAATTCAAGAGATTTTTGAAATCAACTACGTGACTCCTGTTGAGTTGACTCGCTATTATTTGACGCAAATGCTGGAAAATAAAAAGGGAATTATCATCAATATGTGTTCGATTGCCTCAAGTCTAGCTGGCGGAGGTGGTCACGCCTATACCTCGTCTAAGCATGCCTTAGCTGGCTTTACCAAGCAGTTGGCTCTAGACTATGCTGAAGCTGGTATTCAGGTTTTTGGGATTGCTCCAGGAGCAGTCAAGACAGCCATGACTGCTGCCGACTTTGAACTAGGTGGATTGGCTGACTGGGTGGCTAGTGAAACGCCAATCAAGCGCTGGATTGAGCCAGAGGAAGTAGCAGAGCTCAGTCTTTTCTTAGCAAGTGGAAAGGCGAGCGCCATGCAAGGGCAAATTTTGACAATAGATGGTGGCTGGTCTTTGAAGTAGGAGGAGATAGATGGAAATCAAAAAACACTTTGGAGTCTATGCTGTTTGCTTTGAAAACGGGAAGTTACTCTGCATTGAAAAAACGAGAGGCCCTTATCAACATCGTTATGATCTACCTGGAGGCAGTCAGCAACTTGGTGAAGGACTGACGGAAACGCTGATTAGAGAAGTTATGGAAGAGACAGGATTCACTGTTAGAAGCTACTCCAATCCTCGAATCTACGATGTTTTCGTCAGGGAAGAGTTAACAAATTTTACTGTTCACCATATCATGGCCTTGTATGATGTTGAAATGAATGAGATTGCACCTCAAGTTACTATTTCGGATGCTGTGTCTGATGATGCGAATGATTCACTCGGATATATTTGGATGGATATTCAAAAAATCACAGAAGAAAATGCATCGCCATTAGTCTTGAAGGCTAAGTCTGAATTATTAGGATTTCCAGAACTGGACAAGACTTCCTACATGAATTGGAAGGTGAGAGATGAAAAATTATTCAGTGGATGAAAGTATATTTCAGTATCCTGAATCATTTAAAAAATGGTAGAACTCAATTTAGTTGATTTTGATATTTGGTATTTTTTAGATTCAGAATGGGCGTTATCTCTGTACAAGGGCTTGCAGGAAAGGTACCCAACAAGAAAGTTGATTCCATTCGCTAAAAGAGGAGATTGTGATGATACAGCTTGTTTTGAAATTGGTAAAGGCAATAAAGTTCAACTCATTCATGACTTTGCTGCAGAAGGCTGGGAGCAACGGGAAGAGTTTAATGACTTTTGGGAATGGGTAGAATATGCAGTCAACTGCATGATAGAATATAATAAAGATGATGGGATAGAGTAAAGGCTTATTGTAAGTATTAAAAGGAGTAGATACATGAATGTTAAAGAACTAATCGAAGAGGTTGAAAATGATGCTGAGTTAGTATCGTATTTAAACCTGGTCCCCAAAAAGAATAAGAAAACTCAGATGGATGCTATGCATGTTCTCAATCGCTTAAGTTATATCTTGTATCTGTCCGATAATACTGCTTTAGCTCAGTCAATGATTGATAAAATGGTTCAAGTTGACTTTGACGGTGATTATCGCTATTGGGAACCTGTGCAAAATTCTGCTTTACTGGCTATTCTGATAGATGAAGAAAAATATCTAACACAAGTAAGAGATAGGATTCTCTATGCATTAAATTATGGTGATGAAGTGAGTGTATTTGGGAAAAGAAAGGTACACAAACGTTTTTTGACAGGTTTTAGATTAAACTCTCTTCAAACAGAATTAGAGAAAGCCAAGGATGAAGTTTCACAAATGAATAAAAGAATGGGAATCTTATTTCATTTATTGTATTTAAAAGCTTTTTCCAATGAATTGGAAATCGATCGGGATTTAGTTAATAATGAGATTCAAAGCACGATTTTAATTCTTCGTGACTATATTTTAATAAATGGATTTAAGCAACTCTATCCCTTTAAATAAAAAAGTAAATGAAAAGGAGCAACCCATGACACCGCAAGAAATGTGGAATGCCTATAAGCAAATTAACCCCTCGATTGGAGATGAGATAGATGCCTGGGCTTTTGGAGTGGAAGCTGATCTCTTGGCCGACTTGGTTCTAAGAGGCGAAAAAACTGCAACAGCATCAGCTTACGACCTCTACGCACTAGAAGACGAATCTCTTCCACAAGAAGGAACCTTCAATTTCATTTTAGACAGTCAAGGTCAGGCTGTCTGCATTGTCGAAATTACCAAGGTTTCCGTTCAGCCTTTCAATCAAGTTTCTGCAGACCATGCCTACAAGGAAGGTGAGGGAGACAAATCTTTAGCCTATTGGCGCCAGGTTCATGAGGACTGTTTCACCGAGTGGATGAGGGAGGCTGGACTGACTTTTACATCTGACAGCAAGGTCGTTTTGGAAGAATTTCGCAAGGTCTACCCACTGTAGATTGTAGAAGGAAGAAAGTTTTGAAAATTACCGTCCAATCCTTTTTTCTAAAGCAAAACATGATATAATAAGTTTGTTTGAAGAAGAGTAGCAGCTCTTAAACTTAGAATAGGAGAAAACTATGCAAGCAGTTGAACATTTTATTAAGCAATTTGTTCCTGAACATTATGATTTATTTTTAGACTTGAGTCGTGAGACCAAGACGTTTTCTGGGAAGGTGACCATTACTGGTCAAGCACAGAGTGACCGTATTTCCCTTCACCAAAAAGACTTGGAAATTGCTTCTGTAGAAGTTGCAGGTCAGGCTCGTCCATTTACAGTTGATCATGAAAATGAAGCCCTTCATATCGAATTGACTGAAGCTGGTCAAGTTGAATTAGTTCTTGCTTTTTCAGGAAAAATCACAGATAACATGACAGGGATTTACCCTTCTTACTACACTGTTGATGGAGTCAAGAAGGAGGTCTTGTCTACTCAGTTCGAGAGTCATTTCGCGCGCGAAGCCTTCCCATGTGTGGATGAGCCTGAAGCCAAAGCAACTTTTGACCTTTCTCTACGTTTTGACCAAGCAGAAGGTGAAGTTGCCTTGTCAAACATGCCTGAGATTGATTTGGAAAACCGTAAGGAAACAGGCATCTGGAAGTTTGAAACAACACCTCGCATGTCTTCTTACTTGTTGGCCTTTGTTGCAGGTGATTTGCAAGGAGTAACAGCTAAAACTAAAAATGGTACCCTTGTAGGTGTCTACTCAACGAAAGCCCACCCACTATCTAACCTTGATTTCTCACTGGACATCGCTGTTCGCTCAATTGAGTTCTACGAAGATTACTACGGAGTTAAGTATCCAATCCCTCAATCACTTCACATCGCCCTTCCTGACTTCTCAGCTGGCGCTATGGAAAACTGGGGTCTTGTCACTTACCGTGAAGTTTACTTGGTTGTGGATGAGAACTCAACCTTTGCTAGCCGTCAACAAGTAGCTCTTGTTATCGCCCACGAGCTTGCCCACCAATGGTTTGGAAACCTCGTGACTATGAAATGGTGGGATGACCTCTGGCTCAATGAAAGCTTCGCCAACATGATGGAATACGTCTGTGTGGATGCTATCGAGCCAAGTTGGAATATCTTTGAAGACTTCCAAACAGGTGGTGTTCCAGCTGCGCTTAAACGCGATGCGACGGATGGCGTTCAGTCTGTCCATGTCGAAGTCAAACACCCAGATGAAATCAATACGCTCTTTGATGGAGCTATCGTTTATGCCAAAGGAAGCCGTCTCATGCACATGCTTCGCCGTTGGCTAGGTGATGCAGATTTCGCTAAAGGTTTGCATGCCTACTTTGAAAAACACCAGTACAGCAACACCATTGGTCGTGACCTTTGGAATGCTCTCGGACAAGCATCAGGGCGTGATGTTGCAGCCTTCATGGACTCTTGGTTGGAACAACCGGGTTATCCAGTTCTCACTGTCAAAGTTGAAAATGATGTCTTGAAGATTTCGCAAAAACAATTCTTTATCGGTGAGCACGAAGACAAGAACCGCCTCTGGGTTGTGCCACTCAACAGTAACTGGAAAGGGTTGCCAGATACACTCGAAACTGAAAGTATTGAAATTCCTGGCTACGCAGCTCTTCTTGCTGAAAATAAAGGAGCCCTTCGTCTCAATACTGAAAATACAGCCCACTATATTACAGACTATCAAGGAGACTTGCTAGATGCTGTTCTTGCTGAGCTAGAGACACTTGATAATACAAGCAAATTGCAAATCGTTCAAGAACGTCGTTTACTTGCTGAAGCAGGGCACATTTCTTATGCAGACTTGCTCCCAGTCCTTGATAAACTTGCTAAGGAAGAATCTTACCTTGTCGTTTCAGCTGTTTCTCAAGTGATTTCTGCCCTTGAGCGCTTTATTGATGAAGGAACCGAAACTGAAGCAGCCTTCAAAGCACTAGTTGCTAAATTGGCTCGTCACAATTATGACCGTCTTGGTTTTGAAGCCAAAGACGGGGAATCAGATGAAGATGAATTGGTTCGTCAGTTGACAATTTCCATGATGATTCGCTCCAATGATGCAGAAGCTAGTCAAGTTGCTAGCCAAATCTTTGCAGCTCATAAGGAAAACCTTGCAGGACTTCCAGCAGCCATCCGTGCTCAAGTTCTCATCAATGAGATGAAACACCATGAGACCAAGGACTTGGTTGCAGCTTATCTGGACCTCTACACTCATGCGACAGATGCGGTCTTTAAACGCCAGTTGGCTGCGGCTCTTGCCTACAGTACAGATGCTGACAATATCCAAACCTTGATTAGTTCATGGAAGGATAAATTTGTGGTGAAACCACAAGACCTTTCTTCATGGTACCTCCAATTCCTCGGACACCAAGCGACTCAAGAAACTGTTTGGGGATGGGCGCGTGAAAACTGGGATTGGATCAAGGCAGCCCTCGGTGGCGACATGAGTTTTGATAGCTTCGTCATCTTCCCATCACACATCTTTAAAACTGAGCAACGCTTGGCAGAGTATAAAGAATTCTTTGAGCCACAACTTTCTGACCTTGCGCTTAGCCGTAACATTCGTATGGGTATCAAGGATATCGCAGCGCGTGTTGACTTGATTAAGCGTGAGAAAGCAGCAGTAGAAACTGTTGTAGCTCAATATGCCAAAGCTTAATTCGTTCAAAATGTAAACAAAAACTCAACTTTCTATCTTAAAAGAAGAGAGAGTTGAGTTTTTTTTAAGGCAATTTTGGTATAATAATCATAACAAGGAGGAGTTTCTGATGATAAAAATCCTATTAGTGGAAGATGACCTAGGCCTGTCAAACTCAGTATTTGACTTTTTAGATGATTTTGCAGATGTTATGCAGGTCTTTGATGGAGAAGAAGGTCTCTACGAAGCTGAAAGTGGCGTCTATGACTTGATTTTACTTGATCTGATGTTACCGGAAAAAAATGGCTTCCAAGTCTTGAAAGAGTTGCGCGAAAAAGGGATCTCCACACCAGTCCTAATCATGACTGCTAAGGAAAGTTTGGATGACAAGGGACATGGTTTTGAGTTGGGGGCAGATGACTACCTCACCAAACCTTTCTATCTAGAAGAACTCAAAATGCGGATCCAAGCCCTTCTCAAACGTTCAGGCAAGTTTAATGAAAACACCTTGACCTATGGGGATATTGTCGTCAACCTTTCAACGAATGAAGTGAAAGTGGAAGATACTCCTGTAGAACTGCTTGGGAAAGAGTTTGAGTTATTGGTTTACTTCCTTCAAAATCAAAATGTTATTCTTCCCAAGACGCAAATTTTTGACCGCCTATGGGGATTTGATAGTGATACGACTATTTCCGTTGTAGAAGTCTATGTCTCAAAAGTTCGTAAGAAATTGAAGGGAACAGCCTTTGCTGAAAATCTTCAAACCTTGCGTAGTGTCGGGTATATTTTAAAAGATGTTCAATAAACTAAAAAAAACATGGTATGCAGATGATTTCAGCTATTTCATTCGAAACTTTGGAGTGTTTACACTAATCTTCTCTGCTATGACCTTGATTATCCTCCAGGTCATGCACTCGAGTCTCTACACTTCTGTAGATGAAAAACTCCAAGCCCTTAGTGGTAGTCCTCAAGCTGTCATCCAGTTAGCCCTTAATCGGGCAACTGAGGAAGTCAAGGATATCGAACCCGCAACTGCGGATGCCAGCAAGGCTGAAATCAAGCCTAATGTCAGCTCCAATACGGAAGTCTTGCTCTTTGACAAGGATTTTAACCAACTCTTACTGGGCAATCGCTTTTTAGGTTTGGACAAGATCAAGCTGGACAAGAAAGAGTTGAACCACATTCGTCAAATCCAAGTTGTCAATAGCTACGGTCAAGAAGAAACCTACCGGATGATCTTGATGGAAACAAATTCGTCCACTGTTTCAAGCAATGTCAAATATGCGGCAGTTTTAATCAATACCAGCCAGCTTGAGCAAATCAGCCAAAACCACGAGCATTTAATTGTTGTAGTTATGGCTAGTTTCTGGCTCCTATCTTTAATTGCCAGTGTTTATCTTGCACGTGTCAGTGTCAAACCTCTGCTGGAAAGTATGCAAAAGCAGAAGTCCTTTGTTGAAAATGCGAGCCACGAACTGAGAACGCCTTTGGCCGTTTTACAAAATCGTTTAGAGACTCTCTTTCGAAAACCAGAAGCAACGATTATGGAATCCAGCGAAAGTATCGCTTCTAGTCTTGAAGAAGTTCGCAACATGCGTTTCCTCACGACCAATCTTCTCAACCTTGCACGTCGAGATGATGGAATCAAACCAGAAATAGCAGAAGTATCACCACAGTTCTTTAAGACTACCTTTGCTAACTATGAGTTGATTGCTTCTGAAAATGATCGTGTTTTTGACTATGAAAATCGGATTTATCGTCCTTTCATGACCGATCAGTTGCTTCTAAAACAGCTCATGACCATTTTATTTGATAATGCCATTAAGTATACCGAAGAAGATGGGAAAATTGAGTTTGTGGTCCATGCTACGGATCGCCACCTCTATCTATCCGTAACGGATAACGGAATTGGGATCTCAGCTGCCGATAAGAAGAAAATCTTTGACCGCTTTTATCGTGTAGACAAGGCGAGAACCCGTCAGAAAGGCGGTTTTGGTCTAGGACTATCTTTAGCCAAGCAAATCGTTGATGCCTTACGAGGAACGATTACCGTTAAAGATAACAAGCCTAGAGGAACAATTTTTGAAGTTAAGATTGCTATTCAATCTCCTCCCAAACGTAAGAATAAATAAAAAGACAGTTTTAAAACTGTCTTTTTTGATAACTAGAAAAGAAGTTGGTACCACTACCAACCTTTATTTTGATTTTGAAATTTTTCGTTTAATAATCTTTCGTTGGAGTTGGAGGAGTGTCAAGCTTGCCCCCATAGCAGCAACAAATGATAAAGCTGTGTTCAATTTTAAGGCTAAAAAGATAAAACTAAAAAACACCATAAAAATACAAAAACAAGCAATATTTACAAAAAATAAAATCTCTTTTAAATTGGAGCTAACAGGAGCTTCCAGTGTATAGTCTTGATAAAGCGGAGTTTGATTCGATTCGGGAGTTTGTTCAAACTCATAAGCTTCTAATTTTCTTGCGGGCATGATTCTCTCCTTAACAGTACTTGACTATTTTATCATTTTTTATGCAGAGAATTGTTACAAAATGGTTACAAAACTACTAAAGTCTCTTATCATCTTCTAAGTCACTCTTCTTGACACCCACTAGGGAAAATGATAGCATGGACGTTACACTTGAAACAGATGACCCAACCTTTTCTAATATAAAAGATAGGGAAGGGATAACTTATATAAATTGATAGCAAGCTGAGGCTATTTCTTAAGATGATTTGTTGAGTTGCTACCTGGATACTTTTGAAGAGTATTGGTAGGAGTTGTTTTGAATGGATGGAAGGACAGAGATTCTGTCTATTGGACTGGGTGGCTTTCTTGCTACCTTTGGGGAAAGTAAAAGGAGATAAGCATGTATCTTGCTATCAAAGAAATATTACGAAACAAACTTCGATATAGTTTGATTCTAACTACCATTTTTCTTATCGCTTTTATGGTCTTTTTTATGACTAGTTTAGCTCTTGGTCTTGTGCGAAACAACCGAGCCGCTATTGATAATTGGCAGGCGACGGGTGTCGTTTTATCCGACTACGCTAATGATAATTTGACGGCATCTTTTATTCCTGAAAAGGACTACAAGGACAAGAGTTCTGAAGAGGCCGCTCCATTGGGCTATATGTTTGCTGTAACCAATCTAGTCGATGGTAGTGAAAAGGTCAATGTTTCCATTTTTGCTCAAGAGTGGGACTCTTTTATCTCTCCTAGTTTGACGGAGGGTCGTTATCCTGAAGGAGATGATGAGGTTGTCGTGGATCAGTCTTTTGAGAACTATGGGATGAAGCTAGGTGATGCCATTCAGCTCAATGGAAGCGAGTCAAGTTACAAGATTGTAGGCCTGACTCAAGGAAATAAATTTTTCACCGAGCCTGTTGTCTTTACGAGTCTGACAACTTATTGGACCTTACAAGGAACCTTGAAAGCCAATCGTGCCATCTCTGCCTTGGTATTGAAAAATGATATAGAGGTGGTCGGGGATGGACTGAAACAGATTTCCATTCCAAAAATGATATCGAAAATTCCTGGTTACACACCTCAGGTTAATGTATTTTCAGGAATGATTCTTGCTATGATTGTTATCACAGGCTTGATTGTGGGTATTTTTGTTTATATCATTACCATCCAAAAACTAGCTCTTTATGGCATAATGCGAGCTCAAGGAATACAGATCAAAACCATTGTATGGTCTCTATTCTGTCAAATCTTCCTCCTAGCTGGTATGGGGATTGCTTTAGCCTTGCTGGCAATCGGAGGTGTAATTTTAGTCTTACCAGCTACCTTCTTTTTCTATCCAAGTTGGATAGCCTACTCTGTCCTAAGCTTGGTAATTTCCTTGATGGCCCTTCTAGGTGGTGTCATTTCACTTCCACGCTTGCTAAAGGTGGACCCGATTACTGCGATTGCAGAATGATAAGGAGAATAGTATGACAGCATTGATTGAAATGAATCAAGTGACAAAAACATACGGGGAAGGAAAGATGAGAGTCGTAGCCCTGCATGAGACGAATTTTCGGCTAAATGCGGGAGAGTTCGTGGCTATCGTTGGGCCTTCAGGATCTGGAAAGACGACCTTTCTAACAACTCTAGGACAACTTCAGGAAGCTTCGAGTGGAAAGATTCTAGTCAAGGGGAAGGAAACAGGCAGTTTGACGGAGAAGGAGAAAACAGATCTCCGTTTTAGAGAGTTTGGTTTCATTCTCCAGGCTTCAAACTTAATTCCTTTTCTAACGGTCAAGGAACAACTGGATTTGATTGACAGACTAGATAAGGGAAAAAATAGTAAAAGTGATCGAAAAGAGCTGTTTGACTTGTTGGATTTAGAAAAGGTACAAGATCAGTATCCCAAAGCTCTATCTGGTGGTGAACGTCAACGTGCCGCGATTGCTAGAGCGCTCTATAACAATCCGAGCATCGTTCTTGCAGATGAGCCGACAGCCAGTCTAGACACCCAGCGTGCCTACCAAGTAACGGAGATGCTGGCTGCCATTGCTCATGAACAAGGTAGAGGAGTTGTTATGATTACGCATGATACTCGCCTTCTTGATAAGGTTGACCGTATTTATGTCATGAACGATGGCCACCTAGTTGAAGAAACACATGCATAAAATAGAGTGAATGGTACAAGTTACTGTTCACTTTTTTGATTGCAACCTTTAAAAAATGATTTTGACTTTTTATAAAACTACTAGTATTCATAGCTGATTTTTGAGAAATGTGGTATAATTTTTCTTATGGAAAAGATTATTATTACAGCAACTGCTGAAAGTATTGAACAAGTTGAACAGTTACTCGAAGCTGGCGTAGACCGTATCTATGTCGGTGAGAAAGATTTTGGCCTTCGTCTGCCAACAACCTTTAGTTATGAAGAGTTGCGCACCATCGCTAAGCTCGTTCATGATGCGGGTAAGGAATTAATCGTTGCAGTCAACGCCCTCATGCACCAAGATATGATGGACCGTATCAAGCCCTTCCTAGACTTCTTGGAAGAAATCAAGACAGACTATATTACAGTAGGAGATGCAGGCGTCTTTTATGTGGTCAACCGTGATGGTTATTCCTTCAAGACTATCTACGATGCTTCAACTATGGTGACAAGCAGTCGTCAGATTAACTTCTGGGGCCAAAAGGCTGGCGCATCTGAGGCGGTTTTGGCGCGTGAAATTCCATCTGCTGAACTCTTCAAAATGCCAGAGATTTTGGAAATTCCTGCTGAAGTCTTGGTTTACGGAGCTAGCGTCATCCATCATTCTAAGCGTCCGCTCTTACAAAACTACTATAACTTCACGCATATCGATGACGAAAAGACGCGTAAACGTGACCTCTTCTTGGCAGAACCAAGTGATCCAGAGAGTCATTACTCAATTTTTGAGGACAATCATGGTACCCACATTTTTGCAAATAACGACCTTGATTTGATGACTAAATTGACAGAATTGGTAGAGCATGGTTTTACTCACTGGAAGCTAGAGGGGCTCTACACACCCGGTCAGAACTTTGTAGAAATTGCCAAACTCTTTGTCCAAGCACGCAGCTTGATTCAAGAGGGGAATTTCAGCCATGACCAAGCCTTCTTATTAGATGAGGAAGTGCGCAAGTTACACCCTAAAAACCGTTTCCTCGATACGGGATTCTATGATTACGATCCTGATATGGTTAAATAGGACACTAAAACCCGAAATAAAAATGTTCGGGTTTTTCCAGTGTATCCATGAAATAAAAACGGATACATGTTATAATAAAAATAGCTCTTTAATGGAGGTGTTTGAGTGGAAAATCTGAAGAAAATGGCAGGTATCAAGGCTGCTGAGTTTGTCAAGGATGGTATGGTTGTTGGACTCGGAACTGGATCAACTGCCTACTATTTCGTAGAGGAAGTAGGTCGTCGGATCAAGGAAGAAGGTTTGCAGATTACTGCTGTGACAACTTCCAGTGTGACTAGTAAACAGGCTGAAGGACTAAACATCCCGCTCAAGTCGATTGATCAAGTAGACTTTGTCGATGTGACGGTTGATGGGGCGGATGAAGTAGATAGCCAGTTCAACGGGATCAAAGGTGGTGGTGGTGCCCTTCTGATGGAGAAGGTTGTCGCAACGCCCTCAAAAGAATATATTTGGGTGGTGGATGAAAGCAAACTGGTTGATAAACTAGGTGCTTTTAAATTGCCTGTGGAAGTGGTTCAGTATGGCGCAGAACAGGTTTTTCGTCGGTTTGAGCGAGCTGGCTACAAACCAAGTTTCCGTGAAAAAGACGGTCAACGTTTTGTGACCGATATGCAGAACTTTATCATTGACCTTGCCTTGGATGTCATCGAGGATCCCATTACCTTTGGGCAAGAATTGGACCATGTCGTTGGTGTCGTAGAGCATGGCTTGTTCAACCAAATGGTGGATAAGGTCATCATAGCGGGACGAGATGGTGTTCAGATTTTAACTTCAACAAAAGCAAGATAACTAAAATAATAAGGAGACAGACTATGTCAAAATTTAATCGTATTCACTTGGTGGTACTGGATTCCGTGGGAATCGGTGCTGCACCAGATGCCAATAACTTTGTCAATGCAGGGGTTCCAGACGGTGCTTCTGACACGCTGGGACATATTTCTAAAACAGTTGGTTTGAATGTGCCAAACATGACTAAAATCGGTCTAGGAAATATTCCTCGCGAAACGCCACTGAAGACTGTGCCATCTGAAAGCAACCCAACAGGTTATGTAACGAAATTGGAAGAAGTTTCCCTTGGTAAGGATACCATGACTGGACACTGGGAAATCATGGGACTCAACATTACCGAGCCTTTTGATACTTTCTGGAACGGATTCCCAGAAGAAATCTTGACAAAAATCGAAGAATTTTCAGGGCGCAAGGTCATTCGTGAAGCCAATAAACCATACTCAGGAACAGCTGTTATCGATGATTTTGGACCACGTCAAATGGAAACTGGGGAGTTGATTATCTACACTTCAGCTGACCCTGTTTTGCAAATTGCTGCCCACGAAGATATCATTCCTTTGGATGAATTGTACCGTATCTGTGAATACGCTCGTTCGATTACCCTTGAGCGCCCTGCTCTTCTTGGCCGTATCATTGCCCGTCCTTATGTGGGTGAGCCAGGTAACTTCACTCGTACGGCAAATCGTCGTGACTTGGCAGTATCTCCATTTGCCCCAACTGTTTTGGATAAATTGAATGAGGCTGGCATCGATACTTATGCTGTCGGTAAAATCAACGACATCTTTAACGGTGCGGGTATCAACCATGACATGGGCCACAACAAGTCAAACAGCCACGGAATTGATACACTATTGAAGACCATGGGACTTGCTGAGTTTGAAAAAGGATTCTCCTTCACAAACTTGGTGGACTTTGATGCCCTTTATGGCCACCGCCGCAATGCTCATGGCTATCGTGATTGCTTGCATGAGTTTGATGAACGTTTGCCTGAAATTATCGCAGCCATGAGAGAGAATGATCTTCTTTTGATTACTGCGGACCATGGAAATGACCCGACTTATGCAGGAACAGACCACACTCGTGAATACATTCCACTTTTGGCATACAGTCCTAGCTTTAAGGGGAATGGTGTCATTCCAGTTGGACATTTTGCAGATATCTCAGCGACTGTTGCGGATAACTTTGGTGTTGAAACTGCCATGATTGGTGAAAGTTTCTTAGATAAATTGGTATAAGATGACGCTATATGCTTTACTTGTGAGAGGTATCAATGTTGGTGGAAAAAATAAGGTTGTCATGGCGCAACTTCGTCAAGAATTGACAGAGTTGGGAGTGGAAAAAGTTGATACCTACATCAATAGTGGCAATATTTTCTTTACTTCGACAGATGCCAAAGCCCAATTGGTTGAAAAGTTAGAGGATTTCTTTGCAGTCCATTATCCATTTATTCAGAGCTTTTCTTTGCTGAGTCATGAAGACTATGAAGCAGAGCTGAAGAATCTGCCAGATTGGTGGACCAAAGACCTAGCTCGAAAAGATGTCCTCTTTTACACTGAGGGCTTGGATGTGGCGCAAGTCATTGAGACAGTTGAAAATTTGGAACTGAAAGATGAAGTGGTTCATTTTGGAAGACTTGGGATTTTCTGGGGGAAATTCTCTGAAGAAACCTACTCTAAGACTGCCTATCACAAGTACTTGCTCAAGATGCCTTTCTATCGCAGCATCACCATTCGCAATGCCAAAACCTTTGACAAAATCGGTCAAATGCTAAAAAATAATAAAGGAGATGTATAATGACATTTTTAGATAAGATCAAGGAAACAGCTGCTTTCCTGAAAGACAAGGGAATCCAAGCACCTGAGTTTGGTCTAATTCTTGGATCAGGTCTTGGAGAATTGGCAGAAGAAATCGAGAATCCAGTTGTAGTAGACTATGCAGATATTCCAAACTGGGGCCGTTCAACAGTAGTCGGTCACGCTGGTAAATTGGTATATGGAGAACTTTCAGGTCGCAAGGTCTTGGCTCTTCAAGGTCGCTTTCATTTCTACGAAGGCAATCCTCTGGAAGTCGTGACTTTCCCAGTACGTGTGATGAAAGTTCTCGGATGTGAAGGTGTCATTGTAACCAATGCAGCTGGTGGTATTGGCTATGGACCTGGTACCTTGATGGCTATCTCAGACCATATCAACATGACGGGTCAAAATCCATTGATGGGTGAAAACTTGGATGACTTTGGTCCACGTTTCCCTGATATGTCTAAAGCCTACACACCAGAATACCGTGCTACTGCCCATGAAGTGGCTAAGAAACTCGGTATCAAGCTTGATGAAGGTGTCTATATCGGTGTAACTGGTCCGACTTATGAAACACCTGCAGAAATTCGTGCCTATAAGACATTGGGAGCAGATGCAGTTGGTATGTCCACTGTTCCTGAAGTTATTGTGGCCGCTCACTCAGGCTTGAAAGTTCTCGGTATTTCATGTATTACTAACCATGCTGCAGGATTCCAAGAAGAACTTAACCACGAAGAGGTTGTAGAAGTGACAGAGCGTGTCAAAGGTGACTTCAAAGGCTTGCTTAAAGCTATTCTTGGTGAATTGTAGTGGCATGAGAGTTCACTTTATTTTACATGAGACCTTTGAGGTTCCAGGTGCTTATCTAAATTGGGCTCTGGAACGAGGTCATCACATTACATCAACAAAGGTTTATGAAAAAGAACCTCTTCCTGAAACAATTGACGGAATTGATTTTCTGATTGTCATGGGTGGTCCTCAATCACCTGATGAGGATAGAGAAAACTTCCCATACTATGATCCAAAGGCTGAGCTTGCTTTTATGAAAGAAGCGATTGCTGCAGATATTTATATTGTTGGTGTCTGTCTTGGTGCGCAACTCCTATCTGTTGCCTATGGTGCGAAGTATGAACATAGTCCAGAGCGCGAGATCGGCGTTTATCCTGTGACATTGACGATGCAAGGTCTAACAGATCCTCATGTCAGCTTGTTCGGAAAAACCTTAGAAACCGGCCACTGGCACGGTGATATGCCAGGGCTGACAGAGGATGCTGTCGTCCTGGCGACCAGTCAAGGTTGTCCACGCCAAATTATTCGCTTCAGTCCAAAACATTATGCCTTTCAGGCTCATTTGGAATTTGATCCCGAAGCAGTAGAACTTTTAATTACTGCGGATGGTGAGGAGCAATTAAGAGAGCAAAGTGAAAAGTTCACTTTCGTTCAAACACCAGAAGAATTACGTGAAAATCATTACTCCGAAATGAATGCAAAACTGTATGCATTTTTAGATTCATTGGTAAACTAGGAACTACAGAAAGGCAGAGTATCTGAGTTATAGTCAAACTCTGGCTAACTGTTCTGCGAAATATTTAAATTTAAAATCAAGAAAGAAAGGATGGGTAAACCGTATTTGCTAAACTGAATACGGGCGGAGAACTGTGTAAAAAAGATAAACTGTCTAGCATCTGGGATGCCTCGTCAGTTTCCTATTTTTACTTTGTTCTCTGTCGCTATCCTAAATATACAAAAAAGAAAGGTAGAGTGAGGTGTTCTGAATTGAACCCGAGCTATTCTCC
The DNA here is from genome assembly GCF_054445985.1 of Streptococcus sp. 517s. Classification (NCBI taxonomy): domain Bacteria; kingdom Bacillati; phylum Bacillota; class Bacilli; order Lactobacillales; family Streptococcaceae; genus Streptococcus; species Streptococcus sp. 517s. The sequence continues at coordinate 1,110,419 of NZ_CM136847.1, read as the reverse complement.
TATTTATCATCAAAATTAAGAAAGAAAGGAATTGAACCCACCCTAAAAGCAGTGGGAAAAAGATAGTTGGTCTAGCGAGCATCGCTCACTGCGCCCAACTCCTATTTTCCCTTCGCTTTTTGACGGGTTTGGTATCTTATATTATGTCTATCCATATTGCTGCTAAGCAGGGTGAAATTGCTGATAAAATTCTTCTTCCGGGGGATCCTCTTCGTGCTAAGTTTATTGCGGAGAATTTCCTTGAAGATGCTGTTTGTTTTAACGAAGTGCGTAACATGTTTGGCTACACTGGTACTTACAAGGGCCACCGTGTATCTGTCATGGGAACTGGGATGGGAATGCCATCGATTTCTATCTACGCGCGTGAGTTGATTGTGGACTACGGTGTGAAAAAATTAATCCGTGTGGGAACTGCGGGTTCTTTGAATGAAGATGTCCACGTCCGTGAATTGGTCTTGGCGCAAGCAGCTGCAACCAACTCAAACATCATTCGCAACGACTGGCCACAGTATGATTTCCCACAAATCGCTAGTTTTGACTTGCTAGACAAGGCCTACCATATCGCCAAAGATCTCGGTATGATCACCCACGTTGGGAACGTTTTGTCATCTGATGTCTTTTACTCAAACTACTTTGAAAAGAACATCGAACTTGGTAAATGGGGAGTTAAAGCTGTGGAAATGGAAGCAGCAGCTCTTTACTACTTGGCTGCCCAACACCACGTTGATGCACTTGCTATCATGACCATTTCTGATAGCTTGGTCAATCCAGATGAGGACACCACTGCAGAAGAACGTCAAAACACCTTCACCGATATGATGAAGGTTGGTTTGGAAACTTTGATTGCAGAGTAAAAAATAAAAGAAAATCCTGATTTCAAGTAAAATCAGGATTTTTTCATAGATGCGATTTTTTCTGGGTCCGGTGTAACTCGGAGGGTCTTTTGTCCTGTGTAGGTTACAAAGCCAGGTTTTCCACCAGTTGGTTTGTTGAGTTTTTTAACCTCAATCATATCTACTTGAACTAGATTAGACAGGCGCCCTTTGGAGAAGTAGGCAGCCAGTTCTGCCGCGTCTGTCTTAACTTCGTCAGAAGGGTTAAGATTTCCTGAGATGACGACGTGGCTTCCAGGGATGTCCTTGGCGTGGAACCAAAGTTCTTCCTTGCGGGCCATTTTAAAAGTCAACTCCTCATTTTGCAGGTTGTTTCGACCGACATAGATGATGGTTTTGCCGTCACTAGCCAGATACTGTTCTGGTTTTTTGCGTTTGTGAATTTTCTCTCGCTGTCTTCTTCGGATAAAGCCTGTTTGGATCAATTCTTCACGAATTTCAGCGATTTCCTCCAGCCCAGCTTGGTTGAGGACGGTATCTACACTTTCTAGATAAAGAATAGTTGCCTTGGTTTCTTCAATCAGCTCAGTCAGGTATTTGACAGCTTCTTTGAGTTTCTGGTAACGTTTAAAGTAGCGTTGGGCATTCTGACTGGGAGTCAAGGCCTTATCAAGAGCAATGGTGATAGGTTGATTGGTGTAGTAGTTGTCCAAGGTAACCTGATCTTGGTCATTAGGTACTTGATGAAGGAAGGTTGTTAACAATTCCCCTTTTTGGCGAAATTCCTCAGCATTGTCTGTCGCTAGTAACTCTTTTTCTTGTTTTTTAAGCTTATGGCGATTTTTTTGAAGCTCATTTTCAACACGACGAATGAGTTCACTGGCTTGCTGTTTAACGCGGTCGCGCTCGGCTTTATCCTTATAATAGGTATCTAAGAGATCCGAAAGACTGGCAAAAGGCTCTCCTACACGATTCGCAAAAGGAACTGGACTGAAGGAAGTCTCTGTTAAGCATGGCTTGGTTTTTTGACTGAAAAAGTTACGGAAAGTAGACAGTTTATCACTGACAAGAATGTTTTCCAATTCATTTGCTGTATCGCGTCCTAAACCTTGAAAGAGGCTTTGAAGATTTTTTGCTGTTAGTTCTTGGGTTTGCAGAATTTCAAAGAGCTTTTCATCCTTGACAGTATAAGGATTGAGAGATTCGGTACTTGGCGGAGCGATATAGGTCGAACCTGGAAGTAAGGTGCGGTAGCTATTTTGTGAAAAGCCAACGTGTTTGATAACTTCGAGGATTTTATGACTACTTTTATCTACGAGGAGAATATTGCTGTGTTTTCCCATGATCTCGATAATCAAGGTAGCCTGGATATGGTCCCCAATCTCGTTTTTATTGGAAACGGTAATTTCCACAATACGGTCGTTTTCCACTTGCTCAATTGACTCAATCAGGGCACCCTGCAAATACTTTCTCAAAACCATGATAAAAGTAGAAGGTTGGGCTGGATTTTCAAAAGTCGTTTGAGTCAGCTGAATGCGTCCAAAAACGGGATGGGCAGAAAGGAGCAGGCGATGGCTTTGGCGATTGCTGCGGATTTGCAAGATCAACTCTTGTTCAAAAGGTTGATTGATTTTTTGGATGCGACCATTGACTAACTCGCTTCTCAATTCCTCAACCATGTGATGTAAAAAAAATCCGTCAAATGACATCGTTCTCTCCTTGTGATTGTATTCCATAGTATTATATCAAAAAGGTAGAATAAAATCATGGAAATGTGGTATAATAAAGCCAAGTAAAGAGAATCGAGAAGTACATGTATATTGAAATGGTAGATGAAACTGGTCAAGTTTCACAAGAAATCTTGCAACAAACCCAAGAAATTTTGGAATTTGCAGCCCAAAAAATAGGAAAAGAAGACAAGGAGATGGCAGTCACTTTTGTGACCAACGAGCGTAGCCACGAACTCAATCTGGAGTACCGTGATACCGATCGTCCGACAGATGTTATCAGCCTTGAGTATAAGCCAGAGTTGGACATTGCCTTTGACGAAGAGGATTTGCTTGAAAATCCTGAATTGGCAGAAATGATGTCTGAGTTTGATGCCTACATTGGGGAGCTTTTTATCTCTATCGATAAAGCGCATGAGCAGGCTGAGGAATACGGTCACAGCTTTGAGCGTGAAATGGGCTTCTTGGCAGTACACGGCTTTTTACACATTAACGGCTACGATCACTACACTCCGGAAGAAGAAGCGGAGATGTTCGATTTACAAGAAGAAATTTTGACAGCCTATGGACTCACAAGATAATAAACGAAAATGGAAAAATCGTGACCTGGTATCTAGTTTAGAATTTGCCCTGACAGGAATTCTGACTGCTTTCAAGGAAGAACGCAATATGCGAAAACATGCAGTGACGGCTCTAGTAGTCATCCTTGCAGGTTTTGTTTTTCAGGTGTCACGAATTGAATGGCTCTTTCTCCTAATGAGCATTTTCTTGGTAGTAGCGTTTGAGATTATGAACTCTGCTATTGAAAATGTGGTGGATTTAGCCAGTCACTATCACTTTTCTATGTTGGCAAAGAAAGCCAAGGACATGGCAGCAGGTGCCGTGCTAGTGGTCTCTCTTTTTGCTGCGGTGACAGGTGCACTTATCTTTATCCCACGTATTTGGGATATGCTATTTTAAACACTAAGAGGAAATTATGACATTTAAATCAGGCTTTGTAGCCATTTTAGGACGTCCCAATGTTGGGAAGTCAACCTTTTTGAATCACGTCATGGGGCAAAAGATTGCCATTATGAGTGACAAGGCGCAGACAACGCGCAATAAAATCATGGGGATTTACACCACGGATAAGGAGCAAATCGTCTTTATTGACACACCAGGAATTCACAAGCCTAAAACAGCTCTTGGGGATTTCATGGTGGAATCAGCCTACAGCACCCTTCGTGAAGTAGACACTGTTCTCTTCATGGTGCCAGCTGATGAGCCACGTGGTAAGGGGGACGATATGATTATCGAGCGTCTCAAGGCTGCCAAGGTTCCTGTGATTCTGGTGGTGAATAAGATTGACAAGGTGCACCCAGATCAGCTCTTGGCTCAGATTGATGATTTCCGTAACCAGATGGATTTTAAGGAGATTGTTCCTATCTCAGCCCTTCAGGGAAATAACGTTTCTCGACTAATCGATATTCTTAGTGAAAATCTGGAGGAAGGTTTCCAGTATTTCCCATCTGATCAAATCACAGATCATCCTGAGCGTTTCTTGGTTTCTGAAATGATTCGTGAGAAAGTTCTTCATTTGACGCGTGAAGAGATTCCTCACTCAGTTGCCGTAGTAGTTGACTCTATGAAGCGTGACGAGGAGACAGACAAGGTTCACATTCGCGCAACCATCATGGTGGAGCGCGATAGTCAAAAAGGGATTATCATCGGAAAAGGTGGCGCTATGCTCAAGAAAATTGGGACCATGGCTCGTCGTGATATCGAACTCATGCTAGGGGACAAGGTTTTCCTAGAAACTTGGGTCAAGGTCAAGAAAAACTGGCGGGATAAAAAGCTAGATTTGGCTGACTTTGGCTATAATGAAAAAGAATACTAAGTAGAGGTGGGCTCATGCCTGCTTCTTGTTTTTACAGAAGGAGGATTTATGCCTGAATTACCAGAGGTTGAAACGGTTCGTCGTGGCTTAGAAAAATTGATCTTGGGAAAGAAGATTTCGAGTGTAGAGATTCGTTATTCCAAGATGATTAAGACAGATTTGGAAGAGTTTCAAAAGAAAATGCCTGGTCAAGTAATTGAGTCCATGGGACGCCGTGGAAAATATCTACTTTTTTACCTAACAGACAAAGTCTTGATTTCCCATCTGCGGATGGAGGGCAAGTATTTTTACTATCCGGATCAGGTTCCTGAACGCAAGCATGCTCATATTCTCTTCCAGTTTGAGGATGGTGGTACGCTTGTTTACGAGGATGTACGCAAGTTTGGCACCATGGAACTCTTGGCACCCGACCTTTTGGATGCCTACTTTGTATCTAAAAAACTAGGGCCTGAGCCAAGAGAGCAGGACTTTGATTTGCAGGTCTTTCAAGCTGCTCTATCCAAGTCTAAAAAGCCTATCAAATCTCATCTCCTAGACCAGACCTTGGTAGCCGGCCTTGGCAATATCTATGTGGATGAGGTTCTCTGGCGAGCTCAGATTCATCCAGCAGGACCTTCCCAGACTTTGACGGCAGAAGAAGCGTCAGCTATTCATGACCAGACCATTGCTGTTTTGGGACAGGCAGTCGAAAAGGGCGGTTCCACCATTCGGACCTATACCAATGCCTTTGGGGAAGACGGAACCATGCAGGACTTCCATCAGGTCTATGATAAGACTGGACAAGCATGTTCGCGCTGTGGGACAGTGATTGAGAAATTCCAGCTCGGTGGACGGGGAACTCATTTTTGTCCTCAGTGTCAAAGGAGGAGCTGATGGGAAAAATCATCGGAATCACAGGAGGAATTGCTTCTGGTAAGTCAACTGTGACAAATTTCCTAAGAGAACAAGGCTTTCAAGTGGTGGATGCTGACGCAGTCGTTCACCAACTACAAAAACCTGGTGGTCGTCTTTATCAGCTCTTAGTTCAGCACTTTGGGCAGGAAATCATCCTTGAAAATAGAGAACTCAATCGCCCTCTCCTAGCTAGTCTCATTTTTTCAAATCCTGAAGAACGTGAATGGTCTAGGATAACTCAAGGAGAGATTATTCGTGAGGAATTGGCTGCATTGCGAGACCAGTTGACTCAGACAGAAGCGATTTTTTTCATGGATATTCCCCTACTTTTTGAACAGGACTACAGTGCCTGGTTTGATGAAACATGGCTGGTCTATGTGAACCGTGATGTTCAGGTGGAACGTTTCATGAAACGGGATTATCTTTCTAAGGAAGTAGCAGAGTCCCGTCTGGCAACCCAGTGGTCTTTAGAAGAAAAGAAAAAATTGGCGAGCCATATATTAGATAATAATGGCAGTCGTGATCAGCTTGTGACTCAAGTAGTGAAGTTACTTGAAGGAGGCGATAGCTGTGCAAGAGATTAGTTGGAAAGAGAATCTTCGTGTCGCCTGGTTCGGTAGTTTTCTAACGGGAGCCAGTATCTCCTTGGTCGTCCCTTTCATGCCTATCTTTGTAGAGCAGTTGGGAATTGAAGGGGATCAAGTTGCTTTTTATGCTGGATTAGCCATCTCAGTTTCGGCTGTTTCAGCAGCTCTAGTTTCTCCTATCTGGGGTATTCTTGCTGACAAATATGGTCGAAAACCCATGATGATTCGAGCAGGTCTTGCCATGACCATTACCATGGGAGGTTTGGCCTTTGTTCCGAATATCTATTGGCTACTCTTTCTGCGCTTGCTCAATGGTGTATTTACTGGTTTTGTCCCCAATGCAACGGCCTTGATTGCCAGTCAGGTACCTAAAGATAAGTCGGGAGCGGCTCTGGGAACTCTATCTACAGGTGTTGTTGCAGGAACACTGACGGGTCCCTTTGTTGGAGGCTTTATTGCTGAAATTTTTGGCATTCGTAATGTCTTTTTATTGGTAGGTGCTTTCTTATTTTTAGCTGCAATCCTAACCATTTTCTTTATCAAGGAAGATTTTCAGCCAGTGGCTAAGGAGAAGGCTATCCCAACGAAAGAAGTATTTTCTTCTTTCAAGTATCCTAGGCTTTTAGTGAATCTATTTTTGACGAGCTTTGTCATTCAATTTTCAGCTCAATCAATTGGTCCCATTCTAGCTCTCTATGTGCGGGACTTAGGGCAGTCCGAAAATCTCCTCCTTGTATCAGGATTAATCGTATCCAGCATGGGATTTTCTAGCATGATGAGTGCTGGAATTCTAGGAAAACTTGGCGATAAGGTAGGGAATCATAGATTGTTGGTCGCGGCGCAGATTTATTCCGTCATCATTTACCTTCTTTGTGCCCATGCAACCAGCCCCCTTCAACTTGGCTTGTATCGTTTTCTCTTTGGTTTGGGAACGGGAGCTCTCATACCGGGAGTCAATGCCCTTCTCAGCAAAATGACTCCAAAATCAGGTATTTCAAGGATTTTCGCCTTCAACCAAGTCTTTTTTTACCTTGGTGGAGTGATCGGACCTATGGCGGGATCCGCAGTTGCAGGATATTTGGGCTACCATGCTGTCTTTTATGCGACAGCAGCCTGTGTGGCTTTTAGTTGTTTATGTAACTTAGTGCAATTTAGATCGTTATTAAAAGTAAAGGAAATCTAGTGCGAGTAAAAATCAATCTCAAGTGCTCCTCTTGTGGCAGCATGAATTATCTAACCAGTAAGAACTCCAAAACTCATCCTGACAAGATTGAGGTTTTAAAGTATTGTCCCAAGGAAAGAAAAGTAACCCTACATCTTGAATCTAAGTAGATTTTATGGTAAAATAATAGGGATTTTAAGGAGTTTGATATGTATAACCTATTGTTAACCATTTTATTAGTATTATCTGTTGTGATTGTGATTGCGATTTTCATGCAACCAACTAAGAACCAATCCAGCAATGTATTTGATGCCAGCTCAGGTGATTTGTTTGAACGTAGTAAGGCGCGTGGTTTTGAAGCTGTGATGCAACGTTTGACAGGTGTTTTAGTCTTTTTCTGGCTAGCCATTGCCTTAGCATTGACGGTATTATCAAGTAGATAAGAAATGGGCGAGACTAGGTCTTAGCCTATTTTTATTTTGAATGATGTTTACTAAAGTTATCACTCAAAAAGAAATTATAAAAATCTAGAAAGAAAACATGAAAGATAAAATTAAAGAATATTTGCAAGAGAAGGGGCGAGTGACGGTAAATGATCTAGCTCAGGCTTTCGGAAAGGATGGGTCTAAGGATTTTCGTGAGTTGATTAAAACCCTGTCTCTGATGGAAAGAAAGCACCAGATTCGTTTTGAAGATGATGGTAGCTTATGTCTGGACCAAAAGAAGAAACATGAAATTACCCTCAAAGGGATTTTTCATGCCCATAAAAACGGCTTTGGCTTTGTTAGTCTAGAAGGGGACGAGGACGACCTTTTTGTAGGAAAAAACGATGTCAACTATGCCATTGATGGTGATACCGTAGAGGTAGTCATTAAGAAAGTTGCTGACCGTAATAAGGGAACGGCAGCAGAAGCCAAAATTATTGATATCCTAGAACACAGCCTGACAACCGTTGTCGGCCAAATCGTTCTAGATCAGGAAAAGCCCAAGTATGCTGGCTATATTCGTTCCAAAAATCAAAAAATCAGCCAACCGATTTATGTGAAGAAACCGGCTATCAAGTTGGAAGGTACAGAGGTTCTCAAGGTTTTTATCGACAAATACCCAAGTAAGAAACATGATTTCTTTGTCGCTAGTGTTCTCGATGTGGTCGGACACTCGACTGATGCTGGAATTGATGTACTTGAAGTCTTGGAATCCATGGATATTGTCTCAGAATTTCCAGAAGCTGTTCTCAAGGAGGCAGAAAGTGTGCCAGAAGCTCCGTCTCCAAAGGATATGGAAGGTCGTCTGGACCTGAGAGATGAAATCACCTTTACCATTGACGGCGCGGATGCCAAGGACTTGGACGACGCAGTTCACATCAAGCCTTTGAAAAATGGCAATATCGAACTCGGAGTTCACATCGCGGATGTTTCCTACTATGTGACTGAGGGTTCTGCACTTGATAAGGAAGCCCTTAACCGCGCGACTTCTGTCTATGTGACAGACCGTGTAGTTCCTATGCTACCAGAACGGCTATCAAATGGCATCTGCTCTCTCAATCCTCAAGTAGACCGCTTGACCCAGTCTGCTATTATGGAAATTGATAAACACGGTCGTGTGGTTAATTACACCATTACACAAACAGTTATCAAGACTAGTTTTCGTCTGACCTATAGCGCTGTTAATGATATCTTAGCAGGTGACGAGGAAAAAAGACAGGACTTTAAGAAAATTGTTCCTAGTATCGAGCTTATGGCCAAGCTTCATGAAAGGCTAGAAAGCATGCGTGAGAAGCGTGGCGCCCTTAACTTTGATACCAGCGAAGCTAAGATCTTAGTGGATAAAAAAGGTAAGCCTGTTGATATCGTTCTTCGTCAGCGTGGTGTTGCCGAGCGGATGATCGAGTCCTTCATGTTGATTGCTAATGAAACGGTTGCGGAACACTTTAGTAAACTGGACCTTCCTTTCATCTATCGGATTCACGAGGAGCCCAAGGCTGAAAAGGTTCAGAAGTTTATTGATTATGCTTCGAGCTTTGGTTTGCGAATTTATGGAACTGCCAGTGAGATTAGCCAGGAGGCGCTTCAAGATATCATGCGTGCGGTTGAGGGAGAACCCTATGCGGATGTATTATCCATGATGCTTCTCCGTTCTATGCAGCAGGCTCGCTATTCAGAGCACAATCACGGTCACTATGGTCTTGCTGCTAACTATTATACTCACTTTACCAGCCCCATTCGTCGTTATCCAGACCTCCTTGTTCACCGCATGATTCGGGACTATGGGCGTTCTAAGGAAATAGCCGAGCATTTTGAACAAGTGATTCCAGAGATTGCGACCCAGTCTTCCAACCGTGAGCGTCGCGCTATTGAGGCAGAGCGTGAAGTCGAAGCCATGAAAAAAGCTGAGTACATGGAAGAATACGTGGGTGAAGAGTATGATGCGGTTGTATCCAGCATTGTTAAGTTTGGTCTTTTTGTCGAATTGCCAAATACAGTTGAAGGTTTAATCCACATCACTAATTTGCCTGAGTTTTATCATTTCAATGAGCGTGATTTGACTCTTCGTGGAGAGAAATCAGGAATAACCTTCCGTGTAGGACAACAGATTCGCATTCGAGTTGAAAGAGCCGATAAGATGACAGGAGAGATTGATTTCTCTTTCGTACCTAGTGAGTTTGATGTCATTGAAAAAGGCTTGAAACAAGCTGGTCGCAGAGACAGGGGTCGTGGTTCAAGTCGCCGTTCAGATAAGAAGGAAGACAAGAGAAAATCAGGGCGCTCAAATGATAAGCGCAAGCGTTCACAAAAAGATAAAAAGAAAAAAGGAAAGAAACCCTTTTACAAAGAAGTAGCTAAGAAAGGAGCCAAACATGGCAAAGGGCGAGGGAAAGGTCGTCGCACAAAATAAAAAGGCGCACCACGATTATACAATCGTAGATACGCTAGAGGCAGGAATGGTCCTGACAGGAACTGAAATCAAGAGCGTTCGAGCTGCTCGAATCAATCTCAAGGACGGTTTTGCTCAGGTAAAAAATGGGGAAGTCTGGTTGAGCAATGTCCATATCGCTCCTTACGAAGAGGGCAATATCTGGAACCAGGAACCTGAACGTCGTCGCAAACTCCTACTCCATAAGAAGCAAATTCAAAAATTGGAACAAGAAACCAAAGGGACAGGGATGACTCTTGTTCCCCTCAAGGTCTACATCAAAGATGGTTATGCCAAGCTCCTTTTAGGTTTAGCAAAAGGGAAACATGACTATGATAAACGAGAGTCGATCAAGCGACGTGAACAGAACCGTGACATCGCGCGGGTCATGAAAGCTGTTAACCAGCGATAAAAAGAGGAAATGAAAATGGAAAAACTAATTGCCTATAAACGCATGCCCTTGTGGAATAGACAGACCATGCCAGAGGCGGTTCAGCAAAAGCACAATACCAAGGTCGGTACTTGGGGGAAGATTACAGTTCTAAAAGGAGCCCTCAAGTTTATTGAGTTGACTGAAGATGGTGAGGTTCTAGCTGAGCACCTCTTTGAGGCAGGAGCAGACAACCCTATGGCGCAACCGCAAGCCTGGAACAGAGTAGAGGCTGCAACAGACGATGTAGAGTGGTATTTGGAATTTTATTGTAAACCTGAGGATTATTTCCCTAAGAAATACAATACCAATCCAGTCCATTCAGAGGTCCTAGAGGCCATGCAAACGGTAAAACCAGGAAGGGCTTTAGATTTGGGTTGTGGTCAAGGCCGTAACTCTCTCTTTCTTGCACAGAATGGTTTTGATGTGACAGCTGTGGATCAAAATGAATTGTCCCTTGAAATCTTGCAAAGCATCGTAGAGCAAGAGGATCTAGACATGCCTGTAGGACTTTATGATATCAATTCAGCCAGCATTGGGCAAGCCTATGATTTTATCGTTTCAACAGTTGTTTTAATGTTTCTACAAGCAGACCGCATTCCAGCTATTATCCAAAATATGCAGGAGCAAACTACTGTTGGAGGCTACAATATCATCGTCTGTGCCATGGATACGGAGGATTATCCTTGCTCAGTCAACTTCCCATTCACCTTTAAAGAAGGGGAGTTGGCGGACTACTACAAGGATTGGGAATTGGTCAAGTACAATGAAAATCCAGGACATCTGCACCGTCGTGATGAAAATGGCAATCGGATTCAACTACGCTTTGCGACTATGTTAGCCAAAAAATCAAGTAAATCAAACTTAACCCAGCGAATAGAAATCACTTTGCAAGGTTTCTATTCTTTTTGTTTGCGTTGGGTGATTGGGGCGAGCAGGATTTTATGCTATACTAGAAGTAGGAAATCTGAGCAGTAGAGCTGTATTGCTGTCGCTCTCAGCGCAAGATGTTGTAGATGATGGAGGTGATCGAATGACGAGTCTTTTGGTGGAGCTGTATGATCGGTATGTATTGGAAAAGAATGTCTACCAAGCTTTTGTCAGTGATTGTGACGAGATTCTTTTTCTATCTTTGACGAAAATAAGCAATAACGATAAACTTTCACTGCGCCATTTTATCCTGGATGAAGTCCCCCATATCCAACGAGTGATCTTTCGTCAGTTATCCTTAGAACAACTAGCAGATCAGTTAGATTATTGTCTAGCAGGCTATGACCAGATTATTCTTGATGTTTTTGGTGGGGATTCGCTACTAGCCTTATCCCTCTATCAATACGGCTTGGATCGCCACTTCCCCATCGTTGCAATGGATGTTGAACGAGGAAAACAATACAAGTGGGTAGCTGGTCAGTTGGAAAAAGAAGATTTGGACATTCCTACCCTAAGCATCCAACAGTTGATAGCCTTGCGTGGTGGAAAAATACTCAAATCCAAACGCCCTATCCACTCAGCTCAGCAAAGTTCAGCCATCAAAAAATTAGCCAGCTCAGCTATTACCAATCCAGCCCACTGGTACCAAGTGACCCAATTTTTCTCTCTAGCAAAGACCAATGATCTATATGCTGAAACTGAAAAGATATTGGAAAACAATGGCAAGTATTATCACTACCCAGAATCCCTTATTTCTTTACTTGTGGAAGCGGGGATGCTTTGTATTGAAAGCGAAGACAAGAAACGAGTAGCATACAGCTTTCCAAGTCAAGAAGCTCAAGTCTTTTGCCGCAACAAGGGGCATATTTTAGAGGTATATCTCTATCTCTTGGCGCTCGAATCTCAGCTGTTTGATGAGTGCATGATAGGCGGTGAGATTGATTGGAATGGTATCTTTCCAGAGGCAGACAATGTTCAAAATGAGATTGATGTCATTCTGAGAAAGGGGCGCTCGATTACCTTTATCTCTTGCAAGATGACAGATTTATCAGTCGAAGCCATCAATGAGCTAGAAGTCTATGCCAATCATTTTGCTGGGGAGAGTTGCCTCAAGTTAATTGTCTGTACGGGGAAAATCAATCCTGTTTATGCCAATCGCTGCCAGGAATACGGCGTGCTGGTCATTAGAAGTGAGCAGATTCCCAATCTCATTCCCATGCTAAAAAAATATTCTAAGAGACAAAAAAGATAAGAAATAATATCATGAAAGGCTGGAATTCCAGTCTTTTTTAGTTCTTTTTCGAATAAATGAGAAAAGGAGGTAGACCATGTTTGTAGCTAGAGATGCCAAGGGAAAATTGGTGAATGCCCTCGAAAAAGATGTGACCAAGCAACCCTATACTTGTCCAGCCTGTGGAGGCGGGCTACGATTACGCCAAGGGCAGAGCATTCGAACGCACTTTGCCCATGAAAGTTTAAGAGATTGTATGGCCATTTTTGAAAATGAAAGTCCAGAACACTTGGGAAATAAAGAGGCCCTTTATCACTGGGCCAAGAAAGATAGTCAGGTCGCCTTAGAATATAGTTTGCCCGAGATTCAGCAGATAGCGGATGTTCTAGTCAATGAGAAACTAGCTCTGGAGATCCAGTGCAGTTCCTTGTCTCAAAAGCTTTTAGGCGATAGAAGTCAAGGCTACCGCAGTCAGGGATACCAAGTTATCTGGCTACTGGGAGAAAAACTCTGGTTAAAAGAGCGATTAACACAATTACAAAGGGGATTTCTCTATTTTAGTCAAAATATGGGTTTCTATGTTTGGGAACTAGATCTCAAAAAGCAAGTTTTGAGACTTAAATACCTTTTACATCAGGACCTACGTGGCAAACTTCATTTTCAGGTCAAGGAATTTCCCTATGGCCAAGGAAATCTCTTGGAAATCTTACGATTTCCTTATCAAAAACAAAAACTGCCTCGTTTTGCAGTTGTGCAAGATTCCACTATCTGTCACTACATTCGCCAGCAGTTGTACTACCAAACGCCTTACTGGATGAAGAAGCAGGAGGAAGCTTATTATCAAGGAGAAAATCTATTAAACCATCAACTGGACGACTGGTATCCCCAGGTCAGACCGATAGAGTCAGGTGATTTTTTGCAGATTGAAACGGATTTGGCTAGCTATTATAGAAATTTTCAGACATACTATCAAAAAAATCCGAAAAATAATCGCCAAAAGCTCTATCCACCAGCCTTTTATCACTTATATTTCTCAAAAAATGTGGTAAAATAGAAAGGATGGAGGAATCTTATGGTATTACAACGACATGAAATAAATGAAAAAGATACATGGGATCTTTCGACAATCTACCCAACAGACCAGGCTTGGGAAGAAGCCTTGAAAGATTTAACTGAAAAAGTACAAACAGCAGCCCAGTATGAGGGACATCTCTTGGACAGCGCAGACAGTTTGCTTGAGATCACAGAATTCTCACTTGACTTGGAACGCCAAGTTGAAAAGCTTTATGTCTATGCACATATGAAAAACGATCAGGACACGCGTGAAGCCAAGTATCAAGAGTACTATGCTAAGGCAATGACCCTATACAGTCAGTTAGAACAAGCCTTTTCATTCTATGAACCTGAGTTTATGGAGATTAGCGAAGAGCAGTATGTGGCCTTCCTAGAAGCTCAACCAAAACTCCAAGTATACAAACACTTTTTTGATAAGCTCTTACAGAAGAAAGACCACGTTCTTTCGCAACGTGAGGAAGAATTGCTTGCTGGAGCAGGAGAAATCTTTGGCGCTGCTAGTGAAACCTTCGCTATTTTGGACAATGCGGATATTAGCTTCCCATACGTGCTTGATGACGAAGGCAAGGAAGTGCAACTCTCACACGGTACTTACATTCGTTTGATGGAGTCTAAAAACCGTGAAGTGCGTCGAGGTGCCTATGAAGCCCTCTATGCGACTTATGAGCAATTCCAACACACTTACGCTAAGACTTTGCAGACAAATGTTAAGGTGCAAAACTACCGAGCAAAAGTTCGTAACTATAAGAGTGCTCGTCATGCAGCCCTCGCTGCCAACTTTGTTCCAGAAAGTGTCTATGACAATCTAGTTGCAGCAGTTCGCAAGCATTTGCCACTCTTGCATCGTTACCTAGAACTTCGTTCTAAAATCTTGGGGATTTCTAATCTCAAGATGTACGATGTTTACACACCGCTTTCGTCAGTAGAATACAGCTTTACCTACGAAGAAGCCTTGAAAAAGGCAGAAGAAGCCTTGGCGGTCTTGGGTGACGACTACTTGAGACGTGTTAAACGTGCCTTCAGTGAGCGTTGGATTGATGTCTATGAAAACCAAGGCAAGCGTTCTGGTGCCTACTCTGGTGGTTCTTATGATACAAATGCCTTTATGCTTCTAAACTGGCAGGACAATCTAGACAATCTCTTTACCCTTGTCCATGAAACAGGTCACAGTATGCACTCTAGCTATACTCGTGAAACCCAACCTTATGTTTACGGAGATTACTCTATCTTCTTGGCTGAGATTGCCTCAACGACCAACGAAAATATCTTGACGGAGAAATTGTTGGAAGAAGTAGAAGACGACGCAACACGCTTTGCTATCCTTAATAACTTCTTGGACGGATTCCGTGGAACAGTCTTCCGTCAAACTCAATTCGCTGAGTTTGAACATGCTATCCACCAAGCAGACCAAAATGGAGAAGTCTTGACAAGTGATTTCCTCAATAAGCTCTATGCTGACTTGAACCAAGAGTACTATGGACTCAGCAAGGAAGACAATCCTCAGATCCAATACGAGTGGGCGCGAATCCCACACTTCTACTATAATTACTATGTTTATCAATATTCAACTGGTTTTGCAGCTGCTTCAGCCTTGGCTGAAAAGATTGTCCATGGTAGTCCAGAAGATCGTGACCGCTATATCGACTATCTCAAAGCAGGTAAGTCTGACTATCCGCTCAATGTTATGAGAAAAGCGGGTGTTGATATGGAAAAAGAAGACTATCTCAACGACGCCTTTGCAGTCTTTGAACGTCGCTTGAACGAGTTTGAAGCCCTTGTTGAAAAATTGGGATTGGCATAAGATGGTTGAATCGTATAGTAAAAATGCCAACCATAACATGCGTCGCCCTGTTGTCAAGGAAGAAATCGTAGAACTCATGCGCCAGCGTCAAAAACAGGTGACAGGCTCCTTGAAAGAATTGGAGACCTTCGCTCGCAAGGAAAATATCCCAATCATTCCTCATGAAACAGTTACCTACTTTCGATTTCTCATGGAGACCATACAGCCCAAGAACATTTTGGAAATTGGGACAGCTATCGGTTTTTCAGCACTCTTGATGGCAGAGCATGCGCCAGATGCTAAGATTACAACCATTGACCGTAATCCTGAGATGATAGGCTTTGCCAAGGAAAACTTTGCCCAGTTTGACAGTCGTAAGCAAATCACCCTCTTAGAGGGAGATGCCGTCGATGTTTTGTCTAGCTTGACAGAAACTTATGACTTTGTCTTTATGGATTCGGCTAAGTCCAAGTACATCGTCTTTCTGCCTGAAATCCTTAAACGACTTGAAGTTGGTGGAGTGGTTGTCTTGGATGATATTTTTCAAGGAGGTGATGTTGCCAAGGACATCATGGAAGTTCGACGAGGGCAGCGAACGATTTATCGTGGTTTGCAAAAACTTTTCGACGCAACTTTGGATAATCCAGGTCTAACAGCAACTCTAGTTCCTCTTGGTGATGGCATTCTCATGCTACGAAAGAACGTAGCAGATATACAGCTACCTGATGATAAATGATTTTCAGAAAAATTTAAGAAATTATAGTAAAATAGATAAAGTAACACTTACCGTAAAAGGAGTAAACATGAAGAAAAAAATTATGGCAGGAGCCATCACACTTTTATCAGTAGCAACACTTGCAGCTTGTTCAAATAGTTCTGAAGGAAAAGATTTGATCAGCATGAAGGGTGATGTGATTACGGAGCATCAATTCTTTGAAGAAGTAAAGAATAATTCAACTGCGCAACAAGTCTTGCTTAATATGACCATCCAAAAAGTATTTGAAAAACAATATGGGTCAGAAGTGACTGACAAAGATGTGGATGACGCCGTTGCTGAGGAACAAAAGAAATACGGCGATAGCTACAACAGTGTACTTCAACGGGCAGGTATGACTGCTGAAACTCGCAAAGCTCAAATTCGTACTAGCAAATTGGTTGAATTGGCAGTTAAGAAAGCTGCAGAGAGTGAATTGACAGATGAGGCTTACCAAAAGGCTTTTGAGTCTTATACACCAGATGTAACAGCTCAAATCATCCGTATGGATAATGAAGACAAGGCGAAAGAAGTGCTTGAAAAAGCGAAAGCAGAAGGTGCAGATTTTGCTCAGTTGGCAAAAGACAATTCTAACGATGATAAGACAAAAGAAAATGGTGGAGAAATCACTTTTGACTCTGCTTCAACAGAACTTCCAGAACAAGTCAAAAAAGCAGCCTTTGCCTTGGATGTGAACGGTGTTTCTGATGTGATTACGGCTACTGGAACACAAGCCTATAGCAATCAATTCTACATCGTTAAAGTAACGAAGAAGACAGAAAAATCATCAAACCTAGATGACTACAAAGAAAAATTGAAGACCATCATTTTGACTCAAAAACAAAATGATTCTGCCTTTGTTCAAGGAGTAATTGGTAAAGAATTGCAAGCAGCAAACATCAAGGTCAAAGATCAAGCCTTCCAAAACATCTTCACCCAATACATCGGTGGTGGTGACTCAAGCTCAAGCAGTAGCTCTTCATCTAACTAAGCAATGAAAATACAAATCTCATTTGAGGTTTGTATTTTTTATGCTTGAAGACAAAAAACAAGTAAAATTCGAAGGATTAAAGGATAATAGTTTTTTTCTTTCTGAAAAAGTGGTATAATAACAATCAAAACTAGAAAATAAAACGGAATTAGGGACAACCACCTCTGTTCCTATTAGAGTGGTGAAATATGAAAATTAGTAAAAGGCACCTACTAAACTATTCCATTTTGATTCCTTATTTTCTTCTGTCGATTTTGGGATTGATTGTAGTTTACTCGACAACGAGTGCAACCCTAATTGAGGAAGGAAAAAGCGCTTTTCAATTGGTACGTAACCAGGGGATTTTCTGGGTAGCTAGTTTGGTTTTGATTGCCTTAATCTATAAATTAAAATTAGGTTTCCTGAGAAATGGACGTCTCATTTTTATCGTGATGATTGTGGAGATGGTTCTTTTAGCCCTAGCGCGTCTGGTCGGAACACCTGTCAATGGAGCATACGGATGGATTTCTGTAGGACCTGTAACGATTCAGCCGGCTGAATACCTTAAGATTATCATCATCTGGTACTTGGCACATCGTTTTTCAAAACAGCAAGATGAGATTGCGGTTTATGATTTCCAGGTGTTGACCCAAAATCAATGGCTACCTCGAGCTTTTAACGATTGGCGTTTTGTTCTGCTGGTTCTGATTGGTAGCTTGGGGATTTTCCCCGACTTGGGAAATGCGACCATCTTGGTTTTGGTAGCGCTCATTATGTACACCGTTAGTGGAATTGCCTATCGTTGGTTCTCGACCATTCTAGCTCTCTTGGCAGGGAGTTCAATTTTAGTATTGTCTGTCATTCGTCTCGTTGGGGTTGAAAAATTTTCTCAGATACCGGTATTTGGTTACGTTGCTAAACGTTTTAGTGCCTTCTTTAATCCCTTTAATGACTTGGCAGGTGCAGGACACCAGCTTGCAAATTCCTACTATGCCATGGTAAATGGTGGCTGGTTCGGACTGGGATTGGGAAATTCGATCGAGAAACGTGGCTATCTGCCAGAAGCCCATACGGATTTCGTGTTTTCGATTGTTATCGAAGAGTTTGGATTCGTAGGAGCGAGTATGATTTTGGCTTTACTCTTCTTCTTAATTTTGCGAATCATCTTGGTTGGTATTCGAGCTAAGGATCCCTTTAACTCCATGGTTGCTATCGGTGTCGGAGGGATGATTCTTGTTCAGATCTTTGTCAATATCGGTGGGATTTCTGGTTTGATTCCTTCTACAGGGGTGACCTTCCCCTTCCTTTCACAAGGTGGGAACAGTCTCCTGGTATTATCCGTAGCCATTGCCCTTGTATTAAATATCGATGCCAGCGAGAAACGTGCTAAACTCATTAGAGAATACGAATCTCAAACTGTTGAAGGTCTGTAAGGATTATATGGAAAGGAAAAATATATGTCTCTTCAGAAATTAGAAAACTATAGTAATAAAGCCGTCATCCAAGAAGAAGTCTTGATTTTGACAGAGCTACTAGAAGATATTACAAAAAATATGCTAGCGCCAGAGACCTTTGAAAAAATCATGCAGTTGAAGGAATTATCAACAAATGAAAACTATCAAGGGCTCAATGAACTGGTGACTAGCCTTTCCAATGAAGAAATGATTTACATTTCTCGTTATTTCTCTATCCTTCCACTCTTGATTAATATATCTGAGGATGTGGACTTAGCCTATAAAATTAACCACCAGAACAATGTGGACCAAGACTATCTAGGGAAATTGTCTACAACCATAAAGATGGTAGCTGAAAAAGAAAATGCAGCTGAAATTTTAGAAAAGTTAAATGTCGTTCCTGTCTTGACCGCCCATCCAACGCAAGTACAACGCAAGAGTATGCTGGACTTGACCAACCATATCCATACGCTCTTGCGTAAGTACCGTGATGTCAAACTAGGCTTGATTAATAAAGAAAAATGGAACATGGATCTCCGTCGTTACATTGAAATTATCATGCAAACAGACATGATTCGTGAGAAGAAGTTGAAAGTAACTAACGAAATCACCAACGTGATGGAGTACTATCAAAGTTCATTCCTGAATGCTGTTCCGCGTTTGACGGCTGAATATAAGAAACTAGCTAAAGAACAAGGAATTGAGCTCCAACATCCAAAACCAATTACTATGGGGATGTGGATTGGAGGAGACCGTGATGGAAATCCTTTCGTAACAGCGGAAACCCTCAATAAATCAGCCTTGACTCAGTGCGAAGTCATCATGAACTACTACGATGAAAAGATTTATAATCTTTATCGTGAATTTTCACTGTCAACCAGTATCGTGAATGTCAGTGATAAAGTTCGTGAGATGGCGCTTAAGTCACAAGATAACTCCATTTATCGCGAAAAAGAACTCTATCGTCGTGCTCTTTTTGATATCCAAGCTAAGATGCAGGCAACTAAAGCTTATCTCATTGAAGATAAGGATCTTCAGCCTAGATATGCTACTGCAGATGAATTCTATCAAGACTTGTTGGCCATTCGAGATTCTCTCCTTGAGAACAAAGGAGAATACCTGATTTCAGGAGAATTTGTTGAACTGATGCAAGCCGTTGAAATCTTTGGCTTCTACCTTGCTTCTATCGATATGCGCCAAGACTCTAGTGTTCATGAAGCCTGTGTGGCTGAATTGTTAGCATCTGCTGGCATCAACGACCATTATAGCGATCTCTCTGAAGATGAAAAATGCGCCCTCCTCTTAAAAGAGTTGGAAGAAGATCCTCGTATCCTCTCAGCTACTCATGCTGAAAAGTCAGAACTGCTTGAGAAAGAATTGTCTATCTTCAAAACTGCTCGTAAGTTGAAGGATAAACTGGGTGAAAATGTCATTCGCCAAACCATCATCTCTCACGCGACAAGTGTATCTGATATGCTAGAATTAGCCATCATGCTCAAGGAAGTCGGCTTGGTAGATGCTCAAAAAGCGCGCGTTCAGATTGTTCCCCTCTTTGAAACGATTGAAGATTTGGATCACTCGGAAGAAACCATGAGAAGATATTTCTCTCTTCCATTGGCTAAAAAATGGATTGCTTCAAAAGACAACTACCAAGAAATCATGCTTGGCTACTCCGATAGTAATAAAGACGGTGGTTATTTATCATCATGTTGGACTCTCTATAAAGCACAACAACAACTTACTGCTATCGGGGATGAATTTGGCGTTAAAGTTACCTTCTTCCATGGACGTGGTGGTACTGTAGGTCGTGGTGGTGGTCCAACTTATGAAGCCATCACATCTCAACCGCTCAAGTCTATCAAGGACCGTATCCGTCTGACTGAGCAAGGAGAAGTCATTGGAAACAAATACGGAAACAAAGACGCTGCCTACTATAATCTTGAAATGTTGGTTTCTGCAGCCATTAACCGTATGATTACCAAGAAGAAGAGCGATACCAACACGTCAAATCGTTATGAAGCTGTTATGGATCAAGTGGTGGACCGTAGCTACGATATCTACCGTGATTTGGTCTTTGGGAATGAACATTTCTATGACTATTTCTTCGAGTCAAGCCCAATCAAGGCTATTTCAAGTTTCAATATTGGTTCGCGTCCAGCAGCTCGTAAGACCATCACTGAAATCGGTGGTCTACGTGCCATTCCTTGGGTCTTCTCATGGTCACAAAGTCGTGTCATGTTCCCTGGATGGTATGGTGTGGGATCCAGCTTTAAAGAGTTTATAGATCAAGATCCAAAGAATATCGAGTTTCTTCGAGACATGTACCAAAACTGGCCTTTCTTCCAATCTTTGCTTTCCAATGTAGATATGGTCTTATCTAAGTCTAACATGAACATTGCTTTTGAATATGCTAAGCTCTGTGAAGATGAAGAAGTGCAGGCTATCTACTACACTATTTTAGATGAATGGCAATTGACTAAGGACGTTATTCTAGCTATCGAAGGCTATGACGAACTGTTGGCAGAAAACTCTTACCTAAAAGACAGCCTGAACTATCGTATGCCTTACTTTAACATCCTTAACTACATCCAGTTGGAGTTGATCAAACGTCAACGTCGCGGCGAATTGTCAGTTGACGAAGAAAAACTGATCCATACAACTATTAACGGAATTGCAACTGGTTTGCGTAATTCAGGCTGATATTCTACAAACTTCCTCTTTTTTCAAGGGGAAGTTTTTGAATTGTTTAAAAAATTCTAAAAATAGTCTTGACAAATAAATGAAAAATGATATAATTTAAACATTCAGAAAGTAATCATGCTCATTTTTAAGAGAGTCTGTGGTTGGTGAAAGCAGATAGATGAAAGTGATGAAAATTGGGCTGAATGTTATAAAGAATTTGAAATCATAAAAATTCGGTGAGCACACCTTACAGTGCAACTCGTGAATGCGAGAAAGAGCGATAGGGATATTCCCTATAATTGAGGTGGCACCGCGCATCGACGTCCTCACACAAGTTTTTTGTGTGAGGACTTTTTCTATGGGAGGAAAGATTATGAAATTTAAACGATGGCGTCGCTTGTTTTGTTGAAAAGAGCATTATACAAGTGATTTAAAAGGAGAAAGAATATGAAAAATAAACGTTTGATTGGAATTATCGCTGGATTAGCAGTATTGGTGGTGGCTAGTTTGATTTATTCATCAATGAACAAGCCTGCAGCTAAGGAAGATCAAAAGGTTGCTAAGGTTGGGGTCCTTCAATTTGTTAGTCACCCATCTTTGGACTTGATTTATCAGGGGATTCAAGATGGACTAGCTGAAGAAGGATATAAGGACGACCAGGTAAAAATCGACTTTATGAACTCTGAAGGCGATCAGAGCAAGGTTGCAACCATGAGTAAACAATTGGTGGCAAATGGAAACGATGTTGTTGTTGGGATTGCAACACCAGCAGCTCAAGGACTCGCTAGTGCTACTAAAGATCTACCAGTTATCATGGCTGCTATTACAGACCCAATCGGTGCTAACTTGGTTAAAGATTTGAAAAAACCGGGTGGCAACATCACAGGGGTGTCAGATCACAACCCAGCTGAACAACAAGTAGAGTTGATTAAAACCCTCACACCAAATGTCAAAACAATCGGCGCTCTCTACTCAAGTAGCGAAGATAACTCAAAAACACAGGTAGAAGAATTCAAGGCTTATGCTGAAAAAGCAGGTTTGACAGTCGAAACATTTGCTGTTCCATCGACTAACGAAATTGCTTCAACAGTTAATGTCATGACAAGCAAGGTCGATGCGATTTGGGTTCCAATTGACAACACCATTGCATCCGCATTCTCAACAGTTGTTTCAAGCAACCAAACAGCTAAAAAGCCAATCTACCCAAGTGCCACTGCCATGGTAGAAGCAGGTGGATTAGCATCTGTAGTAGTTGACCAACACGATCTTGGAGTGGCTACTGGTAAAATGATTGCCAAAGTTTTGAAAGGCGAAAAACCAGCTGATACGCCAGTTAATGTCTTCTCAACTGGTAAGTCAGTGATTAACAAAAAACTAGCGCAGGAACTTGGTATCACCATTCCTGAGTCCGTTCTAAAAGAAGCAGGACAAGTGATTGAATAAAGATAAAGGAGGAGTTGGAGACATCTCCTCCCATTTTTACTAAAGAAAGAAATGAGTGAAAGATTATGATAGTATCCATTATTTCTCAGGGGATGGTCTGGGCGATTCTAGGTTTGGGAATCTTTATGACTTTTCGAATTTTGAATTTTCCAGATATGACTACTGAAGGCTCTTTTCCTCTAGGAGGAGCAGTAGCTGTAACCTTGATAACGCAGGGAGTCAATCCGTTTTTGGCGACCTTAGCTGCAGTAGGTGCGGGCTGTCTAGCTGGAATGGCGACGGGACTCTTATATACCAAAGGAAACATTCCAACCCTCTTATCAGGAATTTTAGTAATGACTTCTTGCCATTCCATCATGCTCATGATTATGGGACGTGCCAATCTGGGGCTTCTTGGAACCAAGCAAATTCAGGATGTCTTGCCTTTTGATTCAGACCTTAACCAACTCCTGACTGGATTAATCTTTGTAGCTATTGTTATTGGCCTTATGCTCTTTTTCCTTGATACCAAACTAGGTCAGGCCTACATCGCTACAGGTGACAATCCCGATATGGCTCGTAGTTTTGGAATCCATACTGGTCGTATGGAACTCATGGGTTTGGTTCTTTCAAATGGAATTATCGCGCTTGCAGGAGCCTTAATTGCTCAACAAGAAGGATATGCAGATGTTTCTCGAGGAATTGGAGTGATTGTCGTAGGGCTTGCTAGCTTGATTATTGGTGAGGTTTTGTTCAAGAGTTTGACCTTGGCAGAGCGACTCATGACCATCGTTGTAGGCTCTATCGCTTATCAGTTCCTCATTTGGGGAGTGATTGCTCTTGGATTTAACACGAGCTATTTACGACTATATAGCGCCTTGATTTTGGCAGTTTGCCTTATGATTCCAACCTTCAAAAGCAAATACCTGAAAGGAGTCAAGTTTAGCAAATGACAGCAATTGTAGAATTAAAAAATGCTACCAAAGTCATCACGAATGGCTTTGACGAGGAAAAAATCATTCTAAATGATGTTTCTCTTGAAATTTTTGAACATGATTTCATTACCATCCTAGGTGGAAATGGAGCTGGGAAGTCAACTCTTTTTAACACTATTGCAGGGACCTTACCTTTAACAAGCGGAAGTATCCGCATCATGGGCGAGGACGTGACGCATTTTTCACCTGAAAAGAGGGCTAAGTACTTGTCTCGTGTCTTTCAGGATCCTAAAATGGGTACGGCTCCACGTATGACCGTTGCAGAAAACCTTTTGATTGCCAAGTTTCGTGGTGAGAAGAGAGGGCTCCTGCCTAGAAGACTATCAAGTCATAGGGATGAGTTTCAGGCTACCATTGAAAAAGTGGGAAATGGCCTTGAAAAACATCTGGACACTCCGATTGAATTTCTATCAGGTGGTCAACGTCAGGCCTTGAGTCTCTTGATGGCAACCTTAAAGCGACCAGAGTTGCTCTTGTTGGATGAACATACAGCAGCTCTCGACCCAAAGACCAGTGTTGCATTGATGGAGTTAACAGATGACTTTGTCAGAAAAGATCATCTGACAGCCTTGATGATTACCCACCATATGGAAGATGCGCTGAAGTATGGAAATCGTCTGATTGTTATGAAGGAAGGCCGTATCATCCAAGACCTCAATAAAGAAGAAAAAGCTAAGATGAAAATCTCAGACTACTATCAATTATTTGAGTAAAGTAGAGAATTGTTCATAAAAAATGGTAAAGAAAAACTTAGAAGTACGGAAGTGTTTCTGAGTTTTTTATCTCCTCTTTCTATCTAGAAAAATAAGGCAAAGAGAATTACGGAAAGCGTATGAAATGGTTTACTTTTTTTCAGAAATAAGCTATACTAGTTTACGTGAAACTATGATAAGATGGAGGTATTGTGTATGATTGACAAGCAAGTCATTGAAGAAATCAAAAACAATGCCAACATTGTGGAAGTCATAGGTGACGTGATTTCTTTACAAAAGGCTGGACGGAACTATTTAGGGCTCTGTCCTTTTCATGGTGAAAAGACCCCCTCTTTCAACGTTGTGGAAGACAAGCAGTTTTACCATTGCTTCGGCTGTGGGCGCTCAGGAGATGTCTTTAAGTTCATCGAAGAATATCAAGGTGTGTCCTTTATAGAAGCCGTTCAGCTCTTAGGTGAGCGCGTCGGTATTCAACTAGCTATTCCTGTCCAGTCTCGTCCTCAACAAGCTTCGCCTTATCAAGCACTATATGAAATGCATGAAGAAGCTGCACGCTTTTACCATGCAATCCTCATGACGACCAAAATGGGAGAAGAAGCAAGGGCTTATCTCTACAAACGTGGATTGACGGATGATGTTCTGAAGCACTTCCAGATTGGACTAGCTCCAGCCGAGAGAAACTATCTTTACCAACGTTTATCTGGCAAGTTTGAGGAAAAGGATTTACTGGATTCGGGCTTGTTTTATTTGTCAGATGGTAATCAATTTTATGATACTTTTTTTGGACGGATCATCTTTCCTTTGACCAATGACAAGGGGCAGGTTATTGCCTTTTCAGGTCGTATTTGGCAAGAAATGGATAGTCAGACTGCCAAATATAAAAATAGTCGCTCGACTGCAATTTTTAACAAGAGTTACGAATTGTATCATTTGGACAAGGCAAAAAAGGGAACAGGTAAGATTACAGAGCTCTATCTGATGGAAGGCTTCATGGATGTGATCGCAGCCTATCGTGCTGGTATAGAAAATGCTGTAGCTTCCATGGGAACAGCCTTAAGCAAGGAGCATGTTGATCACCTCAAACGCTTCACCAAAAAGATAGTTCTCAGCTATGATGGTGACAAGGCAGGACAGGCAGCGACAGCCAAAGCTCTGGAAGAATTAAAAGATTTCTCAGTGGAGGTTGTTCGAGTACCTGATGCCATGGACCCAGATGAGTATTTGCAAAAGAATTCTCCTGAAGATTTGGCCTACCTCTTAACCAAGACACGTATCAGTCCCATAGAGTTCTATATTCACCAACTCAAACCTGAGAATAGTGATAATTTGCAAGCACAAATCGAGTTCATTGAAAAGATTGCGCCCTTAATCGCCAAAGAAAAGTCGATCACTGCCCAGAATTCTTACATCCACATTCTGGCGGATAATCTACCTTCCTTTGATTACCAGCAGGTAGAACAGATTGTAAATGAAAGTCGCATTGTTCAAAGGCAGGAGAGGGTCAAGGAGCAACCTACACCAGTAGCGATTAGTTTACCTGTGACGCGTCAACTGACAGCAGTTATGAGAGCAGAGGCTCATCTCCTTTATAGGATGGCAGAGAATCCAGTTGTTTTAAATGACTACCGATTAAGGGAAGATTTTTTATTTGATACCCCAGAATTTCAGATTCTTTACGAATTATTAAATGTAGAGGGAGAAATTGGATCAGAGGAACTTTCTCATCAGACTCCTGAGGTTGAAAATGCCTGGTACCATGTTCTTGGTTTAGATTTGCCAGCTGAGATGTCTCCTCAGGAGCTAGTAGAAGTAGAAGCGACTCGAAACCGTGCTCTCCTCAGCAAGGACAACTTACGAATTAAAAAGAAAGTGCAGGAAGCTAGTCATCTAGGAGATACAGACACAGCCTTGGAAGAATTGCAACGATTGATTTCCCAAAAGAGAAGAATGGAGTAATAATGGCAACAAAACAAAAAGAAGTAACCACATTTGATGTGCAAGTAGCAGACTTTATCCGTAACCACAAAAAAACGGGAACAGCAACAGACGATGAAATCAACTCAAGTTTGGTGATTCCTTTTACTTTAGATGCAGACGGCATTGAAGACCTTTTGCAACGGATTCAGGATGCTGGAATTTCTATCACGGATAACGAAGGGAATCCAAGTGCACGTGTCCTTAGTACAGAAGAAGAACCAGAACTCAGTGATGAGGACTTGATTGGCTCAACTTCTGCCAAGGTTAATGATCCAGTCCGTATGTATTTGAAGGAAATCGGGGTCGTTCCTCTCTTGACCAACGAAGAGGAAAAAGAATTGGCACTAGCAGTTGAGGCTGGTGATATCGAAGCCAAACAACGTCTTGCAGAGGCCAACCTTCGTTTGGTAGTTTCTATCGCTAAGCGCTACGTAGGTCGTGGCATGCAGTTTCTCGATTTGATTCAAGAAGGAAACATGGGCTTGATGAAGGCCGTGGACAAGTTTGACTACTCAAAAGGATTCAAGTTTTCTACTTATGCAACCTGGTGGATTCGTCAGGCGATTACCCGTGCCATCGCTGATCAGGCCCGTACCATTCGTATCCCTGTTCACATGGTTGAAACCATTAACAAGCTTGTCCGTGAACAGCGGAATCTCCTTCAAGAATTGGGTCAAGATCCAACTCCTGAACAAATCGCTGAACGTATGGATATGACACCTGACAAGGTGCGTGAAATCTTGAAAATCGCCCAAGAGCCAGTATCACTTGAAACACCGATTGGTGAAGAGGACGATAGCCATCTTGGGGACTTTATCGAAGACGAAGTGATTGAAAATCCAGTAGACTACACAACTCGTATCGTTTTGCGTGAGCAGTTGGATGAAGTCTTGGATACACTTACAGATCGTGAAGAAAACGTCTTGCGCTTGCGCTTCGGTTTGGACGATGGGAAAATGCGTACTCTTGAAGATGTTGGTAAAGTCTTTAACGTGACTCGCGAGCGTATCCGTCAGATTGAGGCTAAGGCTTTGAGAAAATTGCGCCAACCAAGTCGTAGCAAACCCCTTCGTGATTTTATTGAAGACTAAGAGTGAGGAATAACATGGCTTATACAGAAGAGCAAATTGAAACGATTAAAACTCGTATTTTGACTGCCTTGGAAGAGGTCATCGACCCTGAGTTGGGAATTGATATTGTCAACTTAGGTTTGATTTATGAGATTCGTTTTGATGGTGAAACAGGTCACACGGAAATTGATATGACCTTGACAACTATGGGGTGCCCACTGGCTGACCTCTTAACAGACCAGATACACGATGCGATGACAGAGGTGCCTGAGGTAACCAATATCGAAGTCAAATTGGTCTGGTATCCAGCCTGGACGGTTGAAAAAATGAGTCGCTATGCGCGTATCGCCCTAGGAATTAAGTAATCAATTGGAAAATTGCGAGAGACGATTGGAAAAGAGAGGGGCTCCTCCATTTTCCTCTGGTCTCTTCTTTCTTTTACTGATTTTCTTGAAATAAAATGGTATAATGAGTAGTATGGAAAACAAAAAATTGCGTATTAATATGCTAAGTTCAAGTGAAAAAGTGGCTGGTCAAGGAGTGTCAGGAGCCTACCGTGAATTGGTGAGTCTCCTTCACCGTGATGCAAAAGACCAGTTGATTGTTACAGAGAATCTCCCTGTAGAAGCGGATGTAACTCACTTTCATACCATTGATTTCCCCTATTATTTATCCACATTTCAAAAGAAACGCTCTGGGAGAAAGGTTGGCTATGTGCATTTCTTGCCTGAGACACTCGAGGGGAGTTTGAAAATTCCATTTTTCTTAAAAGGAATTGTCAAACGCTATGTTTTTTCCTTTTACAATCGGATGGAGCACTTGGTGGTGGTTAATCCCATGTTTATCGAGGATCTAGTTGCTGCGGGTATTCCACGAGAAAAAATAACTTATATTCCCAATTTTGTAAATAAAGAAAAATGGCATCCATTACCAGCTGAACAAGTTGCACAACTTCGTGAAGAAATGGATCTCGCAAAAGATCAGTTTGTCGTGGTCGGTGCGGGCCAGGTTCAGAAACGAAAAGGGATTGATGATTTTATCCGTCTTGCTGAAGAATTGTCAGAAATTACCTTTATCTGGGCGGGTGGTTTTTCATTTGGTGGAATAACAGATGGTTATGAACGCTATAAGAAGATTATGGACAATCCACCTAAAAATCTAATTTTCCCAGGTATTGTGTCACCGGAGAGGATGCGGGAACTGTATGCTTTAGCTGATTTGTTCTTACTACCTAGCTATAATGAACTATTCCCTATGACCATCTTAGAGGCAGCTAGTTGCGAGGCTCCTATTATGTTAAGGGATTTGAACCTGTATAAGGTCATTCTTGAGGGAGATTATCGTGCTACAAGTGATGTCTCTGAGATGAGAGAAGCAATCCTAGAATATAAAGAAAATCCTGAAGCGTTGAAAGAATTGAAAGAAAAAGCGAAAAGGATATCCAAGCAGTATTCAGAAGAGCGTTTACTGGGAATTTGGTTAAAATTTTATCGGGAACAGGCTGCTCTAGGTAAAAAGTGAGGTAATCTATGCGAATTGGTTTATTTACAGACACCTATTTTCCTCAGGTTTCCGGGGTTGCGACCAGTATTCGAACCTTGAAGATAGAGCTTGAGAAGCAAGGCCATGCAGTTTTTATCTTTACAACAACAGATAAAGATGTGAACCGCTACGAGGATTGGCAAATTATTCGAATTCCGAGTGTTCCTTTCTTTGCATTTAAAGATCGACGATTTGCCTATAGAGGTTTTACAAAGGCACTTGAAATCGCCAAGCAGTATCAGCTAGATATCATTCACACTCAGACAGAATTCTCACTTGGATTATTAGGAATTTGGATTGCACGAGAATTGAGAATTCCTGTTATCCATACCTACCATACCCAGTACGAAGACTATGTGCATTATATTGCTAAGGGCATGCTAATTCGTCCGAGTATGGTAAAATATCTGGTACGTGGTTTCCTTCGTGATGTAGATGGAGTAATCTGCCCTAGCGAGATTGTTCGGGACCTTTTATCTAAATACAAAGTGAAGGTTGAAAAACGTGTCATTCCAACCGGAATTGAGCTAGCTAAGTTTGAACGACCTGAGATTAAAGAGGAAAACTTGCAAGAACTTCGTTCGAAGTTAGGTATTCAGGAAGACGAGAAAATGCTACTGAGCCTTTCGCGTATTTCCTTTGAGAAGAATATCCAAGCAGTCCTAGATGCTTTTGCTGAAGTATTGAAAGAAGAAGATAAAGTGAAGCTGGTCGTTGCTGGAGACGGTCCTTATCTGGACAGTCTGAAAGAGCAAGCAGTGAAATTAAACCTGCAAAAACATGTGGTTTTTACAGGTATGATTGCTCCAAGCGAGACAGCCCTATACTATAAGGCTGCAGATTTCTTTATTTCTGCTTCCACTAGTGAAACCCAAGGATTGACTTATCTAGAGAGTCTAGCCAGTGGAACGCCTGTTATCGCTCATGGCAACCCCTATCTTGATAACCTGATCAGTGACAAAATGTTTGGAACCCTCTATTATGGAGAACGAGAGCTTGCAGGAGCTATCCTTGAAGCATTGATTGCTACTCCTGATATGTCTGAACAAAAGTTGGCGGATAAGTTGTACGAAATTTCGGCTGAGAACTTTGGAAAACGAGTACATGAGTTTTACCTTGATGCCATTATCTCAAATAACTTTGAACATGAATTACATGATGGGAAACCTGCCAGTCAGCGCTTTTTGAAAACGATTTTATATCTACCCCAACAGGCTGTTACAAGTCCAGTAAAAGAGTCTAAGCGTATTTTACGGGCTTCTCGGAAGCAATTATCCAGCATCAGAGATTATTGGAAAGATGAATTCAAATAATAGAATAAGAGGAAAATATTATGAAAAAATTAATGCGAAGTGGAAAAAACCAAATAATTGGTGGAGTCTGTGCAGGAGTTGCCCATTATTTTGATATTGACCCAACAATTGTTCGTGTTGTTTGGGGTGTTCTTGCATTTTGTTATGGAGCAGGAATCCTTGCTTACATCATTTTATGGGTGGTTGCACCGGTTTCGACAGACTATTAATTTAGAATTATAAAGTGAAAAGGAGAAGTTATGGCTTTTGGAGATAATGGAAAACGTAAAAAAACATTGTTTGAGAAAGTGACACTTGTTGTCGTGCTCATCATGTTGTTTGTAACCCTTGCTGGTATCTTTGCAACTGCGCTTGGAGCTTTTAGTAGATTCTAAGCAAGCTACGAGGATAGAAACAATAACTAATGACTGGGTTCTCCCCAGCCTTTTTAAAGTGAGAAGAAAATATGAGTATGTTTTTAGATACAGCTAAGATCAAGGTCAAGGCTGGTAATGGTGGCGATGGCATGGTTGCTTTTCGCCGTGAAAAATATGTCCCTAATGGCGGTCCTTGGGGCGGTGATGGTGGACGTGGAGGTAACGTTGTTTTCGTGGTAGACGAAGGCTTACGTACCTTGATGGATTTCCGCTATAACCGTCATTTCAAGGCTGATTCCGGTGAAAAAGGAATGACCAAAGGAATGCATGGACGTGGTGCAGAAGACCTTCGTGTTCGTGTGCCACAGGGAACTACTGTACGTGATGCAGAAACAGGTAAAGTCATTACAGACTTGATTGCACATGGTCAAGAATTTATCGTGGCTCATGGCGGTCGAGGCGGTCGTGGGAATATCCGTTTTGCAACACCAAAAAATCCTGCGCCTGAAATCTCTGAGAATGGAGAACCAGGTCAAGAACGTGAGTTACAACTGGAATTGAAGATTCTAGCAGATGTTGGTCTAGTCGGTTTCCCATCTGTCGGAAAGTCAACTTTGCTCAGTGTCATCACTTCAGCCAAACCAAAAATCGGTGCCTACCACTTTACGACGATTGTCCCTAATTTGGGCATGGTTCGTACGCAGTCAGGTGAATCTTTTGCAGTAGCAGACCTTCCAGGTTTGATTGAAGGTGCCAGTCAAGGTGTTGGGCTTGGAACCCAGTTCCTTCGACATATCGAACGTACACGAGTCATCCTCCATGTCATCGATATGTCTGCTAGCGAAGGTCGTGATTCTTATGAGGATTACCTTGCTATCAATAAAGAATTGGAATCCTACAACCTTCGTCTCATGGAACGTCCGCAGATCATCGTGGCCAACAAGATGGATATGCCTGAAAGTCAGGAAAATCTTAAAACTTTCAGGGAAAAGTTGGCAGCAAACTACGACGAGTTTGAGGAACTTCCAGCCATCTTCCCTATTTCTGGATTGACCAAGCAAGGTTTGGCAACTCTTTTGGATGCGACAGCTGAATTGTTGGACAAGACTCCAGAATTTCCGATTTATGATGAATCCGATATGGAAGAAGAGGCGTACTACGGCTTTGACGAGGAAGAAAAAGCCTTTGAGATTAGTCGTGATGATGATGCGACATGGGTACTTTCTGGTGAAAAACTCATGAAACTCTTTAACATGACCAACTTTGACCGTGACGAATCGGTCATGAAGTTTGCCCGTCAGCTTCGTGGTATGGGAGTTGACGAAGCTCTTCGTGCACGTGGTGCCAAAGATGGCGACTTGGTCCGCATCGGTAAATTTGAGTTTGAATTTGTAGACTAGGAGATTGATATGGGAGATAAACCGATATCATTCCGAGATGCAGATGGAAATTTTGTTTCTGCAGCAGATGTGTGGAATGAAAAGAAACTAGAAGAATTGTTTAATCGTCTCAATCCTAAACGTGCTCTTCGATTGGCACGTACAAAGAAAGAAGAAACACAGTCAAAGAAATAAAAAATTCCCGTGATCTTTTGGTCACGGGATTTGTGTTATTCGCCAAAGAAAAATGGTGGTGCGTATTTTTTAAGGCTTTCAAAACAAGCTTGCGCTTTTGTAGCATCTTCACAGATAATCATGCAGACATCATCTCCACAAAGCGTTGCAATGACATCTGGAAAGTCCAAGGAATCAATTACAGATCCAAATGATTGGGCTAAACCAGGTAAGGTTTTCAAAATAACTTGGTGTTGGACAGGACGCAACATAACAAGAGCATCTTCCATATAATTTTCGAGACGTTTTTCCCACTTGGAGATAGAGCCTGTATTTAACACGTAGTAAGAATTGTCTTCTTCTCGTACTTTTGAAAGGTTCATGGTTTTGATATCGCGTGATAAGGTAGCCTGTGTAACCTGGATATCGTTTTCGGCTAACAAGGCTTGCAATTCCGCTTGGGTATGGATTTTATTTTTTGAAACGAGGGCACGAATAAGTTGGTGTCTGTGTTCAGATTTGTTCATAAGTGTTAATAGCTCCTTTTATGAGGGAATAGTGATAGTAGACTGTGCTAAATCAACAGTCAACTGATAGTCTGTATTATCTCGAATTGTAATCTCAAAGTCTGTTGTGTAGAGAACCAAGCGGAGAGTGTCTCCTTCTTTAAGTTTGTAGATAGTTGGTTGGAGCTCTAGCTTGAAGTCCATCCATTCATTTGGTTGAATTTCTTCGATTGTCAAGAGATCATCTCGATTTTGAAGATTGAGGTAGCCTTTGGTGATGACACGTTGGGCACTTGGGTTTAATGGCAGTTCACAGAGATTTTCTAACATGTGGTAACGACCATTATCAATGGTTCGGACTGATTGAACCGCTGGATAGGGTTGAAGGTACTTCTGTTGTCCTAGTTGGAGGACTTGGGCAGACAATAAGCCCTTGTTTGTACTTGATTTGACACGAAGTTCCAGCTCCACTCGCCCATTTAAGTGAATGCCTTGACTTACTGGAAGGTCAATGGTGATTTGATTGGCTTTTCCTTGGTAAAGTTCGGTGTTGAAGGTCTGGTAAGTCTTGCCATACCGCTCAAAGTCTTTCTGATCATACTGGTTTTGAATCACTTTTTCTTCAGTTCCAAGTGAGAAAGTATGCAGTTTATTCTGTTTGCCAAAGTTATCAAGGCTCTGCCAAGTTTGCGGTGCAGTATTGTCCTGCCAGATGACAGTAGGAAGTTGATAGTTTGAGTCAAGTCCTAACAATTTTTTACTTAACAAGGCATTCATGGACTCGCGGAAGTCAATTGACTGCCAGTTGTTCATATAGACATGGGCACCATGATGGAAAAAGAGGTGCTTGTTGATATGAGTTGGAAGGGCATGAAACATCTGGTAAACATGAAGAGGTTTGACATTCCAATCCTGAGAACCATGCGTAAAGACGACCTCAGCTTGAACCTTGTGAGCATTGAGTAGATAGTTGCGGTCATGCCAAAACTGATTGTAGTCACCAGTCTTGCGATCTAATTGTTCTTTTACCTTCTCTAGGTCTGCCTGATGAGCTCCATTACCACGAATATAATCACCAGCTAGGAGATTACGGGAGTAGGTCAATTCAGCAAGTGAGTCAAAATCCTCACCTGGATAACCACCTGGGCTAGTCACCAGACCATTTTCTCGATAGTAGTTGTACCAAGAGGAAATACCTGCTTCAGCGATAATGACCTCTAAGCCATCAACACCAGTGGTCGCAAGCCCATTGGACATGGTACCCAGATAAGAAAGTCCTGTTGTTGCGACTTTGCCGTTTGACCAATCAGCCTTGACTTGACGTTTGCGCGTGTGATCCGTGAAAGCACGACAACGACCATTGAGCCAATCAATCACGTTTTTATATGCTTCAATTTGCTGGTAGTCCCCATTGGTCATGAGACCTTGGGAATCCCTGGTACCAACACCCGATACATAGAGATTGGCAAATCCTCGTGGGAGGAAGTAGTCGTTGAGAGTGTATGAGCTATTGATATGAGCTAACTTTTCTTCAACTTCAGAGACGAGTTCAGCTTGACCGAGAGGTTCGACTAAATTCAGCTTAGGCTCCTCATGCTCAATGGTGTGGGCAGGTTTGACCTCAAGTTCCCCTTCCATTTTGTAGAGAGCTTTATCGCTAGCTTTGACGTTGGTTCCTTGGTGATAAGGGCTGGCAGTCATAACTGAAGGAATTTGTCCATCATAACGCGGGCGAATAATGCTGACCTTGACTAAGTCAGGGAGACTGTCTTTATCAGTATCCACACGACTCTCGACATACACAACTTCACGAATGACATCATGACTAGAGAAGGTTGCCAAGCTCTTACCGTTAAAGTAGTGGTAGTGATTGTCTTCTGAAATGAGTCCGTCACTAACAAGTTGGTCGATGAGCGTATTTCCTTTTTTTGTTCGCGTATTGAGTAACTGATAAAGATTTTCGATGAGATCTCCATAAACAATAGGAAATCCAGTTTCTTTACGGAATTGTTCGGCGTCCTCAAAGTCAACAAAATAGTTAAACCCTAAAAGTTGAAAAACTACCGTGTAGAAAACATCAGCAGTTAAATCACGCTCTGATTGGAAAAAAGTTAATAGATCTGTTTCGTTATCCGCAGCCAAAGTGGATAAGACATAATCCGTGTTAGAATAAGTGAAAAAACTCCAACGGATGAAGTCTTCAAATTGCTTTTTTAAGGGCAGATGAGGTGACAATTTCAGACCAAGACTTGCTAATTCATCTAATTGTTGAGAACTAGTGGTCGGAAGATAGCTAAATTGATTAAAACGCATGGTTCTCTCCTTTGAAAACAGACTGAATTTATTATATCAAAAAATAAGGAAAAATGGAATAAATAAACTTTAATGCAAGAAATTTCGTGAAGCGGAATACCTATTTAGTAAGTTATTATAAAATGATGAATAAATACTATAATAAAAAGCCCTTTCTTAGAATTTTTTATATGTGAAATTGCATATAGAGTTCGGCTTTATTATACTTTACTTAGTATAAAAATGTCTAAAATGACATTCAAATCCATCTTATA
Source organism: Streptococcus sp. 517s (assembly GCF_054445985.1). Classification (NCBI taxonomy): domain Bacteria; kingdom Bacillati; phylum Bacillota; class Bacilli; order Lactobacillales; family Streptococcaceae; genus Streptococcus; species Streptococcus sp. 517s. The sequence goes on along the minus strand of NZ_CM136847.1, from coordinate 1,075,108 downwards.
ATATTAAAAATTAAAGGGAAGAAAGACGGAGAGGTTGTAAATGCTGATGTTAAAAAGAAAGCATCCGAGTTTCTTCAATATCCAGCTTAAAATGGTATAATAGTAGTAAAACGAAAGCAAGGAGGAGAAGAAATGATTGCGCAGCTCGACACCAAGACTGTTTATAGTTTTATGGAAAGTGTGGTTTCGATTGAAAAATACGTTCAAACGGCTAAAGAGTATGGCTATTCTCACCTTGCTATTATGGATGTGGATAATCTCTATGGAGCCTATCATTTTCTAGAAGTGACTCGTAAGTATGGCATCCAACCTTTAATTGGTCTTGAAATGACCTTGATCAAAGATGAGGAGAATATTTCTCTTCGTTTTCTAGCCCTATCCACTAAAGGCTATCAAGAGTTGATGAAGTTATCCACTTTAAAAATGACTGGACGGAAAAATTGGTCTGACTTCACCTCCCACCTCGAAGATGTGGCCATTATTGTGCCCTATTTTAATGGGGTCGAACAACTGGATTTGGGGCATGATTATTTTATCGGTGTCAGTCCAGATACTCCTCAAGAAGTCTTTACCAGACCGATTCTTCCACTCTATCAAGTCAACTCTTTTGAAAAAGAAGATATACAAGTTTTGCAAATCTTGTCGGCAGTCAAGGACAATGTCAGCCTAAGAGAAGTGGATGTACATTCACAACAAGGGATTTTTTTACCTGCCTCAGACTTGGAAGCACGTTTTATGAATCGCTTCCCTCAGGCGCTTGTCAGTCTTCAGGGGTTGATAGAGAATGTAAGCTATCAAATCGACCCAAGTTTAAAACTTCCTCGCTTTAATCCTGAAAGACCTGCAGTAGAAGAACTTCGAGAGAGGGCTGAGCAAGGCTTGAGTGACAAGGGGCTAACCTCAGTTATTTATCATGAGCGACTGAATGAGGAATTGGCTGTGATTCATGATATGGGCTTTGACGACTATTTTCTTGTAGTTTGGGATTTGCTCCGTTTTGGACGTTCCCAAGGATATTATATGGGAATGGGGCGTGGTTCTGCGGTTGGTAGTCTAGTAGCTTACTCACTGGATATTACAGGAATTGACCCGGTTGAGAAGAACTTGATTTTCGAACGCTTTTTAAATCGTGAGCGCTACACCATGCCTGATATCGATATTGACATCCCTGACCTTTATAGACCAGAGTTCATTCGCTATGTTCGTGATCGCTATGGTAGTCAACATGTGGCACAGATTGTCACTTATTCGACCTTTGGAGCAAAACAGGCAATTCGTGATGTTTTCAAACGCTATGGTGTTCCTGAGTATGAATTAACAAATATTACGAAAAAAATCAGTTTCCGAGATACGCTAACGACGGCCTATGAAAAGAATTTACAGTTTAGGCAGGTCATAAATAGCAAAATGGAATACCAAAAAGCTTTTGAGATTGCTCGAAAGATTGAAGGGTATCCTCGTCAGACCTCTATTCATGCTGCAGGAGTCGTCATGAGTGACCAAGACCTGACAGACTATATTCCACTCAAATACGGTGAGGATATGCTCATTACCCAATATGATGCTCATGGTGTTGAAGCTAATGGACTTCTAAAAATGGATTTCCTAGGTCTGCGTAACTTAACTTTTGTCCAAAAAATGCAGGAATTACTGGCTGAGTCAGAAGGTGTTCATCTGAGAATAGAGGATATTGATCTGGAAGACAAAGAAACTCTGGCTCTCTTTGCTTCTGGAAATACCAAGGGGATTTTCCAATTTGAACAACCTGGCGCCATTCGACTCTTGAAACGAGTTCAGCCGCAAGTCTTTGAAGAGGTAGTAGCCACGACCTCCCTCAACAGACCAGGTGCTAGTGATTATATTGATAATTTTGTTGCTCGTAAGCACGGTAAAGAAAAGGTGACGGTGCTGGATCCTGTCTTGGAGGATATTCTCTCATCAACCTACGGTATCATGCTCTATCAAGAGCAGGTCATGCAGGTAGCTCAGCGCTTTGGAGGCTTCAGTCTTGGTAAAGCCGATATTCTCAGACGAGCCATGGGGAAGAAAAATGCTAAAGAGATGCATTTGATGAAGGAAGATTTTATCACAGGAGCTATGAAACTTGGGCATACAGAAGAAAAGGCCAACCAAGTTTTTGCAGTGATGGAAAAGTTTGCAGGCTATGGATTTAACAGATCCCACGCTTATGCCTACTCAGCGCTGGCTTTCCAGCTTGCTTATTTCAAGATACACTATCCTGCTATTTTCTTCCAAGTCATGTTGAATTATTCTAGCAGTGATTACATTGTGGATGCATTGCAGATGGGCTTTGAAGTAGCCCCGTTAGCAATCAATAGCATTCCCTATCACGATAAAATTGCTCAGAAGAAAATATATCTTGGTCTAAAAGCCATTAAGGGCATGCCAAGAGATTTTTCTTACTGGATCATCGAAAATCGTCCTTTTTCAAGTGTGGAAGATTTCGTCACACGTCTTCCCAAGAATTACAAGAAACTTTCGCTTTTGACACCTTTGGTTGAACTAGGGCTTTTTGATGAATTTGACAAGAATCGTCAGAAAATCTTAGTGAACCTACCAAACTTATTTGTTTTTGTTGAGGAGTTAGGTGGACTCTTTGCGGATACAAATTATAGTTGGACTGAAGCTGATGATTTTACTGAGGCAGAGAGATTTTACAAGGAGCAGGAACTGATTGGGGTAGGTATCAGTGCCCATCCTCTCCAAACTCTTGCCAAACAAGCCATTTACCCAACGACGCCGATTGCTAATCTTACTGAAGGAGCTCAAGCTACTCTCCTAGTTGAAGTGCAAAAACTAAAAGTGATTCGAACCAAGAAGGGCGAGAACATGGCCTTTCTACAGGTTCATGATAGTAAGTCTCGGATGGATGTGACTGTATTTTCAGATCAATATAGAAAATTCGCCCCCATCCTATCCGAAGGGAAATTTTACTACATCAATGGCAAAGTTCAATCTCGAGATGGTCGTCTGCAAATGATTGCACAAGATTTGAAAGAAGCAGTAGCGGAACGATTCTGGATTCAAGTTAAAAATCATGAATACGATAAAGAGATTTCAAATATCCTAGAACAATACAAAGGTCCAATTCCTGTCATTATCAGGTATGAAGAGGAGCAAAAAACAGTTGTTTCTACACGGCATTTTGTAAAAAAAGAGCCAGCTTTACAGGAGAAATTAAAGGAAATCACCATGAAAACGATTTATCGCTAAAAATACGAAAAATAGAAGAATTTTCGATTTAAATGTGGTATAATCAGTAAGAATGTTAAAAGGAAAAGGAGCAAAAACCAAATGAAACGTATTGCTGTTTTGACCAGTGGTGGAGACGCCCCTGGTATGAATGCTGCCATCCGTGCAGTAGTTCGCCAAGCAATCTCAGAAGGAATGGAAGTATTTGGTATCTATGATGGATACGCTGGTATGGTTGCCGGCGAAATTTATCCACTTGATGCTGCTTCCGTAGGAGACATCATTTCCCGTGGTGGTACTTTCCTTCACTCTGCTCGTTACCCTGAGTTTGCACAACTTGAAGGTCAACTTAAAGGGATTGAGCAGTTGAAAAAACACGGTATCGAAGGTGTCGTTGTTATCGGTGGTGACGGTTCTTATCACGGAGCTATGCGCTTGACTGAGCATGGATTCCCTGCTATCGGACTTCCAGGTACAATCGATAACGATATCGTAGGTACTGACTTCACAATCGGATTTGATACTGCAGTTACGACTGCAATGGATGCAATCGATAAGATTCGTGATACATCATCAAGTCACCGTCGTACTTTCGTTGTTGAAGTAATGGGACGTAATGCTGGTGATATCGCACTTTGGGCAGGTATTGCAACTGGTGCTGATGAAATCATTATCCCTGAAGAAGGCTTCAAGATGGAAGATATCGTAGCTAGTATCAAAGCTGGTTATGAATGCGGTAAAAAACACAACATCATCGTTTTGGCCGAGGGGGTTATGTCTGCCGATGAATTCGGTAAGAAACTCAAGGAAGCAGGAGATACTAGTGACCTTCGTGTGACTGAGCTTGGACATATCCAACGTGGTGGTTCACCAACCGCTCGCGACCGTGTATTAGCGTCACGTATGGGAGCACACGCTGTTAAACTTCTCAAACAAGGAATCGGTGGTGTCGCTGTTGGTATCCGTAACGAAAAAATGGTTGAGAATCCAATTCTTGGAACAGCAGAAGAAGGAGCCTTGTTCAGCCTAACAGCTGATGGCAAAATCGTTGTTAACAACCCTCACAAAGCTGACCTTGGACTTGCTAGCTTGAACAAGAGCTTGTCATAATCAACTTTAACTAATCTGGTAAAATGACCATAAAAGGTCAAATTATATAAAGGAGTCACAAATCATGAATAAACGTGTAAAAATCGTTGCAACTTTGGGTCCTGCGGTTGAAATCCGTGGTGGAAAGAAATTCGGTGATGACGGATACTGGGGTGAAAAACTTGACGTTGAAGCTTCAGCAAAAAACATTGCTAAATTGATTGAAGCGGGAGCTAACACTTTCCGTTTCAACTTCTCACACGGTGACCACCAAGAACAAGGTGAACGTATGGCAACTGTTAAACTTGCAGAAAAACTTGCAGGTAAGAAAGTTGGTTTCCTTCTTGATACTAAAGGACCAGAAATCCGTACTGAGTTGTTCGAAGGTGAAGCTAAAGAGTACTCATACAAAACTGGTGAAAAAATCCGTGTTGCAACTAAACAAGGAATCAAATCAACTCGTGAAGTGATTGCTTTGAACGTTGCTGGTGCTCTTGACATCTATGATGACGTTGAAGTTGGTCGCCAAGTATTGGTTGACGATGGTAAACTTGGTCTTCGCGTTGTAGAAAAAGACGATGCAACTCGTGAATTTGTAGTTGAAGTGGAAAATGACGGTGTGATCGCTAAACAAAAAGGTGTAAATATCCCTAACACTAAAATTCCTTTCCCAGCTCTTGCTGAACGTGATAACGATGATATCCGCTTTGGTCTTGAACAAGGTATTAACTTCATCGCGATTTCATTCGTCCGTACTGCAAAAGACGTTAACGAAGTTCGTGCAATCTGTGAAGAAACTGGTAACGGTCACGTTCAATTGTTCGCTAAAATCGAAAACCAACAAGGTATTGACAACTTGGATGAAATCATTGAAGCTGCTGACGGTATCATGATCGCCCGTGGTGACATGGGTATTGAAGTACCATTCGAAATGGTTCCAGTTTACCAAAAAATGATTATTACAAAAGTAAATGCAGCTGGTAAAGTCGCTATCACAGCAACAAACATGCTTGAAACTATGACTGAAAAACCACGTGCAACGCGTTCAGAAGTATCAGATGTGTTTAACGCTGTTATCGACGGAACCGACGCTACAATGCTTTCAGGTGAGTCTGCAAATGGTAAATATCCACTTGAGTCAGTTACTACGATGGCAACTATTGACAAAAATGCTCAAACTCTTTTAAAAGAATACGGTCGCTTGTCATCTGTTAACTTGTCACGTAATTCTAAGACTGAGGTTATGGCTTCAGCTGTTAAGGATGCGACAAATTCTATGAATATCAAGTTGGTGGTTACTCTTACTAAGACAGGTCACACTGCTCGTTTGATTTCTAAATACCGTCCAGATGCTGATATCTTGGCAATCACTTTCGATGAATTGACTCAGCGTGGTTTGATGCTTAACTGGGGAGTTATTCCAGTAACCACTGATCGCCCATCAAACACTGATGATATGTTTGATCTCGCTGAAAGAATTGCAGTTGAGCAAGGTTTGGTAGAATCTGGTGATGATATTGTTATCGTTGCAGGTGTACCACTTGGCGAAGCTGTTCGTACAAACACAATGCGCATCCGCACTGTACGCTAATCTAACATTACAAAGCCTATCATATCAAGCTGTTCAGCTTGAATGATAGGCTTTTTTATCGAAATGGAATGTTTAATCAATAGGAATGGGAAAAAATTGAAAATTGTGGTATAATAGAACGAAAAGACCTTTTTAGTAAATTTTGAAAGAGTAAAACATGAGAAAAATTGTCATCAATGGTGGACGTCCATTGCAAGGTGAGATCACCATTAGTGGTGCTAAAAATAGTGTTGTAGCACTTATTCCAGCTATTATCTTATCAGATGATATTGTCACTTTAGATTGTGTTCCAGATATTTCAGACGTTGCTAGTCTTGTCGAAATCATGGAGATTATGGGGGCAACTGTTAAGCGTTATGACGATGTCTTGGAAATTGATCCAAGAGGCGTTCAAAACATTCCTATGCCTTATGGTAAGATTAATAGCTTACGTGCTTCTTATTATTTCTACGGAAGTCTTTTAGGTCGCTTTGGTGAAGCTACAGTTGGACTTCCTGGTGGATGTGATCTGGGGCCTCGTCCGATTGACCTTCACTTAAAAGCCTTTGAAGCCATGGGTGCTAAGGTCAGCTATGAGGGAGATAATATGAATTTATCTGCCCAAGGTAAGGGACTTCATGGCGCAAGTATTTATATGGATACTGTTAGCGTTGGTGCAACGATTAACACTATGATTGCTGCGGTTAAAGCTAAGGGACGCACTGTCATTGAAAATGCGGCTCGTGAACCGGAAATTATCGATGTCGCTACCCTTTTGAACAATATGGGGGCCCACATTCGTGGTGCGGGGACTGATATTATCATTATTGATGGTGTTGAGAAACTTCATGGAACGCATCACCAAGTCATTCCAGACCGTATCGAAGCTGGAACCTATATTTCACTTGCTGCAGCGGTAGGAAAAGGAATTCGCATTAACAACGTTCTCTATGAACACTTAGAAGGCTTTATCGCCAAACTAGAGGAAATGGGCGTTCATATGACGGTCTCAGAAGACAGCATCTTCGTTGAAGAACAGTCTGATTTGAAGGCCATCAATATCAAAACAGCTCCTTATCCTGGATTTGCAACCGATTTGCAACAGCCTATAACTCCGCTATTGCTGACTGCTCAAGGTCGTGGAACCATTATTGATACGATCTATGAAAAACGTGTTAACCATGTTTTTGAATTAGCAAAAATGGATGCGGATATTACGACTACGAATGATCATATTATCTACAACGGTGGTCGTAGGTTGCACGGTGCAAGCGTAAAAGCTACAGACTTGCGAGCTGGTGCAGCGCTTGTTATTGCTGGTTTGATGGCTGAAGGTAAAACTGAAATTACAAATATTGAGTTTATCCTGCGTGGCTATTCAAATATTATTGAAAAATTGCGTAGTCTTGGAGCGGATATTACACTCGTTGAAGACTAAGCCGTTGAGGTGATTATGAATATTTGGACCAAATTAGCAATGTTTTCTTTTTTTGAAACGGAGCGCTTGTATTTGCGTCCTTTCTTTTTTAGTGACAGTCAAGCGTTTTTCGAGATTGCTTCCAATCCTGAAAATTTACAGTTTATTTTTCCCAGTCAATCAAGTTTAGAAGAAAGTCAATACGCGCTTGCCAACTATTTTATGAAGGCTCCTCTAGGTGTTTGGGCTATTTGTCTCCAAGGAAATCAGGAAATGATTGGCTCCATTAAATTTGAAAAGATTGATGAAATCAAAAAAGAAGCAGAAATTGGTTATTTCTTAAAAAAGGATTCTTGGTCACAAGGTTATATGACAGAAGTAGTTACCAAGCTTCGTCAGCTTTCCTTTGAAGAATTTGGTTTAAAACAATTATCCATCATCACTCATCTGGAGAATCAAGCTAGTCAAAAAGTAGCCTTAAAATCGGGCTTTAGTCTCTTCCGACAGTTTAAGGGGAGCGATCGCTATACACGAAAAATGAGGGACTATCTTGAATTTCGATACATAAAAGGAGAATTCAATGAGTAAACACCAGGAAATCTTGTCCTATTTGGAATCGTTGCCAATTGGGAAAAGAGTTAGTGTTCGCAGTATCTCTAATCATCTAGGTGTTAGTGACGGAACCGCCTACCGAGCTATCAAAGAAGCTGAAAATCGTGGCATCGTTGAAACTCGGCCACGTAGTGGAACCATACGAGTTAAGCCAAAGAAAGTGGCTATTGAACGGCTAACCTATGCTGAAATCGCTGAAGTCACCTCCTCTGAGGTTTTAGCCGGTCAGGAAGGACTGGAGAGAGAGTTTAGCAAATTTTCCATTGGGGCCATGACAGAGCAGAATATCCGATCCTATCTCCATGATGGTGGTCTTGTGATCGTAGGTGACCGTACTCGTATTCAACTTCTAGCCTTGGAAAATGAAAATGCGGTCCTTGTGACAGGTGGTTTTCATGTTCAGGATGATGTTCTTGAGTTGGCTAATAAAAAAGGGATTCCAGTTCTAAGAAGTAAAGATGACACTTTTACAGTAGCAACCATGATTAACAAAGCTCTCTCAAATGTTCAAATCAAAACCGATATTCTGACAGTTGAAAAGCTCTATCGTCCCAGTCATGAGTATGGGTTTTTGAGAGAAACCGATACAGTCAAAGACTATCTAGACTTGGTTCGTAAGAACAGAAGTAGCCGTTTTCCAGTTGTTAACCAACACCAAGTGGTTGTTGGGGTTGTTACTATGCGTGACGCAGGAGACAAGTCTCCCAGCACGACGATTGACAAGGTGATGACGCGCAGTATCTTCGTAACAGGGTTAGCGACCAATATTGCCAATGTCAGTCAACGAATGATAGCAGAAGACTTTGAGATGGTTCCCGTTGTTAGAAGCAACCAAACCCTACTCGGTGTTGTAACGCGACGAGATGTCATGGAAAAGATGAGTCGTTCCCAAGTTTCTGCTTTGCCGACTTTCTCAGAGCAAATCGGGCAAAAACTATCTTACCATCATGATGAAGTCGTCATAACTGTTGAGCCCTTCATGTTGGAGAAAAATGGGGTCCTTGCTAATGGAGTCTTGGCTGAAATCCTCAACCATATGACCCAAGACCTGGTTGTGAATAGCGGACGTAATCTCATCATTGAACAGATGTTGATTTATTTCTTGCAGGCTGTACAGATAGATGATACTTTGCGGATTCAGGCTCGTATTATTCACCACACGAGACGCTCAGCTATTATTGATTATGATATTTATCATGGTCATCAGATTGTTTCAAAAGCAAATGTTACGGTTAAAATTAATTAGAATCTAGGAGAAAAAATGATAACTTTAAAATCAGCACGTGAAATCGAAGCCATGGACAAGGCTGGTGATTTCCTAGCAAGTATCCATATCGGCTTACGTGATTTGATTAAGCCAGGCGTGGATATGTGGGAGGTGGAAGAGTACGTTCGTCGACGTTGTAAAGAGGAGAATTTCCTTCCTTTACAGATTGGTGTGGATGGTGCAGTTATGGATTACCCCTATGCCACTTGTTGCTCTCTCAACGACGAAGTAGCTCACGCTTTTCCACGTCATTACATCTTGAAAGATGGCGATTTGCTCAAGGTTGACATGGTACTGGGTGGTCCGATAGCCAAATCCGACCTCAATGTATCTAAACTCAACTTTAATAATGTTGAGCAAATGAAAAAATACACCCAAAGCTATACTGGTGGTTTAGCAGACTCATGTTGGGCTTATGCGGTTGGTACACCGTCTGAAGAAGTGAAAAACTTGATGGACGTGACCAAGGAAGCTATGTATATAGGGATTGAGAAAGCGGTTGTTGGAAATCGTATCGGTGATATCGGTGCGGCCATTCAAGAATACGCTGAAAGTCGCGGTTACGGTGTCGTACGTGATTTGGTTGGTCATGGTGTTGGTCCAACAATGCACGAAGAGCCAATGGTTCCTAACTACGGTATTGCAGGCCGTGGACTCCGTCTTCGTGAAGGAATGGTACTAACCATTGAACCCATGATCAATACTGGTGACTGGGAAATTGATACAGATATGAAGACTGGCTGGGCTCATAAGACTATAGATGGTGGCCTATCTTGCCAATATGAACATCAATTCGTGATTACCAAAGACGGTCCTGTTATCTTGACTAGTCAAGGTGAAGAAGGAACATATTAGAACGATAAAAGGGAGCTTAGCTCCTTTTTTTGTACCTAGTCGAGATAAAAAAGATAAGCGTAGCAGACTTCTTACAATTTTTTTCTTTTATAGTAAAATAAGATTAGAATTTTGAGAAAGTAGGTAATTCGTTGGAGTCGATTATATTTCTAGTATCCGTTTTTTTAGCAGGTATCCTGTCCTTCTTTTCACCCTGTATCTTCCCTTTACTACCTGTCTATGCTGGTATTCTGCTAGATGATCACGGAAATTCGAAAAGTTTTCGCTTTTTTGGAAGAGACGTTGCATGGTCAGGTTTAATTCGGACCTTGTGCTTTATTGCTGGAATTTCCCTCATTTTCTTTATTTTAGGATTTGGAGCTGGATTCCTAGGGCACATGCTCTATGCAGACTGGTTTCGTTATGCTATGGGGACAGTCATTATTCTTTTAGGGCTTCACCAGATGGAAATCTTGCATTTCAATAAACTGGAAGTTCAAAAGACAGTCACCTTCAAACAATCAAAGTCAAATCACTATCTATCAGCCTTTTTACTTGGGATAACCTTTAGTTTTGGCTGGACTCCTTGTATTGGACCAGTCTTAAGTTCGGTCTTAGCTCTAGCGGCTTCAGGAGGGAATGGTGCTTGGCAAGGAGCCATACTAACCTTAGTGTACACATTGGGGATGGCGCTTCCTTTCCTTGTTTTGGCCTTAGCTTCGGGCTGGATTATGCCCTATTTTAGTAAATTAAAACCCCACATGATCCTACTAAAGAAAATTGGGGGAGCCTTGATTATTTTGATGGGATTATTATTAATGTTAGGGCAGTTAAATGCCTTGTCAGGAATTCTTGGATAAAAGGAGAAAAAGATGAAAAAAGTTATTTTTACTGGATTGAGCCTCATGTCTCTATTCTTGTTGATTGCCTGTGGTGAAAAAGAAACCAAACAGACAAGCAGTCCAAAACAACCTGCTGTACAACAAATCGCAGTGGGTAAAGATGCACCAGACTTCACCTTACAGTCCATGGATGGCAAAGAAGTGAAGTTATCGGACTACAAAGGGAAAAAGGTCTATTTGAAATTCTGGGCTTCTTGGTGTGGACCATGTAAAAAAAGCATGCCTGAGCTGATGGAATTAGCTGCCAAACAAGATCGAGACTTTGAAATCTTGAGTGTCATTGCACCAGGTCTACAAGGTGAAAAAACAGTTCAAGACTTTCCAAAATGGTTTCAAGAACAAGGGTATAAGGATATACCAGTCTTGTATGATACCCAAGCAACTGCCTTTCAAGCCTACCAAATTCGTAGTATTCCAACGGAATACTTGATTGACAGTCAAGGTAAAATCGGGAAAATTCAGTTCGGTGCTATTAGCAATGCAGATGCGGAAGCAGCATTTAAAGAGATGAAATGAAATAAAGAAAAAATCGCGATTCTTCGCGATTTTTTTATAGTTTTTCATTGATAAAGCGGATAAATTGATTCCACCAAACTTTCAAAAAGAAGGCTTTTTCTACTTTCTTTTCAGCGACCATTTCAAAAGAAGGTTTTTCAGAAGTGAGATAACCTTGACCGACCAAATCCTGATCGTCATAGGTTAGAGTACCGACAACCTTGCCTTCTTCCAGTGGGGCTATTTCTGATTTTGGTGTGAATTGAAGAGCTGATGTTTTTTCACTTCCAACTCGTTGGACGATTGCAATATCTGACTTAGCAATTGCAGCTACCTTATCTTCTCTCCCATCAAGGACTGTCACTTTACTATCTTTATAGGTTTCGCCTTTCTGAACGACAGTTTTTAAAGCAAAGTTCGCAGAAACATAATCTAAAAGTGAAGAAGTTGCAGTAAAACGTGCATAAGGGTTGCTATCTTGCTGGTCTGCATTTAAAACAACCGTAATGATACGCATCCCTTTCTCAACGGTTGTTCCAACGAAAGAAGCACCGGCTTTGTCGGTAGTACCTGTTTTCAAACCGTCGACACCACCACGATAGGCTGGCATTCCTTCCAACATATAGTTGGTTGAGTGGATTTCAAGTCCAGCAAAAGTAGAAGTTGGCTTTTTGGTGATTTCCAAAACTTGAGGATAATCTCGTATGAGGTTACGAGCGACGATTGCAACGTCGTAGGCACTCAACTTGTTTTCATCATCTTTTTTAGAACCAGGATAGATATTATCACCAAGGGTCTCATTATTTAAACCAGTTGTATTTACAATAGTTGCATCTTGAATTCCCCATTCAAGAAGTTTAGCCCTCATTTTGTCTACAAAGTCTTTCTCAGAACCAGCAATTTTTTCTGCTAGCGCAATCGCAGCACTGTTTGCACTGGATACCATTGTAGCCTCTAATAATTGTGCAACAGTATAATTTCGAGCTTCCATAGGGACGTTACTCGCCTCAGAATTGGTTGTAAGTTTGTAAGGATAGTCCGAAATATCGACAGGTGTAGATAGGCTGATGGTTCCTTGTTCCAAGGCCTCATAGACCAAATAGACTGTAACAAGTTTGGTAATAGAAGCAATTTCTACAGGCTGATTTGCATCTTTCTCGTAGAGGATTTTTCCAGTTGTAGCCTCGACAGCAATGGCATGTTTAGCAGCAACATCAAACTCCTGAGCAGAAACAGTAGAAACTGTTCCAAAAACAAAAAGTGTTATAAAAGATAGAATTATTTTTTTCATATTAGCTTTATTTTATCATAAAGAAAAAAAATATTCTCGCTTTTATACTAAAGCCATCTTATCTTTTGAAGAAATATGATAAAATAAATAGAGGAGGATGCCTATGTTCCGTAGAAACAAATTATTTTTTTGGACAGCTGAAATTTTATTATTAACACTGATTTTCTATCTTTGGAGAGAGATGGGAGCGATTATTACTCCTTTCGTGACGGTTGTGAATACCATCATGATTCCATTTTTGTTAGGTGGATTTTTTTACTACATTACCAATCCAATCGTTACCTTTTTGGAAAAGAGATGTAAGATTAATCGTCTAATTGGTGTCTTGGTCACTCTCTGTGCTTTAATTGGTGCTATCGTGGTTGGGGTCGTTTATCTCTTGCCGATTTTGATTAATCAGTTGACCAGCTTGATTATTTCTAGTCAAAACATCTATAGTAGACTACAAGATTTGATCATCGATTTGTCCATGAATCCAGTCTTCCAAAATATTGATATTCAACAAACAATCCAACAACTTAATCTCTCCTATGTGGATATCCTCCAGAATATCCTTAATAGCGTCAGCAATAGTTTAGGAAGCGTTCTTTCAGCCTTGTTTAGCACGGTTCTGATTCTCATTATGACCCCCGTCTTCTTGATTTATTTCTTGTTGGATGGTCATAAGTTGCTACCGATGTTGGAACGTACCGTCTTAAAACATGACAAATTAAATCTTTCTAGCCTTTTAACCAATCTCAATACAACCATAGCACGTTATATCAGCGGAATTGCGATTGATGCGGTTATTATTGGATGTTTAGCCTATATTGGTTATAGCGTTATCGGATTAAAGTACGCCCTAGTTTTTGCTATTTTCTCTGGAATTGCAAATTTGATTCCTTATGTTGGCCCAAGCATTGGCTTGATTCCGATGGTGATTGCCAATGTATTCACGGATCCTCATCGTATGCTGATTGCGGTTGCCTATATGCTTATTATTCAGCAAATCGATGGAAATGTTCTTTATCCACGTATCGTTGGAGGGGTTATGAAAGTACACCCGATTACGATTTTGGTGCTTCTCTTATTGTCAAGTAATATTTACGGCGTCATAGGGATGATTGTAGCAGTGCCAACCTACTCTATTCTCAAAGAAATCACTAAGTTCTTGGCAAAATTATATGAAAATCATAAGGAAGCTAAAGAACTGGAAAAATCAGAATCCATTTAGAATCAGGGAAACCTGATTTTTTTGTGAGCATAATACAGCTAGAATGAAATAAGCTTTAATTGTATAAAGAAGCAGAAGAACAGCACTTTGTAAGATCCAGATTAATTCACAAAATATGTGTAAAACACTTGCAATTTAGCAGAAATTTGATAAAATAGTAAGGAAAGTTAGACTGTATTGCCTACTGTCTATCTATAAAATATATTTTATTGGAGGCTTTTACTCAAATGGCAAAAGAAAAATACGATCGTAGTAAACCACACGTTAACATTGGTACTATCGGACACGTTGACCACGGTAAAACTACTTTGACTGCAGCTATCACAACTGTTTTGGCACGTCGCTTGCCTTCAGCAGTTAACCAACCTAAAGACTATGCGTCTATTGATGCTGCTCCAGAAGAACGCGAACGCGGTATCACTATCAACACTGCGCACGTTGAGTATGAAACTGCAAAACGTCACTATGCTCACATCGACGCTCCAGGACACGCGGACTACGTTAAAAACATGATCACTGGTGCTGCTCAAATGGACGGAGCTATCCTTGTAGTAGCTTCAACTGACGGACCAATGCCACAAACTCGTGAACACATCCTTCTTTCACGTCAAGTTGGTGTTAAACACCTTATCGTCTTCATGAACAAAGTTGACTTGGTAGACGACGAAGAATTGCTTGAATTGGTTGAAATGGAAATCCGTGACCTCTTGTCAGAATACGACTTCCCAGGTGACGATCTTCCAGTTATCCAAGGTTCAGCTCTTAAAGCACTTGAAGGTGATACTAAATACGAAGATATCATCATGGAATTGATGGATACTGTTGATGAGTACATCCCAGAACCAGAACGTGATACAGATAAACCATTGCTTCTCCCAGTCGAAGACGTATTTTCAATCACTGGACGTGGTACTGTTGCTTCAGGACGTATCGACCGTGGTACTGTTCGTGTCAACGACGAAATTGAAATCGTTGGTATCAAAGACGAAACTCAAAAAGCAGTTGTTACTGGTGTTGAAATGTTCCGTAAACAACTTGATGAAGGTCTTGCCGGAGATAACGTAGGTGTTCTTCTTCGTGGTATTCAACGTGACGAAATCGAACGTGGACAAGTTATCGCTAAACCAGGTTCAATCAACCCACACACTAAATTCAAAGGTGAAGTCTACATCCTTACTAAAGAAGAAGGTGGACGTCACACTCCATTCTTCAACAACTACCGCCCACAATTCTACTTCCGTACTACTGACGTTACAGGTTCAATCGAACTTCCAGCAGGTACTGAAATGGTAATGCCTGGTGATAACGTGACTATCGACGTTGAGTTGATCCACCCAATCGCCGTAGAACAAGGTACTACATTCTCTATCCGTGAGGGTGGACGTACTGTTGGTTCAGGTATGGTTACAGAAATCGAAGCTTAATTCGATTAAGTTCCCAGAAGAACAATTATTTAAGTCAGACACTAAAAGAATCTTGCCTTGCAAGGTTCTTTTTTTATTCTTGTTCTA
The DNA here is from genome assembly GCF_054445985.1 of Streptococcus sp. 517s. Lineage (NCBI taxonomy): Bacteria > Bacillati > Bacillota > Bacilli > Lactobacillales > Streptococcaceae > Streptococcus > Streptococcus sp. 517s. Next base: position 1,059,694 of record NZ_CM136847.1, on the reverse strand, counting down.
TTTGAAGTGCTTCTACTCTAGCAGTAAAATCGTTTTTTTGGTATAATAAAAATTATGGAAATTGAAAAAACCAATCGTATGAATGCGCTTTTTGAATTTTATGCTGCGCTTTTGACAGACAAGCAGATGAACTATATTGAACTCTACTATGCTGATGACTACAGTCTTGCTGAGATTGCTGAAGAGTTTGGTGTCAGTCGTCAGGCTGTCTATGATAATATCAAGCGGACAGAAAAGATTCTAGAAGATTATGAGATGAAATTGCACATGTACTCAGACTACATTGTCCGCAGTCAGATTTTTGACCAGATCTTGGAGCGTTATCCCAAGGATGACTTTCTGCAGGATCAGATAGAAGTCTTAACAAGCATTGATAATAGAGAATAAGTATGGGGAGTATAGTCATCTACAAAGGTATACCCTGTAAACTATTAGCTGCTGAGGCTCCTTTTCCCACAAGACTACAAATCCTCTCGCCTGATTCTATCTCTCGAGCTCTTCAAGAGGGCTTTAGCTGTTGGGGATATCCAAATGAGATAATGAAAGAAGTCACTCCAGAAGAACTTGTTTGTTTACAAGATTTTGGACGTTTTCCACCGAATTAATGAAATATAGGAGAAAAAAATGGCATTTGAAAGTTTAACAGAACGTTTGCAGAACGTCTTTAAAAATCTACGTAAAAAGGGAAAAATCTCTGAGGCTGATGTTCAAGAAGCAACTAAAGAGATTCGTTTGGCCTTGCTTGAGGCCGACGTTGCCTTGCCTGTTGTGAAGGACTTTATCAAGAAGGTTCGTGAGCGTGCAGTTGGACATGAAGTCATTGATACCCTTAATCCTGCTCAACAGATTATCAAAATCGTTGATGAAGAACTGACAGCTGTTTTAGGTTCTGATACGGCAGAAATTATCAAGTCACCCAAAATTCCAACTATCATCATGATGGTCGGTTTGCAGGGGGCTGGTAAAACAACCTTTGCCGGTAAATTGGCTAATAAACTCAAGAAGGAAGAAAATGCTCGTCCTTTGATGATTGCGGCAGATATTTATCGTCCAGCAGCCATCGATCAGTTGAAAACGCTTGGACAACAAATTGATGTTCCTGTCTTTGCACTTGGAACAGAGGTTCCAGCTGTTGAGATTGTTCGCCAAGGTTTGGAGCAAGCACAAGCCAATCACAACGACTATGTCTTGATCGATACGGCAGGTCGTTTGCAGATTGATGAGCTCCTAATGAATGAGCTTCGTGACGTAAAAGCATTGGCCCAACCAAACGAAATTCTACTCGTTGTTGATGCCATGATTGGTCAGGAAGCAGCTAATGTTGCCCGTGAGTTTAATGCTCAGTTGGAAGTAACTGGTGTCATCCTTACCAAGATTGATGGGGACACACGTGGTGGTGCGGCTCTATCCGTTCGTCATATCACTGGTAAACCAATCAAGTTTACTGGTACGGGTGAAAAGATCACAGATATTGAAACCTTCCACCCAGACCGTATGTCAAGCCGTATCCTTGGTATGGGGGATATGTTGACCTTGATTGAGAAAGCTTCTCAGGAATACGATGAGCAAAAAGCCCTTGAAATGGCTGAGAAGATGCGTGAAAACACCTTCGATTTCAATGATTTCATTGATCAATTGGATCAGGTACAAAACATGGGGCCAATGGAAGACTTGCTCAAGATGATCCCAGGTATGGCTAACAATCCAGCCCTTCAAAATATGAAGGTGGATGAGCGCCAGATTGCGCGCAAACGTGCCATTGTATCTTCCATGACACTTGAAGAACGTGAAAACCCTGATTTGTTAAATCCAAGTCGTCGCCGTCGTATCGCTGCAGGTTCTGGAAATACCTTTGTCGAAGTTAATAAATTTATCAAGGACTTTAACCAGGCCAAACAGCTCATGCAAGGTGTCATGTCTGGAGATATGAACAAGATGATGAAGCAAATGGGAATCAATCCAAATAACCTTCCAAAAAATATGCCAAATATGGGAGGAATGGATATTTCTGCCCTTGAAGGCATGATGGGACAAGGTGGAATGCCGGATATGTCAGGTCTAGGAGGCGCAGGCATGCCAGATATGAGCCAGATGTTTGGTGGAGGTCTCAAAGGTAAAATCGGTGAATTTGCCATGAAACAGTCTATGAAACGCATGGCCAACAAAATGAAAAAAGCGAAGAAGAAACGCAAATAAAAAAAGGAAAGCAGAAATGCTTTCCCTGCATATAAAAAAGAACTCTGAATCTGATTCAGAGTTCTTTTTAAGTGCGATTGGCCTATTCCCACTCAACGGTTGCAGGTGGTTTACTTGTAATATCGTAGACGATGCGGTTAACGTGGTCCACTTCGTTGACGATACGTACAGAAATCTTTTGAAGGACTTCCCAAGGAATCTTGGCAAAGTCAGCTGTCATACCATCGATAGAAGTGATCGCACGAATGGCGATTGTGTAGTCATAAGTACGACCATCACCCATAACACCAACTGAACGAACACCTGTGTTGACAGTGAAGTATTGCCAGATATCGCGGTCAAGACCAGCTTTAGCGATTTCTTCACGCAGGATAGCATCAGACTCACGAACAGTTTCTAGTTTTTCTTCAGTGATTTCACCCATGACACGGATAGCAAGTCCTGGTCCTGGGAATGGTTGGCGCCATACGATGTGGTCTGGCATACCAAGCTCTGTACCGAGGGCACGGACTTCGTCTTTATAAAGAGTGTTCAATGGTTCAATCAATTCAAATTGCATGTCTTCTGGAAGACCACCAACGTTGTGGTGCGACTTGATGGTTTGAGCAGTATCTGTACCAGACTCAATCACGTCAGTGTAAAGCGTTCCTTGAGCAAGGAATTTCACATCTTTTAGCTTGCTAGCTTCGTCATCAAAGACATAAACAAATTCGTTACCGATGATTTTACGTTTTTGCTCAGGGTCAGAAACACCTGCAAGTTTGTCAAGGAAGCGTTTAGCAGCATCTGCTTTGACAATGTTCAAACCAAACTTACCACCAAGCATGTCCATAACTTGGTCAGCCTCTCCCTTACGGAGAAGACCGTGGTCTACAAAGATACAGATCAATTGATCACCGATTGCTTTTTGAAGAAGAACTCCAACAACAGAAGAGTCAACACCACCTGATAGACCGAGAAGAACACGCTTGTCACCTACAGTTTCACGGATTTTCTTGATCTGCATATCGATAAAGTTGTCCATTGACCAGTCACCCTTAGCTTTACAGATGTTAAGGGCAAAGTTGCGAAGGATATCATTTCCGTATACAGAATGGCGCACTTCTGGGTGGAATTGGATACCATAGATGTGCTTTTCTGGGTTTTCAATGGCTGCATAAGGACAGTCAGCAGAAGTACCAGTACGAACAAAATCAGCTGGAATCTCTGTAACAGCATCGCCATGGCTCATCAAAACAATCTGTTCTTCTGGTGTTCCTTCAAAGAGGGCAGAAGTGGTATGAGTAAGTGGTGATTGGCCATACTCACGGTTACCAGCATCACCTGCAGGGACAACTTTTCCTCCAAGTTTATGAGTTAAAAGTTGCATACCATAGCAGATTCCTAAAATTGGAATGCCAAGTTCAAAAATTTCTGGGTCAATATCAAATGAACCATCTTCGTATACAGAGTTTGGTCCACCAGAGAGGATGATCCCTACAGGGTTAATCGCACGAACCTCTGCAGCTGAGATTTTGTGACTTTTTAGCTCAGAAAAAACACCAATTTCACGAATACGGCGTGAAATCAGCTGGTTGTATTGGCTACCATAGTCCAGCACGATGATTTTTTCGACATCTTGCAAATCAGTTGAAATGTTGCTCATCTTTTTCCTTTCTCAAAAGAAATATCTTTTTCAATATTTTATCACAAATAGGGGCGAATTACCAACTAAACAAGGCAAAGTTTGACTTTTTCTTAGCAAATACGGTACAATGGAGAAAATAAAGAAAAGAAGTGAGAATCATGCTACCAGCTTATATGAAAATCCACGATCAAATCAAGAAGGATATAGATGAGCATCATTGGAAAATTGGTGAGAGACTTCCAAGTGAGCGAGATTTAGCTGAACAGTTTCAAGTTAGCCGGATGACATTACGCCAGGCTATCTCTCTCTTAGTTGAGGAAGGAGTTTTGGAGCGTCGTGTAGGAAGTGGGACTTTTGTCTCTAGCACTCGTGTCCAAGAAAAAATGCGGGGGACGACCAGTTTTACGGAGATTGTCAAATCTCAGGGCAAAGTACCTTCTAGCCAACTTATTTCTTACAGAAGAACCATTCCAAATGAGCAAGAGGTCGCAAAGCTAGGGATTACTCCGACAGAGAATATTATTCGCATGGAACGGGTGCGTTACGCTGACCAAGTTCCGCTAGTCTATGAAGTCGCATCCATTCCTGAGAAATTCATTAAGGATTTCAAAAAAGAAGAAATCACCAGTCATTTCTTCCAAACCTTGCAAGAACATGGTTACCGAATTGGAAAATCCCAACAGACCATTTATGCGAGATTAGCTAAGGAAAAAATTGCTCACTATCTAGAAGTCGAAAAGGGGCATGCCATTTTAGCCTTGACTCAGGTTTCCTATCTCGATGATGGGACAGCTTTTGAATATGTCAAGAGTCAGTATGTGGGTGAACGTTTTGAATTTTATCTTGAAAACAACTAGTCTCAGAAGACTAGTTTTTCGTTTCTAAGAAGATTAGAATTGTCAAAACAATTTGCCTAGGCTTGATTTTATTCATTATTTACTATAAAATGAGAAGGAAAAACGTCAAACTTTTATATTGCAAATAGGAGAAAACATGACAAAAACATTAAAACGTCCTGAGGTTTTATCGCCTGCAGGGACTTTAGAGAAGCTAAAAGTGGCTGTTCGGTATGGAGCTGATGCTGTTTTTATAGGTGGACAAGCTTATGGTCTTCGTAGCCGTGCAGGAAACTTCACTTTTGAACAGATGGAAGAAGGTGTGCAGTTCGCTGCCAAGCATGGTGCCAAGGTCTATGTGGCTGCCAACATGGTTATGCACGAAGGAAACGAAGCTGGGGCTGGTGAGTGGTTCCGTAAGTTGCGAGACATTGGGATTGCGGCAGTTATCGTGTCAGATCCGGCCTTGATCATGATTGCAGCAACAGAAGCACCAGGTCTTGAAATCCATCTTTCAACTCAAGCCAGTGCGACTAACTATGAAACGCTAGAGTTCTGGAAAGAACTTGGTCTAACTCGCGTGGTTTTGGCTCGTGAAGTTTCAATGGAAGAATTGGCAGAGATTCGCAAACGTACAGACGTGGAGATTGAGGCCTTTGTCCATGGAGCCATGTGTATTTCTTACTCAGGTCGCTGTACGCTTTCAAACCACATGAGTATGCGTGATGCTAACCGTGGTGGTTGTTCTCAATCTTGCCGTTGGAAATACGATCTCTACGATATGCCTTTTGGCCAAGAACGTAAGAGCCTTAAGGGTGAAATCCCAGAAGAATTTTCGATGTCAGCCGTTGACATGTCTATGATTGACCATATTCCAGATATGATTGAAAATGGTGTAGATAGTCTAAAAATTGAAGGTCGTATGAAGTCCATCCACTATGTTTCAACTGTGACCAACTGTTACAAGGCGGCTGTGGATGCTTACCTTGAAAGCCCAGAAAAATTTGAAGCTATCAAACAAGACTTGGTAGATGAGATGTGGAAGGTTGCCCAACGTGAATTGGCAACAGGTTTCTATTATAGTACACCTACAGAAAATGAACAGTTGTTTGGTGCACGCCGTAAAATCCCTGAATACAAGTTTGTTGCTGAAGTGGTAGCTTATGATGAAGCAACCCAGACAGCAACTATTCGTCAACGGAATGTAATTAACGAAGGCGATCAAGTTGAGTTTTACGGACCAGGTTTCCGTCATTTTGAAACCTATATCGAAAATCTTCACGATTCTAAAGGAAATAAAATCGACCGTGCTCCAAATCCAATGGAACTCTTGACCATCAAGGTTCCCCAACCTGTTCAGGCAGGTGACATGGTCCGCGCTCTTAAGGAAGGTCTTATCAATCTCTATAAGGAAGACGGGACAAGTGTCACAGTTCGTGCCTAGAGAAGGAAAAGTGAATGATTCAAGTGCAAGGATTGTTGGTAGATAATGAAAGCAGATGTGTTCACTATCACGGTGAAAAGGATATTATTTCCCTCCAGTGCTATGAGTGTAAAAAATACTATGCTTGCTATCAGTGCCACAATGCTATAGAAACGCATTTGTTTTCACCTTACCCCTTGACGCTTGCGGAGGATCGACCGATTTTATGTGGGGCTTGTAAGAGGACAATAACATTTCAAGAATATCAAAAGCAGATAACTTGCCCTTATTGCAAATCCCCATTTAATCCAGGTTGTAAACAACACTATTCCTACTATTTCAAATAAAATGCAAGATCCAAGTTTTAAACTTGGATTTTGCATTTTATTTAGGAAAACAGAGTGAAAGTGGAAAAACACTCGCTCTAAAATGAGAAATTTTTCTATATAATAGGATAAAAATGGCAAAAATAGAAATAAATCATCTGAAACGCTTTCAATATGAGTAAAAAGTTGACAAATCAAAATTTTAGGACTAAACTAAATAAGTAAATTTTAAATAAAAGGAGAATTCATCATGAATTTAACATTTTTCGGTCTTTGTCTTGCCTGTATGGGTGTATCCCTTGCAGAAGGTATGTTGATGAACGGTTTGTTCAAGTCAGCAGCTCGCCAACCAGACATCATTCCACAATTGCGTAGCTTAATGATCATGGGGATTGCCTTTATCGAAGGAACATTCTTTGTAACTCTCGTATTTTCATTTATCATCAAATAAAGAGAAGTATAAAATGGAAAAGGGAGGATTCTAGATGGAAGAAAGTATCAATCCAACCATCAATATTGGTCCTGTTACCTTTGATTTAACCTTGACAGCATTGACTTTGTTGTCTGTGGCACTGATTTTTGGCTTTATCTATTGGGCAAGTCGTAATATGACTGTGAAACCCAAAGGAAAGCAAAATGCACTAGAGTATCTCTATGACTTTGTAGTCGGATTTACAGAACCCAACGTAGGTTCTCGGTACATGAAAGATTACTCACTCTTTTACTTGTGTTTATTTCTTTTTATGGTTATCGCAAACAATCTTGGTTTGATGGCGAAACTTCAAACTACAGATGGGACAAACCTTTGGACATCGCCAACTGCAAATCTCCAGTTTGACTTGGCTTTGTCATTTGGAATTATCCTGATGACCCATATAGAAGGAATTCGTCGCCGTGGTGTTAAAAAATATCTGAAAGGCTTTGTTACCCCAGGATTTATGACACCGATGAATCTCCTTGAAGAAGTCACGAATTTCCTATCACTTGCTTTGCGGGTATTCGGAAATATCTTTGCCGGAGAAGTGATGGCTAGTCTGCTTATCACACTTTCACATCAGGCTCTTTATTGGTATCCAGTCGCATTTGTTACCAATCTAGTCTGGACGGCGTTTTCTGTGTTTATTTCCTGTGTTCAGGCTTATGTATTCACAGTCTTGTCTTCTATGTATCTAGGAAATAAAATTAATGATGAAGAGTAGAAAGGAGTAACAGATGCACGTAACAGTAGGTGAATTAATTGGTAACTTTATTTTAATCGCTGGCTCTTTTATCCTTTTGATTGTCTTAGTTAAGAAATATGCGTGGTCAAACTTGACAAGTGTCTTCGAAGAAAGGGCAAATAAAATTGCTGCTGATATTGATGGAGCTGAACAGGCTCGTCAAAAAGCAGAAACTCTTGCCCAAAAACGTGAAGATGAATTGGCTGGTAGTCGCAACGAAGCCAAAACAATCATTGAAAATGCTAAAGAGACTGCAGAAAAGAGCAAAGCAGATATTCTGGCTGATGCTAAAGTAGAAGCAGGTCGCTTAAAAGAGAAGGCGAATCAAGAAATTGCTCAGAATAAAGCTGAAGCTTTGCAAAGTGTTAAGGGCGAGGTGGCAGATTTGACGATTAGTCTCGCTGGTAAAATCATCTCAAAAAACCTTGACAGTCATGCTCATAAGGAACTCATTGATCAATATATCGATCAGCTAGGAGAAGCCTAATGGACAAGAAAACAGCAAAGGTAATTGAAAAGTACAGCATGCCTTTTGTCCAATTAGTGATTGAAAAAGGAGAAGAGGACCGGATTTTTTCAGACTTGGATCAAATCAAGCAAGTCGCAGAAGAAACGGGCTTACCTTCTTTTTTAGCTCAGGTGGCAGTTGATGAGTCTGATAAGGAAAAAACAGTTGTTTTTTTTCAAGACTCTGTCTCACCTTTAATGCAAAACTTTATTCAGGTTCTGATTTACAATCACAGAGCAAATCTTTTTTATGATATCATTGTTGATTGTTTGAATCGTCTTGAAAGAGAAACCAATCATTTTGTAGTTACGATTTCTTCAGCTCATCCTTTAACGGACGAACAGAAGGAACGTTTGCTTCCCTTGATAGAGAAAAAAATGTCTCTGAAAGTACGGAGTATCAAAGAACAAATTGATGAAGGACTCATTGGTGGTTTTGTCATTTTTGCTAATCACAAGACAATTGATGTGAGTATTAAACAACAACTTCGAGTTGTTAAAGAAAATTTGAAATAGAAAGTGGTGTTCTTTTGGCAATTAACGCACAAGAAATCAGCGCTTTAATTAAGCAACAAATTGAAAATTTCAAACCCAATTTTGATGTGTCTGAAACAGGTGTTGTAACCTATATCGGGGACGGAATTGCGCGTGCTCACGGTCTTGAAAATGCCATGAGTGGAGAGCTGTTGATTTTTGAAAACGGCTCTTATGGGATGGCGCAAAACTTGGAGTCTACAGACGTTGGGATTATCATCCTTGGAGACTTTACAGATATTCGTGAAGGTGATACCATTCGCCGTACAGGTAAAATCATGGAGGTCCCTGTGGGTGATAGCCTGATTGGACGTGTTGTTGACCCACTTGGTCGTCCAGTTGACGGTCTTGGAGAAATCCATACTGACAAGACTCGTCCAGTGGAAGCACCAGCTCCTGGTGTTATGGAGCGTAAGTCTGTATCAGAACCATTGCAAACAGGTTTGAAAGCTATTGACGCCCTTGTACCGATTGGTCGTGGTCAACGTGAGTTGATCATCGGTGACCGTCAGACAGGGAAAACAACTATTGCAATTGATACGATCTTGAACCAAAAAGGTCAAGATATGATCTGTATCTATGTAGCGATTGGACAAAAAGAATCAACAGTTCGTACGCAAGTAGAAACACTTCGTCAGTACGGTGCCTTGGACTACACAATCGTTGTGACAGCCTCTGCTTCACAACCATCTCCATTGCTCTTCCTAGCTCCTTATGCTGGGGTGGCTATGGCAGAAGAGTTTATGTACCAAGGTAAGCATGTTTTGATCGTTTATGATGATCTTTCAAAACAAGCGGTAGCTTATCGTGAACTTTCTCTCTTGCTTCGTCGTCCACCAGGTCGTGAAGCCTTCCCAGGGGATGTTTTCTACCTCCACAGCCGTTTGCTTGAGCGCTCAGCTAAAGTTTCTGACGAGCTTGGTGGTGGTTCAATCACAGCCCTACCATTTATCGAAACACAAGCAGGAGATATCTCTGCTTATATCGCAACCAACGTGATTTCAATCACAGATGGTCAAATCTTCCTTGGCGATGGTCTCTTCAATGCAGGTATTCGTCCAGCCATCGATGCGGGTTCATCTGTATCTCGTGTAGGTGGTTCTGCACAAATCAAAGCTATGAAGAAGGTTGCTGGTACACTTCGTATCGACCTTGCTTCATATCGTGAGTTGGAAGCCTTCACTAAGTTTGGTTCTGATCTGGATGCGGCTACTCAAGCTAAGTTAAATCGTGGACGTCGTACCGTTGAAGTTCTGAAACAACCAGTTCACAAACCATTACCTGTTGAGAAACAAGTAACCATTCTCTATGCTTTGACACATGGTTTCTTGGATACGATTCCTGTAGATGACATTGTTCGTTTTGAGGAAGAGTTTCATGATTTCTTTGATGCACAACATCCAGAGATTTTGGAAACTATTCGTGAAACAAAAGACTTGCCAGAAGAAGCAGTCTTGGATGCTGCGATTACAGAGTTTCTCAATCAATCCAGCTTCCAATAAGAATAGAGGTGTCAGATGGCAGTATCTCTAAATGATATTAAAACAAAAATCGCCTCAACAAAAAATACTAGTCAAATCACTAATGCCATGCAAATGGTATCGGCTGCTAAACTAGGTCGCTCTGAAGAAGCGGCTCGCAACTTCCAAGTTTACGCTCAGAAAGTTCGTAAGCTTTTGACGGATATTCTGCATGGTAACGGATCTGGTGGTTCAACCAATCCGATGCTCATCAGTCGTCCAGTTAAGAAAACAGGCTATATCGTTATCACTTCAGACCGTGGCTTGGTTGGAGGTTATAATGCTTCCATCCTTAAAGCCGTTATGGAGCTGAAAGAAGAATACCATCCAGATGGTAAAGGTTTTGAGATAATCTGTATCGGTGGGATGGGAGCTGATTTCTTTAAGGCTCGTGGCATTCAGCCAATCTATGAACTACGTGGCTTGGCAGATCAACCTAGTTTTGATGAAGTTCGTAAAATTATTTCAAAAACGATTGAGATGTACCAAAACGAACTTTTTGATGAATTATACGTCTGCTACAATCATCATGTCAATACTCTCACAAGTCAAATGCGTGTGGAACAAATGCTGCCGATTGTTGACTTAGATCCAAATGAAGCGGATGAAGAGTATAGCTTGACCTTTGAGTTGGAAACGAGTCGTGATGAGATTCTAGAGCAGTTGTTACCTCAGTTTGCAGAAAGTATGATATACGGGGCTATAATCGATGCCAAGACAGCTGAGAATGCTGCAGGTATGACAGCCATGCAAACGGCGACTGATAATGCCAAGAAAGTCATCAATGATTTGACAATCCAGTATAACCGTGCCAGACAGGCGGCGATTACACAAGAAATTACAGAAATTGTAGCGGGGGCTAGTGCCTTAGAATAAGGCTTTGCCTCTCTCGTATCAAAATGAACTTAGGACCTAGGTGAACTAGGAACCGACAGTATCTTATATAGAATAGGAGAAGGAGATGAGTTCAGGTAAAATTGCTCAGGTTATTGGACCCGTTGTCGACGTCTTGTTCGCAGCAGGTGAAACACTTCCTGAGATTAATAATGCACTTGTCGTCTACAAAAATGACGAAAGAAAAACAAAAATCGTCCTTGAAGTAGCCTTGGAGTTGGGTGATGGTATGGTTCGTACGATCGCCATGGAATCAACAGATGGTTTGACTCGTGGAATGGAAGTTTTGGACACAGGCCGTCCAATCTCTGTACCAGTAGGTAAAGAAACTTTGGGACGTGTCTTCAACGTTTTGGGAGATACGATTGACTTGGATGCTCCTTTCGCTGAAGACGCTGAGCGTCAGCCAATTCATAAGAAAGCTCCAACTTTTGATGAATTGTCTACCTCATCTGAAATCTTGGAAACAGGGATCAAGGTTATCGACCTTCTTGCCCCTTACCTAAAAGGTGGTAAAGTTGGACTTTTCGGTGGTGCCGGAGTTGGTAAAACTGTCTTGATCCAAGAATTGATTCACAATATTGCCCAAGAACACGGTGGTATTTCAGTATTTACTGGTGTTGGGGAACGTACTCGTGAAGGGAACGACCTTTACTGGGAAATGAAAGAATCAGGTGTTATCGAGAAAACAGCCATGGTATTTGGTCAGATGAATGAACCACCTGGAGCACGTATGCGTGTTGCCCTTACTGGTTTGACAATCGCTGAATACTTCCGTGATGTAGAAGGCCAAGATGTGCTTCTCTTTATCGATAATATCTTCCGTTTCACTCAGGCTGGTTCAGAAGTATCTGCCCTTTTGGGTCGTATGCCTTCAGCCGTTGGTTACCAACCAACACTTGCTACGGAAATGGGTCAATTGCAAGAACGTATCACATCAACGAAGAAGGGTTCTGTAACCTCTATTCAGGCTATCTACGTGCCAGCGGATGACTATACTGACCCTGCGCCAGCAACAGCCTTCGCTCACTTGGATTCAACTACAAACTTGGAACGTAAGTTGGTACAGTTGGGTATCTACCCAGCCGTTGATCCTCTAGCTTCAAGCTCTCGTGCCTTGGCACCTGAGATTGTTGGTGAGGAGCACTATGCAGTTGCTGCTGAGGTCAAACGTGTCCTTCAACGTTACCATGAATTGCAAGATATCATTGCTATCCTTGGTATGGATGAACTCTCTGATGAAGAAAAGACTTTGGTTGCTCGTGCCCGTCGTATCCAGTTCTTCTTGTCTCAAAACTTTAACGTTGCCGAACAATTTACTGGCCAACCTGGTTCTTATGTACCAGTAGCGGAAACAGTTCGCGGCTTTAAGGAAATCCTTGAAGGAAAACATGACCATCTACCAGAAGATGCCTTCCGTGGTGTCGGTTCAATCGAAGATGTGATTGCAAAAGCTGAGAAAATGGGATTTTAAGAGGTGATCTATGGCTCATTTAACTGTCCAGATCGTGACACCAGATGGCCTCGTCTATGATCACCATGCCAGCTTTGTATCGGTACGAACTCTGGATGGTGAGATGGGGATCTTGCCACGACATGAAAATATGATTGCGGTTTTAGCAGTTGATGAAGTAAAGGTAAAACGAATTGATGATGATACTCATGTGAACTGGATTGCAGTGAACGGAGGAATTATCGAGATTGCCAATGACATCATTACTATTGTAGCAGACTCAGCAGAACGTGCTCGTGATATCGATATTAGCCGTGCTCAACGTGCTAAACTTCGTGCTGAACGTGAGATTGAAGAAGCACAAGATAAACACTTGATTGACCAAGAACGGCGAGCTAAGGTTGCTTTGCAACGCGCCATTAACCGTATCAATGTCGGAAATAAACTATAAAATAAAAATGAACTTGCTTAAGCAAGTTCATTTTTATTTTACATTAATGTTTAAATGTGATGCAAACAGCTTCAGGAACTTGGAAATCGTTAGAAAGCTCAGCTAATCGACCAGTTTCGGGATTACGTTTAAAGACGGTTGCATTATCTGAATCTTGGTGAACTGCAATTAGAAATTCTTGGTCAGGAGTAAGGTCGAAATCACGTGGTGTTTTACCATGACTTGGAACAATCTCTAATAATTCCAAACTACCATCAGCGAGAATTGTATAGACTGCAATGGAATCATGACCTCGGTTGGATGCATAGAGGTATTTGCCGTCTTTTGAAAGACGAATGGCAGCAGTAGCATTAAATCCCTCATATCCGTCTGGCAAGGTCGAAATGACTTGCATGCGTTCAAATTCACCAACACCATCGTAAATCAAGACTTCAATGGTACTGTTGAGTTCACAGATGAGGTAGGCAATCTTATAATGATGATGGAAAACGATATGGCGAGCCCCTGCTCCAGCTTGGCTATGATAAGTATAGAGTTTACTTAGTTTTCCTTCTGGACTAACATCGTAGGTCGTTACTTCATCCGTACCTAAATCACATGTGACGAGATACTGGTCAGGTGTTAGATCTGTAAAGTGGACATGAGGAGAAGTTTGATTTTCATGAGGACCTTGTCCACTATGCTGATCTAGATCCGTTTGGATGAGGCTACCATCCGTTTGACGTTTATAAACCAGTACTTGCCCCTTATGATAGTTGGCTCCGTAAACGAGACTACGTTTTTCATCTACTGCCACATAACAATGAGGAGCGCCTTCTTCCACCACATGATTTAATAAGGTGCCGTCGGTCTTGTAAGCAGCGATTCCACCCAAACCATCCTGGCTCCCTACGGTGTATAAGTGTTGCTGTTGGTCAAAGGCAAGGTAGGTCGGACTTGGTTCAGCAGCAAAGAGTTCAAGATTTGTAAGCTGGCCTGTTTCTGTATTAAAATCTGCCTTGTAAATCCCTTTAGATAAGCGACGAGTGTAAGTTCCAAAATAAACAGTTTCTTTCATGTCCATACCTCTTAATAATGATAAATTTATTATACCACAAAATGACAGTCAGGAAGTGTTCATTTAATCTATGTAAGCACTTTAAAAAAGAGTTATTTTAGTCTAAAAATGGTATAATGAGAGAATGACAGAAAGGATGTATTTATGGAACATAAAGAGAAACATTTTAGCCTATCTTGGTTCTTCAAGTGGTTTTTAGATAATAAAGCTATTACTGTATTCTTGGTAACCTTGTTACTGGGCTTGAACCTTTTCATTCTAAGTAAGATTAGTTTTATTTTTTTACCAGTTTTAGATTTTCTAGGAGTTGTCATGTTGCCAGTTATTTTATCTGGTTTACTTTATTATCTCCTCAATCCGATTGTTGACTGGATGGAGAAACACAAAATCAATCGTGTTCTTGCCATTAGTATTCTCTTTGTTATAATTGGTCTCTTTATCATTTGGGGGCTGGCGGTTGCTATTCCAAATCTGCAACGTCAAGTCTTAAATTTTGCGAAGAATGTGCCGACATACCTGGAAGATGCTGATAAGGTGATCAATGACCTTGTAACTAAACGTTTACCAGATGATTTTAGGCCACAGTTGGAGCAGGTTCTTGCCAATATTTCTACTGAGGCGACCATGTGGGCGAGCAAAATCTCTTCCCAAGCCGTTAACTGGGTGAGTGCCTTTGTCAGCAGTGTATCCCAGGTTATTGTAGCGGTCATTATCGTACCTTTCATGCTCTTTTATCTTTTACGCGATGGAAAAGGTTTGCGAGATTATTTGACCAAGTTTATTCCTACGAAGTTAAAGGAACCAGTAGGACAAGTTTTGTCAGATGTTAATAAACAGTTGTCAAACTACGTCAGAGGGCAGGTTACAGTTGCTATTATCGTGGCGATTATGTTTATTATCTTCTTTAAGATTATTGGTCTCAGATATGCTGTGACCCTGGGGATTACGGCTGGTATTCTCAATCTAGTACCTTACCTAGGTAGTTTTCTAGCGATGTTGCCTGCTCTGGTTTTAGGCTTAATAGCGGGGCCTGTCATGCTTTTGAAAGTGATTATTGTCTTTATTGTTGAACAAACGATTGAAGGTCGCTTCGTTTCTCCGCTTATTTTAGGTAGTCAGTTAAACATCCATCCGATCAATGTCCTCTTTGTTCTCCTGACTTCAGGATCTATGTTTGGTATCTGGGGAGTCTTGCTGGGAATTCCTGTCTATGCCTCTGCCAAGGTCGTTATCTCAGCTATCTTTAACTGGTATAAAGAAGTCAGCGGTTTGTATGAAGAAGAAGGAGAGGAAATCAAGAGTGAACAATAGTCAACGTATGCTCAAGGCTTTGGATGAACAAGATTTAAGTAAAGCAGATCAGTGTTTTCACAAAGCCCTTGAAACAGATTCAAGTGAGGTTCTCTATGAACTAGCAAGCTATCTAGAGGGAATTGGCTTTTATCCTCAAGCAAAAGAAATTTACCAAAATATCGTTACAGAATTTCCAGAAGTGAATCTGAACTTAGCCAGCATTGCTAGCGAGGATGGCAATGTTGAGGAAGCCTTTGCTTACCTTGAGGAAATCATACCCGAAAGTGACTGGTACGTATCGGCCTTGACCTTGAAGGCAGACCTCTACCAGTTGGAAGGATTGACAGATGTAGCACGAGAAAAGTTACTGGAAGCCTTAAACTACTCAGACGATCCCTTATTAGTTTTTGGTTTGGCTGAGTTGGATAGCGAGTTAGGGAATTATCAGGAAGCTATTCAGGGTTATGCTCAATTAGACAATCGCTCTATCTATGAGCAAACGGGCGTCTCAACTTATCAGCGAATTGGCTATGCTTATGCCCAGTTAGGTAAGTTTGAAGCTGCAACTGAATTCTTAGAAAAAGCCTTAGAACTAGAATACGATGATCAAACTGCCTTTGAACTGGCTAGTCTTTACTTTGACCAAGAAGAGTATCAAAAATCTGTTCTTTACTTTAAGCAGATTGATACCATTTCACCTGATTTTGAAGGATATGAATACGGGTACAGTCAAGCCTTGCACAAGGAACATCAGGTGGAAGAAGCCCTTCGTATCGTTAAAAAAGGACTGGAGAAAAATCCATTTGAGACTCGGCTCTTACTAGCTGCTTCTCAGTTCTCGTACGAATTGCATGATCCTAGTGCTGCAGAGCAGTTTCTCATTACTGCTAAGGATGATGCAGAGGATACAGAAGAAATTTTCCTTCGTCTTGCAACTATTTATATGGAACAAGAGCGGTATGAAGATATCATTGCTCTCCAAAGTCAAGAACCTGAAAATCTCTTGACTAGGTGGATGATTGCACGTTCTTACCAAAAAATTGAGGATTTAGATAAGGCTTATGAGCTTTATCAGGAGTTATCGTCTGACCTCAAGGATAATCCTGAGTTTCTGGAGCAGTATACTTATCTTTTGCGTGAATTGGGATATTTTGAAGAGGCCAAGATACAAGTTGAAGCCTATTTAAAACTCGTTCCAGATGATGTTCAGATGCAAGAACTCTTAGAAACACTTTAAAAGTTATCTCTTTAAAAACGTATCCGTCAATTTGTCAGATACGTTTTTTTAGGAGAAATGGAATTTTTTTACAAAAACTCTTGCTAAATTGTTTATTTATGCTATAATAGGAACAATTATTTTTAGGAGGTGCAGTATGTCTTATATGTTTGAGATATTACCAAGTTTGTTAAACGGTGCAAGTATGACACTTCAAGTCTTTGCTCTAGTTTTAATTTTTTCAATTCCCTTAGGTATTGTCGTTGCCTTTGCTTTGCAGGTCCGTTGGAAACCCCTCCATTATCTTATTGACCTTTATATTTGGGTAATGCGAGGAACTCCCTTGCTTTTGCAATTAATCTTTATTTACTATGTGCTCCCTAGTGTTGGGATACGTTTAGATCGTTTGCCAGCTGCTGTAATTGCTTTTGTATTGAACTATGCAGCCTACTTTGCTGAAATCTTTCGTGGAGGAATTGAAACCATTCCCAAAGGGCAGTATGAGGCTGCTAAGGTCTTGAAGTTTAGTCCTTTTGACACAGTGCGCTATATTATTTTGCCTCAGGTTACAAAAATTGTCTTACCGAGTGTTTTTAATGAGATTATGAGTTTGGTCAAGGATACTTCATTGGTTTATGCCCTTGGGATTTCAGATTTGATTTTGGCTAGTCGTACAGCAGCCAATCGAGATGCCAGCCTTGTGCCTATGTTTTTAGCTGGAGCGATTTATTTGATCATGATTGGTCTTGTAACCATTGTAGCGAAAAAACTTGAGAAGAAGTACAGTTATTACAGATAGGAGGATTGCTATGTTAGAATTACGAAACATCAACAAAGCCTTTGGTGGCAAACAAATCTTAACCAATTTCAGCCTATCAATTCCAGAGAAGCAAATCCTCGCAATCGTAGGTCCATCAGGAGGCGGAAAGACAACCCTATTACGTATGCTAGCTGGACTGGAGACCATCGATTCTGGAGAAATCTACTATAACGGCGAATCGCTAGCTATAGACGAACTAGAAAAGCGCAATCTTCTAGGATTTGTTTTCCAAGATTTTCAACTCTTTCCGCATTTGTCAGTTTTAGATAACTTAACTCTGTCGCCTATAAAAACAATGAACATGGAGAAGGAAGTTGCTGAGAAGAAGGCGCGTGGTTTGTTAGAACAACTTGGGTTAGCAGGGTATGCAGATGCCTTTCCTTTCTCGCTTTCAGGTGGGCAAAAACAACGGGTGGCTTTAGCACGCGCCATGATGATAAACCCAGAAATTATTGGATATGATGAGCCTACATCAGCCTTAGATCCAGAGTTGCGATTAGAAGTAGAAAAACTTATCCTTCAAAATAAAGAGCGTGGGATGACTCAGATTGTTGTTACCCACGACCTTCAGTTTGCAGAAAACATTGCTGATCAGATCCTTAAGGTTGATCCAAAGTAGGAGGTGCCTATGAAGAGAAAGAAAATTGCCCTTGTACTTGCTCTGTTCTTTAGCTTCTTCCTGACAGCTTGTACTCAGAAGGCAAGTGATCCAAATCAGGATAATTGGGCCAAATATCAAAAGCAGGGTAGCATTACCATTGGCTTTGACAATACCTTTGTTCCTATGGGATTTGAGGAAAAGAATGGCCAGTACGCGGGCTTTGATATTGACCTAGCCCAAGCTGTCTCTGAAAAGCTAGGAATTCAGATTAAATTTCAACCCATCGATTGGGATATGAAAGAAACCGAACTACAAAATGGTACCATTGATGCCATCTGGAATGGCTATACAGCTACAGATGAACGGAAAGAGAAGGTTGCCTTTACCATTCCTTACATGGAAAATCAACAAGTTTTGGTCTCTAAAAAGTCTCAAAATATCCACTCAGTTCAGGATATGACTGACAAAGTTTTAGGGGCTCAGGCTGGATCTTCTGGTTATTTGAATTTTGAAGGACAACCAGAACTACTTAAGAATAGAGTGAAAGACCAGAAGGCCAATCAATACCAAAGTTTCAATGAAGCATTGATTGATTTGAAAAATGATCGGATTGATGCCTTGGTGATTGACCGGGTATATGCTAATTATTATCTCCAGTCCGAAGGGATATTAAGCGACTATAATGTCTTTTCAGCTGGATTTGAAAGTGAAGCTTTTGCAGTTGGTGTTAGACCTGCTGATAAAACATTGCTAGCTGCCTTGAACCAAGCCTTTATCTCACTATACCAAGAAGGAAAATTCCAGGAAATCAGCCAGAAATGGTTTGGGGAAGATGTAGCCACCAGTCAAGTTAAAAATCAAGAATAAGAAAAAGAGATTGAGTTTTTCCTCAGTCTCTTTTTGTATCGAAAAATCCTCTGGCAAGTACCAGAGGATAAGGGTTTATACTCAATGAAAATCAAAGAGCAAACTAGGAAGCTAGCCGCAGGCTGTACTTGAGTACGGCAAGGCAACGCTGACGTGTTTGAATTTGATTTTCGAAGAGTATTATTTCATTGTTGGGAAAAGCAATACGTCACGGATAGTGGTTGTATCAGTGAGGAGCATGCAGAGACGGTCGATACCGATACCCAAACCACCTGTTGGTGGCATACCGTATTCAAGAGCCTCGATGTAGTCGTAGTCGATACCTGTTGCCTCATCATCACCAAGTTCTTTGGCTTTAGCTTGGGCTTCAAAGCGACTAAGTTGATCGATTGGGTCGTTTAACTCAGAATAGGCATTACCGTACTCCTTAGTCATGATAAAGAGCTCAAAACGGTCAGTAAAGCGCTCGTCTTCAGGGTTTTTCTTAG
This sequence comes from Streptococcus sp. 517s, assembly GCF_054445985.1. Classification (NCBI taxonomy): domain Bacteria; kingdom Bacillati; phylum Bacillota; class Bacilli; order Lactobacillales; family Streptococcaceae; genus Streptococcus; species Streptococcus sp. 517s. The sequence goes on along the minus strand of NZ_CM136847.1, from coordinate 1,040,365 downwards.
CAAGTGGAGAGACAGCTACTGGATGCCCATAAACGAAGGTTGGTTGGATCAATGTTTCTTCGACAAATTCTTCAAAGAAGGCATTGATGATGTGACCAACTTCAGTGTAGTGTTTCTCAACTGGAACTTTCTTCTCAGCAGCGATAGCTTTGGCTTCCTCGAAAGTCATATCTTGCCAGAAGTCTACACCAGTAATTTCTTTGATAGCATCCACCATGTGAACACGTTTAAATGGTTCATTGATTTTGATTTCAGTACCTTGGTAGTTGACTGGACCATCACCTTTGACAGCCTTTGCAGCATGCTGGATAATACCTTCTGTCAAATCCATAATATCATGGAAATCGGCATAAGCTTGGTAAACCTCAATCATAGTAAATTCAGGATTATGAGTTGCATCCATTCCTTCGTTACGGAAGATACGGCCAATCTCATAGACGCGTTCCATACCACCGACAATTAGACGTTTGAGATGAAGTTCTAGAGCTATCCGAAGCACCATGTCAATATTTTGAGCATTGTGGTGTGTAATAAATGGTTTGGCAGCAGCACCACCGGCCTCGTTGTGAAGTACAGGTGTTTCCACTTCAAGAAAATCATGTCCATCTAGATAACGACGAATTTCAGAGATGATTTTTGAACGAGTGACAAAGCGTTCAAAACTTTCGCGATTTGAAATTAAATCAAGGTAACGTTTACGGTAAATTGTTTCAACGTCAGTCAAACCGTGGAATTTCTCTGGTAGTGGGCGAAGTGCTTTAGATAAGTGTGTAATGTGGGTTGCCTTGATAGAGAGCTCTCCCATATCTGTACGCATGACTTCACCTTCGACACCGAGGAAGTCTCCTAGGTCAGCCTTCTTAAAGATTCCATAGTTTTCTTCACCAACAGCATCTTTACGAACGTAGATTTGGATTTGACCTTCTCGGTCTTGAAGATGGGCGAAGCCGACTTTACCTTTACCACGTTTACTAACTAAACGTCCAGCGATAGTAGCAGTTTCGTTTAATTCATGTAATTGTTCTTTATCGAGTTCTGCAAATTTGTCTTTTAGTTCTTGAGAGTTAGCAGTACGTTCAAAACGTTTTCCGAAAGGATCAATTCCTTGTTCACGGAGCGCAGCCATTTTTTCACGGCGAACGATCTGCTGGTCATTTAGTTCTTCCATATGTTCTGTAGACATGAAATCCTCCTAATTTTACTCAAAATTTGATACGATGAGTCTTTTTTGCGATACTCCCATTTTATCATAAATAGTCAAGAAATTCACGGATATTCTTTGAAAACTAAAAAGAACTTGACCATTAAGATCAAGTTCCATTATTTTCCTTGATAGGAAGTGTCATTCCACCTTTCAAGAGTGAAGGTTTCAAAATCCTTGGTTTCTAAAACTGTTAGACTAGCATTGGCTAAACCACCATCTTTTCGAAGAAGGGGTTCTTTATAACCTAGAAGGGTACGAAGACTAGCAGTGAGATTCGCACCATGACCAACGATTAGAACTCTCTCAGCTTTACTCCCCTTCAGAGATTTGATAAATTGAATGGTACGTTGAGTTGTAGAGTAGAGGGATTCTGCTTCAAACATTCTTGTATCGAACTTAGCTAAGTTTGTACGAAAAGCTTTGATTTGTTGTGGGTAGATGGCCTCTAATGTTGCAATTTTTAATCCCTCTAGTTTTCCGAGATGCCATTCACGCAGGTCAGGAATAGTCTCTAAAGGACATTGCGTCTGGAGTTGACTTTGGATAATTTTAGCAGATTTGACCGCTCTTGGTAAATCACTTGAATAAATCTCATCGAAAGGGATATTGCTGAGATATTGACCGAGCGCCTTTAAGGTATCAATAGACTCAGGAAGAAGAGGTGAGTCCCCTCCAGCACCTTGGAAACGTCCTTCAAGATTCCAGATAGTTCGGCCATGACGCACAAAATAGAGTTTCATCAGTTGTTTTCCTCCAAGATATCTGCAAAATCTGCTTTCACAAAGCTAGCCAAGTCTTGTGGAGCAATAATGATACTATGCCCGACTTCCCCAGCAGAGACGATCAATTTGTCTAAATCTAAAGCTGTTTTATCAATAAAAATAGGATAGTTGTGTTTTTGGCGAATGCCGACGGGGTTATTTGCCCCATGAATATAGCCTGTCGTTTTTTCTAGGTCTTTTTGTGGAATCATACTCACTTTTTTATTACCAGAAACCTTTGCTAATTTTTTTTCAGCGAGGTGTTCTGTTATGGGAACGATTCCGATGATTGGCCCCGTTTTGTCTCCTAATAGAGCCAAGGTTTTAAAGATGTGAGTTCGATCATATTCCGAAGGAAGTTCTCCCTCAAGCGCATTGATTTGAATCCCTGTGTGCTCAATTCCTGCTTTGGTTAAGATCTGCTCGACAAGAGTTTTTTTAATCTTTACTTTTTTTGCCATTATTTATACTTATCCTCCAATTGACTCATCCAGATACCAAGCCAAATGCCAAGCGCAAAGAAGAAGGCGATGAGAACATAGCTCACGATAGAAAGTCCAGTGTATTGGATGCTTTCAGAACTTCCAGCATTTGGAATCAAAATCAAGAGGGTGCTTGATAGCACAATCCCAATAATAAAGTGATAAACACGGGAGTGGTAGTTGTTCAAGGCATGGTCCATTAATTTTGAAAAGATAATAAGAGTTGCTCCTGCACCAATCCCGATAGGAAGGAAGGTACCAAATAAATCGAAGGTCTTAAAGCCAGTTAGCATCGGAGCGTACAGTCCTAAAATCAAGAGTAGATTTGATGGACTTAAACCAGGCACCAAGACACCAAGAGCTAAAAGAACACCTGCCAAGATGAAGTTTACAAAACTAGCACTGAGTGAACCTACGACAAAATTGAGAGCGTAGAGGCTAAATCCTGAAATGATAAAGGTAGTCCAGAACCAGACTAGGTCAATCTTATCACGATCAGACTCCCTAGTAGATTCTTTAAGGAGGCTAGGAACTGTACCGATGATAGCTCCAGCAAAGCTCCACAAAACATAGACTTGGTAATTTTCTAGCAAATACTCGATCGGATAGGAAAATAAACCAATCCCAAGCAACATCCCGATAGCTACTGGGATAAAGTAAAGGACATTCTCTTTAAAATCTTTAAAGGGATGAGCAAGAAAGCCAATCATTCGCTCGTAAATTCCCAAAATAGCTGCTAAAACACCGCCAGAAATTCCTGGTAGGATAAATCCTAAGGCGATGACGATTCCTTTAATAACTCGTGCAATCCATGAAAACATATTAGACTCCTCAATTTCATAAATTTCTTTCTCTGTCTTATCAATTATAACACAGACGGCAAAAAAATGAAAAAGCAAGTGAAAAAGTTGCGACTTTCACTTGCTTTATGGTTTTAAAAATAGCTTTCTGAAGGTGTCTTCTTTTTCCTTATCAGTAGAAATGAGATTGATGTCTAGGTGATGTTCAAATCCTGCAATTTTTCCTTTGGAAGTATACTGATGAAGGTCATAGTCTAAATCAGTATTGGGTGTGGCCTCAAAGTAGCCTGAGTCTGTCCCATAAGAAGGAATCCAGACGGCAGAGAAATTTTCCGTATTGATGCTATGTTCTTGCATGAAATAGACACCAATGTAAATCCCGATATTTTTAGCGCCCAGCGATTCAAGTTTAGCCCGAAAAGCTTCGACTCCGTCATTCATGTCGGCCATTGTTTTTTCCTCAACGTCAAGCCAGTAATAACTAGGATTGTATGGAGAAGCAGAATTGTAGAAAACTTCAGCCGCTTTTTCCATTTCTTCTTTGTTCGTACCAGCTAGATAAGCATAAACGGCTACGGGGACATTGCGCTTTTGAAATTCTGAAATGTGATTTTTATAGGATTTATCAACTCCGTTGATAAAGGCCGCATCATTTGCTTCCGTGTGTTGAGTACCACTGTGCACACGAACAATAGCTCCAGAAATATTTTGAGATAAAATATCGTAGTTTATCTCCTCCGGTCTTTGCCAACCAGAAATGTCAATAATGGGTTTATCAAGATTATGCAAGGCCTGGTTTTCAACTTGGACAGTGTTGCTTTTTGACTTGACCGAATGGTCTTCATAAGCTGGTTTATTAAAGATTAAAATAGCTATAACAATGGTGAATAGACTAAAAATAATAGCTGGATGAATCTCTTTTCTCATATCTAATTAGTTTAACGTAAATAGATAAAAAAATCAAAGAAAACGTTGAAAAGATGAATGAACTAGCATGTTTTCCCCTATTTCTCTGTTTGTTTACTCCTAAGGAAGTAAATTATGGTATAATATAAGGGAATTTCTAGAGAAAAGAGAAGATTATGTCAAATTATGCCATTATTTTAGCAGCAGGTAAAGGTACTCGCATGAAATCAGATCTTCCAAAGGTACTTCACAAAGTAGCAGGAATTTCGATGTTGGAACATGTTTTTCGTAGTGTTGGTGCTATTCAACCTGAAAAAACAGTTACTGTAGTTGGTCACAAGGCTGAGCTAGTTGAGCAAGTATTGGCTGGTCAGACAGACTTTGTTACCCAATCAGAACAACTAGGCACAGGGCATGCTGTCATGATGGCAGAACCCATTCTCCAAAATCGTACTGGCCACACCTTGGTTATCGCTGGGGATACTCCTCTGATTACAGGTGAAAGCTTGAAAAACCTCTTGGATTTCCATATCAATCACAAAAATGTGGCGACTATTTTAACGGCTGAAGCAGCTGATCCTTTTGGGTATGGTCGTATCGTCCGTAACGATAACGCTGAAGTTCTTCGCATTGTGGAGCAGAAAGATGCTACAGACTTTGAAAAGCAAATTAAGGAAATCAATACAGGAACATATGTATTTGACAATGAACGTCTTTTTGAGGCCCTTAAAAACATCAACACCAACAATGCCCAAGGTGAATACTATATTACTGATGTGATTGGTATTTTCCGTAATGCGGGTGAGAAGGTTGGCGCCTATACTCTCAAGGATTTTGATGAAAGTCTTGGGGTAAACGACCGTGTGGCTCTTGCCACTGCGGAAGCAGTGATGCGCCGTCGTATCAACCAAAAGCATATGGTTAATGGTGTTAGTTTTGTCAATCCAGAAGCAACTTACATCGATGTTGATGTCGAGATTGCTCCTGAAGTCCAAATCGAAGCCAACGTTACCTTGAAAGGTCAAACGAAGATTGGGGCGGAAACTGTCTTGGGAAATGGAACTTATATCGTGGATAGCGCTATCGGAGCTGGAGCTGTGATTACGAATTCCATGATTGAGGAAAGTACAGTTGCAGATGGTGTGACAGTCGGTCCGTATGCTCATATTCGTCCAGGCTCAAGTCTAGCTTCCCAAGTTCACATTGGAAACTTTGTTGAAGTAAAAGGATCTTCAATCGGTGAAAATACCAAGGCAGGTCATTTGACCTATATCGGAAACTGTGAGGTAGGTAGCCATGTTAACTTTGGCGCAGGCACGATTACAGTTAACTACGACGGGAAGAATAAGTACAAGACTGTCATTGGCAATAATGTCTTTGTTGGATCAAACTCAACCATCATTGCTCCAGTGGAACTTGGTGATAATTCACTAGTTGGAGCTGGTTCAACGATTACAAAAGATGTTCCAGCTGACGCCATTGCTATTGGACGTGGACGTCAAGTTAATAAAGATGAATATGCACTACGTTTGCCTCATCATCCTAAGAATCAGTAGGAGTCTATCATGGAATTTGAAGAAAAAACGATTAGCCGGAAGGAAATCTATCAAGGTCCTATTTTTAAGCTAGTGCAAGATCAGGTGGAACTACCCGAAGGGAAGGGAACTGCCCAACGTGATCTGATTTTTCACAATGGAGGCGTATGTGTTCTAGCTGTGACAGCTGAGGATAAAATCGTCCTTGTTAAGCAATACCGAAAAGCTATTGAAGCTATCTCTTATGAAATTCCTGCTGGTAAACTGGAAATTGGTGAAAATGCAGATCCCATGTCGGCGGCTCTTCGTGAATTGGAGGAGGAAGTTGCCTATACGGGTAAGTTAGAGCTTCTATATGATTTCTACTCTGCTATTGGTTTTTGTAATGAAAAATTAAAACTCTACCTCGCAAGAGATTTAACTAAGGTGGAAAATCCTCGTCCGCAAGATGATGATGAAACCTTGGAAGTTCTAGAGGTCAGCCTTGAGGAAGCAAAAAACTTAATTCAGTCTGGCCGTATCTGTGATGCCAAGACGATTATGGCAATCCAGTACTGGGAATTGCAAGAGAAATAGAGGAGTAGCCCATGGGAAAACCTTTGTTAACAGATGAAATAATCGAACGTGCCAATCGTGGGGAGAAAATCTCTGGGCCACCTCTTCAAGATGACGAGGAAACTAAAATTTTATCAACTTCTTCACAAAACTTTGGTTATTCACGTTCTAGAGACTATAATTCTATTCAAGATACTTTAACAATCGAAGTAGAGCCAACGATTCATAAGAGCCGTCGCATTGAGAATACTAAGAGGAATGTTTTTAACTCGAAACTAAACAGAATCTTATTTACAGTCATCCTTCTCTTGATTTTACTTGTGTTGGCGATGAAACTTTTGTAATAGAAAAGGAAATAAAATGAAAATTGGAATCATTGCAGCAATGCCAGAAGAGCTCCTACACTTGACTCAGAATCTAGACAGAGCACAAGAAGTCCAAGTCCTCGGAAATACTTACTACACTGGCACTGTTGGCAAGACAGAAGTTGTTCTAGTTCAGAGTGGGATTGGAAAGGTCATGTCAGCTATGAGTGTAGCGGTGTTAGCTGACCATTTCCAAGTGGATGCCGTTATCAATACAGGATCAGCAGGTGCAGTTGCAGAAGGGATTGCCGTTGGAGATGTAGTGATTGCGGATAAATTGGCTTACCATGATGTGGATGTAACTGCTTTTGGCTATGCTTATGGTCAGATGGCTGGTCAACCTCTTTACTTTGAATCCGATAAGAACTTTATCGCTAGGATTAAAGAGAATTTATCTCAATTAGAACAGACCTGGCACCTAGGATTGATTGCTACAGGGGACAGTTTTATAGCTGGAGATGATAAGATTGCTAGTATCAAATCCCACTTTCCGGATGTTTTAGCAGTTGAAATGGAAGGGGCAGCGATTGCACAGGCAGCTCAGGCTCTTGGCCTACCTTTCCTAGTCATTCGTGCCATGAGCGACAATGCCAATCACGAGGCTTCTATCTCTTTTGATGAGTTTATCATTGAAGCTGGACGTCGTTCTGCCCAAGTTTTACTGGCCTTTTTAAAGGTTATGGATTAAGCGGAAATTTGACAGTTTATTTAGCTTATGATAAGATTTAAGTAAAGAAAAGCTAGAAAACGTTTCAGAGGATATTATGAGTATTGAAATGACCGTCAGTGAGATTGCAGAGGTCCTAGGACTTTCTCGTCAAGCAATCAACAATCGTGTCAAAGAACTTCCAGAAGAGGACACGAAAAAAAATGACAAAGGTGTAACTGTAGTTACTCGAAGTGGCTTGATTAAGCTAGAAGAAATCTATAAAAAAACGATTTTTGAAGATGAACCAGTAAGTGATGATGTCAAACAACGCGAACTGATGGAAATCTTAGTCGATGAGAAAAACGCTGAAATTCTTCGTTTATATGAGCAGCTCAAGGCCAAAGATCAGCAGTTAGCAGAAAAAGATGAACAGATGCGTGTTAAAGATCGACAGATTGCTGAAAAGGACAAACAATTGGACCAACAGCAACAATTAACTCTTCAAGCTATGAAGGATCAAGAAAGTTTGAAACTAGAGTTGGACCAAGCAAAAGAAGAAGTTCAAGCTACCAAAAAAGGCTTTTTTGCTCGCTTATTTGGAGGAAAATAAAGAAGCTGTTTGGGTTATTCACTAACCTGATAGCTTCTTTTATTATTTATGGTTTAAATTGAGTCGGAACTGAGGTAAAAGATGGAAAAATTAAGAGATTATATTGCCTTTGATTTGGAGTTCAATCAATACGAAGGGGTTACCCATTTAATTCAAGTATCAGCAGTTCGCTTTCAAAATGGTCAAGAAATAGGTGCCTTTGATTCTTATGTTCATACTACAGCACCTTTGAAGAGTTTTATCAATGGCTTGACTGGAATCACAGCTGAAACCTTGAAAGATGCGCCAATGGTGGAACAAGTTTTAGGGGATTTTCAGATTTTTGTTGGTAATTTACCTATGGTTGGTTACAATGCGTCCAAAAGTGATCTGCCTATTCTCTTGGAGCATGGCTTGGACTATCGTGACCAGTATAAGGTTGATCTATATGATGAGGCTTTTGAACGGCGTAGTTCTGACTTACACGGCATAGCCAATCTTAAATTACAAACTGTTGCGAATTTTTTAGGCTTTCACGGGAAGTCACATAATAGTTTAGAAGATGCCCGCATGACGGCGCGTGTTTACGAAGCTTTTTTGGAATCGGATGAAGGAAAGCTATTATTAGAAGACCAGAGTAGTTTTTCTATGAATCCCTTTAATAGCTTAGACTTATCTCAATTTTTAGACTAGGAGTGCCTATGAAACCTGAAAAACCTAAAAAGCTAGGTTTTAGGAAAATTTACTATAACCTAGATAAAATACTATTTCTATTTTTCTTGATTTTCATGATGGTAGAGTTTGTTTGGTTGCCATTGAATTCATGGATAGCTGGCATACTTCTAAGACAAACAGGTTACTTGTTTATCTCCTACAATAACTTTTGGGCGATTATACAAGGCTCGCCTTTTGTCAGTTTAGCCTTTCTCATTTTAATAGCAATCAATCTTTTAGTGGCTTATTTTCAAATCTGTCTTTTGTTTATCGGGGCGCGTCACCTTCTCTATCATGAAAAGAGAACCCTGATTGAATATAGTCGGAAAGTCTTTCACCAGAGCTTTCTATTTGTCAAACGATTGAGCTTTTGTAAGATGGCCTTTGTCTTTTTTTACATTGCTTTGCTTCTCCCCTTTATTAGGAAAATTTTAAAAATCTACTATCTCAACAAAATTATTATCCCTGATTTTATCGTTACATACCTAGAAGATAAGAACTGGCTGGTAGGGCTGTTGATCATAGCATCCGCTTGGATCTTTCTCTACATTTCTGTTCGCTTCATGTTTGCCCTTCCTAAGATACTCTTTGAAAGAAAGACAGTAAGAGAAAGTGTGCAATATAGTCTCCAAAAGACGAAGAAAAACGTCCTTTTCTTCTCTTGGCATCTCCTACTCATTATCATTAAAACTTATCTCTTCTTCTTTGTTTTGTTAATTCCCTTGCTCTTTGCTCAGGCAGTAATGGATAACTTTACTCAAAAAGAATCCTTGATTCTTGGTGTGATTAATTTTATCTTGATTAAAAACCTCCATTACATGACTCTGACTTATTTCCTAGTGAAGTTTGTTTCCTTCCTGACAGGAGAAGAGTTGGAGATCATGCCAAGGCGAAAAAAAGATCATCTGATGAGATGGGGTGTCATGGGGTGTGCAAGTATCTTTTTTGCTTTAGAAGGTTATATCTATCTGGAGTCTCCGGATACCAATACACCTTTAGTGATTTCACACAGAGGAGTAAGTAATAAAAATGGTGTTCAAAATACGGTACAGTCTTTAGAAAAGACAGCCCAACTAAAACCAGACCTCGTCGAGATGGATGTGCAAGAAACGAAAGACGGTCAGTTCGTGATGATGCACGACGCTAACCTTAAATCGCTAGCAAGAATTAATGCTACACCGCAAGACTTAACTCTGGATGAATTAACAAATACAGATATTTACGAGAATGGTTATCAAACAAAGATTTCAAGTTTTGATGATTATTTAGAACGTGCAAATACATTAAACCAAAAATTGCTGATTGAGATTAAAACCAGTAAAAAAGATAGCCCACAAATGATGGACCATTTCCTTGAAAAGTATGGAACGACGATCAAGAAATATGGTCACCAGATGCAGTCACTAGACTACCATGTGATTGATAAGGTCTTGGCTTATGATTCTGAAATTCCAGTGTACTTCATTCTGCCATATAATAGTGTGTTTCCGAGAACCAAGGCGACTGGCTATACCATGGAGTATTCAACTTTGGATGAATACTTTGTCAATAAACTTTGGACAACAGATCAGAAACTATATGTTTGGACTGTGAATAGTTCTGAGTCCTTTGATAAGGCAGTCAGACTTGGAGCAGATGGCATGATAACGGATGATCTTGAAATGGTCCAGTCACAAGTCACAATGGCTCAAGACGATCCAGAATACACGGAATTACTCTTAAAGAAAGCAATGGAATTCTTTGATTTCTAAGAAAAAAAGAGAAACATCTGTTTCTCTTTTTTTGTGGATTAGAAAGGCAATTTTCCAGCGAAAGCACCGAGTTTCTTCTTAGTCGTTTCGTCAATTTGTTCAAGTGCAGCGTTAATCGCTTGAACAGTCATGTCAGAAAGTGTTTCGAGATCTTCTGGATCTACAACTGCTGGGTTGAAGTCAATGCTGACAACTTTTTTGTCTCCAGTCAGAGTTGCTTGGACAAGGTCCTGAGCTGATTTTCCAACAAATTCCATGGCAGCGAGTTCTGCTTGACTTTGTTCCATTTGTTTTTGAAGTTTTTGTGCTTGGCGCATCATGTTCTGCATGTTCATCATAGCGGTCTATAGTTTCCTTTTTCTATTATTTTCTTTTTTATTTTACCAATTTTAGGAGCAAAAGTCTAACAATAGTTTAAAACATCGTAGAGATTGCTTTCTTAAATTTACAAAAATGGATGCCATAATTTTCCTAGCTTTTTCTTGTATTTCTAAAAATATGTTTAAGTTTTCTTTAAGGTTTCTATTATATTCTAAAGAACTCTATATTAACCGAACGTTGAATGAGGGGGATAGAGAATAACCTAAATTTATTTCTTAATTTGTTATGGTTTTTCAGATTTTGTTGAATATTGTTCATTTTTCATCTTAAATAATGAGTCGATTCACATAGTGGCTCTTTATCTTTTCTTCATGATAGGCATATATTGTGATATAATAGACAGTGATGAGTTTTTTAGAATAAACAAAGGAGAAAATATATGATCTATGCAGGAATCCTAGCCGGAGGAACTGGCACACGCATGGGAATCAGTAATTTACCAAAACAATTCTTGGAGTTGGGTGATCGACCTATTTTGATCCACACAATCGAAAAATTTGTTTTGGAACCAAGTATTGAAAAAATTGTAGTTGGAGTTCATGGAGACTGGGTGTCACACGCTGAGGACCTAGTTGACAAGTATCTTTCTCTCCACAAGGATCGCATCATCATTACCAAAGGTGGGGCTGATCGCAATACCAGTATCGAGAAGATTATAGAAGCCATTGATGCCTACCGTCCAATCACTCCAGAAGATATTGTGATTACCCACGACTCTGTTCGTCCCTTTATCACACTTCGCATGATTCAGGACAATATCAAACTCGCTCAAGATCATGATGCAGTTGACACAGTAGTAGAAGCGGTTGATACCATTGTTGAAAGCACTAATGGCCAATTTATCACGGATATTCCAAATCGTGCTCACCTCTATCAGGGTCAAACACCTCAAACCTTCCGCTGCAAGGATTTCATGGATTTGTATGGTTCCCTATCTGATCAAGAAAAGGAAATCCTGACGGATGCATGTAAGATTTTTGTTATCAAGGGGAAGGACGTTGCCCTAGCTAAAGGGGAATATTCAAACCTTAAAATCACAACTGTAACAGACTTGAAAATCGCGAAAAGCATGATTGAGAAAGACTAAGGCTATGATTAATCAAATTTATCAACTGACAAAACCAAAGTTTATCAATGTAAAATACCAAGAAGAGGACATTGATCAGGAGAATCATATCCTTATTCGTCCAAATTATATGGCGGTTTGTCATGCAGATCAACGTTATTATCAAGGAAAACGCGATCCAAAGATATTGGCTAAAAAGCTTCCTATGGCTATGATACATGAGTCTTGTGGAACTGTTATTTCTGATCCAACTGGGACTTATGAAGTCGGTCAAAAGGTAGTCATGATTCCAAATCAACCGCCTATGCAGAGTGACAAGGAATTCTATGAGAACTACATGACAGGAACCTATTTCCTATCTAGTGGCTATGATGGCTTTATGCGAGAATTTGTCTCTCTTCCAAAAGATCGTGTTGTGTCTTATAATGACATTGAGGACACAGTTGCAGCCATTACTGAGTTTGTGAGTGTTGGTATGCATGCTATGGATCGATTCCTGCATCTTGCTCATAGCAAGCGAGAGCGCATCGCTGTTATCGGAGATGGTAGTTTGGCCTTTGTAGTTGCAAATATTATCAATTACACCTTGCCAGAAGCAGAGATTATCGTAATTGGTCGCCATTGGGAAAAACTGGAGCTCTTCTCTTTTGCAAAAGAGTGCTACATCACGGATAATATCCCAGAGGATTTGACCTTTGATCATGGATTTGAGTGTTGCGGTGGTGATGGTACAGGCCCAGCTATCAATGACTTGATCCGTTATATTCGCCCACAGGGAACGATCCTCATGATGGGAGTGAGCGAATACAAGGTTAATATCAATACACGAGATGCTTTGGAAAAAGGATTGTTATTAGTGGGATCGTCCCGATCAGGACGCGTCGATTTTGAGAAGGCCATTCAAATGATGGAAGTCAAAAAGTTTGCGAATCGACTGAAGAATATCCTTTATGTTGAAGAACCTGTGAGAGAAATCAAGGACATTCACCGTGTCTTTGCTACAGACCTAAATACTGCTTTCAAAACAGTATTTAAGTGGGAAGTGTAGAAGATGGAGGTTATTTGTGGAGAAACTCATCAAAGAAAAAATTTCTTCTTTGCTATCGGATGAAGAGGAAGTCCTTAGTGTTGAACAGCTAGGTGGTATGACCAATCAGAATTATTTGGTTAAAACAACCTCCAAACCCTATATCGTTAAATTTTTCGGAAAAGGGACTGAAAAGCTCATCAATCGTCAAGATGAAAAATACAATCTTGAATTGTTAAAAGGCTTGAATCTTGATGTCAAGAATTATCTCTTTGATATTGAGTCAGGGATCAAAGTAAATGAGTACATCGAATCGGCAGTAACTCTAGATTCGACATCCATCAAGACCAAGTTTGAAAAGATTGCACCAATTTTACAAACCATCCATGCTTCAGGGAAAGAATTAAGAGGAGAGTTTGCTCCTTTTGAGGAAATCAGAAAATATGAATCCTTGATTGAGGGAGCTGTCCCTTATGAAAACTATGAAGCTGTAAGAAAAGATGTATTTTCACTCGAGAAAAGACTGGCTGATTTGGGTGTTGATAGAAAGTCCTGTCATATTGATTTGGTACCAGAAAACTTTATCGAGTCACCACAAGGTCGTTTGTATTTGATTGACTGGGAATACTCTTCTATGAATGACCCGATGTGGGATTTGGCAGCTCTTTTCTTAGAGTCTGAATTTACAAATCAGGAAGAAGAAGATTTTCTAACCTACTATGAGAGTGACAAAACTCCAGTATCACGTGAGAAGATTCGTATCTATAAAATCTTGCAAGATACTATCTGGAGTTTGTGGACAGTGTATAAAGAAGCTCAAGGAGCTGATTTTGGAGATTACGGTGTTAATCGTTACCAAAGAGCTGTCGAAGGTTTGACTTATTATGGAGGTTAGGATGAAGAATAAAAATGGCGTTTCTTTTGGTCTGCTCTCTGGTATCTTCTGGGGATTAGGCCTAACGATTAGTGCTTATATCTTTTCAATTTTTACAAATCTTTCACCTTTTGTGGTGGCTGCCGCTCATGATTTCTTGAGTATCTTTATCTTGTTAGCTTTTCTTTTAGTAAAAGAAGGAAAAGTTCGCCTCTCGATTTTCTTAAATATTCGAAATGTAAGTGTAATTATCGGTGCTTTACTAGCAGGACCAATTGGTATGCAGGCCAATCTTTATGCGGTTAAATATATCGGTAGTTCTCTAGCTTCATCTGTATCGGCTATTTACCCAGCAATTTCAGTTTTGCTCGCCTTCTTCATTTTGAAACACAAGGTTTCAAAGAATACAGTATTCGGTGTTTTCTTGATTATTGCAGCGATCATTGCTCAAACCTACAAGGTTGAACAAGTTAACTCGTTTTACATTGGGATTCTTTGTGCCCTTATCTGTGCCATTGCCTGGGGGAGCGAAAGTGTTCTCAGCTCCTATGCTATGGAAAGTGAATTAAGTGAAATTGAAGCCTTGTTAATCCGACAAGTAACCTCATTCTTGTCCTATCTTGTGATTGTGCTCTTTTCTCACCATTCATTTGCAGAAGTGGCAGATGGGCAATTATTCGGCCTCTTGATTGTCTTTGCGGCCTTTGATATGATTTCCTACTTAGCTTATTATATCGCCATTAATCGCTTACAACCTGCGAAAGCGACAGGTTTGAATGTGAGCTATGTAGTTTGGACTGTCCTATTTGCAGCTGTTTTCTTAGGTGCACCGCTAGATATGCTGACAATTATCACTTCACTTATTGTTATGGCTGGTGTTTATATTATTATTAAAGAATAAAGGAGATTCGTGTGAAAGCGATTATTTTAGCAGCGGGCTTAGGGACTCGTCTGCGCCCTATGACTGAAAATACCCCAAAAGCTTTGGTTAAGGTTAATCAAAAACCCTTGGTAGAATACCAAATTGAGTTTTTGAAAGAGAGAGGAATTGATGAGATTATCATCGTTGTCGGTTACCTCAAAGAACAATTTGACTACCTAAAAGAAAAATATGGTGTCCGTTTAGTCTTTAACGACAAGTATGCTGATTACAATAACTTTTACTCACTTTATCTAGTAAAAGAAGATTTGGCTAACAGCTACGTCATCGATGCAGATAACTATCTTTTCAAAAATATGTTTCGAAACGATCTTAAACGTTCTACCTATTTTAGCGTTTATCGTGAAGACTGTACGAACGAGTGGTTCTTGGTTTATGGTGATGACTATAAGGTTCAAGACATCATTGTTGACAGCAAAGCTGGTCGCATTTTGAGCGGAGTTTCATTCTGGGATGCTCCAACTGCTGAGAAGATTGTTGGCTTTATTGACAAAGCATATGCAAGTGGTGAATTTGTTGATCTCTACTGGGACAATATGGTTAAGGATAATATCAAAGAATTGGATGTCTATGTCGAAGAATTAGAAGGGAATAGCATCTATGAAATTGATAGTGTAAAAGATTACCATAAGTTAGAAGAGATTTTATCTACTATTGAGTAAGGAAAGAGAAGAAGGCTTGGCTCTTCTTTTTTTTGTAGATTTTAAGACAGAAATGTTTGATATTGATTGTATTCTTTAAACAAAACAAAAATTACAAAAAAATGAACAAAATAAAACAAAAAATATTGACAACGATTTCATATAGTGTTATACTTATACCATAAAAGATAATTGAAAGAAGGGAAAAGGTTATGGGATTAGATCATTTCTTTGACAAAAACCTGGTGTTTTGCTTAGAAGCGGATAATCAAGAACAACTTTTTAATCAGGTTGCAAGTTTGTTGGAAGAACGAAAAATTGTCACTCCAACTTATCGTGAAGCCTTGATCGCGCGTGAGAAGTCATTTCCAACTGGTTTAGATATGGAATTTTTGGGGAAAGATCTACCAAATGTGGCTATTCCTCATACAGATATTGTTCATAATCTAGCTGAGAAAGTAGTGGTTGTTCGATTAGAAAAACCAGTAACTTTTCACAATATGATTGCTCCTGATAGAGAGGTTGAAGTTTCACTGCTCTTCTTTATCATTAACAACTCAAGTTCAAGTCAGACGAATATTCTGGCTCAGTTGATGGATTTCTTTACAGGGAAGGATCATCTAGAAGATCTATCAAAAATTTCTGAACCAGAAAAACTTTATGCTTATATTGCTGAAGCAACCGCTTAATCTTGTCTATTAAAATATAAAATCGGAGGAAATCCAAATGATTAAAATTCTTGCTGCCTGCGGTGCAGGTGTTAACTCAAGTCACCAAATTAAAAGTGCTCTAGAAGAAGAACTTTCAAACCGTGGTTATGACGTTCACTGTGATGCAGTCATGGTGAAAGATGTAAACGAAGACCTTATCAAGGGCTACGATATCTTTACTCCAATCGCTGCAACTGACCTTGGTTTTGAACCAGGAATTCCAGTAATTGAAGCTGGACCAATCTTGTTCCGTATTCCAGCGATGAGCGCTCCAGTATTTGACAATATTGAAGCAGCTATCAAAGAACATGGACTAAGCTAATTAATTCTTTATCTTGTTAACATTCATATAACTTAGAAAAACGGGAGGAACTATTATGGATGTCATTATCAATCTGGCCAACGATATCTTCAAACCTATCTTGGCTATGGGTGGCCCTATCATCATGCTGATCATTTTGACAGTTTTGGCCCTACTTTTTGGAGTGAAATTCTCCAAAGCGCTTGAAGGTGGTATTAAACTTGCCATCGCCCTTACAGGTATCGGTGCCATCATCGGTATGCTCAACGGAGCTTTCTCAGCATCACTTGCGAAATTCGTCGAAAACACTGGTATTCAATTGAACATCACTGACGTTGGTTGGGCCCCACTTGCTACCATCACTTGGGGATCTGCTTGGACACTTTACTTCTTGCTTGTGATGTTGATTGTCAACGTTGTGATGCTTGCAATGAAGAAAACAGATACACTTGACGTTGATATCTTTGATATCTGGCACTTGTCAATCACTGGTCTTTTGATCAAATGGTATGCAGACAACAATGGAGTTAGCCAAGGAGTTTCACTTTTCATCGCAACTGCAGCAGTTGTCCTTGTAGGTATTTTAAAAATCATCAACTCTGACCTGATGAAACCAACATTCGATGACCTTCTTAACGCACCAAGTTCATCACCAATGACTTCAACTCACATGAACTACATGATGAACCCAGTTATCATGGTTTTGGATAAGATTTTTGATAAAGTATTGCCTGGTCTTGATAAATACGACTTTGACGCTGCAAAATTGAACAAAAAAATCGGTTTCTGGGGATCTAAATTCTTCATCGGTTTCATCCTTGGTATTGTTATCGGTTTGATGGGAACTCCACATCCAGTTGCTGGAGTAGAAGAAGCAGCATCTTGGGAACTTGTTATTAAAGGTTGGTTGAGCCTTGGTTTGACTGCCGGTGTCTGCTTGGAGCTCTTCTCACTTATCGGATCTTGGTTCATCGCAGCCGTAGAACCACTTTCACAAGGTATTACAAACGTTGCTACTAAACGTCTTCAAGGACGTAAATTCAACATCGGTCTTGACTGGCCTTTCATCGCTGGTCGTGCTGAAATCTGGGCTTGTGCCAACGTACTTGCTCCAATCATGCTAGTAGAAGCTGTACTTCTTTCTAAAGTCGGAAATGGTATCTTGCCACTTGCAGGTATCATCGCAATGGGTGTAACTCCAGCTCTCTTGGTAGTTACTCGTGGTAAATTGCTCCGTATGATCATCTTTGGAACTCTCTTGTTGCCACTCTTCCTTCTTTCAGGTACACTTATTGCACCATTTGCAACTGAACTTGCTAAAGGTGTGGGTGCCTTCCCAGAAGGTGTGAGTCAAACTCAATTGATTACTCACTCAACTCTTGAAGGACCAATCGAAAAACTTCTTGGTTGGGCAATTGGTAATGCCACAACAGGTGATATTAAAGCAATCCTTGGCGCAGTAGTCTTCCTTGTATTCTATGTAGGTATCTTTGCTTGGTATAGAAAACAAATGATTAAACGTAACGAAGAATACGCAGCAAATGCTAAATAATTCGCTCCTATAAAATGTAAATTGTGAAAACTAGGTTGTCAGTTTCCTAATGGGGAGTGACAGCCTAGTTTTTTTATAAACTATCAAGAAATCGGAGAAAATAATGGTAATTGAAATAAAATCAGAGCAATCGACGGTCCAATTTAAAACTTTTGGTGGTGCCTTGTCGTCCATCAAGGATCGAGATGGCGTTGAGTACTTGTGGCAGGGAGATGCCACCTATTGGAGTGGGCAAGCTCCTGTACTTTTTCCAATCTGTGGTTCTTTAAGAGAGGATACAGCCTTCTACAGTCACGCAGATGGACCTGAGACGAAAGGAACTATTCCTCGACATGGTTTGGTTCGCAAAAAAGAATTTGAATTAGTTGATCAAACAGAAAACAGCGTAACCTTTGCGATCGAAGATGATGAGAATACTTATCAGAACTATCCTTATCATTTCCGCCTTGAAATCACTTATAAGGTTACTGGCAAGACAGTTCGTACTCAATACAAGATTTTCAATAAAGAAACCAATAAAGTAATGCCATTCTTTATTGGTGGACATCCAGGCTTTAATTGTCCTCTACTAGATGGCGAAACTTATGAAGATTACTATTTAGAGTTTGAGAAAGAAGTGACTTGCTCTGTTCCCCGGCCTTTCCCAGAAACTGGCATGTTAGACTTTCAAGATAGAAGTCCATGGTTGGATTCACAAAAGGAAGTGGACCTCAGTTACGATCTGTTTAGTGTTGATGCAGTGACTTTGGATGAGTTGCAATCTAGAACAATCGCGCTTCGTTCTCGTAAACATGAGAAGGGATTAAAAGTACACTTCCAAGAGTTTTCAAATCTCATCATTTGGTCAACTTTGAATAAGGGACCTTTTATAGCGTTTGAACCATGGTCTGGATTGTCAACATCCCTTGAAGAAGGAGATCATTTAGAAGATAAGAAAAACGTTCGTCTCTTAGAAGCTGGCCAAGTCGATCAAATTGGCTTTGATATTGAAATATTTTAGATAAAAAACCACAAAAACAAACATTTACTGTTGACTTTTTCTATAAATAGGAGTATATTATGTTTGTAAACAACAAATGATGTTTGTAACAAACAAATAATCACTTGTTATATTCTCTTTCGTGGAGAAGAATTATTTCTAGGAAATTGGTTTCCTGGACTTGGATAAGGTGTTATTCATCTCATTCAATCAAATTTGTCACTAAACTGCTAGAAAGTCTTTTATAGGTTATAAAAGTCTTTACTAGCCTAGAAAAATAAAAAGGAGTAAACAATATGTCTATTGTTATCGGTGCAGATGCTGCAGGTTTGAGATTGAAAGAAGTTGTGAAAGACTTCTTGGAAAAAGAAAACTTCCACGTTGTGGATGTTACAGCTGAAGGTCAAGACTTTGTTGATGTGACTCTTGCCGTTGCTGCAGAAGTAAACAAAGAAGAACAAAACCTTGGTATCGTGATTGATGCTTATGGTGCTGGTCCATTTATGGTCGCAACTAAAATTAAAGGAATGGTTGCTGCAGAAGTTTCAGATGAACGTTCAGCTTATATGACTCGTGGACACAACAACTCACGTATGATCACTATGGGTGCAGAAATCGTTGGTGATGAATTGGCTAAGAACATTGCTAAAGGCTTTGTTAACGGCAAATACGACGGTGGACGTCACCAAATTCGGGTCGACATGTTGAACAAAATGTGCTAATTAGATTACAGTAAGAAAGGTAAGTTAAAAATGAGAATTGCAATTGGATGTGACCACATCGTAACAGATGAAAAAATGGCGGTTTCAGAATTTTTGAAATCAAAAGGATATGAAGTTATCGACTTTGGTACCTATGACCACACACGTACTCACTACCCAATCTTTGGTAAAAAAGTTGGTGAAGCCGTTACAAGCGGTCAAGCTGATCTTGGGGTGTGTATCTGTGGTACTGGTGTTGGTATCAACAACGCTGTAAATAAAGTTCCAGGAGTTCGTTCTGCCTTGGTTCGTGATATGACAACAGCTCTTTATGCAAAAGAACAATTGAACGCCAACGTTATTGGTTTTGGTGGTAAAATCACTGGTGAATTGCTCATGTGCGACATCATTGAAGCTTTCATCAATGCTGAATACAAACCATCAGAAGAAAATAAAAAATTGATTGCGAAAATCGAGCACGTTGAAACTCACAATGCTCATCAAGCAGATGCAAACTTCTTTACAGAATTCCTTGAAAAATGGGATCGCGGTGAATACCACGACTAAGAGGTGACGCATGATTTTAACAGTCACAATGAATCCATCCATTGATATTTCTTATCCTTTGGATGAATTAAAAATTGACACTGTCAACCGTGTGGTGGACGTGACCAAGACAGCTGGTGGTAAAGGTCTCAATGTTACACGAGTTCTTTCAGAATTTGGTGATTCTGTTGCTGCTACTGGTTTGGTCGGTGGTAAACTTGGTGAGTTTTTAGTAGAGCATATCGACGATAAAGTAACGAAACGTTTCTTCTCCATTCAAGGAGAGACTCGTAACTGTATCGCTATTCTACACGGTGAAAACCAAACAGAAATCCTTGAAAAAGGTCCCGAAGTTCTTGAACAAGAAGGGCAAGATTTCTTGGCTCATTTCGAGAATCTTCTTGACACTGTAGAAGTAGTGGCCATTTCAGGTAGTCTTCCAGCTGGTCTTCCAGTTGACTACTATGTAAGCTTAGTAGAACTTGCTAATCGCGCAGGAAAACCTGTAGTCTTGGACTGCTCAGGTGCAGCTCTTCAGGCGGTTCTTGAATCACCCCACAAACCAACAGTTATTAAACCAAATAACGAAGAATTGTCTCAGCTTCTTGGGAAAGAAGTTTCTGAGGATTTGGATGAATTAAAAGAAGTTCTTCAAGAGCCTCTATTTGCAGGGATTGAGTGGATAATCGTTTCACTTGGAGCAAATGGTGCTTTTGCAAAACACGGTGATACTTTCTACAAGGTAGATATTCCAAGAATTCAGGTAGTCAATCCTGTCGGATCTGGAGATTCTACTGTTGCAGGTATTTCATCAGGTCTTCTTCATAAGGAATCGGATGCAGAACTCCTCATCAAGGCAAATGTCCTTGGTATGCTTAACGCTCAAGAAAAGATGACAGGTCATGTCAATATGGCCAACTATCAAGCTTTATATGATCAATTAATAGTAAAAGAGGTATAAAATGGCTTTAACAGAACAAAAGCGTGCACGCTTAGAAAAACTTTCAGATGAAAATGGAATCATCTCAGCTCTTGCCTTTGACCAACGTGGTGCTTTGAAACGTCTCATGGCTCAATACCAAACAGAAGAACCAACAGTTGCTCAAATGGAAGAGCTCAAGGTCTTGGTTGCAGATGAATTGACAAAATACGCATCCTCTATGCTTCTCGACCCTGAGTATGGACTTCCGGCTACAAAAGCGCTTGATCCAAATGCTGGTCTTCTCCTAGCTTATGAGAAAACTGGCTACGACACAACAAGCACCAAACGCTTGCCTGACTGTTTGGATGTTTGGTCTGCCAAACGCATCAAGGAACAAGGTGCAGATGCCGTCAAATTCTTGCTTTACTACGATGTAGACAGCTCTGACGAACTCAACCAACAAAAACAAGCTTACATCGAACGCATTGGTTCAGAGTGTGTGGCGGAAGACATTCCATTCTTCCTTGAAATCCTCGCTTACGATGAAAAAATCGCTGATGCTGGCTCTGCAGAATACGCCAAAGTAAAACCACACAAGGTTATCGGTGCTATGAAGGTCTTCTCAGACCCACGCTTTAACATCGACGTTTTGAAAGTGGAAGTTCCAGTCAACGTCAAATACGTTGAAGGCTTTGGCGATGGTGAAATCGTGCATACTCGTGAAGAAGCGGCAGCTTTCTTCAAAGCGCAAGACGAAGCAACAAATCTTCCATACATCTACTTGAGTGCGGGTGTATCAGCTAAACTCTTCCAAGAAACGCTTGTCTTTGCCCACGAATCAGGCGCAAACTTCAACGGTGTTCTTTGTGGACGTGCAACATGGGCTGGATCAGTTGAAGCCTACATCAAAGACGGTGAAGCAGCAGCTCGTGAATGGCTTCGAACAACTGGATTTGAGAACATTGACGAACTCAACAAAGTTCTCAAAACAACAGCAACTTCATGGACTGAACGTGTGTAAGATTTTAATTAGACTGTTTGATCATTTTCGTCTAAAAATGGAATTTTTTTGATTGAAAGTGTTTACAATCTTTTATCTTAGTGGTATAATTAAACCATAAATTAATAGTAGTGAGTGTTACTAAGTAATATTAGGCATGATCACAGATGAATTAGAAAATAGTAGATTTTCTAACCTCATTTGTGGTCATTTTTTGTACTCATATACCTTTAAGATACAAAAGGAGGTTGCCATGTATCGAATTCTAAATCCAATGAATCACAATGTCTCGCTTGTCAGAAATGACAAAGGAGAAGAAGTGATTGTGATTGGTAAGGGGATTACATTTGGAAAGAAGAAGGGGGATTTAATTTCTGAAAACCAAGTAGAGAAGATCTTTCGAATGAAGACAGAAGAGTCCAGAGAAAACTTTCAGACTCTCTTAAGAGATATTCCACTAGATATACTAACGATAGGCTATAGTACGATTGATGAAGTCGTCGAAAAGTATCACTTTCCCATCCAAGAATATCTCTACGTTACTTTGACTGACCACCTATACTCTGTCTATAAAAAATTATTAAGTGGTTCATATCAAAAAAGTCATCTTCCTGATATTTCAAATGAATATGTCACAGAATTTTCAATGGCTCGAGATACAATTAAAATTTTAAATAAGAAATTATCGATTGTGTTTCCTGAAGATGAAATTGCTAGGATTGCCTTGCATTATATCAATGCAAAAGGTGAGTATGAATTATCAGAAGAGTTAACCGAGAATGTTGCAAAGAGAGTTTTAAGCATAGTTGAAAATGAACTATCAAAATTTCATATTGAAAGAAATACTGAAAATAGTAATTTATATGATCGCTTGATGATTCATTTGTCCTATCTAGTAAATCGTCTTCAGAATGATAAACAAGATATGACTCCGTTAATACCATTGGAAGAGCATGTTAAGTTGGATTATCCTAAGGCCTATCAGATTGGACAGAGAATTTACCAAGTGATTGAAAGAGAACTAAACATTGATTTATCGAGAAGTGAGCGTGTATATCTCGTTTTACATATTCAACGCTTGTTAAAATAAGGAGAAAAACATGTACAAATTACCAGAAGATTTTATTTTTGGTGGAGCTACAGCCGCCTATCAAGTTGAAGGAGCAACACAAGAAGGAGGAAAAGGTCCGGTGGCCTGGGATGAATTTTTGTCAGAACAGGGGCGCTTTAGTCCAGATCCCGCTAGTGATTTTTATCATCAGTATCCAAAGGATATTGAACTGTGTGAAAAGTTTGGTGTCAATGGACTTCGTTTGTCTATAGCTTGGAGTCGTATCTTTCCAAATGGTACTGGTGAAGTGAACCAGGAAGGTGTGGACTATTATCATAAAGTATTTGCAGAATGTAAAAAAAGACAGATTATAGCTTTTGTAACCCTCCATCACTTTGATACGCCAAAAGTATTATTTGATAATGGAGATTTTCTAAATAGGGATACAATTGAAGCATTTGTAGATTATGCAAAGTTCTGCTTTGAAGAATTTACAGAAGTTCTACATTGGAGTACTTTTAATGAAATCTATCCAGTAGCAACAAACCAATACCTTCTCGGTATTTTTCCACCAGGAATTAAATATGACCTTTCAAAAGTAATTCAATGCCTGCACAATATGATGTATGCACATGCCAGAGTAGTTAACTTGTTTAAAGATGGTGGCTATCAAGGAGAAATTGGAGTAGTACATTCTCTTGAAACAAAATATCCTGCGAGTGATAGTGAAGAAGACAAACATGCAGCATTTCTAGATGATGCCCTTTCAATTCGTTTTTTGCTAGATGCTACATACTTAGGCTATTACTCAAAAGAGACTCTCGATGCACTAGAGGAGATTTGTCAAGCAAATCAGGCAACATATGAATTCTTAGATAGTGATTTTGAAGAAATGAAAAAGGCAAGTCATCGGAATGATTATCTAGGAATTAATCATTATCAATGCCACTTTGTGAAGGCTTATACAGGTGAAAATGCTATTCACCATAATGGTACTGGTGATAAAGGGACCTCTGTTTATAAAGTAAAAGGAATTGGAGAACGTAT
Source organism: Streptococcus sp. 517s (assembly GCF_054445985.1). Taxonomy (NCBI): domain Bacteria; kingdom Bacillati; phylum Bacillota; class Bacilli; order Lactobacillales; family Streptococcaceae; genus Streptococcus; species Streptococcus sp. 517s. Next base: position 1,016,316 of record NZ_CM136847.1, on the reverse strand, counting down.
ATACAAAGAGGGAATTCCAAGAACCGACTGGGATTGGATTATTTATCCAGAAGGATTATATGATTTATTGCTCCGAATCAAATCGGACTATCCTCATTACAATAAGATTTTCATCACTGAAAATGGTATGGGATATAAAGATCAATTTGATAACGGAATCATCATGGATCAACCTCGAATTGAATACCTTAAAGTTTATCTACAAGCAATTTCAAAAGCAATTAGCGCAGGTGTTAATGTTAAAGGTTACTTCTTATGGTCATTGATGGATCTGTTTTCTTGGTCAAATGGATACAATAAACGTTATGGTCTGTTTTATGTCGATTTTGAAACACAGAAACGGTATCCTAAGGCATCGGCTTATTGGTACAATCACATCAGTACGACCAAAATTGTAGAATAGAGGAACTGAAACATGAAAAAAAATGAATTACAAATGCTTGGATTTGAAATTGTTGCATACTCAGGTGATGCTCGCAGTACACTGTTGCAACTATTAAAAGAAGCAAGGTCTGGAAACTTTGACAATGTAGAGCGAGCTATGCGTGATGCTGACGAGAATCTAGCGAAAGCCCATAATGCTCAGACAAAACTATTAGCAGAAGAAGCCGCTGGTGAAGATTTGGATATTGGTTTTATCTTTATCCACGGTCAGGATCACCTGATGACAACCTTGTTGCTTCGTGATTTAATTCAGGATTTTATAGAACTTTATAAAAATCATTAATTTAAAAGAAAGGATATAACCAATGCTTAGTAGAATTTTCCTCCCTTTCTACTAGGCATTGATTGTAGGGAGTTTTATCATGAATAAACTCATTCAACAAATTGAAAAAGGAAAACCCTTTTTTGAGAAGATCTCACGTAACATTTATCTAGGCGCTATCCGTGATGGTTTCCTAGCAGCTATGCCAGCGATATTATTTTCAAGTATTTTTATCTTGATCGCTTCCATACCGGATGTTCTTGGTGTTAAATTGCCCGAAGACGTTTCAGCTTGGCTTTGGAAAATATATAACTATTCAATGGGAGTAGTTGCTCTCCTAGTTTCTGCCACAACCGCACGTTGTTTAGCTGAATCTGTCAATAGAAAAATGCCTGCAAACAAAAAGATTAATGCAGTATCCGTGATGCTAGCTTCTATCGTTAGTTTTCTCCTATTAAGTGTTGATCAAATAGACAAGGGGCTTGCTAGTGGTTACATGGGGACAAAGGGAATTCTAGCAGCATTCGTAGCAGCTTTTATCACAGTAAATATGTATAAATTCTGTGTTTTGAAAGATATTACGATTAAGATGCCTAAAGAAGTGCCAGGGACTATCTCCCAAACCTTCCGAGATATCTTCCCATTCTCATTTGCAGTTTTTGCAGCAGTCATTATTGATACGCTTATCCGCCATTTCTTTGGTCATTCATTTGCGGAGGCTGTAATCAGTTTAATGCAACCGTTATTCAGCGCCGCTGATGGTTATCTAGGAATTGCCATTATCTGGGGTGCTATGGCTCTCTTCTGGTTTGTAGGTGTACACGGACCATCTATCGTAGAACCAGCGATTGTAGCAGTTATCTATGCAAATGTTGAAGCAAACCTTCAATTAGTTAAAGCAGGGGAACAGGCTTCAAATGTTTTGACAGTTGGTTTGGGTAATTTCGTTGGTACCATGGGTGGTACAGGTGCAACGTTAGTTGTTCCCTTCTTATTCCTCCTTTTTGCAAAATCAAAACAATTAAAAGCTGTAGGTAAGGCTTCCTTTATTCCAGTAAGTTTCGCAGTTAATGAACCTTTACTTTTTGCCACACCAATTATTTTAAATCCATATTTCTTTGTACCATTTCTATTTGCACCAATTGCAAATGTTTGGATCTTCAAGTTCTTTGTAGATGTCTTAAAAATGAATAGTTTTATGTACGTTCTACCTTGGGCTACACCTGCTCCAATAGGATTGATCCTCGGTACTGGTGTAAGCGTTCTCGCAATTATCTTAGTATTTGTCTTAATTTTTGTGGATAGTATTATCTATCTTCCATTTATCAAGGCTTACGATGCCTCACTTCTTGAAGAAGAAAAACAAAAAACAAGCGAAGAAAGCACAGAACAGTCTAATCCTGAAACAGTATCAACTAAAGAAGTTGTTACCAAATTAGGCAATCAATCAATCAATGTATTGGTCCTTTGTGCTGGAGCAGGCACGAGCGCTATGCTTGCAAATGCAATCACTGAAGGAGCCAAAGAAACAGGAGCTACTATTTCAGCATCAGCGGGCGCTTATGGATCTCATTATGAAATCATGAAGAACTTTGATATGATTATACTGGCTCCACAGGTAAATTCATTCTATGAAGATATCAAGAAAGACACAGATGCCCTCGGTATAAAACTTGCTGCTACAAAAGGTGCTGAATACATTAAATTAACACGTGATCCTAAAGGAGCCATTTCATTTGTGCTATCCTATTTCGATTAATGTTTAGGTGATGATATGAGATATAATTCTAAATTGGTCAATTTCATCTCGATGACTTTTCTGTTAGCATTTCTCTTTATCTTACCAGTTAAAAGTGTCTTTGCAGATGATGATTTTTATGTCGAAAAGGTTGAAAACTTACCCAGTGATTTTATTAAAGGAGCTGATATTTCAACATTAATAGCTCAAGAAGAAAGTGGTGTTCGCTATTATGATGAGAATGGTAACGAGAAAGATTTAATCACTATTCTTGCAGAAAATGGCGTCAATTATGTTCGCGTTCGAATCTGGAATAATCCTTATGATGACAAAGGTCATGGGTACGGTGCTGGTAATAGTGACCTCTCTAAGGCGATTGCAATTGGGAAAAGAGCTACTGCTGCAGGGATGAGAGTTCTGGTGGATTTTCACTATTCAGATTTCTGGGCAGATCCGGGTCGTCAGGTCTCTCCAAAAGCTTGGGCCAATATGACGATTGATGAAAAGTCTAAAGCTTTATATCAATTTACAAAAGAAAGTTTGAACACACTGCGTGCTTCAGGTGTTGATGTTGGTATGGTTCAAGTTGGGAATGAGACAACTAGCAGTGGCATGGCAGGAGAAGTAGGTGACGAACGTTATCAGTTGTTTAAAGCGGGTACGCAGGCTGTCAGGGATGTTGACAAATCCATATTGATAACCTTACACTTCACCAATCCAGAAAAGAAATCAACGATCTTGTATTATGCAGAAAAGCTAAAAGAGAATCAGATTGATTATGATGTTTTTGCAACGAGTTACTATTCATTTTGGCATGGAAGTCTTGAAAACTTAAATTCAGTTTTGACAGAGATTAGAGAAAAATATGGAAAACAAACTTTAATCTCAGAAACAAGTTATGCTTATACATTGGAAGATGGTGATGGTCAGAAGAATGTGATCAAATCTGAGCAACAAACGAAGAATGGAGGGTATCCTCCAACAGTGCAAGGCCAGGCCAATAATTTGCGTGATGTGATTGCTACAAGTCAATCTGCAGGTGCTTTAGGAGTATTCTATTGGGAACCTGCTTGGATACCGGTCGGTAAAGCTGATAGAAATTCAAACCTCCCTATTTGGGAGCAATATGGTTCCGGGTGGGCTTCATCATATGCCATCTCTTATGATCCTAACGTTGATGAATCTAATTATGGAGGATCTGAATGGGATAATCAAGCACTATTTGATTTTAATGGGAAAGCTCTTCAATCATTAAAGGTATTTAAATTTGTCAATACAGGTTATGGCACAGTACCTGAGAAAAAGGATAATCAAAATAGAGAGAAAGAAGACGAGGATACCACAAATTTACTTCAAAACGGAAGTTTCGAAGAAGAGAACTTAGAAGCCTATAAGATCAGTCAAAGCTATGTTGAGCGTCAGAATGATACCCCTAAGACGGGTCAATATGCCCTTCATTTTTGGTCAGATAAGAGTATTGATTATCAAGTAGAACAAGCAGTTACTCTTGAACCAGGAACCTATCGGTTCTCAATTCAAATGCAAGGGGATAAAACAGGTAGTAGTGAAAGAATCTTCTCTTATGTGAGGGTCAATGATACAACTTCAGCAGGGAATCAACTACACTTGGAAGGTTATGCTATTTGGAAAGAAAGTTTTGTTGAGTTTAAACTTACCGAAAAGACTCAGGTAAATGTGGGTCTATCAGTTACAGCAGATGCGGGAGCTTGGGGAACAACTGACGATTGGAAATTGAAAAAAATCGATGCAACTGAAAATTCCCAAACCCCGTCAGAACAGACTCAAACTGATGATAGCCATGAAGGAAAGCTAGAACCACCATTATCTTCATCAGAAGATCCAAAGTCTAAAACAGAACCATCAACTTCCTCCCAAAAAGTGACTACTAACCAGTCGGTTCGAAAAGATGAAGGTAGTAGAACCCAGAATGATAAACGTAAAAATCTTCCTGAAACGGGAATGAGAGATCAAAAGATATTGTTCATATTGGGATTGGGAGGTATCGTATTAGTTATAGGAACAAATTTGTATCGTAGGAAAAAATAGTTGAAATTTCAACTTATCAATTAAACCTTCATATAAAAATTCCCCACCAAAAGGCAGGGGAATTTTTATGGTTTTGATAAAAGAATGGTTGTTTGTTTCGACAGCTCTTCAAATGTCTCCTGGCTCAGTTTGGAATCTGAAACGATTGTATCAATTTCTGAGATATTGTAGAAATTGTAAAAATCAAACTTATTAAACTTACTGTGGTCTGCCAGTAAGTATTTTTTATTGGCATTGTTCAAGGCGATTCGTTGTACCTCGCCCTCTTCTTCACTGAAAGTGGCAATTGCCTTATCCTTAATACCATTACAACTTACAAAAGCTTTAGAAAACTGAAGGTTGGTTAAATCTTGCAAGGTAAGTGTCCCTACAAAAGCACCAGTGATAGAGCGATAATTTCCGCCAATCAAAATCAAATCTGTTAGTTTTCGTTCGTTTAGGATGAGAAAGACTGGAAGACTGTTTGTTACGACACGAATATTATCAATTGGGAGCTCACGAGCAAAACATTCTAAGGTTGTTCCTGGCCCGATAAAAATGGTTTCACCTTCGTCAATCAAATGACCAGCAAAACGGCTAATTTCTTGTTTTTCAGCAATCTGCAAGCCTTGTTTTTCAACGTTTGAGCGTTCGTTGTTTAAGAGAGAACCTGTACGAAGTTTTTCAGCACCACCGTGCACACGAACCAGCAAATCCTTGTCTGCCAGTTCTTGTAAATAGCGGCGAGCTGTCATATCTGACACATCAAGACTTTCCATAATCTCTTTTACAGTAATGGTGCCTTTTGTGTTTACTGCTTCTAGAATACTATCTAGTTTTTCTTGCTTTAGCATCCTTATCACCTCGATTTCTACTATTATTATCTTACCATAAAACGCTCAATCAATCAAATAGAAAAAAACAAAATAAAACAAAAACAAAAATATCATAGTTGTTTTAAACAAACCATGATATTTTGAATGATTGGTCAAATTAGTCTAAACCGTAGTTGTAATCCTCGTCTTGCATGGCTTCAACTTCACCAAGGAGGTAACCATTTCCGACTTGAGAGAAGAAGTCGTGGTTAGAAGTTCCTGTTGAGATTCCGTTCATGACGATAGGATTGACATCATCAGCTGAATCTGGGAAGAGCGGATCTTGTCCTAGGTTCATAAGCGCCTTATTGGCATTGTAACGAAGGAAGGTTTTAACTTCCTCAGTCCAGCCAACACCGTCATAGAGGCTTTCTGTATAGCCCTCTTCGTTCTCGTAGAGAGTGTAGAGCAGGTCGTACATCCATTCTTTGAGCTTTTCTTGCTCTTCTTCAGGCAATTCGTTAAAACCAAGTTGGAATTTGTAACCAATATAAGTTCCATGAACAGACTCATCACGAATGATCAGTTTGATGATTTCCGCAACGTTAGCCAGTTTGTTGTTACCAAGATAGTAAAGCGGTGTAAAGAAACCAGAGTAGAAGAGGAAGGTTTCAAGGAAAACGCTGGCAACTTTCTTTTCTAGCGGGCTACCATTGAGATAGATTTCATTGATAATTTCCGCTTTTCTTTGTAGGTAGGGGTTAGTGTTGGTCCATTCAAAGATTTCTTCAATTTCAGCCTTGGTATTCAAGGTCGAAAAGATAGAAGAGTAAGATTTTGCGTGGACAGATTCCATAAACTGGATGTTGTTGAAAACAGCTTCCTCATGCGGTGTACGGATGTCTGAGCGAAGCGCCTGAACCCCTGTTTCAGATTGCATGGTATCCAAAAGGGTCAAACCACCAAAGACTTTTCCAACCAAGTCTTTTTCTTTGTTTGATAGTTTTCTCCAGTCGTCTAGATCATTTGACAAGGGGATACGCGTATCGAGCCAGAATTGCTCCGTTAGCTTTTCCCAAGTTGATTTGTCGATGACATCTTCGATGGCATTCCAGTTAATGGCTTTGTAGTAAGTTTCCATTTGAAATCTCTTTCTGTATGTAATAATGCGATTGTCGAATCATCTCTATTTTATCATAGTCTGAGAAGAGTATCGCACAAAAAGTCGGGAGCCCGACTTTTTAGTTTTTCATGGTATTTAAGATACTTATCAAGTTTTGTCTGGCGGGTAATTTAATCAGTAGTCTGAGAAAATGTGGTTGCCTCAGATAAAAATTAAATCACACAACTTTCACATTGGTTAGCACCAACTTCCCCACCGTCGTCTGTAAAGGTACGGACGTAGTAGATAGACTTGATACCCTTGTTAAAGGCATAGTTACGAAGAATTGACAAGTCACGCGTCGTTTGTTTGTTTTCTTTCTTCCATTCGTAAAGACCTTTTGGAATGTCACTACGCATGAAGAGAGTGAGTGAAAGTCCTTGATCCACGTGTTCAGTTGCGGCAGCGTAAACATCAATCACCTTACGCATATCCATGTCGTAGGCAGAAGTGTAGTAAGGAATCGTTTCTGTTGACAAACCTGCAGCAGGGTAGTAGATCTTACCAATTTTCTTTTCCTGACGTTCTTCGATACGTTGCGTAATCGGGTGGATAGAAGCAGAAACATCGTTGATGTAGCTGATAGAACCATTTGGAGCAACAGCTAGACGGTTTTGGTGGTAAAGTCCATCTGCTTGAACCTTTTCGCGAAGTTCAGCCCAATCAGCAGCACTTGGGATAAAGACATCTTTGAAGAGTTCTTTAACACGGCCTGATTTTGGAACAAATTCGCCTGTCACATACTTGTCAAAGTAGCTACCGTTAGCATAGTCTGATTTTTCAAAGTTGTGGAAGGTGATACCACGTTCGCGTGCGATATTGTTTGATTCCACCAAGGTCCAGTAGTTCATAAGCATAAAGTAGATGCTTGTAAATTCAATTGACTCAGGTGATCCGTACTCAATCAGTTGTTGCGCAAGGTAGCTATGAAGCCCCATGGCACCAAGACCAAAGGTGTGAGCCAGACTGTTTCCGTGGTCGATAGTAGGGACAGCTACGATGTGTGAACTATCTGTAACGAAAGTAAGGGCACGAACCATAGCGCGGATAGAACGACCAAAGTCAGGTGAGGTCATCATGTTGACCACGTTTGTTGAACCAAGGTTACATGAAACGTCTGTTCCCATTTGAAGGAATTCTTGAGCATCGTTGATCAAGCTTGGTTCTTGGACTTGAAGAATTTCAGAACACAAGTTACTCATGATAATCTTACCATCTACTGGATTTGCACGGTTAGCTGTATCAATGTTGACTACATAAGGGTAACCAGATTCTTGTTGCAATTTAGAGATTTCAGTTTCCAAATCACGCGCCTTGATTTTTGTCTTGCGGATGTTTGGATTTGCGACCAATTCATCGTATTTTTCAGTGATGTCGATGTAGTTGAATGGCACACCGTATTCAAGCTCTACAGAGTATGGGCTAAAGAGATACATTTCTTCATTTTTACGAGCCAATTCGTAGAATTTATCGGGTACTACAACACCAAGTGAAAGAGTCTTTACACGAACTTTTTCATCAGCATTTTCTTTCTTAGTTGAAAGGAAAGCAATGATATCTGGGTGAAAGACGTTGAGGTAGACAACCCCAGCACCTTGACGTTGACCTAATTGGTTTGAGTAAGAGAAGCTGTCTTCAAAAAGCTTCATAACTGGTACGACACCAGAAGCAGCACCTTCATAACCCTTGATAGGAGCTCCAGCTTCACGAAGGTTGCTGAGGGAAATTCCCACACCACCACCGATACGTGAAAGTTGAAGAGCAGAGTTGATAGAACGTCCGATAGAGTTCATATCATCTGTCACCTGGATCAAGAAGCAAGATACCAATTCTCCACGACGAGCACGTCCAGCATTCAAGAAGGAAGGAGTAGCAGGTTGGTAGCGTTGGTGGATGATTTCATTGGCAATATCAATCGCAACGGCTTCATCACCGTCAGCAAAATAAAGCGCATTAAAGAAGACACGGTCTTCCATATTTTCAAGGTAGTATTCACCGTCGTTAGTCTTCAAGGCGTACTGATTGTAAAACTTATAGGCAGCCATGAATGACTTAAATTGGAAGTTTTGGTCCTTGATAAATTGATGCAATTCTTCCAAAAACTCTGGACGGTACTTCTTGAGAAATGCAGTTTCAATATAGTTATGTTCAATAAGGTAGTTGATTTTATCAGTGATTGAATCAAAAACCATAGTGTTTGGAACCACATTTTCTTTAAAGAAAGCATCCAAGGCTTCCTTATCTTTATGAAGCATGATTTGTCCATTAACAGGACGGTTGATTTCGTTATTGAGACGGAAGTAAGTTACGTCCTCAAGATGTTTTAATCCCATAAAAATTCCCTTATCTAATTACAAAAGAAAGGCTTCTAAGTTAGCCCTAGAAGCAGTTTCTTCTGGATGATGTACTAAGATTATGCTAACTGTTTCAGTTTTCCTGGTTGGAAGCCTGAAAAGATTTCAGTTGGTGTTTGGATAACAGGAGCAGCACTGAAACCAAGCTCTTTAACTTGATCAATATACTCAGGTTGCTCGTCAAGATTGATCTCACGATAAGCGATATTATTACTGTCCAAGAAACGCTTGGTCATCTTACATTGGACACAGTTATTTTTAGAATAAACGGTTACCATTTTCGTAACTCCTCTTTCAAAATAGATTACTTTCTTAGTATATCAGAAAAAAAAACTTTGTCAAACTTTTTAAACTAAATCTTGTGCTAAAAAGTTACGGTTTTGAAATCAAAGCACAAGATATAGTGTTTTTTGAAAACATGAATTTTGACTTCCGTTGAACTGTCAAACTTTCTCAAAATAAAAAAACTACATACTGTATATTGGCAATATAAATAGAAGATTTTCAGCAAGTTATCAGAAAGGAAAACGAAGAAAATCCATAAAATACTTGAAAAATTATCTAGAAGGTGATATAATACAGTCTTGTAAGGGTTATCACATATAATCCAAATAAGAAACAATTAAAGGAGAGTCAAACTATGGCTTCTAAAGATTTCCACGTAGTGGCAGAAACAGGTATTCACGCACGCCCAGCAACATTGTTGGTTCAAACAGCTAGCAAATTTGCTTCAGATATCACTCTTGAGTACAAAGGTAAATCAGTAAACCTTAAATCTATCATGGGTGTTATGAGTCTTGGTGTTGGCCAAGGTGCTGACGTTACAATTTCAGCTGAAGGTGCAGATGCTGACGATGCAATCGCTGCTATCTCTGAAACAATGGAAAAAGAAGGATTGGCATAAGGAAATGACAGAAATGCTTAAAGGAATCGCAGCGTCAGATGGTGTTGCAGTTGCTAAAGCATATCTACTCGTTCAACCGGATTTGTCATTCGAGACTGTTACAGTCGAAGATACAAACGCAGAAGAAGCTCGCCTTGATGCCGCTTTACAAGCATCACAAGACGAGCTTTCTGTTATCCGTGAGAAAGCAGTAGGTACGCTAGGGGAAGAAGCTGCTCAAGTTTTTGACGCTCACTTAATGGTGCTTGCTGATCCTGAAATGATCAGCCAAATTAAAGAAACTATCCGTGCGAAGAAAGTGAATGCAGAAGCAGGTCTGAAGGAAGTGACAGACATGTTCATCACTATCTTTGAAGGTATGGAAGACAACCCATACATGCAAGAACGTGCAGCGGATATCCGCGACGTGACAAAACGTGTATTGGCAAACCTACTTGGCAAAAAATTGCCAAACCCAGCTTCTATCAATGAAGAAGTGATTGTGATTGCGCATGACTTGACTCCTTCAGATACAGCTCAGTTGGACAAAAACTTTGTAAAAGCTTTTGTAACCAACATCGGTGGACGTACAAGCCACTCAGCTATCATGGCGCGTACTCTTGAAATTGCAGCAGTATTGGGTACAAACAACATCACTGAAATCGTTAAAGATGGTGACATCCTTGCCGTTAACGGTATCACTGGTGAGGTTATTATCAACCCAACTGATGAGCAAGCAGCAGAATTCAAGGCAGCTGGTGAAGCTTATGCGAAGCAAAAAGCTGAATGGGCACTCTTGAAAGACGCTAAAACAGTAACTGCTGACGGTAAACACTTTGAATTGGCTGCTAATATCGGTACTCCAAAAGACGTTGAGGGTGTCAATGCCAACGGTGCCGAAGCTGTTGGTCTTTATCGTACAGAGTTCTTGTACATGGATTCTCAAGACTTCCCAACAGAAGACGAGCAGTATGAAGCTTACAAGGCTGTACTTGAAGGAATGAACGGTAAACCTGTTGTCGTTCGTACAATGGATATCGGTGGAGATAAGGAACTTCCTTACTTCGATATGCCTCATGAAATGAACCCATTCCTTGGATTCCGTGCCCTTCGTATCTCTATTTCTGAAACTGGAGATGCTATGTTCCGCACTCAAATCCGTGCTCTTCTTCGTGCGTCTGTACACGGTCAATTGCGTATCATGTTCCCGATGGTTGCGCTCTTGAAAGAATTCCGTGCAGCGAAAGCAGTCTTTGACGAAGAAAAAGCAAACCTTCTTGCTGAAGGTGTTGCAGTTGCGGATAATATTCAAGTTGGTATCATGATTGAAATCCCAGCAGCAGCAATGCTTGCAGACCAATTTGCTAAAGAAGTTGACTTCTTCTCAATTGGTACAAACGACTTGATCCAATACACAATGGCGGCAGACCGTATGAACGAGCAAGTTTCATACCTTTACCAACCATATAACCCATCAATCCTACGTTTGATTAACAACGTTATCAAGGCAGCTCACGCTGAAGGTAAATGGGCAGGTATGTGTGGTGAGATGGCTGGTGACCAAAAAGCTGTTCCACTTCTTGTCGGAATGGGCTTGGATGAGTTCTCTATGTCAGCAACATCTGTCCTTCGTACACGTAGTTTGATGAAGAAACTTGACACAGCTAAGATGGAAGAGTACGCAAACCGTGCCCTTACAGAATGCTCAACAATGGAAGAAGTTCTTGAACTTCAAAAAGAATACGTTGACTTTGATTAATCGAAAGGTCCTTGCAACTCAGTTGCAGGGGTTTTTTGCTTTAAAAATTTGGTGATTGATTTTCAATATAGGATTCTCAAATCAGACTGTTCAGATAGAAGGTAGTGTAGAAAACAAAAAATAGTTAACTGGTTCATAAAGTTCTTGACAAGTTACAAATTTAGGAGTAAACTATTAACCAGTTAACTTTTAGAGAGGAGTTTCTGCAATTTAGAAATGAATTGCAACTAGAAATATCAAAAAGGAAGAGAGTTTCGATGAAAATTAATAAAAAATACCTAGCAGGTTCTGCGGCAGCCTTGATTTTAAGTGTTTGTTCTTATGAGTTAGGACTGTATCAAGCTAGAACGGTCAAGGAAAATAACCGTGTGTCTTACGTTGATGGAAAACAAGCAGCACAAAAAACGGAGGATCTAACTCCTGATGAGGTTAGTAAAAAAGAAGGCATCAATGCTGAACAAATCGTCATCAAGATAACAGACCAGGGATATGTCACTTCACATGGCGATCACTATCATTATTACAATGGTAAGGTTCCTTACGACGCTATTATCAGTGAAGAGTTGCTGATGAAGGATCCAAACTATACACTAAAAGATGAGGATATTGTCAGTGAAATCAAGGGTGGTTATGTTATCAAGGTGGACGGAAAATACTATGTCTACCTTAAGGATGCGGCCCATGCAGATAATGTTCGTACGAAAGAAGAAATCAATCGGCAAAAACAAGAACATAGTCAGCATCGCGAAGGAGGAACTTCAGCAAACGATGGTGCGGTAGCCTTGGCACGTTCACAGGGACGCTACACCACAGATGATGGTTATATCTTTAATGCATCCGATATTATTGAAGATACTGGCGATGCTTATATCGTTCCTCATGGCGACCATTACCACTACATTCCTAAGAGCGAGTTATCAGCCAGCGAATTGGCTGCTGCAGAAGCCTTCCTATCTGGTAGAAGTGGTCAATCGAATACGCCTACTTATCGCCGTACCAATAACAACAGTAGTAGTTACGATGTAGATAGATGGACCCCATCCTATAATAATCAAGGTACTGGCTATACGAACACAAACACGGCTAACGACAGTAACAGTAGCGACGATAGCCAAGCAAGTCAAAGTGATGAGGATATTGATGGCCTTCTGAAACAACTTTATGCCTTGCCACTCAGCCAACGACACGTCGAATCTGATGGCCTTGTCTTCGACCCAGCACAGATTACAAGTCGAACAGCTAGAGGAGTTGCTGTGCCTCATGGGAACCATTACCATTTCATCCCTTATTCACAGATGTCTGAATTGGAAGAACGAATCGCTCGTATTATTCCTCTACAGTACAGTTCGAACCATAGGGTGCCGGATTCAAGACCAGAACAACCAAGTCCACAACCGACTCCGGAACCTAGTCCAAGCCCGCAACCTGCACCAAATCCTCAACCATCTCCAAGCAATCCAATTGACGAAAAATTGGTCAAACAGGCAATTCGAAAAGTAGATGATGGTTATGTATTTGAGGAGAATGGAACATCTCGTTATATTCCTGCCAAGGAATTATCAGCTGAAACTACTGCAGCCATTGATAGTAAGCTAGCCAAGCAAGAAAGTTTAACTCATAAGCTCGGAGCTAAGAAAACCAATCTCCCATCTGGTGATCGAGGATTTTACAATAAGGCTTATGATTTACTAGCAAGAATTCATCAGGACTTACTTGATAATAAAGGTCGTAAAGTTGATTTTGACGCTTTGGATAAACTGTTGGAACGTTTAAATGATGAAAGCAGTGATAAAGTTAAGTTGGTCGAAGATATACTTGCATTTCTAGCACTGATTCGTCATCCAGAACGTCTAGGAAAACCAAATGCGCAAATTGCCTACACTGATGAAGAGATTCAAGTAGCCAAGTTGGCAGGCAAGTATACAACAGAAGATGGCTATATCTTTGATCCTCATGATATCACCAGTGATGAGGGGGATGCCTATGTAACTCCGCATATGACCCACAGTCATTGGATTAAGAAAGATAGTTTGTCTGAAGCGGAGAGAGCGGCAGCCCAGGCTTATGCTAAAGAGAAAGGTTTGACCCCTCCTTCAACAGACCATCAGGATTCAGGAAATACGGAGGCTAAAGGAGCAGAAGCTATCTACAACCGCGTGAAAGCAGCTAAGAAGGTGCCACTTGATCGTATGCCTTACAATCTCCAACATACCGTGGAAGTTAAAAACGGTAGTTTAATCATACCTCATTATGACCATTACCATAACATCAAATTTGAGTGGTTTGACGAAGGACTTTATGAGGCACCTAAGGGGTATACTCTTGAGGATCTCTTTGCGACTGTCAAGTACTATGTCGAACATCCAAACGAACGTCCGCATTCAGATAGTGGTTGGGGAAATGCAAGTGACCATGTTCAAAGAAACCAAAATGGTCCAGCTGATACCAACCAAACGGAAAAACCAAACAAGGAGAAACCTCAGACAGAAAAACCTGAGGAAGAAACTCCTCGAGAAGAAAAACCGCAAAGTGAGAAACCAGAATCTCCAAAACCAACAGAGGAACCGGAAGAAGAATCACCAGAGGAGCCAGAAGAACCTCAGGTCGAGACTGAAAAGGTTGAAGCGAAGTTAAGAGAGACTGAAGAGCTACTTGCAAAAATCCAAGACCCCATCGTCAAGTCTAACGCTAACGAAACTCTTACTGGATTAAAGAATAATCTATTGTTTGGCGCTCAGGACAACAATACTATTATGGCAGAAGCTGAAAAACTATTGGCTTTATTAAAGGAGAGTAAGTAAAGGTAGCAGCATTTTCTAACTCCTAAAAACAGGATAGGAGAACGGGAAAACGAAAAATGAGAGCAGAATGTGAGTTCTAGTTCTCATTTTTTTCATGAAAATGTGCAAAATATCTTGACAGATAGTGTAAATAAAGATAAACTATTTACTGGTTAATTAATCGCTTAAACACTAGTTAAGGAGTAATGATGAAAAAAAGAACAATACTATTATTGATGACCAGTGTGTTGGCTCTTGTCTTAGGAGCATGTGGTCAAAAAGAAAAACAAGAAGCAAAAGGGATGAAGATTGTAACAAGTTTTTACCCGATCTATGCCATGGTCAAAGAGGTATCGGGTGACTTGAATGATGTTCGGATGATTCAGTCAAGTAACGGGATTCACTCCTTTGAACCGTCAGCAAATGACATTGCTGCCATTTATGACGCGGATGTCTTTGTCTACCATTCTCATACGCTCGAATCTTGGGCAGGAAGTCTGGATCCAAATTTGAAAAAATCTAAAGTTAAGGTTCTTGAAGCTTCTGAAGGGATGACATTGGACCGTGTACCAGGTTTAGAAGATGTAGAAGCTGGTGACGGTATTGATGAAAAAACACTTTACGACCCGCACACTTGGTTAGATCCTGAAAAAGCAGGAGAAGAAGCCCAGATTATTGCGGACAAACTTTCAGAGGTTGATAGTGAGCACAAAGAAACTTACCAAAAAAATGCTCAAGCCTTTATCAAAAAAGCTCAGGAATTGACTAAGAAATTCCAGCCTGTTTTTGAAAAAGCGAGTCAAAAGACCTTTGTTACGCAACACACAGCCTTTTCTTACCTCGCTAAACGTTTTGGTTTGAAACAACTTGGTATTGCAGGGATTTCCCCTGAACAAGAGCCAAGTCCTAGACAGTTGACAGAAATCCAAGAATTTGTCAAAATCTATAATGTCAAAACGATCTTTACTGAGAGCAATGCTTCCTCTAAAGTTGCTGAAACCTTAGTCAAATCAACAGGAGTTAGTCTGAAAACTCTTAATCCTTTGGAAGCAGATCCTGAAAACGACAAAACGTACTTAGAAAACCTAGAAGAAAATATGAATGTTCTTGCAGAAGAATTAAAATGAGGAGATTATGAAAATTAATAAAAAATACCTAGCAGGTTCTGCGGCAGCCTTGATTTTAAGTGTTTGTTCTTATGAGTTAGGACTGTATCAAGCTAGAACGGTCAAGGAAAATAACCGTGTGTCTTACGTTGATGGAAAACAAGCAGCACAAAAAACGGAGGATCTAACTCCTGATGAGGTTAGTAAAAAAGAAGGCATCAATGCTGAACAAATCGTCATCAAGATAACAGACCAGGGATATGTCACTTCACATGGCGATCACTATCATTATTACAATGGTAAGGTTCCTTACGACGCTATTATCAGTGAAGAGTTGCTGATGAAGGATCCAAACTATACACTAAAAGATGAGGATATTGTCAGTGAAATCAAGGGTGGTTATGTTATCAAGGTGGACGGAAAATACTATGTCTACCTTAAGGATGCGGCCCATGCAGATAATGTTCGTACGAAAGAAGAAATCAATCGGCAAAAACAAGAACATAGTCAGCATCGCGAAGGAGGAACTTCAGCAAACGATGGTGCGGTAGCCTTGGCACGTTCACAGGGACGCTACACCACAGATGATGGTTATATCTTTAATGCATCCGATATTATTGAAGATACTGGCGATGCTTATATCGTTCCTCATGGCGACCATTACCACTACATTCCTAAGAGCGAGTTATCAGCCAGCGAATTGGCTGCTGCAGAAGCCTTCCTATCTGGTAGAAGTGGTCAATCGAATACGCCTACTTATCGCCGTACCAATAACAACAGTAGTAGTTACGATGTAGATAGATGGACCCCATCCTATAATAATCAAGGTACTGGCTATACGAACACAAACACGGCTAACGACAGTAACAGTAGCGACGATAGCCAAGCAAGTCAAAGTGATGAGGATATTGATGGCCTTCTGAAACAACTTTATGCCTTGCCACTCAGCCAACGACACGTCGAATCTGATGGCCTTGTTTTTGATCCAGCACAAATCACAAGAAAAACTGCGAATGGTGTTGCAGTACCTCATGGCGACCATTACCATTTTATCCCTTACTCTCAAATGTCTGACTTAGAGCAGAAGATTGCGAGAATGATTTCTGTAAAAGGACAAAATAACGGAAACAACAGGCCATTAAATACTCAAAAGCCAGCAAATAGTACAGTTGAGCATACATTTTTAGGAAATTCAATTAAGGCTTATGGTAAAGGTCTGGATGGTAAACCATACGATACTAGTGATGGATATGTATTTAGTAAAGATTCTATCTATTCAGTTGATAAATCAGGCATTATAGCGAGACATGGAAATCATTTCCATTATGTGGGATTTGGAGAGTTAGAACAGTTCGAATTAGATGAAGTTAGCAAATGGATGAAGGAAAAAGGCCAACCTAATGAGAGTGTTATTCCTTCAGAGAATATGGATAACAAAGAAAAACCAAAATTTGATTCAAAAAAAGTGACTGGTAAAGTGACTAAAGATGGTAAAGTTGGCTATGTTCTTAAAGAAAACGGAAAAGAATACTTCTACTCTCGAGATGAACTTGATCTTACTCAAATTGCTTTTTCTGAACAAGAACTCATGCTTAAGGATCGAGATCATTATCGCTATGATATAGTAGACACAGGGATCAAACCAAGATTGGCTGTAGATGTCTCAAGTTTGCCGATGCATGCAGCGAATACTACCTATGATACTGGCACTTCATTCATTATCCCACACATTGATCATATTCACGTTGTGCCTTACTCATGGTTAGAGCCTGATCAAATTGCGACTATTAAATATGTCATGCAACACCCTGAGGTTCGTCCTGAAGTTTGGTCTAAGCCGGGTCATGAGGACTCAGGTTCCGTTATTGCTAATGTAACTCCTCTTGAAAAACGCGCTGGAATGCAGAATTGGCAAATCATCCATTCTGCCGAAGAAGTTCAGAAAGCTCTTGCAGAAGGTCGATTTGCAACTCCAGATGGTTATATTTTTGATCCGAAAGATGTATTGGCAAAAGAAACTTTTGTATGGGGAGACAAATCATTTAGTATTCCAAGAGCTGGTGGAGGTTCATTGAGAAGTATCACTCAATCCGACTTGTCAGAAGTAGAATGGAAGCAAGCGCAGGACTTAATAGCCAAAAGAATGAAAGAAAAAGAATCCAAAACTGAAACGTCTACGCATCATAATGAAGAATTAAAACCTGATTCAAACAATACTGAAAATAGTGATAAAAATAAGACTGTTGTAGATAAAACTGAGGAGCAACCAAAGAAAAATATAGGGGAAAATGAGACTGGTACAACCAACGAAATTCCTTCAGAAAATAAAGAAAACTCCAAAGAAGAAAATGACGATGATTTGCCAGACTATGGGTTAGATAAAGTAACTTTAAATGAACATATAGAAAAGTTAGCGAAAATTGCCCAAATTGATCCTAAGTTTCTAATCTTTCAACCAGAAGGTGTTCAATTTTACAATAAAAATGGAGAATTAGTAATGTATGATATTAAGACTCTTAAACAAATAAAACCATAGTAAGATTCTTGGTGATTATAGTACATTTGAGAGGATATTGTTCTACTTTGAAAGAATGATATCCTTTTTATGAATGTAATGCACTTAGCAGTTTTAAAACAAAAATGTACTGGATATGGCTGATTTTGATAGCAAGCACAAAGCAAAACAGAGACAAGTACTCAACCAAACGAATAAAAAGAAAGGCGAAGTAGCTGAGCTACCTCGTCTTTTTTAGTCTTTATAAGATACAATGCCAATGATGGTATCCACCGCACGCTCCATGGTCTGAAGGCTGACGTATTCAAAACGTCCATGCATGTTTTCCCCACCAGCAAAGATATTTGGAGTTGGGATACCCATAAAGGAAATCTTAGAGCCGTCTGTTCCACCACGGATTGGTTCGATAATAGGTGTGATTCCTAGATCTTCCATAACAGCTTTAGCAATGGTAATTGGCGTCATATCCTTTTCAATGACTTCTTTCATATTGTAGTACTGGTCTGTCAGAGTTAAGCTAACGCGATCATTCCCAAGTTCTTGATTCATCTTGTCAGCAATAGACTGCATAGCTGCTTTACGTGCTTCAAAGGCATCCTTTTCAAAGTCACGGATGATGTAGCTTGCACGCGCCTCCTCAACACTACCTGACACATCCATAAGATGATAGAAACCTTGGTAACCATCTGTCAGTTCAGGTCGGTCATTCTCTGGAAGTTGATTATGAAAATCAATCGCTAACTGAAGAGCGTTGACCATCTGACCTTTAGCGGTACCAGGATGGACATTACGCCCTTGGAAATGCAATTCAGCACCAGCTGCTGAAAAAGTCTCGTACTGAAGCTCCCCTAGTGGTCCTCCATCGACTGTGTAGGCAAAGTCTACATCAAAGTCTTCTGCGTCAAATTGATTGGCACCAACGCCAATTTCTTCATCTGGACCAAAACCGACACGAATCTCACAGTGTTTGATTTCAGGGTGAGCAGTCAGATATTCAATTGCAGTCATAATCTCAGCAATCCCTGACTTGTCATCAGCACCCAGCAAGGTCGTGCCATCAGTTGTGATGAGGGTTTGGCCTGGATATTTCTCAAGGCTCTTGAAATCAGCAGGATCTAGTTTAAAGCCAGAATCACCTAAGTCGATAACTCCACCATCATAGTTTTCGATAACTTGCGGATTAACTCCCTCAGCATTAAAATCAGCTGTATCCATGTGGGAAATGAAGCCAATCTTACGTGTCAAGCTCGGATCATTAGCTGGCAAGGTCCCAATAGCAAAACCATTTGGGAGGTAGTAAACATTTTGCAGACCGACACGTTTCATTTCGGGAATAAGAACATTGGTCGCAAAATCTATCTGGCTTTGCGTACTTGGAGTAGTAGTAGAGTGTTCATCAGAACGCGTATTGACCTTAACGTAGGTCAAGAAACGATCTAAAAGGTTGGGATAAGTCATAAAAACTCCTTTAATATCATTTTTTTCATTGTATCATATAATGGAGAGAAAAACAAAGAGGAGTAAATAAAAATAAAATGAATGAAAGCGTTTATTTATTATATATTTCATGGTAAAATGGTAATTGAAAAAAATATCACAAGGACATATCGATGAAAAAAGCAATTTTAATGATGACATTCGGTTCGCCAGAAGAGATTACCTTTGAGAGTGTAGCGGATTTTTTTACCAATATTCGTCGTGGAGTTAGACCCAAAGATCACGAGATTCAGACTCTCTATGACAATTATGTTCGTATCGGTGGGACGCCTTTGCAGCAGATTACAAGGGAAGAAGTTGCTTTAGTAAGAGAACGTATAGGGGAGGAGTACGGTATCTACTTTGCCAATAAGTTTTCTCGTCCCTTTATCCCAGATGTGATCAAGCAGATGGAAGCAGATGGTGTTGAAGAATGTATCTGCTTGATTTTAGAACCCCATTATTCCTTTTACTCGGTTATGGGGTATGAGAAGTTTCTGGAAAGCCAGCAGATCCAGTTTTTAGTCATTAAGGACTGGTATCAGCAACAGCATTTGCTGGACTTCTGGACAGATGAGATTAGCAAAATTTTACGGAACGATGTGAGAGAAGAGTCCTTTAAGGTGATTTTCTCAGCCCATAGTGTTCCAATTTTTGCCTTGGACTTTGGAGATCCTTATATCGATCAGATTTTTGATAATAGCAAGTTGATAGCAGAGCAACTCAGTCTAACAGCCGACCAGTATACCAACACTTGGCAGAGCGAAAGTGATATTGGAATCCCTTGGATCAAGCCAGATGTACTCGAGTATTTGAGAGAACAGAAACAACATCCAGAGCATTATATTTTTGTACCAATTAGCTTTATCAGTGAACATATTGAAGTTCTTTTTGATAACGATGTAGAATGTTATGAATTATGTCAAGAATTAGGTGTCACCTACCATCGACCAGCTATGCCAAACACAGACTCTCGTTTAATTGATGCTTTAGTTGATACTGTAAGAGCCAATGAACACAAAGAATTTAAGGAATTTCTCCCAGAAGAAGAAACCTTTGATGAGTTAGCACCTTCAGCAACCACTAAGGATATTATGGAGGAGACAGATGACCTTCAGATGCCAGAATTTGTGAAAAAACTCATTGAGAAAAAAGGCCGTGAAAATGTGAAGATGCCTTACTTGATTAAGAAAATGCTCGAAAAGGCTGGTAAGTTACCGAAAGACTAAAGAAAAAAGGATTTAGCATGAAGCTAGATCCTTTTATTGTCTTATTTCTTCTCAAGAAGTGCTTTGATTTCTTGAAGGACTTCAAGTTCAGTTGGAGCAGCAGGTGTATCCTCAGCTGGCTCTTCTTTCTTAGTAAGGTTTTGAGCTTTTTCAACAGCTTTGATAACGAAGAAAAGAACAGTGCCAATCACTAAGAAGTTGATAACAGCACTCAAGAAGCTACCATAACCAACACCATTCCATGAAAGTTCAGCGATACGTTCTACGTTCGCAGCTTTCAAAGCTGGGTTCAAGATAAGTGGAGTGATGATATCATTTACAAGTGAAGTAACGATGGCACCAAAAGCAGAGGCGATGATCACACCGACAGCGAGGTCAACGACATTGCCACGAAGCAAAAATTCTTTAAGATCTTTTAACATTTTCATAATTTCCTTTCAAAAACTAATCTTAATTGTACCTGAAATACCTAAATATTACAACCTTAATACTTACTGATACCTATTTCATTTATAAAAAACGTATACTTTACTAAAAATATAGTTAAGAATGATAATCAAAACCTGCGCAATTAGCGTTTCGATGGCATTAACCTGATCTAGTTGATCGTTGACAAATTGCCCGATAATATCGGGAAAAGATGTAACAAATATATAAGTTAAAAGAACGTCTAGACCGAGTGTAGAGAGACGTGCTAAGAAAAATTTAGCCAGACGGGTCGGCCAATTTCTTCTCTTTTGCTTAAAGACGATAGTGTCATTTGTGATAAAAGCAAAGAGAATCCCAATGATATTTGCGAGTACGGTTGCTAGGATTTCCTGGTGACTGATGTGGTAAATAACCAAACGCGATAAGATAGAAACCAAAGTAGTAGCAGCACCGAAAAATAGGTAGGAGAGGATTTCGTTATCGAAGAAAGCCTTTATTATTCTTTTCATGGTTTTAGTATAGCATAAAGTCCTATATTGTGCTATACTGGTAAGGTTGATTTACTCAACCCTTGGTGCTTAGCTTCTTTCATCAAGCATATTTTACGCGGGAGACCGCCAAAGGAGAAAACATGAAAAAATTAACTGTTCGTGACATGGCAGATATTGCTATCGTTGTTGCTATCTATGTGGTTTTGACCATTACCCCACCGTTGAATGCCATTAGCTACGGTGCCTACCAGTTCCGTATTTCTGAGATGATGAATTTCTTGGCCTTTTACAATCCCAAATATATCATCGGTGTGACGATTGGTTGTATGATTGCTAATTTTTTTAGCTTTGGTCTAATAGATGTCTTTGTCGGCGGGGGATCTACCCTAGTTTTCCTTAGTCTAGGTGTATGGCTATTTAGCAAGTACAAGAAAGACTATCTGTTCAATGGTTTGATTCGAAAAGATCATTTCTTCTTTTCAATCCTGTTCTCCATTTCAATGATTACCATTGCAGCGGAACTCTATATTGTCGCAGAAGCTCCATTCTTCTTGACATGGTTTTCTACTGGAATTGGAGAGTTTGCATCACTTATCGTAGGTGCGATCCTAATCGGAAAACTAGGACAGAGAATCGACCTTACAAAATAAGAAGTTTATAAGCTAGATTCTTGCTAAATCTAGCTTTTTTCATTCCATAAAATTAAAAGAGAGCGCTTGACAAGAGCATAGAACTATAGTATACTTTTTAGGTAGGCTGATTTAGCTCAGTTGGTAGAGCGCATCCATGGTAAGGATGAGGTCGCCGGTTCAATCCCGGCAATTAGCATGAAATAAACAGAAAAACCCTTGATTTACAAGGGTTTTTGTTATGTCTGCCCCAAATTTTTCAAAGATATTTCTTATGCACCTGTATAAATGAAGCAAAGAGTTTTGGCTGTTGACAAAAGTGGCTCTATCTAGTAGAATAGTAGATGCGATGAGTCGATAGGTAGTCTTCGGACTGCTATTGAGCATAAGGAGGTCATAACGCAGGAGCGGACCTTGATGAGTTGTGTGAACCTGCTCATCACATGAAGATGCCTCTTAGTCCCTGGTCAATGACTAGGGATTTTTAATTTTCAGAAAATATAGTCTAAAAATGCTTTTCAATTTCTTGAAAAAGTAGTATAATACATCTATTATAGAAATTTTTAGAAAATTCCGAAAGAGGTTATTTATGGGATATACAGTTGCTGTAGTCGGCGCGACAGGTGCTGTCGGAGCTCAGATGATAAAAATGTTGGAAGAATCAACACTTCCAATCGATAAAATTCGTTACCTTGCTTCTGCACGTTCAGCAGGCAAGACTTTGAAGTTTAAAGACCAAGATATTACGATTGAAGAAACGACTGAGACAGCTTTTGAGGGTGTTGATATTGCACTCTTCTCAGCAGGTGGTTCGACATCAGCTAAGTATGCACCATACGCAGTTCAAGCTGGAGCGGTAGTAGTAGATAACACATCTTATTTCCGTCAAAACCCAGATGTACCCTTGGTTGTGCCAGAAGTAAACGCTCATGCACTTGATGCTCATAATGGGATTATTGCCTGCCCTAACTGTTCAACGATCCAAATGATGGTGGCTCTTGAGCCTGTTCGTCAAAAATGGGGCTTGGACCGTATCATCGTTTCAACTTACCAAGCAGTTTCAGGTGCTGGTATGGGAGCGATTCTTGAAACAAAACGTGAACTTCGTGAAGTCTTGAATGACGGTGTGAATCCACGTGATTTGCATGCGGAAATCTTGCCTTCAGGTGGTGACAAGAAACACTATCCTATCGCCTTTAACGCTCTTCCACAAATCGATGTCTTCACTGACAACGACTACACATACGAAGAGATGAAGATGACCAAGGAAACGAAGAAAATCATGGAAGACGATAGCATTGCAGTATCTGCAACCTGTGTACGTATTCCAGTCTTGTCAGCTCACTCTGAATCTGTTTATATCGAAACAAAAGAAGTGGCACCAATCGAAGAAGTCAAAGCAGCCATCGCAGCCTTTCCAGGTGCTGTTCTTGAGGATGACGTAGCGCACCAAATCTATCCTCAAGCTGTCAATGCAGTGGGTTCGCGTGATACTTTTGTTGGTCGTATCCGTAAAGACTTGGATACTGAAAAAGGAATCCACATGTGGGTTGTTTCAGATAACCTTCTCAAAGGTGCTGCTTGGAACTCAGTTCAGATTGCAGAAACGCTTCACGAACGTGGATTGGTTCGTCCAACAGCTGAATTGAAATTTGAATTAAAATAGTCATATCGTTTAGGAGTTCAGATGAACTCCTTCTTTGAAATAGAGAGGTGTTTCTCATGTCTTATCAAGATTTAAAAGAGTGTAAAATTATCACGGCCTTTATTACCCCTTTCCATGATGATGGTTCCATCAATTTTAATGCCATTCCAGCCTTGATTGAGCATTTGTTGGCCCATCACACAGACGGCATTCTCCTTGCTGGGACGACTGCTGAGAGTCCAACTTTAACCCACGATGAGGAGTTGGAACTCTTTGCGGCTGTACAAAAGATTGTCAATGGACGTGTTCCTTTGATTGCGGGTGTAGGTACCAATGATACACGTGACTCGATTGAATTTGTCAAAGAAGTCGCGGAATTTGGTGGTTTCGCAGCTGGACTTGCGATCGTACCGTACTACAACAAACCTTCACAAGAAGGAATGTATCAGCACTTTAAGGCTATTGCAGATGCTTCTGACCTACCAATTATTATCTATAACATTCCAGGCCGTGTGGTTGTCGAATTGACTCCAGAAACTATGCTTCGCTTGGCTGACCATCCAAATATCATCGGTGTTAAGGAATGTACTAGCTTGGCTAATATGGCTTACTTGATTGAACACAAGCCAGAAGAGTTCTTGGTCTATACTGGTGAAGATGGAGATGCTTTCCATGCCATGAACCTTGGTGCGGATGGGGTTATTTCTGTTGCCTCTCATACAAATGGGGATGAGATGCACGAGATGTTTACTGCCATTGCAGAAAGCGATATGAAGAAGGCTGCAGCTATTCAGCGTAAATTCATTCCTAAGGTCAATGCGCTCTTCTCTTATCCAAGCCCTGCACCAGTTAAGGCAGTTCTGAACTATATGGGATTTGAAGCGGGTCCAACTCGTCTACCTCTAGTTCCAGCACCAGAAGAAGATGCCAAACGCATTATCAAGGTTGTCGTAGATGGGGACTACGAAGCAACTAAGGCAACTGTAACAGGAGTCTTAAGACCAGATTACTAATAAAGACAATAAAATCCATGACCGAGTGAACGATCATGGATTTTTCTTATTTTCCTAAACAGAATTGGCTAAAGAGTTGGGTGATGAGTTCATCTGGAGCAGCATCTCCAGTGATTTCTCCGAGGATTTCCCAAGTTCGAGTCAAGTCAACTTGCAACAAATCAACTGGCATCCCCAGTTCCAGACCGTCGTTAACAGCTTGTAGGCTTTCAACAGCCTTTTCAATCAAGGAAATATGACGGGCATTTGACAAGTAAGTGGCATCTTGCTCAACCAAACCAGCATTTTCAAAGAAGAGGTCGTTAATACGTTCTTCGATCTTATCGATATTTTGGTTTTTAAGAACGGAAATACGAATGACATCTTCAGGTAGTTCCGAAGTTTCAATCGCTTCAGGAAGATCAGTTTTATTGAGTAGAATAATACGGTTGGTATCCTGACTGATTTCAAGGAGTTGGCGGTCTTGATTGGTTAGTGGTTCACTAGCATTTAGCACTAGTAGTACCAAGTCAGCTTCCTTGAGGGCTTTTCTCGAACGTTCGACACCGATTTGTTCAACGATATCATCTGTTTCCCGAATACCAGCTGTATCAATCAATTTTAGAGGAACGCCGTTGATGTTGACGTATTCTTCGATGACATCACGGGTGGTACCAGCGATGTCAGTTACGATAGCCTTGTCCTCACGCAAGAGGTTGTTGAGCAGGCTAGATTTCCCAACGTTGGGACGACCGATGATGGCAGTTGAAATTCCCTCACGGAGGATTTTACCGCGACGTGCTGTCCTAAGGAGATTGGTTAGCAATTGCTCAAACTCCATAGTTTTCTCACGGACGACTGCAGTGGTAGCTTCCTCAACATCGTCATACTCAGGATAGTCGATATTGACCTCTACTTGGGCAAGTGTATTGAGGATTTCTTGGCGGGTATTATTAATGAGGTCAGAAAGGGAGCCGTCCAATTGCTTAACTGCAATATTCATAGCCTTGTCTGTCTTGGCACGGATGATGTCCATCACCGCTTCAGCCTGAGTCAAGTCCACACGACCGTTTAGAAAGGCGCGCTTGGTAAATTCACCGGGTTCTGCCAACCGGGCTCCTTCACGGATAGCTAGTTGGAGAATTTCATTGGTCACCGCAATCCCACCGTGGGTGTTAATCTCGATAATATCCTCACGAGTAAAGGTCTTTGGAGACTTCATAGCCCCAACCATAACCTCGTCCATGACCCTACCAGTTTGAGGGTCAACGATGTGTCCGTAGTTGAGAGTATGGCTAGCGACCTTACTTAAGTCTTTGCCTTTAAAAATCTTTTGCGCAATGGCAAAACTGTCTGTTCCGCTCAGGCGGACAATACCAATAGCCCCTTCGCCTAGTGGAGTAGAGATAGCAGCGATGGTATCAAATTCACGTGTAATCATAATATTTCCTTTAATTAATGGCTCTTTTCTTGGAAATTTCTCCAAGTCTCTTTTCAAATTGTAACAAAATTAGACTATTTCTTCAATGGATGCTACTTAGAGATTGAAAAAGCCTAAGCAATTCTGCTTAAGCTAGTTTATTTGGTGCGCATTTCCCCTTGAGGAAAGTAAGTCCCTTCTGGCATGTCGTTGATGATGACATGAACAGCTGATTGAGGGGCTCCAGTGTTACGGACAACAGCTTCCGTTACTTCCTTAGCCAGAGCTTTCTTTTGCTCGAGCGTGCGTCCTTCAAATAAATCGATGCGTACAAATGGCATAATAGCTTCCTCCACTAGTTTTTGATTTCTTCTATTTTACCATATTTTGCCGTTTAAAGCTTCAGAAAATTATGATATACTAGAATGTAGCAAAAATTTAGAAATGGACGTGAAATAGAAGCATGGCACAGTTGTATTATCGTTATGGGACTATGAACTCTGGTAAGACGATTGAGATTCTCAAGGTGGCCTATAACTACGAGGAGCAAGGAAAGGGAGTTGTGATTATGACCTCTGCTCTGGATACGCGCGACGGTGTTGGCTATGTATCTAGTCGGATTGGCATGAGGCGCCCAGCCATTGCGATTGAGGAAACGACGGATATCTTTGGATTTATCCGTGATTTATCAGGAACACCTTACTGTGTGTTGGTTGATGAGGCTCAGTTTCTCAAACGTCACCATGTTTACGACCTAGCTCGCGTTGTGGACGAGTTAGACATACCCGTCATGGCTTTTGGTTTGAAAAATGACTTTCGCAATGAATTATTCGAAGGTTCCAAATATCTATTGCTCTTAGCAGACAAGATTGAAGAAATCAAGACGATCTGTCAGTATTGTAAGAAAAAGGCGACTATGGTGTTGCGTACGCACGATGGTGTGCCAGTCTATGATGGCGAGCAGATTCAGATTGGTGGCAATGAAACCTATATCTCAGTTTGCCGTAAACATTATTTTGCGCCAATGATAGCATCTAACAAGGAGCACAACTATGACAATTGAACTAAGAGATGTTACAATGGGAAATTATTTTGATGTTTTGAATTTGGATGTCAAGGAATATCAAAAACAATTCATTGCAACCAACGCAATTAGTTTAGCTGAAGCATATGTCTACACTAAAAATGGAGATTTTGTAGCTCCATTGGCAGTTTATGATAATGATGCAATTATAGGTTTTGTGATGATAGCTTATGATAAAAAGATCGGAATTAGTAGTGGAAATTATTTACTATTTCGTTTTATGATTGATAAGAATTTTCAAAATCAAAGATATTTTAAACCAATTATGGATAAAGTGCTAGACTATGTTCGGACAGCGCCAGCAGGTTTAGGCAATAAACTTTGGTTGTCTTATGAATCAGAAAATGAACATGCAAGATCTTGTTACCTCAGTTATGGATTTAAAGAAACTGGGGAAATATCCGAGAACGAAGTAGTAGCAATCTATGATCTAACAATTGAGAAATAAGGAGAAAAAATGAACATCTATGATCAACTACAAGCTGTAGAAGACCGTTATGAAGAATTAGGAGAATTGCTCAGTGACCCTGATGTCGTTTCGGACACCAAGCGTTTCATGGAGCTTTCAAAAGAAGAGGCTTCAACTCGTGATACGGTAACAGCCTACCGTGAGTACAAACAAGTCCTTCAAAACATCGTCGATGCCGAAGAGATGATTAAGGAATCAGGTGGAGATGCGGACTTGGAGGAAATGGCCAAGCAAGAACTCAAAGATGCCAAGGCTGAAAAAGAAGAATACGAAGAAAAACTCAAAATCTTGCTCCTTCCAAAGGATCCAAACGATGATAAGAACATCATCCTTGAAATCCGTGGAGCTGCTGGTGGAGACGAAGCAGCGCTCTTCGCTGGGGATTTGCTAACCATGTACCAAAAGTATGCGGAAGCCCAAGGCTGGCGCTTTGAAGTCATGGAAGCTTCTATGAATGGTGTGGGTGGATTCAAAGAAGTGGTTGCTATGGTTTCTGGTCAATCTGTATACTCTAAACTCAAGTATGAGTCTGGTGCCCACCGTGTGCAACGTGTCCCTGTGACAGAAAGCCAAGGCCGTGTACATACTTCGACAGCGACAGTCCTTGTCATGCCTGAAGTGGAAGAAGTAGAATACGATATTGATCCAAAAGACCTTCGTGTTGATATCTACCACGCATCAGGTGCTGGTGGACAGAACGTCAATAAGGTTGCAACTGCCGTTCGTATCGTTCACTTGCCAACCAATATCAAGGTTGAGATGCAGGAAGAACGTACTCAACAGAAGAACCGTGAGAAAGCCATGAAGATCATCCGTGCCCGTGTTGCTGACCATTTTGCTCAGATTGCTCAAGATGAACAAGACGCTGAACGTAAGTCTACTATCGGTACTGGTGACCGTTCAGAACGGATTCGTACTTATAACTTTCCACAAAACCGTGTTACAGACCACCGTATTGGTTTGACCCTCCAAAAACTAGATACCATTTTGTCTGGTAAATTGGATGAAGTTGTGGATGCCTTGGTTCTTTATGACCAAACACAAAAATTAGAAGAATTAAACAAATAATGAAATTAGCTCAATTATTTTCAGATTTTGAAGAAGAGTTGATAAGACAAGGAGAGGAAGCAGAAAGCCTCTCTTTTGTCTATCGTAGCCTGAAAAATCTCTCTTTTACGGACTTTGTTTTTACCCTTCAGCAAGAGGTAACAGAGGCCGAAAAACAATTTGTAGAAGAAATTTTCCAGAAGTTAGCGTCCCATAAACCAGCTCAGTATATCATTGGTCACGCAGATTTCTTTGGGATGCAGTTAAAAGTGGATGAGCGGGTTTTGATTCCTCGTCCAGAAACAGAGGAGTTGGTGGAGCTCATCTTGGCAGAAAATGCTGAGGAAAGTCTTAAGATTCTAGATATCGGGACTGGAAGTGGCGCCATAGCTCTTGGATTAGCTAAAAACAGACCAGATTGGTCAGTGACAGCAGCAGATATTTCCCAAGATGCCTTAGAGCTTGCATCAGAGAATGCTAAAAATCAAAATCTTAATATATTTTTTAAAAAATCTGATTGTTTTGCAGAAATTTCTGGAAAATATGATATAATTGTATCCAATCCACCCTATATCTCTCGTGAAGATGAGTCAGAGGTCGGTTTGAATGTTTTGCATTCAGAACCTTATATAGCTCTCTTTGCAGATGAGGATGGCCTAGCTATTTACCGCAGAATTGCGGAAGATGCAAAAGACTATCTCACAGATGGTGGTAAGATTTACCTTGAAATTGGATACAAGCAAGGTCAAAGTGTTCCTGCGCTTTTTAGGAAACATCTTCCTGAAAAACGAGTACGAACACTCAAGGACCAATTTGGTCAAGATAGGATGGTTGTAGTTGATGATGGACAGGATTAGACAAGAGTTGGAAAAGGGCGGAGCTGTTGTTCTGCCTACAGAGACAGTTTACGGTCTCTTTGCTAAGGCCCTAGATGAAAAAGCGGTCGACCATGTTTACCAACTCAAACGTCGTCCTAGAGAAAAGGCGCTCAATATTAATGTCGCCTCTCTAGAGGACATCTTGTACTTTTCAAAGAATCAACCAGCTTATCTACAAAAACTTGTAGAGACCTTTTTACCGGGTCCCTTGACCATTATCCTCGAAGCTAATGACAGAGTTCCCTTTTGGGTCAATTCTGGTCTTTCAACGGTGGGATTTCGGATGCCGAGTCACCCCATTACACTGGATTTGATTCGAGAGACAGGTCCTTTGATTGGGCCGTCTGCCAATATTTCAGGTCAGGCAAGTGGAGTGACCTTTGCTCAAATTCTAGAGGATTTTGACCAAGAGGTTTTGGGTCTGGAGGACGACGCATTTCTAACTGGACAGGATTCGACTATTTTGGATTTGTCTGGAGATAAGGTGAAAATCTTACGCCAAGGGGCGATTAAGCGAGAAGATATTCTTGCTCGGTTGCCAGAGATTTCTTTTAAGGAGGAATGAGATGCTAAGAGATTTGCAAGAAACAGATGTGAATGCTATATGTGAGATTAACCAAGAGGCTTTGGGTTATTCTTTTAGTTCAGAGGACACAGCTAGTCAACTAGCTAAATTATCTCAGGATTCTCATCATTTCCTACTTGGCTATGAGGATGAGGTCAGCCATGTCCTACTTGGATATGTCCATGCTGAAGTTTATGAATCCCTCTATTCCAAAGCAGGATTTAATATTTTAGGTCTAGCGGTTTCACCTCAAGCACAAGGGCGAGGTATCGGTAAAAGCTTACTGCAAGGGTTGGATCAAGAAGCAAAAAGACGGGGTTATGGGTTTATCCGCTTAAACTCTGCTGATCATCGTCTGGGAGCTCATGCATTTTATGAAAAAGTTGGTTATACTTGTGATAAAGTGCAGAAACGGTTTATTCGCATCTTTTAGTATATTTTCTTAAACTAAAGGACCAGTCATACTATAAAGGAGAAGACCTATGATTTTTGACAAAGACGATTTTAAAGCATACGATGCTGATCTCTGGAATGCTATTGCCAAAGAAGAAGAACGCCAACAAAATAACATCGAGTTGATTGCTTCGGAAAACGTGGTTTCCAAGGCTGTTATGGCAGCTCAAGGGTCTATCTTGACAAACAAATATGCCGAGGGTTACCCAGGACGCCGTTATTATGGTGGAACTGATGTAGTAGACGTGGTAGAAACTTTAGCTATTGAACGTGCAAAAGAAATTTTCGGTGCTAAATTTGCTAATGTCCAACCTCACTCAGGAAGCCAAGCCAACTGTGCGGCTTACATGGCCTTGATTGAACCAGGTGATACCGTTATGGGGATGGATTTGGCAGCAGGTGGACACTTGACCCACGGAGCTCCAGTTAGCTTCTCTGGTCAAACCTACAACTTTGTTTCTTATAGTGTGGATCCTGAAACGGAACTTTTGGACTTTGATGCTATCTTGAAACAAGCCCAAGAAGTAAAACCAAAATTAATTGTAGCAGGTGCTTCAGCCTATTCTCAAATTATCGACTTCTCAAAATTCCGTGAAATCGCAGATGCTGTTGGGGCTAAGCTTATGGTCGATATGGCCCATATCGCTGGTTTGGTTGCAGCTGGACTTCACCCAAGCCCAGTACCATACGCTCATATCACTACAACAACGACCCACAAAACCCTTCGTGGACCGCGTGGTGGCTTGATCTTGACAAATGATGAGGATCTAGCTAAGAAAATCAACTCAGCTATTTTCCCTGGTATTCAAGGTGGTCCTTTGGAGCATGTTATCGCTGCTAAGGCGGTTTCCTTCAAAGAAGTTTTGGATCCAGCCTTCAAGGAATATGCTGCTAATGTCATCAAAAACAGCAAGGCTATGGTTGAAGTCTTCTTGCAAGACCCTGATTTCCGTATCATTTCTGGTGGTACTGAAAATCACCTCTTCCTAGTGGATGTGACTAAGGTTGTAGAAAACGGAAAAGTTGCTCAAAACTTGCTGGATGAAGTTAATATTACCCTAAATAAAAACTCGATTCCATACGAAACCTTGTCACCATTCAAGACAAGTGGGATTCGTATCGGATCTGCAGCCATCACTGCACGTGGATTTGGTGAAGAAGAAAGCCGTAAAGTAGCTGAACTCATCATTAAAACCTTTAAAAATGCAGAAAATGAAGCTGTCTTAGAAGAAGTGAGAAGTGAAGTCAAAGAGTTGACAGATGCCTTCCCACTATACGAGGACTAATACTTTTATGGACATTTATATTAAGAAAGCCATTATCCATCAATTCAGTCCGGATGATACCGAGCTGTTCCTAGCGGATAAGTTTCTCAATATCACTCCAAAAATCGAAGAATACCTACGTAAAAAAATCGAACGCGTGTATTCAGATGAAGCCAAGACTGGGATTTTCGAAGAAGAAAATCCCTTCTTCAATCACATCACAGACGATTTGTTGGAGATATCAGTAACACTGGCTAATCTCTGGAAAGAGGAGTTTAGCATTTCTGAAAATCTCAAGACCAATGACTTGGTTTTTGTTCAGTTTTCTAAAGAAGGCGTTGAACATTTTGCTTTCTTGCGAATTGCCCTGCGTGAGACCTTGACTCACCTCGGAGGAGAAGTTGACAATCCAATCAAGCTAACTCAGAATAACTTGCCGGGATTTGGAACGGGGGCTGACGAGGCCTTGGTGGTTAATCTACAGAGTCGCAAGTACCACCTCATCGAAAAACGTATCAAGTACAATGGGACTTTCCTGAACTATTTTTCAGATAATCTCTTAAACGTTGCCCCTAAGATTTCACCAAAGAAATCTATCAAGAAGCTGGAAAAAACGGCCCAGAGAATTGCTGAATCTTTTAACACAGATGACTTCCAATTTCAATCCAAGGTCAAATCAGCGATTTTCAACAATCTTGAAGAAAGCAATGAACTGTCACCCGAGAAATTAGCTAACGACCTTTTTGATAACAATCTGACGGCTCGTTTGAGCTTTATCGACCAAGTCAAAGAAGCTGTACCAGAACCAGTCCAGTTCGATGAAATTGATGCCAGTCGCCAACTCAAGAAATTTGAAAACCAAAAACTCTCCTTGTCAAATGGAATTGAACTCATCGTTCCCAATAACGTCTATCAAGATGCGGAGTCTGTTGAGTTTATTCAAAATGACAATGGAACCTATTCTATCTTAATCAAAAATATCGAGGATATTCAAAGTAAATAATGTTTAAATTTATACGAAGAATGCTAGTGCTAGCAGTCTTCCTTTTTGCTGGTTATAAAGTTTACCGAGTTCACCAAGACGTCAAACAAGTCATGACTTATCAACCCATGGTTCGAGAAATCTTGAGTGAAAAAGATACTCCAGCAAATGAAGAGCTAGTGCTCGCTATGATTTATACCGAAACGAAGGGAAAAGAAGGGGATGTCATGCAGTCTAGTGAGTCTGCAAGTGGTTCAACCAACACTATCAATGATAATGCCTCTAGTATTCGTCAAGGTATTCAAACTCTAACAGATAACCTCTATCTGGCTCAGAGCAAGGGGGTAGATGTCTGGACCGCTGTTCAAGCCTATAATTTTGGACCTGCCTATATCGACTTTATCGCTCAGAATGGCAAGAAAAATACGCTAGCACTGGCCAAGCGTTATTCCCGTGATACTGTTGCCCCAATCCTTGGCAATACCACTGGAAAGACCTATAGTTATATTCACCCTATTTCTATCTTTCACGGAGCTGAACTCTATGTAAATGGTGGAAACTATTACTATTCTAGACAGGTACAACTAAATCTTTACATCATCAAATGTTTCACTTTCTTTTCAACATCTGGCTAGACTAGGTGTTTTTTGCTATAAGTTTTCTTTAAGATTGTTTTATTAACCTAGAAAGGTAAAGGAGGGAATATCCCATGAGAAAGAAATTCTTTCTAATAAGTGCTGCAGTATTGTGGGCCGCAACAGCTATGACGAGCGTCCACGCAGCAACCGATGTTCAAAAAGTAATCGATGAAACCTATGTACAACCTGAATATGTTCTAGGTTCTTCTCTATCTGAAGACCAGAAAAATCAAACTCTTAGCAAACTTGGCTATGATGCATCAAAAGACACCAAAGATATCAAAACTATGACACCTGATATCTATTCGAAAATTATGAATGTGGCTAATGATGCTAGTCTACAGCTCTATTCATCAGCCAAGATTCAAAAGCTAGGTGATAAGTCGCCTCTAGAGGTCAAAATTGAAACGCCTGAAAACATCACCAAGGTGACGCAGGATATGTACCGTAACGCAGCAGTGACGCTGGGAGTGGAGCATGCAAAAATCACAGTTGCAGCACCCATTCCAGTTACAGGTGAGAGCGCCCTAGCAGGGATTTACTACTCGTTAGAGGCCAATGGTGCCAAAGTACCGCAAGCCAATAAAGACTTGGCCCAAGAGGAGCTAAAAACCTTATCCGATATTAATGCTGAAAACAAGGACAAATCAGGCTACGATGCTAATAAACTCAATGTCGCTTTGGCAGATATCAAGACAGGAATCGCAAAAGCAAAAGAAGCCAAAGGTAATTTGACAGAAGAGGATGTCCGCAAAATTGTAGAAGACACACTAAAAAACTACAAACTCGATCAGGTTATAACAGGAAACCAGGTCAATATCATCATCAATTTTGCACTCAACCTCTCAAAGAGTGACATCTTGAATAATGCTGATTTCACTAAAACCCTAAATGACCTTAAGCAAAGCATTGTCTCCCAAGCTGGAGATAGCTTCAAAAATATCAACCTCAACTTTGATGCCAATAAAGCGCTAGAAGACGGTGGTAATTTCTTGAGTTCTCTTTGGCAAGCCATTGTCAACTTCTTCAAGAGTTTTGGTGCTTAGGTCATTTCATGATATAATAGATGGGAACAGAAATGTTGCCGTCTTTTTTTGTCGGCTGATAGAAAGTGAAAAATATGCTAAAGAAAAATGATATTGTAGAAGTTGAAGTTGTTGATTTGACCCATGAAGGTGCTGGTGTTGCTAAGGTGGATGGTTTGGTTTTCTTTGTAGAAAATGCTCTACCAACTGAGAAAATCCTCATGCGAGTCCTTAAGGTCAATAAAAAGATTGGCTATGGGAAAGTTGAAGAATACCTTACACATTCTCCGTATCGTAACCAAGACCTTGACCTAGCTTATCTACGTTCAGGTATAGCTGATTTGGGGCATCTTGCTTATCCAGAGCAGCTCAAGTTTAAAACCAAGCAAGTCAAAGACAGTCTCTACAAGATTGCTAGTATTACAGATGTAGAGGTCGCTGAAACGCTCGGCATGGACCATCCAATCAAGTATCGAAATAAGGCACAGGTGCCCGTTTGTCGAGTGAATGGTGTCTTGGAAACTGGCTTTTTCCGTAAAAATTCGCATGACCTTATGCCTCTTGAAGATTTCTTTATCCAGGATCCTGTTATTGACCAAGTCGTAGTAGTTCTACGCGATTTGCTTCGTCGTTTTGATTTAAAACCTTATGACGAAAAGGAACAGTCTGGCTTGATTCGGAATCTTGTGATTCGTCGTGGGCACTATTCAGGACAAATCATGCTCATTTTAGTGACAACTCGTCCGAAAGTTTTTCGTGTCGACCAATTGATTGAACAAGTCATCAACCAGTTCCCAGAGATTGTGTCTGTCATGCAAAATATCAACGACCAGAATACCAATGCGATTTTTGGTAAGGAGTGGAAGACTCTTTATGGTCAAGACTATATTACGGACCAGATGTTGGGAAATGACTTCCAAATCGCTGGCCCAGCCTTTTACCAGGTCAATACAGAAATGGCAGAGAAACTTTATCAAACAGCTATTGACTTTGCGGAGTTAAGAGAAGATGATGTGGTGATCGACGCTTATTCTGGTATTGGAACGATTGGATTATCCGTTGCCAAGCATGTCAAGGAAGTCTACGGTGTTGAAGTGATTGCAGAAGCAGTGGAGAATAGCAAGAAGAATGCTGCATTAAACAATATCAACAATGCCCACTATGTCTGTGACACTGCTGAAAATGCCATGAAGAACTGGCTCAAGAAAGGTATCCAACCAACCGTTATCTTGGTTGATCCTCCACGCAAGGGCTTGACCGAGAGCTTTATCAAGGCAAGCGCTCAAACAGGAGCAGACCGCATTGCTTATATTTCATGTAATGTCGCAACTATGGCGCGTGATATCAAACTCTACCAAGAGTTGGGATACGAATTGAAGAAAGTACAACCGGTGGATTTGTTTCCACAAACGCATCATGTTGAGGCGGTGTCACTGCTTGTACGAGCTGAAACATCAGCGAACTAGAAGGAGATGTTCCGTCCATGCGATAGGACTCGTAGAATGAGGAGGGGCACCGACGCGATGATACGGTAAGTCCGAACCGTTGAGTGTGTAGCTTTGCTGGTAAAAGTTTGCAAACCTTGTAACGAAAGGAATTATGAAAAGCCTTGATTGTAAGGCTTTTTTTGTATTTTTGTGATAAAATATAGGTAGTTATAATCGACAGCAACTAAGAAGCAGTAAAAATATTATTCATAAAATAATCAAGATTAGGAAGAAAAAAATGACAGAAATTGATAAAAGGAATTTAAAAAATTATCTTTGTTTTACATTTGGAATTACTTATATATCTTGGGGGCTTCTTGCCATATTTACACAATCTTATATTTTGGGATTAGAGACATTTATAGGAAGAATATTACATATAGTTGGTGCACTTGGTCCAGCTATTGCAAGTGGCTTTTATTTAAAAAGTAATAATATAAAATTTAAACATTTTTTACTTAATAAGATAGAAAATAGTAGTATTTATTTCATTTATCATATGTTAGCAATTTTGATACTATTTTCTGTATCTTCTTTAGAATTGAATGAAGTATCAATTTATCTAATGCCACTATTCTTTATTCAATTAATTTTTTTTGGTGGTGGACATGAAGAATTAGGATGGAGAGGAATATTACAACCATTACTTGATAAAAAATATACTTATTGGCAATCTAATTTGATTGTAGGATCAATTTGGGGAATATGGCATCTGCCTTTATGGTTTATAGTTGGAGAAAGTCATCAAGGATTTCCTTTTATTTTATTTTTTATATATACATTATTTTTAAGTTTTGTTTTAGGGCTTCTTTACCGTCAAACGAAATCTGTGGGATACTGTATATTATTTCATGCGTTCGCAAATTTGTTAAATCTCTATTTTGTGTTAAAAATTAATCTTATTTTTATTATCATTTTTATTGGTTATTTGATTTATACTATATTGGCTAGTAATAGAATTAGTAATGAAACAACATTTTAAAATTTAGATCAGGATATCCATTATTGAAAGTAACGTATGGTCATTCTAGATAATCAATGTTAGAGACTTTTCTATTTGATGAGGCATCACTGCTTGTTCAAACTGATTTAACAAGTATTTATCTAGTGAAAGTCCTACAGTAAGGAGTTTAAACATGAAATTCCATGAATTTGGTGATAAGAATTTGCCTCCTATTTTACTGATGCATGGTGGTGGCAGTTCTTGGTGGAATTATCTTCGTCAAGCACGAATCTTGTCAAAAGAATACCGTATTATTCTACCAACTTTGAATGGCCACGGCGAGGAATATCAACTTGATTATGTTTCTACTGAAGATTCTGCTTTGGAGATTCTAGACTATATCAAAGCAAACTGTGGTGGGAAATTGTTTGCAATCGGTGGTGTTTCACTTGGTGGTCAAATTGCCATGGAGCTTTTGTCTTTAGACAGTGAAATTGCTGAGAAGGCCATCATAGACGGAAGCCTCTGTATTCCTCAACCAAGGTTAGCTAAAATCAGCATCTTTCTAGTGTCTCTATTTGGTAAGTTGATGTTCAATAAATTCTCTTGCAAACTTCAGTTAAGCATGATGAACAAACTCTATCCTAAACTGGCTTATCCAGAGGAAATAAAAGCTTATTATTTGGAGGATTTGCCAAGGACGCCTGTCAAAACATTGGTGACCATTTACAAAACCTATATGGGGCATTACAAGCTAAAGGATACGATTTCTGCTAGTAAGTCGCAGGTTCTTTATATTTATGGTGAAAAAGAATTGAACTGGGTGAAAGCATCAGCGAAATTATTTCATCAGCTACATTCAAATACAATTTTGTATGAAGCAAAGGGCTATAACCACGGCTATTTATCAGCTTACCTGCCTCAAGAGTGGATTGATTTGGTAGTGCCATTTTTAAAGAGTGATTCATTAGAAATGTGTAACGAATCTGATATGCCATAAGGAGGAAACGGATGCTAGGAGCAATTATTGGAGATATTGTAGGTTCAGTTTACGAATGGAACAATATCAAAACGAAGGATTTTCCTTTATTTCGTGAGGATTGTTTTTTCACGGATGATACGGTAAGTCCGAACCACTGAGTGTATGAGCTTGTTAGAGAAACGTAGCTAATCCTCAAAATAAAGAAACTAAAACTCCATTATTTTGAGATGAAAACCTAAACTGTTTTTAAGGAGGTAAAATATTGATAGAGAGCAGACCTAAGTTTGATGCAATCACATCGTTTGATGAGTTTAATAAATACTATTGGTATCGTGATGAACTTTCACAGATATGCAAGTCATTAGGGCTTGAATATAGATGTACAAAACAGGAACTCAATCATAATATTGAGCAGTACTTTAAGGGGAAATTGATTAAAAAATCAACAGTAAAAAGGAAAAAGAAACGAGTAGAAGTCCTTACCTTAGATACGCCCTTACTTGAATGTGAATTCTCCTTTAATGCAGACTTTAGAGAATATTTCTCAACTTTAACAGAGGTTTCGCCCTTTAAATTTACTGCCGATATGGCGACTGCTTGGAGAAAAGTAAAAAGCGACAATGATTTGAGTTTCACAATACAGGATATGCTAAAAGTTTATCATGGAAATTCAGATTATGCCAAGTATGATCATTCGGTTTGTCAATGGAACCAATTTCTAAAGGATTTCTGTGCAGACGAAAATAGTCACAATTACTCGAATAAACTAAAAGTAGCTTCCATCCTTTGGAAAGAAGTTAGAAATTCAAGTAATGAAAAAATTTATTCAAAAAATCTTTTGACTGAATATGCTGATAGAATAAACGAGTATAGGAAGTAGAAAAATCAGTCTAAACCAATAGTTTACAAGGAGGAATCTTATGCTTGGAGCAATTATCGGAGACATTGTAGGATCTGTTTACAAATGGAACAATATCAAAACGAAGGATTTTCCTTTATTTCGTGAGGATTGTTTTTTCACAGATGATACTGTCATGACCTGCGCTGTTGCTGAGGCTATTATGAATGGTGGTCACCAGGATGACTTTATTGATGCTATGAAGAAATACGGCAAGTTGTATCCCGATGCGGGCTACGGTGCTCGGTTTAGTAGTTGGATCAATAGTGACAATCGTGAGCCTTATAATAGCTTTGGAAATGGATCTGCTATGCGTGTTTCTCCATGTGCTTGGGTCATGGACTGCGGTTTTTGTGCGAGAACTGGTATGACGCCATCAACTAGAGAGCTTGCACGACTTTCTGCAGAAGTCACCCATAATCATCCTGAAGGTATCAAGGGAGCCATGGCGACAACTGATGCGATCTTTCTGTGTCGTTATTACTTTGGAGGTTATTGTGGGGATTATGAGCAACCAATCAACGGCAATCCTACAGAGTGTAAAAGACGAATAAAGGAATACATCGAGAAAGAGTATGGGTATAACCTTTCTCAATCTCTAGATGACATCCGTCCTACGTATCGTTTCAATGAAACCTGTCAGGATACAGTACCTCAGGCCATCATTGCATTTCTTGAAAGTACAGATTTTGAAGATGCGATTCGAAATGCGATTTCCCTTGGTGGGGATAGTGATACTCTCGCTGCAATTACAGGTAGTATAGCAGAAGCAGCTTATGGAATTCCTGAGTGGATCAAGGACAAGGCCTATAGCTATCTCGCTGAACCTTTGAAAGAGTTGCTTAGACGATGGGAAGAAACGGTTGTAATAAAATAATAGATAGGCGTTATGCGGACCGATACTGAATGACGGAGGGTTATCGATGGTTATATTGGAATTGTACCAAAACAATTATTCAAAGGATTTAGTCTTATTTGAGACTTTAGAAGAAGGACGGGAATTTGTAACTCAAATCCCTGGGTATACATTAGAAAACGAAGATGGTTTTGAAGTGGAATATTTTAATTCAAAAAATCTATCGGATTATATGGAGATTGTCTTTAACGGAAATATTGTCCCTTTATCTAGGTTTTCGTTTAATTCTGAGGAAAATGTGGACATTATTTGGAAAGAGGTTTCGAATCTATCCTTTAAAAACGATAAAGTGATCGAAGGAGCTACAAAAGTAGACGCGTATGTCGTTAACAACGATGAAGTGAAAGCTTATGTCGAAGCCAGAGAAGCAAACTTCCGCAAGGCAAAAGCTTTCTTAGAAAGCAAAGGGTACGAAGTCGACAGAAGCTTTTTCGGAAGTGAAGACGGTGAAGCGATTATCTACAGAAAACGCGACACCGAAGATTAGCACTTCCTATGTCACTTAGACCCGTTGTTTGTAGAGATTGAAGATGTCGAAGGATATGTGAAAGAAGCGATGGAAGATATTCAATAGTCAACCAAAGTTCTTTGTGAGTGTATGCCACTGCTTTAGTAGACGGATTGAGCAGTAAAGAGAAACATCTAGCACTATCTAGCTTCTTAAGGAGAAATATCTATCATGAAAATGGAAATCGGGAAAACCTATCTGGTAAAAAAAGATATTTTTGGTTTAACAAAAGATGAACTTTGGACCTTAGTTGACAAGGGTTATCAGGCTTATTTTGGTGAACATAATTTCGTATTTGTCAATGATGATAAAGTGAAGGTATTTGCAGTTTTGAAAGATGGTTCAGAAGAAGATATGCAAATCTACCATCATCTGGATGACTATTTTGAAGAAGTTAATCGTGAAAATTTCTAAAGAATGCGAGAAGAAAGTTGTATCTGTGAGTTTTAAATTTTGCTTAGCCCCAATCTATCACTACCAAGTACAGGGAATTAATTTTGGGATAGACGTCCTTACAGAGGTTTTTCCGATTATCAAAAAGATCTAGACTGAGACAAAGGTAAGGGCCCGCTGGTTAGGTCTTTTTTTCTGTTTATGTAGTATAATAAAAGGTGTAGGGATTCAATTTTTTAATAGGATTATTCTAAGAACGAAAACATCTAGAAAGAGAAAAAATATGAAGCAATCACTTGAATTTTTAAGAGAAAGAATCACCGATAAGATGCCCTTAGAGGAAATAGTAGCAATCTTTGAAGACTTGTGTCGTCAGCCTATTGAGGATGAGATGATTTTATTTGAAACAGGGACATTTACAGCTATATCTGATAAGCCAATGTTTCAACTATCCTTAGTAAGACAAGCTTCAAATGAAGATGAAGAGTTTTATCAGGTTCACCTCGATATTTTCTATGAAGCATGTCAAGAGAATGAAATATTTCATGAATCGATCTGGGATGAAGATTTAGAGGAAAATATCTTTGATTACATTAGAGATTCAGAGGTGTTTGCCTATGCTAAAGAGCAGGAATACCAAGCGGTCAAAATTTATATGGACCAAACTTGAGATGGTTAGTTAAAGTAAGAAAATCTAATGACAGGAGAACAATAAATGAATAAAATTATGGTGATCATCAACCCTACCTCTGGAGGTGAAAAAGCTCTGGATTATAAGGTGAAGCTGGAGAATAAAGCTAGAGACTACTTTGATGATGTAGAGATTAAAATTACGGAAAAAGCGCAAGATGCAACAAACTTTGCAGAAGAAGCTGCTCGAGAGCAGTATGATGCAGTTCTTGTTTTTGGTGGAGATGGGACTGTCAATGAAGTAATCTCTGGTATTGCTGAGAAAGACTATATTCCTAAACTGGCGATTATCCCAGGGGGAACTGGAAATCTCATTACGAAACTATTAGAAATCTCTCAGGATATTGATAGTGCTATTGACGAGCTTGATTTCAGTTCTACCAACAAGATTGATATTGGAAAATCAAATGGAAATTATTTTGGTTATATCTTTAGTATTGGCTCTTTGCCAGAAGCTATCCACAACGTTGGGATAGAAGATAAAACAAAGTTTGGTATGCTCGCCTATGCGATTAATACCATGAAGTCTGTGGTTACAGATCAAGCATTTAACATTAAAGTTGAGACTGATAATGGTAATTACATTGGCCCAGCCAGTCATGTTTTAGTTCTCCTCACAAATTATTTCGCTGACAAAAAAATCTTTGATGAAGACAAGGATGGTTATGCTAATATTTTGATTCTAAAAGATGCGTCAATTCTTACTAAATTGTCAGTTATCCCTGATTTATTAAAAGGGGATGTTGTCGTAAATGACAATATCGAGTATCTGAAAGCTCGACATATAAAAATCTCTTCAGATAGTGAATTGGAAACGGATGTTGATGGTGACAAATCCGATAATCTACCTGTAGAAATCAAGGTACTAGGTCAGCATATCGAAGTATATTCTCAACCGAAAGAATAAGAATTTTTTAACAGAGGGAAACATACACGGGAGTATCTAGATAAACCATTTTCATGAATAGTTAGAATAGCTCTCATACAAAAACAAGTTGTTGAAGATAAGGAGTAGATATATGGAATTACAAGATTTTACCGAAAAAGAACAAGAAATGATTAAAGAGGGACTAACTTTCTCTAAGCTTAACGATAAGGAAACTGCCGATAAGATTATCGCCTTACTTCCTCAAGATATGATTAAACGGATTCCGTTTTTTGTTAGAAAACATGCTATTACACGTACAGTCAAGAGAATTTCTCTTGAATATCCGGAATTGTACGCTGTTGCTAAACAAGAAGGTCAACTTCCAGAAAAGGAAGCTCAAGAATTG
Source organism: Streptococcus sp. 517s (assembly GCF_054445985.1). Classification (NCBI taxonomy): domain Bacteria; kingdom Bacillati; phylum Bacillota; class Bacilli; order Lactobacillales; family Streptococcaceae; genus Streptococcus; species Streptococcus sp. 517s. The sequence continues at coordinate 973,644 of NZ_CM136847.1, read as the reverse complement.
CGACAAATTCTTACAGATATTTTCCAAGAAAAAATGAACAAGCATAAGATTAAGTAGTTTTTAATCATTTACTTAATCTTATACTTGCTCGTATTGAAATGATACTATCTTATTCCCACATACTGTGTTGAGCTCTAACACCATAACTATCTATGGAACCATCTGAATTGAACTTGGCTTCAATCCTGTATCTTTTCCAGAGGTCGTAATCTGCCGTTTGAATGGTTAGGATGTAGTTTGAGTCAGTCTCAGCGACATTGTAATCAGCAGGATTGACTTCAAAGATATCGATTAATTTTCTTGTTTGAAAATCTTGGAGCTTGAGATTTGCTAAACTGACATGATTGATAGAAATCCCCTGCAATTGATGGGCATCCTTAGGCGTTCTATAGTAGGTAATGACACAGTTTTTGAGTTGATCAGTATCTTTGCCAGTAGGAGTAAGGATCATAAAACCATAGGACTGATCTTCACGCTTGATTTCGAGAAGCTGGCCGTAGTAGAAATGGTCGTTTTTTGGATTGGTGATGAAACTCTCTGCGCCTTTATCTCCAAAGGTAAAGCCTTGGTCTAAAAGCTCGGAAGCCTTGGTCTCCCCGATAATGACAGTGGTATCTTGAATGGTTACTGGAACAGGTTGAGCTGGAAGACCACTCATCATCATGCAAAACATAAAAACATAACTCGTTAAAAAGGCTGTCCCGACAAAAGCGTTGGTTGATGCATAAGCATGACTGTTATGAAAGTTTTTTCTTATAGCTAGTACAATAAATTTACCAATACTTTTTAAAACCATACTAACAAGTACGATAAAAAATTGTTTTTTCAAACATTCATAAATTGCTTGCGGAAAGCTATTGCCATGATAGTAGAAGCCAGCCAATACCAGTAGATTTACGATTAAATAGATCAGCAAGAACCAATGAATCTCTTTAAGGGCATTAGCATCTGTGATTTCTTCATAGTCAACGTGAATTCTACCTTGAATGGCATGGCCGAGTTTATAGATCCATTTTGGGACATCTTTCCCTTGTCTGACCGCAACTACAAGTCTGATATAGAGATAGATAGTAAAGGACAAGGATAGAAAGAAAAGAGCATAAAAACCCAAAACAATACTAGTGAACATTACTATTTCCCCCTATTTAACATTCAATAAAACAATTTCTTAGCTCCATTATAGCATTTTCTAGGGAAATAGAGCTAGAAAGATCCGTATAATACTAACTGATTCAAAGGAGTAAAATCATGGGAATGATTGCCAATTATCAATATTTACCAGACAATGAATTAGAACAAATAAAAGCTCTTTCCAATCAAGAAGATGACTTGTTAGATTTTGCAGAGGATTCCGCTGATAGTCATGATATCTTACTAGATATTGACAAAATGTGGGATGCCTTGATCTTTGTCTTGACAGGATTTAGTAGTTCAGAATTTTTGGATGACAATCCCTTGAGAGAAGCGGTTTTAGGAGTGACTCCTCTAGAGGATGTATCTGAATATATGGCCTATACTGAAAAAAACAAGATAGCTGAGATCGTAGAAGCTTTAGAAAGTTTTGACATGGACAGAGCTATGGCTAACTTTAGTATGGAAGCATGCAAGAAAGCTGATTTGTATCCTGATATTTGGGATTATCTTGAGGAAGAGGAAGAAATCAAGGATGATATTTTAACCTGCTTTGTCAAAATGAAAGACTTTTACAAGGAAATCTTAAACCATAAGGGGAATGTCTTAGTGACTATTTGTTAAGGTTTTTATATTCCATTAGAAAGGTAGTCCCATGAATCCATTTCTAGAAAAGTATATTACTTTAAAAAAGCAATACCTAGAACAAGATGGAAATTCTTCCAGTCTTGCGGAACTCTATGATTTAGCTGATGAATTAGCTAAGTCTGATGATTTAGAAGCTAAGAAAGTCTTAGTTGACCTCTATGAACAATTGGATCTCTACACTAGTGCCTATAGCTAGCTTATTTACCGAAATCTTAGATAAACCAGACCGAAAACAATTAAAGAAACTGAGCCGTTTACAAGAAATGAGTCAGAGTCATGGCGATCGTTTTGCCCTTCCTCGTCCTCTAAGAAAAGAAGAGAAGAAGCAAAGACAGGACTTGTTAAAAGACTTACCTCATTTTCTCTATCATCCAGATCCCTTAGCTACAGGTTCATTTGTTGAAGGAGAAGCCAAGCTTTGTCCATCTTGTGGGAAAGAAAGCAATATTTATTATGACTTGATCCCTTATTGTATCGAGGATATAGAATACCTTTGCCCAATGTGCATTGCAAATGGGCTAGCAGGAAAGAAATTCGATGCGGAATTTATCCAAGATGCCGAGTGGCAGGAAGAATTGGATCCAGAAAAGAATCAGCTGCTTTTTTGTCAGACCCCAGGCTACTCTAGTTGGCAGGGAGAATATTGGCTTTCTTGTTGCCAAGATTATTGTGCTTACTTGGGTACAGTTGGAACTCGAGAATTGAAGGATATGGGAATCGCTGAGCAAGTCTTGGCAGACTATGAAGCGCGTGAAGAATATCAAGAGGTAGAAGACTACTTGGTCAAAGACGGGCCTATCTGTGGTTATTTGTTTAGATGTCTACATTGTCAAAAATACCAGATCTGGGTTGATGCAGATTAAATCGAAATGTGATTAGCTATGAAAATTAAAGAGAAGACTATGGAAGAACTAGAATTATTCGAAGCTGCCTCCAAAGATTTATTTGATACTATGCAGGGATTTAAAGACAATCTATCTGTTCAATTTCCCCTATTAGATAGTGATAACTGGCAGTATGATAAGGGATCGATAAAAGTTTGTAAGGCTGATGAGTCAGGATTCAAAAAAAGATGTAGAGTCGGAATCAGCTACAATTTGAAAGTCCCCCTATTAAACGAAGATGCCGAGCAAATCTGGCTACTGTTTAAAGACTGGTTCAATACTAGCAGATTGAGTCAAGTTGAAAGAAATCTTAATAATGAGGATTTGGGAAGATATGTTTTCTCAGCAAGTTCCCCTCTAGGTGATCAGGTAGATTGTTCGATTTATTTGCCTAATGAGTGGAATATCCCTCAGATTAGCTTTTCAGGCTATCTAACAGCTCGTTACAGAGCTTGTGATCTTGATAAATCGAAGAATAAGATGGAGGTTTTTAGAGATGAGAAAGATTGATTGGGACAAGATAAAGACGCGCTTAGATGCCTTGCTAGTCATTGACGAATATCTGACAGATCCGAGTGAGGATTGGCTCAGACTCGTGATTAAGACTGAAGAAGACTATGGATTCCGCTACCTTATTGACAATGGCTCTGGTGATTCTCTAGATGTGGTTTTGACTGATAAAATGATCCTCATAAAAGGTTTTGATCATGAAAGTGGTTTAAGCCAGTTTGCTGCTGACGAGTGGGATCAAGACGTCATTGATGGTTTTTATAAAGGTCTGGATGAAAAGTATCTCTCACTTTATTCTGAAGATCAAAAAGATGAAACAACCTTCTTTATCTGGTATGACGGTCACGCGCATCAACAGACTTACCAAGATCAGGATGGTGGAGAATGGTTGCTTTCTTACCTTTTTGATAGCTTTGAGAGATTTCATGAGTTTGTGACTGACTATTATGAAATTACCGTAGATAAAGATTTACTTAGAAAACTCTACATGGAAGGCTTTCTTTCAGACCTAGAATTAAAGCAATTAATCCAAGATGATTAAGAGGTTTATTATGAGAGTGAACTATAAAAATACCCCTGAAAAATATCAAACTCTGGCAGAAATAATTATCACACCATTGCTTGATTTACTCAAAAGTTTAACCTTGTTAGAAGAGGAAATTTTTGAGCGTAACAGAGCACTGGATAAGGAAAAAGAAGGCCTCGGCATCCCATCAAATCAACTTCATCCCAAGTGGGATGAACTTATGGATGATTATTTTCAGAAGCAAATGCAACTTCTAACTGGACGAGTGACTCAAAAATGCTTGGAAGGAGGAGTTCGAAATTCATATGGATCCCCAAGTGAGTATAACTATGTTCAAACGAATGATTTTTCTGTAGCTTTTATCATGACAAAAGCTGAAGAAGCAAGAGTCATTACCCATTATCAAGAAGCTTTAGAAATGAAGCATCAGTTTGTACTTAGATTGGTGGATGGAAATTGGCTACTTGATGAGAAATTTTACGGTTTTGAAGATGAGGAAACTTGGTATCTCGACTCACTTTGAGCAAGATAGCTTTGCTTCCCAACTGATATGAAAAAAAGGAGAAGTCCTATGAAATTTTTGAAAAATCTATTTTCTAGTAAGAAAGAAAAGTCAGAGAAGAAAAAGACCCTTACCTTGTCCATGCCCCTCTTCAAAGGCAAGCAGGCTTATTCTTTAGACCAGATTGTTCAGGAATTGAAATCTCACTGGGGACTTGAAATTTCTGAAGTTTCTGGTGATGATTCTAGTGCAACCTTTGTGATTGATGGTGCTCTCGTTGCGCTGGCTTTAATGGATTTGCCTATCCCAAGTCAAGAATTTGAAGAATTGTATGCCTATTCTTACCTCTGGCAGGATGTTGAGAAGGATACACAGGAGCACACACAACACGCCATTGTTTCTATTTTGTCTGACAATCTTTCGCCAGTAGAAACTTATTCCCTATTAACTAAAGTCAATGCCTCTATCCTAAAAACTAGTCAATCAGCTATTGGTATTTATCAGGGTTCTACCACCTTGCTCTTGCCCAAAGATCTTTATCTAGACCTGGCTGACCTTTTGAAAGAAGAAATGCTTCCCCTTCAACTCTGGATTTATATGGGAATTATCAACCAGGGAGATAAAACTAGTATTTACACTTATGGTTTGAAAGAGTTTGGAAAAACTGAGATTGAAATTATCGAGTCTCCTATAAATAGCGATGACCTATATTATTTTCTCTTGTCTATTCTTCAGTATGTTTTAGGCAGTGATGTCACCTTAAAGGACGGTGAAACCATTGGCTTTTCAGAGGACCAAAAAATCAAAATCACTGAGTCAAAAGCCGTCTATTTGGAAGGAAATTCCTTGAAATTAGATGTTTAAACCATGATTTATAATTGAGTGTCCTTCCTAGATTGGGGGTTTTATGAAGCGTGATATAAACAAGTATTATCTCTACCGATTTCTGGTCTATAGATTTGAAAAACTCTCTTGTAAGAACCCAAGTCTCAAGGAAATAAAACCAGAAAACAGAGAAAAAATCGTTCTAGAGGCTACTCGAACTAGTCAAAAGATTATTCTAGTCTTTGGAATTCTTTATGTTTTGCTATATTCTGCTATGTTCATTTACCTAAGGCTCAATGATTTTCAAAATCCCTTATTGGCTTGGTTTACTGACTACATCGACTATTTGGGGGTACTAATAAACGGAGAATGGGGCGGTAGTTGGCGTCAAAAGAAAGCTAGTTTTTTGATGATTGCTCTACTGGCTTTACCGATTGTGCTGATAGAAGGCGGCCCCTTCTTCTTGCTGGTTTTATTGATTGGGAATTGGGTACTAAAGAGAAAGATAAGATTTGTGAGAGAACATAAAGGAGTAGAGAGCCATGGCTAGAACGGCGATAATAGGTACTTTAATAGTTTTTGCAATCTTTAATCTGCTACTTGGTCTGGGCTTTTATCTCTTTCTAAAAAAGAGGAAAGAGAATGGGCAGTCATTGTACGAAACGCCTGTAAACCAACAAACTCGAACTGAAAAGCTGGGTCTAGGTGAGATTTTGGTCTACCTGTCCCTGATTGCTATTGCAGGAGTCTTTGCTTTTCAGACCTTAAATAGAGGTGGTGTTGGGAATTCTATTTTAGCCAAAATGATCCTCCTCCCAGCTATAATGGCTCTTTTCAATGCAAGAAAAAGGACTGGAAAGTCTTTACTTGCTCTCCTTATAACCTTTATGGTCTTTCTGGTAGGAGTCATGTTTAATCTCACGATTGGTTTGCCACCTCAAGCACCAATTTTGCAAATTAATGAAAGTAAAATCATTTTAGCAGAAACTAAAGCCAGTGAGCTGATGGATGCTGGTTTTGACATCTATGTAAGACAGAGCGATGGTGCTAGCGACTACGAAGAGCTCCTGACAGATGGCAGTTTCCAAAAGTATCCTGGAGATAAAACAGTTACCATCGAAAAAGGCTTCAGGCTTGATAGCAATGCTGTTCCTTATGCTCCCTACCTCCTAGCAAAAGATGGCATAGTACTGGGCAGTATTTCCTTTTACGGTGCTGAGGACTATGATGTGGCTATAGAAGATTCTAAGGTTATTCAGGTTCGATTTAACAAGGACAGTATTGAGGCAGCGAAAAAACATTCTATTACTTTCAAATTAAATGAACTTGACTTGACTACACGACTGAAAGTTTCTCTTGTTCAAGAAACTTTCAAGAAGCATCTATGGTCAATTCCACCATCAAATACAAGTGATGTCACTCAACTATGGTATGGATTAAAGTGGTCCAGCAACAGTGATTCGCTATTTTGGAATGAGTACTATGGTCTCATCCGCCTAGATGAAAATTATATGATGACTGATTTTGAACTAGCTGTTCAAGTAGCACGAGATAAGTAGATAAGATTTTGAATAACTGACTATACTTATGATTCAACAAAGGAACTAATCAATTTAGTTCCTGTTTTTGTTTTTTGATTTCAATTTTAAACGGTTTCTTTTTATTGTTGAGTAATATTTCACGAACAAAAAAAGAAATTGTTTAAAAAAGTTTCACAAAATCCTTTACAAGCTCTTATAAACATGGTATAGTTATAAGGCTTAGAAAATGAGATGATGTTTTCTAGCAAATATAAACCCGAGTAAAAAATGCCTACGGACAGGCAGGGTTGAATGCCGAAGCGTGGTTGAAAAGCCACATTATTGATAGGGTTAAAAGCCTACTTTTATAAGTTGATGTTAGGACGCTTGTCCTAATTCATAAATTTTAGTGTGGTGAAAGCACACGTCATCTTGTGAAACGATCAATAAAGTACGTAATATTTGCTACTAGAGAGTTAGGAAACATCAGGAACAGACATACTCAACAGAAACCAAAATACACACGTCAGAAGATTGCAGAGCAGGTGAAAACCTGCTCTTTTTTCATAAGTCAACCTTTAGTCGCCTTTATCTTCTTGAGGTGCTAAAAATATGGTAAAGGAGTATGTCTTGAAGAAGTTAGATCAAAACCAAGCCCCAATTTATGAGGCCTTGGTCAAGCTACGCAAGAAAAGGATTGTTCCCTTTGATGTGCCAGGTCACAAGCGTGGACGAGGAAATCCGGAACTTGTTGAACTATTAGGAGAAAAATGTGTTGGCATCGACGTCAATTCGATGAAACCCTTGGATAATCTCGGCCATCCTATTTCGATTATTCGGGATGCAGAGGAGCTAGCTGCGGATGCTTTTGGAGCAGCCCATGCCTTTCTCATGATTGGCGGTACAACCTCATCAGTTCAAACTATGATTCTTTCCACCTGCAAGGCAGGAGATAAGATTATTCTGCCACGAAATGTCCACAAATCTGCTATCAATGCGTTGGTTCTATGTGGAGCCATTCCCATCTATATCGAGATGAGTGTGGATCCTAAAATCGGCATCGCTTTAGGTCTTGAAAATGACCGAGTTGCCCAGGCTGTTAAGGAACATCCAGATGCTAAGGCGATTTTGATTAATAATCCTACTTACTATGGGATTTGTTCAGACCTAAAAGGTTTAACGGAAATGGCTCATGAAGCTGGCATGCTGGTTTTAGTGGATGAAGCCCATGGAGCGCATTTGCATTTTACAGATAAATTGCCACTGTCTGCTATGGATGCTGGCGCTGATATGGCGGCGGTCTCTATGCATAAGTCTGGTGGGAGTTTGACCCAGAGCTCCATCCTGCTAATCGGTGACCAGATGAATCCTGAGTACGTTCGTCAGATCATCAACCTGACCCAGTCTACATCTGCATCTTACCTACTTATGGCTAGTTTGGATATTTCTCGACGAAACTTGGCCCTTCGTGGCAAAGAGTCTTTTGAGAAAGTCATTGAACTATCCGAGTACGCTCGTCGTGAAATCAATGCTATCGGTGGCTACTATGCCTACTCAAAAGAGTTGATAGATGGTGCATCGGTCTGTGATTTTGACGTGACCAAGCTGTCAGTTTATACTCAGGGAATTGGGCTAACAGGGATAGAGGTTTATGACCTCTTGCGAGATGAATACGACATTCAGATCGAGTTTGGGGATATTGGGAATATCTTGGCTTATATTTCAATCGGTGACCGCATCCAAGACATCGAGCGCTTAGTCGGTGCTCTGGCGGATATCAAGAGACTCTACTCGAGAGATGGAAAAGACTTGATAGCTGGAGAATATATCCAACCAGAGTTAGTGCTATCTCCTCAGGATGCCTTTTATTCAGAGAGAAGAAGTTTAACTTTGGATGATTCTGTTGGACAAGTCTGTGGGGAATTTGTCATGTGTTATCCTCCAGGGATTCCAATTTTGGCTCCTGGTGAACGGATTACACGAGAAATTGTGGATTATATCCTGTTTGCCAAGGAACGTGGTTGCTCCCTCCAAGGAACGGAAGATCCAGAGGTCAATCACATTAATGTTATTGAGAGAAAGGAGAACTAGATGGATTTATGGTTTTCTGAAGTTCATACTCCAGATGTGAAATTGTCCCTGAGAACCGCCAAGCAACTCTACGCCGGTAAAAGTGAATGGCAGGATATAGAAGTCTTAGACACGCCAGCTTTTGGAAAAATATTAATCTTAAATGGCCATGTCTTGTTTTCAGATGCGGATGACTTTGTCTACAATGAAATGACGGTCCATGTTCCCATGGCTGTGCATCCTAATCCAAAGAAAGTATTGGTTATTGGGGGTGGCGACGGCGGTGTTGCCCAAGTATTGACGCTCTATCCTGAACTGGAGCAAATCGATATTGTGGAACCAGATGAGATGCTGGTTGAGGTCTGTCGTGAGTATTTCCCAGACTTTGCTGCGGGGCTAGATGACCCTCGTGTTACCATTTACTACCAAAATGGTCTTCGCTTTTTGCGAAACTGTGAAGATGACTACGATATTATCATCAACGATGCGACAGATCCATTTGGACATACGGAAGGGCTCTTTACCAAGGAATTTTACGGAAACAGTTACAGAGCTCTCAAAGAAGACGGCATCATGATCTATCAGCATGGGAGTCCCTTCTTTGACGAGGATGAGTCAGCTTGCCGAAGCATGCACCGCAAGGTCAATCAAGCCTTTCCAATCAGCCGGGTTTATCAGGCCCATATCCCAACCAGTCCTGCTGGTTATTGGTTGTTTGGATTTGCATCGAAAAAATACCACCCTGTCAAAGATTTTGACAAGGAAGGCTGGAAAAAACGCCAGCTTTTCACAGAATACTACACTGCAAACTTACATGTGGGGGCATTTATGTTGCCCAAGTATGTTGAGGACATTTTAGAAGAAGAGGAAGGAAAAAAATGAGTCGTTTATTAGTTATTGGATGTGGGGGCGTTGCCCAAGTTGCTATTTCAAAGATTTGCCAAGATAGTGAAACCTTTACAGAAATTATGATTGCTAGCCGTACTGAGTCAAAATGTGATGACTTGAAGGCTAAATTAGAAGGCAAAACAAGTACTAAAATTGAGACAGCTACTCTTGATGCTGATAAGGTAGAAGACGTGATTGCCTTGATTGAAAGCTACAAACCAGAAGCTGTTTTGAACGTAGCACTTCCTTATCAAGATTTGACCATTATGGATGCTTGTTTGGCGACAGGTGTCCACTATATCGACACTGCCAACTATGAGGCTGAGGACACAGAAGATCCAGAATGGCGTGCCATTTATGAAAAACGTTGCAAGGAACTTGGATTTACAGCCTACTTTGACTACTCATGGCAATGGGCTTATCAGGAGAAATTTAAAGAAGCAGGCTTAACTGCTCTTCTTGGTTCTGGTTTTGACCCAGGCGTGACCAGTGTCTTTTCAGCTTATGCTTTGAAACACTATTTTGATGAAATCCACTATATCGACATTTTAGACTGTAATGGTGGTGACCACGGTTATCCGTTTGCGACTAACTTCAACCCAGAAATCAACCTCCGCGAGGTTTCTGCGCCAGGTTCTTACTGGGAAGATGGAAAATGGGTCGAAGTCGAAGCCATGTCAATCAAGCGTGAGTATGATTTCCCTCAAGTTGGTCAAAAAGACATGTATCTCCTTCACCATGAAGAAATTGAATCATTGGCCAAAAACATTCCTGGAGTCAAACGGATTCGTTTCTTTATGACTTTCGGCCAATCCTATCTAACGCACATGAAATGCTTGGAAAACGTCGGGCTCCTTCGCACGGATGCAATTAACTTTAACGGACAAGACATCGTACCAATTCAATTCTTAAAAGCTTTGCTTCCAGATCCTGCCAGCCTTGGCCCACGTACAGTTGGAAAAACCAATATCGGCTGTATCTTTACAGGTATCAAAGACGGCGTTGAAAAGACTATCTATATCTACAATGTTTGCGACCATCAGGAATGTTACGCCGAAGTTGGTTCACAAGCTATTTCTTACACAACAGGAGTTCCAGCCATGATTGGGACAAAATTGGTTATGAACGGAACTTGGAAACAACCTGGAGTCTATAACCTTGAAGAATTGGATTCAGATCCATTCATGGAAGCTTTGAATGAGTATGGATTACCTTGGGTTGTGGTTGAAAATCCTCAAATGGTGGACTAATGAAGCTAGAACAAGTACCAACACCAGCCTATGTCATTGACTTAGCCAAATTAGAAGCCAACTGCCTTATTTTACAGCAAGTTCAGGAAGAAGCCGGTTGCAAGGTTTTACTTGCTCAGAAAGCTTATTCCCTCTATAAAACCTATCCCTTGATTAGCCAGTATCTGTCTGGTACGACGGCTAGTGGTCTCTATGAAGCTAAGTTAGCTAGAGAAGAGTTCCCTGGGGAAGTTCATGTTTTTGCACCTGCTTTTAAAGATGCAGACTTGGAGAAATTGCTTGAGATAACAGACCATATCGTCTTTAATTCAGAGAGACAGTTGCGTAAACACGGCCCTCGTTGCCGAGAAGCTGGTGTCAGTGTCGGTTTGCGCCTCAACCCTCAGTGTTCAACTCAAGGAGATCACGCGCTTTACGACCCTTGTGCTCCTGGATCCCGTTTTGGAGTTACTCTAGACAAGATACCGAGTGATTTGCTGGACTTGGTGGATGGCCTTCATTTTCATACCCTTTGTGAGCAAGGGGCGGATGATTTAGAGACAACTTTGAAAGCTGTAGAAAAACAGTTTGGACCTTATTTACATGAGGTCAAATGGCTCAATATGGGTGGAGGACACCACATCACAAGAGAAGACTATGATGTAGATTTGCTGATTTCTGAAATCAAGCGTATCCGATATACTTACAATCTTGAAGTCTATATCGAGCCGGGTGAAGCTATTGCGCTCAATGCTGGTTATCTAGCAACGGAAGTATTGGATATTGTAGAAAACAGTATGGAGACCTTGGTTTTAGATGCGTCCGCGACCTGCCATATGCCAGATGTACTTGAGATGCCCTATCGTCCACCTTTGAGAAATGGCTTTAAGGCGCAGGAAAAATCCCATACCTATAGACTTTCTTCCAATACTTGTCTGACGGGTGATGTGATTGGCGACTATAGTTTTGAAAATCCAGTTGAAATTGGAGATAGACTTTACTTTGAAGACATGGCAATCTACTCATTTGTCAAAAATAATACTTTTAACGGTATTGGCCTCCCAAGTCTCTATATCATGAACGAGCAGGGTGACTGCAGCTTAGTCAAAGCCTTCAGCTACCAAGACTTTAAAGGGAGGTTATCATGATGGACAGTCCAAAGAAATTAGGCTACCGTATGCCAGCAGAGTACGAACCCCATCATGGTACCCTCATGATATGGCCGACTCGACCAGGATCATGGCCTTTTCAAGGAAAAGCTGCTAAAGCAGCATCTACTCAGATCATTGAGACCATATCAGAAGAGGAAAGGGTTTACCTTTTGGTGGAGCAGGACTATCTATCTGAAGCCAAATCCTATCTTGGAGACAAGGTCGTTTATTTAGACATTCCCACCAACGATGCCTGGGCGCGTGATACGGGTCCGACTATTCTACTCAATGAAAAAAGAGAAAAGTTGGCAGTCGATTGGTCTTTCAATGCTTGGGGTGGTGCTGTTGATGGTCTCTACCAAGACTATGAAGATGATGACCAAGTAGCCAGTCGGTTTGCTGAGGTCTTGGAAATGCCTGTCTATGATGCCAAACCTTTTGTACTGGAAGGAGGCGCGATCCATAGCGATGGTCAAGGAACCATTCTTGTGACTGAAAGTTGTCTTCTAAGTCCTGGACGCAATCCTCATCTCAGTAAAGAGGAAATCGAGAGAAGATTATTGAACTATCTTGGCGCTGAAAAAGTTATTTGGCTTCCTTATGGTATTTATCAGGACGAAACCAATGAACACGTTGACAATGTTGCAGCTTTTGTCGGTCCTGCAGAGCTTGTCTTGGCTTGGACAGATGATCAAAACGATCCTCAGCATGCCATGTCAGCAGCTGATTTAGCTCTTTTAGAGAAGGAAACGGATGCAAAAGGGCGTTCCTTCACTATTCATAAACTTCCAATCCCAGTGCTTCATCAAGTTGTAACCGAAGAGGATTTGCCAGGCTACATCTATGAAGAAGGTGAAGAAGAGCGCTATGCAGGTGAACGTCTTGCAGCTTCCTATGTCAATTTCTATATCGCCAACAAGTCTGTCTTAGTGCCACAATTTCAGGATGTAAACGACCAAGTGGCCTTGGATATCCTCAGTAAGTGTTTCCCAGACCGTGAAGTGGTAGGAATACCAGCCAGAGATATTCTCTTAGGTGGTGGCAATATCCACTGCATCACCCAACAAATCCCAGAATAGGAGAAAAAGATGAGAAATGTTAGAGTTGCAGCGATCCAGATGCAATGTGCCAAGGATGTAGCAACAAATATCCAAACAGCGGAACGTTTAGCTCGCCAAGCCGCAGACCAAGGCGCGCAAATCATTCTCTTGCCGGAATTATTTGAACGTCCCTATTTCTGTCAGGAACGCCAGTATGACTATTATCAGTATGCCCAGTCGGTGACAGAAAATACAGCCATTCAGCATTTTAAAGTGATTGCTAAGGAACTACAGGTTGTTCTACCCATTAGTTTCTACGAAAAAGATGGAAATGTCTTGTATAACTCAATCGCCGTCATTGATGCTGATGGAGAAGTGCTGGGCGTCTATCGGAAGACCCACATACCAGATGACCATTATTATCAAGAAAAGTTTTATTTTACGCCTGGTAACACTGGTTTCAAGGTCTGGGATACTCGCTATGCTAAAATTGGGATCGGTATCTGTTGGGATCAATGGTTCCCTGAAACAGCGCGCTGTCTTGCGTTGAATGGGGCAGAATTGCTCTTTTACCCAACCGCTATCGGTTCAGAGCCTATCTTAGATACGGATAGTTGTGGTCACTGGCAACGTACCATGCAAGGACACGCAGCAGCAAATATTGTCCCAGTTATTGCAGCCAATCGCTATGGCTTGGAAGAAGTCACTCCTAGTGAGGAGAATGGCGGACAGAGTTCTAGTCTTGACTTCTATGGTTCCTCCTTTATGACGGATGAAACAGGCGCTATTTTAGAGAAAGCTGAAAGGCAAGGTGAGGCTGTTCTGTTAGCAACTTATGACCTTGATAAGGGAGCAAGTGAACGCCTCAACTGGGGACTGTTTCGTGATAGAAGACCAGAAATGTACAACGGATTACCGACTAGAAGGTCAATTTCATAATAAATTTTTGATATTCACGCCTGCCTTACAAAAATGTAAGATAGGCTTTTTAAATGTAAGATGGGTGTACGATTATACGTGGAAATGTATGCTATACTCTATGTAGCTCAAAAAGAAAGAGGTTTATTATGAAAAAATGGAATGCGACGCAGTTGAAGTATCTGATGGCGGCAGTAATGGTTCTAGACCATATCCCGCATATTACAGGGATCGTTTCTCCTCTGTGGGAAGGTATCTTTCACGCCTTGACCCGTTTTGTGGGAGTTTGGTTTGCGTATATGGCTATGGAAGGATTCATCCATACTCGAAATTTGAAAAACTACCTCATCCGCCTCTGGAGTTGGGCGCTTATCATGTTTGCTGGAAATAGCCTTCTCAATACTCTGTTTGCCTCTAAGGGTGTAATGGTTACTAATAATATTTTCTTGACTTTGGCCATCGGTGTCACCATGCTTTGGATTGGTTTTCCTCGAAAAGAGCTGGATCAAAAAGAGAAGTTGTGGCGTCGGATTGGGGTTGCTGGTATTCTGATATTTGGTAGCCTTTTTGCTGAAGGTGGTATCACTATGCTACCATTTCTCTTGATTAGTTACTCTTGTCGAAATCGCAAGGGATTGCGAAATCTCCTCTACGCCTTTCTGTGGGCCTTCCTATTAGTGACTTCTATACATACCTATGACACTTGGTACCAAACCTTGGAAATGCTGCTTTACAATTCTGACTGGCTCTTTATCACTGTCTTTCCTTTTATGGCCTTGTATAATGGACAGCGAGGAAAAGAAACCAGCTGGAGCAAATATTTCTTTTATATTTTCTACCCAGCTCATTTATGGATTATTACCCTGATTGCTTATTGGGTTAAATAGATTCAATTTATTAGCTCCTTCTTGCTTAAAATGCGAGAGGAGCTTTTCTGTATCTGGAATTCCTAACAAAACATGTTATAATAGTTTTAGAAAGGACGAGGTTTATGGCGAGCATACTTGTAATTGAAGATAATAATGACATCCAGGAAATCTTAAGAACCCTTCTTGCAGAGGAACACGAGGTGATTCAAGCATTTTCTGGGACAGAAGGTATAATGCAATTTGACAAAGGTGGCATTGATCTCGTCTTGCTAGATATCATGCTCCCTGGGAAAAATGGCGACCAAGTCTTGCAAGCTATTCGACAAACTAGTCAGACTCCGGTCATCATGCTTACTGCTTTAGGTGATAAAAAGCTCATCAGCCAATATCTCTTAGATGGTGCCAATGATTATGTAGTAAAACCTTTTGATTTGGATGAAGTCTTTGCCAGAGTCACCGTGCAATTACGCCAAAGTGGTGAACATCAGTCAGAAGATCGAAGAGAAATTGATAACCTCGTACAAAACTTTAAAAATGTCCGGTTTGATGCGGATAGTTTTGAAATAAGTAGCGCAACTGAAACCATTCGTCTTGCAAAGAAAGAGTGTCAGATTCTCCAAATGTTGTTCCAGCATCCTAAAAAGATCTTCACCAAGGAAGAACTCTATGAATTGATTTGGGAAGAAAGTTACCTACCTGGAGATAATACGCTCAACACCCATCTAAGCAATCTCCGTAAAAAACTGCATCAACTGGATCCAAATCATGAGTACATCGAAACCATTTGGGGAGTTGGTGTTCGATTAAAAGGAGACAAGTAATGATTTACATTTTGATATCAATATTGCTCCTCATTAACATCATTTTGGCGATTTCTTTGATTCGCTATCATATAGCAATTAGAGATTTAAACAGACAAATTGAAGAAAAGATTCGCTCTGGTAGTATGAAGAGGATCGGTGTAAATTTCTTTTCAAAGACCATTTTGCGCCTACATAACCAAATTGAGAATCTATTTCAGGAAGTGGAGCAAAACCAGCTAATCATGAAGCGTGAAAAACGCACCCTAGATATGGCAATCAGTAACATCGCTCATGATATTCGGACACCTTTGACAATCGCTTCAGGCTATACTCAGCAACTAATAAAACATCCCGATAATAGTCAGGAAACTTTAAGCAAAATAGCCCATCATCAGGATTTGGTTTCCAAACGTTTGGAGGCACTCCTCGAATACCGTCACTTGATGGAAGGAGCAGTCAAACCGAAACTGGAAGAACTTGATTTATCAACTTTTATAACGAAAAAGACTTTCGCCTATTACGACGTTTTTCAGTCATCACATATTGTTCTTGATTTTAACGTTGAACCAGGATTGAAAACGACGACTGATGAGGACTTGCTTGATCGAATTATACAAAACCTCCTTGGAAATGTTCTCAAGCACGGAAAGGAGAAAGCTCGACTTTCTTTGAAAAAGGAAGAAAATAGGCTTGTTTTGGAAATTGATAATCTAGTCAAAAAATCTATCAAGAATATAGACAATCTCAGCAATCGTTTTTACTCTGAAAATATGTCGGATACCGAAGAATCCTCTGGTTTAGGTCTCTATATTACCGAGGAATTAGTTCATCTTCTTGGAGCGGATATGAAGCTAGTTGCTGATGGAGAATGGTTTTCAATCTTTATTTATTTTTAATAGAAGAAATCTCCTCTATATCCTAGAGGAGGTCCTTTTTATAAGCTTTTCTTCTTGAAAACGGTAAGGCCGCTAAGAGAGAAGAAAAGTATGACGGCGATGCAAACCGTGATGGTATAGAGTACAGACTGACTATCAGCAGTCATGGCATAGGCAAAATTTAAGCTCAGATATCGTAAAATTGCGATATTTGGAAAGATAAGCATTGGCATAGAAAAGATGATAGAGGTAACTAGATAGCCGATAAATACGGCAAGGTAGGAGTGAGTCACATAGAGAATAAAGGAAACAATCGAAAGCCAAGCGAGGAGGCAGAGAAGTTGAAGGAAAATCGTTAAGAGGAGGTTTGTAATAAAACCATCAGGCATCGTACCAAGTCCGTTTAGTAGAGTTGAGGGAACAAAAGCAATCACAAGGCTGGCGATGAGCTGCAAGAGAGCGATACTTGCTAGTACAAAGGATTTAGCGAAGAAAAACTCTGTACGAGAAACGCCAACAGTCAAACTATTTTTATAGAGCTTGCCGATTAGATCAACTCCGAGAACGAGACATGCTAGAACAATGCAGAGAAAAACGAGGTTTGAACCATTGCTAGACGTGTTGATAAGAGCTTGAACGCCGTCCCAACCATGGGTTGGAGTCTCTGGTGGTGTTGTATTTACTGACATTAAATGTCCTGTAGCCCCGATAGTGGCACCCATTAGCAAGAGGACAAAGAGAATGAATTCTGTAATCCAGAATCCTTTGGAGCGGAAAAGACGGTAAAAATCTGCTTGAATGGTATGTATCATGATTTTTCTCCTATTCTACCAATTGTGTGAAGTATTCTTCTAGGTTTTGACGGGCAAAGTAAATCTCATCAATAGCAACATCGGCCAAAGTTAGTTGCTTGAGAATCTGTTTGACATCTTGTTCATTACCAAAGATATGGATTTCATTTTCAGGGTTTACAACCTTAAACTGGAGCTGGATTTGTTCTTTCAATACCTGACAAGCTCTTTCTTTGTCGCTTGTTTTAAGCACAATATAATCCTCACTCAGTGTTTCAAACTCAGCTTTACTGATTTCACGGATAATCTTACCTTGATCCAGAATACCAAAGCGATTAGCTAAGAGATAGAGTTCTGACAAGATATGGCTAGAGATGAGGATGGTTATGCCTTTTTCTTGATTGAGCCGCTGGATCATGAGGCGAAATTCTTTGATTCCAATCGGATCGAGACCGTTAATGGGTTCATCAAGAATCAGGAAGTCAGGTTTGGATAGGAGGGCAATGGCGATGCCAAGTCTTTGTTTCATTCCTAGTGAGAAATCACGAAAGACTTTTTTTCCTGTATCTGACAAGCCAACATAGTCCAAAGTCTCATGAATCACCTTATCAGCATTTGGAATATGACGCATCATACAATAATATTTCAGATTCTGGTATGCTGTCAAGTGATTGTGAGCTACAGGTGATTCGATAACAGAACCCACTCGAGATAATGCCTTGGTCCACTCATTTTGTCCTTGGCTAGAAAAGAGGGAAACTGTACCTTTGTCCGCAAACAATAATTGTGTAACGATTTTAATAAGAGTAGTTTTACCTGATCCGTTTTTTCCAATTAGACCATAAATATCTCCCTCTTTTATGGTTAGACTAAGATCTTGAAGAATAGCTTGTTGGCCGAATTGTTTGGTCAGTCCATGAATTTCGAGTACTGCTTTCATGATTTTCTCCTTTTGATTTGTTTTACTAACTTTAGTATAAGGTATAGAAATCAAAGAAAGTTCAAGTAATTCTAAAAAGTTTCTAAAGTTTTGTAATTCTTAAAAGAAACAAAACCCAGTTGATATGAACTGGGCTTCTCAATTATAAAATATACTTCTCAATCGCACGCGCAACGCCGTCTTCTTCGTTGCTAGCTGTAACGTCATTAGCAAGGGATTTGACATAATCACTGGCATTTCCCATAGCAATGCCAAGTCCTGCAAACTGAAGCATTTCGATATCGTTATTGGCATCACCCATGGCCATAATTTCTGAGAGCTCGATCTTCAAAATCGCTGCCAGTCGAGAAAGAGCAGTAGCCTTTGTCGTTCCAAGTGGCATGGCTTCATAAATGACAGGCTGCGAACGAACTCCACTGAATCGTTGACAGAGCTCCTCCGCGAACCGCTGCTCAAAATCATCTGTTTGCTCTTTTGTGCCTAAAAACATGCCTTGGAACATACGGTACTTGCCACTAGTGGCTTCTTCAAGTGAAATTTCAGTCAGGTCTGAAAAGACTAGCTTGGCATCATTTTGAACGATTTCATTTGGCTTGCCACCGAGGACAAAATAATGTTCTTCATCAAAAAGAGTCAACTGAACATCGCTTTTTTCTGCTAGGTCATAGAGGTATTCGATGTCAGCTGGACTGAGTTCTTGCCAGTCCACTAGACTCCAGTCACTGGTCTGGTGGGTTGAACAACCGTTATTGACAATGACGTACTCGTTCTGGAGGTCAAGTCCTAGTTTTTTATAGTAGGGGAGGACACCGAAAAGCGGGCGACCTGTACAGAGAACCAGTTTGACACCTTTTTCAATGGCCTGGTGAACGGCAGTAATGTGGGCTTGTGGGATTTCCTTGGCTTCGTTAAGGAGCGTTCCGTCCATATCCAAGGCTAGTAGTTTAATCATAAGGCTTCCTTTTCTAGGTGTTTTGCTTTTATTATAGCATATTTTGGTAATAAGGAGACAGAATCTTCTGTTAAAACATGGTATAATAAAAGGTAATGAAAAAATGCAAACGAGGCTGAGATGAAATTACTTTATACTGATATTCGGACTTCTTTGACAGAAATTCTGACTAGAGAGGCGGAAGAGCTAGTTGCTACAGGCAAGCGGGTCTTCTACATTGCCCCCAACTCTCTTTCATTTGAAAAGGAACGCGCCGTGCTGGAATGCTTGTCCCAGCAGGCTTCTTTTGCGATTACTGTTACGCGTTTTTCTCAGATGGCTCGTTACTTGGTTTTAAATGATTTGCCTGCCAAGACCAGTCTTGATGACATCGGTCTTGGGATGGCTTTTTATAAATGTCTTGCGGAACTTGATCCCAAGGACTTACGTGTTTATGGTGCTATTAAGCAAGATCCCCAGTTTATCCAGCAGTTGGTTGAACTTTATCATGAGATGACGACTGCTCAGATGAGCTTTTTGGACTTGGAAAGTTTGACAGATGAGGACAAGCGAGCAGACTTGCTCTTGATTTTTGAGAAAGTGACTGCCTATCT
Organism: Streptococcus sp. 517s; assembly: GCF_054445985.1. Lineage (NCBI taxonomy): Bacteria > Bacillati > Bacillota > Bacilli > Lactobacillales > Streptococcaceae > Streptococcus > Streptococcus sp. 517s. The sequence continues at coordinate 953,979 of NZ_CM136847.1, read as the reverse complement.
CAATCAAGGTCAGTTGGCTCAGGGAAGTCAGTTATCCCATTTGATTGAGGCTATTGAAAATGGCAAGGTAAGTAGTGATTTTAGTCAGATTGCCTTGGTTATTGATGGCTTTACCCGTTTTTCTGCCGAGGAAGAGCGTGTAGTGGATCTGCTCCATCGAAAAGGTGCCGAGATTGTTATTGGGGCTTATGCAAGCAAGAAAGCTTATAGCAGTCCGTTCACTGAAGGGAATCTCTACCAAGCCAGTGTGGAATTTCTTCATCATTTGGGGGCAAAATACCAAACACCTGCTCAGAATCGTTCTCAGACTCATGAGAAAATGGATAGTTTTGACAAGGCTTCTCGTTTGCTGGAGTCTTCTTATGATTTTTCAGAACTCGCTTTAGATGTCGATGAGAAGGACCGAGAAAACCTGCAAATCTGGTCCTGCTTGACGCAAAAAGAAGAGCTGGAATTAGTAGCCCGTAGCATTCGTCAGAAATTACATGACCATCCAGAACTGAGTTACAAGAATTTTCGTATTTTGCTGGGGAATGTGTCTTCTTACCAGCTATCACTGAAAACTATTTTTGACCAGTACCAAATTCCTTTCTATTTAGGTAGAAGCGAATCCATGGCTCACCACCCTTTGACTCAGTATGTCGAATCTATTTTGCGTTTGAAACGCTACCGTTTTCGTCAGGAGGATTTGATTAATCTCCTCAGAACTGGTCTGTATACTGACCTTAGTCAGGCTGATATTGATGCTTTTGAACAATATCTCCGCTATCTTGGCATCAATGGCTTGCCAGCTTTTCAGCAAACATTTACTAAATCCCACCATAGAAAATTTGATTTAGTTCATTTAAATACTCTTCGTTTGCGTATTTTGTCACCACTTGAAACCTTATTTGCCAGTCGGAAGCAAAAGACTGAAAATCTCTTGCAAAAGTGGAATACTTTTCTAAAAAATGCTGCTTTAAGCAAGCAGATGCAAGAATTGACAGCTACCATGGAAGCTCTTGAACAGGAAAGACAAGCCGAAGTTTGGAAGGCTTTCTGCCATGTTTTAGAACAATTTGCGACCGTTTTCGCTGGTTCACAGGTTAGTCTAGAAGATTTCCTAGCCTTGCTCCATTCTGGGATGAGTTTGTCCCAGTATCGCACCATTCCAGCAACTGTTGATACCGTTCTGGTGCAGAGTTATGATCTGATTGCTCCTCTGACTGCTGACTTTGTCTATGCCATCGGTCTGACTCAGGATCATTTACCAAAAATTGCGCAAAACACCAGTCTTTTGACAGACGAAGAAAGACAAAGTCTAAACCAAGCAACTGAGGAGGGAGCGCAATTGCTGATTGCAAGTAGTGAAAATCTCAAGAAAAATCGCTATACCATGCTTTCCTTGGTTAATGCTGCCCGTAAGCAGTTGGTGGTATCCGCTCCAAGTCTCATCAATGAAAATGAGAGTAAGGAATCGGCCTATCTTCAGGAACTGGTGAGTTTTGGATTTAGCCGGATAGAGAAGAAGATTCATCAAAAAAGTCTGTCTAAGGATGATATGGGTTCTTATCACAGTCTATTGTCTAGTCTAGTTGCCTATCATCAGCAGGCATGTTCTAATGAAAATGAGCAAGATGTGACTTTTGTCAAGGTCTTGGCGCGTGTGATGGGGAAAAAACTTGATCAAAAAGGCCTTACAAATCCAGCCATCCCAACCAGTCCAAGCAGCAAGCAATTAGAAAAAGAGACCTTGCAGGCTCTCTATCCAATTGACAAGGAGTTTTACCTGTCTACGTCTGGTTTGACGGAGTTTTACCGCAATGAATACAGTTATTTTCTCCGTTATGTCTTAGGTTTGCAGGAGGAATTGCGACTGCGTCCAGATGCCCGCAGTCATGGGAATTTCTTGCACCGTATTTTTGAACGAGCCTTGAAACTGCCTGATGAAAATCCATTCGACCAACGTTTGGAGCAAGCCATTAAGGAAACCAGTCAAGAACGGGAATTTGAGGCCATTTATCAAGAAAGTTTGGAAGCCCAGTTTACCAAGGAAGTTCTGCTTGATGTCGCGCGGACAACTGGTCATATCCTTCGGCATAATCCAGCTATCGAAACCATCCAAGAGGAGGCAACATTTGGCGGTAAGGACCAGGCCTTTATTCAATTGGATAATGGTCGCAGTGTCCATGTTCGAGGCAAGGTTGACCGTATCGACCGCCTGAAAGCTGATGGAGCGCTAGGAGTGGTGGACTATAAGTCTAGTTTGACCCAGTTCCAGTTTCCTCATTTCTTTAATGGACTCAATTCTCAACTGCCAACCTATCTTGCTGCCCTAAAAAGAGAAGGGGAGCAGAACTTTTTCGGCGCTATGTACCTAGAAATGGCTGAACCTGTCCAATCTCTGTTGACCGTTAAAAGTCTGGCAGGAGCAGTAGCAGAAGCCAGCAAATCTATGAAATACCAGGGACTCTTTTTAGAAAAAGAAAGCAGTCACTTGGGCGAATTTTACAACAAAAACAAGGCCAATCAGCTGACAGATGAGGAATTTCAGCTCTTACTAGACTATAATGCCCATCTGTACAAGAAGGCAGCTGAGAAGATTTTAGAAGGCCAGTTCGCTATCAATCCCTATACCGAAAATGGCAGAAGCATTGCCCCGTACGTTCAGCAACACCAAGCCATTACAGGATTTGAGGCCAATTACCACTTGGGACAAGCCCGCTTCCTAAAGAAGTTGGACTTAGCTGATGGCAAGCGCCTTGTCGGAGAAAAACTCAAGCAAGCTTGGTTTGAAAAAATAAGAGAGGAGTTGAATCGATGAAGCCCATTTCCTTTTTAAGTGAGGAAGAAATTCAAAAACTGCAAGAGGCAGAAGCGAGTTCGAGCAAGGAACAGAAGAAAACTGCCGAGCAAATCGAAGCCATTTATACAGCAGGGCAAAATATCCTGGTTTCAGCGTCTGCTGGTTCAGGGAAAACCTTTGTTATGGCAGAGCGCATTCTTGACCAATTAGCACGTGGCGTGGAAATCAGCCAACTCTTTATCTCAACCTTTACCGTCAAGGCTGCTACTGAACTCAAGGAACGTTTGGAGAAAAAAATCAGCCAACAAATCCAAGAAAGTAGCGATGTTGATCTTAAACAACACTTGGGACGTCAATTGGCAGATCTGCCAAACGCTGCCATCGGAACCATGGACTCCTTCACGCAAAAATTCCTTGGCAAACATGGCTATCTGATTGATATCGCACCGAATTTTCGTATTTTACAAAATGAAAGTGAACAGTTAATCTTAAAAAACGAAGTTTTTCATCAGGTTTTTGAAGACCATTACCAAGGTGAGAATAAAGAGAAATTTGGTCATTTGGTGAAGAACTTTGCTGGGCGTGGCAAGGATGAACGAGGCCTGCGCCAGCAAGTCTACAAAATATATGATTTTCTTCAATCCACCAGCAGTCCACAAAAATGGCTGAGCGAGTCTTTTCTCAAAGGATTTGAAACAGCTGACTTTGCAAATGAAAAAGACAAACTGACTGAGCAAATCAAGCAGGCGCTTTGGAACTTGGAAAGTTTCTTCCGTTATCATCTGGATAACGATGCTAAGGAGTTTCCCAAAGCTGCCTATTTAGAAAATGTGCAGTTGGTTCTGGATGAAATTGGCTCCTTAAATCAAGAGTCCGATAGCCAGGCTTATCAAGCCGTGCTTGCGCGTATTGTTGCCATCTCGAAGGAAAAAAATGGTCGAGCTCTGGCTAATTCCAGTCGTAAGGCCGATTTGAAACCCCTGGCTGATGCCTATAACGATGAGAGAAAGGCCCAGTTTGCTAAACTAGGACAACTAGCAGACCAGATAACGATTCTCGACTATCAAGAACGTTATCATTTAGACACATGGGAGCTAGCTAAAACTTTCCAAACCTTTATGAGTGATTTTGTGGAGGCTTATCGTGAACGTAAACGCCAGGAAAACGCCTTTGAATTCGCTGATATCAGCCATTTCACCATTGAGATTTTAGAGAATTTCCCACAAGTCCGCGAGACTTATCAAGAGAGATTTCATGAAGTCATGGTCGATGAGTATCAGGATACCAACCACATTCAAGAACGGATGCTGGAATTGCTGTCGAATGATCACAATCGCTTTATGGTTGGAGATATCAAGCAGTCCATCTACCGTTTCCGTCAGGCAGACCCGCAGATTTTCAATGAAAAATTTCAACGCTATGCGCAAAATCCTCAAGAAGGAAAGCTGATTTTGCTCAAGGAAAATTTCCGTAGTAGTTCAGAAGTGCTGTCAGCAACCAACCATGTCTTCGAACGGCTCATGGACCAAGAAGTCGGCGAGATCAACTATGATAGCATGCACCAACTTGTTTTTGCAAATAGCAAACTGACTCCTAATCCAGACAACAAGGCAGAATTTCTCTTATACGACAAGAACGATAGTGGACAAGAGGGAGAAGAAAGTGATGCAGACACGAAACTCACAGGAGAAATGCGCTTAGTCATCAAGGAAATCTTGAAACTTCATCAGGAAAAAGGTGTTGCCTTCAAAGAAATTGCCCTTTTGACATCCAGTCGCAGTCGAAATGACCAGATTCTACTCGCCCTGTCTGAGTACGGAATTCCTGTTAAAACAGACGGCGAGCAAAACAATTACCTCCAATCCCTAGAAGTACAAGTCATGCTGGACACCCTGCGTGTCATTCACAATCCCCTGCAAGACTATGCCTTGGTTGCCCTGATGAAGTCCCCTATGTTTGGTTTTGATGAGGACGAGTTGGCACGCTTATCCCTTCAGAAAGTAGAAGATAAGGTCCAAGAAAATCTCTATGAGAAACTGGTCAATGCTCAAAAACAAGCAACAAGCCAGAAAAACTTGATTTATACAGCTCTAGCGGAAAAATTAAGTCAGTTCATGGATAGCTTGTCTTCTTGGCGCCTGTATGCTAAAACCCACTCTCTCTATGATTTGATTTGGAAGATTTACAACGACCGTTTTTACTATGACTATGTTGGAGCCTTGCCAAATGGTCTTGCTAGACAGGCTAATCTCTATGCCCTAGCTCTACGAGCTGACCAGTTTGAAAATAGTAATTTCAAGGGTTTATCTCGTTTTATCCGTATGATTGACCAAGTCCTAGAAGCCCAGCACGATCTCGCAAGCGTAGCCGTCGCACCGCCTAAAGATGCCGTAGAACTCATGACTATTCACAAGAGTAAAGGGCTAGAGTTCCCTTATGTCTTTATCCTCAATATGGATCAGGACTTCAACAAGCAAGACTCGATGTCAGACGTTATTCTCAGTCGTCAAAATGGGCTTGGTGTCAAATACATTGCCAAAGTGGAAACAGGAGCAGTGGAAGCACACTATCCTAAAACCATCAAACTCTCCATTCCTAGCCTAACTTATACGCAGAATGAGAAAGAACTGCAACTGGCTAGCTATTCTGAACAGATGCGTCTGTTGTATGTCGCCATGACGCGAGCTGAGAAAAAGCTCTATCTTATCGGTAAGGGGTCTCGCGAAAAGCTAGAAGCTAAGGAATACCCAGCAGCAAATAACGGAAAATTAGATAGTAATACCAGACTACAAGCAAGAAATTTCCAAGATTGGATCTGGGGTATCAGCAAAGTATTTGCCAAGGACAATCTCAACTTTAGCTATCGTTTTATTGGTGAAGACCAGCTGACCAGAGAAGCTATCGGAGAGTTGGAAAACAAGAGCCCTCTCCAAGATAGTTCTCAAGCAGATAACCGTCAGTCTGAAACTATCAAAGAAGCTTTGGAGATGCTGAAAGAGGTGGAAGTTTATAATACTTTTCACCGCGCAGCTATTGAACTACCAAGTGTTCAAACCCCCAGTCAAATCAAGAAATTCTACGAACCCGTTATGGATATGGAAGGGGTAGAAATTACTAACCAAACCAAATCACCAGAGAAAAAAATCAGCTTTGTTTTACCAGATTTTTCAACTAAAGAAAAGGTAACTGGAGCTGAGATTGGTAGTGCAACCCACGAACTCATGCAGAGAATTGACCTCAGTCAGCAACCAACACTTGCTAGTCTGACAGAAACTCTTAAACAAGTTCAGACTAGTCCAGCTGTCAGAGACAGGATCAATCTTTCTAAAATTCTTGCTTTCTTTGACACATCACTTGGTCAGGAAATTCTCGCTAATACCGACCATCTCTACCGCGAGCAACCTTTCTCCATGCTCAAACGCGACCAAAAGAGTCAGGAAGACTTTGTTGTTCGTGGGATCTTAGACGGATATCTGCTTTATAAGGACAGAATTATTCTTTTCGACTATAAGACAGACCGCTACGATGAGCCAAGTCAACTCATAGACCGCTATCGTGGTCAGTTAGCCCTCTATGAAGAAGCCTTATCTCGTGCCTATTCGATTGAAAACATAGAAAAATACTTGATTTTACTCGGTAAAGACGAGGTTCAAGTTGTAAAAGTATAACCTAGAAAGGAGACCTCATGACACTTCCAGTTAGAAAATCCCTGCACGATGCGGTTTTACAGGTTTCAAAAGCCGATACTTGGGATCAAGCTACCAAAGAATGGAATGAAGTTTCCTTGATTTTTAATGGCATTGGCCGTAGTAATTGTGTCTGCGGGAATGCCATAAAATACGCCTACGAACTCTTTAACGGAGTTACAGGCCAACGTCTCTTTCCTATAGGAAGCGACTGTGTTCGCCATTTTCATCGTATTAGCCTCGATCAGCAACTCGAAGAGGAAGACAAGCTTCTCAGAAAACTTGAGAATCTAACCAGAAAGGCTCAGAAAAAGGAAAAAATCAAGGTTAATAAAAGCGATTTTGACGAACGACTTCTAAAATGGTTTTGGGAGAAAGGTGTTTTCAAAGCAAATCGTGGCAATCAATTCGCGCCTGAGAGAGACTATCAGCTCTTCCTAGAGGTCTTTCAAGGCGGAAGTTGGACCAAGGCAGATCCAAAGAAGAAGGCTCGTATGGAAGAAGTGCTGGAAAAGTGTATCAAACCTTTTTTACTTGGTAAGATCGATGACCAACTCTACCTTGTCAAACTAGGCAAGGAGAAAATCGACTACGAGCAGCATTTACGAATTCAAGCAGAGAAGGAACGCAAGAAAAGGGAGAAAATCGCCAAGCAATACGCTGACAACCTCATTCTTGCCATGGGACCAGCAGAACGAGCCTATCAAGATTACTTTGGATTTACAGAAACCCTCACCCAAGAAGAACGAAAATGGGAGAAAATCCTCTTTGGAAAAAATAGAGAGGAACGGGCTATCAAGGCTAAGCAAAACCAAAAGGAGCTGGAAAAGGATCAGCGAATTGCAAATCAAGATCCGATTGAACGAAAGCAGAAGCAGACTTGGCTTCTTAATTCTTATTTTCGGGATTCGCCTAATGAAAAAGCTAGATTCTCTCGGCTCCTATTAGAATATCGAAAAAGGGGAGAAGTACCCTTTTCAGATGATTACTTATCTGAGCATCTCATCGATTTTTTCTACAAGATGAAAGCCTTTGAGTTTGAAATTGCACCAGAACAAGTCCGCGATTTTCTAAAAGAATGCCTTCAGGTAGAACATCTATCATCTGCACAAGAAAGCTGGATTAGAGGAATTTTGACAAACTGCCTCTACCCGTTCTTAAATAGGTTACTCATATAGAAAAAATCCTACCTTGTCTATGCATGGTAGGATTTAGGTATCTCCAAAGATGTACTGGTAAAGTTGGACGACTTTCTGAAAACATTGTGTGTCCATTCTTGTTATTTTTCGAGCATTACGCATCCGAAAATCAAAGGTATACAATTGAAATGGATTGACAGCGCCATCTACCTTATCCGACGAGACAGGAACGAGCAAGCCTTTTTCTGCCAAACGTTGTTGGCCATGAGTGATGGGACAGACAGCCACAAAACCAGTTTGCAAAGCGTATTCTCTCCTAGAAACAACCAAGGCAGGTCGCCTTTTCTGAATCTCCCGACCGACTGATGGATCAAAGTCCAGCCAAATGATATCCTGCTTTTCAGGAATATACTCAGATTTCGCTATCAAGTGACCTTACCCCTTCAAAATCGTTTGTCATTCTCAAATCAGTAATCCCATCAAAAGGATCTTTTAGTTTTGGAGCTAAGACAATGACTCCGTCAATCCCTTTGTAGACAACCATTTCTTGACCTTCTGTCATACCCAAATTTTTAGGAATGGTCACAGTGAGCGAATTCCCGACCTTCCGAGTCTTTACTGTATTCATTGCTCTACCTCCACGAAATTGTATACACCAAGTATATATCTGTTGGCAAAAAAAGTCAAGTAAATCCTGACTGGCATCAAGGATGTTTCGCACCAATACTATTTGTCATTTATTGTGGTCAAAGCCTGTGCAAAAGTTCCTAATTTATGATAGAATAGATGGTAGGAAAGAAAACGTTTTTACTACGTTTTTCAGTCGGAAAGGGAAATTTATGGCTACAATTCAATGGTTTCCGGGCCACATGTCTAAGGCTCGGCGACAAGTTCAGGAGAATCTAAAGTTTGTTGATTTTGTGACGATTTTGGTGGATGCTCGCTTACCTCTATCTAGTCAAAATCCTATGTTAAACAAGATTGTGGGTGATAAACCAAAACTCTTGATTTTAAATAAGGCGGATCTGGCTGATCCGGCAATGACCAAAGAATGGCGTCAGTATTTTGAATCACAGGGAATCCAAACTCTGGCTATTAACTCCAAAGAGCAAGTGACTGTAAAAGTTGTGACAGATGCAGCGAAAAAGCTCATGGCAGACAAGATAGCTCGTCAGAAAGAACGTGGTATTCAGATCGAAACTTTGCGAACCATGATTATCGGAATTCCAAATGCCGGCAAGTCAACTCTGATGAACCGTTTGGCTGGGAAAAAGATTGCAGTTGTCGGCAATAAACCAGGTGTTACCAAGGGGCAACAATGGCTCAAAACCAATAAAGACCTTGAAATCCTAGACACACCAGGGATTCTCTGGCCTAAGTTCGAAGACGAAACCGTCGCTTTGAAACTAGCCCTAACAGGGGCCATTAAAGACCAGTTGCTTCCTATGGATGAGGTGACCATTTTTGGTCTCAATTATTTCAAAAAACATTATCCAGAAAAGCTAGCTGAACGCTTCAAACAAATGAAAATTGAAGAAGAAGCACCTGTTATCATCATGGATATGACACGTGCTCTCGGTTTCCGAGATGATTACGACCGCTTTTACAGTCTCTTCGTGAAGGAAGTTCGTGATGGCAAACTTGGTAACTATACCTTAGATACATTGGACGACATCGATGACGACGATTAAAGAAATCAAAGAACTTCTTGCTAGTGTTAAAGAATTAGACAATCCTCTTTTTCTAGAATTCGAAAAAGATACCCGTTCTGGAGTTCAAAAGGAAATCTGCAAGCGAAAAAAAGCTATTCAGGCAGAACTGGATGAAAACCTTCGTTTGGAATCCATGCTTTCCTATGAAAAAGAGCTTTATAAACAAGGAGTGACCTTAATAGCAGGTGTTGATGAGGTCGGCCGTGGTCCTCTGGCTGGTCCTGTGGTCGCTGCAGCCGTTATTTTACCAAAAAATTGTAAGATTAGAGGCCTCAACGACAGCAAGAAGATCCCTAAAAAGAAACATCTAGAAATTTATCAAGCCGTTCAAGACCAAGCCTTGGCAATAGGTATTGGTATCAAGGATAATCACATCATTGACCAAGTCAATATCTACGAGGCGACCAAGCTGGCCATGAAGGAAGCAATCTCCCAGCTCAGTCCGCAACCTGAGCATCTCTTGATAGATGCCATGAAACTGGAGTTGCCAATTTCACAAACCTCCATTATCAAAGGAGATGCTAACTCCCTCTCAATCGCAGCTGCATCTATAGTGGCCAAGGTGACACGGGATAATATTATGAAGGACTATGATAACCAATATCCCGGCTATGACTTCGCTACTAATGCAGGCTATGGAACAGCTAAACACCTAGACGGACTCGAGAAACTAGGAGTTACCCCAATTCACCGAACCAGTTTTGAACCTGTTAAGTCACTGGTTGCAGGAGAAAAAGAAAGTTTAAGTTAGAAGGAATGAATGATTATGGAGGAACAGTCAGAAATACTCCGATCCAAGAAAGAATTTGCCTTTGCCTCAAGCACCATATTATCCCAAGTTGGCCGAGGAATTATTGTTGGTCTCGTCGTCGGGCTAATCGTCGGATCCTTTCGGTTTTCAATCGAAAAAGGCTTCCACCTGATACAAGGACTCTATCAAGATCAAGCGCACCTAGTGCGCAATCTTTTTATCATTGGTCTATTTTATTTAATTGTTAGCTGGCTCAGTGCGAAACTAACTCGGTCAGAAAAAGATATCAAGGGTTCAGGAATTCCTCAAGTCGAAGCCGAACTAAAAGGTCTCATGACTCTCAACTGGTGGGGCATTCTCTGGAAAAAATATATTTTAGGTATTCTTGCTATTGCCAGTGGACTTATGTTAGGACGAGAAGGGCCAAGTATTCAACTTGGAGCAGTTGGTGGAAAAGGTATTGCCAAGTGGCTCAAATCCAGTCCGGTAGAGGAACGCTCTTTGATTGCAAGTGGGGCTGCTGCAGGACTAGCAGCTGCCTTTAATGCACCAATCGCAGGCCTTCTCTTTGTTATAGAAGAAGTTTACCACCATTTTTCCCGCTTTTTCTGGGTCTCAACTCTAGCAGCCAGTCTCGTAGCAAACTTTGTCTCACTGCTCATATTTGGTCTAACACCTGTACTGGATATGCCAGACAACATTCCTCTCATGACCCTAGACCAGTATTGGATTTACCTCCTTATGGGAGTTTTTCTCGGACTTTCTGGTTTTCTTTATGAGAAAGCTGTACTCAATGTTGGTCGAGTTTATGACTGGATTGGTCAAAAAATCCATTTGGATAGAGCTTATTATCCAATCCTAGCATTCATTCTCATCATACCAGTCGGGATCTTCTTACCACAAATCCTTGGTGGTGGAAACCAGGTCGTTCTTTCTTTGACTGAGCAAAATTTTAGTTTTCAAGTTCTATTAGCTTACTTTTTGATTCGCTTTGTTTGGAGCATGATTAGTTATGGAAGTGGCCTTCCAGGAGGAATTTTCCTACCCATTCTGGCGCTTGGTTCCTTGCTTGGTGCCCTAGTTGGTGTTATTTGTGTGAATTTTGGACTTGTCAGTCAAGAACAGTTTCCTATATTTGTCATTTTAGGAATGAGTGGCTACTTTGGGGCAATTTCCAAGGCTCCCTTAACTGCTATGATCCTCGTAACTGAGATGGTTGGAGATATTCGCAACCTCATGCCACTTGGCTTAGTGACCTTAGTCGCCTACATCGTCATGGATCTGCTCAAGGGAGCACCAGTCTATGAGGCCATGCTAGAAAAAATGCTGCCAGAAGAAGCGACTGATGAAGGAGAAGTCACACTCATTGAAATCCCCGTATCTGACAAAATCGCTGGAAAACAGGTTCACGAGCTCAATTTGCCACATAACGTACTCATCACCACCCAAGTCCATAATGGCAAAAGCCAAACAGTCAATGGCTCAACCAGAATGTATCTCGGAGATATGATTCACCTAGTTATTCCAAAAAGTGAAATTGGAAAAGTCAAAAATTTGTTGTTGTAGTACTGTTTTTACATAATTTATGTTATGTATTTTGAATTATGAATTTCTTAATAATAAATTACATTAGAAAACCGATTCTCAGAAATGAGATCGGTTATTTTTTCAGATAAGATATTTCACATATAACTAATTGAACTTTGGTAAAAATAAGACTATAATTAAGTTAGAAATGATAAAGCATAAAGCTAGAAAGGAGTTTACTGTATCAAATCTGTACAGTAAGATTAAAATCATGAAAAAGAAAACAATAGCAATTATACAATGTATTTTGTATCTCATAGCTCCTTATATAGCTCTTCAGTTATGTAGAATGAACAGAAGTTTCGTTACTGATAATCTCTTTTTTATTTTCCTTATTCTGCTGACTATTTCATTCTGGTTTAGTATTTGGAAACTAGAAAAAGCACTAGATAATGATTCACAATAGAAAATCTAAAGATTTAGTTCTGTATTTCGTAGATCTAAGTCTTTTTCTATTTTAAAAACTAAAAATTCATGTACAATTGACTTAACTAGAGTTAAACCATTGATACAACTGAATTAGAAGCATAAAGTCCATTCTTTAAGGAGTGTACTTTATTTTTATTTTGTACATTATTTTGAAGTGTTATTTTGTATATTTTCTAGTTCATAACATCATCTGATTTAAGGAATTGATTTGTACATTTTTACTCTAATAGGTGCAGAAGAAGTAGTGGTTCAATTGTACATTTTTTGCTACTCATTTAAGGTCTTATTGATAGTAAGATATAGATTTTTACTCGTGGTGCTAGTTAATCTCAAAGTATCTCAGATTATAAGTCAGTACAATTTGCTCCATTCTCAACTGCAATCCTGTTAAGCCTCTAGCTAGTGTTTGTTCGACATCAAAAAAAGCACAAAGTTCTGAAAATCGAGTTTCAATAGTCCGTCTCATAGCCATTAGTTTCCAATGATTATGTTGTTTAGCTCTTGCCATCTTTTGACGTAAAGGCGTCCAAAGATGGTAACCTTTCTGTTTCAACTGTTCTCTGAGTTCATAGCTAAGATAAGCTAAATCAGCTAAAACATAGGGTTGAGAACAATTTTCTAGTAAGTCATCAACTGCCCTAATATCATGTACTGAGGCAGGCGTTACAACATAATTCAGAATATAGCCTGATAGGGTGACCAGCATATGTACTTTGAATCCATAGAACCAAAGGTGCTTAGAGGAATTGTAACCAATGTCGGCTAGTTCATTAAAAACATGTGCTCTATGGTTACGGACTGGTTGACAAAGTGATAAGGGGAAACTATCTATGATGACAATGTTATTGGGAGAAATTTGAGTATTTTTATGGCTTGCCGAATAATTTGGACTAACCAAATCAACTGCCTTGACCGTCGATTAAACCGACTTCTTTCAAGGAGACACCCACAAGGATTCTTGTTTAGAAGCACCGAATCAATCAAGAAGGATCACCCAAAGGTTCCAGCATTTGAAGAATATGACGAGCTACTTGAAGAAATCAAAAAATCCCTATAAAGGGATTTTTTTATACCTATAATACCTTGTGCAAAATAGTCGTATATATCAAAATCAGAGTCACGTTACCTACTATTAGACCAAAAGTCGCAAGCAAGGTCTTTGCTGTACCCGGCTTAAAATCTGCACTAATCAAATATGGCCAAAAGCATACCATTGGGAGAATGGCCATTAACACGCATACATAGGTAGGAAAGCTTGTCCAAAGAAAGCGTGTCGTCTCTAACCAGTGACCCCATGAAGGTATCACTATTTTGCTTATAGTAAAAAGTATGCATATAAGGTGGACCACTAGAAGATAAATAGCATACTTTGTCTTACTTAGTACTTTTTTCTTTTTCATTTTGCCTAATTATCCCTGCAAATTCTTCTATCGCTCTGCTGCAATATTAGAACTAAAATTAAAATTAACTATATCATTATTCGAATCAAGGTCTAAATTCATAAAATAATGATTCCAAAAGAATTCATTGTTACCTGCTCCCCACTGCACGCCATAATGACTCAAATATTCATCTCTTGGCTCGCTTGGAGTCAGCCATATTTTTTTCCCAAATACTTTCGTGAACTCGTTTTCGTCAAGCTTCTTTAGCAAATCTATACCATCTATATTATATGAAATTCCATATTTTTTGGCAACAGCTGTGCACTCAGAATCGAAGCAAACCTGCGTAACTACACAGTCCTTCAGCTCCGTCTCCGTACTCTTCCTCTTATCTCCGTAAACACCTATACATCCGAGAACTATATTCTTCTTTACAAGAAGATAGGTAGATCGCGTAACTGCTGAGTCATATGACTTAAAGCCGTTTGGTACGCTAACCCCAGCTCCTTGGTATTTAGTATAGCTTCCCGTTGTCAAAAGCTCGTTATAATTAGGATAATCATGTCTACCATTTGACACATAAATTTCAAACCCCTTGTCTATCAAATCCGAAATCTTAGTCTCTGTAAGATGAATTTCAGTTCCGTCAATTTTAAGTGGAGGTGCGTTATCAGGTAGACCTATAATTATATATACAAACATCAAAAACACGAATATCATAAGCACTGCAACGATACTCATCCAAGATTTCCCGGTTCTCCTTCGTGCATTGAAAAGCGCCATTATAGAAGGCGTGATTATAGCAGCACCAATTGGCGCCGCCCCATGACGGAACATGCCCATGACCTTAAAGGCAATTACAGCGCTAATTAGTATTAAAACTATATGCACTGCATACTCTCCTACGCTTAGCTTACTCGTCCTAGTCTGATTATTTGCTGGGGCATCGTACACTGGAACACCGTTCTCAAAGGTGTTCTTCATTCTAAAACGCAGCCAAAACAATATTCCAATAAACACAACTGCCAAGAACACTAGCATTCCGATAAAAACTAATTTTTCCATATGTAACCTTTTTTCTGACCTAATTATCGTCCATCAAAATTCATATCTAGTCTACCACATTTTGAAATTGTTTTACAATATTTACACACTTGTGCACGAAGCAATAATGTATACAAGCTTTTCAGATTATTTTTTCTTTACACCTCTTTAAAATTGTATAGAGTTTAATACTTGTTTTATTCTAAACGTGCGCATCATTTTAGCGCAAAAAACAAATTTAATTCCGTTGTTTCTGTAGTTAACTTTTTTATCGAAGTAATTCAGGAGTCCTATATTCAATATTAGGATGCATTAATCAAAGAGGTAACATCAGTAGAATCCGAAAATAAAATATTTACTTGGATTTGTGATTGTTGCGAATTAGAATTCAATGAAAAGTTAGGGATTGTTTTAGATGTATTTACCAACAGTGACTTTAATAATCTTAACTCTATTTGTCCTTACTGTAATAAAAAAATCCCTAAACCAAATGAAAAAATAAGCTTCGCTAAACCGTACTTAATCAATGAATGGGTGAAAGAACTTAACGGAGATATTGACACTTTCTTTTATGATTCAAATATAATAGTTGATTGGATTTGTCGTAAATGTCACAGGAGTTATAAAGCGAAAATTTCTGAACGCTCCTAAAACGACCAATGTTGCCCATATTGTTCATTTAAAAAGACTGCAAAAGTTATAACGATCTTGAAACAACACATCCTTGGTTAATTAAAGAATTGGTCTATATTAAATAAACAAGAAATGTCTTCAGTAAGAGTTAATTCAACATATACCGCATGGTGGAAATGTCCTGTATGCACTGGAGAATATCAGCAAGTCATTAAAGAAAAATTTTACCGAGAAAATTCTTGTCCATATTGTAGGAATCAAAAAGTTTTAAAAGGATTTAACGACTTGGTAACAACTCAACAAAGTCTAATGAATGAGTGGGATTATTTGAATAACCTCCTAATAGCAAGTCCAACTGAAATCACAGAGTTGAGTAATATGTCTGTATGGTGGATATGTCAAGAAAATCCAGAACATCGTTATAAAATTCAAGTTAAAGAAAGAATGGCATACAGAAAACGAAATAAAAAGTCATGTTCGATTTGCAAAGGTTACAGAAGAAAGCAAGAACATTTTATACAGTTTAAAAAAGATATAAAAAAATAAGAACACTTTAAGTAAAGTGTTCTTATTTTGTCAAAATGTACATTTGAAAAGTTTTTAGTTTTCACTTAGATAAAGTACATATTACAGTAGATGGACAGCTTTTAAAATTTCCAGTATTCACTTAAATAAAGTACATAATTAAGAATAATTAACTCTAAAAAAATTTTTGGTTATTTTTTTTCACTTAAAAAAGCTCCTATAACATCTTTCCGAAAAACTATAATTTTCTTGAAAAATATATGAGTCTATGCTATACTACTAGTAGACT
Organism: Streptococcus sp. 517s; assembly: GCF_054445985.1. Taxonomy (NCBI): domain Bacteria; kingdom Bacillati; phylum Bacillota; class Bacilli; order Lactobacillales; family Streptococcaceae; genus Streptococcus; species Streptococcus sp. 517s. The sequence continues at coordinate 938,017 of NZ_CM136847.1, read as the reverse complement.
TATCTGCTTATCTATGGAGAGGACACATGAAACGTGAGATTTTACTGGAACGAATCGACAAACTAAAACAAATCATGCCCTGGTATGTTCTGGAATACTACCAATCTAAGCTTGCTGTTCCCTATAGTTTTACAACTTTGTACGAATATCTCAAGGAATACGATCGATTTTTCAGCTGGGTTTTAGAGTCTGGGATTTCAAATGCTGATAAAATGTCTGATATTCCTTTATCGATCTTGGAAAACATGTCAAAAAAAGATATGGAGTCCTTTATTCTATATCTGCGTGAACGTCCTTTGCTGAATGCCAATACAACCAAGCAAGGTGTTTCTCAGACGACAATCAACCGCACCTTGTCAGCCCTTTCTAGTCTTTACAAGTATCTGACTGAGGAGGTTGAAAATGACCAGGGAGAACCTTATTTCTATCGAAATGTAATGAAGAAAGTTTCAACCAAGAAAAAGAAAGAAACTCTTGCTGCCAGAGCTGAAAACATCAAGCAAAAACTCTTTCTAGGTGATGAGACAGAAGGTTTTTTGACTTATATCGACCAGGAGTACCCACAACAGCTCTCAAATCGCGCTCTATCGTCATTCAATAAAAATAAAGAACGTGATTTGGCTATTATCGCTCTTCTCCTAGCATCTGGTGTCCGCTTATCTGAAGCTGTTAATCTAGATTTAAGAGACCTTAATCTCAAAATGATGGTCATTGATATCACTCGAAAAGGTGGCAAACGTGACTCAGTCAATGTCGCGGCCTTTGCCAAACCTTATCTAGAGAATTATCTAGCCATTCGAAATCAACGCTATAAGACGGAAAAGACGGATACAGCTCTCTTTCTGACACTTTACAGAGGTGTTCCCAATCGTATCGATGCTTCCAGCGTTGAGAAAATGGTTGCTAAGTACTCTGAGGACTTCAAAGTCCGTGTAACCCCCCACAAACTACGACATACCCTCGCAACTAGGCTCTATGATGCGACTAAATCTCAAGTTTTGGTCAGCCACCAGCTAGGACACGCCAGCACACAAGTCACCGACCTCTATACCCATATCGTCAACGATGAGCAAAAGAATGCTTTAGACAGTTTATAAGTGTTACATATCATAAATTATGTAAACGATGATTCAAAAAAGAAGCTGCTAAAACAAGCAACTTCTTTTTGATTTATCCCACTACTGCTTCAGCAATTTCTTCACGGCTAATACCAGCGAAGTAGCGTGTAATATCAATGGTTTCTAGAGTCTTAAGAACATCCTCGCGTTCGTATTTCACTCCACGAAGGACATCTTCTACAGCTGCAACATCTTCGATACCAAAGAAGTCTCCATAAATCTTGATGTCTTGGATTTTTGATTCGAGAACATTAGCAAAAACTTCGACTTTACCACTAGTGAATTTTGTTCCACGACGGACGTTAAACTCAGGTGATTTACCGTAGTTCCAGTCCCATGTACCAAACTTGGTATTCTTGATACGATTGATTTCAGCCAATTCTTCCTCAGAAAAAACGTATTCGGTCATCTCTGGGTACTCTTTTTTCATGTATTCCAAGAGTAAGTCACGGAATTCTTCGACTGTGATTTTTTCTGGTAGTTCATTGACAATATTGGTGACACGAGCACGAACAGATTTCACCCCTTTTGATTCAAATTTATCCTTTGAAACCTTGAGGGCATTTGCTAGGACTGACAAATCAACGTCAAAGAGCAAGCAACCGTGGTGCATGATACGGCCATTGATATAGGCTTGGGCATTGCCACAGAACTTCTTACCATCAATCTCTAAGTCATTACGGCCTGTAAATTCAGCTTTAACCCCAAGTTGAGCCAAAGTATTGATAACTGGAGTTGAGAAGCTCTTAAAGTCAAAAGCTTTGTTTTCATCTTCTTTTGAGATGATCGTGTAGTTGAGGTTATTTAAATCGTGGTAAACAGCTCCACCACCGCTGATACGGCGGACCACCTCAATACCATTTTCTCGAACATAATCACGGTTGATTTCTTCGATGGTATTCTGGTGACGACCAACAATGATAGATGGCTTGTTAATCCAAAGTAGGAAGATTTGATCCTCATCCAAAAGGTGTTTAAAGGCATATTCTTCCAAGGCAATATTAAAGGCAGTGTCGTTTGAATGATTGATAATATATTTCATGATATCCCTTTATACGATAGAGACTGGAAAACATCTTTCCAGTCTAATCTATCTTTCTTTTATTTTTTCTTAGGTGAGTGAATGGCCATTCCTAAAACATCCGCAAATGCTTCGTACATCACTTCAGAGTAGGTTGGGTGTCCGTGGATAGTCTTCAGCATTTCTTCAACAGTGATTTCCATTTCGATGATGCTTGATGCTTCGTTGATCAATTCTGCAGCTGCAGGACCGATGATATGAACACCAAGGATTTCCCCGTATTTCTTATCAGCGATGACTTTTACGAAACCTTGAGCAGCATCAGAAGCAATGGCACGACCATTAGCAGCAAAGTTGAATTTACCGATTTGGACATCATATTTCTCACGGGCTTGTTCTTCAGTCAAACCAACTGCTGCTACTTCTGGAAGTGTGTAGATAGCTGCAGGAGTCAAATTCAACTTGGCAACAGCATGATTTCCTTTAAGAGCATTTTCAGCAGCAACTTCACCCATACGGAAGGCTGCGTGCGCCAACATCTTAGTACCGTTGATATCACCTGGTGCGTAAATACCTGGAACAGAAGTTTCCATGTATTCGTTGACCTTGATACGACCACGATCCAATTCAAACTCAACATCGCCAATACCTTCAAGGTCTGGCACACGACCGATTGAAAGAAGAGCTTTATTTGCGATGATATCGTCTTTTCCTTCAACCTTGATACGAAGTTGACCATTTTCCTCGATGATTTCTTGCAGTTTAGTACCAGTCAAGATGGTCATTCCTTTACGTTCAAGGATCAAGCGAAGGTTCTTAGAAACTTCCGCATCCATAGCTGGCACGATACGGTCCATCATTTCGATAACAGTCACTTTTGAACCAAATGTCATGAAGGCTTGACCGAGTTCGATACCGACAACTCCACCACCGATGATAACAAGACTTTCTGGAACTTCGTTCATTTCAAGAATGTCGTCACTAGTCATGACAAGTGGAGATTCCATACCAGGAACGTTGATTTTGCTGACTTTTGAACCACCAGCAAGGATGATTTTCTTGGTTTCAAGCAATTCTGAACCATTAACCAAGACATTCTTGTCTTTAGTAATAGTACCAACACCCTTATGAACAGTAACTCCGTAGCTACGAAGAAGACCCGCAACACCACCTACCAAGGTATTGACAACTTTAGATTTAGTTTCTAAAAGTTTATCCATATCTACAGTGAAATTTGGATTTTCGATGACGATACCACGGTTTGCTGCATGACCGATGTTTTCGATGATTTCAGCGTTGTGAAGGTAGGTCTTGGTTGGGATACAGCCACGGTTCAAGCAGGTTCCACCGAGTTCAGATTTCTCAACAAGGGCAACCTTCCCACCAAGCTGGGCAGCTTTAATGGCTGCCACATATCCAGCAGGACCACCACCAATCACAACGATATCAAAGGCATCATCGCTCTTACCATCGTCGTTTGACGCACTAACTGCAGGCGCTGGGCTAGCTTCTGGTGCTGCCACTCCAGCTGTTGGGATGTTTTCCCCTTCTTCACCAAGGTAACCGATAACTTCCGTTACAGGAACAGTTTCACCATCTCCTTTGAGGATGGCAATCAAGTATCCATCTTCTTCGGCTTCCAATTCCATGCTGACTTTGTCAGTCATGATTTCCAAAAGGACTTCTCCCTCTTTTACAAATTCTCCGACTTTCTTATTCCATTGGACGATTTGTCCTTCTGTCATATCCACGCCGGCTTTTGGCATAATTACTTCTAAGGCCATGTCTTACTTCCTTTATCTATATCTCTAAAAATAAATACTGTATTTTTAAACCAACATTGAGATTGGGTTCTCAATTAAGGCTTTCAAGTCTTTCATAAACTTAGCACCAGCCATACCATCTACGACACGGTGGTCAATAGTTAATCCTAGGCTCATGATAGGGCGAATGACAATCTCACCATTGACAACAACAGGTTTCTCAACTGTTGAGCTAACCCCGAGGATTGCTGAGTTTGGTTGGTTAATAATAGGACCAAAGGACTGAACACCAAACATTCCCAAATTACTAATTGTGAAGGTTGAATTTTGGAGTTCGCTTGGAGCTAATTTACCATCCAAGGTACGACTAATCACATCTTTAAATGCAACAACCAACTCTGACAAGCTCATTTTTTCAGCATTATAGACAACTGGCGTCATCAATCCGTTATCCATCCCAACCGCCATCGCCAGGTTGACATAGTTGTGAGTGATAATTGTCTTACCATCTTCGGTCAATGAAGCGTTGATGTAAGGGTGTTTCATCAATGTTTTCACAACAGCGAGTGAAAGAAGGTCTGTTACAGTAGTCTTCTTACCAGTTGCTTCCATAATTGGCTCAAGAACCTTCTTACGAAGGGCCAGCATTTCTGACATATCGACATCATAGTTGAGCGTGAAGGTTGGCGCAGTTAGGTAGGATTCAACCATACGTTGGGCGATAACCTTTCGCATTGGTGTCATTGGAATACGCTCAATTTCACCATAAGGAGTGATATTGTCTGGAACTTCTTCCACTTTTTCGATTTGAGCAGGAGACTTGATGGTGTCGTTTTCGATATTTTCAGGAAGCAAGGCCAAAACATCCTTCTTCATGATTTTACCACGATGACCCGTTCCTTGGATTTCCTGCCAAGCAATGTTATGTTCAAGGGCAATTCGTTTTGCAAGTGGCGAAATGCGAACCACGTTTGTGTCTTTATAAGTTTCCACGTCTTCTTTGTGGACACGACCGTTTGCACCTGAGCCAGAAACTTCGTAGAGGTTGATCCTTAAATCATCCGCTAACTTTCTAGCCGCAGGAGTCGCTCTTAGCTTGTCATCAGCCATGACCTCTCCAATTCTAATTATGATACTAAGGGCGTAAAAAGCGACTGAAAAATAGGAAATCGACGCTGGCTTCGATGAAGCCAAGGAGATTTATCTTTTTTCCGAGCTTTTAGCCCGTGTTCTAATCTAAGATATTAAGGACGAAGAGGGCAATGAAAAAATAGGAGATTGACGATGTGTTCGATGAACACAAGGAAATCTATCTTTTTTTCGCAGACCTCCGTCCGAATTCAACTCTACAAGCAACTTGGGTACAACACGTATCTCAAGTTGCTACGGTTGCCGCTATTAGGCGGCCAACCTAGTAGACTTACTAATTCATTCGTCGAATATTATCGATTCGACTCACTCATGTCGCAACTGTATATATAACTTGGATACAAAACATATTTCAAGTTATTAAAGTTAAAAATCTCTAGAATATTACATAATTTAATTTATGCAATATTATTCTTTGTTGTAAGTTTTTCGGATGGCATCTTTGATGCTTTCAACTGTTGGAATCATTGCATTTTCTAGATTTTGTGCATAAGGCATTGGCACATCTTCTCCTGCACAACGGCGGATTGGTGCATCTAGATAATCAAATGCTTCTGATTCTGAAATAATTGCTGAAATCTCTCCGATATAGCCACTTGTTTTGTGGGCATCGTTGACAAGCACCACCTTACCAGTCTTCTTCACTGAGTTAATGATGATATCCTTATCAAGCGGTACAAGGGTACGTGGGTCCACAATTTCAACTGAAATTCCTTCTTCTGCCAATTCTTCGGCAGCTTGAACCACACGGCGAAGCATTTTTCCATAAGTAACGACTGTTACATCTGTACCTTCGCGTTTGATTTCTCCAACTCCAAGTGGGATTGTGTAATCTGGATCAATTGGCACTTCCCCTTTTTGGTTAAATTCGGACTTGTACTCAAGGATGATAACAGGGTTATTATCGCGGATAGAAGACTTGAGAAGTCCTTTCATGTCCGCAGGTGTACCTGGAGCTACAACCTTAAGTCCAGGGATGTGTGTGAACCAAGACTCCAAAGACTGAGAGTGCTGGGCTGCAGAACCGACACCGTTACCAGCTGCACATCGGACAGTCATTGGAACCTGACCTTTACCACCAAACATATAACGTGTTTTAGCAGCTTGGTTGACGATATTGTCCATGGCAATAACCGAGAAGTCCATGAAGGTCATATCAACGATTGGACGAAGCCCTGTCATGGCTGCTCCTGCTGCTGCTCCCGAAATAGCAGCTTCAGAAATCGGACAGTCACGAACACGTTCTGGACCAAATTCTTCGAGCATTCCAACAGAAGTACCGAAGTCTCCTCCGAAGACACCGACATCTTCTCCCATCAAGAATACATTTTCATCGCGACGCATTTCCTCAGACATAGCAAGGATAATGGTGTCACGGAAGGACATTGTTTTTGTTTCCATTTTTATCTCTTTCTCCTTAGTCTGCGTAAATATCTTCAAATGCTGATTCAAGTGGTGGGAATGGACTTTCTTCTGCAAATTTAACAGAGGCTTCTACTGCTTCCTTGACTTGTGCTTGAATTTCTTCCAATTCTTCTGCACTTGCAATGTTGTTTTCAATGAGGTATTTGCGAAGGTTTTCGATTGGGTCTTTTTGTTTCCACAATTCCACTTCTTCGCGAGTACGATATTTACCAGGGTCAGATGATGAGTGACCAAGCCAACGATAAGTGACACTTTCAATCAAGACTGGCCCATTGCCACCGCGAACATGGTCTACAGCTTTCTTAAATCCTTCATAGACATCGATGACGTTATTGCCATCTTCAATAAACATTCCAGGAATTCCATAAGCTGCGCTACGGTGATGGATATGTTCTACATTGGTCATTTTTTTGATGTCCGCAGAGATACCATAACCGTTGTTAATGCAGTAGAAAATCACTGGAAGGTTCCAGATAGAAGCCATGTTCACTGCTTCGTGGAAGACACCTTCGTTGGTCGCGCCATCTCCAAAGAAGCAAACGACGATTTTTCCAGTGTTCTGCATTTGCTGACTGAGGGCTGCACCAACAGCGATTCCCATACCACCACCTACGATACCATTGGCACCAAGGTTACCAGCATCAAGGTCAGCAATGTGCATGGAACCACCTTTTCCTTTACAAGTACCGGTGTACTTACCAAGGATTTCAGCCATCATTCCGTTGAGGTCGATTCCTTTGGCGATAGCTTGTCCATGACCACGGTGGTTTGAGGTGATCAGATCATCTGGATTGAGAGCCAACATAGCACCCACGTTAGCTGCCTCTTCTCCGACAGAAAAGTGAGTCATACCAGGAACTTTTCCCTTTTTCACTAACTGAGCAATTTTTAAGTCCATACGACGGATTTCTTCCATCTTACGGAACATTTCTAGCAAAAGATTTTTATCTAAAGTTGACATCTTCTTGCCTTTCTAACTTTGTTCTTACCTTACTATTTTACCGTTTTTAGAAAGCACTGTCAAAGTATATGACCGATAAAATTTCACAAGGTGAAAAAATAAATCCCCGTTTTAACAGGGATTTTCTTTAGTTAGAGTGTTTTTTCACAAAGTTATTTTTCAGGATATTTTCTAAAAATTAGCTCAATCTTTTCATTATGGATTTCAAACGCCATTGATACAAACAACCAGAAATAATCAAGCTGGCAATTAACCCAATCCAGTAGGCATATGCTCCTAAGTCAGTTGCCTGATCTAGTAAATATCCTAGAGGTATCGCTGCTCCCCAATACCCGATTAGACCAAGATAGAAAGGAACGATAGTGTCCTTGTATCCTCTTAAAATCCCCTGGAGTGGTGCCGCAAAGCTATCTGCTAACTGGAAGAAGAGACTGTAAGTCAGAAATACAGCAGTTGTTTCAATGAACTGAGGGTCATTTCCATATAGACTTGCTACACGATCTCTAAAAATGTAGAGAAAGGACAGGGTGAGACCTGCAAAAATAAGGGCTGTTATTCTCCCCAAACGAGCATAGGTTTTTGCATCCCCAAAACGTTTAGCCCCCACCTCGTAAGACACAACAATTGCCATAGCAGAGGAAATACTCATGGGAAAAGCGTACATGAGACTCGAAAAATTCATAGCTGACTGGTGACTGGCGATGATGAGCGATGAAAATTTAGCCATGATTAGTCCCACCACGGAGAAAATAGCCACTTCCGCAAAGACGGTTCCCCCAATTGGTAGACCTAACCGAACACCTTCCTTGATTTTATCTATATTGAGTGGGATACGTTTTTCAAGATGTAACGCTTTTAATCTTTCATGTTTGAACAAAACAAGCAGGGAAATGCCCAATAAAACCCAATAGGCTAACGAAGTTCCCAGCCCTGCTCCTGCTCCACCTAACTCTGGAAACCCAAAGGCACCGTAAATTAACAAATAGTTAAATCCACAATTTAAAGGTAGCAATAAGAGCATGAGGTACATAGATAGCTTGGTCAGACCGAGTGAATCAAGTAGCGATCGGATAACACTGAAAAGCAACAAGGGAATAATTCCGATAGACAAATACCAAAGATAAGAAACCGAAACTGCTGCCACTTGTTCTTCTAGTCCAATATGGTTTAAAACGGGGGGCGCTAAGAATATTACCATCCCAAGCAAAATCAAAGACAATACAAAAGCCAAATAGATAAATTGGTAAAAGTCAGATGCTACTTCTTCCTTTTTACCTCGTCCTAGATGATGGCCGATGATAGGAACCATAGCCGAAACAATCCCTGTTAAAAAAGTGAAGAAAGGATTCCATAGACTCGTTGCAGTTGAAACACCAGCCAAGTCCATGGTATTGTACTGCCCAGCCATGGTTGTATCGACAAAAGAGGCAGAATAATTGGCAAATTGATAAATCAGGATAGGAAAAAATATCTTAAGAAATAAGACAAACCTCTCTTTAAATTGATGGGTTGGATACATATACGCTCTCTATTCTTATCATTTTCAGAGCAGAATCCCATCTAGTTTTGGTAGACGATTTGTCCCTTACAGATAGTATATTTGACCTGCCCTTTTAAGGTTTCACCAATAAATGGTGAATTGGCTGATTTTGAAGCAAAGTCTGGACCAACAGTACGATCAGCCTTGTCATCAAAGATAGTGATATCAGCTGGACCATTCTCAGCCAAGTAGCCTGCTTCAAAGTTGTACAATTTAGCTGGATTGACAGTCATTTTTTCTAGTAATTCCATCAAGCTTAGTTCACCAGCTTCCACCAAATAAGTCAAACCAAGAGAAAGAGAGGTTTCCAAACCAGTCATACCAGATGGTGCTTTGGTAATATCCTCTACATTCTTCTCATCTGCATGGTGAGGCGCGTGGTCTGTCGCGATTACAGAAATGACTCCCGATTTGAGACCTTCGATCACGGCACGACGATCTGATTCCAAACGAAGCGGAGGGTTCATTTTGGCATTGCTACCTTGAGTTAAAAGAAGAGTTTCTGTCTTAGAAAAATGTTGTGGTGCCACTTCTGCTGTGACTTGGGCCCCCAAACCTTGAGCGAACTCCACTACCTTGACACTTTCCTCCTTAGACAAATGCTGGATATGAACATGAGCCTTTGTTGCATAGGCAATCATAACATCACGCGCAATCATAGCGTATTCTGCTACCCCTGTCGCACCACAGATCTTGAAGTGGTCTTTAGCAATGTTTTCGTTGAAGCCAAGAATGCCGTTTAAGCCGGGATCTTCCTCGTGTAGACAAACAAAGGTGCCAAGTTTTTTAGCAGTTTCCAAGGCTTCTTTGAGAACCTTACTGCTTTCAAGTGGAATACCATCATCTGAGAAACCAACTGCTCCAGCTTCCAAAAGTGCCTTAAAGTCAGTTAAGTCTTGGCCATTAAAATTCTTAGTAATGGTCGCAACCGTCTTAACATTGATTTTCTCTTTAGCAGCTGACTGAAGAACTTCTTGCAAAGTCTCCACGTCTGAGATGGTTGGATTGGTATTAGCCATCATGACGACCGTTGTAAAACCACCTGCAGCGGCTGCTAGAGCACCAGTATGGATATCCTCCTTGTGGGTCTGACCAGGTTCACGAAAATGAACATGAATATCCACGAGTCCAGGCGCAACTACAAGCCCAGTAGCATCAATCAGTTCTGCTCCTTCTTCCTTAATTTCAGGCGCAATTTTGACAATTTTCCCATCTTGGACCAAAACATCACACACTTGATCCAAACCAGACTTGGGATCCATTACACGACCATTTTTGATTAGTAACATAGCTCTACTCCTTTATTCATAAAAATCAACTTGGGTATCCAACAATTTATCTCCATCATACACAAACTTAGCTGAAAAGAAGGGTTTATCCTCTAAAAGCCACTCAACAAAGGTGTGGTCCCCTTCCCAAGTCGGCTTGCTCAAGACTTCATCATAGGGAACCCATTCCAGCGTCCCCTCATTGCAGTCAATCAAGTCCCCCTCAAACTCCGTTACCTTAAAAACATAGGTGTACCAGTCTAAATCAGGCGTGAACTCAGGAAAAGTGATAACGCCTTTTAGCACAGGCTTACCTTTCAAACCTGTTTCTTCGAAGATTTCACGCGCTGCGCATTCTTGAGGTGTCTCCCCTCGCTCTAACTTACCACCCACACCAATCCATTTGCCTTCATGGACATCATTCGGCTTCTTATTGCGATGCAGCATGAGCAGTTCTTTTCCGTTATCAATGTAGCAAATCGTCGCTAACTGAGGCATATTCTCTCCTTATCTAAGCCAATCAATTGGCACTTGTCCTGTCTCTTTTAAAAATGCATTAGCCTTAGAAAAAGGCTTGGAACCCCAAAATCCTCTGAAAACAGATAAAGGACTGGGATGGGCTGATTCGATAATCAAGTGGTGAGGATTGGTAACCAAGGACTTCTTCTTGCGTGCATAAGCGCCCCAGAGTACAAAGACCACTGGCCTATCCAGATTATTGACAACCTGAATCACAGCATCTGTAAAAGGCTCCCATATCAGCCCAGCATGACCATTGGCCTGGCCGGCAGGAACGGTCAAACAGGCATTGAGAAGTAAAACTCCTTGCTCAGCCCAAGCTGTCAAATCATGAGATTTCTTAACGCCAAGATCATCTGCTAATTCTTTCAGAATATTTTGCAAGGATGGCGGAGCTGGAATGGTATCCGGTACAGAAAAACTCAAACCCTGCGCCTGACCTTGCCCGTGATAGGGGTCTTGCCCTAGAATCACCACCTTAACTTCTTCAAGCGGTGTAGTCAATAGAGCCTGAAAAACTTTTTCCTTGGGTGGATAAACAGTTCCCTGAGCATAGACCTGGTTCATAAATTGATTGATTTTCCCGAAATACCCCTCAGGTAATTGCTCCTTAATCAAAGCATGCCAAGATGAGTGTTGCATCGCCAACTCCTTCGTTTTTACTGCTTCTATTATAGCAAAAAGTGGCTATCTAAACCACTTTTTACAGTTTATCCAAACAATCCAGCAAGTCTTGGTAAGAATGAGCTTCATAAGTCGGCTGGGCTTGTGTATTATTTTCCAGATGATGGGGATTGTACCAGATAGTATCAATACCAGCATTATTGCCACCTTGGATATCGGCGGTTAGAGAATCTCCAATCATCAGCGCCTTTTCTTTGATGAAGCCTTCAATCTGTTGACCGATTTTTTCATAGAATAGTGCGTCAGGCTTTTGTGTTTGCAATTGCTCGGAGATAAAGACTTGGTTGAAATAGGGAGCCAGACCAGATTGAGCCAAACGTCCTGTCTGAATGGCAGTAATCCCATTTGTCGCAGCGTATAGCTCATAATCTCTCTCGATGAGGCTGTCCAAGAGTTCATGAGCACCCGAAAGAGTTTGCCCCTGTTGGGCTAAGTAAAATTGATAACGCTGGGCGAGTAACGTACCGTCTTTACCCTGTCCGAAATAGGCAAATAAACGAGAAAAGCGCGTGTTAACCAGGTCTTGTTTACTGATTTTCTTTTGCTCCAAGTCCTTCCAGAGAGCCTTGTTCATAGGAACGTAATAGTCTTTATAGGCTTGAATATCCGCAACTCCTTCTTCTTTTAGAAGTTGCGTCAGAGCCACATCCTCAGCAGTATCGAAATCAAGCAAGGTATGGTCAAGGTCGAAAAGTAAAAATTTGTAGGGCAATTTAATGGTTTTCCTTTCTGAATCAGTAAATTTATCTTTCAATATATCATACTGCATCAGAACGATATATTGTTTTTTGAAGATTTAGATAATCCATCAAGTTAATAACTTTATTATTTTCTGCCACTTCTGAAATAGTATCAGTCTCAAATCCATTTGCTTGAGCAAATTGAATTGTATAATTATATACAAGATCAAACAACTCATCTATTTCAGAGTCTAGTTTTAAAGAAAGTAGTTCTTTTTGATTATCCTGTAAAAATTTTAAGAAATTATCAACCTCTACTTCACTTACTTTTCCTTTTTGTGCTAATTGAATGAAATGAAGTAGCTTTTCTATAAGTTGCTTTACAATCTTTTTATATCTATTAGAAATAAATGCATAATAAGCAACACCACCAACAGCTAGAATAGTTGCACCAATAGCTGTTACTAGCACATATTTATTTTTTGCAAGGCCTTTAACGACCTGTTGAGCTGGTTCTCCTGCCTTTACTTCTTTTAGATGCTTTACTATATGGCCGGATGAATTTCTGATTATTGAACCATATCGTTTATAAATTCCAGAGTCTAATCCTTTCTGAATATTCAATGGAATTTCTATAGTAACTTGATTTAATGACATAATTATAACTTACCTCTTAATTCTATCGTTCTAGTTTATTCAAAAATAAAATCAGCAATTCGTTTAGCAGCTTTTTCTGTTGCCATTTCAATATCAGTTTTAGTCCAAGTGTCATTTACATAATTAACAAGAGATTTAGCTATTGGGAACTTACTACCTATATATCCATGACCACTTGTGATTGTATTCTCTCTTTTTGTTCTAAACCAAGCATCTCCAATTCCACGATTAATTTCGGATTCAAGGAGAATCTTATTACCAAGCTTCTCAGCATAATCTCTAAATTCTTCCTGGCTTTCTAGTCCAGCATCTGACATAATATTTTCTCTATTCAAACCACTTTGCGGCATAATATGTTCAATATCAATATTCCCATCTAAATTAAAGTTAATACCTTTTTCCAATGCAAATAAGAATTCATTTACATAAAGAATCGAATTTGAAACGCCACTTTCAGTCAAAGTTTGTTTAACATCATCATAAATAAAATTGTCATGAATATGGTTTCTTATTTTTGAAATAAGTTCGTCAATTGAAATTGAATCGACTTGACTGTACAACAAATTTATTTCTTCTAGGAAGCCTTTAAAGAGTTTATGGCTATACGAGAGTTCAGATAATTCAATCAAAACTCCAAGTCTAAGTAAGTATTCCAGATATGTATTGTCTTGTCTGAAAAATAGATAACTACTAACAAAAGGTCTTAAATTACCGTTTAATTTGTTTATCAATTGACCATTGATAGTATCAGATACTCGTTCAAAATTGTTTATGATTGTATTTAGATTAGAAGTAAACAGAATATCTTCATTCAATAGATGCTTATTTTTTGAGAAAAAGGCTCTTATACCAGGATTTCTTCGATCAGCACTGTTTTGTTCTGAAAGTTTTACGAAAATATAATGAGTAATTAACGCATTTAAGTCTAATCTCGATGAATCGGTACGTTGTACAATCTCTTGCCAATTTTTTTCGAAATTTTTCCTATCTGATGCATTTGCTGTTGTCTTAGATACGATTACTTCAATTGGGGTCAATGGAACACCAGTCCCATTTAAAGAATTGAAAATATTTATTGCTTGATCGGTATTATAACTTGTAATGGTAATCACTTGGCAGTTATCAATAAAATGATTTGCAAAATTGATGAGTTTAAAAACATTCAAATCATCACACATATTATAAAAATATCTAAAGTTTTTATAAAAATTTGTATAACGATTATCTTTCTGACGACGATAAATTTGATAAACTCTCTCTTTAATCGAAGTGAAATCTCTACCTAACAAGATAGTAGTCATCTCACTAGCATATTTTTCTGAAATCGAATGATTTAGATACTTTATTCTATCATCGCTAGGATAATACAGTCCATCAACGAAATCATCTTTTTCGTCATCTGAAACATTGAAAAGCATTGTGACAATCTGCTCTTTAAGACCATTAAGACGTTTCACTAATCTGCGTGCATCAGTATCTAGAGTCGGTTGAAGTTCAAGCTCCTCATCAATCTTCAATAAGATTGCCTTAAGAAGTAACATAAATGTCGTTGTTCTTTGCTGACCATCAATCAAAGTTACTTCATGCTCTTCTCCAGATTCTTGAGCGATGAGAACAGCTCCAAAGAAATAATTGTCCTGGGAACTATCATCGAAATTTTCCATATGAAGATTAATATCTTCAATGAGTTGTTCACATTGTGCTACTTGCCAAGCATAGGGTCTCTGATAGGTAGGAATGTAAAATTCTGATTTTTCAAAATAAGTTTTGACTGTTTGTAAGGCCGGTTGAATATCGTTTCTCATTCAGATTCTCCAATAATTTATTCTGATAATATTATATCACGAAAACACTGACAATATAAATCAATACAAGTATGAAAGAAGGTAAAATTTTGTATAGCGATGACATCAAACTTACTTTTTTCCGCTCAATTAGTAACTTCAATTTCAATCCTCTAGAAAATCATTTGTAAGCAAAAAGTTTCAAAGAATAGAAATTTGTTGGGCATTTAGTTTTCTTCCTGAATATTCATTAAGAACATTATAGTATAAATGAAAATTTGAAGTTAACATTGTTTGAATAACTTAAACTCTCCAAAACTTCACTCCCCTACCCCAACTCCTTGGCTATTCTGCTCTTTTCAAGTTTCCCCTTGGTAATTCGTTTCCATAAAACAAGAGGATTCAGACTATAGGATAAGCGTACGAGGAAATAATTAACCCATTCGATAAGGGCAAAAAGCTGTATTAGTGTGGCTATAATACCCACTTGGACACTCGGTGTATTCCAGACTATAAAAGGAAAGCCTAAAATAAGTAAAACAAGGTCTAGTATTCTGAAACCACCATATAGTTTGGGGACACTACCTCTTCCGAACTGGGGATTCGACAGTCTTCTAATCAAAATCGCCCAATAGATTGAACCTTGAAGCAAAATAAATGTCAGTAAAGACAGAGGATAGAGAATGGTTACTAGACTATTCTCATCATCAAGCCGATTTTTCAAAAGGAAAAAACAAAACCAAAAGGATAGGACGGCTGTGAACTCTCCCAAACAGAGGGACACCAACTCTTTTCTAACTTTCTCTTTTTGTATGTTCATCATCTCACCCATCTATCTATCAACCTATATCAGAAAAAAGCCATTCGAGGCATTTTCTAGTCAAGATTTCTCAGAATCAAGACATTCTAAGCATCGAACAGCTCTATTACTTTAATATCATTGTAATTCTAAACTTAGAATTACATTAAAATAAATGTTTTAGGTCTATTCTAAGTCCATGATAACCTTAAATTTTAATTTTTGAAGGATTCTAAAGCTAGAATTGTTCAAAAATCACGAGAATGGAGCTATTCGAAGCTTAGAAGAACCTTTGGTGAATTTCAATAGCACTTCAACTAGCTATTCTTACAATTTCGCTGATGAGCTTTGAGTTTTTTCAGAGCCCAATCATAGTGACTGGAAGTGCTACTGACAAAGTAGGAGCCTAGACTTGTTCCTCCCGTCCACTTATAGACACCTTTTGTGAACAATTCGTCATTGCTGAAGCCTTCCATCAACTCTAAAACCTCTTCATGCGATTGATTGAGGAGTTTGGTTGCTTCTTCTAAGGACGTTCTCTGGTGCTTCTTCCAAAAAGCGACATTCATTTCCCCATAAGTTTTCCAATTATAAGGTTCAGGGAGAAAAGGTCTTTCATGACCCTTTTGATTGGAATGTACCCATGTCAAAAGTAACTGATGCCATTCATAGAGATGGATCAGAACATCTCTTAGATTTTTATCTCTTTTCCAGTGAGCTTCTTTTTTCTTTTGGTCTTTTGAAAAATCAAAAGGAGTCTGTAGTTCCTCTTCACTTAATTTAGATATAAAGTGATTGAGCTTTTCATAGTTTTCCTTAGAGGCTAACACTAATTCTTCTTTCGTTCTTGGTCTAGGCATAGGAGTTCTCCCTTCATTTTTAGTTGGATATGCTATTTCCTCACTTCATTATACCATAATCAAAAAGCAGTTCTTTACGAAAAACTGCTTTTACTGACTAGTTATTTTATGCTTATAGTCACTACTTTACATATAAATCTCTAAAGCGGTCATCCACTTCAGCTATCTGATAGAGCAAGTGGGCTAGCTCTTGGTAATCTTCTTTTAAACATGAAAGGTGGGCTTGACCAAATAGAGTAGCCAATTCTTCTTTTAACCTTACCCCTTCGGGATCATGGTTTTTTAAGAATTTACTGAGATAGAGATTTCGAACAGCAGCAAGTTTAAAGCTGAAATACTGATGCAATTGCTTTTGCTCCGTATTTAAGCCGTTTTCAGCAACTGCTTTTGCATAGCATTCCAAAACACCGTTTTGACCATTCAGATATCGGTTCTTCATAATCCTTGCTGTTTCCTGATAGATTTCAGTCTGACTAGGACTCTTGACCTTCTTAAAATTTCCCCACATGGAGTATGCTCCACGCTTATAGTCAATAGCTTCCGCCTTCCAAGCTTCTAAAATGTCATTAAAAGTAACCTTCATACAGGCAAAACCAGCTGGATCATGCAAATAGAGATGCTGACCATCAACAGCATACACAGTTACAAAGTGATCTACACCATAAAGGATTGTGTGATTGGGATTGTAAGTCAAATGGCCCATATCAAGAGGACCCAGTACGACAGGTCCATTAGACAGAAACGTTTCCAACTTTCCTTTAACCTCTTCCAAATCTACTTCCGCTCCATCTTTTAGATAGAATTCTTCAAAGTCAAACCCAAGTATTTTTAAGGAATGAGAGATGGAAAGGTCTGGCATTCCATTATCAAAGAATACTAAAGGGTGCACCTCATCTTCCTTCACGATACTAGCGCCATTTCCCATCACCATAATTGCCTCTAAAAACTCTGCTTTAAAGTCATAACCATAGGTTTCTAGTGCCATTGCCAATGAATAGCTATAGCAAAGCGACACATCTCCAAAATACATCTGCATATTCCTGCCTCCTTATCTTCTATGGGACTATTATACCGAGAAAACTATTCGTATGCCCCATAAAATCCAAACAAAAATTATGGTATGTTTGATTTATAGACATGAATTTCTTTATACTTAAATTTAAATTAAATTGTAATTCTTTTTTGCATAAGTTATTTCTCAAACAAAGAAAAACTCTGTAAAAGATACCTTCTACAGAGTCAGCTTTCCATCTTTATAAAAAATAGAAAATTATCTAGTCCTTGCTTACTGGTATCCAGAGTTCCATTTGATAGTCTGGTGACGACATATCTCCTTCAGTATAGACTTCAAAATCTGGCGCTCCTGAGTGGCGATAGCCTGTTTCTGGGAAAAAAACCTCCAAAACATACTTCCAAGCATTGTGAATGCTAGCTGGTATAGGACCTTTGACTGGGACGATAGCATATTCAGCTGCTGGGATGTCTTTGATTGACAGACCTAGTTCTTCTGCTTTCGCTTTATCCGTCACATCATAAACCGCCATGTAGTTAATGATTTCGCCTTCTTTCACATCCGAGCAGAGACCAAAGGATTGGCCACTTCCCAGACTCTCTAGACTTTCAAAGCTGTGATTTGCATAAAGCTGCTCCCATGCAGACGGGCATTGGCTATTGTCAATAGCTTCCAATAGAACGCCTGCCACGGTAAAAGCAGGTTTCTTTTGAATCTTGATATCCATGTTCTTTCCTCCTGTAATCTTTAAGGATAATTGAAGTCTAGGAAAGACCCGATAAGGTTTTCCATTTCGAACTTCTGAGGGGGTCGCACCATGGAATTTCTTAAAGGCTGCGCTGAAGGCATCCGCAGAGTCATAGCCGTATTTCAGCGCTATGTCAATGACTTTCTCAGTGCTTTCCCGCAAGTCTGTCACAGCTTCTGACAGCCTGCGATTGCGCAAATATTCTGCTAAAGTCATATCTGCTAGGATGGAAAAGAGCCTGCTAAAGAGAGGATAAGAATAGCCAGATAGCTGTTGAAATCTTTTCATATCCACTTCTGAAGTCAGTTGCTGCTCCAAATAATCCATGGTTTGATTGAATTGATGCATCATATTCGTTTCTTCTTACCTCCACAAGATACAAAAGACGTTAAAAGCAAAGTGAAAATAGGAAAATTGACGCTGGAGTTTCTGGTCCTAGGAAATTTTATCTTTTTCACACAGCTTTTAGGCCATGTTCAATTCTATCTATAGTCTATCAGATATCAGATACTTCCGCCCTAGAATATTTGTACAAGATTCAGAGGTGTATATTTCTATAACCTATCCTTTAATTTCTCAACAAAGAGATAAGCTGCTGGGCAGGTCAAGGTGTTCTTAATCGTCAAATGGTTGATTTGATGGATCTTTTTACGGTCTGTATGGGGAAATTCTCGGCAGGCCTTTGGACGAACATCATAGATAGAACAGAGATTGTCTCCTCCTAGAAAGGGGCAAGGCATAGATTTAAAAACCTTATCCCCATCTTCATCTACCTGTAAAAACTCAGCTTCAAAGGCTGGTAATTTCATCTTGAAATACTTAGCAATGCGAGTAATATCGGCTTCCTTAAAGTCGGGTCCCAAGGTCTTGCAACAGTTCGCGCAGGCAGTGCAATCAATCTCAGAAAAAACTTCTTGGTGAATTTGCTGAGCTATCTTATCTAAGTTTTTAGGAGGTTTTTTCTTTAGATCGGCTAACACTTTTCGGTGCTCCTTTTGCTTTTGCAAGGCTAACTGGTGGTAATACTCGATATCAATTTCTTTAGACATAGTTTCTTTCTAATACAAGTGTTTTTGTCTATTATACCATAAGTTATTTTTCATTTTTGAGTATTGCACACAAAAAGCCCTTCGGATAAAATCCGAGGGGCTTCAAACGTTGTTAAATCAACTGCCGAACTTTTGAATTTCAAGGTTCGGGATAAAATAGTTCACTGAACTATTTTATTTTTTAAGGTTGTAGAATGATTTCAATCCACGGTATTCAGCTACTTCACCAAGTTGGTCTTCGATACGAAGCAATTGGTTGTATTTAGCGATACGGTCTGTACGTGAAAGTGAACCAGTCTTGATTTGTCCTGCGTTAGTTGCAACTGCGATGTCAGCAATTGTTGAATCTTCAGTTTCACCTGAACGGTGTGATACAACAGCAGTATAGCCAGCTTCTTTTGCCATTTCGATAGCGTCGAATGTTTCAGTAAGAGTACCGATTTGGTTAACTTTGATAAGGATTGAGTTAGCAGCACCTTCTGCAATACCTTTTTCAAGGTAAGAAGTGTTTGTTACGAAGAAGTCGTCACCAACCAATTGTACTTTACCACCAAGACGTTCAGTAAGAGCTTTCCAACCGTCCCAGTCGTTTTCATCCATACCATCTTCGATAGTGATGATTGGGTATTTGTTTACCAATTCTTCAAGGTAGTCGATTTGTTCTGCAGCAGTACGTACAGCAGCGCCTTCACCTTCAAATTTAGTGTAGTCGTAAACTTTACGTTCTTCATCATAGAATTCTGATGAAGCACAGTCAAATCCGATAAATACGTCTTTACCAGGAACATATCCAGCAGCTTCGATTGCAGCAAGGATAGTTTCAACACCGTCTTCAGTTCCTTCGAAACGAGGAGCGAATCCACCTTCGTCACCTACGGCTGTTTCCAAACCACGTGATTTAAGGATTTTCTTAAGAGCGTGGAAGATTTCAGCACCCCAACGAAGAGCTTCTTTGAATGTTGGTGCACCAGCAGGTACGATCATGAATTCTTGGAAAGCGATTGGAGCGTCAGAGTGAGAACCACCGTTGATAATGTTCATCATTGGAGTTGGAAGAACTTTAGTGTTGAATCCACCAAGGTAGCTGTAAAGTGGGATTTCAAGGTAGTCAGCAGCAGCACGAGCTACAGCGATAGACACACCAAGGATTGCGTTTGCACCCAATTTACCTTTGTTAGGAGTACCGTCAAGTGCGATCATAGCACGGTCGATAGCTTGTTGGTCACGTACATCGTAGCCGATGATAGCTTCAGCGATGATGTTGTTTACGTTGTCAACAGCTTTTTGTGTACCAAGACCACCGTAACGAGATTTGTCACCGTCGCGAAGTTCAACTGCTTCGTGTTCACCAGTAGAAGCTCCTGATGGAACCATACCACGTCCGAAAGCACCTGATTCAGTATAAACTTCTACCTCAAGTGTTGGGTTACCGCGTGAGTCTAGGACTTCGCGAGCGTAAACATCAGTAATAATTGACATTTTTTACTCTCCTTTGAGTTAAATTTTTTACACCTCTATGATACCTCAAATACACGCCTTTTTCAAGGAAAAACGTTATCTTTGTGCAAATTTTCCTTAACTTTATAAAGTAATCGCTTTCTTTTGTCTGTTTTCATGCGATTTTTGTGATATACTGTTTTTATGACAGATTTATCAAAACAACTACTAGAAAAAGCTCATGGTGGGCCGAAATTAAACCCTGACGAACAACGCCGCTACCTCGGTACTTTCGAGGAAAGAGTTCTTGGATACGCGGATATCAGTACTGCCAATAGTCCTGAATTAGAACATGGATTTTTCTCTATTTTAGATGGTTTTCAAGAAAAGGTAGAGGAACTTTTTGTGAAAATCTCACCAAATATCGAGTTTGACAAACAAGTCTTTTACTTAAAACAAGCAAAGGAAAGCAACTGCCAGGCGACTATTGTTTCAGACGATCATATCACCTCTCCTTTTGGACTTGTCCTTCACACGAACGAACCTGTTCAAGTAGAAGAAAAAGACCTTAGACTTGCTTTTTCAAGCCTCTGGGAAGAGAAAAAGACAGAAACTCCTAAAAAATCAATCTGGAAAAAATGGTTAGGCTAATCCCTCCTCATATTTAATAAATGACCGATATTAGTAGCTGTATGCTCCAAATAGAGACTTGCATTTTTCAAACTATCTTTCAAAAGTTCACTTTTCTCTAAAATTGAAAAGGCTGCTTGTATATTTTCGAATGGTAGAGGAGGCAAATCCTCAGCAAGACTTCCGCAAATAGCGATAACAGGAACTCCGTTAGGGGTTCTTTTTGCTACACCGATAGGAGCTTTCCCAGCAAAGCTTTGACTGTCTAGCCTACCTTCTCCAACGATAACTAAATCAGCATCTTCAACTTTCTTGTCAAAGTCAATCAAGTCCAAACAAGTGTCAATCCCAGATACGATACTAGCCTCAGCAAAGGCGCAGAGACCAGCAGCAATACCCCCGCCAGCTCCTGCTCCTTTAAGAGACAGGGTTGAAGGTGAGAATTTTTCATAGAACTCCTGTATAGCCAGATCTACCGTCTCAAATAAAGCAGGATCCAAGCCCTTTTGTTTTCCAAATGTATAGGTTGCCCCTTGATGACCACATAGAGGGCTCACGACATCCGCTAAAATGCGGATTTTCACATCTTCAGGAATTCTATATAACTCGCTGTCTGAAACTGACTCGAACTCAAGCAAAGTCTGACCACAAGCTGGTAATTCCTTTCCATTCTTATCATAAAATCGATAACCTAAAGCGGCTGCAATACCAATTCCGCCATCATTACTTGCTGTACCGCCAACGCCAATATAGATTTCTTTCAGCCCTTGATTGACGAGGTGACAAATCAACTCTCCGATACCTCGAGTTTGGATGTGAATAGGATTTCGTTTCTCATTTGGAATCTTTCCAAGACCAACCAAGTCAGCAACTTCCAAGAGCGCCATTTGATCTTTTTGAAAGTAGCGCATGGATTCTTTTAGGCCAAAAGGCCCTGTCACCTCTTGCCATTTTTCTTCGAGGTCAAGAGAATGTCGAATAGCATCTACGGTTCCTTCCCCGCCATCACCAACAGGACAGAGCAGACATTCTACATCCGATATTGACTGTTCAAAGCCTTTTTTTATAGCTTGAGCGACCTCTTCTGCTGTCAAACTTTCTTTAAAAGAATCAGGTGCGATTACAATTTTCATAGTTCCCTCTCATTCTAAGAAATCAATCAAAGGAAGAACTTCCAAAAAATCCCTCGTATCTACATGACAAGCTATCTCTGCTTTTACGACCTCTTTGGCACAAAAGGCTATACCGTGGCCTGCTGTCTTTAACATCAAGAGGTCATTGGCACCATCACCGATAGCAATCGTTCTTTCTTTGGGTAGTTCTAATTCCTTTCTCCATTTCTCAAGAGTAGCATTTTTTACTTGACCTGTCACAATTTCACCAACTAATTTTCCTGTTAAAAAACCGTCTTTGACTTCCAACTGGTTAGCAGAGAAATAGGAGATACCAAGGGATTTAGCTAATCTCTCAACTATTGGACTAAATCCACCAGACACCAGACCGACTAGAATGCCATTCTTTTGAAGTATGGAGATAAATTCTTGAGCATTCTTGGACAGATGAATGGATTTGAAGACAGTATTAAAGACCGAAACCGGAAGGCCTTTTAACAAAGCTACCCTCGCTCGTAAACTTGTTTCAAAGTCCAGTTCCCCTCGCATTGCCTGGCTTGTAATCTGCGATATTTCTTCTTCGCAACCTGCTTCTCTTCCTAAAAGATCAATCACTTCTTCTGCTATCAGGGTGCCATCAACATCCATAACACAAAGTCCCTTTACTTGAGTCATCACTTATCCTCTTTTCTAAACAGCCCAAAAATCGTATGAAAGAATCATACGATTTTATCTATTAGTTGACTAAACTATGGTACAAGTCCAGGTAAGATTTGCAGGCTGTATCCCATGAGAAATCGCATTCCATAGCTTGTTTTTGTAGATTTCTCCAAACGTCCGGCTGGTACTTATAAACATCCAAAGCTGTTTGGAAACTCCAGTTAAGCCAGTATGGTGTTAAATTATCAAAGTTAAATCCAGTACCAGTTCCTTCGATTGGATTGAAAGCTTGAACAGTATCACGCAAGCCACCCACTTCATGAACCAATGGTAGAGTTCCATAGCGCATCGCCATCATTTGAGACAAACCACATGGTTCAAAACGACTTGGCATGAGGAAGAGATCACAAGCTGCGTAGATTTCTTGAGCAAGTTTGACGTCGAAAGTGATATTTGCTGATAACTTGTCAGGATAGACTTGAGCAAACCAAGAGAAGGAATGTTCAAAAGCTGGGTCACCTGTTCCTAAAAGGACTATTTGAACATCCTCCTGTAAGAAACGATGCAAACTTTCTACAACAACATCAAAGCCTTTTTGGCGTGTCAATCGAGAGACAATACCAACTAGTGGAACATCTGCTCGTACTGGTAGACCAACTCTCTCTTGCAATTTTGCTTTGTTTTGTGCTTTTCCAGACAAATCATCCTTGTTAAAATGATAGTCTAAAAGTGGGTCTGTTTGAGGATTATAAAGATCGGCATCAATACCATTGACAATACCTGAAACCTTACCTGACTCCATACGAAGAATCTGGTCCAAACCGCAACCGAATTGGCTAGTCATAATCTCATGTGCATAGCTAGGAGATACGGTTGAGACACGATCCGCGTAGAGAATACCTGCTTTCATCCAGTTAAGACAGTCATTCCAACGAAGAGTTCCATCAGCATAGCGTTCAAATCCAACACCGAACAAATCCCACAACATTCCTTCAGAAAATTGACCTTGAAATTCCAAATTGTGAATGGTTAAAACTGTTCTGATTCCTTGATATGCCTGAATCCAATGGTACTTTTCTTTTAACAAGAAGGGAATCATGGCTGTGTGGTAATCATGAACATGGAGAAGGTCAGGGATAAAGTCGATGCGTTCCATGGCTTCAAGAGCAGCCAGTTGGAAAAAGGCAAAGCGTTCACCATCGTCAAAATCACCGTAAACATGACCACGGAAGAAATAATATTGATTATCAATGAAGTAGAAAGTAACCCCATTCAAAACCGTTTTTTTAATACCACAGTACTGTCTACGCCATCCTACACTCACTTCAAAGTGGAGAACATCCTCAATCTGGTCGCCAAACTTAGCTTCTACCATATCATAATAAGGTAAGAAAACCGCAACTTCGTGCCCTGCTTTTACAAGTGATTTGGGAAGTGCGCCAATGACATCACCCAAACCACCTGTTTTTGAAAAGGGTGCTCCTTCTGCCGCTACAAATAAAATTTTCATGAATAAATGTCCTCTGTTACTGTTTCACCCTTCTTCACTACAACTGGATGTTCTGCTGTCCCTCGAATGACAACACCGTCCGCAACTTCAACGCCTTTGTCTAGGATGGCATATTCAACTTGGGCACCTTGACCAATCACAACACGAGGGAATAAAATGCTGTCCTTCACCACACTATCTTTGTGAACATAAATGTTACGAGATAGGACTGACTGAACTACTTCACCCTCAATGATACTACCAGAGGCAAACTGAGAAGTACTTACTTTTGAAGTATTCGCATAGTAGGTTGGTTCTTCATTCTTAACTTTTGTATAAATCTTTTGATTTGGTGAGAAAAGAGAGTAGAATTTTTGAGACTCTAGCATATCAATATTGGCTTGATAATAGGATTGAACGGAGTGAATATTGGCTAGATAGCCCGTGTATTCGTAAGCAAAAGCACCTTCTTTTACAGCCAAATCGCGGAGAACATAGCGTAATTTTTCTGGATATTCTTTTTGAACTTCTTCTTCCAAACGCTTAATCAACCACGGAGTATCAACGACGAATATATCTGTAGACATGTTGAAAAGTTCATCTGTTGATTTGGCATCAAAAAGTTTATGAGAAAGAACATGGTCTGTTTCATCCACTTCCAAGATGGCATTAACATCTGAAATATCCTTTTTAGGTAATTTCTTATAAACAACTGTAATCGGACGACCGGCAGTAGCATGTAAATGAAATACTTGATTGAGGTCAATATTCACCACGACATCACAGTTAAGTGCAACTGTCTGATTTGATCCTGAACGTTTCAAATAAGTGAGAAGCTGTTGGTAATATTCTTTCCCAACTGTGCTACTTTCAACACGCGTATTATAAATACCTAGATAGTAGTGACTTAGAAGGGTAGATAAGCCCCATTCACGTCCGGAACGAATGTGGTCAAAGACTGAACTGATATTATCTTGTTGGAAAATTCCAAAGACACTGCGAACACCAGCATTTGCAAGGCTAGAAAGAGGGAAATCAATTAAACGATATTTTGCTCCAAATGGCAAGCTAGCCACCGGACGGTGTTCTGTTAACGTTGACATATCATGAAAACCAACTGTGTTTCCTAAAATGGCTGAATATTTATCAATCTTCATCTGATGCTACCCCCACTACTTCATTGTATCCTACTACTTGTACTTCGTCTGTTCCATCAATTTCGACACCTTCAGAAATAACAGCACCCTCACCAATGATGGCACGTTTAATTTTTGCACCTTTTCCGATAATGGCACCACTCATGATTACAGAGTCTACTACTTCAGCACCCTCACGTACTTGTGCTTCTGTTGAGAGAATGGAATGCTTAACAGTTCCATCCACGAGACAGCCATCGACAACTAAAGAATCTTCTACATGAGCGTGTTTTCCAATAAAGTTTGGTGGTGAAATCAGGTTCCGTGAGTAGATTTTCCACTGACGATCACGACTATCCAAAGCGTTGTTTGGATCAATGTATTCCATATTGGCTTCCCAAAGGGATTCAATTGTACCAACGTCTTTCCAGTAACCCTTGAATTCATAAGCATAGACACTTTCACCAGACTCAAGGTAGTTTGGAATAACGTTTTTACCGAAATCTGACATATCTACCTTGCTCTTTTCAGCGGCTACTAGCATGTTGCGTAGACGTTTCCAGTCAAAAATATAGATTCCCATAGAAGCTTTAGTAGACTTAGGTTCTGCTGGTTTTTCTTCGAATTCGACGATACGATTGTTTGCGTCAGTATTCATGATACCAAAACGGCTAGCTTCTTTGAGGGGTACATCCAAGACAGCTACTGTCAAACTGGCATTATTGTCCTTGTGAGATTGGAGCATGTCATCATAGTCCATCTTGTAAATATGGTCTCCAGAGAGGATGAGAACATATTCAGGATTGATACTATCGATATAATCAATATTCTGGTAGATGGCATGACTGGTTCCTTCAAACCAACGATTTCCTTCACTCGCAGAATATGGTTGGAGAATAGATACGCCGGTATTGATACCGTCTAATCCCCAGCTCGAACCATTTCCAATATGACTATTTAGAGCAAGAGGTTGATATTGTGTGATAACTCCAACATTGTGGATTCCAGAGTTTGCACAGTTAGAAAGAGCAAAGTCAATGATACGGTAGCGCCCACCAAATTGCACAGCCGGCTTAGCAATACTTTGAGTGAGTTTTCCGAGACGAGTTCCTTGCCCACCCGCAAGGATCAAAGCTAGCATTTCATTCTTCATTTTCTACTCCTTTTTGAGTTGTATTTGTGACAGTTTTAGCAGATTTCAAGCGACGTTTGATCTTCCAGATACTTGCTCCCATGGCAGGCAAAGTGAAAGTCAACGTCTGTTTGTAGTCCTTCCATAACCCTTCTTGAGTCTGAACAGTTTGATTATGTTCTTTCCAGACACCACCCCATTGCTCTAATTCAGTATTCCATATTTCTTCATAGATCCCTGCAACAGGAAGCCCGATTGTAAAGTCTTTACGCTCAACTGGTGCCATATTAAAGACACAGACTAGCATTTCACCCTTTTTACTCTTACGAATAAAGGAAAGGACACTCTGATCTCTATTATCAGCATCGATAATTTCGATGCCATCATAGCTGGTATCAATTTCCCAAAGGCAGCGGTGCTCTTTATAGAATTGATTCAGTTGAGAAGTGAAGTACTTCATCTTAGCATTCATTGGATCTTCCAAGTTAGACCATTCTAGCTGTTCCTCAGACTTCCACTCTAAGAACTGACCATATTCGCTTCCCATGAACAAGAGTTTCTTACCTGGATGACAAATCTGATAAGTGTAGAGATTGCGTAGTCCTGCAAATTGATTGTATCGATCTCCCCACATCTTGTGCATCATGCTCTTCTTACCATGTACGACTTCATCATGCGAGAATGGTAAGAGGTAGTTTTCGTTGAAAACATACATAAAGCTGAATGTCACAAGATTAAAATCATACTTACGATAAATCGGATCTTCCTCGTAGAAACGGAGAATGTCGTTCATCCACCCCATATTCCACTTGTAGTCAAATCCTAGACCGCCCATTTCTTTCATACCAGTAATCTTTGTTGCTGATGAACTCTCTTCTGCAATCATCATGATGTCTGGATGAGCTAACTTGATTACTGTATTTAAACGTTGAAGGAAATAATAACCCTCGTAGTTAAGATTTCCACCGTCCTTATTTGGGGTCCAAGGAGCATTATCATAGTCTAGGTAAAGCATATTGCTAACAGCATCTACCCGAATGCCATCTAAGTGGTAAAAATCAATCCAAAATTTAATACTTGAAATCAAGAAAGATTGGACCTCATTTTTCCCGAGGTCAAAATTCAGCGCACCCCATCCATAGTTATGAGCCTTGTTGTGGTCTTGGTATTCAAAAGTAGGTGTACCATCATAATATGCCAAGGCATCGTCATTAATAGTAAAATGACCTGGCACCCAGTCTACGATAACACCGATATTATTTATATGACACTCTTCAACGAAATCTTGGAACTCCTCAGGTGTACCATAAGAATGTTCAAACGCAAAGTAACCCATAAGCTGATAGCCCCAGCTCAATCCAAGTGGGTGAGCCATTAAAGGCATAAACTCAATATGTGTATAGTTCATTTCAACTAAATAAGGAATCAACTCTTCCTTCAGCTGTGAAAAACTATAGGGACTACCATCTGGATTTCTCTTCCAAGATCCTGCATGGGCCTCGTATATATTAACAGGTCGCTCAAAAAATCCCAGACGTTTACGGCGTGCTAGCCAAAGTCCATCTTTCCATTTCTTTTCTGGGATAGTAGTCAAAACAGCTCCTGTACCTGGCCGGGCTTCAAAACGAACTGCCAACGGATCAATTTTCATAATCTGGTGACCATTTGCACGCGTAATATGATATTTATAAATCTGACCTTCCTGAGCTTGAGTCGTAAAGACTTCCCAAACACCTGCTTCATTACGAACCATGGGAATCTGATTCTCAACCCAATCAGTAAAATCTCCAACTAGATGAACTGCTTGTGCATTTGGGGCCCAAACCCTAAAAGTATAGCCAGTTTCTCCGTTTTTCTCCTCTCTATGTGCTCCTAAATAATGCTGGAGGTGAAAGTTTTCACCTGTAGTGAAGGTTCTTAGTGCCTCTTGATTATTCATTCAATCCCCTTTCTTTTGTAAGCGTTTTCTATAATTCTATTATACACTCTTTTGAGATAACTTTCAAGTAATTTACGAAGAAAATCATATTTTTTTATGAAAGCCTTCAAAAAATTACCTAGCATTTTAAAAATGATACTTTGCAAATAGAATGATAAATAATTTCCATATATTTTTTATTATAATACCAAAACATTCGTTTTTTATCAATTTGTAAGTAAGTTTTTTGAAAAAAATAAAATCAGGAAGAAGATTTCCTGATTTTATAGATTATTTCACATCAAATACAATGGATTTAACATTTGTCATCGCTTCGATACTATATTTAATTCCTTGCACTCCTGCACCAGAACCTTTTACACCAAGGAATGGGAAATTATCTGGTCCACGTTGTGTTTTATTATTAATATGAACGGTTCCCACTTCAAGTTTCTCAGCGATTTCAAACGCCTTCTTAAAGTCATTTGTAAAGACTGAGGATTGAAGACCGAACTCTGATTCATTGGCAATTGCTACTGCTTCATTCGCATCTGCAACACGGATAATTGGTAGAACAGGTCCAAACGGTTCTTCCCATGCCACTTTCATATCTTTTGTAACTTGGTCAAAAAGCACTGGCCAGAGAAGATTGCCTTCACGCTTGATTGGTGTAAGAGCCTTAGCACCTTTTTCTTGTGCATCTTCAATCAAGTCCCAGATGAAATCAGCTGAAGTATTGTCAACAACAGGTGTGATATCAGCATTGTCAAATGGATCACCGACTGTTAGCTTAGCGACTTTAGCCTGGAGCAATTCGGCTAACTTGTCTGCTACGCTTTCTACAACTAAGACACGTTTAATAGCGGTACAACGCTGACCAGAGTAGCTAAATGCACCACTCACGATTTGATTAGCTGCATTTTCTAAATCTGCATCTTCTAAAACGATTGCTGCATCTTTCCCGCCAAGCTCCAGCATAATTGGGCGCATACCAGCTAAACGACCGATACGCTCCCCAATCGGTGTTGATCCTGTAAAGTTGATAAAGTTGACTTCTTTGTGCTCAATGATATAATCCCCAATTTCAGAGCCTCGTCCAGTGATGGTATTGAAGACACCTGCTGGGATTCCTGCTTCGTCAAAAGCTTTAGCTAGCAAGAGACCAGAAATAGATCCTTGCGTTGGTGGCTTAAACATAACGACATTTCCTGCAATCAGAGCCGGAGCAATCTTGGATCCAGAAAGGTTGACTGGGTAGTTAAATGGCGCGATAGCTAAGACAACACCAACTGGCTCACGACGGACAACGGCTAGTTTGTTTTTACTTGCAGCTTCAAAACCGCCGCCTTCCATCGCTTGTCCAGTAATACGGAGACCTTCCTCAGCAGCAAAATGGATCAAATCTGCTGTACGTACTACTTCCCCAATGGCTGCTTTAATCCCTTTTGCAACCTCTTTGGCAAGAATTGTACCAATTTTTTCTTTATCACGTTCCAAAATATCTGCTGTCTTATGCAAATAGGCTGCACGCTCAACTGGTGCTAAATCACGCCATGCTGGGAGAGCTGCACGCGCAGCTTTCATAGCCTCATCTACTTCAGCTTGGCTCATAGCGGGTACTGTACCTAGTTTTTCTTGATTGATAGGAGAATAGATCGCAATCTCGTTCTCTGATGATTTCCATTTTCCATTCACTAAATTCTGATAATTTGTCAAATTCTCTTCCTCCTGAAAATGATTAAAACTTATTTTATCAAATTTTCAGAAAATTACAACCCTTTTGTGAAAATATTGATATTTTTTTCACAAACTTGATTCTTCAAATTATTTGAATTTTATTCCTATTAGATATTGGTTTTTCAATAAAAATCAAAAAAGGTCTAGTTAATCTAAACCTTTTCAGAACATTAATTTACGAGAGTACTTTTAAGACTACGACACTGGTATCATCAATCACATTTGATTCTTTAGAACGACTATTAGACACCAGCATTTCAAGATTTCCTGCATTTTCAAAGTAGAAGGAAGTCCCTTTCGCATTAAAGACTACCAATAAGTGCTCTGGTCCACCGTGAATTTCGTAAACAATCCACCCACTATTTTCAGCAGCTGTATGGACGAAGACATGGCGATAGACTTCTTCATATGTAGGATAGGAGAAGGCGCTGGTCTGTGTTTTTAGGCGAATAATCTGGCGAATAAATTCAATGCTCTCTTGTCTCTCATTGATTAAATCCCAGTTGACCTGGTTGACACTATCTGGAGCATTGTAGCTGTTCATAGCCCGTTCTCTATCTGCCTCAGTCAGCTCGCCGTTTTCACCAGTAGCAAGGAGTTTAGTGCGGCCAAATTCTTGCCCCAACTCTATAAAGGACATCCCTTGCATGAGAATGCTCATCGCTGTTGCTGTCTCAACTTGGCGCATAATCTTATCTGAACTGTGATTTGGATGAAGGGTTACTAACAAATCATGCAAGTTGTAATTATCATGGGCCTCCACATAGTTAAGGACTTGGTTTGGACTAAGATATGAACCCAACTCTCGGCTACCAAGAATAGCTTTGGCTACAATCGGTTCTGTAGCTGCACCGCTAACAAATCCTGCCTTGATTGAGCCATAAACTTCTCCTCCTTTGATGGCATCTCGCTGATCATCGTTGAAAAATCCAATATTTGGCATCTGGTAGGCATTATCCTTCTTGGCCTTGTCATAAGGTGCAAGACCTGTCCCCATATCCCAACCTTCTCCATAAGTGAGAATACGCGGATCGACTTCATCTAACGCCCAGCGAATTGCCTGCATGGTTTTAACATCGTGAATTCCCATCAAGTCGAAACGGAAGCCGTCAATATTGTATTCTTTCACCCAATAAAGGAGTGAGTCAATCATATACTTGTGGTACATTTCGTGTTCGCTTGCGGTTTCATTTCCTACACCTGTGCCGTTTTGGAAGGTTCCATCTGGATTCATACGATAGTAATAATCAGGAACAGTTGTTTGGAAAGGTGCATCGACCGTTGAAAAGGTATGGTTGTAAACGACATCCATAATGACACCGATTCCCGCATCATGATAAGCCTGAATCATGGCTTTGAGGTCTCGAATAACCTGTCCAGGATCATCTGGGTTACTAGAGAAACTTGGTTCTGGCGCATTGTAGTTTTGAGGGTCATAACCCCAGTTATAGGTTACATTTCCGTCCTCATCATATTCCTTATGGCGATCAAAGATTGGTTGGAGCTGAACATAATTACAGCCGAGTTCTTTGATATAGTCAAAGGCAGTTGCTTGACCATACTGGTTAACCGTTCCAGTCTGAGCAGCCCCAAGGAAGGTTCCTCGAAGGTTTTCTGGAACCCCAGATGTCGGCGATTTTGTGAAATCACGAATGTGCATCTCACAAATAACTGCTTTACATGGGTTTTCCAAACGCCAAGGAGCGTCTGTCCCATGTTTGACTTCGAACCCTTCTACCTGTCTATCTTGCTGAGAGAGGATGACAGAACGTTTTCCGTCAGGGCTTGTAGCGATAGTGTAAGGATCTCGTGTCAAGGTCTGGTGGTGTGGAAACTCAATCTGATACTGATAGGCTTTACCTGCAAGATTTTCATCCAAGTCTACACTCCAAACACCAATGGTATTGTACTTATGACTATATGAATAGCTATTCCCACGCTCAAGATTAAAGGTTTTCCAAATCGGCGCGTCGTTACTTGTATTTTCATAAACGACCACTTGGACAGCTGTAGCTGTTGGAGCCCAGAGTTTAAAGCTTGTCTGGTAGTCTGAGATACTATAACCTAACTCTCCTTGGTATCCCCAATGATGATCAAAACTTTCACTGTGAAAGGCTTTATCAAAAGCAAACGGGTTTTGATTTTTATAGTAAGGACTTGCAATGGCTGGATTTTCAGAATAATAGACTGTCTCATCACCATCCAAAATCCAAACCTCAGTCAACAGTGGATAATGGTTAAACCGTAGGAGATAGTCTTTTGTCTTTCCATCTATTTCGACAGAAAAGGTCAGAGTATCGAGCCTTTCTGCACTTGTAACTGTAAAGGAGAATTTTGCTCCAAAATAGTCATTTTCATAATACAAATTTTCTTTAATATCCGCCTGTTTTCTACTGAATGAACAAGCGGCATAATCCCCATTTTTTCGGTGAAAATGGATGACTACAGGGTATCTATACATTTCTTTTCCTAATTTCTAATTTAATTCATTTTCTTCCGCGCTGATGGATTCAGCAGCAATTTCATTACGATTGACAAAAAATTCAATGTGGTTATGGCAAACTTCAAGTTCAACTGGCGTATCACCACCGTATTCCCCATCTAGGTTTAGCATAAAGGGTTCTTCGTCGTCCAAGACATCTAAACGGAGTTTGCTGGTTTTAAGGTATTCAATATTAACATCCGTCACATGCTGACCTCCATTTAGAGCCTGTATTAACAAAGCCAACATCTCAAATAACTTGTCTGTTTTCACCAGAATCAGAGTAAAATTGCCATCATCTAACTTGGTATCAGGTGCTAACTGCTCAAAACCACCAATTGAATTGGTCAAGGCAACAAAAATCAATGAGACTTCTCCCTCGAAGACTCCTTGATCATGTGTAATTTTCACTGGCCGAACCTTAGTCTGAGGAAACATTTCAATTCCTTTGGCGACATAGGCAAAATAGCCTAGGTGTGTCTTAACTTCACTGGGTACGCTATATGTCAACTCTGTCAAGGTACCTGCTGCTGCAATATTGATAAAGTACTTATCGCCAAAAGCGCGTCCAATATCCATTTGAATGGTTTGATTTTGTCCGATAATTTTTGCTGCCTTAACGGGATCTCCAAGTGGAATCTTGAGAGCACGCGCATAGTCATTGGTTGTGCCTGTTGGGATGATAGCTAGTTTGGGACGATATTCAAGAGGAGCAACACCGTTGACCACCTCATTAATCGTACCGTCGCCTCCTGCAGCGATAATCAAATCAAAACCAGCCTTTGCAACTATTTCCGCTTCATTTTGTGCAGAAAGAGGATCTGGGCTTGTTTGAAAAGCACTGGTTTCGTAGCCTATATTCTCTAATATATCCAGTATTTCAGCAATGTTTTCTTTGATAATTTCTTGTCCTGAACTGGGATTATAGATTAAACGAGCTCGTTTTCTTTCTTCTATCATGATTACAAACTTTCTAGCCAGGCCTCATCTCGAACTTCGATACCAAGTTCTTGTGCTTTTTGGAGCTTGCTTCCTGCATCTGCTCCTGCTACGACAAGGTTCGTTTTCTTAGAAACACTGCCTGTGACTTTGGCACCCAGACTTTCGAGTTTACTTTTGGCTTCAGAGCGCGTGAGGCGTTCCAATTTCCCCGTTAGCACAACGGTCAAACCTGACAAGGCCGCATCTGCTACTACTGTCTGTCCTTTGTAATCCAGGTTGACTCCAGCTTCTTTCAACTCGTCTAAGAGAATCTTCGACCCTTCTGTTGCAAAATAAGTCTGAAGACTTTGGGCAATTACACTACCTAAGCTTTCGATACTTGCTACTTCCTCTGGGTCTGCTTGGGCCAGATTTTCAATAGAGTGAAAGTGTTGGAGCAGGAGTTGGCTAGCCTTGCTTCCGACATGGCGAATTCCCAGACCAAACAAGAGCTTTTCAGCAGACTTTTCCTTGGATGCTTGAATGGCTTGATACAGTTTAGAAGCAGACTTTTCCTTGACACCTTCTAAAAGGAGGAAGTCTTCTTCTTTCAAACGATAAATATCCGCCACATCCTTAACCAGATTAGCAGCAAAAAGCTTTTCAACGATAGATGGACCAAGTCCTGTAATATTCATAGCATCTCGAGAGGCAAAGTGAATCAAACCTTCCATGATTTGGGCAGGACAGCGAGGATTGATACAACGAAGGGCCACCTCATCTTCGAAATGAAGTAACTGGCTGTCACAACTTGGACAATTAGTCGGAATGTCTAGTTTTTCTTCAGAAACACGCTTAGACTCTACCACACGCAAAACAGCAGGAATGATGTCTCCCGCCTTATAAACGATAACTGTATCATCTTTGCGGATATCCTTTTCAGCAATATAATCTACATTGTGTAGGGTTGCACGGCTAACAGTTGTGCCAGCAAGCTGAACAGGAGTTAGATTGGCAGTTGGGGTCACAACACCCGTACGACCTACTGTCCAGTCAACTGAAAGGAGTTGAGCTTCTTTTTCTTCAGCGGGAAATTTATAGGCGACTGCCCACTTAGGCGCTTTAACGGTAAAACCGAGCTCTTCTTGACCTGCTAGGTCATTGACCTTGATCACCACTCCATCAATATCATAAGGTAAATTATCCCGTTCTTGTCCAACTTCTTGGATAAAATCCCATATCTCATCTATGCTTTCAGCCAGAATTCGTTTAGGATTAACTACAAATCCAAGCTGTTCAAGATGCTTCAAGACTTTTTCTTGACTGTCGCGAGTTGAAGGGCTGGCTTCTTGATAGAGGAAAGTTGCAAGATTGCGTTTGGCCACTACTGCTGTATCAAACTGACGCAAGGTGCCTGCTGCCGCGTTACGAGGATTGGCAAATTCAGGCTCCCCATTTTCTTGGCGAGCTTGGTTGACCTGATCAAACGAAGCGCGTGGCATATAACACTCTCCACGAACGGTGATATCTAGTTCTTCTGGCAAGGTCAAAGGAATATCCTTGACGCGCTTGAGATTTTCGGTGATATTTTCACCAACAGATCCATCTCCACGTGTCGCACCGACTACCAAAATTCCCTTTTCATACGTTAGCGAGATAGACAAACCATCGATTTTCAGCTCACAGATATAGATTGGATGGGGTAATTCCTTTCGAACACGCGCATCAAAAGCCTCTAACTCTTCACGTGAAAAAGCATCCTGCAAACTATAAAGAGGATACTGATGACTGTATTTTTCAAAACCATCTAAAACCTTACCACCAACACGATGGGTCGGACTGTCCGCTAAAACTTGATCTGGATAGGCAGCTTCCAACTCGACTAATTCTCGGTAGAGACGATCATACTCGCTATCTGACACCGAGGGATTGTCACTCGTATAGTACTCGGTCGCATAGCGGTTGAGCAAGGCAACTAACTCATTCATTCTTTCATTCATAATCCCATTTTACCACAAAGCAAGCCCTCCTCACAATAGAGAAGGACTGAAAAATGATTCGTAGTGAAATATTTTCTAAAAAAAAGAAATTATAACTCTTTTTTAAAATGACTTCGCACATAAACGAGGGATAAACAAGACAGGGCAACAACCCCGCTGCCAATTATCAGGAAAGAAGAGAGATGTACACTTGGTAGCACTGTCATAAAGCCTTTTGCAATCGGCATAAATAGAATGGCTAAGGTAAAAATGGTGCTTAGCACTCTCCCCAAGTATTCCCCCTCAACCTTGGTTTGCACCTGAGTAAAAAAGTGAATATTAAAAATCGTCATAAACAGTTCACAAACTAAATTTCCAGAAAAGGAAAGAAAAGTTGGCAGTGGTAATCCCATCATAAATACTCCAACTCCAGTCAAGGCCAATAGAATCAAAAGATTATAAACACCTGCCTTTATTTTGCTAGCTAGAAGAGCTCCGATAATCGAACCAATAGCGCCCATAGTCAAAATAATTGCATAAGCTCCTTCTACCCCGTATAGTCGATTTGAAAAAGGGAGGAGAAATTCAAAAGCTGCAAAAAAGAAATTAACACTGGAAGCGACTAACAAAAGGAAAAAAATTTCTTGCTGGCGCCAAATATAGCGAATCCCTTCTTTCATATCAGCAAAAATATTTTTCCAGCTGAAAGTCTTTTTCTCTTGTAACTGAGTCTCTTTTTTGGGAAGGAAAGCTACTAATGTAAATGCGATGAAAAAACTAATAGCATCTAAAACGAGCGTCATATGGAGACTGGAGAATTGCAAAACGAGGAAAGAAAGCACAGGGGAGCTAACGCCTACAACCTGCAAAACGAGCTCTAAGCGAGCATTATAGGTCACAATATCGTCTTTCTCTACAACCTCAGTTATAATAGCTTTATTGGCTGTACGAGAAAATGCAAAGGCAACCGCCTGAACAATATTGGCAAAAATCAGAGCAGCAATCATCATGCCATCATTTCTTATGAAAGAAATAGCCAAACAGAGAATGCCACAAATCAAGTCCGTCGTCATCAAAATTTTGCGACGCGAAAAGCGGTCTGAAATCACTCCGCCAAAGGGATTGACCAGAATCGATGTGACGAGTTCAGAAATCTGATAAATCCCAAGAACAGTCTGTCCTATCGTTCCCATTGATGCCAGCCAAACACTGTTTCCATAATCATAGAGCATATTTCCTATCTTATTAATAGCCCCACGACTAATCAACTGGATTGCATGTCGATTCATATAAAAAGCTCCTCTCAAATTTTGAAACTATTGTATCAAAACTGAAAGGAGTCTCTTTATTTTTCCCTTATTTGGGAAATTTAAGCATTTACAAATTTTTCATAATGTTCCTGATAGTAAGCCACTTGCTCTGGAAGTCCAAGCACTTCAAAAATATGCATGGCTTCCTGCATCTGACTACAACCTTCTTCTTTCAAGTCTCTCTGGTAGAGGGCGAAACCTTTGAGATAATGGAAGATATTGCGCTCATAAAGCTTGATACCATTTCCAATCAACTTCTCCACATAGCTCTCAAAATAGTCCGCATCCGTAAAGGAATGGTTTTCCAAACAATGCTGGTAACAGTTGAGAGCTAAAATCAAAACAAGTTTTCGATGCCGACCAATTTCCTTGTAGTACTCTTCCCGCTCCATGACTTCTCTGCCAATCCGAGCTACATAGTCCACATTGTAGAAAGTATAGAGATTACCGAAAAGAATCAACTCATACATAGTCCATTCTTCTGTTTGAAAAAGATAATCTGCTACCTTTTCCAAATCACTCTGACTCATCGTGTAATGAGCATCTCTTTGACAAATCAGACCTTGTAGCAGAATCCAATTCAGCTCAAAATAGAGGGGATTGGTCGAACTCTTTGCTTTCTCAAGCTGTTCCTTTTGAAGCTTTTGAAAACCCGCAATATCATTTGAGTAGTAAAGCGGAATAATCTGTGCCATTAAGGCAACATGTTCATGATTTTGAAAATCCCTAGCCTTATCCATGAAATTTTCAATAGTCACATGAATATTGTCCAAAATTTCAAAGAAACGAGAAACTGCTAGATCAGACTCCCCAAGCTCGAAGCGAGATAACTGAGAGGTTGAACATGATTCACCCGCCGCCTCTTTTAAGGAATACTTTCCACTTGTTCGAAATTCACGAAATACCTTTCCAAGATGTTCCATTTCTTACACCTGCTCCGATAATTCTTCCCACTCAAGCATAGCCTCTTCTTGACGATGGCTGATTTTGTCCAGTTCAGCCTGCAATTCCATGAGTTTTTCAGCATCGTTGGTTTCCAGCATTTGTTCAGAAATAGCTTGGCTTTGACTTTCTAACTCTTCGATCTCAGCCTCCAAACTCTCGATTTGACGCATGAGCTTGCGGGCTTCTTTTTGACTTTCTTTTTGTGCCTGGTAGTCATTAGCTGGGCTTGCTTCTTTTGCTTGATTACTCATTGAAGCTTCCTCTGTCTGGCTCGCTTCTACTTCTGCTTTCTTCTCAACATAGTAGTCATAATCTCCTAGATAGAGGGTCGAACCATTCTCGGACAATTCCAAAACATGAGTGGCTACACGATTGATAAAGTAACGGTCGTGGCTGACAAAGAGCAAGGTCCCATCAAAGTCAATCAGGGCATTTTCTAACACTTCCTTGCTATCAATATCCAAATGGTTGGTTGGCTCGTCAAGAATCAATAAATTGTTGTTTTCCATTGAAAGTTTGGCAAGCAGTAAACGAGCTTTCTCGCCACCTGACAGCATGCCAACTGATTTTTTAACATCATCACCAGAGAAGAGGAAGGCACCAAGGCGGTTGCGGATTTCAACTTCAGGTGTCAGTTTAAAATCATTCCAAAGTTCATCCAGAACAGTATTACTTGGTGTTAGCTTACTTTGAGTCTGATCATAGTAGCCAACCTCAACATTGGCCCCAAATCGCTTTTCTCCCTTGATAAAAGGAATCTGGTCCACAATAGACTTGATAAAGGTTGATTTCCCAATACCATTTGGTCCGACAATCGCAACAGCGTTCATCTTACGAAGGTCTAGGTTGATAGGTTCTGACAATATTTCCCCATCATAGCCAATAGCTGCATTTTCAACAGTCAAGACGATATTACCAGATGTTTTTTCAGACTGGAAGGTCATATTGGCTGATTTCTTACCAGCTTCAGGTTTGTCCAAACGCTCCATTTTTTCTAGTTGTTTACGGCGAGATTGAGCACGTTTAGTTGTTGAAGCTCGGACTAGATTGCGATTGACAAAGTCTTCCAGAGCTGCAATTTCCTTCTGTTGCTTTTCATAGTTTTTTGCTTCAGTAGCTAGTTTTTGTTCCTTTAACTCAACAAAACGAGAATAATTTCCCACATAGCAATCCAAAGAATGCTTGGTCAAATCCAGTGTAACCGTCGCAACCTTGTCCAAAAAGTAACGGTCGTGGCTGACAATAATGAGTGCACCGCTATAATTTACTAGGTAATTTTCCAACCAGGCAATGGTTTCAATATCCAAGTGGTTGGTCGGCTCGTCCAAGACCAAGAGATTGGGCTTTTCAAGGAGCATTTTGGCCAGCGCCAGACGAGTATTTTGACCACCAGAAAGCTCGGCAATTTTCATCTGCCACATAGACTCGTCAAACTTGAAACCATTCAAGATAGCGCGGATATCAGCTTCGTAGGTAAAGCCACCAGCCTGACGGAAATTCTCTGATAAACGATCATAATCCGCCATCAGTTTATCTAGATCTTCACCAAACTTTTCACCCATCTCCAACTCCATCTGACGCAGTTGTTTCTCCGTACGGCGTAGATCATCAAAGACATGGAGCATTTCATCATAAATGGTATTTTCAGACTCAAAACGGCTATCTTGGGCTAGGTAAGACAGAGAGATATCTTTTTTCTTATTGATTTCTCCACTAGTTGGCTCCTCTTCTCCAACTAAAATCTTTAAAAGAGTAGACTTACCCGCTCCATTCTTCCCAACAAGGGCAATCCGATCTCGTTCATCTACTTGCAGGTTGATATGTTCAAAGAGAACCTCACCAGCAAAAGATCGTTCAATTTTATTAGCTTGTAAAATAATCATACATCCATTTTACTATCTTTTTCTCTTTTGCACAATTGCAATGAAAAAAGTTTGAGTCATAAACCCGAACTATTCATCTTCTTTTTCATTAGAAAGCGTATTGGGCTGTTCTTCTACAATGAAATAAAAGTAAATTTCCTACATTTTAAGTTATGCTAACGTTTTACTAAAATGTCAAATCGTGATATAATGAAAGCGATTAAAGTAAATAAACAAAGGAGATGCTCTATGACTTACCAAGAAAATTATCAAAAATGGGTCGATTTTGCCGGCCTTCCCGACTATCTTCGTCAAGATTTAGAAAACATGGACGAAAAAACAAAAGAAGATGCTTTCTACACCAATCTTGAATTTGGTACTGCAGGTATGCGCGGCTTGATCGGTGCAGGTACAAACCGCATCAACATCTATGTTGTTCGTCAAGCAACTGAAGGATTGGCTCGTTTGATTGAGTCAAAAGGTGGAAACGAAAAAGAACGTGGTGTGGCAATTGCCTACGATAGCCGTCACTTCTCACCTGAGTTTGCCTTTGAATCTGCTGCAGTTCTTGCTAAACACGGTATCAAATCTTACGTATTTGAAAGCCTTCGTCCAACTCCAGAACTGTCATTTGCAGTTCGTCACCT
This sequence comes from Streptococcus sp. 517s, assembly GCF_054445985.1. Lineage (NCBI taxonomy): Bacteria > Bacillati > Bacillota > Bacilli > Lactobacillales > Streptococcaceae > Streptococcus > Streptococcus sp. 517s. The sequence goes on along the minus strand of NZ_CM136847.1, from coordinate 897,583 downwards.
CAACTGTTTCGCAGGTATCATGATTACTGCCAGTCACAACCCTGCACCATTTAACGGTTACAAGGTTTACGGTGAAGACGGTGGGCAAATGCCTCCACATGACGCGGACGCTTTGACTACTTACATCCGTGCTATCGAAAACCCATTTACAGTTGAAGTTGCTGATGTAGAAGCTGAAAAAGCTTCTGGCTTGATTGAAGTCATTGGCGAAGCTGTTGATGCAGAATACCTTAAAGAAGTTAAAGACGTAAACATCAACCCAACCTTGATTGAAGAATTCGGTAAAGACATGAAGATTGTCTACACACCACTTCATGGTACTGGTGAAATGTTGGCCCGTCGTGCTCTTGCCCAAGCAGGATTTGACTCAGTTCAAGTTGTTGAAGCGCAAGCAACTGCTGACCCAGACTTCTCAACTGTAAAATCTCCAAACCCAGAAAACCAAGCAGCCTTCGCCCTTGCTGAAGAACTCGGCCGTCAAGTTGGTGCTGATGTTCTTGTGGCAACTGATCCAGACGCTGACCGCGTGGGTGTTGAAGTTCTTCAAAAAGATGGTAGCTACCTCAACCTTTCAGGTAACCAAATCGGTGCTATCATGGCTAAATACATCTTGGAAGCTCATAAGAGTGCTGGAACCCTTCCTGAAAATGCTGCTCTCTGCAAATCCATCGTATCAACTGACTTGGTAACGAAGATTGCTGAAAGCTACGGCGCAACTATGTTCAACGTCTTGACAGGTTTCAAATTTATCGCTGAAAAAATCCAAGAATTCGAAGAAAAACACAATCACACCTACATGATGGGATTTGAAGAAAGCTTCGGTTACTTGATTAAGCCATTCGTACGTGATAAAGATGCTATCCAAGCCGTTCTTGTCGTTGCTGAGCTTGCTGCTTACTACCGTTCACGTGGTTTGACACTTGCTGATGGTATCGAAGAAATCTACAAAGAGTACGGCTACTACGCTGAAAAGACCATCTCTGTTACCCTTTCTGGTGTCGATGGTGCAGAACAAATCAAAGCGATTATGGCTAAATTCCGTAACAATGCTCCAAAAGAATGGAACACAACAGCTATCACTGTTGTAGAAGACTTCAAAGCACAAACTTCTACTGCTACAGATGGTACTGTGACAACTTTGACTACTCCTCCAAGTGATGTATTGAAATACACACTTGCTGACGGTTCATGGATTGCTGTTCGCCCTTCTGGTACTGAACCAAAAATCAAGTTCTACATTGCCGTTGTGGGTGAAAGCAACGAAGATTCACAAGCTAAGATTGCTAACATCGAAGCGGAAATCAATGCGTTTGTGAAATAGCACTCTATAAAGATGAGATAAACTAGTCTCATCTTTTTTTCGTATCAAATCTAAGCAATTTTAGGAACTTTGTGGCATACTAGACATATCAATGAAAGCGAGGTAAACTCATGGAACAATTTTTAGAAAATATTAAAGACCTTGAAGTCACTACAGTAGCGCGTGCGCAAGAAGCTCTTGATAAAAAAGAAACTGCAACTTTCTTTATCGGTCGCAAAACTTGCCCTTACTGCCGTAAATTTGCAGGTACATTGGCTGGTGTCGTAGCTGAGACAAAAGCGCACATCTACTTCATCAACAGTGAAGAAGCAAGCCAACTCAATGAGTTGCAAGCATTCCGCTCACGCTACGGAATCCCAACAGTACCAGGCTTTGTTCACATTGCGGATGGACAAATCAATGTCCGTTGCGACTCTTCCATGTCCGCACAAGAAATCAAAGAATTTGCAGGATTGTAAAAAATATAAAAAAAGAAGGCACTCGCCTTCCTTTTTTTATATCTCTGTCAGTGGTGTTGCTGTATCTGGGGAGGTGTCGTAAACTTTAAAGTCTACTCCTACTCCCAGATCAGCCTGTGCTAGCTGGTTAACCATGGTCATATGAGCCAGCTCCTTGATATTGTTCTCTTTGGACAAATGCCCGAGGTAGATTTTCTTGGTTCGATTTCCCATTGCACGAATCATGGCCTCAGCACCATCCTCGTTAGAGAGGTGACCGAGATCCGATAGAATTCTCTGTTTAAGACGCCAAGCGTAAGATCCTGCTCGCAAGATTTCTACGTCGTGGTTGGACTCGATGAGATAACCGTCTGCATTTTCGACAATTCCTGCCATACGGTCACTGACGTAACCTGTATCGGTCAGCATGACAAAGCTCTTGTCATCTTTCATAAAGCGGTAAAACTGGGGTGCTACCGCATCATGGCTAACCCCAAAACTCTCAATATCAATATCGCCAAAGGTTTTGGTTTTACCCATTTCAAAAATATGCTTCTGCGATGAATCCACCTTACCGAGGTACTTGCTATTTTCCATAGCCTGCCAGGTTTTTTCATTGGCGTAAAGGTCCATACCATATTTGCGAGCCAATACACCAACTCCATGAATATGATCTGAATGTTCATGCGTAATCAAAATAGCATCCAAATCTTCTGGCTTACGATTGATTTCGCTCAAAAGACTGGTGATTTTCTTACCAGACAAGCCTGCATCCACTAAGATTTTCTTTTTTGGGGTTTCCAGATAAAAGGAATTTCCACTGGAACCTGATGCTAAAATACTGTATTTAAAGCCTTTTTCACTCATTCTAGTCTTCTATTTCATCCTCCCATATTTCTTCTTTTACGGCATCCTTATCATAAGGGAGCACTATGGTAAAGGTTGAGCCCTTACCGTATTCGCTTTTTGCCCAAATAAAACCATTGTGTTGTTTGATGATTTCTTTTGCGATAGCCAGACCTAGACCAGTCCCACCTTGAGCACGACTTCTTGCACGATCCACACGGTAAAAGCGGTCAAAAATCCTAGGCAAATCTTGTTTTGGAATCCCAAGACCCTGGTCAGAAATTGATAAAATCATCTGGTCATCCGTGGTTTTCATGCTAACCGTAATCTTCCCACCATCTGGTGAATACTTGATGGCATTGTTAAGAATATTATCAATCACCTGGGTCATCTTATCCGTATCAATCTCAATCCAAACTGAAGTTATTGGATAATCTCTCACTAGCTCATATTTTTTCTCTTCATCCTGATTTCTCATCTTATCGAAACGGTTGAGGATGAAGGTGATAAAGGCTGTAAAGTTAATCAACTCCACATCCAGTTTAGTAGTCGCATTGTCAATACGAGATAGATGCAAGAGATCTGTCACCATACGCATCATACGGTTGGTTTCATCGAGTGAAACCTTAATAAAATCAGGGGCGACAGGATCATACAGAGCTCCCTCATCCAAGGCTTCGAGATAAGATTTAACACTGGTCAAAGGAGTACGCAACTCATGACTGACGTTTGAAACAAAGAGTCTTCGCTCACGCTCTTCCTTCTCTTGCTCGGTCGTATCATGTAAAACGGCAACCAAACCAGAGATGAAACCTGACTCACGGCGGACAAGGGCAAAACGTACACGAAGGCTCAAATATTCACCATTAGCATCCTGAGAATCAATCGTCAACTCAGGTATCTGTGTAATCAGGTCACGCAGTTCATATTCATCTTCTATCTTTAGTAATTCGAGAATGCTTTTATTAAGAACCTCTTCTTTCTGCACACCTAGCTGTTTTTTTGCCATATCGTTGATCATAGTAATCTGGCCACGGCGATTGGTCGCAAGGACACCATCTGTCATATAGGAAAGAATGCTATGCAGCCTTTTACTCTCTTGTTCCAAATTTTCTTGAGTCAAACGAATAACTTCTGACAAATCATTCAGATTATTGGTGATGTTGGTGATCTCTGTACTACCCTGCAAGTCCAAAACTTGAGAATAATCACCTGCAATTAAGTCCTTAACCTTCTGATTTATCTCTTTTAACCGGATGTTATCCCGACGGTTTTCCAACAACAACAAGGTCACAACTAGGATAAAGCCAAGTAAAATCAGGATAAAAATAAAATCACTGGTCAGAATAGTTTGTCTAATATCTTCAATCATTATTTTTCATATAGTAGCCAACACCACGACGTGTGAGGATATATTCTGGACGGCTTGGTGTGTCTTCAATTTTTTCACGCAAACGTCGGATAGTCACGTCCACTGTACGAACATCACCAAAATAGTCATAACCCCATACAGTCTCAAGCAAGTGTTCACGCGTAATCACTTGACCAATATGAGATGCCAAGTGATATAAGAGTTCAAACTCACGGTGGGTCAAATCTAATTCCTCACCATATTTCTTAGCCACGTAAGCATCTGGAACGATTTCCAAATCACCAATTTGTAAAGGCTGCGTCTTCTTCTCATCAGACTCTTGGCTATCTACTGAAGCAAGATCTGTACGACGAAGTAAAGCTTTCACACGGGCTTGCAACTCACGGTTTGAGAAGGGCTTTGTGACATAATCATCTGCACCTAACTCCAAACCAATAACTTTGTCAAACTCACTATCCTTAGCTGAGAGCATAATGATAGGAACACTACTGGTCTTACGAATGGCTTTGGCTACTTCTAAACCATCAATTTCCGGAAGCATCAAGTCTAGAATAATAATATCTGGTTGCTCTGCTTCAAATAGCTCAATTGCTTCACGACCATTAAATGCGGTTACAACTTCGTAACCTTCCTTGGTCATATTAAACTTAATAATATCCGAGATTGGTTTCTCATCATCTACAATTAATATTTTTTTCATTTTATCACCTTTTCTCTATCTATTATAACAAAAAAATACAAAGAAGGCACAAATGGCTACTGTAAGCCTTCATCTTCGAGAGTTGTTTTCATAAGCCTGCCAAATTTTTTGTTGAGGTTTAGCAAGTGGATAATCAGAAAACTCCTGAGGAGAAACCCAACGAACTTCTCTGTCAGAAAACTGTTTCGAATCTGTCACTTGACCAGCTAGGATTTGAATATGCCATTTCCGATGACTAAATACATGCTTTACCTGGTCAAATACTTGCTGGGACCAATTCACTTCTAAATCATAATCCTGCTCAAAGTTTTCTTGAGGGCTTGGTCCAAAAGCTCTGCTTTCCTCTTTGACTTGTGAAAAGAGATCTAGTTGATTATCATCGCTGTAGAAATCCTCAACTTCAATCAGTGGGAAATGCCAAAAACCGGCTAGCAGTTTCTCACTTTCATTTTTCTCAAGAAGATATTGACCACGGTCATTGCACACAACCAAAGCCTTGAGATATATTGGGAGAGGCTTTTTCTTGGGTTCTTTGATTGGATATCGATCCATGGTTCCATTCTGATAGGCTGCGCTAAATTCCTTAACAGGACTTTCTTCTGGTCGAGGGTTAACCGGAGACTCTATATCAGAGCCCAAGTCCATCAGAGCTTGGTTAAAGTCACCTGGTCGTCTCGGGTCAATCAAGATTTCCATCATGGCTTGGAAAATCTTTCGATTGCTGGGAACTCCGATATCATAATTAACCTCAAATAAGCGCGCTAAAACTCGCATGACATTGCCATCAACCGCTGGCTCAGGCAAGTTAAAAGCGATACTGGAAATTGCTCCCGCAGTATAGGGGCCAATCCCTTTCAGGCCAGAAATTCCTTCATGGGTGTTTGGGAATTGACCACCAAAGTCAGATATAATCTGCTGAGCTGCAGCCTGCATATTGCGTACTCGAGAATAATATCCCAAACCCTCCCAAGCCTTCAGCAGACGCTCTTCAGGGGCATTCGCCAGACTTTCAACAGTTGGAAACCAGTCCAAGAATCGTTCATAATAGGGAATAACTGTATCCACCCTGGTCTGCTGGAGCATGATTTCAGATACCCAGATGTGATAAGGATTTTTACTTCTCCGCCAAGGTAAATCTCTTTTGTTTTCATCATACCAGTTGAGGAGTTTCTCACGAAAAGAAACGATCTTCTCCTCCGGCCACATGACGATACCGTATTTTTTCAAATCTAACATATATCTAGTATAACATAGAAGCTTCTAGCTGTCCTTTTCTCAGTACTAAAAAGCCTCTTCCCATGGGAAAGAGGACTAAATCTTATTGATGAACTGCTTGAGCTGCTGTGATAAGGGTCAACTTGTACACATCATCGGCATTACATCCACGAGAAAGGTCGTTAACAGGTTTGTTCAAACCTTGTAGAACTGGACCTACAGCCGCGAAGCCACCAAGACGTTCTGCAATCTTGTAGCCAATATTTCCTGCTTCGATACCAGGGAAGATAAAGACAGTTGCTTGCCCAGCAACGTTACTTCCTGGAGCTTTCAATGCTGCAGTTTCAGGGTGGAAGGCTGCATCAAATTGCAACTCACCATCAATCTCAAGGTCTGGACGCAAATCATGAGCGATTTTAGTCGCTTCAACAACCTTATCAACGCTTGCACCAAAGCCTGAACCTTTAGTAGAATAGCTTAGCATGGCAATTTTAGGCTCGATACCAAACATCTTAGCTGTGATTGCAGAATTGATCGCAATTTCAGCCAAGGCTTCTGCATCTGGATTGATATTAATGGCACAGTCTCCAAATAGGTAACGTTCTGTACCACGTACCATAAGGAAGGCACCTGAAGTACGAGTAACATTTGGGCGTGTTTTGATAATTTGAAGGGCTGGGCGAACTGTTGAGGCAGTTGAGTGAATCGCACCAGATACCATACCGTCAACCAAGCCCAAGTAGACTAGCATCACACCAAAGTAGTTGACATCTTCAACCAAAACTTTGCGCGCTTCTTCTTCAGTCATTTTGCCCTTACGACGCTCTACTAAAGCAGCAACCATTTCTTCAAATTGAGGATAGTGTTGAGGATCAATGACTTCATAACCATCCATGATCCCTTCTATTTCAAGATAAATTTTGATTTTTTCTGGGTTTCCAAGCAAAACAGGAATTACTTCTGTTTCTTTTACCAAGCGTTTTGTTGCTTGAAGAATACGTGGCTCTTCCCCTTCAGGGAGAACGATACGAGCATTTTTGCCAACCAGGTTGGCTTTAAGATTTTCAAAAACTTCCATGAGTTTTCTCCTTTAAAAAATTAAATTATACTCAAAATAGATTTTAAAGAGTATTAGTTGATAACTGAGTAATAAGATTGTTAAAATCACCTGGCAAGGGGCTTTCAAGCTCTAGCTGACGCTCCAAGAAGGGATGATAAAATGATAAGAAATGGCAATGCAAGGCCTGACGTTGAATCCCATCGTCTAAGCTTCCTCCATAGAGATCGTCTCCCAACAAGGGAAAACCGATATGAGAAAAATGCACTCGGATCTGATGAGTTCGTCCAGTATGCAGGCGAATATCAACTAGGTGAATATCTCCATAAGACGCTACAACTTTGTAAGACGTATGGGCGTATTTCCCACCTTTGGCAACCCGTCTCGTGATAATGGAGTCCACATCACGCGCAATCGGGGCGATAATCTCCCCTTCTGGCTCCAAAACACCAGCTCCTTTAACCAAAGCAAAGTAGCGTTTCTCGATAGACTTTCGTTGCAACTGCTTGTCTAAACGTGCATGAGCGTAGCCGTGCTTGGCAAAAAGCATCAAACCAGAAGTATCTCTATCAAGCCTAGTCACGATGTGAACCTGCTGGTTTTCATAGTTTTGATTGACATAGTAGCCCTTGATAAAATTAGCAATGGTGTTGGAATGATTGACACTGGGGATGGAAGCTACTCCATAAGGCTTATTCAAAACCAGAAAATGGTCATCCTCATATAAGATATCGAGTGGTCGCTCGATAGCCTCCAAGGTTTCAAAGCCTTCCTCTGCTGGAATATCAATAGTTACCCTGTCTCCAATATCTAAAAGATAAGTCGCATTTTGAGGTTGGCCATTGACCAGAATAGCCCCACCTCGAAACTTAATCTTAGCCAAAAGTCCCTTAGAAATCTCATGTTTCTTGAGAAAAGTTTTGACTTTGACGTGCTCATCTGCGGTAAATTCGAACCTCATTCATCCACCTCGCCGATGAAGGCATCTTTGACACGATTCCAGAAACTAGTGTGGCTTGGTGTCGCTACGAAGTGAATCTTGTGATGGTCGATTTGATACTCAATCCGTTCGATATTACGGAAAGAATAGACGCTGTTATCGACTGATATCGTGTGGTAATCATTGCGTGTTGGTAAGAGCTCAATCTTATCTTTTTTGGGAATAATGATTGATGATCCCAGAGTGCGATAGACTCGGTTGTTAAGACTCGCTATCTCCGTCAACTGCAAGGCTTCAATGGTAGGATGCAAGACAGCTCCACCCAAGGACTTGTTGTAGGCGGTACTTCCCGTTGGCGTTGAAACAGTCACTCCATCTCCACGAAATCGCTCGAACGGAACATGGTTAATGATGATATCCGCAACCATGGTGCGGTCTGATCGACGGATACTCGCTTCATTTAAAGCTCGGAAGATTTTCACTTCTCCATTTTCAAGCGTTACCTTGACATTCAAAACAGGATAGGAAACTTTGGCACCAGTATCTAGCAGAAGATTGGTCACCAACTGATCCAACTCAAAATCACGATAATCTGTGTAGAATCCCAAATGCCCTGTATGAACACCTACAAATCGAACCTTGTCTAACTGATTCTCGTACTTGTGAAAGGCAGATAAAAGCATCCCGTCACCACCAATCGAAATGACGATGTCGGGATTGGTATCGTTCAGTATAAAATGTTGTTTCTTTAGTTTTTCCCTCAGTTCATGCAAAACCTTCTGACTCTGCGGCTTTCTATTTGCTATGAGGTCAACTCGTTTACCTGTATTCTTCATCTGTATCGTCACTATTTCCTACACCATCGTTTAGTTTTCTGCTCAATGGATCAAAGAGAGCCTGTGCTTCCTGTATATCGTCACGAATCTTACCCATTTCTTCATCCAGTTGATAGGCTATTTTGGCCGTGATTTCCAGTCTTTTCCTGATTTCTTCTGGGAAATCGCCCTGGTATTTATAATTGAGCGAGTGCTCAATCGTAGCCCAGAAATTCATGGCTAACGTCCGTATTTGAATTTCCGCCAAAATCGTCTTAGCCCCGTTGATCGTATCAACCGTGTACTCGACAACCACGTGATAAGAACGATAACCTGAAGCCTTACGATGAGTGATATAGTCTCGTTCCTGAACGATTCTCATATCTTGGCGTTTACGTAGAATCTCAACTACTTCTTTAACGTCATCAACAAACTGAACCATGACACGTAAACCAGCAATATCTTGCAGATCATGTTCTAGATTTGCATAAGTAATTCCTCGACGATCCATCTTTTCTTTGATACTTTCAATCGGTTTGACACGACCCGTTACAAACTCAATCGGAGAATGCTTGTTTTGCTTACGATACTGTTTGCGAATTCCTCGAAGTTTTATCTTCAATTCACCAACAGCCTGAATGTAAGGATCTAAAAATTCTTCCCATTCTATGGTCATACTTTCTCCCTTTTTAGTATGAGATTGTGCTGTTAAAAATTTTTGATTTTTTCAGTACATTCGTATACAATAAATACATTGTCCATTATACCATAAATCGCTTTCAAAGATATAGAAAAGGTTGAAAAAATGAAACATTTAGAAATAGAATTGAAAACACTTCTGAAAAAAGAGGAATATGATCATCTAAAAAAACAGTTTTCCCATATCCAACCCGTCCTTCAGAAAAACTACTACATTGACACACCTGATTTTCAATTGCGTGAAAAGAAGGTTGCCATGCGCATTCGCACTTTTGCAGATTGGGCGGAATTGACCTTGAAAGTGCCTCAAACTGTAGGAAATATGGAATACAACCAGAAATTAACTCTTCCAGAAGCTGAATTATACCTAGAAAAACAAAAACTACCTCAAGGACTCGTTCTAGAGAAACTCGCTAAAATTGGTATTGAAAGTCATGACTGGCTTGTTTTAGGCTGCCTTTCAACCCTTCGTTACGAAACGAAAACAGAAATTGGCTTAATGGCGTTAGATGAAAGTCAATACTTTGACCAGACGGACTATGAACTCGAGCTTGAAGTCACCGACCATGAAAAAGGGAAAGCCGATTTTCAGAGATTTTTAGATGAAAATCAGATAACTTATCAGAAAGCTCCATCAAAGTTAATTCGTTTTATTAAAAGCATGAAAAAAAGCTGAAATAATCTCCTTTTTTTGGTAGAATAGAAAAGATAAAAATAAAAGAATCTCCCTTTGAAAAACAGAACTTTCTCAAAGGAGATTCACAAAGTTTACAGAGGACGGTCTATAATGTCAGATAGAAACAACATGAAACTTTTCACCCTAAACTCTAACCCAGAAATCGCTCAAAAGATTGCGGATACAGTTGGTGTACCTCTCGGAAAATTATCCTCTCGTCAATTTTCTGACGGAGAAATCCAGGTCAACATCGAAGAAAGTGTCCGTGGTTACGATGTTTACATCATCCAGTCAACCAGCTACCCCGTTAGCAACCACTTGATGGAATTATTAATCATGGTTGATGCTTGTGTACGTGCAAGTGCTCATAGTATCAACGTTGTCCTTCCTTACTTTGGTTATGCTCGTCAGGATCGTATCGCTTCTTCTCGCGAACCCCTCACTGCAAAACTAGTTGCCAATATGCTTGTCAAAGCTGGTGTAAGCCGTGTTCTAACGCTGGACCTCCATGCTGTTCAGGTCCAAGGTTTCTTTGATATTCCTGTAGATAATCTTTATACTGTTCCTCTATTTGCTAAGCACTACTGTGATAAAGGACTTCTTGGCTCTGATGTTGTTGTTGTTAGTCCAAAGAACTCTGGTGTTAAACGTGCACGTAGTTTGGCTGAATACCTTGATGCTCCTATCGCTATCATTGACTACGCCCAAGACGATTCTGATCGTAACGAAGGCTATATCATTGGGGATGTTGAAGGCAAAAAGGCTATCTTGATTGACGATATCCTAAATACTGGTCGCACCTTCTCTGAAGCAGCCAAAATCGTTGAACGTGAAGGTGCAACTGAGATTTATGCAGTATCTAGTCACGGTTTATTTGTTGAAGGTGCAGCAGACCTCCTTGACGCTACAAACATCAAAGAAATCCTCGTGACAGACTCAGTAGCAACCAAAGAAAGAACTCCAGAAAATGTATGTTACATTACTGCTAGCGAATTAATCGGAGATGCTATCGTCCGCATCCATGAAAGAAAACCAGTCAGCCCACTCTTTGCTTACAACAAAAAGAAATAAGGTGATTCTTTGATTTATTTGGACAATGCTGCAACGACTCCTATGTCAGCAGTTGCTATTTCAGAAATGACCAAGGTCATGCAAGAAACCCATGGTAATCCTTCTAGTATTCATAGTCATGGTCGACAGGCTGGCAAGCTCTTGCGAGAAGCCCGTCAGGAACTAGCCCACTTACTAGGAACCAAACCTCAGCATATCTTTTTCACGTCTGGCGGTACAGAAAGTAACAATACAGCCATTATTGGCTATTGTCTCCGTCATCAAAATCGTGGAAAACATATCATTACGACAGCTATTGAGCACCATTCTGTGCTTGAAACTATCGATTACCTGGTGCAACATTTTGGCTTTGAAGCGACCATCATCCAACCAGTAAATCAAGAAATTACTGCCCAGCAAATTCAAGAAGCCTTACGTGACGATACTATTCTCGTTTCCACTATGTATGCTAATAATGAAACGGGCAGTCTCTTACCTATCGCTGAGATTGGACGTATTTTAAAAGAGCATCCTGCGGCTTATCATGTAGATGCTGTTCAAGCTATCGGAAAAGTTCCTATCCATCCCGAGGAATTAGGAATTGATTTCCTCAGTGCTTCTGCCCACAAATTCCATGGACCAAAGGGAATCGGCTTTCTTTATGCTTCTTCCGCGGACTTTGATTCCTATCTTCACGGTGGAGACCAAGAACAAAAGAAACGGGCTGGAACAGAAAACCTCGCTGCAATAGTAGGCATGGTTGCTGCTCTCAAAGAGGATTTAGAGCAGCAAGCTGAACATTACCAAAAACTAGAGGGATTAAAATCTGCTTTTCTAAAGGAGATTGCAGATCTAGAATACTATCTCAACGAAAGCAACCACCAGCTTCCTTATGTTGTCAATATTGGCTTTCCTGGTCAAAAAAATGATTTGCTCTTACTCCAGTTAGACCTTGAAGGAATTTCAATTTCTACCGGTTCAGCTTGTACTGCTGGTGTCGTGCAAACCAGTCATGTGCTTGAAGCATTTTATGGACCAGATTCACATCGTTTGAAAGAATCTGTCCGTATCAGTCTGTCTCCTCTTAACACTGAGGAAGAACTAAAACAACTCGCACAAACCTTAAAAAATATTATTGGAGATTAATCTAATGGCATTCGAAAAAACCATTAAACTACAAAACTGCCGCTACGACTACACACTTAGCCCATCTGTCAAAAAATTCACACTCAAAGACAATACTTTCTTTGAAACAAAAGTTGGAAACTTCGAACTGACTCGTCTGCTTGAGAAAGTACCTAACAGCGGTGAAGGATTCAAGCTAAAAATCATCATCAACAAAGACCTTACAGGTGCTAAACTCAATATCACTGACAAGTCAGGCCTTCGTTTGGTTAATATCTTTAAATCAGAAGACCATCATATCCACCAAGAGAAATTCTACTTCCTCATGGACAGCCTTGTAGAACGCGGTATCTTCACAAAAGAAGAAAGATAATTGACTATGTATCGTCTCACTTATCAAGATAGTTATCAAGTAGAGCGTACCCTTGAATTTGAGAGTTACGAAGAGCTTATGTTATCTCTATCAGGTTGTGTAACTCTTCCTGATACATTCCTAGTTACCTCATTAACCTTTGATGATAAAGTTATTTATCAAGGATTGGTCGGGGATCTCTACTGTTTTCTATCACAAGCTAATTTTTAAGACTAAAACTAAGATTTTCTTAGTTTTTTCTTGTTTTTGTTGATTTTTTCACAATGTTTCTATAAAATAGAAGAATAGAAAGGTTGTGGTTTTGTGAAAGATAAACAGTCTGCTATTCCAAAAGCAACAGCAAAAAGACTCTCTCTCTACTATCGAATTTTCAAGAGATTTCATGCAGAAAAAATCGAACGTGCCAACTCCAAGCAAATTGCAGAGGCTATCGGTATCGATTCTGCGACTGTTCGTCGTGATTTTTCCTATTTTGGCGAACTAGGAAGACGTGGTTTTGGTTATGATGTTAAAAAACTGATGACTTTTTTTGCTGACCTCCTAAATGACAACTCTATTACCAATGTTATGTTGGTTGGGATTGGAAATATGGGTCATGCCCTTCTCCACTATCGCTTTCATGAGCGTAACAAGATGAAAATTATCATGGCATTTGACCTTGATGACCATCCAGAAGTCGGGACCCAGACACCTGATGGAATCCCAATTTATGGTATCTCTCAGATTAAAGAAAAAATCAAAGAAGCAGATGTTAAAACTGCTATCCTAACTGTTCCAAGTATTAAATCACAAGAAGTCGCCAATCTTTTGGTCGATGCGGGTATAAAAGGTATTCTCAGCTTTTCCCCTGTTCACCTTCATCTTCCAAAAGATGTGGTCGTTCAGTATGTCGATTTGACCAGCGAACTCCAAACCCTCCTCTATTTTATGCGTAAAGAGGATTAGAAAGCGAAAGCATTTATGAAAAAACCAGTTATTGGGATTACAGGAAATGAAAAAGCTCATCCAGATGATGACATCATGATGAGCTGTGCAGCAAAGGGCTTTGTTGAAGGAGTCAAGGACGCTGGCGGAATTCCAATCATCCTACCGATTGGTGATCAAGAAATGGCTACCCATTACATCAGTATCATTGATAAGCTCATCCTAACGGGTGGGCAAAATGTTGATCCAAAATACTATGGTGAGCCTAAAACCATTGACAGCGATGACTACCATCTTCAAAGAGACCAGTTTGAATTAGCCCTTATCAGAGAAGCGATTAAGCAAAAGAAACCAATTTTCTCTGTTTGTCGGGGTACTCAGCTTTTCAATGTCGCCATGGGAGGCACGCTTCACCAAGATATCGAGGATCATTGGCAGGACTGTTCAGCCGAATACACGACCCAACGCCTCGTAACGGAACCTGATACCATTCTCCGAGAAATCTATGGAGAAATCTCTCATATCAACTCCTTCCACCACCAGAGTATTAAAGATCTAGCTCCTAATCTTAAGGTTGTAGCACATGATCCTAAAGATGGAATCATTGAGGCTGTGACAACTACGGACGGCTTTCCTTACCTTGGTGTCCAATGGCATCCAGAATTTCTATTTGAAAATCGCCCCAAAGATAAAACGCTATTTGACTATGTTGTTAACGAACTCTAGATTAGATCAGTCTTTTCACGGTAACTAAAGTAATCCGAGTGCGAGACAATCAGGTGGTCCAAGAAAACGATCCCCATCAGTGCGCAGGCTTCCTTGACTAGCTTAGTGACATGGTCATCATTTCGACTAGGAGATACTGCACCAGATGGATGATTGTGAACGAGAATCACTGAGGTAGCCATATGCTTGAGGGCATAGTGAAGGATTTCCCTCGGTTCAGCAATGCTGCGTGTCGCAGAGCCGATAAAAATAGTTTGCTGATGGATGATTTGATTTTGAGTATTGAGATAGAGCGCCACTAGGTGCTCTTGTTTTTTGTCGCCCAGTTCCTGTTGCATTTTCTTGGCTAGCTTTTGACTACTGAGAATACTTTCCATCTCAAGGGTTTCATGTTTGTGAATCCGATGTCCCAGTTCAATCACCGCTTGTAATTCAATGGCTTTAATACGTCCAATACCAGACAGACTCTGCAATTCCTGCAGGGTCATTTTTTTCAGATCAGTTAGACTAGTCAGACTATTCAAGACTTTCTGAGCAATTTCAAAAACGTTGGCCTGACGCGTTCCAGTTCTGAGCAGAATAGCTAGTAATTCTTGATTGCTCAGAGCCTCTACTCCTTCTTTAACTAGTCTTTCTCTAGGCAAGAGTGAATCTTCTTGGAATGAAATACTGTACATAAAAATCCTCCTCACTTTATTATTCGTGAGAAGGATGGAAAATTAGATTTTTTTCTCAATTGGGGCTACACTAGCTAAGAGTTTTTTCAGACCGACTTCTGGGAAATTTATTTTCAATTCCTGAGTAGCGCCACTACCCGACACTTCAAGGACTGTTCCTTCACCCCACTTTTTGTGAAGTGCAATATCTCCAATAGACCAACTTGTACTAGTCGAATCTTTTTTATTTCCGGCTGCAAACGGTCCAAATGGGAGACCACTTGACTGGATAGAGCTTGGTGCAGCATTGCGTTTTCGTTCTTGAAGGGCCTGAGCTAGGCTCATACCTTGACCAAAGGCCACGCCACCACTGCTATAAGAGGCTTTAAAGCTAGTATTTGCTGGACGGGCCAAACCTTGATACTCAAGCAAGTCCGAACTAATTTCATTGATGAAACGAGTCGGACGATTGTAGTTGGTACGCCCAAAAAGCAAGCGTGAATTGGCATTGGTCAGATAGAGGATCTTTTCTGCGCGTGTGATACCGACATAGGCCAAACGGCGTTCTTCTTCCAGTTCATCAGGATCTTCAGCTGCGCGGCTAAGCGGAAAGACATTTTCCTCCATCCCGATGATAAAGACAACTGGGAACTCAAGTCCCTTAGCTGCATGGAGGGTCATCAAGGTCACTTCTGATGTCTCCTGACTGCCAGAGTCAGTGTCTGCAATCAAGGCCAAGTCATTCAAGAAACGACTGAGTTTATCTAAACCTGTTTCCTCTTCTTGACTATCAGGATTGTCATCAAAGTTCTTAGTAACGGATAGGAATTCCTCGATATTTTCAACCCGAGCCTTGCTCTCTAAGGTCGCTTGGGCATTAAGAATATCGATATAGCCTGTTTTTTCTAGAACCGCCTCAACCAACTCAGTAATTGTTAATCGATCCAGTTGATCCCGCAAATCCAGAATCATATTGGCAAAATCCCAGATAGACTGGGCTGCTTTTCCTTTGATGCCAGACAGCATGATATTAGCTGAAGCATCCAGCATAGACATCTCTTGCATATTCGCAAAATCGCGAATTTTCTCAACGGTTCCTGGGCCGATTCCGCGTTTAGGTTCGTTAATAATGCGCTCAAAACTGATATTATCACTCAAATTGGCAATGAGGTTAAGGTAAGCGATAATGTCACGGATTTCCTTACGGCTGTAGAACTTGGTCCCGCCGACCATAGTATAAGGAATATTGGACTTTAGGAGGGCCTCCTCAATAGTACGAGACTGGGCGTTAGTCCGATAAAGAACTGCAAAATCTTTGTGGAGGAAGTTGTGACTACGACCAAGTTCATCGATGGTTTTGGCTACAAAAACAGCCTCATCTTGTTCGTCATTTGCGCGATAATAAACGATTTGCTCCCCATCGGCATTCTGAGTCCAGAGATTCTTGGGACGACGATTTTTATTGTTTTTGATGACGTCATTGGCAGCTTGAAGTATGGTTTTAGTTGAACGATAATTTTCTTCCAACAAAACTACCTTGGCGTTAGGGTAATCTTTTTCAAAATCCAATATATTCTGCATATCAGCCCCACGCCAACCGTAGATAGACTGATCCGCATCTCCAACTACACAGATATTTTTAAATCGAGATGCCAAGAGTTTGACCAATTGGTACTGGGCATGGTTAGTATCTTGGTACTCATCTACGTGGATGTACTGGAACTTCTGCTGATAGTAGGTCAAGACATCAGGATTCTGATCAAAGAGACGCAAAGTCAACATAATCAAATCATCAAAGTCAACGGATTCAGACTGACGAAGCTCCTTTTGATAGGCCGTATAACACTGGGCCACGATTTGCGTATACATATCACCAGCTTGAGCAGCATAAGCCACATCATCAATCAAGTCATTCTTAGCATTGGAAATGGTTCCCAAAATAGTGCGTTCATTCCATTTTTTAGGATCCAAGTTTAATTGCTTGAGAATGCGTTTCATGAGAGTTCGTTGCTCTCCTGGATCTACAATGGTGAAGTTCCGATTGTAGCCAATATGATCCGCATCACGACGTAGGATACGAACACACATGGAGTGAAAGGTCGCAATCAGACAGTCCTGAGTAGCTGGATTAAGGCTATAGGCACGCTCCTTCATCTCACGCGCAGCCTTATTGGTAAAGGTAATAGCCAAGATATTCCAAGGATTGACCATCTTCTCATCAATCAAATAAGCAATACGGTGAGTCAAAACTCGAGTCTTCCCAGAACCAGCCCCAGCCATGATCAATAATGGCCCTTCTGTCGTTTGCACCGCCTCAGCCTGACGGTCATTCATTCCATTCAATAATGCGTTCATTTTCTCTTCCTTACTCTTGAAGTCAATGTTTCTATTATATCAGAAATTAGGGAAAATATCTTTAGCTAGACTGATTGCGTGTGGAATTCTACTCTTTCATATCATCAGGAGGAGTCAATGACTTTTGCATCCAAACGATATCATGCCATTTTCCAAACTTATAGCCTATCTTAGGGAAATGAGCTACTTGTTCATAGCCCCTCTTTCGGTGAAGAGAAATGCTCCTATCATTCGGTAAAGCAATACAAGCTAAGAAGCGTAAGTAACCTCTAGACACTAGTTCTTCCTCCAGACAGTCATAGAGTAGACTCCCTAACCCTTGACCTTTGGCTTCTTGATGCAAGTAAATTGACACTTCGACTGACCAATCATAGGCTCTCCTATCATAATAGGTGGAAGCATAGGCATATCCCAAAATTTTGCCTTCTTCCTCTAGCACTAGATAAGGATATTTAAGCAAGGTCTTTTGGATTCTTCTTTGAAATTCTTCAACACTTGGCACCTCGTATTCAAATGTAATGGCTGTATTAAGGACATAGGGAGCATAAATTGCAAGCAGTTCTGGAATATCAGACTCCCTTACTGTTCGAATCGTTGGCATATATTTCTCTTTCTAAAATCGAAAATGAGCTTGGATAGCTTTTCCAAACTCATTTGAAATCAATTGCAATATACTAGAACAATCCTAAAACGGTTCCATCGCTTTCAACATCCATATTAAGAGCGGCTGGACGTTTTGGAAGGCCTGGCATGGTCATAACATCACCTGTTAAGGCAACGATGAAGCCTGCACCTAATTTTGGTACCAATTCACGGATGGTAATTTCAAAGTTCTCTGGTGCTCCAAGTGCATTTGGATTGTCAGAAAAACTGTACTGAGTTTTCGCCATACAGATTGGCAATTTGTCCCATCCATTCTGAACGATTTGAGCGATTTGCGTTTGGGCTTTCTTCTCAAAGTTCACTTTGCTACCACGGTAGATTTCAGTAACAATTTTTTCAATCTTTTCTTGGACAGAAAGGTCATTGTCATAAAGACGAGTGTAGTTTGCTGGATTTTCTGAGATTGTCTTGACAAGCGTTTCGGCAAGTGCTACGCCCCCTTCTGCCCCATCAGCCCAGACACTAGCCAACTCAACTGGCACATTGATAGAGGTACAGAGTTCCTTCAAAGCTGCGATTTCTGCTTCAGTATCAGTGACAAATTCATTAATAGCTACAACTGCTGGAATACCAAATTTACGGATATTTTCAACGTGTCGTTTTAAGTTAGCAAAACCTGCACGAACTGCTTCCACATTTTCCTCTGTCAAAGCATCCTTAGCCACACCACCATTCATCTTAAGGGCACGAAGGGTTGCGACGATGACAACAGCATCTGGAGATGTTGGCAAGTTTGGTGTCTTGATATCAAGGAATTTCTCAGCACCAAGGTCTGCACCAAAACCAGCTTCAGTAACCGTATAATCAGCCAAGTGAAGAGCTGTGCTTGTTGCCAAGACAGAGTTACAGCCATGAGCAATATTGGCAAATGGACCACCGTGTACAAAAGCAGGTGTTCCGTAGATTGTCTGAACCAAGTTTGGTTTGATAGCATCTTTCAAAATCAATGCTAAAGCTCCCTCAACTTGCAAATCACCAACAGTAACTGGTGTACGGTCATAGCGATATCCGATAACGATATTCGCCAAACGACGTTTCAAATCTTCAATATCAGTCGCCAAGCAAAGAATGGCCATGATTTCGGAAGCAACTGTAATATCGAAACCATCCTCACGTGGAATACCATTTAGAGGGCCACCAAGTCCAACGGTAACATGGCGAAGGGCGCGGTCGTTCAAGTCTACTACACGTTTCCAGAGGATACGACGTTGGTCAATTCCTAGCTCATTCCCTTGGTGCAAGTGATTGTCAATCAAGGCTGAAAGAGCATTGTTAGCAGTTGTAATGGCATGCATATCCCCCGTAAAGTGGAGGTTGATGTCCTCCATTGGCAACACTTGGGCATAACCACCACCGGCTGCACCTCCCTTAATCCCCATGACTGGACCAAGAGACGGTTCGCGAATGGCAATCATGGTTTTCTTACCAATCTTGTTCAAGGCATCTGCCAGACCAATGGTAATAGTTGATTTCCCTTCACCTGCTGGTGTTGGATTGATGGCAGTAACCAAGATCAATTTTCCAACTGGATTGCTCTCAACTGCACGAATTTTATCAAAGCTGAGCTTAGCCTTGTACTTCCCGTACAATTCCAGATCGTCGTAAGAAATACCCAATTTCTCTACAACATCAACGATTGGTTTCAACTCAATACTCTGTGCGATTTCAATATCTGTTTTCATTCAAAACTCCTCTAACCTCTAATATGATAACTCATTATAACACAAAAAAAAGTTTTTCACATACAAAAAGCTTAGTAAAGTTTATAAACATCAAGTTTTAAGGTCTATATTAGACATTTTTTTTACTTTTTATAAGTTTTTATAGCCAAAAACTATAATCTTGCTGGAAAATTAGATAAAATAACAAACGCTTTCTTTTGATTCTATTTTATTTTTTGGTACAATAGTCCTATGAAAATTTTAGTCACATCGGGCGGTACCAGTGAAGCTATCGATAGCGTCCGCTCTATCACAAATCACTCGACTGGTCGCTTGGGAAAAATCATCACAGAAACCTTGCTTGCTGCGGGGCATGAAGTTTGTTTGATAACGACAAAACGAGCTGTGAAACCAGAAACTCATCCCAACCTAAGCATTCGAGAAATTAATAATGCCAACGACCTTCTTCTGAAAATGAAGGATTGTGTTCCAAATTACCAGGTCTTGATTCATTCAATGGCTGTGTCTGACTATACTCCTGTTTATATGACGGGGCTTGAGGAGGTACAGGCTAGCTCCAACCTAGAAGAATTCTTAAACAAGCAGAATCATCAAGCTAAGATTTCTTCAACTGATGAGGTTCAGGTTTTATTCCTGAAAAAAACACCCAAAATCATCTCTCTAGTCAAAGAATGGAATCCTGCTATTCATCTGATTGGTTTTAAACTGCTGGTTGATGTTACCGAAGATCATCTAGTTGAGATTGCTAGAAAAAGTCTTATCAAGAACCGAGCAGACTTGATCATTGCAAATGACCTCACTCACATTTCAGCAAATCAGCATCGGGCAATCTTTGTTGAGAATGATCATCTTCAAACTGTTCAAACCAAAGAGGAAATTGCAGAACTCCTCCTTGAAAAAATTCAAACCTATCATTCATAGAAAGGAAAGCCATGGCAAATATTCTCATTGCAGTGACAGGTTCCATTGCCTCCTATAAATCAGCTGACCTGGTCAGTTCTTTGAAAAAACAAGGCCATCATGTCACTGTCTTAATGACCGAGGCAGCGAGAGAGTTTATCCAGCCTTTGACACTACAGGTACTCTCACAGAATCCAGTTCACCTTGATGTCATGAAGGAACCCGCTCCTGATCAAGTCAATCATATCGAACTAGGAAAAAAAGCTGACCTTTTTATTGTTGTCCCTGCTACTGCTAATACCATTGCCAAACTAGCACATGGTTTTGCGGATAACATGGTTACGAGTACAGCTCTTGCCCTGCAAGATCACGTCAAAAAGTTAGTCGCACCAGCCATGAATACAAAAATGTATGACCATCCGGCAACTCAGGCTAATCTAAAAACATTAGAGACTTATGGTTATCAGATTATCTCTCCCAAGGAATCTCTACTAGCCTGTGGTGATTACGGCAAAGGCGCCCTAGCTGACCTGAATACTATTTTAGAAAGAATAAAGGAAACCCTCGATGAACAAACGCTCTAACATTGCCCCAATTGCTATCTTTTTTGCAGTTATGCTCGTTATCCACTTTTTGAGCTCTCTCCTATTTAATCTTTTCCCATTTCCAATTAAACCAACTATCGTTCATATTCCAGTAATCATTGCTAGTATCATTTACGGCCCACGAGTTGGTGTTACACTTGGTTTCTTGATGGGACTGCTAAGCTTAACGGTAAACACGATTACCATCCTTCCAACCAGCTACCTCTTTTCTCCATTCGTACCGAACGGAAACATCTATTCTGCGATTATCGCTATTGTCCCTCGCATTTTGATCGGTCTGACACCTTACTTGGTTTATAAACTGATGAAAAATAAAACTGGGCTAATCCTAGCTGGTGCTCTCGGTTCCCTTACAAACACCGTCTTTGTCCTCGGGGGAATCTTCTTCCTTTTTGGAAATGTCTTCGATGGCAATATCCAAAAACTCCTAGCAACTGTCATCTCTACAAACTCAATCGCCGAATTGGTTATCTCAGCTATTCTAACTGTAGCGATTGTCCCACGTCTCGAAACCTTGAAGAAATAAAAAAATAACTCCACTTTCGTCCTGAAGGTGGAGTTTAACATTTAAAACATAAGAATTAAGTTCCCAGTATTCTTTCTTTACCACATTTAATCAAATATCCCTTAAAAATCACTAATGCTTCTTGACTTAACTGATTATTTATTGTACTATACTTGTGTATATACAGATAAATGGAGGTTCTTATGGATATACGGAAAAAAACGCAGTTTATGACCATGACTGCTCTACTCACAGCAATCGCGATTTTGATTCCAATCATTATGCCTTTTAAAATCGTCATCCCACCAGCTTCTTACACTTTAGGAAGCCATATCGCCATCTTTATCGCCATGTTCCTATCACCTTTGATGGCTGCTTTTGTGATTATTGCTTCGAGTCTCGGTTTCCTGATGGCAGGCTACCCTATGGTTATCGTCCTACGCGCCTTTTCTCACATCGTTTTTGGTATTTTGGGAGCATTTTACTTAAAAAAATTCCCTGAAACCTTGGATAAACCAAAGGCATCTTGGATTTTTAACTTTGTTTTGGGTGTTGTTCACGCTATCGCTGAAGTACTAGCTTGTATCATCTTCTATGCTACTTCAGGGACAAACGTTGAAAATATGTTTTATGTTCTCTTCGTCCTAGTTGGTTTTGGAACAATTGTCCATAGTATGGTAGACTATACATTAGCACTAGCTGTCTATAAGGTGCTTCGAAAACGTCGCTAAAAGGAAAAACTATGACAACGGATCGCAAACAAGCTCTTCTCAAACTATTAAAAGAGGCGCCAAAAGCTCTCAATGGTCAAACCTTGGCTGAACACTTTCATGTTACGCGCCAAGTCATTGTACAGGATATCGCTATTCTCCGAGCAGATGGGGCTCCTATCCTATCCACCAATCGTGGTTATATCTACAAAGAAAATGATGCCAGTCCCTACGTCCACAAACTCTTTAAAGTGAAACATGAACTGGAAGAAATCGGGCAGGAACTTCTAGCCATTGTAGATAATGGCGGACGCGTTCAAAATATCTTAATTGATCATCCCGTTTATGGTGAAATTGAGACTCTGCTCAAACTTACCTGTCGCCGAGATGTCCAGCATTTTCTCGAACAAGTAGAGAACTCAGACTTTAGACCACTTTCTGAATTGACAGACGGCATCCATTACCACCTTGTTGAAGCCGAGACACAACAAGACCTCCACTATATCGAGGAGGCCTTGGATCAGCTCGGTTATTTGGTAAAAGACTAGAAAATTTCTTTCTCCCAGCCGTCCTCTGTACGGTGACGATAGAAGAACTCAGACTTGTCAGGTGCTTCCATCATTTCCATCAAAGGCAACATATCATAGGCCAGATCCAAGTTTGGAATCTGGTCTTTTTGCACCCAAGATACTTCTCCTTCCTCTGAGGATTGAAGAGTTCCACTAAACTCTGTCGCCTTATAACAAACGACGATGTAGCGCTCACCTGTATCTAAGGGCCAATTTTTAATACCGACCAGTTGGGGATTCTGAATCGTTAGACCAGTTTCTTCGTATATTTCACGAATGACGGACTCGGCAAAGGCCTCGCCGTTCTCAACATGACCTCCTGGAAAGGCATAGCCAGACCAGCGATTGTTTTCAGGAGAGCGATATTGCATGACTACTCGCTTATTTTCTAGATCTTCGATTAGACAGATGTTGGTTAAAATAGTTGCTTGGGCACGGGACATAGATTTGCTCGCTTTCTAAATTATTCAAATATATCTTTGTTGTATTTTATTTCTGACTTCATGATATAGGGATTGAGCAACTCATGATGTTCATAGGTACTACGGGCCCAAAAACCTCTCACAATGATGATTTCCTTATCTTGTATGCGATAGTCTATATTGATAGGGATGGCTGAATCCGAGATAATTGATAAAACAAAGAATGCTGCAAACCAAAGGTAAAGTGCAACCAATCCACTAAATATTTGAAAAATAAGGTGATACCATTGAAAATCTCTTGTTCTATAAAAGATTCTCCAGGGATGGATTAAGAAGGTCAAACAAAGAATGAAAGACCAACTATTCCACAAAATCGACGTAAAGGATAGACCAAAAACTAACAGCACCAAATGAAGAATCACAAAAGCTAGCAAAGCCAAATAGAGGGTTTTAAATGAAAATAATTTAGTTAGATTTTCTTTTGTCATGATTTTTCCTCTTTTTGTCGTTATATTTTAAAATCAACATCGTTAACGCTGAAATGAATAAAAAGATTAGATAGATAGCAATCGGAAACCAAACATAGCGAGAATCCAAACTTATTAAAGGTGGCAAAAAACCTTTTCCGTGTTTCAATCTAATCCCTACAAAACAATGAAAAAGAAAAATCGGGCCATTTAGATAGAGAAAAAATTCTGAAATATCTTCCAGCGAGTTGCTCCCCTCTCCTCTCAGACTTCCAAACCAAGAATAGAATGGAAAAGTAATCAAAAGAAACAAATTTAAATACAAGGGGCTAATATAACTAAACTCACGAAGTGGAGCAGGAATACTCTCATTACCAAATGTTAAATATCCCATGCCAAGACCAACCATTATAAAGAATATATAACCTAAAAGAGCTTCTACTATCCAATGTTTTTCCAACCAAAGGATAAACTTGTTCCCCTGAGCTTTTACTTTTCTTTTGTTTTTATTTTTCTTTTTGGTTTTACTTCTCATTCACCAACTCCACAATCTTCTAGAAAGTCTTGCCATTTCGGATAGTCAGTTGCCTGTAGAAACTGGATTTAAGCAGTTTCTTATGGTAATCGGACTTGAGATAGTCCGCTTGGTCAGCATTACTATAAAAGAAAGCCGTCTGCCCAAAATGTAACTGCTCCTTGTCATTTGCCCAACCGCCTGCTAGCTCTTGAACGCTTTCCCTGTCTACCTCTGGCAGATAAAAGAGAACATCTCTCCTAAAGGCTGTCTCATCCTGCGACCAACTAGGTGGATTGGCTGATTCTTTTCGAAGCATGGCAGAGCTGACAAGGACGAAAGGCAGGGGAAAATCATAAGACTGACTAAAATAATCCGTCAAAATCTCCCGAATCCTCTCCTCCTGCTCTTCGCTATCAAAGAAAAGATTGCCACTATTGATGTAGGAAACTGAATTTTCAAACCCCCAACCTAGCCAAATCCTTCTTCAAATTAGCCATAACGACCTTATTTTTCCCGCCAACATTGATGCCACGGAGTAAAAGTGCATAACGCATGTGTGCTCCTTTCAACAATTAAGTTTCACATCATAAAGTTCTTATCTAGTCCTAACTCATCTATTAACTTATTTGTCGCTTCAGAAATCTTCTTTTCTTGCGAGTCAAAATCATTCAACTTCATTATAAACCAATATTTCGGACTAATAGCAACTGAAGTAACATCATATTTAATTTGTGTAGCAAGTAACACATAAATAGCCATCATCCGATATTCATTTCGAGTAATTCCTTTAACCGCAACCTTATAGTTTTCTTTTTGCATGAACGATGCTATCTTTATAGACTCTTTTGAACCGTATGAGTAGATTGTATTCATTATCTCTTTAAAGATCTTCAAATTTTCTTCTTGTTTCTTTTCTTTGAGTCTATCATTTTTTAAAGAATTGATTTCAATCATATCATCAAAAAGCGATAAAACCTTATAAGGAATTTTAGACATATTCTCCAGTGCTAATGTATCTCTATTACGCTTAAGTTCATTCTGGAAACTCTGCTTCATTGAAAAATAAGTTACAATAAAACCAACAATTGAAATAACACTAGAAATCATTACACTGATAATTGTTATTAAAGAAGCTTCACTCATTCTTCTATTTATCCTTTCAATCCATCGCCTTCACTTCCAACATCATATCACGAATCTGAGCTGCCAGTTCAAAGTCAAGCACTTCGACGGCTTCTTGCATTTGTTTCTCTAGTTTCTTGACGAGTTCTTTGCGTTCTTGTTTGTTGAGACTATTGATATCTACTTCCTTGTCCTCTTCTTTAGCAACTGCCTTGGTCACGGCGATTAGGTCACGAATTTCTTTCTTGATTGTCTGTGGCACGATACCATGCTCTTCATTATAAGCCATCTGGATTTTACGACGGCGAGCCGTTTCATCGATAGCTCGTTGCATAGACTGGGTAACTGTGTCCGCATACATGATGACATGGCCCTCACTATTACGAGCAGCACGTCCAATGGTCTGGATAAGACCACGTTCGTTACGTAGGAAACCTTCCTTGTCAGCATCGAGAATGGCAACCAAGCTTACTTCAGGAACGTCAATCCCTTCACGAAGGAGATTGATTCCGACCAAGACATCAAAGACACCCAAACGCAGGTCACGTATAATCTCTGTCCGTTCCAAGGTCTTGATATCTGAGTGCATATACTTAACCTTGATACCCATTTCTTTGAAGTAGTCAGTTAAGTCCTCTGCCATTTTCTTGGTCAAAGTGGTGATAAAGGTTCGTTCGTTCTTCTCAACACGGGCATTGATTTCACCTAGGAGGTCATCAATCTGTCCCATAGTCGGACGAACTTCCACTTCAGGGTCTAAAAGCCCTGTTGGACGAATGATTTGCTCAATCACTGTCTCCGTCTGTTCATTTTCATAGTCGCCTGGTGTCGCTGAAACGTAAACAATCTGGTGAACATGACTCTCAAACTCTTCCCGACGGAGAGGACGATTGTCCAAGGCGGACGGTAAACGGAAACCATAATTGACCAACATTTCCTTACGCGAACGGTCTCCATTATACATGCCCTTGATTTGCCCCATGGTCATGTGACTTTCATCAATCATGATCAAGAAATCATCTGGGAAGAAATCAAGAAGCGTATAAGGGGGCTCTCCTTCGCTACGACCATCCATGTGACGAGAGTAGTTCTCAACCCCATTTGTATACCCCATCTCACGTAACATCTCGATATCATACTCTGTCCGCTGTTTCAAACGCTGGGCTTCCAGCAGTTTGCCTTCCTTCTCAAAGACAGCTAACTGCTCTTCTAACTCTGCCTGAATCTTAGCAATAGCAACTTCCATGTGATCATCATTGGTCACAAAGTGAGTGGCAGGGAAAATCGCCAAATGATCCACTTCTCCCAATACCTGACCTGTCAAAGCCTCCACTTCACGGATACGGTCAATCTCATCCCCGAAAAACTCTACTCGAAAAGCGTGTTCATCACGGGAAGCAGGGAAAATCTCTACCACATCCCCGCGAACGCGAAATCTTCCCCGTTGGAAATCAATATCATTGCGTTCAAACTGGATATCAACCAAGTCATTCAAAAGTTTATCACGAGAAATTTCAAGACCTGGACGGAGACTAACGACACTATCAGCGTATTCCTTGGGCGAACCCAAACCATAGATGCAAGAGACAGAGGCCACGACAATGACATCATTACGCTCCAGAAGGGCTGAAGTCGCTGAGTGGCGGAGCTTGTCAATCTCGTCATTGACAGAGCTGTCCTTTTCAATATAGGTATCACTCGAAGGGACATAGGCCTCGGGTTGGTAATAATCATAGTAAGACACGAAGTACTCAACAGCATTTTCAGGGAAAAATTCCTTAAACTCTCCGTAGAGCTGACCAGCTAGGGTTTTGTTGTGGGCAATGACCAAAGTTGGTTTATTGACTTTGGAAATGACCTGACTCATGGTATAGGTCTTCCCTGTACCCGTCGCCCCCATCAGAATCTGAGCCTTTTCTCCACCCTCGATATTATCAACCAACTGCTCAATTGCTTGGGGTTGATCTCCTGAAGGTTCATATTTTGATACTAGTTTAAATTTATTATCTGTAATTCGATTAATCATAAGAATCCTCTCTCCATGTGCTATTCCTATTTTAGCATACTTATAGCATTTTCATGAAGAAAAGGACGGACCTAAGTCACATCCTTTCATTTTCTTTCTTTAATTGATTAGCGAGATAGACAATCAGAAGTAACAAGGCTAAACTTGTCATGATAGAACCTTCAATCCCAAAAGAGCCTCCTGATAGCCAAACTTGATTGCCTTGTGGTAAAAAGGTCATCAGAGACGTTCCTGACGGTTGACCGCTAACTAAAATGCCAAAAAGATTGCCCTGAGCAAAATTCCAAGCTCCATGAATACCTGCAACACCCCAAACTGTATCAGCTTTGAGAAGGTAAAGAGCCATGGCAACTCCGAATAAGAAGAGATTCACTAGAGATAGAGGTGTTAGACCAGAATTTCCCACATGAAGCAGGGTAAAGAATATGCTAGATATGACAACAGCAAGTTTTAGATTGGTTCTTGAGGCCAATTGTGGAAGAAGCCAAGCACGGGACACCACTTCTTCTGCTGTCCCCTGTAAAATCCAAAATGGGATAGTAAAGACGACAAAAGTAAGCGAATAAGGATTCAAGCGAATGGATTCCAAACGATATTGCCCCAAGACCACCAAACCTAACAAGGTCAGAAGAAAAAGTGCCAAACCTAGGCCAAATCCTTTCAGAAGACTGCTAAGGAAATTTTCTCTATAAAATCCCAAGGTTCTAATAGATCTTTTCTCAACTTTTTTAGTCCATCTGAACACAGTGTTGAGAATAAAACCAAAGGACAGCAATGCTAAAATTAAACGAAAGTCACTTGTTTTATCCGTCAAGCTCTGCTGCAAGGTTTGCAAGTAAGTTGCAAGATTTTGACCAGCCTCTCCAAAATTTCTAGCAAGTCCGATGAGAGCTAACAAGCTAATACCATACAAAGTATATGCAACAAACTCTCCTATAAAGACAAAAACAAAGGCTAACAAAGGACTTGTGTAAATATTTAAACTCATTTGGGAAGATTGGAAGTCTTTAAATATTCTTTTATTCTTCATGTTCCTGCCCTCATTTCTTCTATTACATACTATTATTATATCATTTTATAGTAGCAATTCAAGAAGGAAAAGAAAACATAGATGTTATATTTTCTGACACAAAAATATAAAAATTTGCCTTTTCACCTTTTTTCTGGTATAATGGAAAAATATTCGGAAAAGGAGACTAAAAATGAAGAAAAAAATACTAGCATGTTTGCTCATTTTATTTCCCATTTTCTCACTAGGTATGGCAAAAGCTGATACTGTTAAGATTGTGTCTGATACAGCTTACGCGCCTTTTGAGTTTAAAGATTCAGATCAAACCTACAAAGGGATTGATGTTGATATTATCAATAAAGTCGCAGAAATCAAAGGATGGAACATCCAAATGTCTTATCCTGGCTTTGACGCAGCTGTAAATGCAGTGCAGTCAGGTCAAGCAGATGCTATTATGGCAGGTATGACAAAAACAAAAGAACGTGAAAATGTCTTTACCATGTCTGATACCTATTATGATACAAAAGTTGTCATTGCTACGACAAAGGCAAATAAAATCACCAAATATGAGGGACTTAGCGGAAAAACAGTTGGAGTTAAGAACGGAACTGCTGCTCAACGTTTCCTCGAAAGTATCAAAGATAAATACGGTTTCTCTATCAAAACCTTTGATACTGGTGATTTGATGAATAACAGTTTAAGTGCTGGTGCTGTAAATGCCATCATGGATGATAAACCTGTTATTGAGTATGCGATTAACCAAGGACAAGATCTCAGCATCAATATGGATGGTGAAGCTGTTGGAAGCTTTGCTTTTGGTGTCAAGAAAGGGAGCAAGTATGAACACTTGGTTACCGAGTTTAATGAAGCCCTAGCACAAATGAAGAAAGATGGTAGCTTGGAGCAAATCATCCAAAAATGGACAGCTTCTACAACTACGGCAACCCCAACGACAACTACTGCTGCTGGGCAAAAAGCTACTCCAGTGAAAAGCAAGTACATTATTGCTAGCGACTCATCTTTCGCCCCATTCGTCTTTCAAAATTCAAGCAATCAATACACTGGTATTGATATGGACCTCATCAAGGCCATTGCCAAAGATCAAGGTTTTGAAATTGAAATTACCAACCCAGGATTTGACGCAGCAATCAGTGCTGTTCAAGCAGGACAAGCAGATGGTATCATTGCTGGTATGTCTGTAACGGATGCTCGTAAGGAAACCTTCGACTTCTCAGAATCCTACTACACAGCAAATACGATTCTCGGTGTGAAAGAATCAAGCACCATTGCTTCTTATGAAGACCTCAAGGATAAAACTGTCGGTGTTAAAAACGGGACTGCTTCTCAAACGTTCCTTACTGAAAACCAAAACAAATACGGATATAAGATTAAAACCTTCGCAGATGGCGCATCTATGTATGACAGTCTGAACACTGGCTCTATTGATGCCGTGATGGATGATGAGCCAGTTCTCAAATATTCTATCAGCCAAGGTCAAAAATTGAAAACGCCAATCGCTGGAACTCCAATCGGTGAAACAGCCTTTGCAGTTAGAAAAGGAACAAACCCAGAATTGATCCAGATGTTCAATAATGGACTTGCGAACCTCAAAGCTAACGGAGAATTCCAAAAGATTCTTGACAAGTATCTAGCTAGCGAAACTTCAACTGACTCTACAAGTACGGTTGACGAAACAACTATCTGGGGCTTGCTTCAAAACAACTACAAACAACTTCTTAGTGGACTTGGAATCACTCTTGCTCTAGCGCTTATTTCATTTGCAATTGCCATTGTCATCGGGATTATCTTCGGTATGTTTAGCGTTAGCCCATACAAATCTCTTCGTGTCATCTCTGAGATTTTCGTTGACGTTATTCGCGGTATCCCATTGATGATTCTTGCAGCCTTCATCTTCTGGGGGATTCCAAACTTCATCGAGTCCATTACAGGCCATCAAAGTCCAATTAACGACTTTGTAGCTGGTACCATAGCCCTCTCACTCAATGCTGCTGCTTATATCGCTGAAATCGTTCGTGGTGGGATTCAAGCTGTTCCAGTTGGGCAAATGGAAGCCAGTCGCAGTCTTGGTATCTCTTATGGAAAGACCATGCGTAAGATTATCTTGCCACAAGCAACTAAATTGATGTTGCCAAACTTTGTCAACCAATTCGTTATCGCTCTTAAAGATACAACCATCGTATCTGCTATCGGGCTGGTGGAACTTTTCCAAACTGGTAAGATCATCATCGCCCGTAACTACCAAAGTTTCAAGATGTATGCAATCCTTGCTATCTTCTATCTTGTAATTATCACGCTTTTGACTAGACTAGCGAAACGCTTAGAAAAGAGGATTCGTTAATGGCAAAACTAAAAATTGATGTAAATGATTTGCATAAGTATTATGGAAAAAATGAAGTTTTAAAAGGCATTACGACTAAATTCTATGAAGGAGATGTTGTCTGTATCATCGGTCCTTCTGGTTCTGGTAAATCCACTTTCCTCCGTAGCCTTAACCTTCTCGAGGAGGTAACGAGTGGTCACATTACTGTGAATGGTTATGATCTGACTGACAAATCAACCAATGTCGACCATGTTCGTGAGAACGTAGGAATGGTCTTCCAACATTTCAACCTCTTCCCTCACATGTCCGTTCTAGAGAATATCACTTTTGCTCCTATTGAACACAAACGAATGACCAAAGAAGAAGCTGAGAAATTGGGGATGGAGTTGCTTGAAAAGGTTGGACTAGCAGATAAAGCTAATGCCAATCCAGATAGTCTTTCAGGTGGTCAGAAACAACGTGTAGCTATCGCTCGTGGACTTGCCATGAATCCTGATATCATGCTCTTTGATGAGCCAACTTCCGCTCTTGACCCTGAAATGGTTGGAGATGTACTAAACGTTATGAAGGAATTAGCAGAGCAAGGTATGACCATGATCATCGTAACCCACGAGATGGGATTTGCTTGTCAGGTGGCCAACCGTGTTATCTTCACAGCTGATGGTGAATTCCTGGAAGATGGGACACCAGATCAAATCTTTGATAACCCGCAACACCCTCGTCTAAAAGAGTTCTTGGACAAAGTCTTAAACGTATAAACCGAAAGTGTAAGGTTCTCCTTACACTTTTTTAATTGCGTATTGGATTTTTGATTTTTTTGAAAATTATGATAAAATAAAAGCTATGACAATGAGAAAATCTCATCCCTAGTCCAACTAGGAAAAAATATAGAAATTAGGTAGCTAGATGTCATCAAAGGTTATTGTTACAATTTTCGGTGCGAGTGGAGATTTAGCTAAACGCAAACTCTACCCTTCCCTTTTCAGACTCTATAAATCAGGCAATCTCTCTGAGCATTTCGCAGTTATCGGAACAGCTCGTAGACCTTGGAGTAAGGAATATTTTGAATCTGTAGTTGTCGAGTCCATCCTTGATTTGGCAGATAGTACCGAGCAAGCCCAAGAATTTGCCAGCCACTTCTACTATCAAAGCCATGATGTGAATGATACAGAACATTACATTGCTTTGCGTCAATTACAAGCTGAGCTCAATGAAAAATACCAAGCTGAACACAATAAGCTCTTCTTCTTGTCTATGGCACCTCAGTTCTTCGGAACCATTGCCAAGCACCTCAAATCTGAAAACATTGTTGATGGTAAAGGTTTTGAGCGCTTGATCGTTGAGAAACCATTTGGTACAGACTACGAAACAGCAAGCAAACTCAATGAAGATCTCCTTGCAGCCTTTGATGAGGAGCAAATCTACCGTATTGACCATTACCTAGGTAAAGAGATGATTCAGAGTATCTTTGCAGTTCGTTTTGCCAACATGATCTTTGAGAATGTTTGGAATCGCGAACACATCGATAATGTTCAGATTACCTTTGCGGAACGCTTGGGTGTTGAAGAACGCGGTGGCTACTATGATCAATCTGGTGCCCTTCGTGATATGGTGCAAAACCATACTCTTCAACTCCTCTCTCTTCTAGCCATGGACAAACCAGCTAGCTTTACAAAAGATGAAATTCGTGCTGAAAAGATAAAGGTCTTTAAAAACCTCTATCATCCAACTGAGGAAGAATTGAAAGAACAGTTTATCCGTGGTCAATATCGCTCTGGTAAAATCGATGGCATGAAATACATTTCCTATCGTAGCGAGCCAAACGTCGATCCTGAATCTACAACAGAAACCTTTGCATCTGGTGCCTTCTTTGTAGACAGTGATCGCTTTCGTGGAGTTCCCTTCTTCTTCCGTACTGGTAAACGTCTGACTGAAAAAGGGACTCATGTCAATATCGTCTTTAAGCAAATGGACTCTATCTTTGGAGAACCGTTAGCACCAAATATCTTGACCATCTATATCCAACCAACTGAAGGATTCTCTCTCAGCCTAAATGGGAAGCAAGTCGGTGAAGAATTCAACCTGGCACCAAGCTCTCTGGATTACCGTACAGATGCTACTGCTACTGGAGCCTCACCAGATCCGTACGAGAAATTAATCTACGATGTCTTGAACAACAACTCAACCAATTTTAGCCACTGGGATGAGGTAAGTGCTTCGTGGAAATTGATTGACCGTATCGAAGAGCTCTGGGCAGAAAACAGTGCTCCACTCTACGATTATAAAGCTGGAAGCATGGGACCACAAGCTAGCTTTGACTTACTTGAAAAGTATGGAGCCAAATGGACCTGGCAACCAGATATCGCCTATCGTGAAGATGGCCGTTTAGAATAGCAAAAATATCCTGCAAGTCAATCTTGCAGGATATTTATTTTGTATTAAATCAAGCCTTCTAAGAGACCCTTCATAAAGTTTTCTGAGTTAAATTCCCCGATATCATCGATTTTTTCACCGAAACCAATCAATTTTACAGGGATATTGAGTTCTTCGCGGATAGCCAGAACAACACCACCACGGGCAGTTCCATCAATCTTTGTCAAAACAATTCCAGTCAATGGTGTTATCTTCGAAAATTCCTTAGCTTGTACCAAAGCATTCTGTCCAGTTGAAGCATCAAGGGCTAAGAATGTTTCATGGGGTGCTTCTGGCAAAACACGTTTGATAATACGGCCAATCTTTTCCAACTCAGCCATAAGGTTGTCCTTGTTTTGCAGACGGCCTGCTGTATCAATCATAAGAATATCAATCCCTTCTGCTACAGCACGTTCCATCCCATCAAAGACCACACTTGCTGGATCAGCCTTTTCTGGCCCCGTCACAACAGGAACATCCACACGTCGACCCCATTCTGCTAGCTGGGCAACGGCTCCAGCACGGAAGGTATCTGCCGCAACCAACATGACTTTCTTGCCAGCTTGTTTGTAGCGATGAGCCAATTTCCCGATAGAAGTTGTTTTCCCAACACCATTGACTCCGACAAAGAGCATGACTGTCAAACCATCTTGGAAATGGATTTGTTCATCGTAGTTGCCATCCTTTTCGTAGAGCTCGACCAATTTCTCGATAATGACACGACGGAGTGCGTCAGGCTTCTTAGCGTTTTCGAGTTTAGCTTCATAGCGAAGTTCTTCTGTTAGGTTCGAAGCGACCTGCACACCGACGTCGCTCATGATGAGCAGTTCTTCCAATTCCTCGAAAAACTCTTCATCAACGGAACGGAAGTTGGCAAAGAAGGCATTCAAGCGTGCCCCGAATCCCGTACGCGTTTTCTTGAGACTGCGGTCATATTTTTCCTGAACGGTTTCTTCAACCTGAGGAAGTTCTTCTACGACTTCAGGAGCTAACTCTTCTTCTGTTTCTTGGTTCTCTTCTTCTAAAACTTCTTCAGGCTCTTGGCTTTGCTTTAGCTCATCAGATTCTAGTTCAACCTCTTCCTGAGCAGTTTCCACGACTATTTCTGGTTCAATTACTTCTTCTGTCGAGACCTGTGAAATTTCTTCTTGAGCAAGAGTTTTTTCCCCTTTGTCCGTTTCTGTCTCTTCTTGGCTTGTTTCTTCGACTGCCCTTTGGTTTTCTTCAACCTCTTCTGACAAATCAAGATTTTCCAGAGCTTCTTTTACAACATCTTCGATTTTCGGCTCTTCTTTTTTCCCGAATAGACGGTCAAATAATCCCATATTCTAATTCTCCTTTAGCACGTATTCTTCGATAGCCCATGCAACGGCTTCCTCGTCATTGGTCATAGGGGTAATCACATTGGCAACTTCCTTAACAGCAGGAACTGCATTTTGCATGGCAACTCCTAGACCTGCCCACTCAATCATGGAAAGGTCATTGGCCTCGTCCCCACAAGCCATGACTTGACTTTGGTCGATGCCTAAATGTTTAATTAATTTTGCTAAACCTGTTGCCTTGTGGACGTTTTTAGGGGACCATTCCAATAGCATTTCACGCGATTTGAAGATTTCATATTGGTCAAACAATTCTGGAGAAATCTGTTGAATCGCTGCATCCAAAGGTTCTTGGGCAAAAGCAGTCACACATTTATTATATGTCATCTGACTAGATAGATCTTCAAAAGCGACAGGCACGAAAGTCAGGGCTGGGTTGAACTTAGCATAGAGACTTTCTTGGTCCGACTGGATTTGATAGACTGTTCCTTCTGAAATAGCATCTAACGGTAATCCCAGTTTTTCAGTTTCCTCGTACAATCGTGCTACATCGTCGATTGAAAAGACGGTTTTATCGAGAATCTCTCCAGTATTTTTCTGTACCAGACCACCATTAAAGGTGATGGTGTACTCGTCCTCCTGACCATCAGTACCCAGCTCATGGAGAAAGAAATCCATAGCCTTTAGAGGACGCCCCGTTGTCAGCACGACCTTGATGCCACGGTCACGCGCAGCTTTGAGGACCGCCTTAGTACGATCTGTTAGCTTTTTATCCGTTGTCAGCAAGGTGCCATCCAAATCAAGTGCAATCAATTTAATATCTGCCATTATAAGCCCTCCATATAAGTCATCACTGACTGGTCCTTATGGTGGCCAATCACTGTCTCTGCTAATTCTAAAATCTCTGGTCGCGCGTTTTCAGGAGCGATTGGGTGACCGACAACCTGCATCATGTGAAGGTCATTGAGATTATCGCCAAACGCCATAACCTGATCCATGGTTAGACCAAGTTTTTTTGCCAGCTCAACAATAGCCACACCCTTATCAACATAGTCCAAGACAATATCGATGGATTCATAACCTGTTGTCATGGCTTTCACACCAGGAACATTTTCGTTGACCCAGGCCTCACCAACTTCTATCGTTTCTTCTGTAAAGTTGGTGGTGAATTTAAAAATCTCATCTGTGATATCTTCTAAACTCGCTACTTTTTGAATATTTTCATTGTAGTGACGGCTAAACATGAGATAGGTCTCATCCACTATGTCCAAAACATAACAAGCTTTTTTCCCAGTCAGTAGCATTTTTCTTTCATCAAAGTAGGGTGATTTCTTTAAAGCTTCAAAAGTGCTCAAGTAAAAATCCCGAGACATAGTAGCCTCATACATATCCTCACCATGAAACTCAACATAGCTCCCGTTTTCAGCTATAAAAATCACTTCATCACGCACATCCGCAAACAACTTTTTTAGGGACAGAATACCACGACCTGAAGCCACTGCAAAATAAATCCCCTTTTCCTTGTAAGAAACAAGTACGTTTTTGAGGCGTTCCATATCAAACCGCCCCTTTCCGTCAAGAAAGGTTCCGTCCATATCCGTTGCTACAAGTTTAATCATAAAATCCTTTATTCTCCAATTGATAAATCTATCTTCTATTATACCATAGATAAGTTTAAAAAGGTCCAGTACAGTAGGATAGCACTACTTTTTCGGAGAAACTTCAAAGGGCATAAAAATTAGAATAGTAGAACTTTTTTCAGATAGTTTAAAAAGTTTGTATTCCCCTACCCTTTTCTCTATAATGGAGAGAAAGGAGATGACTATGACAGAAATAAAACATGAAATTGATGCTAACTTTGCAGGCCGACTCAATATCCTACGCGCAGGTGTTCTAGGAGCCAATGATGGAATTATTTCCATTGCTGGAGTCGTTATCGGTGTTGCCAGTGCGACGAGCAATATCTGGATTATCTTTTTATCAGGATTGGCCGCTATCCTCGCTGGTGCTTTTTCTATGGCCGGTGGCGAATATGTCTCTGTATCCACTCAGAAAGATACGGAAGAAGCCGCTGTCGCTAGAGAGCAATTACTCTTGAATAAGGACATCGAATCTGCAAAACAATCCCTCTATGCTGCTTACCTTCAAAATGGTGAGTGTGAAACGTCCGCCCAACTCTTGACCAACAAGGCCTTTTTAAAAAATCCACTCAAAGCCTTGGTTGAGGAAAAATACGGTATCGAGTACGAAGAGTTTACCAATCCTTGGCATGCTGCCATATCTAGCTTTATCGCCTTTGTACTGGGTAGTCTTCCTCCTATGCTTTCCATTATCGTCTTTCCAAGTGACTATCGTATTCCTGCTACTGTTTTTATCGTGGCCCTTTCCCTTCTCGTCACCGGCTATACCAGTGCTAAACTAGGCAAGGCTCCTACGAAAACAGCTATGATCCGCAACCTCTGTATCGGACTTCTGACCATGGGCGTAACCTTCCTCTTGGGACAACTCTTTAGCATTTAAAATAAAAGAAATACCTCGACAAGCATCGAGGTATCTTTTTTACATTTGCACAATCTTGCGATAACTTCTTGAGGTAATCATAAAGATTAAAACATAGACGATGAGGAAGATCGCACAGATGGACAAAGTGACAGTCAACATCATGGTCGCATCTAGCACCCCAATGAC
This sequence comes from Streptococcus sp. 517s, assembly GCF_054445985.1. Classification (NCBI taxonomy): domain Bacteria; kingdom Bacillati; phylum Bacillota; class Bacilli; order Lactobacillales; family Streptococcaceae; genus Streptococcus; species Streptococcus sp. 517s. Next base: position 860,339 of record NZ_CM136847.1, on the reverse strand, counting down.
TTTTAGGATGAGGCTAAGCATATGATAGGCAAAGGCAAGGTGTAGGAAGGCAAAGAGCAATGGGAGGAAGAAAACAGTTAGGACCTGTTTGTTGATAGTTTGCTTGATTTGCTTTTGATCAAGACCAACTTTTTGCAAAATGATAAAGCGTTCGCGATCTTCGTATCCTTCAGAGATTTGTTTGTAGTAGATGACGAGAACTGTTCCTACCATAAAGATGATGGAGAGGAAGATACCGATGAAGAAGACTCCACCAAAGAGAGCACTCATCTGCGCACTGCTATCAGCCAGATTGCTTCCGTAAACATAGCTTCCTTCTTTGCTCAATTCTCTATTAAAATCATCAAGGAATTTTGAATAGTCGTTGGCAAGTTTGAGTTGCTCGTCCTCACTAGCCGTTACGTTCATACCACCGTAGTATTGATTAAAGATGGAAGAATTAGGATGCTGGTCAAGAAAGACTTGTAGGTCAGGAACAACCAGATAGTTATAGTCCGAAGTTAGAATATTGTACTGATTTGGGACATGTTCAAGAATAAAATCTTTTTTGATTTCTTCTTTGATCGTGTAGGTCTGGTTATTTAGAGTCAGTTCTTTCTGTCCTTGAAGTTCTTTGTTTTTAGTAAACAATCCAACTTCCTTTCCTGAAAGTGCGAGTTTTTGCCCCGTCATATTCTCATAGTCTTTTTGGTCAAAGACCATAAAAACAGTTTTCGGTTGAACACGGTTTTGACCTTTGTCAAAGATTGTTAATTTCGTACCTTCTTGGTTTGCTACACCAAAGCTACTGTATCTAAGGACTTCTTTCTTTGTAACAGTCAATCCCTCATCACTAGCATACTGGTCTAGGAGTTTATTTATGTCTTCTTTTTCAACATTCTGTCCTGTAATTCCAAAATCATGTGGATTCATGACTTTCTTGAAAGTTTCAGAGCCCTTAAAGATACTCGTTGCAGCGGACATAGTCACCAAGACCATGGTTGAGAGAATAGCAATCGTCGCCAGACCAACCGCATTTTTCTTCATACGAAAAATGAGATTGGATACAGAAATCATGTTGTTAGGTTGGTAATAATAACGCTTGTTTTTCTTCAAGATTTGTAGGAAAACTGTGATTCCTGCATTGAAGAGAAGATAAGTTCCAAAAATTACCAGCAAGACTGCTACGAAGAAAATCAGAACAGCAGAAAGTGGGTTTTCAACTGTAACTGCTAGGTAATAACCCGCTCCCAAACTGATTAGACCTAGAATGGTTTGAAGGCCTAAGAAACGTCCTTTTTTCTCACCACTAGCTTTTTCACGAGAGAGCTGAAGGGCATTCATGCGTGCGATGCGAAAGGCATTGATAAAAATCAAACCTAGGAAGATAGCTCCAAAGACGATGAGAACTAGGATAAAGACAATTGGTTGGAAAGTCGAAACAAGCTCCACTTTCATCTTCATCAGCTTCAGAAGAAGGGCAAAGATTAGCTTATCAAAGAGAGCTCCTAGGCCGAGACCAGCTGTCAAGGTTAAGGAACCAAAAATAAGAAGCTCCTTAAAAACCATACTGATCAAATGGCGCTTTTCGAGACCCAACATACCATATATACCCAGCTCCTTGGAGCGGTTCTTCATGACAAAACTATTGGCATACAGGACAATAATCCCTGAAGCGATGGTAACAACTACCATACCAAGAGCGAGGGTCATAGAGATAGTTTCTCCCCCTCGGATCTTGCCAATATTAGGGTTAAGTGACAGTGAGTAAAAGAGATAGGTGATGGTCACTGCTAAGAGAACAGCAAGGGCAAAGGGATAGTAGAGTTTGCGGTTTTTAATCAAGTTGGATACCGCTAACTTATTGGTTAATCGGAACATACTAATTCACCTCGCTTGCCATAACAGTCAAAGTATCAGAGATTTCTTGGAACATCTGACGCTCTGTCTTGTCTCCACGGTAGATTTGGTTGTAAAGAATGCCGTCCTTGATAAAGAGAACACGCTTGGCCCTGCTGGCTGCTGCCGTTGAGTGAGTTACCATGAGAATGGTTTGGCCACGTTCATTGATTTCATCAAAAACATCGAGTAAGGCTGCAGATGATTTGGAGTCAAGGGCTCCTGTTGGCTCATCCGCAAGGAGAATTTCAGGTTCTGTGATGATGGCGCGCGCTACTGCAACCCGCTGTTTTTGACCACCAGAGATCTCGTAAGGGTACTTCTCTTGCAATTGGTTGATGCCTAAATTTTCAGCTGTTACCACCAATTTCTTCATCATCTCTGTGATAGGTTTTCGTGATAACACTAACGGAAGCAAGATATTGTCCTTAACAGACAAGGTATCTAGCAAGTTAAAATCTTGGAAGACAAATCCCAACTTCTCACGACGGAAGCTGGAAGCCCGTGAGTTTTTAATAGTTGCTGTGTCTACTCCGTTCAAGTAAACTTGACCACGAGTTGGTTTATCCAGCATAGCTAGGATGTTGAGCAGAGTTGACTTTCCTGAACCAGACTCCCCCATGATGGCAACGTAGTCACCCTTCTCTACGGTAAAGTGAATATCTTTGAGAGCTTCTACTTGGTTGCCTTGGAAACGTGTTTTATAGATTTTTTGAACGTGTTTTACATCTAAAAGTGTCATGATTTTCTCCTTCTTAATATCCCATCAATTGAAACTGCGCTTGCATCATAGCGCATCCCAGTTGAACACGCTCGATATCTTTTTGACTTGGTTTTCTTGTTTTCTTTTGTAAAATTCTTTTCATGGTTTTGCTCCTTTGTTCTTTATGAGTCTAGTTTATCGCAAAAAAAGAGGTCTTGCCATAACCTAACCTTACAAAAGAGACTTTAATCTTACATTTTTGTAAGATTAAAAAAATCAAGCAATTTCGCTATCAATATTTTACCATAAAAGAAAGGCAAGAAGAAAACCCTTGCGGATGCAAGGGTTAAGGTTCACTTCTTTTTCTGACTTCTTTAAGAAATAAGAAAAGTATCTATAAACTATTTCAAAATCCAACTCACCAAAACCGTCCATCATTGTCATCAATGGCCTCGGCTTCCTTTCGTTTGCGTGGTCCTGTTCCGTACATTTCTGCTTCGATTTCTTCCTTAGTTGGCAGGATGGAGGCGAGGATGATGTAAATAATCACGCCAATCCCAAAATTTGATATGGTAAAAATGGCAAAGAGAAAGCGGACTAAGGTTACATCAAAATTCCACTTGTCTGATAGACCAGCTAAAACTCCCGATACCATACGATTTCGTCTCATTTTATAAAATTTTGTATTCATGATTATTTCCTCTTTCGGTATTCTTACAGGTAGTATAGCATGAAACGGGGTCACAAACATCAGTCCTTAGGCCGATTTAAGATGACGAGTTTGCCACGGCAGACGCCACAGCGGTAGCGTTTGGTATCAATCCTACGCTTACGCTGATAAGTTTGCTGGCAAGATTGGCACTGATAGACTAGGTAACTACTTTGGGCTCTCAAAGGGGGAACAAAGCGCAGTCCATCCACTTCTTTCAAAAGTTCCTTAAAATCTCGGTCCTTATGCCGATAACCCTTTTTCTGAAAATAAAGGTGGTAGTGACAGAGTTCATGGCGCACGATTTTGCGAAAAACTTCCACACCAAGTTCATTATAGACCTTGGGATTAAAATCCAAATGCCCATCTTTAGGGAAAAATCGCCCACCTGTCGTTCGCAGACGAGGATTCCACTGGGCTTGGTGGGAAAAAGGTCTACCAAAGTCTTCGAGTGAAACAGACTGAACGTACTCAGTTAGATTCATCTGGAGCGAGGAGCGACAGATTGACTTTTTCACGTTCGGTATCGATTTTCTTAACCCAAACCGTTACCAAATCTCCGACGGATACAACTTGGCTGGGGTGTTTGATAAATTTGCGACTCATATGAGAAATATGAATGAGACCATCCTCATGAATCCCGATATCAACGAAGGCACCGAAGTCAACGACATTACGCACCACACCTTCCAGCTTCTGGCCGACTTTTAAGTCTTTAATATCCAAGACATCTTGACGGAGTACAGGAGCATCAAAGGAATCACGGAAGTCTCGACCTGGTTTGAGAAGGTCAGCAATGATATCTTTAAGGGTTTCTGGGCCGAGATTCAGTTCTTGCGCCATCTCCTTAACTGAAAGGGACTTAAGCTTACTTTGTGCCTCTTCATTCAAGTCTTTGATATCCAAGAGTTTGAAGAGCTCCTTGACGGCAGCATAATTCTCTGGATGAACTCCTGTATTATCAAGGATATTGCTACTTTCCGGGATACGGAGAAAACCTGCAGCTTGCTCAAAGGCTTTGGCACCTAGGCGAGGAACCTTCTTGATTTGAGCGCGTGAAGTGATTTTGCCTTCTTCCTCGCGATATTTGACGATATTTTCAGAGATAGTTTTATTGAGTCCAGCTACGTGGGAGAGAAGTGCTGGGCTAGCTGTATTGACATTGACACCGACTTGGTTCACCACCGTATCAACGACAAAGTCCAGACTTTCAGACAGTTTCTTCTGACTGACATCGTGCTGGTACTGCCCAACACCGATTGACTTAGGATCGATTTTAACCAATTCAGCAAGCGGATCTTGCAAACGTCGAGCGATAGAAATAGCAGAACGTTTTTCAACGGTTAAATCTGGAAACTCCTGACGGGCTAACTCACTGGCAGAGTAGACAGAGGCACCACTTTCATTGACGATAACATAGCTGACCTCAGGAAAATCTTTCAGAACTTCCGCCACAAAGGCTTCACTTTCACGACTGGCTGTTCCATTACCAATGGCAATGATTTCCACACCGTATTGACCAATCAAGTCTGCCAGATCTTTCTTGGCTTCTTCGATTTGACGAGCTGATGCTGGTTTGACAGGATAAATGACCTGAGTTGTCAGCATTTTTCCTGTAGCATCCACGACAGCTAGCTTGGCACCTGTACGAAAGGCAGGGTCAAATCCAAGAACCACGCGCCCTTTCAGTGGAGCAACTAAGAGAAGATTTCGCAGGTTGTCAGAAAAGAGTTGGATAGCTCCTTCTTCTGCCTTCTCGGTCAATTCTGTCCGAATACGTCGTTCGATAGCAGGCAAAACTTTTTTCTTAACAGATTGCTGAACCACTTCATCAATATAGGCATTTTTCACCTTGAAACGAGCTGCAAAGAAGGAAAGAATTCTGTCCGTCGCATGTTCAAAACCGACCTTCAAGACACCTAGCTTTTCTCCACGATTGAGAGCCAAAGTACGATAACCCTGCATGTTGCCAACTGTCTCTGAAAAATCATAATAAATCTGAAAAACCTGCTTTTCATCAAGACTTTCATCCTTGACTTGAGAAGTAACTTTAGAGTGTCTCAACACCTCCTGATAAGTCATGGAGCGCAAAGTCACATCTTCCGATAAGGCTTCGACCAAAATATCAACTGCACCGGCCAAGGCTTCTTGACCAGTCGCAAATCCTTCACAGACAAACTTCTCAGCTTCTTTCTCTAAACCATCTACATTCTGCAAGATCAAGCGGGCGAGAGGAAAGAGTCCAGCTTCTCGGGCAATAGTTGCCTTGGTCCGACGCTTTTCCTTATAAGGAAGATAGAGTTCTTCAACGTCTGCTAATTTTTCAGCTGCCAAAATAGCTGCTTCCAATTCCTTGGTTAGTTTGCCTTGTTCTTGAATCTTAGCTAAGACAGCTTCTTTACGGTCGTTGAGATTTGTCAGACTTTTATCCAAGTCGATAATGGCCTTAATCGCCACCTCATCCAAACTACCAGTCATGTCCTTTCGATAACGCGCGATAAAGGGAATTGTCGCCCCCTCAGCCGTCAAACTTAGAACGGTATCGATTTGCTTTAAGGTTACTCCCAAATCTTGGGAGATTTTTTCATATTTTTTGTCCATATACCTATTATACCATAAGGAACTGCTCTTGTTTTGCCTTACCTGTTTTTGCATCTTTGATTATCAAAATAATCCCTTTTCCACAAAATAATAGTATAATAGAGGTAGAATTTAGAAAAGAGGTAGGCCCATGGCTGTTAAATTTACAAAAACGGATGACTTGGACAAGATGTTTGAGGAATTCGCCAAACTTCCTGACTTAACACAAGTCACTTTCCCAGATGACAAAAACAAAAAAGAAAAAGTTGAGAAGAAAAAATAGATGACTGTTTTCCAATCTCTTCCTCCTAGCATCTTACAAGCAGGGGCTATTTTTCTCTCCATCATGATTGAAGCCCTTCCTTTTGTCTTGATTGGGAGTCTCATTTCGGGGTTGATTGAGGTCTATATCACACCTGATAAAGTTTATGAGTTTCTTCCTCGCAATCGTTGGGGGAGGATCTTTTTTGGTACCTTCATTGGCTTTCTCTTTCCTTCTTGCGAATGTGGAATCGTTCCAATTATTAATCGTTTTTTGGAAAAGAAAGTGCCCAGCTACACGGCCGTTCCTTTTCTGGTGACTGCTCCCATCATCAATCCTATCGTTCTTTTCGCCACTTATTCTGCCTTTGGCAATTCAATAAAATTTGCCTTCTTGCGAGCGCTGGGAGCTATTGTGATTGCTTTGGTGCTTGGGATTTTCCTAGGATTTTTCTGGAAGGAAGCCATTCAAAAAGAGAATCCTATTACTTGTCATGAACATGACTTTTCACACTTGAGTCCCGCTAGAAAAATATTTCAGGTCTTTATACAAGCTATTGATGAGTTTTTTGATATGGGGCGTTACTTGGTCTTTGGCTGTCTCTTTGCGGCCATCGTGCAGGTCTATGTCCCAACTCGGATCCTGACCTCTATCAGTGCTAGTCCAGCCCTTGCGATTCTCTTACTCATGTTTCTAGCCTTTCTCCTCTCTCTTTGTAGCGAGGCGGACGCCTTTATCGGAGCTTCTCTCCTCTCGAGCTTCGGCCTAGCGCCAGTCCTTGCTTTTCTCATCATTGGCCCCATGCTTGATATCAAAAATCTCCTCATGATGAAACACTATCTCAAAGCGCGCTTCATCTGGCAATTCATGGGCATCGTGACAGTGCTTGTCTTGCTTTATTCTTACATGATAGGGGTGATGGTATGACCCGATTTTTCATTTTACTAGGTTATTTTGCTCTGACCCTTTATCTGCAGCTATCTGGCAAGCTCAGTCACTACATCAACCTCCACTATTCCTATCTAGTCTATATCTCTATGGTCCTTTCTCTTCTGTTGGCTCTGGTTCAATTCTATATCTGGATCAAGAAAATCAATTCTCACAGCCATTTGGAAAGCCGTCGAGCTAGACGAATCAGCATCCTGTTACTGTCACTACCTCTATTGATTGGAGTTGCCTTTCCGACAGTAAGTTTGGACTCGAGAACCGTATCTGCCAAAGGATATCATTTCCCACTTGCTGAGGGAATCAACACAGCCATTCAGGCAAGCGAAGGAACATCCAGTCAATACCTTAAACCCGATACCAGCACCTATTTTTCTAAATCTGCTTATGAAAAGGAAATGAGGGCTACAGCCGATAAATACCTCTCCCAGTCAACCATTCAAATTACAGACGATAACTATATGGAGGTCATGGAAGTTCTCTATGACTATCCTCAGGAGTTTGAAGGAAAGAAAATCGAGTTTACAGGCTTTGTCTATAACGATCCTAGCCATCCAGATAGCCAGTTCCTCTTTCGCTTTGGGATTATTCACTGTATCGCAGACTCTGGTGTATATGGACTCTTGACCAAGGGAAACTCACGCCAGTATCCTGACAATACCTGGATCACAGCTAGAGGAACCCTGACCCTCCACTACCATAAAGAACTCAAGCAAAAACTCCCAATACTAGAGGTTGAGAGTTTCACAAAAGTAGACAAACCAGAAAATCCTTATGTCTATCGCGTGTTTTAAAAAAGTAGCCTTTGTAAGCTACTTTTTTTGTCCATTATATGAATTTCATTCTACCTTCTCTTTCGAATTGATAGCAAACTCTTACTCTCCATCCTTCCAGTTCCGAGCAATCTCTTCGTCTTTCTGGAGTTGATCTACCAGTTCCTCTACGGAGTCAAATTTGACCATATCGCGGACACGGTCTAACCAGTAGACCATGACTGTCTCACCGTAAATATCGTCAGAAAAGTCAAAAATATTGACTTCAAAACGTGGTTCTTCTCCATCGAAAGTAACATTTTTCCCAACACTTGCCATACCACGATATCTCTGACGTTGCACTTCCACATCGACTACGTAAACACCGTCTGCAGGCATGTAAGTTCGGTCTCTTAGGACCAGATTTGCTGTTGGATAACCGATAGTACGCCCACGAGCATTTCCATGAACGACCATCCCACGAGATGGGAGCGGTGTGCCGAGCAGATGCTTGACTTCCTTGACATCTCCATCAAGAATAGCCTGACGAATCCGTGTGGAACTAATCTTGCCCTTTTCGTCCTCGACCGGAGGAACAATGATGATCTCTCCATCAAAATAATCCTTCAGGTCATCCGCAGTTTTCTTATCTGAGCCAAAGGTATAGTCAAATCCTGCTACAATAATCGCTGGTTTTAAAGCCCTGATATAGGTATCAAAGAATTCCTGCCCTGTTAGATTGGCAAATTTGCTACTAAAGTCAAGTAAGAAAAGAGCCTCTACCCCATGCCACTTCATCTTGTGCTCTCGTTCCTCATGATTGACGATGTGAAGCATGAGTTCAGGTTGATAAGGTTGCAAGGCAAGTTTTGGCGATTCTGTAAAGGTCATCACGACAACTGGCAGATAATCCTTCATAGAAGCCTTGCTAGCCACTTCAAAAAGTTTCTGATGCCCCTTGTGGATGCCATCAAAATAACCTAGTACAAGGACTGTTTTTCCCGGTACTGCAATGTCTTTTTCGTTCTTAATAGGTACTGTTGTAATCATAAAACTATTATATCATAGAGAAAGTCTTTTCGCTAAGAGGAAATCCCAAATGTCGTTTTTTGCGCCTGAACCGACCGTAAGAGAAAATTTAGCGCTTTAGTTTTAAAAAATAGCACCTCCTAAGAGATGCTATCGTTTAGTAACTAGTCTATTGTTTCTTCCAAATCTTTTAACTTAACCGAAACAATCTTAGACACACCTGATTCTTGCATGGTAACTCCATAGATAGAGTCCGCTGCCGCCATCGTCCCCTTACGGTGGGTTACGACGATAAACTGACTATCCTTGTCAAAGCGGTTGAGGTAATCCCCAAAACGTTTAACATTGGCTTCGTCCAGCGCCGCTTCTACCTCGTCCAAGATGACGAAAGGAATGGTCTTAACACGGATAATGGAGAAGAGCAGAGCCAGAGCAGATAGGGCTTTTTCCCCACCACTCATGAGGTTGAGAGATTGGATTTTCTTACCTGGAGGTTGAACAGAAATCTCCACACCAGCTGTTAAAAGATCGCCCTCAGTCAATATCAAGTCTGCTTGACCTCCGCCAAACATCTGTCTAAAGGTCACTTTAAAGGACTCACGAATAGCTTCGAAGGTTGATTTGAAGCGTTCCTTAACCTCATCATTCATCTCTGTGATGGTCTCAAGGAGTAGGTTTTTCGCAGACAGAATATCATCTCGTTGGCTATTGAGGAAATCCAGACGGTTGTGAACTTCTTCGTACTGGTCAATAGCATCCAAATTGACTGGACCCAGTGAGCGAATAGCCTTCTCAAGATCTTTAACCTCTTGCTCCGCCAGATTGAGATTTTCCAGTTCATGAGCCTTTTCTAGCGCCTCATTATAGCTAATCTGGTACTGGTCTGTTAATTGACCTTGTAGATGGCGCAAGCGTTCGCTGACCTTTTCCTTCTTGGCTTCAGCACGTGTTTGTTTACGAATCCACTCTTCATTCTGCTGGCGAGCCTGATCCAAATGGCTGGCAATATCATCCAGCTGACCTTCGATATCATCCAACTCAAACTGCTTGCGAATCAGACCTTGTTGAAGATTGGCTTTCTGAGTTTTGGCCTCTTCCACCTGCTGGCTTAGCAAATCCGTATCCACTTTCTCAAGATTATCAACCTTTTCTTGAAAGAGGCGCTGGATTTCCTCTTGTTCGATATCCAGATTATCCAGTTCCTTACCTAAGCGTCCAATATCAGTCACTTCGTACCGTTTTTGTCCTTGCAGTTCTGACTTAAGCAAGCGCGCTTGAGAAATCTGTTCCTGCAAGTTTTGATAACGTTCTTGAATAGCGTTTTTGTTAGACTTAATCTCTCCAATCTCAGCTTCCAGATTTTGCTTTTCACTGGCGATAGTAGCAAGTCTCTCTTGGCATTTTTCCTTGTCCGCTTGCCAATCTCCTTCAGAAAGGCGATTTAATTCCTCTTCTTGAAGTTTCCAAAGCATTTCCAGTTCTTCGACCTGCTGATTGGTTTGTTGATAAGCAAGGTACAAACCTTGCTCCTGAATACGAGCTTGCTCACCCTGAGACTTGATAGCTTCTAATCTTTCTGCCAATACCGCCATCTCGTCTTGCAAGGTCTTCAAACTCGCTTCTTCTGAACGCAGACTAGCTTCTTCTTTAGCAATTTCTTTTTGTAATTGCTCCAGTTCTGGCTTGATGAAGATACTGTTATTTTGACGATTGGCACCACCCGCATAGGAACCACCTGTACGCAATTCGGTACCATCAAGCGTCACCATGCGAACCTGATAGCGAACTTGACGAGCCGCTGTACGCGCATGTTCTACAGTATCAAAGATAGCCGTCGTAGCTAGCAAGTTCTTGAAAATGGCTTCTAGTCTCTTGTCAAACGACACCAACTCATCTGCCATGCCCAGAAATCCTAGACTTGCAGCGATAGCGTCTTGATTCTGACTAGATATTGTACGCGCCTTAATCGTTGTCAAAGGAAGGAAGGTCGCACGACCAGCTCTGTTACGTTTGAGGAAATCAATTGCCTTGGTTGCCGCGTTTTCATCTTCTACGATGATATGTTGACTGCTAGCTCCAAGCGCAATCTCCAAAGCAGTTTGATAATGCACATCAAAGATCAAATGTTCACTGACTGCACCAATGATCCCACCAAGACGGTCTTTTTCTTGGAGAACACTCTTAACACCCGCATAAAAATTACTATGATTTCTTAGAATGTTTTCTAAACTCTGGGCTCGAGCCTGCTTGTTTTTGAGACTATCCAGACGGTCAAAGAGTTGGCTCTGCTGGGCTTGGTAAGAAACTTTCTGTTCCTCTTGTTCCTTGGCATTAGCTTGGTAGTCTGCCAATAATTTCTGAACCTGCTCTTTGGCAGTTTCAAGCTCAGCCTGCTGTTGACTGGCCTTTTCTTTAGCTGTAGCCAGTTGTTCTTTCAATTTCTCAAGTTGATCTGCTTGTTTTTGAGAGAGTTGACTGCTGTTCTCCAGTTCATTCTCTATTCGTGTCAACTGGTTTGAGACATCCGCTTCTTCTTGTAAAAGTGCCACAAAACGTTCACGCAAGAGTTCAATCATCTGGTCAGGATCATCTGAAAATGCCAATAACTCCGCTTCTAGGCGATTGAGTTCCTTGTTATTTTCAGCTAGACTTTCCTCTAACTGTTCCAAGTTCGCTTCTTTTTCAGATTTTTCTTTACTCAGAGCCTTTCTCTTGTCTTCCAAAGTCGCCAAACGGGCTTGTGCTTCTTGTTGATTGAGGGCTACTTGCTCGGATTCCAGTTTTGAAAGGGCTAGTTTTCGCTCTAGGTCACTGATCAAACTAGTCAAATCCATCAAACTTCCTTGATCCTTGGCCATTTGAGCTTGGAGATCCTGGCGTTTCTTTTTAAGAGTTTGATTTTCCTCTTCTAACTCTTCACGCTTTTGGTAATAGCTAGTCAAGAGTTCCTGAACCTGCGTTAGCTCTTCTTCTGTCAGCTCTAGTTCAGCCTTGTTTTCCTTGATTTGGGCAACCAGTACATCCAAGTAAATTGCCTTGCGTTGACCATCCAAGTCGAGAAACTTGCGCGCATTCTCGGCTTGTTTTGCAAGGGGCTTGATTTGATTATCTAGCTCATAGATAATGTCCTCTAAGCGGTCAAGATTGTCTTGAGTTTGTTGCAGTTTGCTTTCTGTTTCTTTTCGACGAGTCTTGTATTTTAAAACTCCAGCAGCTTCTTCAAAAATAGCTCGACGCTCTTCAGGCTTGGAGTTAAAAATCTCCTCAACTTTCCCTTGAGAAATGATGGAGAAGGAATCCCGTCCCAAACCAGTATCCAAGAAAAGGTCATGTATATCACGCAAACGGACTTTCTTGCCGTCAATTCGATACTCGCTATCGCCACTACGATAGATATGACGTTCTACCTTAATGACTTGCCCTGCATCCTTGATAAAGCCATCTTCATTGTCCAAGGTCACGACAACAGAGGCATAATTGAGTGGTTTGCGGCTTTCAGTTCCAGCAAAGATAACGTCGGGCATCTTGCCACCACGGAGGCTTTTGACACTGGACTCTCCCAAGGCCCATCGCAAACTTTCTGTGATATTTGACTTCCCAGAACCATTGGGCCCAACGACAGCTGTCACACCTTGGTCAAAGACGACTTTGGTCTTATCAGCAAAGGACTTGAATCCCTGGATCTCAATTTCCTTTAAATACATGAATCCAGCCCTTTCTCCACTGCATTTTTCGCGGCTTCCTGCTCTGCTAATTTTTTGGAACGACCTTGACCTTTTCCGATACTCTTGCCCTCAACTAGAACTTCTACATCAAAAACCTTATCATGGGCAGGTCCCATCTCAGAAGTCACCTGGTAGCGAATGTCCACATCCCCATTGACCTGGAGCAACTCTTGCAGGTGTGTCTTGTAATCCTTAATCATTTCAAAGTCACCTGCTTCAACCTTGGGGATCATGACTTGATAGATAAACTCTTTTACCCTAGCAACATCCTTGTCTAAAAGCAACGCTCCCAAAAAGGCTTCAAAGGCATCTCCAAGAATGGTGTCACGATTACGCCCACCAGACTTTTCTTCCCCTTTCCCCAGCTTGATAAACTGATCAAACTGGCAATCACGCGCAAAACCAGCCAAACTCTCCTCACGGACAATCATGGCACGGAGTTTAGACAAATCTCCCTCTGGTTTCTTAGGATATTTTTTATACAGATATTCTGAAATCAATAATTGCAGAACAGCGTCTCCTAAAAATTCCAAGCGCTCATTGTGTGAAATTTTTAAGAGGCGGTGCTCATTGGCATAACTCGTATGAGTAAAGGCAGTTTCCAGTAAGTTTTTGTCTGCAAATTCGATTGCAAAACGCTTCTTTAGTACAGTTTGTAATTCTTTCATACCAACCTCTTTCTAACTGATAACAGTCTTTTTTATTATATCAAAAAAAGCCCTCCGAGTCACTTTAAAACGGGACTAGGGGGGATTTGAGCATTTTTTAAGCAAAAAATAGCATAAAAATCTAGTTATCCGCATAAAAACTGGACTTATCACACTTTATCAAGGTCAAAACCACTCAATTTACTACTAATTTACTACTTATGAATGAGCTTTGATACGACGATTTATCCTTGAAAAGTGAAGATATAAAGATACTTCCAATAAAATTTGAATATTTAATAGGTAGACACTTCAAAAAATGAGGTGTCTATTTTTTTACCCGATTTTGAAAGGAAGTGAACTTATGAAAACAAAAAATCAAGAATCAAAAGGTCGTTCCCCACTCTTTAAGACCATCAAACATTCATTCAGCCAATAAAAAAGAAAGGATAGGTAAAAATATGGAACTTAAATTTGTGATTCCCAACATGGAAAAAACATTCGGCAATTTAGAATTTGCTGGCGAGGATAAAGTCGTTCAGCGAAGAATCAACGGACGGCTAACTGTCTTATCAAGAAGCTATAATCTCTATTCTGATGTTCAAAGAGCAGATGATATTGTGGTGGTGCTTCCTGCTGAAGCTGGCGAAAAACATTTCGGCTTTGAGGAACGTGTGAAGTTAGTCAATCCACGTATTACCGCAGAGGGCTACAAAATCGGCACTCGTGGTTTTACAAATTACCTTTTACATGCTGACGACATGATAAAAGAATAAAGAAAGAGAGGAAAAATGATGAGATTAGCAAATGGCATTGTATTAGATAAAGACACGACTTTTGGAGAATTGAAATTCTCTGCTCTACGTCGTGAAGTGAGAATCCAAAATGAAGACGGGTCGGTTTCAGATGAAATCAAGGAACGTACCTATGACTTAAAATCCAAAGGACAAGGACGCATGATTCAAGTAAGTATTCCTGCCAGCGTGCCTTTGAAAGAGTTTGATTATAACGCACGGGTGGAACTTATCAATCCCATTGCGGACACCGTTGCTACTGCCACCTATCAAGGAGCAGATGTTGACTGGTATATCAAGGCAGACGATATTGTGCTGACAAAGGATTCTAGTTCATTCAAAGCTCAACCACAAGCAAAGAAAGAACCGACACAAGACAAATAGTCGCTAGGTAGAAAGGAGACTTTTTCGCATGAAACAGCGTGGTAAAAGGATTCGCCCATCTGGTAAAGATTTAGTCTTTCATTTTACGATAGCGTCACTCCTGCCTGTTTTCCTGCTGGTTGTCGGACTGTTTCATGTGAAGACAATCCAGCAGATCAACTGGCAGGATTTTAACCTATCACAAGCAGATAAGATTGACATTCCCTATTTAATTATCAGTTTCAGTGTCGCAATTCTTATCTGCTTGCTGGTAGCGTTTGTATTCAAACGGGTTCGCTATGATACGGTTAAACAACTTTACCACCGTCAAAAACTGGCAAAGATGATACTTGAAAACAAGTGGTATGAATCTGAACAGGTCAAAACAGAGGGTTTCTTTAAAGATAGTGCTGGTCGTACAAAGGAAAAGATAACCTACTTCCCTAAAATGTATTATCGACTTAAAAATGGCTTGATACAGATACGGGTGGAAATCACGCTGGGAAAATATCAAGACCAACTCTTACACTTGGAAAAGAAATTAGAGAGTGGCTTGTACTGTGAGCTGACGGATAAAGAGTTAAAGGATTCCTATGTGGAATATACTTTGCTCTATGACACCATAGCCAGTCGTATTTCTATTGATGAAGTAGAAGCTAAAGATGGTAAACTTCGCTTAATGAAAAACGTATGGTGGGAATATGATAAGCTCCCTCATATGTTGATTGCTGGTGGTACAGGTGGCGGTAAAACTTACTTTATACTGACACTGATTGAAGCCTTGCTTCATACAGATTCAAAACTGTATATTCTTGACCCGAAAAATGCTGACCTTGCGGACTTAGGTTCTGTGATGGCAAATGTCTACTATAGAAAAGAAGACTTGCTTTCTTGCATTGAAACATTCTATGAAGAAATGATGAAACGTAGTGAGGAAATGAAGCAGATGAAGAACTATAAGACTGGCAAAAATTATGCTTACTTAGGTCTCCCGGCACACTTCTTAATCTTTGATGAATACGTCGCTTTCATGGAAATGCTGGGAACAAAAGAAAACACCGCAGTTATGAATAAGCTGAAACAGATTGTCATGTTAGGTCGTCAAGCTGGCTTCTTTCTAATACTGGCTTGTCAACGTCCAGACGCAAAATATTTAGGCGACGGAATCCGTGATCAGTTTAATTTCAGAGTGGCTTTAGGTCGTATGTCTGAAATGGGCTATGGCATGATGTTTGGCAGTGACGTACAAAAGGATTTCTTCTTAAAGCGAATCAAAGGTCGTGGCTATGTTGATGTAGGAACAAGTGTCATATCAGAGTTTTATACTCCCCTTGTACCAAAAGGATATGATTTCTTGGAGGAAATTAAAAAGTTATCCAACAGCAGACAGTCCACGCAGGCGACGTGCGAAGCGGAAGTCGCAGGTGTGGACTGATCTTGCTGGCTGGTGTGGCAATAGCCACGCCAGCACTTAACCCCCCGTATCTAACAGGGGGGTACAAATCGACAGGAAACAGTCAAAAAAACATTAGAAAATCCTTTGGTTACAAGGGATTTACAAAATTTCAGCGTATGTCAAATGGGCTTTAAAAGTTGACATACGCCTTTTTGATTGGAGGGATTTTTACTGAATGAACAAACTTGGTTACAGCATTTAAAAGAAAAACGCTTGGCTTATGGACTATCTCAAAACCGTTTAGCTGTTGCGACTGGTATTACAAGGCAGTATCTAAGCGATATTGAAACAGGAAAAGTCAAGCCATCAGAGGATTTACAGCAGTCCCTTTGGGAAGCTCTGGAACGCTTCAATCCCGACGCTCCCCTTGAAATGCTGTTTGATTATGTAAGGATTCGCTTTCCGACAACAGACGTACAGCAGGTGGTCGAAAACATCTTACAACTGAAACTGTCCTATTTTCTTCATGAGGACTATGGTTTCTATTCTTATTCAGAGCATTATGCTTTAGGCGACATATTCGTCCTTTGCTCCCATGAACTGGACAAAGGAGTTCTGGTGGAATTGAAAGGTCGTGGGTGCAGACAATTTGAAAGCTATCTTCTGGCACAACAAAGAAGCTGGTATGAGTTCTTTATGGACGTTTTGGTGGCTGGCGGTGTGATGAAACGCCTTGACCTTGCCATTAACGATAAGACAGGGATTTTGAATATCCCTGTACTCACTGAAAAGTGCCAACAGGAAGAATGTATCTCCGTCTTCCGCAGTTTTAAAAGCTATCGCAGTGGCGAACTGGTACGCAAAGAGGAAAAGGAATGTATGGGAAACACCCTCTATATCGGTTCATTACAAAGTGAAGTTTATTTCTGTATCTATGAAAAGGACTACGAGCAGTACAAGAAAAATGATATTCCCATTGAAGACGCAGAAGTAAAAAACCGTTTTGAGATTCGATTGAAAAATGAGCGTGCCTATTATGCAGTCCGTGATTTACTCGTCTATGACAATCCAGAGCATACCGCCTTTAAAATTATCAATCGGTATATCCGTTTTGTAGATAAAGACGATTCCAAACCTCGTTCTGATTGGAAACTGAATGAAGAATGGGCTTGGTTTATTGGGAACAATCGTGAACGATTAAAACTAACCACAAAACCAGAGCCTTACTCCTTCCAAAGGACGCTGAACTGGCTATCTCATCAAGTTGCCCCGACCTTAAAGGTTGCGATTAAACTTGATGAAATCAACCAGACGCAGGTTGTAAAAGACATTCTCGACCATGCGAAACTGACAGACCGACACAAGCAGATTTTGAAGCAACAGTCAGTAAAAGAACAGGACGTGATAACAACAAAAAAATAACTCAAATACAAATTCATTGAATATAGAGAGGAGAACATTTTTATGAATTTTGGACAAAACCTTTATAACTGGTTTCTATCAAACGCTCAATCACTGGTGCTTTTAGCAATCGTTGTGATTGGCTTGTATCTTGGCTTCAAGCGTGAGTTTAGCAAACTGATTGGCTTTTTAATTATTGCGATTATTGCGGTTGGCTTAGTCTTCAACGCTGCTGGAGTAAAAGACATTTTACTAGAGCTATTCAATCGCATTATTGGTGCTTAAATAAAACCGTTCTTTTGTGGAATATAAGTGGTTTTCTTATGTTCCGCAAAGGAATGGTACACCAAACGAAGTGCGGTAGGGATTTTTGAATCTCTACAAAGAAAGGACGTGAATATATGGACGATATGCAAGTCTATATTGCGAATTTAGGCAAATACAATGAGGGCGAATTGGTCGGTGCGTGGTTTACCTTTCCCATTGACTTTGAGGAAGTCAAAGAGAAAATCGGCTTGAATGATGAATATGAGGAATACGCCATTCATGACTACGAGTTACCCTTTACGGTTGACGAATACACTTCCATTGGCGAACTCAATCGACTATGGGAAATGGTATCGGAATTACCCGAAGAATTACAATCGGAGCTATCTGCTCTGCTCACTCATTTTTCAAGCATTGAAGAACTAAGCGAACATCAAGAGGATATTATCATTCATTCCGATTGTGATGATATGTATGACGTGGCACGCTACTACATTGAAGAAACGGGTGCTTTAGGCGAAGTACCAGCTAGTCTTCAAAACTATATTGATTATCAAGCCTATGGTCGGGATTTAGACCTTTCAGGAACGTTTATCTCAACCAATCATGGGATTTTTGAAATCGTCTATTAAATCTGTCGGTACATTACTACTGGCAGATTTTCTATTTTACGGGGTGGCTCAATCAGCTACCCCTATTTTTTATGAAAGGATTGATTACATGAAGAAAATACGAAGCTATACCAGTATCTGGTCTGTGGAAAAGGTACTGTATTCTATCAATGATTTTAGACTTCCGTTTCCCATAACCTTTACGCAAATGACATGGTTTGTCGTGTCACTCTTTGCAGTGATGATACTTGGCAACTTGCCCCCTCTTTCCATGATAGAGGGAGCATTTCTCAAATACTTTGGGATTCCTGTGGCTTTCACATGGTTTATGTCTACAAAAACTTTTGATGGTAAAAAGCCTTATGGATTTTTGAAGTCTGTCATTGCTTATGCACTGCGACCAAAGCTGACCTATGCAGGAAAAAAAGTAACGCTTGGCAGAAACCAGCCACAAGAAGCCATTACAGCAGTTAGGAGTGAATTTTATGGCATATCCAATTAAATACATTGAAAACAATCTCGTCTGGAATAAAGACGGGGAATGTTATGCTTACTATGAGCTTGTTCCTTACAATTACTCATTTCTAAGTCCAGAACAGAAAATACAAGTGCATGATTCTTTCAGACAGCTTATCGCACAAAATCGTGATGGCAAAATTCATGCTTTACAAATCAGTACAGAATCCAGCATACGTTCTGCACAAGAGCGTTCCAAAAATGAAGTCACTGGCAAGCTCAAAGCGGTTGCCTATGACAAAATCGACCAACAGACAGACGCTTTAATATCCATGATTGGCGAAAATCAAGTGAACTACCGTTTCTTTATCGGCTTTAAGTTGCTTCTCAACGATCAGGAGTTTTCTATGAAAAGTCTTACCGTTGAAGCAAAAAATGCTTTGTCTGATTTTGTCTATGATGTGAACCATAAGCTGATGGGCGATTTTGTTAGTATGAGTAATGATGAAATCCTGCGTTTTCAGAAGATGGAAAAGCTCTTAGAAAATAAAATCTCTCGTCGTTTCAAAATCCGCAGGTTAGATAAGGACGACTTCGGCTATCTGATTGAACACCTTTACGGACAGACAGGCACTGCCTATGAAGAGTATGAGTACCATCTATCAAAGAAAAAGCTGGATAATGAAACGCTGATTAAATACTATGACTTGATTAAGCCTACTCGCTGTTTGGTGGAAGAAAAACAGCGATATTTGAAAATCCAGCAGGAAGATGAAACCGTCTATGTAGCTTACTTTACCATTAACAGCATTGTCGGAGAACTGGACTTCCCGTCCTCTGAAATCTTCTACTACCAGCAACAGCAATTTACATTCCCGATTGATACGTCAATGAATGTGGAAATTGTAGCGAATCGTAAAGCCCTATCTACTGTCCGCAATAAAAAGAAAGAACTGAAAGACTTGGATAACCACGCTTGGCAAAGTGATAATGAAACCAGCTCCAATGTGGCGGAAGCTCTGGAAAGTGTGAATGAGCTGGAAACCAATTTAGACCAAAGCAAGGAATCTATGTACAAGCTGTCTTATGTGGTAAGGGTATCAGCAAATGATCTTGACGAACTCAAACGTCGTTGTAATGAAGTGAAAGATTTTTATGACGATTTAAGCGTAAAACTGGTACGACCATTTGGGGATATGCTCGGCTTACATGAAGAATTTTTACCTGCCAGCAAGCGTTATATGAATGATTATATTCAATACGTGACCTCTGATTTCCTCGCTGGTTTAGGTTTTGGTGCTACTCAAATGCTGGGGGAAAATGAGGGGATTTATGTTGGCTACAGCTTAGATACTGGACGCAATGTCTATCTGAAACCTGCTCTTGCCAGTCAAGGGGTTAAGGGTTCAGTAACCAATGCGTTAGCGTCGGCTTTTGTTGGTTCGCTGGGTGGTGGTAAATCCTTTGCGAATAACCTTATCGTCTATTATGCGGTGCTTTATGGGGCACAAGCAGTGATTGTAGACCCAAAAGCAGAACGTGGCAGATGGAAAGAAACCTTGCCAGAGATTTCCCATGAAATCAATATCGTCACTCTGACTTCTGATGAGAAAAACAAAGGCTTACTTGACCCTTATGTGATTATGAAAAATCCCAAAGATTCTGAATCACTGGCTATTGATATTCTGACATTCCTTACGGGGATTTCCTCTCGTGATGGGGAACGCTTCCCAATCCTTAGAAAAGCCATTCGTGCAGTAACCAATAGTGAAGTACGAGGGTTGATGAAAGTGATTGAGGAATTACGGGTTGAGAATACGCCACTAAGTACCAGTATAGCCGACCATATCGAAAGTTTTACAGACTATGACTTTGCACATTTATTATTCAGTAATGGTTATGTGGAGCAGTCTATCAGCTTAGAAAAACAACTGAACATTATACAGGTTGCGGACTTGGTACTTCCCGACAAGGAAACTTCCTTTGAGGAATATACCACTATGGAGCTTTTATCCGTTGCTATGCTGATTGTCATTAGTACCTTTGCTTTAGACTTTATCCATACAGACCGAAGCATTTTCAAGATTGTAGATTTAGACGAAGCATGGAGCTTTTTACAGGTAGCACAAGGAAAAACACTATCTATGAAGCTGGTTCGGGCTGGTCGTGCTATGAACGCTGGGGTATATTTCGTGACCCAAAATACAGACGACCTCTTAGATGAAAAACTGAAAAATAACCTCGGCTTAAAATTTGCATTTCGTTCCACTGACCTTAACGAGATTAAAAAGACCTTAGCCTTTTTTGGTGTAGACCCAGAGGACGAAAACAATCAGAAGCGATTGCGTGATTTGGAAAACGGGCAATGCCTTATCAGTGATTTATATGGTCGTGTCGGTGTGATACAGTTCCACCCTGTATTTGAAGAACTGCTCCATGCCTTTGATACCAGACCACCTGTGCGAAAAGAGGTGTAAATGTGAAACCATCAATAGTAAACAGAATAAAATCAAACTGGACGCTGAAACGTCTAGGTAAAGTGGCAATGACAGTGGCTTTCACACTTGTGATTGCCATTTTTCTTTTAGCCATGCTGGGAACGGTGGTTCAAGCTGCGGGCTTGGTAGATGATACGGTCAATGTGGCAAATGAATACAGCCGATACCCACTTGAAAACTATCAACTGGATTTTTATGTGGATAATAGCTGGGGCTGGCTTCCGTGGAACTGGTCGGACGGGATTGGAAAACAGGTCATGTATGGACTATATGCCATTACCAATTTTATTTGGACAATCAGTTTGTATGTTTCCAATGCGACAGGTTACTTAGTACAGGAAGCCTATTCCTTAGACTTCATTTCCGCTACAGCAGATTCCATTGGTAAGAATATGCAGACCTTAGCTGGTGTGAGTGCAAACGGATTTTCAACAGAGGGTTTCTATGTTGGATTCCTCTTACTCTTGATTTTGGTTCTTGGGGTTTATGTTGCCTATACGGGACTGATAAAGAGAGAAACCACAAAGGCAATTCATGCCATTATGAATTTTGTGCTGGTGTTTATCCTATCGGCTTCCTTTATTGCCTACGCTCCCGACTACATTAAAAAAATCAATGACTTTTCATCAGACATCAGTAATGCCAGTTTATCACTTGGCACGAAGATTGTCATGCCCCATTCCGATAGTCAAGGCAAGGACAGCGTGGA
Source organism: Streptococcus sp. 517s (assembly GCF_054445985.1). Lineage (NCBI taxonomy): Bacteria > Bacillati > Bacillota > Bacilli > Lactobacillales > Streptococcaceae > Streptococcus > Streptococcus sp. 517s. The sequence goes on along the minus strand of NZ_CM136847.1, from coordinate 838,614 downwards.
CTTAATCAGAGATAGCCTGTTTTCCATACAGGTTCAGCAACCGTGGCTACTGCTTCAATACAACAGTTCAGACATTGAAAGTATCGGTATTGACCGTGTGGAAAGCCTGCTCTCCACCAGCCCAGATTCCAACAATGGCGAAGACAGAGAAAAAATTGTTGCGGAAGAAATTGAAGACAGAAGCAATACCAATCTAACCATTACAAAGACCATTAACCGTTTAGGTACAGTCTTCTTCCTATTTGTCTTCAATATTGGGATTTCCATATTTGTATTCCTATTAACAGGAATCATGATTTTCTCGCAGGTACTTTTTATCATCTATGCTATGTTTCTGCCTGTGAGCTTTATTTTAAGCATGATTCCATCATTTGATGGTATGTCAAAACGAGCCATAACAAAGCGATTTAATACCATTTTGACACGAGCTGGAATCACATTGATTATTACGACAGCATTTAGTATTTCAACCATGCTCTATACCTTATCGGCTGGTTATCCGTTCTTTTTGATTGCTTTTCTACAGATTGTGACCTTTGCAGGAATCTACTTCAAGCTGGGCGATTTAATGAGTATGTTTTCTCTACAGAGTAACGATTCTCAAAGTGTGGGAAGTCGTGTGATGAGAAAACCTCGTATGCTTATGCACGCTCACATGCACCGTCTACAGCGGAAACTTGGACGTTCCATGACTACTCTAGGGGCTGGGTCTGCCATTGTTACAGGTAAAAAAGGACAGTCGGGTTCGGGGAGTTCTGCAAGGACACAAGCAGATCACTCCCGACCAGACGGAAAGGAAAAATCAACACTTGGAAAACGTATCGGTCAAACCATCGGTACAGTAGCTGATACCAAAGACAGAATGGTAGACACTGCTAGTGGTTTGAAAGAACAGGTTAAAGATTTGCCGACCAATGCAAGATATGCAGTATATCAAGGAAAATCCAAAGTAAAAGAGAATGTCCGTGATTTAACCAGTAGTATTTCTCAAACCAAAGCGGACAGAGCCAGTGGACGCAAGGAACAGCAGGAACAAAGGCGAAAAACCATTGCGAAGCGTCGCTCTGAAATGGAACAGGTCAAACAGAAAAAACAGCCTGCTTCTTCTGTTCATGAAAGACCGACTACAAGACAAGAACAATATCATGATGAACAGACCTCAAAACAGTCTAATATTCAGACTTCATATAAGGAATCTCAACAAGCCAAACAAGAGCGTCCAGCAGTTAAGTCCGATTTTTCAAGTCCAAAAGTGGAACGCCAAGGCAATACCGTTCAAGAAAAAACCGTTCAAAAGCCAGCAACTTCAACCACTACAGCAGATAGAACTTCACAACGTCCAATCACAAAAGAACGTCCGTCTACTGTTCAAAGAGTACCACTACAAAATACAAGAAGTAGACCACCAATCAAAACCGCCACCATTAAGAAAGTCGGTAAGAAACCATGAAGTTGAAAACTTTAGTGATTGGTGGTTCTGGATTATTCTTGATGGTCTTCTCACTGCTTCTGTTTGTTGCCATTTTATTTTCAGATGAACAGGACAGCGGAATTTCCAATATTCATTATGGAGGTGTGAATGTTTCCGCAGAAGTGCTGGCTCATAAGCCTATGGTAGAAAAATATGCCAAAGAATATGGCGTTGAAGAATATGTCAACATACTTCTTGCGATTATACAGGTGGAATCGGGCGGTACTGCGGAAGATGTTATGCAGTCCTCGGAATCCCTCGGTCTTCCACCTAATTCATTGAGTACAGAAGAATCCATTAAGCAAGGTGTGAAGTATTTCAGTGAATTATTAGCCAGTAGCGAAAGGCTCAGTGTAGATTTAGAATCGGTTATCCAGTCCTACAATTATGGTGGTGGTTTCTTAGGGTATGTGGCTAATCGTGGAAATAAATATACCTTTGAACTGGCTCAAAGTTTCTCAAAAGAGTATTCAGGTGGCGAAAAAGTGTCTTACCCCAATCCCATAGCCATACCTATCAATGGGGGCTGGCGATACAACTATGGCAATATGTTTTATGTGCAACTGGTAACGCAGTATCTTGTCACAACAGAGTTTGATGATGATACGGTACAAGCCATCATGGACGAAGCACTGAAATATGAGGGCTGGCGATACGTTTACGGTGGAGCTTCCCCGACTACTTCTTTTGATTGTAGCGGACTGACACAATGGACGTATGGAAAAGCTGGAATTAACTTACCACGAACCGCACAACAGCAATATGATGTGACCCAGCATATCCCACTATCGGAAGCACAAGCTGGCGATTTGGTTTTCTTTCATTCTACCTATAACGCTGGCTCTTATATTACTCATGTTGGGATATACCTTGGCAATAACCGTATGTTTCATGCAGGCGACCCAATCGGTTATGCCGACTTAACAAGCCCCTACTGGCAACAGCATTTAGTGGGAGCAGGACGAATCAAACAATGAGAAAGGAAGATTTAATGATGAAATTTAGAAAAAATCAGAATAAAGAAAAACAGATACCAAAGGAAAAGAAACCTCGTGTCTACTATAAGGTCAATCCTCATAAAAAGGTTGTGATTGCCTTGTGGGTACTTTTAGGGCTTAGTTTCAGCTTTGCGATATTCAAGCACTTTACAGCTATAGATACTCATACTATTCACGAAACAACTATCATAGAAAAGGAATACGTTGATACTCATCATGTAGAAAATTTTGTAGAGAACTTTGCGAAAGTCTACTATTCATGGGAGCAATCCGATAAGTCCATTGATAATCGAATGGAAAGTCTAAAAGGCTATCTGACAGATGAACTTCAAGCTCTCAATGTTGATACAGTACGCAAAGATATTCCTGTATCGTCTTCTGTAAGAGGATTTCAGATATGGACGGTAGAGCCAACTGGCGACAATGAGTTTAATGTAACCTACAGTGTAGACCAGCTCATTACAGAGGGAGAAAATACAAAGACCGTCCACTCTGCTTATATAGTGAGTGTCTATGTAGATGGTTCTGGAAATATGGTACTGGTTAAGAATCCGACCATTACCAACATACCTAAGAAATCAAGTTATAAACCAAAAGCCATTGAAAGTGAGGGGACGGTTGATTCCATTACAACCAATGAAATCAATGAGTTTTTAACGACGTTCTTCAAGCTCTATCCTACAGCGACAGCCAGTGAACTTTCCTACTATGTGAATGACGGGATATTAAAACCAATCGGAAAAGAGTACATCTTTCAAGAACTGGTAAATCCTATTCACAATCGTAAGGATAATCAAGTCACGGTATCGCTGACAGTGGAGTATATCGACCAGCAGACCAAAGCAACGCAGGTATCTCAATTTGATTTGGTACTTGAAAAGAACGGGAGTAATTGGAAGATTATAGAATAACAAATATTGGTACATTATTACAGCTATTTTGTAATCACGTACTCTCTTTGATAAAAAATTGGAGATTCCTTTACAAATATGCTCTTACGTGCTATTATTTAAGTATCTATTTAAAAGGAGTTAATAAATATGCGGCAAGGTATTCTTAAATAAACTGTCAATTTGATAGTGGGAACAAATAATTGGATGTCCTTTTTTAGGAGGGCTTAGTTTTTTGTACCCAGTTTAAGAATACCTTTATCATGTGATTCTAAAGTATCCAGAGAATATCTGTATGCTTTGTATACCTATGGTTATGCATAAAAATCCCAGTGATAAAAGTATTTATCACTGGGATTTTTATGCCCTTTTGGGTTTTTGAATGGAGGAAAATCACATGAAAATTATTAATATTGGAGTTTTAGCTCATGTTGATGCAGGAAAAACTACCTTAACAGAAAGCTTATTATATAACAGTGGAGCGATTACAGAATTAGGAAGCGTGGACAAAGGTACAACGAGGACGGATAATACGCTTTTAGAACGTCAGAGAGGAATTACAATTCAGACAGGAATAACCTCTTTTCAGTGGGAAAATACGAAGGTGAACATCATAGACACGCCAGGACATATGGATTTCTTAGCAGAAGTATATCGTTCATTATCAGTTTTAGATGGGGCAATTCTACTGATTTCTGCAAAAGATGGCGTACAAGCACAAACTCGTATATTATTTCATGCACTTAGGAAAATGGGGATTCCCACAATCTTTTTTATCAATAAGATTGACCAAAATGGAATTGATTTATCAACGGTTTATCAGGATATTAAAGAGAAACTTTCTGCCGAAATTGTAATCAAACAGAAGGTAGAACTGTATCCTAATATGTGTGTGACGAACTTTACCGAATCTGAACAATGGGATACGGTAATAGAGGGAAACGATGACCTTTTAGAGAAATATATGTCCGGTAAATCATTAGAAGCATTGGAACTCGAACAAGAGGAAAGCATAAGATTTCAGAATTGTTCTCTGTTCCCTCTTTATCATGGAAGTGCAAAAAGTAATATAGGGATTGATAACCTTATAGAAGTTATTACTAATAAATTTTATTCATCAACACATCGAGGTCCGTCTGAACTTTGCGGAAATGTTTTCAAAATTGAATATACAAAAAAAAGACAACGTCTTGCATATATACGCCTTTATAGTGGAGTACTACATTTACGAGATTCGGTTAGAGTATCAGAAAAAGAAAAAATAAAAGTTACAGAAATGTATACTTCAATAAATGGTGAATTATGTAAGATTGATAGAGCTTATTCTGGAGAAATTGTTATTTTGCAAAATGAGTTTTTGAAGTTAAATAGTGTTCTTGGAGATACAAAACTATTGCCACAGAGAAAAAAGATTGAAAATCCGCACCCTCTACTACAAACAACTGTTGAACCGAGTAAACCTGAACAGAGAGAAATGTTGCTTGATGCCCTTTTGGAAATCTCAGATAGTGATCCGCTTCTACGATATTACGTGGATTCTACGACACATGAAATTATACTTTCTTTCTTAGGGAAAGTACAAATGGAAGTGATTAGTGCACTGTTGCAAGAAAAGTATCATGTGGAGATAGAACTAAAAGAGCCTACAGTCATTTATATGGAGAGACCGTTAAAAAATGCAGAATATACCATTCACATCGAAGTGCCGCCAAATCCTTTCTGGGCTTCCATTGGTTTATCTGTATCACCGCTTCCGTTGGGAAGTGGAATGCAGTATGAGAGCTCGGTTTCTCTTGGATACTTAAATCAATCATTTCAAAATGCAGTTATGGAAGGGATACGCTATGGTTGCGAACAAGGATTATATGGTTGGAATGTGACGGACTGTAAAATCTGTTTTAAGTATGGCTTATACTATAGCCCTGTTAGTACCCCAGCAGATTTTCGGATGCTTGCTCCTATTGTATTGGAACAAGTCTTAAAAAAAGCTGGAACAGAATTGTTAGAGCCATATCTTAGTTTTAAAATTTATGCGCCACAGGAATATCTTTCACGAGCATACAACGATGCTCCTAAATATTGTGCGAACATCGTAGACACTCAATTGAAAAATAATGAGGTCATTCTTAGTGGAGAAATCCCTGCTCGGTGTATTCAAGAATATCGTAGTGATTTAACTTTCTTTACAAATGGACGTAGTGTTTGTTTAACAGAGTTAAAAGGGTACCATGTTACTACCGGTGAACCTGTTTGCCAGCCCCGTCGTCCAAATAGTCGGATAGATAAAGTACGATATATGTTCAATAAAATAACTTAGTGTATTTTATGTTGTTATATAAATATGGTTTCTTGTTAAATAAGATGAAATATTTTTTAATAAAGATTTGAATTAAAGTGTAAAGGAGGAGATAGTTATTATAAACTACAAGTGGATATTGTGTCCTGTATGTGGAAATAAAACACGATTAAAGATAAGGGAAGATACTGAATTAAAAAAATTCCCCCTCTATTGTCCGAAATGCAGACAAGAAAATTTAATTGAAATAAAGCAGTTCAAAGTAACTGTGATTACAGAGCCAGACGCAAAGACGCAGAGCCGATAAAATGAGATTAATACAATCTCATTTTATCGGCTCTTTCCGTTATGTATGGATTCTTTTAATTAGTCTTCGATGTTTCTTGCTTCGTTGATACCGCTGGCTAAAGATTCCATTAAGGATAGTTCTTTGTCTGTAAAGCTATCCATGTATTTCTCTATCTGTAATCGTCGGGTGCTTTTTACCAAGTTATTAGCAGGTAAGAAAAATTCATCAACGGAAACATGAAGTAACGATACAAGGTCATAAAGAACTTGTATGCTGGGGTGTTGCCCTTTATTTTCAATATTAGTTAAGTACCGTGGGTCAATTTCAATCAATGCTCCCACTTGTTCACGAGTTAAACCTCGTTTCAATCGAGCTTCTTTAATGGCTAAACCAAAGGCTCTAAAATCATATTTATCTTCTTTTTTACGCATAGTAGACCACCTCTATACATTTTATTGTTCCTACTGAATTAAAAACAGGTATAGAAAAACGTGTTATATGGTTTATAGGTTTATATTTAATAAAAAGCACTACTAAACGCCAATAAAAAAAACCGTTATATGGTAGTGCTATTTACGCTGTTAAAATATTGTATATTACTTCCAAATGGCGGTTTGTTGGAGGTCAACGTCGCCATGAAGTACATCATATACAATAAATTTCCTTACATTGGGTTCTTGTCAAAAAAAGTCGTCTATCTGCAATAGATAAGTACGTCCACCAATGTGGTTTTATAAATCATATAGATAGAATAACAGAAGCATGTAAACAGAGAAATAAATCTGTTTATATGCTTTTTTGGCTATTCAGAACTTTTTTACAAAGTTTATTTATCAGTAATGCAACAAATCCCCCTTTCACATTGGGACTAAGAGTGAAAGGAGATAAACGAGCAAGGCTCACTTCCTTTCCTAGACAGAAAGGGGGTGAGAAACATGAAACCATCTTCTTTTCAGACCACAATAGAAAATCAGTTTGACTATATCTGTAAACGTGCTATGGAAGACGAGCGAAAGAATTATATGCTTTATCTTTCAAGGATTGCAAAGCGTGAGGTGTCCTTTTCGGATGTTGGCGATTATCTTGTTAGCCAGTTTGCGACAACAGATAACTATTCAACTGACTTTCAGATTTTTACACTCAATGGGTTATCAGTAGGCGTTGAAAATGATTTGTTGAGTGAAGCATTACGTGAGTTGCCAGACAAGAAACGTGAAATTCTACTGCTGTTTTACTTTATGGACATGAGCGATTCAGAAATTGCAGACCTGTTGAAATTGAACCGTTCTACTGTCTATCGGCATAGAACCAGTGGACTAGCCTTAATTAAAAAGTTTATGGAGGAATTTGAAGAATGAAAACACAATATCCTATGATTCCCTTTCCTCTCATTGTAAAGGCAACAGATGGCGATACCGAAGCGATTAACCAGATTCTACATCATTACAGAGGGTACATAACGAAGCGTTCCCTACGACTTATGAAAGATGAATATGGCAATCAAAGTATGGTCGTTGATGAAGTCTTACGTGGAAGAATGGAAACCAGACTGATTACAAAGATTTTGTCATTTGAAATTAAGTAATATCCTCTCTCCTTTCGTGGAAGCGTGCTAAACCATTCCACGCTTCCCGAACAGGGAGGTTTGTTATTCCACCAAAGCATATTGAGCTTTCAATGTGTTTTGATAGGCTAACGAGCCATTGTTCTTTGAAAACTGAATAAAAGTAATCGAATACGTTTCGATAAGAAAAGAGCCAACGGAACTAACCGCCATGACCTATCTTATAAAGATAGCGAGCGATTCATGTTAGTGATCCGAGAAGCAATCTTTAGCAGGATTGCCTGCAACGACATTCTTATCGTGATAATGATACTCCCATACAGTCAATAGTCCGAGCGTGATAAAACCGTCGCAGGCAATGAGTATGGCTACATGAGAACCATGCAGGGGTGGAACTCCCGTGAGCTTTGCTAAAGCTGTTCGATTGCTGGTAAAACAACTTTTATGAAATCCAAATAAGTGATTTGGAAAGGAGGATTTTATGAAGCAGACTGACATTCCTATTTGGGAACGTTATACCCTAACCATTGAAGAAGCGTCAAAATATTTTCGTATTGGCGAAAACAAGCTACGACGCTTGGCAGAGGAAAATAAAAATGCAAATTGGCTGATTATGAATGGCAATCGTATTCAGATTAAACGAAAACAATTTGAAAAAATTATAGATACATTGGACGCAATCTAGCGTCGCCAAAGGGTCTTGTATATGATAAAATAGTATTAAGTCGTATCAAGGCTCTTTCCATAAAGGAAAGGAGCAAATGCCATGTCAGAAAAAAGACGTGACAATAAAGGTCGAATCTTAAAGACTGGAGAGAGCCAACGAAAAGACGGAAGATACTTATACAAATATATAGATTCATTTGGAGAACCGCAATTTGTTTACTCGTGGAAACTTGTGGCTACAGACCGAGTACCAGCAGGAAAGCGTGATTGTATCTCACTTAGAGAGAAAATCGCAGAGTTACAGAAAGACATTCATGATGGTATTGATGTTGTAGGAAAGAAAATGACACTCTGCCAGCTTTACGCAAAACAGAACGCTCAAAGACCAAAGGTTAGAAAAAACACTGAAACTGGACGCAAATATCTTATGGATATTTTGAAGAAAGACAAGTTAGGTGTAAGAAGTATTGACAGTATTAAGCCATCAGACGCTAAAGAATGGGCTATTAGAATGAGTGAAAATGGTTATGCTTATCAAACCATCAATAACTACAAACGTTCTTTAAAGGCTTCATTCTATATTGCTATACAAGATGATTGTGTTCGGAAGAATCCATTTGACTTTCAACTGAAAGCAGTTCTTGATGATGATACTGTCCCTAAGACCGTACTAACAGAAGAACAGGAAGAAAAACTGTTAGCCTTTGCAAAAGCTGATAAAACCTACAGCAAAAATTATGATGAAATTCTGATACTCTTAAAAACAGGTCTTCGTATTTCAGAGTTTGGTGGTTTGACACTTCCAGATTTAGATTTTGAGAATCGTCTTGTCAATATAGACCATCAGCTATTGAGAGATACTGAAATTGGGTACTACATTGAAACACCAAAGACCAAAAGTGGCGAACGTCAAGTTCCTATGGTTGAAGAAGCCTATCAAGCATTTAAGCGAGTGTTAGCGAATCGAAAGAATGATAAGCGTGTTGAGATTGATGGATATAGTGATTTCCTCTTTCTTAATAGAAAGAACTATCCAAAAGTGGCAAGTGATTACAACGGCATGATGAAAGGTCTTGTTAAGAAATACAATAAGTATAACGAGGATAAATTGCCACACATCACTCCACATAGTTTGCGACATACATTCTGTACCAACTATGCAAATGCAGGAATGAATCCAAAGGCATTACAGTACATTATGGGACATGCTAATATAGCCATGACGCTGAACTATTACGCACATGCAACATTCGATTCTGCAATGGCAGAAATGAAACGCTTGAATAAAGAGAAGCAACAGGAGCGTCTTGTTGCTTAGTAGTACAAATGAATTTACTACTTATTTACCACTTCTGACAGCTAAGACATGAGGAAATATGCAAAGAAACGTGAAGTATCTTCCTACAGTAAAAATACTCGAAAGCACATAGAATAAGGCTTTACGAGCATTTAAGAAAATATAAAAAGATAATTAGAAATTTATACTTTGTTTAGAATAAAATTTTCAATTTTAGGGACAAATTTGGGGCGAGATAAAGAAAAAAGCCCTATTTAAGGCTTTCTTAGACTGTTTACATCCACCCTGAGGGAATCGAACCCCCATCTCAAGAACCGGAATCTTACGTGATATCCATTACACTAAGGGTGGAAACTTGCTTTATTATAACAGAAATTTGCTCTAATAACAAGTTTTTTATGGGTAGACTAACCATCCATTAGTGGGAAGCATCCCCGTTCCAGATAGAGTTTTTCACGATAACATAATCAACGTGTTTAAGGTCAGCAAGCCTGCGTCCACCTGCGTAGGAAATAGCACTTTGCAAGTCCTGCTCCATCTCAGTAAGGGTGTCTTGCAGATGCCCTTTGGCAGGAAGCAAGATGCGTTTACCTTCCACGTTTTTATATGCTCCCTTTTGGTATTGAGAAGCTGAACCATAATATTCTTTGAACTGTTCCCCATCAACTTCGATTGTCTTTCCTGGACTTTCGATGTGTCCTGCAAAAAGTGAACCAATCATGACCATACTAGCACCGAAACGGATAGACTTGGCAATATCACCATGAGTACGAATCCCACCATCAGCGATGATCGGTTTACGCGCAGCCTTGGCACACCAACGTAGGGCAGCCAACTGCCAACCACCTGTACCAAAACCAGTCTTTACCTTTGTGATACAAACCTTACCAGGACCTATTCCAACCTTAGTAGCATCCGCACCGGCATTTTCCAATTCACGCACAGCTTCTGGTGTCCCAACGTTACCAGCAATGACAAAAGTATCCGGCAATTCTTTCTTGATGTGTTGAATCATAGAAATCACGCTATCCGCATGACCGTGAGCGATGTCAATCGTGATGTACTCAGGAGCATCAGCCTTGAGCTGGCTAACGAAATCATACTCGTAATCCTTAACACCAACAGAAATGGAAGCAATGAGCCCTTGATCGTGCATACGTTTGATAAAAGGAATGCGCCCAGCCTCGTCAAAACGGTGCATAATGTAAAAGTAACCGCCTTTAGCAAGTTGCTCTGCTACGTTCTCATCTAAAATCGTCTGCATATTTGCTGGCACAACAGGTAGTTTAAAAGTGTGTTTTCCAAACGTAATACTTGTATCTGCTTCTGAACGGCTTTTAATGACACATTTATTTGGGATCAACTGAATATCTTCGTAATCAAAAATTGGAAATTCATTTAACATATCGACGTCTCGTTTCTTTTGTAATGACCTACCTATGCTTACGCATCCCTACGCCTTTTCCGACGTTTCCTTGATTAATTCTACACCAAAGTACAGATTTTGTCAATTTTTAAAATAAACATTCTATAAACGTTCGTTTTTTATCGCAATCAAAATCTTCTGAAAATCACTAAAAATTATTAGATTCGTAAATTATAGCTGATAACTACCTTAGCCAATCCAAAAGTGCGATGACAGTTCCATACCATCACCGCACTGATTTAGCCCATTTATTATTCTAATCTCCTTTAGATGATTTCATTGTAAAGGTATAATACTTGTCTCCGCTATAAGTTATTTTAAAGACCCCATCTTTTTGTTCACTGTATAGACTCGCATTTACAGTAACCTTACCTTCAAATATAATGGTACCCGTCACATAACTCCATTTAGGAGTGGCAATTACTTCTCCTTTATAGGTGATTGTAGAAGTATGATCTGCTTTTAAAGTTGCCTTCAAGGAATCTGGTGCTATTTCTCCAGATGCGTCTGCATCCATTACATCCGCTACAGACGCGCCTATCCAGTCTCCTAAGAGGGCTTTCTCTTCTTCTGGCAAGAAGTTCTCAGGTTTCGCTGCATCTGTTCCTTCTTTTGCAAGTTTCACATCCATTGAAGTTCCGACAAGCTCTTTCAAGATGCTTTCAAATGTAATCGTATCCTTACCAAGCTTGCCAACCATATCAGTATTTTCAATAGTAAGAGTTAATGTGTTATCATCATTTTTCCATTTACCTTCTGCAGTTGTTCCTTCTACGTTTAGTTTTGCCTTGCCTCCACTCATCAATTCGAGTTTGAAGCCAGCCATATCATCACCAGAGAGCGTTACTCCCATGGCCGTTCCACTAACAGCTACGTATTTTCCCACTAAGGCATCGTCCGCTCTTCCACCTGATTTTCCACAAGCTCCAAGCGTGATAAGTAACAGAAGTGCCAATATCAAGCTAAATAATTTTTTTCATTTTGAAACCTTCCCTTTCTCCTAAAATAGATTTGAAAGTCTATCTCATTCACTCGTCTATTCTAATCAAAACTTGCCTCCTGCACCACCGTGAGTTCTTCCTGATGAAGATGTATGAGTACTGCTACCTCCAGAAGAAGATTTACTCTCTTTGGGACGAGCCACCTTATCAATCGTTTTATATAGAAACTTTTCTTCTGCTTGAGTGACAGTGAGACTATTTTCTACAATATAATTTGTCGCTGCCACATCTGGATCCACACTTTTGAGTTGACCAGCCATACTTGAAACAACTACAAAGGCTGTGACAAGACCTACACCTAGAGATAGGGGCACCCATATCCAACTTAGCGGTTCCTTAGGAAGATTCCCTTTGTCATAAGGTTTATCTGTCTTAGCCTGCGTTAAGAACTTATCGCTCAGTTCTACAAAACTGCTAAATGCTTGCTCATATTCTCCGTTGCTTAGTTTTGGAACGAACCGATCAAACATATATTCTAAACCTGCATCGGTAAATGCTCGAATCGCATAACCTGTTGTGGTGATATGCCAATCCCGTTCCTTCATACTTAACAACAACAATAAACCACTATGGTCCTCACCCTGACCATAACCATTATAGTCAAAATAATCATCTGCAAAGGCTTCTGGTGTCTTCCCTCCCAGATCCTTGACAGTCACAATAACAAGGTCACATTTCTGCCGCTCACTAATCTCATCAAGTTTACTTAATAAATCTTTTTCTTCTGCATCACTCAGTAAATCCGCTTCATCCACGAGACGCTTCAGGGGTCCAAACTTAGCAGCAATAGCAGTCAAACTACGGTGGGCACTGTCATACCAACTACTATTGCTATGATAAACTCCTTTGATAAAGGTATCCCAAAAATCTCCCAGAAGCTCTTTTGCTTTTCCCTTGTAGCAGATAGTTCTATAATCTTTAGACTTCCCTATTATCAGAAGAATAGCATCTTCCTTCCCTTTCTTGAAGAAATCCGTTGTATATTGAGTTACATCATCATAAGAGTCAGCAATGAGCAGATAAGATTTGAACTGATGCTCTTTGTAAATAGCTTGTGCTTCTTCTTCTAGTTTGCTTTTCTCATTGGATGATAGGAGGCCGGCCTCATCATAAATTAAAGTTTGACTTGACATGTCAGCTGACACAATCCCAATCAAGGTAAAAGCGAGAAAAACCGCAAGAAGGAATGACAGTAGTTTTTTCATCATATCTTCCTCCTTACATTAGATAAATCAACCAAACGATGCCATAGCAAACAATAAAAGTAAGTATTGCAATCGTCATAAAATAGCGCCAGTAGACTCGTTTATCCAAGGGAAGGTTGCCTACAAATTTTCCCGTTTGACCATTCATAGCAAAAACGTACTTTTCATTATTCCAAGTTGTGTTTAACAACCAGACTGGATAAAGGACATACTTGGCTTTGCTATTTTTAAACTCAACATGGCTACTTTCTGGAGTTACCATTGTAAAGCCTTTAACTGTTTCCGCAAATCTATCTTCAGTACTCCTTTTAGCCCGTTTATTAGCGTGGGTGATACTTTCTTCTGCCGTCACATCATAACGCTCGGCCAAATAACCTGCTAAATAGGCTGTTTGAAAGTCAACTGCTTTTGAAACATCAAAAGGTTCAATGGATTCCATCAAGGTATTGTCCATACTTTTAGAACCGTCAACAGGTAGATGAGAAAAGGCTAACTGACCAGAACGAAGGACAGAGTAAAATTCAGTTTGGGTGTAATTGTAATCTTTGTCACTCCAAGTCGTTATCCTAGTTGCTTTGTACTTAATATCCGCATCCGCTTCTGTATTAAATAACCAAAATGGCACGTAAACACCCTTTACTTCATCAATATGGTTCTGATCCTTAAAAATTTTTGGCAATAAACGCTTGCCAAGAAGGTGCTTGTTAAGCGCTTCTCTGGCAGCTTTTTTATCCAGTTTAAACGGAATAACCAACTCTGGTTTCAAATCACCTACCAGACGTTCCTTGAGAACAACTGGATTATCACAATAAGGGCAAGTTGTTGCAGCAGTATTTTCATCAGCAATCAATTGTCCACCACAGGAATTGCAAATAAAGACGTTCAGCTGTTCATCATCCTCTTGCCATTCTTCAGTAGAGTAGGTTGTTGAAGTTGACTCAGTAGAAGACTGTACATCTACCAAACCTTCATCCATGTGCTTGAGACTTTCCATTTCATATTCAGAGTCACAGTAAGGACACTTCATTTTTTGGATTTTCGTATCAAAGGCTAAAGCACCACCGCAACAAGGACATTTGTATTCTAAATTATCAGCCATGTCATCATCTCCTCTCCCGACACTAAGCCAATCTAGAGTTGTCTTGTTCTAAAACGTTGACCCGCATTCAGGACAGAATTTCGGTGCCTGGCCAGAATCTGGAACTTTCCAACCACAGTTACTACAGTGTTTTATTTGATGAACTGCAGGTTTTGGACTGCCACAATTTGAACAGAATTTACCTGTATTTGCTGTGCCACATGAGCAAGTCCAATTATTATCAACTGGTTTTGGACTGCCACACTCCGGACAGAATTTGCCCATAGCCTCATGTCCATTTGGACAGATCCACTTATTGACATTCGGAGTGGCAGTTGCTGCTTGATTGGTTGCTTGTGCTTGGTTAGCAGCCTGTTCTTGTCCCATAGCAAAGAGATTTTGTGCATTCATGCCACCGCCTGCATTGGCTGCCATGCCAAAGCCCATAAAGCCAGTCATAGCTCCTGCTTCATTGCTTGCGGCTGCCTTCATAGCGTCTGCCTGTGCACCAACTAAGGTTGCGGCCGCCATAGTCGGATCTTTCATAATAGCAGTACGTTGAGCCTGCTTAATCATTTCGGCATCTTCTTCTGGGAGAGTAACAGAGCCGAGTGCAATGCTGATGACTTTAAGACCACGAAGTTGACCCCATTTTTCTGAGAGAGTTTCATTGAGGGCATTTTCTAATTCTGTATTGTGGCTAACAATTTGATTCGGTCTCAATTCCATATCAGATAACTTAGCAAAAGAAGGTTGCAAGGCGCTGATAAATTCAGTTTTCAACTGTGAGTCAATTTCTTCACGCAAATACTCTCTTTCAACATTTCCACAAACATTTGTATAAAACAAAAGTGGGTCAACGATCTTGTAAGAATAAACACCTGAGCATCGAACAGAAACGTCAAGGTCTAAACCAATCTTAGAATCTACCACACGAAATGGAATTGGGTTTGGTGTACCGAATTTATTATCAATTAATTCTTTTGTATTGAAATAATACACACGCTGATCTTTGCCAGTATCGCCACCATAAGTGAAACGTTTCCCAATTTGTTTGAAAGTATCCTTGATAGAATTTCCAAGATTTCCTGTAAAAATACTTGGTTCACTGGAGGCATCATAAGTGAACTCACCTGGTTCGGCACAAACCTCTACAACCTTACCTTGCTCAACAATCATCATACACTGACCATCAGCTACCGCGATACCTGAACCATTGGAAATAATATTATCACTGCCCTTAGTATTGGATGATCGACCAGAGACCCGCTTTTGCCCCTTGACAACCATGACAGATTTGTCCATAGACTCACAATAGAAAAATTCTTTCCATTGATCGGCTAATACACCACCTACAGCTCCTAGACCTGCTTTGATAAGTCCCATATTGTACCTCTTTTCTTTTTATCAGTGAGCCATTAATAACTCACTTGCCTACCGCCTTTCTATTTAAATAATCCTTTCCACCTCCCATTCATTGTGATTACTGGTATGAGCGATTCTATGCATATCGACTATTAAAAATATTGTTGACAACTAGTCAATTATAACTCAAAAAAGCTCACTTAGACCCCGACTGCAAGTAGCAAAACATGCGAAGGGAGTCTAAATGAGCCACTTACAGTATAATTCTAGCTGTCATCAGCTACAACTCTCAGTAAGCTAACAAGGAGAGTGTAGAAAGCGAAAGAACAACGTTAAATGGATAATTCTAATATTTATATGATGATGGTGAGGTTCTATCAGCTTGTTTTCAGTAGACAAACTACTCGTAAAACCTCTTAAACAGTATCTTGGACTTTTAAGCACTCAAATGCCACTTAGTCTTTATATATTATGAGTTACATTAAGCGAATGGTAATCTGTATAAATCAGGGTCTCCTAATGATAAATCCCACTAATAAACCACCTTACTTCAAACTCACTTTAAAATGTAATCGTTACCAATTTCTATCTTTATTTTACCTTTTTTTCTAGGATTTTGCATGTTCTATACTGAATTTTTAAAATTTTTAGACGATTGTTTTCATTGTGTCTAATTAATTCTTAGAAATCACTATATATAAAAACATGTGAAAGGATAGGCTTTTAGGGTCTACTCAGCTTAATAATATTCACCCTGACGATAGTCCCATGAGTTAAAGGTATCTGACAGGTGCATCATGATTTTATCAATATCAAGCCCTTTACGGATAACGACTGGTGCTGGTGAGGTTGAACGTGCTCCACCTTGTTCTGGGATGAGTTTTCCGTCCTTATCGACCATAGACACCATCACACCTTGCTCGTAGCGAGTTTCAATCGTTTTGTCTGGTTGGATAGAAGCAACGTAGTCATCTGCTTCGATGACAAGGTCCACTGCTCCTTCGATACGTTCTCCGATTCCTTCTACCTTACCACGGTTTCCTTTTCCAGATGGGTTGGCTGATGAGGCGTAGACCATCTTGCCTTCTTCCCAAAGTTTAGTAGCCAACTGTTCACCAGCTTTACCAAACTTGATGACAAAACAGCTAGTACCACGAACGTCAGTCATGAGTTCTTCACGGCCATCACCGTATGCTTTGAGTTTTTCAAAAGCTTCTGGTTTCCAAGGAAGGATACAACCAAGGAGAATATCTTCATCCCAATGTTTTTGGTAGAAGGCTTCAATTTCTGGGTTGAGTTGTGCTAAAGCGCGTAGCTCGTCCATGCTACCACAAAGTACAACACCTGGTTTGTTACGGTTACGCTCTTTGGCTGCGAACTTACGTTCAAGTCCTGCCTTGTCACTGGTCATAATGATGTAACCAACTTTTGTAGGGCAAACGATACATCCACCCTCACCTTTTAAAATGTCATAGCCTTCTTGAGAAAGTGTTCCGTTCCATTGAATGTGTTTTGTCATAATTCTATATTTCCTTTTCTATTTTTTCTAATTCTGCCAGTAGGCTGGACGTTGTTTTTCATAGGCAGCAATCAAGTCTTCATACTGCAAAGTAATACCGATATCATCCAAACCATTTAAAAGCTTGTGTTTCCATTCGCTATCAATTTCGAAAGTGAATTCTCCAACTGGTGAGATGATTTTTTGTTGTTCCAAGTCCACAGTTACCTGGTCGGTCGGTTTGAGCTGGGCTAGCTTTTCTCTAACCTCCCTAGGCTGAACAATGGGCAACATGCCATTATTGAGTTCATTATTGTAATGAATGTCCCCAAAAGATCCTGCAATCACGACCTTAAAACCATAGTCGGCTAGAGCCCAAGCTGCGTGTTCCCTCGAAGACCCCGCCCCAAAGTTATCCCCTGAAATGAGGATACTGGCTTTACGATATTCAGGTCGGTTAAAGACAAAGTCTGGGTCCTCAGTATACTTGTCGTCTAGATAACGCCAAGCATACATGAGATACTTACCAAAGCATTTTTTATCAATCAACTTGAGAAACTGCTTGGGAAGTATTTGGTCGGTGTCGATGTTATCATTCATGAGAGGAACGGTCGTTCCCGTATAAACTATAAATTTCTCCATATCCTCTCCTTACTGGGCCTCTGGCATTTGCCGAACATCTACGAAGCGCCCTGCGATGGCTGCCGCAGCTGCCATGGCTGGACTGCAGAGATGTGTTTTAGCACCAAATCCCTGTCTATCTTCAAAGTTGCGGTTACTGGTTGAGGCACAGTGGACCCCATCAGGGACCTTGTCCGGATTCATCCCTAGGCACATAGAGCAACCTGGGTCTCTCCACTCAAAGCCAGCATCTAAGAAGACCTTATCCAAGCCCAACTTCTCAGCAGCTCGTTTCACAGGACGAGAGCCTGGCACTACGATTGCTGTTAGATTGGGAGCAATCTTCTTCCCTTTGACAAATCGAGCAGCCAGTTGCAAGTCACTGAGCCGAGCATTGGTACAAGAACCGATAAAAATATATCCTAGTTCAATATCCGCTGGCTTTTGACCAGGCTCCAAGTCCATATAATGATAAGCTCGTTCATCATTCATATCCTTAATTTCTGGAAAACTACTGTCAAAGTCGACGCCCATAGCAGGATTGGTTCCCCAGGTCACCATAGGAGCCAAGTCAGAGACATCCATCTGGATAACCTTATCATAAACAGCATCATCATCGCTGACTAGGGTTTTCCAATCCGCCACAGCCTCTTCGAAATCTTCTGGAACGCATTCCCGTCCCTTGAGATAGTCATAGGTGGTCTGATCTGGATTCATGATTCCCATCTTGGAGCCAAACTCGATGGACATATTGCAGATGGTCATTCTCTCTTCCATGGTCAGTGCATCAATTGCTTGTCCACGATATTCAACCACATAGCCAACACCACAGGCAACGCCGTACTCGGCAATTAAGGCGAGAATGTAATCCTTAGAATAAACTCCTTTTTGAGGAACACCAGTGAACTCTACCAGCATTTTCTTGGGTTTGACCTGCCAGAGGGTCTGGGTAGCAAAGACATGCTCGACTTCACTGGTCCCAATCCCAAAGGCGATAGCTCCGAAAGCTCCGTGAGTAGCTGTGTGACTGTCTCCACAGACGATGAATTTTCCTGGTTGCGTCCGTCCTGTTTCTGGACCTACCATGTGAACGATTCCCTGCTTTTCGGAACCGTGGGCCGCATGTTCAATCCCAAACTCCTCAACATTTTCAGCAAGCTTATCAATTTGAGCCTTAGAAATAACATCTCGAATATCGTAGATATTGACCGTTGGTACATTGTGGTCAAAGGTTCCAAATGTCAAGTCGGGCCGTCTCAATCTGCGCCCCGCATCTCGTAATCCTTGAAAAGCTTGGGGACTAGTCACTTCATGAATATAGTGCTGGTCCACATACATGAGTTGGGGCTGCCCTTCTTCTCCTGTGATGACATGGCGGTCCCATAATTTATCAAAAATCGATTTTCCTGCCATCCATTACCTCCAAATAAAATATAAGGCTACTAGTGTGGTCACCATCCCGAGAAACCAAACTGTTTTAAAATACCATTTTCTAGTCTTGTGGTGAAAGGTGATTCCTGCCAACCAGGCACCAAAACCACCACAAGTAAAGGCTAAAATGAGTAAGATTTTCTCTGGGACGCGCCAAGCACCTCTTCTTGCCTTGGATTTGTCAATGCCATAAATCAAGAAAACCAGCAAATTCCAAATCAAGAGGGCAAGCGTGATTCCTTCATTTATCTTCATAATCTTTCAATGATGGCTTCTGTCATTTCCCTGGTCGAAGCCTGTCCTCCAATATCTCTTGTTAAAATGCCGGCCGCTAAACTTGCCTCAACAGCATGCTCGATACGCTCCGCATCCTCATAACGTCCAAAACTGTCTCTCAACATCATAGCAACAGATAATATCATGGAGATAGGATTGGCAATTCCTTGACCTGCAATATCAGGCGCTGAACCATGAATAGGCTCATAAAGACTTGGCCCCTTTTCAGAATGACTAGCAGATGGCATGACGCCAAGTGTGCCAGATAAAACGCTTGATTCATCAGATAAGATATCTCCGAAAAGGTTCTCTGTCACAATGACATCAAACTTAGCAGGATTGGTAATCATGAGCATGGCAGCTGAGTCCACTAACTGGTGTTCCAAGGTTACATCTGGAAAATCCTGCGCGACTTCCTCAGCTACTCTCCGCCAGAGTTTTGATGTCGCTAGAACATTTTGCTTATCGATACTAGTAACGATTTTTCTGCGACTTCTTGCGATTTCAAAGGCTTTGCGAATAATCCGCTCCACTTCCTCATAGCTATAGTCATTGATATCACGCGCTTTGCGCTCTTCAAGGATATGATCCCCAAAGTAGATACCACCTGTCAACTCACGTACCACGACAAAGTCTACACCAGCAATTCGCTCCGGTTTGAGAGGTGATAAATGCTTGAGACTGTCAAAAATCTTAACAGGGCGAATATTGGCATAGAGATTGAGTTCCTTACGAAGAGCCAGCAAGCCTTGTTCAGGCCGAATAGCTGCACCATCATACTGGGGACTACCGATAGCCGCTAGGAGAATGGCATCTGCTTCACGACATGCCTTGAGAGTTTGATCAGGTAAGGGATGCCCCTCAGCATCAATACCTGCACCTCCGAAGGATCTTCTATCAATCTCATAGTCAAAATCTGTTTTTTCAGCTAGAGACTCCAGAACTTCTAAACCAGCTTCCATAATTTCTGGACCGATTCCATCCCCTGCTAAAGCTACTATTTTCTTTGTCATAGCCTTCTCCTTTACACACTAGGCATGTCTCGGTAGGAAATACTACGCCCCATCTCACCTGCATTCTCTTTTTGAACAAAGGCATTGGCATTGATATAGGCAATAGCCGAAGCCTTCAATACATCGAAATCAAGACCTGCTGCGTTAAAGATGGTTTCTGTATCTCTGTTTTCAACAGTAACCAAGACACGAGCTTGAGCATCAATTCCATCTGTCACAGCATCAATGGTATAGGACACCAAGCGGACAGATTGATTAAAGAACTTATCGATAGCGTTAAAGATCGCTTCAACGGAACCTTGCCCTGTTGCATTAAATTCGACTTTTTCACCATCCATATTAGCCAAGCTAACGAGGGCTTCAATGTCATTGTCTGCATGAGTTTGAAGTTGTAAATCATCAAAGTGGAAGCCTTCTGGATTTTCAACCATGGTGCCAGCTACCAGAGCTCGAATATCTGCATCTGTGATTTCTTGTTTCTTGTCCGCTAGTGCCTTGAACTTAGCAAAGAGTGGTTTGATATCCTCTTCTGTAAAATCTAGGGCCAGTTCTCTTAGTTTTTCAACAAAGGCATGGCGACCTGACAATTTTCCAAGCGGAAGACTATTGCTCTTAACACCAACCAATTCAGGTGTAATGATTTCATAAGTGAGAGGATTTTTAAGGACTCCATCTTGGTGAATACCAGACTCGTGAGAAAAGGCATTACCACCAACCACAGCCTTGTTTTTAGGAACTGGAATACCAGAGAAGCGAGAAACCATTTCTGACGTATTAATGGTTTCATTTAGGACAATACTGGTCTCTGCTCGGTAGTAATCTTGGCGAATATTGAGCGCCACTGCAATTTCTTCAAGCGCAGCATTCCCAGCTCGCTCCCCAATACCGTTGATGGTTCCTTCGACACGTCCTGCACCGTTCTTGACAGCAGAAAGGCTGTTAGCCACTGCCATTCCGAGGTCATCATGACAGTGAGGCGAATAGATAATCTGACGATTCGTCTTGACATTCTCAATCAAGTATTTGAAAATAGCGCCGTACTCTTCTGGCGTGGTAAATCCTACTGTGTCTGGGATATTGATATAAGACGCCCCTGCATCGACCGCTGTTTGAACGACTTGCAAGAGGAAATCCAACTCTGTTCTAGTTGCATCTTCAGGAGAGAATTCGACGATTTCAAACTTAGAACATGCGTAAGAAACATGCTCCTTAATAGCTTCTAAAATCTCTTCCTTGCTCTTATTGAGCTTATACTTGCGGTGAATCGGACTGGTAGCGATAAAGACATGAATCTGTGGATACTTGGCATCCTTAAGTGCCTCGTAACAAGCATCAATATCAGACTTGACAGAGCGTGCTAGACCAGTTACCGCCGTTTTCTTCAAGACTTTAGCAATCTCCTGAACTGCCTTAAATGAGTCTGGACTAGCAGCTGGAAAACCAGCTTCAATGGCTGAAATGCCCCATTTTTCCAACTGCCTTGCAATGGCAATTTTTTCCTTGATTGAAAAGTTAACGCCAGGTGTCTGCTCTCCATCTCGAAGGCTGGTATCTAGAAATTCAACTGTTCGCATAAGATTTCCCCTTTTCCAAATGTGGTTTTAAAAAAACATCTCGCTTAGAAGCCCAAGCGAGATGTTGATTTACTCCCGCTTGGTAAGCCAAACAGGACTAATGCTTTTGCACTAGCCCGAGTACCTCAACAACAAAGCAAATTGATTAAACTTAGCTGTTTTCATGTTTGACTTTCTCCTTCGTTTGATATCTTGTTTAGTATTCTAGCATAGGAAAAATCTCTTGTCAAGAAAAAATCCATTATTTTCTGAAAATTTCTTCAGTAAAGAATATTTTGCTAATTGAAAGTATTTGAAAACTCAAGCGAATTCCCCTATTTTTTCACGGTTAGGTTCCAACTTCTTTCTATCAATTCCAGTACCATTTCATCTGACAAAGTATCATCAAGTGCCATACTAAGCCAGTAGCGTTTATTCATATGAAAGGCTGGATAAATGCCCTTTTGTGAAAGAAAATCAGCTACTTGGTCGTGTTTAATATTGACTGCTTCGACTAGCCCTTCTCTACCCTTTTCCAGCTTATCCCATGGGATTCTCATCAAAACGGCATACCACTTTTGATTGTCTTCATGGCGCAATACAGCTGTATCAGGCGACTTTTCCCACAGATACTCCAACTGATTACCATACTTTTCCTGAACCTGATCCATGATACGCTTAGTCTGAGGACAGATAAAATCCTGCACATCAAAACAATCCTTCCGAATCTGGTAAAGAATCTCCAAACAAGCCTCACGGACACTTCCGACAAAACTTCCCCTCATGCTTTCCATATGCACTTGAGGATAGAGATCACCAGTCTCCTGATCAAAAACTTGAAAGCTCACATTATCCGTTGTGATGGATACAGTCATGACAAAGTAGCCCTCCAAGATCTGGAAACTGTAGCTCCAGACTTCCCCATTTTCTACAAAACCATAGGCATGGGCTTTTTCTTTATTAAACTGATAGGATTTAAAAATTTCAAACATAAGTGAAAACTGCTACCAAAAGCTAGCAGTTCCTTTCTATTTTTTAAAAGACAACCTTGGTTCCATGTAATTGTGTCACGCCCAGTTGGTCGATAAAGGTTTGACGGTTATCCAAGTCAATCCCCCCACCTGGTAGAATTTCAATTTTACCAGCTGCATGTTCCAAAATTCTGTGATAGTGAGCAAAACGTTCTTCTAGCGAGTCACCAGACACACCAGCACGAGTCAAGATACGAGTGACACCAGCTTGGCTGAGCCAGTCAATGGCATCCAACTGGTCTTCATCGCTTAATTCATCAAAGGCCATGTGAAAGACAATTTCCATTCCTTTAGATGCGGCAATCAGCTTCTCAAGATTAGGCTTATCCAACTTTTTATCAGCAGTTAAAGCCCCAAATACAACCCCTTGACTTCCAGCCTGAGCAGTCAAACGAATGTCTTCTAGCATGATTGCTATTTCAAGATCAGTATAGACAAAGTCGCCACCACGGGGACGAATCATAGTCATGATGGTGGTGTCATAATTAGCTGCCAATTCAACCGCTACCTTGGTCACTCCATAACTTGGCGTTGTTCCTCCTACAGCTAGATTATCACAAAGTTCGATTCGACGAGCTCCAGCCTGCATCGCTTTTTCAAGCAAGGTCACATTCTCAGCACAAAATTCGTAAATCATTTGATTCTCCTTGATGTTTTCTTTAAATTTATTATATCATATTATTTTAAATATGCTTTCATTTTTATCAAGGCAAATAACTACTATTTTTATCTATTCTTTGTCAGGAATGACTTTAAAGAGATAGTAGGTGATAAAGACAGTCAAGGCTCCCAGACCGATTTTGACTGGCAAAAGAGGGGCAAAATAAATAGAAATCCCCATCAAGATGTAGATGGATACGATAATTTTTTTCTTACGTTCACGCGCAATAGACTTGGTTTCCCGAAAGTCCGCTACATAAGTCTGATAAAGCTTTGTATGATAAAGCCAGTCTTCAAAACGCTTAGAAGATTTAGAAAAGCAAGCGATAGCTAACAAAAGAAAGGGCGTTGTTGGTAAAAGTGGTAGGACAACTCCAATAACAGCTAAAGCCAGTGAAATAAAGCCAATACTGAGATAAATGATACGCATGATTTCTCCTAGATAAATTACTCTTCCTCTAGTTTCGCATACAAGGGGGAAATTTGTCAAGCTCCAACAAAAAAGAGCCTGAAATTCATTTTCAGGACTCTGCATTTTATTTAATTTTTTCTTCTTCGTAGTCGCCATTGCTACATACAACCTGCTTGCCACCACCACGGACCTTTTTCTCCACAAGGAAGTGCCCGCATTTTGGACAGTCACGGCCAATTGGTTTGTCCCAAGAAGTAAACTCACATTCTGGATAGCGATTGCAACCATAGAAGATACGATTGCGCTTGGTTTTGCGTTCGATGATTTGTCCTTGATGACAGCTTGGACACTCGACTCCAATCTCTTTGACAATCGCTTGTGTGTGACGACAGTCTGGGAAATTACTACAAGCATAGAATTTACCAAAACGTCCTAGCTTAATCACCATCGGACTGCCACAAACTTCACAGTCAAATCCAGCAGGCTCATCCTTGATCTGGATTTTTTCCATTTCAGCTTCAGCCTTGGCTACTTCTTTGGAGAATGGTTTATAAAATTCGTCAATAACCCGTTGCCATTGCTCTTTACCAACTTCGACATCATCCAGTTTCCCTTCCATCTCAGCTGTGAAGGTCACGTTTACGATATCTGGGAAATATTCAACAATGAGTTTATTAACAATTTCTCCCAGTTCTGTCGGTTCAAAGCGTTTAGCTGCCAGACGAACGTAGTAACGTTTTTGAATGGTTTCTATAGTCGGAGCATAGGTTGACGGACGTCCAACTCCATTTTCCTCCAAGGTCTTGATAAGGGTCGCTTCCGAATAGCGAGCAGGTGGTTGGGTGAAATGTTGCTCTGGCTTGCTATTGACTTGCTTGACCACATCTCCAACAGCCATATCTGGTAACATTTTGTTCTTGTCAGAGTCATTGTAAATAGCAAGATAACCATCAAACTTAACTTGGCTTCCATTTGCCGCAAACTGAACCCCATTTTGAGAGAGCTTAACAGCCATGGTATCAAAGATAGCGCCTGTCATCTGGCTGGCCACAAAACGGTTCCAGATCAGGGTATAAAGCTTGAGTTGATCTTTGTCCAAGTACTTAGCGATGCTTTCAGGTGTGTTGAAGACACTAGATGGACGAATGGCTTCGTGAGCATCTTGAGCACCTGATGCATTCTTGACCCTGCTACCATGCTTGGAATACTTGCTACCAAAACGGTCGTTAATGTAGCTTGCCGCTTCGTTCTGAGCCACAGGACTGATACGAGTCGAGTCTGTACGCATATAGGTAATCAAACCTTGCACACCTGATCCGATATTGATCCCTTCATAGAGCTGTTGGGCCACCATCATAGTCTTTCGAGTACGGAAATTGATTTTGTTAGCAGCATCCATCTGCATGGTTGAAGTTGTATAAGGTAGGGGCGCATTGCGTTTGCGTTCTTTCTTATCTACCTGGTCTACTGTGAAATCTTTACTAGTCAAATGGGACAAGACTTCTTTGACTTCTTCATTAGTGGTCAATTTCATCTTTTTGCCATTCATACCATAGAAAGAAGCCTGAAATTGCTTGGTACCCTTCTTAAAGACACCATCAATTGTCCAGTATTCTTCCGGTTGGAAGGCATTGATTTCATTTTCACGGTCAATGATGAGCTTAAGGGCAACCGACTGCACCCGCCCTGCTGATAAGCCCTTCTTGACCTTTTTCCACAAAATTGGCGAAATCGAATACCCGACCAAGCGGTCCAAGACACGACGAGCTTGTTGGGCGTCGACCAAGTCCATATCAATCTTGCGAGGTTCTTTAAAGGCATTTTTTACCGCGTCCTTGGTGATTTCATTAAAGACTACACGGTTGGCATCATTCTCGTCCAAGTTGAGAATGTGAGCCAAATGCCAGGAAATTGCTTCTCCCTCTCGGTCCGGGTCACTCGCCAGAAAGACTTTATTGGCCTTTTTGGCTTCTTTTTTCAAGTCATTGATGAGAGGACCTTTTCCTCGGATATTGATATACTGCGGTTCATAGTTATTTTCAATGTCGACCGACATACTGGATTTTTTCAAATCACGGATATGCCCGACACTGGCTAGAACCTTGTAGTTTCTGCCTAGATATTTCTCAATCGTTTTCGCCTTAGCAGGCGACTCTACGATGACTAGATTTTTTTTAACTGTTGATTTTTTCTTCTTTGTTGCCGTAGCCACACTATCACACCTTTTCAAAGTAATAAACTTTATAAAGTGTAAACCATTTTGCCATAACTGTCAAGACTTAGCTCCTATATATAGAAGAAAAGTTTATCTGAGTGGATAAATTTCTCCTTAAAATTCAAACTCAGCTAGCACATCTTGCCCGCTGGCAATCAGTTTTGCTCCCTCTTGGATTAGGTGGTGACAGCCATCTGAATGGCCATCTAAAATGTTTCCTGGAATGGCAAAAACATCACGCCCTTCCTCCATAGCTCGCTCACAGGTGATGAGACTACCTGAACGCATCCTTGCCTCTGCTACAATAACTCCTCGACATAGTCCTGCTATGATTCGATTACGAGCTGGAAAGTGAAATTTCAAGGGTTCTTCACCTGGTCCGTATTCGCTAAGTACCAAATGGTGATTGCCAATGTGTTCCTGCAAACGTTTATTGACACGAGGGTAGAAAACATCCAATCCTGTTCCAATGACAGCAATTGTTCTTCCTCCATTCTGGAGTGCAGCCATATGGGAGGCTGTATCAATTCCTTTAGCCAAGCCACTGACCACGATCAACTCGTTTCCCAAACCTTGGATGACTCTCTGAACCGACTTTGCACCCTGACTAGAACATGAACGGCTCCCTACAACAGCAACCTTTGGAAACTTCAGCAAGTCTAGATTTCCCTTATAAAACAAAAGCGCTGGAGCATCATAAATCTCACTCAGATCCCAAGGATAACAGTCGTCAAGAATAGAAAAGGATGGAAATTTCTGAAACTCCTTCTCCAACTGCGCATCATCTATCTGGAAATAGCGTTCCATAAAGACAGCAGGATTACGGCACCCAGATATTTCAGCAATATCACCTAGCAAGAGCTCCTGATCTACACTCTCGTCATATTCAAGAACAGTTAAAATTTGTTGATTGGTCAGCCCAGCTTTTCTCAATTTGTAAATCTCATAGTTTGTGATCTTCATATACAACTCCATTTCTTTTTCTACTCATCTATCTATTCGTAAAAAAATAAAAAGAAGACCAAGGATCTTCTTTTTTTCATTTATTCAGCTTTAGCTTTAGTATTTGACCAGCTACTTTCAACCATCGGTAAGATTGTTTTTAAAGTTTCCCCATCCCCTTCAAGTGAAACATAGCGGATTTTACCATCATTTGATCGGAAGACCCAGGTAACGAGGTATTTCCCTGACTTAGCAATTGCATTGACAACATAGGCTTCATAGCCTCCAATGGTCGATTTGGAGCCCCAAACCTTACTGAAATCAGAGCTTTGTTCTTTGGAAGTTAAAATACTAGATGAGACAGTCACAACATCCAGTTTAGCATATTCTTCTTCGCTGATATTAAATTGCTCAGCCTTGAAGGTATTTAGCGTAACAATGTTGATATCTGTTCCATCGCAATACTGTATATCATTTCCACCTTCTACTTCATGGAATCGAACCCATGATTTGGGTACCTTGACAAATCCATATTCATTCGAACCGATGATTTGTGTCTCTTCCTTTTTCGCTTCAGAAACAGCAGAACTAGAGCTACTTGTTTCCTGACTGCTAGAAGAACTAACAACCGCAGTCGAACTTTCTTCGGTTGCTGTTTGCGACTTATTGGAGCATGAAGCTAAAAAAGCACTAACAGTAACTACAGTACCTAAAATCAATAATTTTTTCATCCTACCACCTCTCCATCTGCATTATAAGAAAAATAAGAACTTCTGTCAAATTCTGACCTAATCTATTCTGTTAGTTTCCGATTTTATTGCTCACATTTAAAGCAAAAACTCTTAAAAAATCTTCAAGAGTTTTATTTTATATTTCTATTCTTCATCCATGCTCAAGACGCTAAGGAAGGCTTCTTGTGGTACTTCTACTGATCCGATAGCTTTCATGCGTTTCTTACCAGCTTTTTGCTTTTCAAGGAGTTTGCGTTTACGAGAAACGTCACCACCGTAACACTTGGCAAGTACGTTCTTACGAAGGGCCTTGATATCAGTACGAGCCACGATTTTGTGTCCAATAGCTGCTTGGATTGGTACTTCAAATTGTTGACGAGGGATGATTTTCTTGAGTTTATCAACGATGAGTTTTCCACGTTCGTAGGCAAAGTCCTTGTGAACGATAAAGCTGAGGGCGTCCACCTTATCACCATTGAGAAGGATATCCATTTTCACCAGCTTAGATGGACGGTACTCTGACAATTCATAGTCAAAGCTTGCATAACCACGCGTCGAAGACTTAAGCTTATCAAAGAAGTCAAAGACGATTTCAGCAAGTGGAATTTGATAGATAACATTGACACGATTGTCATCAATATAGTCCATGGTCACAAAATCCCCACGTTTGCGTTGAGCCAATTCCATTACTGCCCCAACAAACTCCTGTGGTACCATGATTTGCGCCTTAACATAAGGTTCTTCAATAGTCGCAATCTTGGTTGGATCTGGAAACTCTGATGGGTTAGAGACATCCATAGACTCACCGTCAGTTTGGTTAACCTTATATATAACAGACGGAGCTGTCATGATGAGGTCGATGTTAAACTCACGCTCTAAACGCTCTTGGATAACATCCATATGGAGAAGCCCAAGGAATCCACAACGGAAACCAAATCCAAGCGCCTGCGATGTTTCTGGTTCGAACTGCAGACTGGCATCGTTGAGCTGCAATTTTTCAAGGGCTTCGCGAAGATCATTGTACTTGTTCGATTCGATTGGATAAAGACCCGCAAAGACCATAGGGTTCATTTGCTTGTAGCCATCTAGCGGTTCTGCTGCAGGATTGCTTGCTAGGGTCACTGTATCTCCGACACGCGTGTCTTGAACTGTCTTGATAGAAGCCGCAATATAACCAACGTCACCTGTGGCTAGGAAATCACGCCCTACTGCTTTCGGCGTGAAAATACCAACTTCCGTCACATCAAAAGACTTGCCATTGCTCATGAGTTGAATCTTATCGCCAGGTTTAACCACTCCGTCCATAACACGCACTTGGAGGATAACCCCACGATAGGCATCATAAACTGAGTCAAAAATTAAGGCTTTGAGTGGTGCCGTCACATCGCCCGTTGGTGCTGGCACTTTTTCTACAATTTGTTCGAGAATTTCTTCAATACCAATACCAGCTTTGGCTGAAGCTAAGACTGCTTCGCTGGCATCTAGTCCGATGACATCCTCAATCTCTGTACGAACACGCTCTGGATCAGCTGCTGGTAGATCAATCTTGTTAATGACGGGCAAGATTTCCAAATCATTATCCAATGCTAGATAAACGTTGGCAAGTGTTTGAGCTTCAATCCCTTGGGCCGCATCAACCACCAAAATCGCTCCTTCACAGGCAGCTAGCGAACGCGACACTTCATAGGTAAAGTCCACGTGCCCTGGCGTGTCAATCAAGTGGAAAATATAGGTCTCGCCATCTTTTGCAGTGTAATTGAGTTCGATGGCATTGAGTTTAATGGTAATCCCGCGCTCTCGTTCTAGGTCCATACTATCCAGAAGCTGGGCTTGCATTTCACGACTAGAAACCGTCTCGGTCTTTTCCAAAATACGGTCCGCCAGCGTTGACTTCCCGTGGTCAATATGGGCGATAATAGAGAAGTTCCGGATCTTCTCCTGTCGTTTTTTCAATTCTTCTAAGTTCATGATGCTCTTCCTTTCAGGGTATCTATTAATTATAAATTGTTTTTAACATTTTGACAAGACCATACCCTGCTAGGAGTACTAATCTTCGGCGATAAAGCCGTCATTTTCAATGAAATAGTGCTCGGTCATGCCTTGGTCAGTAAAGACAATCCCATGAAGGACACCGCCATAGACAGCTCCTCCATCCATGCCAATCTTGCCATCTTCTGTCACCCAAAGCTCAGCAGTACCACGGTCTTGCTTCAGCAACCCATAGACTGGTGTGTGCCCAAAGACAATGGTTTTTCCAGTATGATTGGTCGCTTCGTGGAACGGTTTTCTGAGCCAGACTTTCTTGTAATCAGTGGTTTCATGCCAATCATCCAAGGTCAAATCAATACCGGCATGGACAAAGATATACTTGTCTGTCTCAACGACAAAAGGCAGCTGACGAATAAATTCAACTAAATCTGCTGCTTCCGTCTCAACACGTTTAGCGTCTTCAACTGCATCCACAGGTGCATCCAAGGGACGACCTAGGATCGAGTTAATGGTTGTATCACCACCATTTCGACGATAGTGGTCATAGCTTTCTTCGGGATTGTCCAACCAAGTTAAAAACATATACTCGTGGTTGCCTGATAGACAGATAGCCCCTTGATTGTCCACCAAGTCCTTGACCATTTCTAGAACACGGCGACTATCCTCACCACGGTCAATCAAATCCCCTAGAAAGAGCAACTGAGTTTGACCATCCCAGGTTTTGAGCAGGTCTTCTAGCATACCTGCCTTTCCGTGAACATCTCCAATTACATAATAGTCTGTCATTTATTTCTCCCTCGTTTGCAATAATTCTCTCGCTTGAGTAAGGGCAGCTTCGGTTACATTTTCCCCAGCCAACATTTTAGCGACTTCCTCTACTCGCTCTTCTAAAGTCAAGAGACGAACCGTCGACACCGTTGAGTGCTCATCGCTAATCTTCTCAATGAAGAATTGATAGTCCGCAATGGCAATCACTTGTGGAAGGTGAGAAATAGCAAGAACCTGACCATGCTGACCAATCTTATGAATCTTTTGAGCAATGGCTTGGGCCACACGACCTGAAACTCCCGTATCCACCTCATCAAAGACAATACTAGTCTTCCCTTCCTTACGAGAAAAGGCTGACTTGATAGCTAACATGAGACGGGATAATTCCCCACCAGACGCAACCTTAACCAAAGGCTTAAAGTCTTCACCTGGGTTGGTAGAAATGAAAAACTCGACCGTTTCATTCCCCTCACGACTAAATTTACCCTTGCTAAAACGAACCTGGAACTGCGCCTTCTCCATATAGAGGTCTTGCAGTTCTTGTTTAATCTCTGCTTCAAGCTGCTGGGCCAAGTCATGGCGAGCAGATGCAAGCTGACCTGCCAAACCAACAAGATTAACTTCCAATTTCTTGAGTTCTGCTTCCAAATCTTCGGAAGAAAGGTTATTACCCGTCAAGAGATTATACTCATCTGTAATCTTGGCAAAATAAAGCAAGACATCGTCTACAGTCCCACCGTACTTACGGGTAATAGTATTCAGAAGGTCTAAACGATTTTCGACCTGCATGAGGCGATTGCCATCAAAATCCAAGTCTTCAATAATATCTTCCAAACGCTTGCTAATATCTTCTAAAACATAGTAGATTTCTGATAGAGAACTTGAAATTTCACGGTATTCAGGATCGTATTCTTCAACACTTTCCATGTCATTCATGGCTGAACGAACATTAGCTAGGCTAGAAAACTCCTCATTGTCCAACATGCTATAGGCATTGGTTAGCGTATCCGCAATATTTTTATGATTGAGGAGTTTATCTCGTTCTTGGTTGAGAGCCAAGTCTTCACCAGCCTGCAAGTTCGCTGCCTCAATCTCTGCCATTTGAAATTCCAACATCTCAATACGAGCCTTGTGTTCCTGCTGATTTTTCTTGACTTCAAGAACTTGTTTACGCATTTTGCGATAGGCATCAAAACTCGTCTGATAGGTCTCCTTCAACTCCAAGAAAGCTGCATCACCAAACTCATCCAACATCTGGATGTGCAGTTGAGGACGCATCAACTCTTCTTGGTCATGTTGCCCATGAATATCGACAAGATGCTGGCCGATTGTACGCAAGACAGAAAGATTGACCATCTGGCCATTGACGCGACTAACACTTCGCCCATTTTGAAGAATCTCACGGCGAATTATGATTTCATCGCCCAATTCCAAACCTTGCTCATCAAAAAGTTCCTGTAAAACACGACTGTTTTCAACCGAGAAAAGCCCCTCAATCTCTGCCTTTGGCGCACCATGACGAATAACATCTGTCGTCGCACGAGCTCCCAACATCATATTCATGGCATCAATGATAATCGACTTCCCTGCACCCGTTTCCCCAGTCAAAACAGTCATACCCTTTTCAAAATTGAGCGAAATCGCCTCAATAATGGCAAAGTTTTTTATCGAAATTTCAAGTAACATACTGACCTACCATTTTTTAACTTGTTCAACAATTTCTTCAGCTGCCTCTGCTGTTCTAGCTACAATTAAGATAGAATCATCATCAGCTAGACAGCTAAAAATCTGTTCAGGAAATGCTTCGACCAACTGACTCTTCACAAAAATAGTATTTCCAGGAATGACAGAAAGGTTGATCATATTTCCCATTAACTCAGAACTCACAATATTGTCCTCAGCCAACTGCAAACTCTTAACAATTGATTTTGGTAACTCATAAATATAGGTATTGTTCTTCAAAGGAATTTTAACAATCCCAAGCTCCTTGATGTCCCTTGAGACAGTGGCTTGAGTAGCAGAAATACCTGCTTCCCTCAAGTACTCAACAATTTCTTCCTGAGTCCCGATCTGATAATCCGTAACAAATCTTCTAATTTTTTCAAGTCTCTCTTTTTTATTCATCTTTAAATTCTCTATGTGCTCTCTCTACAACTTTTTCTATTTCGGGGACAACTTGATTGCTTGCTCCCTCTTCCTTTTTCAAATATGCTAGAAATTCGATGTTTCCATGTCCTCCTTGGATTGGTGAATAGTCTAATCCAAGCACTGAAAAACCTTGTTCAACCGCCATAGCAGTGACAGATTCAAGGACAGTTTGATGAACCTTGGCATCGCGAATGATTCCATTTTTCCCGATTTGCTCACGACCTGCTTCAAACTGAGGTTTGACAAGTGCTACCACCTGACCTTGATCAGCCAAGACACGGTGCAAGGCAGGAAAAATCAGACTGAGGGAAATGAAACTCACATCAATACTGGCAAAGCTCGGCTCCTTTTCGAAATCAGTCTTTTCAGCATAACGAAAATTAAACTGCTCCATGCTGACAACTCGCGGATCTTGGCGTAATTTCCAAGCCAACTGATTGGTACCAACATCAACTGCAAAGACTAACTCAGCACCATTTTGCAACATGACGTCAGTAAATCCTCCAGTGGAAGCCCCAATATCAATAGTGGTTGCGCCATCCACTGATAAATCAAAGACCTGCAAGGCTTTTTCTAATTTTAAACCACCACGGCTGACATACTTGAGTTTTTCACCTTTGAGTTTTAGCTCAGTGTCATCTGGGATTTTCTCTCCTGGTTTGTCAAAACGCTCCCCATTGAGGACAGCTACAACCAGACCTGCCATGACGCCGCGCTTGGCCTGTTCTCGCGTTTCAAACAAGCCCTGTTTATAAGCTAGTACATCCACTCTTTCCTTAGCCATTGATTCTCAAACTTTCTACTACTTTCACAATCGGCTCCGTTTCAAAGCTGACTTCTTGGGCAATTTCTTCTAATTTTACATTAGCTTGATCCAGCGTTTGATTACAAAAAGCAATCGCCTCCTCCAAACCCAACAAGGCTGGATAGGTTGACTTTTCTGCCTGCAAATCCTTTTGTGGAGTCTTCCCGATTTCCTCAAAACTAGCTGTTACATCCAGCACATCATCTCGAACTTGAAAGGCCAGCCCAATCAATTCACCAACCGTTTTCAGTTTTTCTTGTATTTCAGGTGCTAATTCAGCTATGATAGCAGCTGCTTGGAAAGGATAGGCAAGTAACTTACCTGTTTTATTAGCATGAATGGTCTGAAGTTCTTCCAAGGATAAGTGCTGGTGTTCGCCTTCCATATCTAAAACCTGCCCTGCAACCATTCCCAGACTTCCTGAAGCAAGGGATAAGTTGACAATCAAGTCCACCTTGATCTGACTTGGCAAATCTGCCTGCGCTATCAAGGCGTAAGGATCTAGGAACAAAGCATCTCCAGCTAAAATGGCCATTGCCTCGCCAAATTTCTTATGATTGGTCAACCGTCCCCGACGGTAATCGTCATCATCCATGGCAGGAAGATCATCGTGAATCAAGCTCCCTGTATGAATCATTTCCAAGGCCGCGGCTACCTGAGCATGTGCTGGTCTAATAGTAACATGCAAGGATTCCAGAACTTCCAGCAAGAGAAAAGGCCGAATACGCTTGCCACCAGCATGAATGGAATAGAGAACAGCTTCTCGTAAACTAGAAGCAAACTGCTGGTCTCCATAAAAATTTTCCAAAGCCGACTCGACAAGAGCTAATTTTTCTTGCTTCTTCATTCGAAATCACTTTCTGTTCCGTCTTCTTGCATGACCTTGACCAAGGTCTTTTCAGCCTTGTCTAACGTCGCTTGGAGCTCTTTTGACAAGACCATGCCCTTTTGAAAGGCCGCAATTGCATCTTCCAAAGCAATTTCACCATTTTCTAAACTTTGGACAATGGTCTCCAGTTCTGCTAGATTTTCCTCAAATTTCTTTTGTTTTGACATCTTTAACCTCTAATTCTACTTGACCATCTCGCATCAAAAGCGTCACTTGGTCTTTTTTCTTCAAACTCTCAACCGAATCCACAACAGACTCTTCTTTTTTGACAATAGCATAACCACGCGCGACAATTCGGCTAGTATCCAACATCAGCAAGGCTTTCGAAAGTCGCTTGACCTCAGCAACCTTGGCATCATAAACCAGAGCCATTTGGCTGCGTAGGAGCTTGTCCAACTGACTTAGACGGTCTTGATAACGCTGGATTTTGGTAACAGGTGATAATTGGACCAGTTGATACGTCCTTGATTGGACTAATTGGTTGCTATCAGAAATCCGTGTTCGCAAACTTTGTTTTAAGCGCAGTTGCAGTTGATCTAACCGTTGCAAATAACCATCATACAAGCGCTCTGGTTGTCTAAAGATGACTGACTGACTGCATTTTTTCAAAGCTTCTTTTTTCTTTGACAAGACATTCTGAACTGCTGTCGCCATCCGCTTTTCTTGATTTTGCAAATGGGTCAAAAGATCCAACTTGGTCACAGGCGTTGCCAGTTCAGCAGCAGCTGTTGGCGTCGCAGCCCGTCTATCTGCCACAAAATCTGCCAAGGTCACATCCGTCTCATGCCCAACACTAGAAATGATTGGCAAGCGAGATTCAAAAATAGCCCGTACCACAATCTCTTCGTTAAAGGCCCAGAGATCCTCGATCGAACCACCACCACGACCAATAATCAGCAAGTCCAAATCGTCACGTTGATTGGCACGCGCAATATTTCGAGCAATTTCCTCCGCAGCTCCATCACCTTGTACCTTAGTCGGATAAAGAAGGATGTCAACACCAGGGAAACGTCTGCTGACGGTTGTGATAATATCTCGAATAACGGCTCCACTGCGACTGGTTACTACGCCGATACGCTTAGCAAACTGGGGAAGAGGTTGCTTGAAGCGTTCTTGAAACAGGCCCTCTTCTGTCAATTTTTTCTTGAGTTGTTCAAACTGAATCGCAAGCGCACCAACTCCATCAGGTTCAGCCTTCTCAATGATGATAGAGTAGCTCCCACTCGGTTCATAAACCTGAACACGCCCAATCACATTGATTTTCATCCCTTCTTCCAGGTCGAAACCTAATTTCTGATAGATCCCTGACCAGATGGTCGCTTGAATAACTGCATGGTCATCTTTTAGGGAGAAATATTGGTGAGTAGGTCGTTTACGAAAGTTGGAAACTTGACCAGTTAAATAGACCCGTTCCAAGTAAGGGTCTTTATCGAATTTCATTTTCAGATACTTGGTCAAAGTTGTTACCGATAAATACTTTTCCATCTCCACCTACTATTCATTTTCTTGCTTTTCCATGGGTATTATTATACCAAAAACATGCTTAAAAATCACCTTTTTCCTACTGAAACTCAAGGAAAAATAGAAAAAGGAGGCATGGCCTCCTCATCTGATTATTTACTGTTTCGCGCTTCTTCCAAAATTTTTGCAATTTTTGTCGTCAAAAGGTCGATAGCAACGGTATTGCTGACTCCCTCAGGAATGACGATATCGGCATAACGCTTGGTCGGCTCGATAAACTGGTGGTACATGGGTTTGACCACGCCCAAATACTGCTCAATAACGCTGTCTAGACTACGGCCACGCTCCTCCATATCACGCTTAATACGACGAATAATGCGCACATCATCATCTGTATCCACAAAAATCTTGATATCCATCAAATCGCGCAGACGCTTGTCCTCCAAGACCAGAATCCCCTCAACGATAAAGACATCCTGAGGCTCCTGACGATAGGTCTTGCTACTCCGCGTATGCTCTGTATAGTCATAAGTTGGAATGTCCACCGGACGTCCTGCCAACAATTCCTTAATCTGCTCGATCATCAAGTCTGTATCAAAGGCAAATGGATGGTCGTAGTTAGTTTTGACACGCTCTTCAAAGGTCAAGTGAGACTGATCCTTGTAGTATGAATCATGCTCAATCATGGAAATCTTTTCATCAGGAAAATGAGATAAAATGGCTCTTGAAACACTGGTTTTTCCTCCACCAGAACCACCTGTCACTCC
Source organism: Streptococcus sp. 517s (assembly GCF_054445985.1). Classification (NCBI taxonomy): domain Bacteria; kingdom Bacillati; phylum Bacillota; class Bacilli; order Lactobacillales; family Streptococcaceae; genus Streptococcus; species Streptococcus sp. 517s. Next base: position 801,858 of record NZ_CM136847.1, on the reverse strand, counting down.
GATAATGATTGGTCTATTTTGCATGCTATCCTCCGTTTTTTTATCCGTCGTCTATTCTATCACATTTTTAGCAAAATTTATAGTCTGATTTTGGGTACTCGTCTAATAAATTTCAATAGAAAGCTTATTATCTACTTTGATTAACTAAACAAAAAGACTGTGCAATTTTTAATAAACAGATTTGATATCTATAACCAATTTTGTATAATCCATATATGCATTTTTTCTAAGAATATCTCTTACTTCTTATTAAATTGCCGAGGCACGCTTTACTATTTCCTTCACTTATTTTTGATTCATCTCTTCTAATTTTTTATTATTCTAAACTTCGTTTTCTTCTACTATTTTGAGTTTCACCTTAAATAACAATTATAGAAGCACAATCTTCCCTGAAATGATCAAAACTTTTTCCACTTTCTAAATAGTATTTTACGATTTCTTCGATTAAGCGTTTTTTTCTTAACCTATCTTCTAAGCATTTTTTACTTAACTTATCTTCATCTTCATGAAATAATTTAGGAAATTCAATAGGAAGCCCTTGTTTTTTAATCTGTTGGTAATAGACAATGAGGTCTTCTTTGTTATTTTTAAAAAACATTTCTAAATCCGTCATTGTTTTTACTTCGCTCATTTCATTCTGAAATTCTTGATTTGAAAAAGCAATATATTGAGAAGGCTGACGACGTTTGTTTATCTCCTCATTTAATTTATAAATAACAGAAATATCATTATCTATTATTTCTGTTAAATACTTACATATTTTAAATCCAAAATAATTTTGATCAAACCAATACTTAGATTCAATCTTTTCAAATTCACTACTTTTGCTATATGTATCAAATAGATATTCTATGTATGACTTTAAAATAGACTTTGTTAAAGTTATTGGATTATTTGCTAATATAGTCAAAATCTTTTGAAACTCTAACCTTATTCTATGATTATATGTTTTTTCAATATTATAGTTATTAATGAAATTTTGAATACGTTTATCCATAGGATTGTCTTGATAGTGAAATTTAATATTTGGTTGAAAAGTCTCATCTGTATCATTAAAGTTTACCTCAATATAATCCTCAATATCAAACTCTTCAAAGTAAGGGTTAATTTCACTTTCTTCCTTTGTGAAAGACCTTTTACTATGTTTAGAGGTATTGCACTCCCCACAACATTTGACTAGATTAATTGGTAAAATTGCAAGCCTAGGTTCACCAAGTTTTCGATCATCATTCTCTTTTTCACTCTTAGGCATAATATGTTCGAGTGTTACTTTAGTTGAAAACACACCTTCACAAATAGGACAAATTGCTTGATTATAGGTATTTTTTACAACTGCGAATTTTTGAAATAGGCCTTTTGAGGATGGTCGAACATACGTACCATACCATTTTGAATCAATCTCACACTGTGACTGAATTAGATCAACGTCTAATTCATACAATGAACCTATACTAGCTTTACTTTCATATTCTCTATCTAATTCTGTTAAAAAACTACGAAGCCCATCTTTATCGACAGTATCTGGTAATACAACTATAACGTCTTCTATAGATGGATATTCTTTAGCTACTCTTTTGATAAGACATCACCCGCTTTCTCTAACTCCTCTTTCACTTCAAGATACTTCAGAAAAGCTTCATCACCTAGATATCTTTTATCATCTTCATAAGCTAATAGCTCAATCTGTTTCTTAATTATTTCATTCTCATCTCTGTGTGATAATGAATCTATGCTTTCACCAATTTCTTGCTCTTCTTTTCTAGTTATCTTAATAATATTGTCTCTTTTTTTATTAAAGAAACTATTATATCCTGTTTGTTGCAATTCAACCCCATATATATTTTTGTATAGAGTATCTAAGTTCTGACCATAGGTTTTGTAATTAGTATTTTTTAATCCGTGATTAGAATCTAATCTAAAGACATTACAATGAGGAATTTCTTGAATGATTACTGGAGAATGCGTAGCAATCAAACAGAAAGCTTTATTATTGTTCACTATCTCTGAAACAGCTCTAATGAATGCTTTAACCATAGGTGGATGCATGAATGTTTCTGGTTCATCAAAAATTACTAAACTTCCTTGATTAATACTTGAAACAAGCTTCGTTATGTATAAAAGAATAGTTGCTTGTCCTGAACTTAGCTTGTCTATTTTTTCTAGATCTTTTTTTATTATATCTCTATCTAAAAAAGCAACCTTGATATCTTCTACCCAAGTTTCAAATTCAAAGAACTCTATAGCTGACTCCCACTGAGCTAATTTCTTATTAGAAGCAATCAAGTCAAATAATAGATTCTGTATATAGTAGGAAAAACTTTCTTTAATACTTATTTCAGCTTCAAATCCTTGTTTTAGTGTATTATCAGAATCAAGATACTTTCTAGATTTCTCATGTAGATACTCCTTAACATCAGTCAATGTTGTCGCTTCTGCTTTTTTGACTACTTCTGGAATAGGAGGATGTTTTACAGAAACAAATCCTACTTTCTCATAGATAATTTCACCATCGGAATCTTTTTCTTTATCAGCAACCTCTATACTTGTGCTATCTCTATTAAAATGAATAATATTGTCAAATGGGCTTAATGAAAAATGAAGTATCTGTGAGAACTTATTGTCTCCTTCTAAATGTTCCTTTATTATCTGATTGATTTTATAGGATTTTCCACTACCATTTCCACCAACCACTGCAAAAACATTCATTGGTAATTCTGACATTCTATTTTTTATGAAATGTAGTTTCCCTTTATCTATACCATCTTCTTTAAAACTATAGTTTATAGATTCTACCTTATCATCAACTGCCTCTTTTATATTTTTACTTGAGGAAGATAATGTTTCGTCCTCTGAATAACATTCCCTAGAGTCAATATAGCCAAAAACGGTTAGTGGGTGAAGTACTTCCTTGATTTCTTTTAAGGTAGTTGTTCTTAGAAATGAATTATATAAAAAACTATGGTATTCACTATTTGGTGGAGTGAAATCTAAAGTTTGTCCATGTGAATCCGATTTTTTTGAATACTTTATTGCAAATTTTTCCAATACACTTGTGTTATAAGCAAGGTCTCTAGATCGAGTAAACCATTTTTGACGATCTTTATAAGAAAGATATTTTTTTAAAAATTCATAGTACGCCACTTCACCTAAGGAACAAAAATCCTCATCAGGATATTCTCCTCCGCCATTTTTTAAATAATCCAAGGTAACACTCTTATTCGGGTTAACTCGTAGTTCAAAAGTTTGTTCCCATATCTTAAGATTAAATACCAACTGATATCCATAATCGTCCCACTTATTATGTTCTAAGCGCATCTGCTTCACAAAATCATCAAAACTTAAGGAAATAATTTCATGTAATATCTCTAAGTATTCCTCACCATCCTTTTCAACTCTTATAAAATGACATGTAAAAAAGTCTTGTTCAATAGTAAAGTAACTTTGTCCTATACAGTTTTCAAATTCTCTTGCCTTATTATTTTTTGTAAACTCAATATTCCCTGTTTTAGGAGAGTCGGTCAATTCTGTAATAACAAAATAATTGCCTAAATCATAATTCCAATCGATTGCTGATTTCGCAAATTTATTAATAATTAAAAATTTACTACTTTCATATTTTTTTCTAAATCTTTAAGATTATACTGAACAAATATTCCTTGATCAGGAATTTTATAAAAGTTGCTTCTGCTTTTTAACCAGTCAATCTCCGAATACTCACTTCTAATTCTTTCAATAATTTCGCTTACACTCATTTTCAAGAAATTCCTTTCATTCTGTTATCATTATATCAAGATAAAAATACAATATCCTAATTTTTTATGTAGTCGCTTTCAATTACTTCCCCCTTCGATATACATATTAACACTTAGTAATAACTTCCCCAAATCTATTAATAATAAACTAAAAAGACAGCAATGACTAGCCAAAAACCTTCCTTGGCTTGTAGAGATTATCTCTTTTTTCTAAAATAGCTAAAAGTTTTCCTCCTTCAAATCCTGCAAGTTGACTTTCAGACTGCTCTAGTTCAATAAAACGACCAAAGCGGACTTCTGTAGCCTGTTCTGGAGTTAGGAAAACTTTGATAAGGTCCCCTGTTCCAATCTCTAGAGGATGGAGAAAGTCCAATTGGCCAGACTCTACTCTTTCAGCAATTTCTTCGAAGGTCAAGGCATCTTCTAACTGTAAACCCGCTGCACTAGTCCGTGTCAAATGGGACATATGAGCCGCATAACCCAGCTTCTCTCCCAAGTCAACCGATAAGGTACGGATATAGGTTCCTTTACTGCATTTTACACGAAAAGTAAAGAGTGCAAGATGCCCATTATAAGAAATCGGACTTGTCCGTTCAAATTGATAAATGGTTACCTGACGTTCTGGACGTTCCACTTCCTGACCAGCTCGCGCATACTCATAAAGCTTGCGACCATTGACCTTGACAGCCGAATACATAGGCGGAATCTGAGTAATAGGCCCAGTCAGGCTAGCAATCGCTTCATCAACAAGCTTTTCATCTAGAGGAGCTAAGACAGGCGTCTCTGCAACAACTTCCCCACTAGCATCTTCGGTCGTCGTGGAATAGCCGAGAGTGATTTCCCCCTCATAGACCTTGCCCTCATCCTGCATAAACTCGACCATGCGTGTCGCCTTACCAACCGCAATAGGCAAAACACCCACCACATCCGGATCCAAGGTCCCACCATGACCAATCTTCTTAGTTCCCAAAATCTTACGCAGTTTAAAAACCGCATCATGCGAGGTCATCCCCGCTTCTTTCCTTAAGTTGATAATACCGTTCATTTTTGCTTTCTATTCCCCCTTCAGCGCTTCAAACTTTGCTTTCATGGTTGGGTTCTTACGAGTCAATTTTTTAACTGACACTTCTTCAAGCTTGTTGTTAGCGAGGCGGAGTTGATTTTCGGATGTGGTTAGGAACTTCTTGACCTCTTCCATCCGTTTAATGGCTTTATCAATTTCATCGATAGCCTTACCAAAATTATTCGAAGCTGAGTTGTAGTTCTTGGCAAAGGCCTGCTTAAAAGCATCCAAGTCTTCCTCAAAATGGGTAATATCGATATTCTGCTCACGAACAAGTGCTAACTCCTGCTTGTATTTTAGAGAATTAAGCGCAGCATTTCGTAAGAGACCAATTAACTGGATAAAGAACTGGGGACGAACCACATACATCTTTTCATACTCGTGGCTGACGTCAACAATCCCAGTGTTAAAGTAGTCATTATCGGCCTCAAGCATGGTCACCAAAACGGCATATTCACAGTTTTTCTCCCGGCGGTCCTTGTCCAACTCCTTGTAAAAATCTGCATTCTTATGCTTCTTCTCTGTTCCGTCCGCTTCATTTTTCATCTCAAACATGATGGAAATAAATTCTAGCCCATTTTCATCAAAGTCACGGAAGATAAAGTCGCCTTTAGACCCACGCGCAGAAACCTTGTTATCCTTCTCAAAGTAAGCATTTGGAAAGGCAAAACTACGAACCTTGTTAAACTCACTCTCTGCATACTGTTCCAAACTTTCCCCGATAGCTTTTGTGGATTGTTGGGCTTTGAAATTCTTGTAAAATTCTACTTGTTCACTAGCAGCCTTGAGCTGGGCTTCGTAATTCTGCTTAACAGAAGCCAAAGACAACTCATTTTCTTTTTCTTGCAAGAGGAGCTGATTTTTGACCTGATCCCGTTCTTTTTCTAGGTCAGAAAGGGTCTTTTGCAGTTGATTTTCATGCTCCAAACGCAAGGTAGCCAGTTGGTTTTCCAAGGCCTGCACTTCCTTGTCCTTTTCTAATAAGGCCTCATGACTTGTCTGTTCAACTTCTTTCTTAGCTAACTCTTTCTCTGTATCAAAGTTTTGGATTTGACTCTGCAATTGCGCAATTTCTTGATCCTTTTGAGCCAGTTTAGTCTGTTGCTCATTCATGGCCTTTTGCTCAGCCAAGGCCAGTTCCTGCTTCATCCGATCATGTAGTTCCTTATCAAACTCAGCCGTTCTCACTTGGGATAAAAGTTCGGCATACTGACTTTCATTTACTGTAAAGACTTCCCCACAGTTGGGACATTTGATTTCATTCATATATTCCTCTTTCTAGACTTCTGTAACCATTATATCATGCTTAAAGGAAAATCAAAAACAGTGAGTCGAAACCCACTGTTTATATCTTTTACTTTAAATTTTTTCCAAGGCCAAGCGCAAATCTTCAATCAAATCCTCTACATTTTCAAGACCGATAGACAAGCGGATTTGGTTTGGTGTGATACCTGCCGCTTCTAGATCTTTTTCTGACAACTGACCGTGAGTGGTTGTCGCTGGATGGACAACAAGCGATTTGGCATCTGCTACGTTTGCAAGGTCAGAGAAGATTTCCAAATTATCAATGACCTTGCGGGCTTCTGCCTCTCCACCTTTAACATGGAAGGTAAAGATTGAACCAACACCTTTTGGCAAATATTTCTCAGCCAAGGCATGGTAAGGACTGTCAGCAAGTTTTGGATAATTTACCTTCTCTACCTTAGGATGGTTGACAAGGAAATCAACAATTTTCTCTGCGTTTTGCACATGGCGTTCAACACGAAGAGAAAGAGTTTCAAGTCCTTGGAGCAATAGAAAGGCATTAAATGGCGACAAGGCAGCACCTGTATCACGAAGCAATTGAACACGAACAGCGATAATAAAGGCTGCTGCACCAACATCCCGAGTATAGCTCAAATTGTGGTAACTTGGATCTTCCTCAACAAATTGAGGGAATTTCCCTGATGCTTCCCAATCAAAACGACCACTATCCACGATGACACCGCCAATAGTCGTACCATGTCCACCGATAAACTTAGTTGCTGAATGAATGGCAATATCTACACCGTGAGAGAAAACGTTAATCAAATATGGTGTGGCAAAAGTGTTGTCTGAAACGAGAGGAATCTTGTGTTTATGCGCAATCTCAGCCAATTTTCCCAAGTCAGGAATATTAATCAAGGGATTCCCCAAGGTTTCAATCAAGACAAGTTTGGTATTGTCACTGATAGCTGCTTCCACTTCTTCCAAATTATCCACATCCACAAAGGTTGTTGTGATCCCATAACGAGGAAGGGTTTCTTTCAAGAGGTTGAAGGTCCCACCGTAAATAGTTGACGCGGCCACCACATGGTCACCTGCGTGAGCGAGCGCCAAAATAGTGTAGGTTACAGCAGCCATACCTGATGCTGTCGCTAGTGCTCCAACACCACCTTCAAGAGCAGCTATTCTTTCTTCAAATGCCGCTGTTGTAGGGTTGGTAATACGAGTATAAATATTCCCTGGTTTTCTCAATGCAAACAGATCTGCACCTTCCTGCGTGTCATCAAAAACGAAGGATGTTGTTTGATAAATCGGTACTGCACGAGACTTGGTCGCTGGATCAACGACTTGCCCAGCATGTAATTGTAGGGTTTCAAATTTAAAATCACGAGTCATAAGACGACCTCCAAATAGCTTCATTAGGGATATTGTATCATCTTGTACAAGTCTTTTCCAATACAGTTTTTCTATATTTTGATATAAGGAACAACTATGACTAGTCTTACATCTCAAACAAAAAGCACGATTAACTCGTGCCTGTTTTTTTAATCTACATAAGTATCTTCGTTTTTATTGAGGAAAGCGTATGGTAAGCCCATCAAGAGACCTCCTCCGATAAAGTTCCCGACAAAGGTTACACCCCAGTGACGAAGAATATTAGGTATGTCAAAGTTAGCAATAGAATCTGCTGCAACACTGAACTTAACAATCGCAAAAGAAGCAAAGTTCGCAGCAATGTGTTCGTTTGTTAAGAATACAAACATGTAAATCGCTGATAAGACAAGCCAAAGTTTGGCGCCACCGTCTTTCACCAAAACGAATGAAAGAATGGCAATGTTTACAAAGATATTGGCCAAAATACCTTCAAGTAGGACTAACTCATTGGAACGACCTAACTTCATCTCTACAACCCCTGAAATGAAGCTATCATGTGTTAGATTTGCATAGGCTACTGAGTGGGCAAAGCCCCAACCTGCTATCAAAGCTCCGATGAGGTTGAACAAGGTACAGTATAGTAAAATCTCAGCTGTTTTTCTCCATGAGATTTTTTTCAAGAAACTACCAGCTGTCAAAAACATCATATTTGAAGTTACCAGCTCAGCATTCAAGAAAACAATGTAGGCCAATCCCCAAGCAAAAACAAATGGGAAGAGGAAGCGACCACTGCCTGGTGCGATCTTATTAATCAAGTCAGCACCAACTGCGCCCGCAGCCGTACTAAATGTTAGAAAAACACCTGCAAACATGGAACGAATCGCATACTTAAACTTGCTTTGGCTATAAAGACTTTCTTTCTTCTTACAAGCAAATTCAATCTTTGAAATAAATTCTGAAGAGACCATAAAAAACTCCTAAAACTTTTATTTGTGAATATTATAACATAAAGCACGCATTTTGAAAAGCCTTTCTTGTATACGTTTTCTACAAAGAAAATCAATGCATTGGGGAATTCCATAAATCTCTCCTTTACCCATTAACAGAAAAACATCCCAATGTTTCAAATTGATCATCCAAAAATTCAAACTCAAATAGGTGCCAGTCATCGAAGGTTTGCTCACAATAACTAACTGTTCCTTGATTGTAGTCAATGATAGGTTTCCCCAGCTTGTTCTTCACATCTTCCTCGCTGACTTCTCCATACATTTCCTTAAGATCAGCTAGCATGAAGTTGATAATTCTATTGAGATTTTCCTGATAATTTTTTGATAACAGTTCAACTTTATCTATAAAGTCACAATCAGGCTCTTCGTCACAAACAAAGGTCACTCCCTCATGCTCATAAGTGTATTGCTGTAAACTCTCATCAAAATTCATTGTTCACTCTCCAAATCATTATCATTTACTAAAAATTTATTAACATTAATCAAAATGTTCAAATGATTTCATAAAAATGTCTTCCACACACGCGTACGATAAAATAACAACACTTGCAATGATTAGAAGATATCATCATAATGTTCACTCGCTTGTTTCACAAACTCGAAAATATTCAAAGATATGGGTTTCATTTCCAGTGAACCTAATGCCCCCAAATCATTCATATAAATAGTGTCGTCAGAATCTTTCTTTATAAAAAAAGCAACATCCCCATCTTGCCCAATCAGGAAAAAATCAGGTTCCCACTCTTCTATTTGGTAGGTGGAGTTTCTTTCTAGCAAATCTAACCTCGAATATAAGGTGATACCTGTATTCTCTATTACAAACTCTCCTGCCTTGTCGATTTTACTCAAGAATTCTGCGTATAGGTTCGGAAGTGCCAAGTCAATCTGATTATTCATTCTCAACTCCTCATCTATTTTTCCTACTGCGAAAGTCCTATATCTCATCTTCACTTAGTTCTCTAAAATGTGAAATATGATATCCAAAATAACACTTCCCCCGATTTTCCTATGAAGATTCAGTGTCCAGCCATATTGGCAATTCCTCCCAAGAATATCATAGGAAGATCCTTGTCAAATGGAAAACTACTTGTTATGTCTTCTTTGAGCCTAACTAAAGGCTTTTCTCTTAACTGACTCATTATCTATCCTCTCTTATGTCAAGCATTCTTCGGTTTCTTACGATAAATCTTTCAACCTACTGACCAATTTCCTTTCACATTGAAAAGATACCATTAAAGTTGAATGATCATCTTACAAGCATCATACATTATCAAGTTTTATAGCTTTCGATTTCTTCTCTACTCATTCCTACAAGTTCTGTCGTCCACAAGCCCACAATGTCCGACAAAACTGAATTACAGGTATATTCTTCTTCACCGTCTATATACTTACAGGAAAAGACAGGCTTCCTTGTCGCTGCTCGGTAAAATGTCACAGCTACTTCTTCTAGTTTTTCAGGTTTGAAATCAAGTGATAGTTTTTGCGCCATATTTCCTCGTACCAGATCCCAATTCTCCTGCTTAGCCTGATAACTTTCTCGTATTTTAGACACATAGCCCCTACAAAATGCTTTCAATAAGTCTGTGTTCTGATAAAGATACCGACAGCTAAAATCCGAAATACGACCTGCGTGAAGTAAGAATGTCAGTAAGTCATCCAGACTTTCTGCTACTCTCCCAACTTGGCCCTCACTTCCGATAAAGCCTATGCTGTTATCTTCGAGAAAAACATATTCTCCCCCACTACCGTCTTGAGCAAAAGCCTTACAGGCAAGAGAGTACTCCTCATTGTTCCCTGAAAACTGGACTTCACTTATCTTGTCATAAAAATAAATATCACATTCAGTCATCAGTAAGGTCCTTAACTGTTCATTTTCTCTGACTTCTTGTAGCTTATCCATGATCATTCCTTTCTTAAACTAAACACTTATCCATCTATTACAATTCTAATATGGTAGTTTTTAGTTTCATTCTTTAGATTCTTCACAAGGAGATCATTCTGTTTTGATTTGCCACAGAAAAATGATAGAGTCTTTCTGTTTTTCTGTTCAATAAACACATGATACCTTGCCCCATTCAATTTGACACTTCGAATATATTTGACTTCAATCCTTTTGATGTTATTCAGCGGAATGATTCGCTTCACAAATACGAAAGCATTGTGAATATAAAGTCTCCCATTGGCAATGTGAAATGGGGCAAAAAAATTACCACCACTACGACGGACAATTATAAAACGTCGCCAAAAGATTAGTAAAAGAATAGAGGTTAATAAGTAAAAGGCAAAACTAAAGACAGGACTTTCCCACATCATTTTCATTCCAAACAAAAAATATTCGAACATGCATCATTCTCCTTTGACCGACGGTTCTATTTGACAAAAACCAGTGAAAAATACAATTCACTGGTTTTTGAGGTTAATAACGTTGTTTATACGGTTGATTAAAGGCCTTCAAAATATCCTCAGAAGTCTCTGAATAAGCTTTTGATTCTTTAAAAATCCCCTTAACAATTATACGCTCAGTCGCATTATAATCAACACAGGTAACCAAAGTAATCTCCTTTACGCCATCATGATCTTCGATTTCATCTACTCGATCCGGAGTAACGTGTTTAACTTCCGTAATCTCATAAGTATAAACCTTATCCTTATCGGTCAGGTAAATTTTCATACCCGCTTTAGCGTTAACTAAAGGTGAGAAGAGCATTTGACTGGCATTTTCAGCAGTAAAGATATGGTGACTCGCTAGAGAATAGTTGCCCTCTCCCATTTTTTGGTCTGGTTTCATGGTTCCTGCTCCATAGAACAAGTTTACATTATCCAACCCTTTGAAAATCGGCAAGTTAATCTCCACTTCGGGAATAGCAATTCCTCCAATAACAGGAAGCTTCTGAGCGTCCCACTGAGCGGCTAGAACTGCTTCAGATGAGATAGATTTAACCGAATCAAAATCAAAATTTCCTTCTGTTTTGAGATTTTCATCTATATTTTCTTTAGTAACCTGATTGACTTGGTATTTATTGGTGTTCCACACCATAAAGAGATCCCGAATCTTAGAATTAAAAATTAAGGCTAGGGAAAGAAGAATCAAGAAACCGGCTAAAATATTGAGAAATAGATTCCTACGCTTATTCTTCTTACTTTTCGTTTTTTTATGAGACATTATGCTTTACCTTCTGTTTCGTTTTCAGTCCCAACTTCTTCTTTTTCTACCGCATCAACCGTTGTAAAGGTCACAATCTTGGCATCCTGGTCTAGACGCATCACCTTAACTCCCATAGTTGAGCGCCCTGTTTGTGAAATATTGGCAACATTTGTACGGATCATAACACCTGTATCCGTGATAATCATCAGGTCTTCATTTCCTTTAACAGTGAGGAGACCTGCAAGAGGGCCATTTTTCTCAACAACATTGGCTGTCTTCATCCCTTTACCACCACGACCTTTTGTTGGATATTCAGTTGCAAGAGTACGTTTACCATAACCTTTTTCAGTGATGATAAGAACCTCGTCCTGATCAGTGATAACACTAGCACCAACTACAGTATCTCCTTCACGAAGGTTAACTCCTCGAACCCCTGTCGCGATACGGCTCATGCCACGAACGGCTGATTGATTAAAGCGAACGGCATAACCAAATTTGGTACCAATGATGATATCTGTGTCTTCTTCTGTCAGCAAGACGTTAATCAGTTCATCCTCATCCTTTAGATTCAAAGCCTTAAGTCCATTTTGACGGATATTAGCAAATTCTTTAACACTGGTTCGCTTCACGATACCGTGACGTGTTGTGAAGAAGAGATAGGCGTCATCACTACGTTCAGATTTAACATTAATGATGGTTTGTATACTCTCCCCTTCATCCAGCTTCAAAAGATTGACAACCGGCAATCCCTTGGCTGTGCGACCGTATTCAGGAATTTCATAACCTTTTAGTCGGTATACACGGCCCTTATTGGTAAAGAAGAGCAAATGATCATGGGTGCTAGTTGAAACCAACTCACGCACAAAGTCATCATCCTTAACTCCTGTACCTTGGACTCCACGACCACCACGTTTTTGAGCAGTGAATTCACCTTGGTCCAAACGTTTGATATAGCCCTTGTTAGAAAGAGTGATTAAGACATCCGACTCCTCAATCAAATCTTCGTCTTCAAGTGTCAAGACTTCTCCAACCATTAACTCGGTACGACGTTTGTCACCAAATTTACGTTTTACTTCATCCAATTCATCTTTTATGATTTGCGCCACGCGTTCTGGTTTAGCAAGAATATCGGTCAAATCTGCAATCAAGGCAATCAATTCATCATATTCAGACTGAATCTTATCGCGTTCCAATCCTGTCAAGCGGCGAAGACGCATATCAAGGATAGCCTGACTTTGACGTTCAGAAAGCTTAAACTTGCTCATCAACTCAGCTTGTGCTTCCGCATCCGTTTCACTAGCACGGATGATACGGATCACTTCGTCGATATGGTCTAGCGCGATTAAAAGGCCTTCTAAGATGTGCGCACGCGCTTCTGCCTTTTCCTTGTCAAAACGAGTACGACGAACAACCACTTCTTTTTGGTGTTCAATATAAGCATCCAAAATTTGGCGAAGAGATAAGATTTTTGGTACGCCATTTTGAATAGCAAGCATATTGAAACCAAAGTTGGTTTGCAACTGGGTCATCTTGAAGAGGTTATTGAGGATGACATTTGCAGAAGCATCACGCTTCACTTCGATAATGAAGCGAACCCCTTCACGGTTGGACTCATCACGTACAGCTGTAATGCCCTCAATTCGTTTTTCCTGAACCAAGCGAACAATATGCTCATGTACCTTGGTTTTATTGACCATATAAGGAAATTCTGTTACCACGATGCGCTCACGACCCGTCTTAGTAGTTTCAATCTCTGTACGAGAACGAAGAACGATTGAACCTTTACCAGTCTCGTAGGCCTTATGAATACCTGATTTTCCCATGACAAGAGCACCAGTTGGAAAATCTGGACCAGGCAAGACTTCCATCAAGTCCCTAGTCGTCACTTCAGGATTGTCCATAACCAACTTCACCGCATCAATGGTTTCACCTAGGTTGTGGGGTGGGATATTAGTTGCCATCCCAACAGCGATACCCGTTGCCCCATTGACCAAAAGGTTTGGAAAACGAGCTGGCAAAACCAAGGGTTCACGTTCGTTAGCATCGTAGTTGTCTACGAAATCAACTGTGTTTTTATTGATGTCACGAAGCATTTCAAGAGCAATCTTGCTCATACGAGCCTCAGTGTAACGCTGTGCGGCGGCACCATCCCCGTCCATGGAACCAAAGTTTCCATGTCCATCTACAAGCATGTAACGGTAGCTCCACCACTGAGCCATACGAACCATGGCTTCATAAATAGATGAATCCCCGTGTGGGTGGTATTTACCCATAACATCCCCTGTAATACGGGCTGATTTTTTATGAGGTTTGTCTGGTGTAACACCTAGTTCATTCATTCCGTAAAGAATACGGCGGTGAACAGGTTTTAAACCATCTCGAACATCAGGAAGAGCCCGCGCAACGATAACACTCATAGCGTAATCGATAAAGCTGGTCTTCATCTCCTTTGTCAGATTGACATTCACTAAATTTCTATCCTGCATTAATAAATGCCTCATTTCACTATTAGTAATTAGATATATTATACCATAATTTGTCCTTCATTTCAGTCTTTGAAAACCACTAAAACGTTTACATCGATAACCGAATAGAATATTCGTGACAAAGCTTTTTAAAAGTGATAGAATGAAAGTGTCTGGGGATTCCCCTAAAAAAAAAAATGAAGGAGATGTTTAGATAATGACTTCAACTAAACAACACAAAAAAGTGATCCTTGTTGGTGACGGTGCCGTAGGTTCATCTTACGCTTTTGCACTTGTTAACCAAGGAATTGCACAAGAGCTTGGAATTATCGAAATTCCACAATTACACGAAAAAGCTGTTGGTGATGCGCTTGACCTTAGCCACGCCCTTGCCTTCACTTCACCTAAAAAAATCTACGCTGCTCAATACTCTGACTGTGCAGACGCTGATCTTGTTGTTATCACTGCAGGTGCTCCTCAAAAACCAGGTGAAACTCGTCTTGACCTTGTAGGTAAAAACTTGGCTATCAACAAATCAATTGTAACACAAGTTGTTGAATCAGGTTTTGATGGTATCTTCCTTGTTGCGGCTAACCCAGTTGATGTTTTGACTTACTCAACTTGGAAATTCTCTGGATTCCCTAAAGAACGTGTTATCGGTTCAGGTACTTCACTTGACTCAGCACGTTTCCGTCAAGCACTTGCTGAAAAATTGGACGTTGATGCTCGTTCCGTTCACGCCTACATCATGGGTGAACACGGAGATTCTGAATTTGCGGTTTGGTCACATGCCAACATCGCTGGTGTAAACCTTGAAGAATTCCTTAAAGATACTCAAAACGTTCAAGAAGCTGAATTGATTGAATTGTTCGAAGGTGTTCGTGACGCTGCCTACACAATCATCAACAAAAAAGGAGCTACCTACTACGGTATCGCAGTAGCACTTGCTCGTATCACAAAAGCAATCCTTGATGACGAAAATGCAGTCCTTCCACTTTCAGTCTTCCAAGAAGGTCAATACGGTGTTAAAAACGTCTTTATCGGTCAACCAGCTGTTGTTGGTGCACACGGTATCGTTCGTCCAGTAAACATCCCATTGAACGACGCTGAAACTCAAAAAATGCAAGCATCTGCTAAAGAATTGCAAGCTATCATTGATGAAGCATGGAAAAACCCTGAATTCCAAGCAGCTTCTAAAAACTAATTAAAAGAAGGTTCCCAAACATGGGAACCTTTTTTCTTTTACTGTAAAGGCTTAAACCCTATTTTTCAAAAGACCACTTATCTCAGAAGTTATATATTATATCAAATACTCAGTTGAAAAACACCTAAATTTATACATATATAACCAAAGAAATGAAATCAACAGTGGTAGATATCATGAAAAAGTATTCGTCTTTGCCCCCAAAATGCCCCAAAGCAACAAAAAAAGCCTATTGACCAAGCTAGAAAGCTTGATACAATAGGCTTTTTCTAAATTCATTATTTAACAGCGTCTTTAAGAGCTTTACCAGCTTTGAATGCTGGAACTTTAGAAGCTGCGATTTCGATTTCTTTACCAGTTTGTGGGTTGCGACCTTTACGTGCAGCACGTTCACGAACTTCAAAGTTACCAAAACCAATCAATTGAACTTTTTCACCAGCTGCAAGGTATTCAGTTACTGCTGCAAATACAGCATCAACTGCTGCTGCTGAATCTTTCTTAGTTAAGTCTGTAGCTTCTGCCACTTTAGCGATCAAATCTTGTTTGTTTGCCATGTTAACAAATCCTCCAAATAATTTCTGATTAACAAATATAATCATATCCTAAAATTGCCCATAGGTCAAGTCAAAAACGCCATTTCAAGCATTTTTCTCTATTTTTTTAGGAATTATAGCGGATTAGAATTGCCCAAGCATTCTCTCCAGTATGAGTTTGAATAATAGAGCCAGTTTCCAGTACAGAGATTGGTTTCTCAACATAGGCTTGCAATGAACTCTTCATCTCATTTGCCCATTCATTCGTTCCAGCATAGGAAATTCCAATTTCTGCAACAGATTTATGAGTAAGGGCCACCGTTAACTCTTCAAGCCATTTTTTGAAAGTTTTCGCACCACGTCCTTTGACGATTGGTTGGAGTTCGTGGTTTTTCATCTGCATCACTACACGAATATTTAATAGTGAGCTTAATAGTCCCGTTACACGTCCAATACGCCCACCTTTCACTAGGTTTTCTAGAGTCGAAACACCGATATAAAGCTCTGTGTGATTCTTCACTTCTTCTATATGTGCTAGAATAGTTTCTAAATCTTTACCCTCTTTAGCAAGTTTTGCAGCTTCAACAACTTGAAACTTCATAGCCTGATCTGTAAAGGAACTATCAATAACAGTCACATCTGAACTTGAGAGACTTGCGCCTTGGCGAGCAGCTTCAACCGTTCCAGACAAGGCATGAGACATATGAATAGCAACAACCTGACTGCCATCTTTTCCCAGCTCTTCAAAGACTTCAGCAAACACTCCTACTGGAGGTTGGCTCGTTTTGGGGAGATTCTTGCTTTGTTGCATGAGATGAAGGAATTCCCCCTCTTTTAAGTCAGCATCTGAGTAGAGTACGCCATCAATCATAACTGATAAGGGGACAATAGTGATATTTAATTCTTTAACTACTTCTGGTTCGATAGTAACAGAAGAGTCCGTTACAATTTTTACTTGTGTCATAAGTTCAATCTTTCTATTCTTCTCAATAGGATTGGGATTTTTCACTCTTATTATATCAAAAAAATGATAAAAAATCATAAGTAATCCAATTAAAAAAACGAATTTTTGGTATAATCTATCTATAGAAAAGCGAGGAATAGCTATGATTCGAAAAGTTCAACCGATTATTACGATTATATTTGGAGCAGCTATCTATGCCTTTGGTCTCACCTACTTTGTTGTTCCTTATCATCTATTTGAGGGAGGGGCGACAGGTATCACCTTGATTACCTACTATCTTTTTAAAATCCCTGTCTCATTGATGAATCTCTTAATCAATATTCCTTTATTTATTTTGGCTTGGAAGATATTTGGTCCCAAGACCCTCTACTCCAGCCTTCTGGGTTCTATTTCTCTCTCTATTTGGCTAGCAATCTTTGAGCGCATTCCTCTGCACATCGACTTGCAAGGGGATCTCATCATTGTCGCTTTAGTCTCAGGAGTCTTACTGGGAGTTGGTTTAGGAATTATCTTTAATGCTGGTGGAACCACTGGTGGCTCTGATATCGTTGCGCGCATCCTCAACAAGTACACCAATATTTCGATTGGGAAATTGCTTTTTGGAATTGACTTTTTCATTTTAATGTTAATTCTGCTTATTTTCCAAGATCTCCGTCTTGTGACCTATACTCTCTTGTTTGACTTCATCATCGCTCGCGTTATTGACCTGATTGGTGAAGGGGGTTACGCTGGCAAAGGGTTTATCATCATTACTCAACATCCTGACCAACTGGCTGATAAGATTAATGAGGAGCTTGGACGTGGTGTGACCTTTATATCTGGTCAAGGTTATTACAGTAAGAAAGATTTAAAAATTATTTACTGTATCGTCGGTCGGAACGAAATCGTCAAAATGAAGGACATGATTCACCAAGTCGATCCTCAAGCCTTTATCACCATCACAGAGGCCCATGAAATTCTGGGTGAAGGATTTACTTATATGAAAGATTAAAAAGCTGGGATTTCCCAGCTTTTATTTTTCTTCTGTGAGGGTTGAATGATGGTAGCCATAAGTAAAGTAGATGACTAGACCAACTACAAGAGCAATGCCAAAGGCAATCCAGGTATCTAGACTATATTGAAGCATAAAGGAAACACAGATAAGGATGGAAAGGATTGGCAAAAGTGGCACCAAAGGAGTTTTAAACTCTCCTTTTTTTGGCATACCCTTATCTTTTCTGAGTTTTATTATTCCGTAGGCTAGTAAAATGAGATAAGCTAGCGTACAGATATTTAAGAAGGCTGCAATACTGGCTAGAGGAAATACTCCGGCTGCAAGGGCTGAAACAACTCCCGTTAAGATGGTTGCATTTTTAGGAACGCGACTAGTCTTGCTTAATCGTTTAAAACTTTGAGGTAAAAGTCCATCACGTGCTAAGCTATAAATCATTCGAGACAAAGCATAAGTCATGGAAATACATACCGTTATCAGGGTGAGAATGGCTACAAGCGAAACATAGTTGGCTGCCCAACCGATACCAATACTCCGTAATGAAAATGCTACTGCATCGTCCACATTGAGCTTACTATAGTGAACAATCCCTGTCAATACTAAGGTCACCAAAGCATAGAGAATAGTGACGATTGTCAGAGAAAGGACAATTCCGCGAGGAATATTTTTTTGCGGGCTTTGGATTTCATCAACTGCCATGGAAATAGACTCAAATCCGAGAAATCCAAAGAACATCAAAGATGCACCTGCCATAATCCCAGTGCTTCCTCCATAAATCTGGCCAAAGCCAAAAGGAGCAAAATTCGACCAATTTTCAGGCTTGATGTACCAAATACCAACTAGGATAAATAAGGCTAGAGCAGAAAATTTCAAGATTACTAGAAGCGAATTAAAGCGTAAGGCTGCTTTGGAATTTAATAAAACCAGTCCTGTTACCAAGGTCAGCACTAAAATAGGCAGAAGATCGATATAGGTTCCCTGTTCAGGATTAAAGGTACCATTCAAGGCTTGGGGCATGGAGATACCATAATCACTGAGTAAGCCCTTAAAGTAAGCTGCCCAGCCAGACGCCACACCTGAAACAGCCGTCATGAATTCCATGATGGTCAACCAGCCAGCAATCCAGGCTGGCAATTCTCCCAAAATCGCATAGAGATAACTATAAGCACCCCCAGTTGCGGGTACACGAGAGGCAAATTCTGCAAAAAAGAGAGCTGATAGAGAAACACACAGGGCAGAAATCACGATAGAAACCACTAGTGATGGACCAGCAAGTGTTGCTGCCGCCGTACCTGTAATGGTGAAAATCCCCGTCCCTACCATGGCACCAATCCCCAATAGAATCAAATCCCACAATTTCAAATGGCGACGCATCTCTGTCTGTCTCAGACTAACATCCTTGGTTCTAAAAATATTCATACTTCATCTCCACTAAATATAGTTGTTTTATTTTACCATACAAAAGCATTTTTGTGAATATTTATTAGGTCCTTTTTGAAAAAAATCTGAACAGGAAGAGTTCCTGTTCAGATTTTGCATACTCTTATCCGACTGAACCTTCCATCTCATAGCTAATCAAGCGGTTCAGCTCAATTGCGTATTCCATTGGAAGTTCTTTTGTGAAGGGCTCGACAAATCCCATGACAATCATCTCGGTTGCCTCAGATTCTGACAATCCACGGCTCATGAGGTAATACAATTGTTCTTCTGAAATCTTGGAAACCTTGGCTTCGTGTTCCAAAGCAACTTGCGAGTTGTGAATTTCATTAAAAGGAATGGTATCTGATGCTGACAAGTCATCCATGATAATGGTATCACACTCAATGTGAGAGACAGATTTCTTAGAGTTCTTGTTGAAGGTTACTTGTCCACGGTAGTCCACCTTTCCTCCGCCTTTAGCGATGGATTTAGACACGATAGAGGAGCTTGTGTGTGGAGCATTGTGGATCATCTTAGCTCCCGTGTCTTGATGTTGCCCAGCATTAGCAAAGGCAATCGAAAGCATGGTACCACGCGCTCCTTCTCCATCTAGGTAAACAGATGGGTATTTCATAGTCGTTTTGGCACCCAAGTTTCCATCGATCCACTCAACAGTCGCATCTTTCAAAGCTTTGGCACGTTTCGTTACCAAGTTATAGACGTTATCAGACCAGTTTTGAATAGTCGTATAGCGCATGTAAGCTCCATCCAAGGCAAAGATTTCTACAATGGCTGCGTGCAAGCTGTTACTTGAATAAGTTGGTGCTGTACATCCTTCTACGTAGTGGACACTTGCTCCCTCATCAACGATAATCAAGGTACGTTCAAACTGACCTGTATTTTCGTTGTTAATACGGAAGTAAGTTTGAAGCGGAATATCAACCTTGACACCTTTTGGTACGTAGATAAAGGTTCCACCAGACCAGACTGCTGAGTTTAATGCTGCCAACTTGTTATCTGTCGGCGGTACCAACTTCGCAAAGTATTGTTTAAACAAGTCTGGATATTCCTTGAGGGCAGAATCCGTATCTGTAAAGATAATGCCTAACTTCTCAAATTCTTCTTTCATGTTATGGTAAACCACTTCTGACTCGTACTGGGCAGAAGCACCTGCTAGATAAGCACGCTCAGCTTCAGGAATCCCGATACGTTCAAAGGTTTCTTTGATTTTTTCAGGAACTTCATCCCAAGAACGGGCTGGTTTATCAGATGGTTTTTGGTAATAGATCAAGTCATCAAAGTCAATCTCTGACAAGTCTGCTCCCCAGGTTTGCATAGGCATTTTTTTAAAGGTTTCATAAGACTTCAAACGGAATTCTAGCATCCACTCAGGTTCTCCCTTGGCAGCAGATAATTCACGAATAACATCTTCGTTCAATCCTTTTCCTGTCGATAGGACAGGCTCTACATCGTCATGGAAACCAAATTTATATTCACCAAGGTCAATTGGTTTTGGTTCTACTCTTTCTTCAGCCATAATATCCTTTCTTTCATTCTATATTACTAATGATTCATAAGACAAAAGAAACTTGTCTTACTGTTTTTCTTGATTTTCAATCGTTTTTTTAAGGGCATTCCAAGCTAAGGTTGCACACTTGATTCGTTGAGGGAATTTGGCAACACCTGACAAGAAAGCTGCATCGCCAAGTTGGTCTTGGCGGTCATCCTTTTGACCTTGAACCATTTCAGAAAAGATGGTTGCAAGTTCTAGAATTTCTTGTTTGGTCTTCCCTAAAACAGCATCTGTCATCATACTAGCAGAGGCAGTTGAAATGGTACAGCCTGAGTTTAGAAAAGCAATATCTTCCAAACGGTCCTCTGTGTCAAACTTGACAGAGAGGTTGATAACATCGCCACAGGTTGGATTGTTGAGACTGATTTGCTTAGCATCATCCAACTTCCCTTGGTGATGTGGATTTTTCGAATGATCTGCTACCACTGCCATATAAAGGCTATCTAGTTTAGAAAGTGCCATTGAAAAACTCCTTTGTCTTTTGTAGGGCATCGACTAGCTTGTCACAATCTGCCTTGGTATTGTAGATATAAAAACTTGCACGAGCTGTTGCTGGTACATCCAAATACTGGAGCAAGGGTTGGGCACAGTGGTGACCCGCACGAACAGCCACTCCTTCATAATCCAGAGCCGTCGCAAGGTCGTGAGGATGAAGACCACCTAGGTTAAAGGAAATAACGCCTGAACGTTGAGCCAAATCCTGCGAGCCATAAATGGTCAAACCTTCAATGGCTTGCAGTTTTGGAAATACGTATGAGATTAATTCCTGTTCATGAGCTTCAATCGCATCCATACCAATCTTTTCTAGGTAATCCACTGCAGCAGCAAGTCCGATAGCACCTGCCATATTTGGCGTTCCAGCCTCAAATTTCCAAGGCAATTCCTTCCAACTAGCAGATTGCTCATAGACGAAATCAATCATCTCGCCGCCAAATTCTACTGGAGACATTTGTTCCAGATACTTTTCTTTACCGTAAAGCACACCGATGCCTGTAGGACCAGCCATCTTGTGACCTGAAAAGGCGAAGAAGTCCACATCCAAGTCCTGGACATCAATCTTCATATGAGGCGTAGATTGAGCTCCATCCACTACCATGATAGCTCCAACTTTATGTGCCATTTGCGTGATTTCCTCGATCGGATTGACTACTCCAAGAACATTGGAGGCGTGAGCTAGGGAGACAAACTTGACTTTATCAGTCAATTTAGCTCGCAAGTCATCCATATCCAAGGCACCGTCCTTGAGATAAACATAGACAAGCTCTGCTCCAGTCTTACGGCAGGCTTCCTGCCAGGGAATGATATTGGAATGGTGTTCCATGATAGAAATCAAGACCTGATCTCCCTCAGTCAAAACTTCCTCAGCAAAGCGTGCCACCCAGTTAAGACTGGTTGTCGTTCCTCTAGTAAAGAGTACTTCCTTTGTAGAGTCTGCATTGATAAACTTACGAATGGTTTCACGTGCAGCTTCATAGGATGTTGTTGCTCGCTCAGCCAAGGTATGAACCCCACGATGAACATTTGCATTGTCCTGCTTATAGTAGCGGTTGATTGTTCCCAAAACTGCTAGTGGTTTTTGTGTCGTCGCAGCATTGTCCAGATAGACCAGAGGTTCATCGTTGACAATCTGGTCTAAAATTGGAAAATCCTTGCGAATCGCTTCTACATCTAACATAGGCTTCCCCTTAGCGTTTTGACAATTTTTCTTCGATCGTTGCAATCATTTCATCACGAACTTCTTTGACTGGAATCTCAACGATAACAGATCCAAGGAAACCACGAACAACCAAGCGTTCTGCAGTTGCCTTATCCAAGCCACGGCTCATGAGGTAGTACATATCTTCTGGATCCACCTGACCGATAGAGGCCGCGTGACCTGCAGTTACGTCATTTTCATCAATCAAAAGAATTGGGTTGGCATCTGAACGTGCTTGGTCTGAAAGCATGAGAACACGGCTTTCTTGTTGCGCATCTGCTCCCTTGGCACCCTTGATGATGTGGCCAATACCATTGAAGGTCAAGGTTGCTTTTTCAAGGATAACCCCATGTTGCAGGATATTTCCGATAGAATTGCATCCGTAGTTAGTTACACGGGTATCAATCCCTTGTACTTGACGGCCACTTGAAAGAGCTACGGCTTTAAGGTCAGCATGGCTACCATTCCCAATCAAATCGCTATCAAAGTCAGCAACAACATTTCCTTCGTTCATGACACCGATTGCCCAGTCAATGCTTGCATCGTTGCCTAGTTTACCACGACGGCTAATATAGGCAGTGACATTTTCACCTAAACGGTCAATAGCTGCAAATTTCACTTGCGCACCAGAACGAGCAATCACTTCGACCGTGATATTAGCAGTTGCCTTGGCACTACCTTCGCCACGAGACTCTAAACGTTCAAGATAACTAATCTTAGAATTTTTACCAGCGATAATCATAATATGCTTGTTAAATGGCACATCGCTATCACTGTCTTGGTAGAAAATTCCTTCGATAGGCTCTGTGATTTCTACGTTATCTGGAATATAGAGAACAGCACCACTATTAAAATATGCTGTGTGGTAGGCTGCTAATTTATCATCGTCATATTTAACAGATGACATGAAGAATTCCTCGATAAGTTCTGGAATTTCTTCTAAAGCTGAGTGAAAGTCTGTAAAGACAACACCTTGTTCAGCTAACTCAACTGGAGTTTGCTCAAAAACAGTTTGAGTTCCAACTTGCACCAACTTCAAGTGATTATCTAAAGCTGTGAAGTCGGGAACATTTGCTGAAGGTTCACTTTCCGTGATGGTTCCATCCCCCAGATTCCAACGGTGAAATTTCACACGTTCAATAACTGGTAATTCCAAACTCTCAATCTTATCAAAAGCTTTTTGACGGAGGTCTGATAACCAGCTTGGTTCAGCGTGCATTTCTGAAAAAAGTTTAATAGTTTCTTTAGTCATTTACTTCTCCTAAAAGATACGAGGGAATTACAACTCTTCCTTGTAGTCGTAGCCAAGTTCTTCAGCTAGTTTTGCGTATCCTTCACGTTCTAGACGCGCAGCCAATTCTGGCCCGCCAGAAAGGACAACACGCCCTTCCATCATCACATGTACCACGTCTGGTGTGATGTAGTTCAAAAGACGTTGGTAGTGAGTAATGATCATAGCACCAAAGCCTTCGCCACGCATAGCATTGACACCTTTCGATACAACTTTAAGAGCATCGATATCAAGACCTGAGTCAATCTCATCAAGAAGGGCAAAAGTTGGTTCCAACATCAAGAGTTGTAGAATTTCATTGCGTTTTTTCTCTCCACCAGAGAAACCTTCGTTGAGGTAGCGCTCTGCCATTTCTTCTTTCATGTTGAGCAGTTCCATTTTCTCGTCTAGTTTAGTGATGAACTCTCGAATTGAAATCTTTTCATCGTCTTCTTTACCAGCATTCATAGCTGCACGAAGAAACTCAGCGTTAGTAATTCCAGGAATTTCTGATGGGTATTGCATAGCAAGGAAAAGTCCCATACGCGCACGCTCGTCCACTTCCAACTCAAGGATATTTACGCCATCAAACAAGACCTCACCTTTGGTAACTTCATAGTTTGGATTTCCCATGATAGCGGCAGAAAGAGTCGATTTACCAGTACCATTTGGTCCCATGATAGCTGCGATTTCTCCTGTTTTCAGAGTCAGATTGACTCCTTTCAAAATTTCTTTTCCTTCAATCTCAACGTGAAGATCTTTGATCTCTAATACTGACATGATAGTTCCTTTCTTTTTCAAACATTTTGCTCAATACTTTAGGAAATTGCTTACAATCCCTAAAAAATAGGACAAAAGGTCAATAAATATACTCTACTAGTATAACAAAAAAAAGCCTAAAAGGCTTTGATTTTGTCTAGAAGCTGGGGGCTAATCCTTGCGGTTTAAGTGTTGATCAATAGCGTCTACGATTTTTCCCATCACGTAACTTAACCTAAAATTTCGAAAGAGTAGAATCGCCCAAAAAGCTGCCATAACATAGCGACCAGTCATCAAAGATTCATTGAAAAAATAAGTCTCAGCAGCCGTAAATAATGCTATTATGATAAATTGTTGTCTATTCATAAGATTATTGTATCATGAAATCCACTTTTAGTCTTCTTCGACCATGACTTTATCAGCCAGAAATTCAAATCCTTCTGGAATCAAACTCTCTTCTTTCACCTCTTGCTCGGCTTGAGAAGACTTGTTTTTAGCTGAAAATGCTGCTCGAACCTCTTTCCATTCCTCCATGGAAATGGCTAAAATCTCAGGTGAAAATCCAGCTGCCTGGCTGAGAATATTGCCGAACATGGTATTGAGGTTATCACGTTTCATGGTTTGACCAGCATTGAAATTAGACTCAAAGGCTAAAATAGCATGGTGTTCATTGGCCGCAACTGGTTGAGAACCAACGAGCAGAGCCTTATCCGGACCAGCTAAGCTTTCAATCACTTCTCCCCATGCATTTTGGAGGCGAATCAAGTTTTGCCGTGCCAAATCAGGATTTTCGACAGCTTCTTGCAGGATAGTCTGAACTTTGTTGCGATCCACTCGATAGACTGTCTTGGAAGTAGCTGGACGGCTAGGGACTGGCGCCACTTGTTTAGTAGCTGTTCCAACATTAACAAGTTCTTGTTTGAGACGAGCGACTTCCTGTCTCAGTGCAACTATTTCTCCTTCAACAGCTTCTGAAAGCACTGGTTCAGGCTTAATCTCAGCTAAACGAATGGTCATCATCTCAGCATAAATCTTAGGTTGCAGGCTAGCTTTCATATCTGCCAAGCTCACAGTTGCTATTCGAATCATTTCAAAGAGACTTTCCTGAGACAGAGCTAGATTGTTCATAAAAACTGGACTATGATGAGTATTTTCGCCACCCGTCTGGACGACCAGTAAATCACGCAAATACTGCAAGAGATCCGTCACAAAACGAGTCATGCTCTTGCCATTCTCAAATAAAAGATTCAGAGAATCAAGCGCTTTTGGAACATCCTGCTGGGACAAGGCAGCTACATAGTCATCTAGTGCTGATAGACTAATGGTGCCTGTAATCTCTTCAGAGATAGCAGTCGTGAGCTCGTTTCCCTGTGTTAAACTCAAGGCTTGATCCAGAATGGACAAGGCATCCCGCATTCCACCTTCAGCTCGTCTGGCAATGATTTCCACAGCCTCCGGTTCAGAACTGATATTTTCTTTTTCTAGAATATGATAAATATGCTCCTTGATATCTTGAGTTTTAATCGATTTGAACTCAAAACGTTGAACACGCGATAAAATGGTTGCAGGAATCTTATGCAATTCAGTGGTCGCCAAGATAAAGACAACATTCTGAGTTGGCTCCTCAAGAGTCTTCAAAAGCGCATTGAAGGCTCCCGTAGACAGCATATGGACCTCGTCAATAATATAGACCTTGTAACGTGTTAAGCTAGGTGCATAGGTAGATTTGTCACGAATTTCACGGATTTCATCGACTCCGTTATTCGAAGCTGCATCCATTTCAATAACATCTTCTAAACTACCTTCTGTCACAGCCTGACAGATATAGCAGTGATTACATGGTTCTCCATCCACTTGATTTGGGCAGTTCATGGCCTTGGCAAAAATCTTGGCTACGCTAGTTTTCCCAGTTCCACGAGGGCCTGAGAAGAGATAGGCATGACTAATCTTTTCCTGCTCGACCGCTTGTTTTAGGGTTTTAGCCACAACCTCTTGACCTACCAGTTGTGAAAAAGTTTGGCTTCTATATTTTCGATAAAGTGCTTGATACATTAGGCTTTCTCCTCAAACATCGTAAAGTCCCATTCTGTCTTCTCAAGCAAAATCGCGACAAATTGTTCCAAGTAATCACGGTCAATGGCATTGTAATCATCAATAAGTGAAGAATCCAGGTCTAAGACACCCAGCAATCGACCATTCTTGAGCATGGGAACTACGATTTCACTCTTGGCCATACTATCACAAGAAATGTAGTTTGGATAGGTGCTCACATCGCCAACTAAAACAGTCTCTTGAAACTCAGCAGCTTCTCCACATACGCCTTTTCCAAGCGGAATGCGAATACAAGAAACCCCACCCTGAAAAGGCCCTAAAACCAACTCACTACCATCAAACAGATAAAACCCTGCAAATACAGTATTTGGAAAGCGAGATTTTAGGAGGGCACTAGCATTCGAAAGATTGGCAAGAACATTGCTCTCACCTTCAAGTAAATAAGAGAGTTCCTCATTTAACAATTGATATTGTGATTGTTTTTCTGAATCTAACATAGAACTATTATATCAAAAATGGGAAAGAGACAAAAGAAAAATCCCTTGTTTTAAACAAAGGATTTTGCGATTATCAATTTGACTAAAGTTCGATATCACCGAACAAGTCAGCCATTGAGAATCCTGTTTGTGTTTCTGGAAGTTCGAAATCACGTTTTTCTTGACGTTTTGGACGACGTGGACGAGCAGCACGTTTTTCTTCTTTTTGTCCTTCTTCTTGAGCTGGACGTTCTTCAAGAGCTTTGATAGAAAGTGATACACGTTCTGCGTCAGCGTTAACATCAAGGACTTTAACAGTAACTTCTTGACCAACAGTAAGAGCTTCTTTTGGATTTTCGATACGTTTGTGTGAAATTTGTGATACGTGAACAAGTCCATCGATACCTGGCAATACTTCAACAAATGCACCGAAGTCAGTCAAACGTTTAACTGTTCCTTCTACTACATCACCTTTAGCCAATTTTTGCTCAACGCCATCCCATGGTCCAGGTGTTGTTGCTTTAAGTGAAAGGGATACGCGTCCTTCTTCTTCATTAAGATCAAGGACTTTAACTTCGATTTCTTCACCAACAGTCACAACTGATTTAGGTGATACGTTACGTTCGTGTGACAATTCAGTCAAGTGAACCAATCCGTCAACACCACCAAGATCGATGAAAGCACCGAAGCTAGTGATACGAGCAACTTTACCAGTTACTACATCACCAACAGCTAATTTACTGAATACTTCAGCACGAGCTGCTGCAGTAGCTGCTTCAACAACTTCACGACGTGAAAGGATGAAGCGGTTTTCTTTAGGATCAACTTCTTTGATTTTAGCATCAAATTCTTGACCTACGAAACGCTCAGTGTTACGTACGAAACGAGTATCCAACATTGAAGCTGGGATGAATCCACGAACACCTTCAAATTCTACTGAAAGTCCACCTTTAACGGCACGAGTTCCTTTAACAGTAACAACTTCTTCTTCGCGTCCTACAAGTTTGTCCCATGCTTTGCGAGCTTCAAGGCGTTTTTTAGATACAAGGTATGTAACTGTATCAGTATCTTTACCAACTACTTGACGAAGTACAAGAACATCCAATACTTCTCCTACTTTCACAAAGTCATTGATATCTGCATCGCGATCGTTTGTCAATTCGCGAAGAGTCAAGACACCTTCAACACCAGTCCCAGAGATTGCAACGTTAGCTTGAGTCGCATCAACTGTCAATACTTCAGCACTAACAACATCACCAGGCTCAACTTGGCTAACGCTATTTAGCAAATCTTCAAATTCGTTCATCTAAAAAATCCTCCAACAATCAAGTCTTTCCAAACTTGACATACTTATAATTTTTTTCCTAAGCACCCGCAAAGACATGTTCACATCGTTCACGCCTTTCAATTATAAAAATAAAATACCCTAAGATATTTTTCTTTTTATCTTGAACTTATTACCTAAGAACTGGGGTAGCTGGATTCGAACCAACGCATGAGGGAGTCAAAGTCCCTTGCCTTACCGCTTGGCTATACCCCAATGATGAATGGAGAGAGAGGGATTCGAACCCCCGAACCCGAAGGAGCGGATTTACAGTCCGCCGCGTTTAGCCTCTTCGCTATCTCTCCAATGTTCAACGAAGACTATTATATCATGAAATTTTCAATAAAACAAGTGTTATTTTGTCAAATTATAGTTTTCAATCAAAATTTCCACAGTTTTTTCAAGTTTTTTATAAAAACTATCGACATTTCCATTCTTTATGATGGCAAATTGGTTATCTAATTCGGCAATTTCGCCAATGACCTTTTTCCCGATTGTCAAAACGTATCCTTCATAACTGTCTTTTCCAACAGTCACTTTAGCATCTGTTAATTGAATTTCAATTTTCTTATCTTTTTTACTCATACTGTACCTCTTTTCACTTTTTCTATTGTACAAGAAAAAGCTCAAACTA
Organism: Streptococcus sp. 517s; assembly: GCF_054445985.1. Classification (NCBI taxonomy): domain Bacteria; kingdom Bacillati; phylum Bacillota; class Bacilli; order Lactobacillales; family Streptococcaceae; genus Streptococcus; species Streptococcus sp. 517s. The sequence goes on along the minus strand of NZ_CM136847.1, from coordinate 772,912 downwards.
GCAAGAAAAAACTCCATTTCAGCCATTACAACTGCTATGGAGTGTCACTTTAACTAATTATTTATGTGTCTTTGCAAATTAACCTCTTAGTTATTCTCTATCTCCTCTGTATATTTCGGTCTGATAGTTGTTCCATAATTAGTAATTGTTCGTTTTTGAACGAGTGGCAGCTCTGTACGGTAATATACAGTACGCCACGGTTCCCATGCAAGTCCTGTTTTCTCTTGGATTTTTACACGAAGATTACGAACATTTCCTCTAAACTGAAGTTCTGTTTGGAAGCCAGAAGTCCTATTTTTACCGTTATCTTCCCATCCGCGAGAACGGATACTTTCGATACCATCTTCATCGTAGGTTACTTCATCCCAATAAATATAATACCGTGCAACGTACCCTCCTTTATGATGTAAGTTAAGGTATCCATTCTTATAAGAGGTCACCTTCGTTTCAATATAATCTGTACTACTTTGAATTGTTGCAACTTGATTATCTCTTAAAAAGGCTGTTTTATAAGAAACTGGCACTGCTGGATTTTGTGTGCTGAAATTTGCCCCCTCCTGAATTAGTTTTTTAAGGTCCTCAGCTGTTCCAGTCACCACACGTGCAGCACCATCTGCATTTCCTCCGACAATAACAGCTGTAACTGAAGTGTTTTTCAAGACACGAGCCCATTCAGATTCTGGATTGATTGGCACGCCTTTAATTACAGCATTGATAGCAGCTTTAAGTTCTGTACTTGTACTTGTAGTCTCAAATTTGACATACATTTGACGTCCGTAAGATACACTTGAAACATAAACTGGAGGAGTTTGATTATCTAGACCACGATCTTGCAAATCTTTTACTGTGACATCGTCACCAAAAACATCTGAAGGATTTTTAGGTGCATCAAAGTTTGCAGTATAGTAAACTTGTTTGAAATCCACTACCTCAATTTGCTTTTCACCTTTTTGTGCAGCTTCAAAGTCAATTTTTAAATTAGCTCCTACTTTTTCAAAATCGCTTCCAAACTTCGCTTTTAGTTGATTCATGCTATAAGCTGAAGTAGATTCGTAGTGCATACGAGCAGGTGCAGGATTATTTGCTGCATACTTTTCATTCCAACGATTTACTAATGTATTGATTCCTTCTTGCATACCGCTAACCGTTGGTTCGGCATCTGTATGACTATCTGCCCCTGCCATTCCAGGCAAATCTACACTAATCCTACCTGGTTTTCTAGAAATACTTACAAGCTGTGGTTTATTTTCCAAAAGATCTTGATTCGCCTTAAACAAAGCTCCTAAGAAAATGTCACTATTCCCATTAATAGATACATCCTCAGATTTATTTGAAAGACTCTTCTTCACTTTTTCAACAACAATAAACTCATTGCCTTGCTGTTTAGCACTTGTATTAGAATAATTTTCGATAGTTTCACCCTTCCGAGTCAGAATATCAATTTTATTATAAGTTAGTCCAAAGAGATATTTATTCAGGTCCTTACCTTCTTGATTTGTAGCTTTCATGAGGCTATCCATGACATCTACACTGTTATTATTAGTAGCTGAACTTGGGACCGTTTCTTTTTCAGTATTCTCTGCATCTGTTTTTAGATTACTACTTGAAACTGTCGTTTCTGTCGCCGTTACTGTGTTAGCTTCAATAACAGCTCCTGCACTTAACAAAAATGCTACAATAACTACGCTACACACACCAACTCTATGCTTCCGAATAGAATACCGAAATCCTTTTTCTTGATTGTTTTGAATCATACAAAAACTCCTATTTATTATTTCATCTCTTGAATGCGCTTTCTAGAGATATCATTATTTTATCATATGATAACTGGTTATGCAATCGTTTTCTATGAATATTTTCTCATTAATCATTCATTAATCATTTATTTTTAAACACAATAAATCATTTTGTCTATTTTTGTAGTGCTCATAAGAAAAAGTAGAAAAAGAATTTAGAGTATGCACGTATATTTATGTTATTTAAAAAGAAAATTCATTTTATTAATCATCTCTTACAAGAAATTTACAATTAATTTGAAGAAGCTATTTTACCACCCTAAATAAAAAACAAGGGCACTACTCACATTCGAATAGAGCCCTCGTCTTCTTATCCTAACAATATCGTTCAGCAACTTTCTATACTACCTATTTCTTGCACTTCGTGCTGCTGTCACAGTAGCTTATTCCACAGTAGCTGACGAAATCGCATCCCCTTCAGTTGCCCGTTTCTCTTTTTCTGGTATTGTCGAACTCGAGGTCAGATGATTAGATTTCTTTTGAATCACTATAGAAATCAGAACCTCTTTTCTACTACCATCACTAAATACGACTAACAGCTTGCCCTGATAATTTCCTGCTACTTGAAGATTTATCTTTGAATAGTCCGTTACATCCTGAAGCACTATATTCTGAGGTAATTGTCCTTTGTTCTTGATATTATCTCGTAAATCAATACTTCCATTTTCATTCAAAATCTCATCATTTACTTCGACATCATAAACATCTGCATCATGAAGCTGCTGATTAAAATGTAGGCGAGACAGATTTTCTTCAGCATATCCTCTACCATCCATCAACCACTTGTCTCCGATAGAAAACCCCGGTTGACCATTCAATAACGATTCAAAGTAACTTCGTGAACCATGACAATTAGTCGTATTTCCTATATTGATTGCATGAGCAAAATTCCCCACCGCAGGAATCAGTTTGTCATTATTCACCATATAATGAATTGAACGTCCTTCCAGAGTGAGTTGTTCCCCTACTTTGGCCAGCCTATTGAGCCATTGAGTAAATATTCCACCTTTGATTTTAGGTGCATTAAAAGTATAAGATTGCTTGAACCAAGTATAGTTCTCCTCTTTTGAGTTAATCAAAGCACGATGAGCTAAATATCCCCCTAAGGAATGTCCAGTCGCATAGAGATTGGTAACTGTATGCTCCGCTTCATATTTTTTCAATAAATTTTCTATAGATATAGCTTGCTTAGGGTTCAAACCCAAAAAGATAGCCGTATCATCATCCGTATCAGCGCTACCTTTCGTTCCTCTTACCGCCAATACTTGGACTGTTTTATCAGCTAAATAAGGTACATCGCTTCTATTCTCGAACAGCACTGCATCAAAACCATTACTCAAATGATAGGTTTCACGAACCATCCAAAAGCGAGACAACTCCGTGTGCATCATCGCGTATTCTTGGCGTCCTTTATAAAGCTCTTCTAACGGATTTTGAGAATCCAACACCTCAGAAATATAGTCATCATCACGATAACATAACTCCATAAACATCGCCATATCCCTTGAGCTGATATCCCATTGAAGGGGATTTTTATCCTCTCTATCCGAAATGCCATCCCCATCCGTATCCTTGAGGCGCGGATGACTATTATAGCCGTAATAAACTCGACCGTTTTTAGTATAAGTATACAATTCTTCTGAATTATACAATCCATCCCCATCATCGTCACCATCTGGTTTCAAGACTTCTTCACCATACAACAAGGAATCAACGCGATTGTCTTCCAATCGGATTTTTCCTTCTGCAATTGCTTGAGCAGTTTCAATTGTCAATTTTATTTTATCAACTTCTTGAGCCTCTCCTGCTTGAGCTTGAAATCCTAAAGCGAGCACAATTGCTACGCTTCCTGCTATCACGTATCTTTTTTTATTCATCTTTCTCTCCGAAACAAAGAGCCAGCTACAATGCTGGCCCTTTTTAGCTTATTCCTTTAGCAATCTACTTTCCTTAAGTATTCGCTATCAAACTTAGTCATTCGCATCATCTTCATGCTTCTTACGTGCTACTCCATACAATGTCCCCGCGCCTACAATTGCAGCCATAGCCGCAGCTGTAAAGAATGGATTAACAGTCGAACCTGTATTAGGTAATGTTTTCGTAGCTGAATTTATTTGATTTCCTGTAACATCGTCACCATTAGAATGATTGCCGTCCGTAGCTTTTTTCTCTACGTGAATTGTTACAGTTACTTCATCTTTAGATCCATCTGGGTAGGTTACCTTCACCTTCGCTGTCTTATCGCCTGGTGTTGTAGTATCTACTGGACTTTCAAATTCAAATTTCGTTCCTTTTGGTAGGTCTGGAATATTTGCAATTGAATCTTCAGCTTTTGGTGTTTCACCCGTTTTGACTGTTTGATCTTTACCTTTTGGTTCATGAGTGTCTGCGTCCGTAGCTTTTTTCTCTACGTGAATTGTTACAGTTACTTCATCTTTAGATCCATCTGGGTAGGTTACCTTCACCTTCGCTGTCTTATCGCCTGGTGTTGTAGTATCTACTGGACTTTCAAATTCAAATTTCGTTCCTTTTGGTAGGTCTGGAATATTTGCAATTGAATCTTCAGCTTTTGGTGTTTCACCCGTTTTGACTGTTTGATCTTTACCTTTTGGTTCATGAGTGTCTGCGTCCGTAGCTTTTTTCTCTACGTGAATTGTTACAGTTACTTCATCTTTAGATCCATCTGGGTAGGTTACCTTCACCTTCGCTGTCTTATCGCCTGGTGTTGTAGTATCTACTGGACTTTCAAATTCAAATTTCGTTCCTTTTGGTAGGTCTGGAATATTTGCAATTGAATCTTCAGCTTTTGGTGTTTCACCCGTTTTGACTGTTTGATCTTTACCTTTTGGTTCATGAGTGTCTGCGTCCGTCGGCTTCTCTTTTACGGTCACTTTCACCGGAACCTCATCTGTCGTTCCATCCGGGTAAGTAACTGTTACTTTACCTTCGATAACATCACCTGGTTTCTTATCCGCTGGAATCTTGACAGTAACTTTACCTGTCTCTTTATCAACTGTAATTCCTGTTCCTGATGGAGTAGTGAATGTCGTACCTGTTGGAATCGTCTTACCTTCTTTTTCTTTCACCGGAACTTCCACAGTGTCACCTGGCTTACCTGCTGCAGATGGATACTCTGGTTGGTAGTTCTCGTTATCTGGTGTCTTCTTCGGTGTAACTGTCACCTTCACTGGAACCTCATCCTTAGATCCGTCTGGATAAGTGACTTCTACAACACCTTCTTTTTCACCTGGTGTAGCTGTATCTGGCTCTTTCTTCCAAGTGTAAGTTGAATCTTTTGGTAGATCATCCTTGTTTCCGATGCTGTCCTCAGCTTTTGGTTTTGTACCTTGTTCTACAGTTTGGTCTTTCGCTTCTGGTGAGTAGGTAATATTGTCTGGTGTCTTAGACACGGTCACTTTCACCGGAACCTCATCTGTCGTTCCATCTGGGTAAGTAACTGTTACTTTACCTTCGATAACATCACCTGGTTTCTTATCCGCTGGAATCTTGACAGTAGCTTTACCTGTATTTTCGTCTACGGTGATATCCGAACCGTCTTTAACCTTGTATTTAGTACCATCTGGGATTTGTTTGCCAGTCTTATCTTTGGGTTCAAGTGTGACACTATCGCCTGGCTTACCTGTTGCAGACGGATACTCTGGTTGGTAGTTCTCGTTATCTGGTGTCTTCTTCGGTGTAACTGTCACCTTCACTGGAACCTCATCCTTAGATCCGTCTGGATAAGTGACTTCTACAACACCTTCTTTTTCACCTGGTGTAGCTGTATCTGGCTCTTTCTTCCAAGTGTAAGTTGAATCTTTTGGTAGATCATCCTTGTTTCCGATGCTGTCCTCAGCTTTTGGTTTTGTACCTTGTTCTACAGTTTGGTCTTTCGCTTCTGGTGAGTAGGTAATATTGTCTGGTGTCTTAGACACGGTCACTTTCACCGGAACCTCATCTGTCGTTCCATCTGGGTAAGTAACTGTTACTTTACCTTCGATAACATCACCTGGTTTCTTATCCGCTGGAATCTTGACAGTAGCTTTACCTGTATTTTCGTCTACGGTGATATCCGAACCGTCTTTAACCTTGTATTTAGTACCATCTGGGATTTGTTTGCCAGTCTTATCTTTGGGTTCAAGTGTGACACTATCGCCTGGCTTACCTGTTGCAGACGGATACTCTGGTTGGTAGTTCTCGTTATCTGGTGTCTTCTTCGGTGTAACTGTCACCTTCACTGGAACCTCATCCTTAGATCCGTCTGGATAAGTGACTTCTACAACACCTTCTTTTTCACCTGGTGTAGCTGTATCTGGCTCTTTCTTCCAAGTGTAAGTTGAATCTTTTGGTAGATCATCCTTGTTTCCGATGCTGTCCTCAGCTTTTGGTTTTGTACCTTGTTCTACAGTTTGGTCTTTCGCTTCTGGTGAGTAGGTAATATTGTCTGGTGTCTTAGACACGGTCACTTTCACCGGAACCTCATCTGTCGTTCCATCTGGGTAAGTAACTGTTACTTTACCTTCGATAACATCACCTGGTTTCTTATCCGCTGGAATCTTGACAGTAGCTTTACCTGTATTTTCGTCTACGGTGATATCCGAACCGTCTTTAACCTTGTATTTAGTACCATCTGGGATTTGTTTGCCAGTCTTATCTTTGGGTTCAAGTGTGACACTATCGCCTGGCTTACCTGTTGCAGACGGATACTCTGGTTGGTAGTTCTCGTTATCTGGTGTCTTCTTCGGTGTAACTGTCACCTTCACTGGAACCTCATCCTTAGATCCGTCTGGATAAGTGACTTCTACAACACCTTCTTTTTCACCTGGTGTAGCTGTATCTGGCTCTTTCTTCCAAGTGTAAGTTGAATCTTTTGGTAGATCATCCTTGTTTCCGATGCTGTCCTCAGCTTTTGGTTTTGTACCTTGTTCTACAGTTTGGTCTTTCGCTTCTGGTGAGTAGGTAATATTGTCTGGTGTCTTAGACACGGTCACTTTCACCGGAACCTCATCTGTCGTTCCATCTGGGTAAGTAACTGTTACTTTACCTTCGATAACATCACCTGGTTTCTTATCCGCTGGAATCTTGACAGTAGCTTTACCTGTATTTTCGTCTACGGTGATATCCGAACCGTCTTTAACCTTGTATTTAGTACCATCTGGGATTTGTTTGCCAGTCTTATCTTTGGGTTCAAGTGTGACACTATCGCCTGGCTTACCTGTTGCAGACGGATACTCTGGTTGGTACTTGTCTTTGTCTGGTTCGATGACGTTGATGTCAAGGATTTGATCAGGAGCTTTGTTGCCAGCATCATCTGTCGCCCTGAACGTTACTGATTTCTTATCTTTCAGCGTTACTTTGCTAATAGTAACTTTCATAACCACTTTTGTATCTGTTTTAGTTAAATAATCAACTTTAATACGTGTCATGATGATATCAGTAGTGAACTTCTTAGTGAAATCCGTAATATCTAAATTGACCTTATGGTCGTCTTCAGCTGTCACTGTGAATGTGTAATCTTCACCAACTATAGCGGTTGATTTTTCTGCTTCCACTTTCAAAGTCGGAGCTTGTGTATCCTTATCAACTACTTTAACTGGGACATTGACAAACTCACGGCTTCCGTCTGGGTAACGAACAAGGGCTTGAGCTGTATAATCTCCGACACTATTTGTTTCAGGAACAGAAATTGCTTCAACAGTGTAACCCGCTGGAAGCGGCTTAGTGCCTTCCCTATGTGTAATGTGCTTGCCAAGATCCTCAGCTGTAATCTTATGACCCTTTTGAACAGTCAAAAGATTCCCTACAGGCGAATATTCTTCACTCTGTGTCTTACCGAGTTTTGAACCCATAGCAGCCATTACATACGCTTGCTTAGCTTCAGAAGCCAGACCAGCTTTAGCAGTTACAGCTATAACTCCACTTTTATCAGCTTCGTCTTGTGTAACCGTACTCTTTAGCTTAACACGAACATGGTATTTATAAGCATATTGTTGATTACTGCCGACTGTCATCAATTGTGAATAAGATAAATTCGGATATTGATTATTGCTTCTCCTAATAATTTTGTTCAGTTCTGCATTTCCAGCTAAATTTTTCAACATTTGTTGGCGCTGATTATCACTGTTTGGGCCGCCACTAAGTTGATAGAAATTCTTCCCCCTCCAATCATTTGGGGCATCTTTCTCGCCGTAATCACCATTTGGAATATTAAACGTTGAACCAACTTGCTCGAAACGTTCTGGATTTTGCGAAAGGTGTCCCTGCATTCCTGGTTTCAATTTATAGCGCGTAAAGCTACGATTGGTTAGAGTATCTGAGTTATATACTCCACCACTTCCAAGATCCATAATATCTCTTGGACCATAGAACCAAAAAGCATTCTGCGCATTACCTGTTAGACTTTTTCCATCATTTTGAAAATAGATATCATAATCAATGTATTTTTGACCATTTTCTTCAACATATCTAGCTTTGATTTCAGTCTTCTCGATTGTACGGTAACGGTTAGCTATTTCCGTCTGTCCAGCACTTCCATATTTATCTTCCGAAATGTAGCTTTTGACATTTTTCAACGCACCATCATTAAACTCTTTCGACTTAGTTTGAACATTCCCGATTTGTGAAGACCACACATCTCCGCCGTCTTCTGCGACTGTTCGTGCACCGCCTCGGATTAGTTGATTGATATCAAGATTAGGAGTCTTAAGTTCATTATCTAGTGACGTATCTGAAGTTTTTTCTTTCTCCTTTTTCACCTCTTCTTTTTTAGGAGTTTCAGTTTTAGGAGTTTCAGTTTTAGGAGTTTCAGTAGTTGCAGTCGGCTGACTAGTAACATCCTGCCTTGTTGCTTTCGACTCTTTCGCCGGAATAACGTTTGCATTTACAGCTGTATCAGATGTTACTGTATTAGGCTCAGCAGCAGAAACCACCGCTTGTCCTCCTACCATAAATGCAATAGCTATACTCGCAGCACCAAACTTGAATTTCCTAATCGAAAATCGTTGCTTCCCCTGCGATATGTCATATTTTTTTCGGTTACCTTTAAACAAAATAACACGTCCTTTCTAGTGATTAATCTAATCCGTCATAGACTGACGGCACCTCTATTCTATCATTCACATAAACCAAACATTTCACACTTCTGATATATATGTAAATTTTTTTGTAGTTTTTGCAATTTTTTAGTATAATAGCATTATAGCATTATAAAAAATCAGTAGGAGGTGTTTAGATTCACATGATTGATCGCACAGACATGAATATTGGACTGTTAAAATCTCTTTCAACTCTTCTTACAACTAAGTCGTTGACACAAATCAGTGTCAATGAGATTTGTAAAGAAACTGGACTAAGTAGACGGACCTTCTATAACTATTTTAGCTCGAAAGAAGATTTCTTAAAAAATTCTATCTTCATCTTTCTCGACGACGTCACCAAGATTCTCTACACTGACCTTTCCTTTAGTACCCCCGTCATTGTCGAAGTCCTGACTTATCTTCAAAAAAATCAAGATATCACGCGCGCGCTTGCTCTTCATTATCCAGATAACCTCCCCCTCATCAAAGAATATGTCACAGATATTGCTCTCTGTTCTAAAAAGATAAACAAACAAAAACTAAAAGAAGCTTATCAACTACCTGAAAACTTCGCTCTAAACGTCTATGTTATCAGTATTATCAGCGTTGTCTTCGTCTGGATTCGTACCGGTTTCCACGAAAGCCCCGAAGAAATCGCTACATATATCAAAGCAGCCGTAAAACTCTAAAACCATACCTCCCCAAGCCAAGCCGCTAAAAACGGCTTTTTTGATTCCCTGATAATTAAAACGAACACTCGGATTTTTGACAAAAATATGTTATAACGAAATCAAGTCTTAGATAAATTTATGATGAATTTACAAACCATATCCAGTATTGTGTGAACTACAAAGAATTAGGTTCGCACTCTATCTCCTCTATCACGCAGACTCAATTCATTTTTTTAATCTAAACTAATGATTAAACCCATGTTAATTTCCTTAGAATATCTTGAGTATACAATATAAGTACACAATAAAATAGGCTCCATAATATCCATAGGGGATTTACCCACTACAAATATTATAGAGCCTAATAAAACAGCACAACTACTCTAATGTATAGTAGTTATGCTGTTTTATTTAGTCCACTTTGACAATCCATCCCTCTGGTGCTTCCACATCACCAAATTGGATACCAGTCAATTCATCGTAGAGTTTACGTGTAACAGGACCTACTTCTGTTTCACTATAGAAAACATGGAAATCATCGCCATGTTGGATCCCCCCAATTGGAGAAATGACCGCTGCTGTACCACAAGCACCTGCCTCTACAAAACGATCCAAATTATCGATTGGGACATCACCTTCAATCGGTGTTAAGCCCAAGCGGTGTTCTGCCAAGTAAAGCAAAGAGTACTTGGTAATAGATGGCAAGATGGATGGACTCAATGGCGTAACAAATTCATTGTCTGCCGTGATTCCAAAGAAGTTAGCTGAACCGACTTCCTCAATCTTTGTATGTGTAGATGGGTCTAAGTAGATAACATCTGAGAAATGGCGTGATTTGGCCAACTTCCCTGGCAAAAGACTCGCAGCATAGTTTCCTCCAACCTTAGCCGCACCCGTACCATGTGGAGCTGCACGGTCGTATTCATCCTGAATCAAGAAATTGGTTGGAACCAAACCACCTTTAAAGTAATTTCCAACTGGCATAGCAAAGATAGTGAAAATGTACTCTTCTGCTGGTTTTACCCCGATGATATCTCCGACACCAATCAAGAGAGGACGAAGATAAAGGGTTCCACCTGTTCCATATGGTGGTACGTATTCTTCATTTGCACGGGCAACTGCTTTACAAGCTTCTACAAACATTTCTGTTGGAACTTGGGGCATCAAGAGACGGTCACAGGTACGTTGTAGACGCTTGGCATTTTCATCAGGACGGAAAAGTTGAATACTACCATCCTTCGTACGATAGGCTTTCAATCCCTCAAATGCTTGCTGTCCATAGTGGAGACTTGGAGAAGACTCTGAAATATGCAAGGTTGCATCCTCTGTCAATTCTCCTTGATCCCATTGACCATTTTTGTAGTGAGCGATATAACGGTAAGGTAATTTCATATAAGCAAATCCAAGGTTTTCCCAATCAATTGCAACTGTCATGTGTTTCTCCTTTATACTATTCAAACTATGTGTTCTATTCTACACTTTTCTAGTAAAATTTCAAGTATTATTTGTAATTTTCTGAAATTTTTTTCAACATAAAGAAATCAGCCCTCTGGACTGATTCTTTTTACGAATTTGTTTTGTCCTCTTTAAAGACCTCTTTGAGGTAAGCATCGAAAACTTCCTCATCTGAAATGGTGTCAGAAATAAAGCTTCCATTGCTAGTACGTTCTGACAAGTTGAGGTCTTGCAATCGACTTTCATGGATTGTTCCTTTGTTTGATTGGACAAGTAACGTTTGGTCGTTTTCTTCCATTTCTGTACTAAAGAGATCACCTACAAGTCCTTGCTCTGCAACTGCTCCTGCTAAAAAGACACGGTGCGGTTTGTTTTTCAACTCACGCAAGACTTGAAGGCCTCGTTTAGCACGGCTGGTCGCTGGAATTTCCTCAATGGAAACGCGTTTCAAGCTTCCACGTTGGGTCAAGAGGTAGAAGGATGAGGTGTTACAGATGAAGGCTGCCTGAAGCGCATCATCTGCTTTCAGATTCATAGCCTTGACCCCTGCAGCCTTGGCACCAACAACCGGAACCTCTTCGATATTGAAACGAAGGGCGTAACCGTTTTGGCTAATCAAGAGTACATCATCAAGTCTAATCGGAGCCACTGCTACAATTTGGTCTGTCTCATCTTTTAACTTAGCATACTTAACAGACTTCGACTTGTAGGTCCGCCATGGAGAGAATTCTTTCCGTTCTACACGCTTGATTTGACCAAGGCGAGTCGCAGCAAAGTAGGTTGTCGCATCTTCAAACTGATCCACGACTTCGACATAGAGAACTTCTTCATTGGTTTCAAAGTTTGTAATCGTTTGGCTCAAGTGCTCTCCGATGTCCTTCCAGCGAATATCTGCTAACTCATGGATTGGTCGATAAATGACATTTCCAAGAGTTGTAAACATCAAGAGGTGTTGGGTTGTCTTGGCAGATTGAACAAAGATTAAACGGTCATCATCACGTTTGCCAATTTCTTCCAGACTGGATGCTGCAAAGGAACGTGGGCTAGTGCGTTTGATATAACCTGCCTTGGTCACGCTGACGTAAGTATCTTCTTCAACAATAAGACTAGCTGTATCAATCTCAATCACTTTTGCTGTATCTTCCAAAGTACTCAAACGTGGTGTCGCAAATTTCTTCTTGACCTCACGAAGCTCTTTCTTCATGAGATTGTACATAGTTCGTTCATCACCGATGATCGCCGCAAGCATAGCAATTTTCTCACGAAGTTCTGCTTCTTCTTCCTGCAAGACAACCACGTCTGTATTGGTCAATCGATAAAGTTGTAAAGTAACGATGGCCTCAGCCTGCTCTTCTGTAAAATCATAGCTGACCTTGAGGTTTTCCTTCGCATCAGCCTTATTCTCAGAAGCACGGATAAGGGCAATAACTTCATCCAAAATCGAGATAACGCGAATCAAACCTTCAACGATATGGAGACGTTTCTCAGCCTTTTCCTTATCAAAACGGGAACGTGCCAAAATCACTTCACGACGGTGGGCGATGTAGCTAGACAAAATTGGGACAATTCCAACCTGACGAGGCGTGAAATTGTCAATCGCCACCATGTTAAAGTTGTAATTGATTTGCAAGTCGGTGTATTTGAAGAGATAGTTGAGTACGAGCTCGGTATTCGCGTCTTTCTTAAGTTCAATAGCGATACGAAGACCGTCACGGTCAGACTCATCACGAATCTCAGCAATACCTGCCACCTTGTTATTAACACGAACATCATCGATTTTCTTAACCAGATTGGCTTTATTGATCTCATAAGGAATCTCGGTGATAACGATTTGTTCCTTACCACCTTTTAGCTTTTCAATCTCCGTCTTAGATCGAACAACCACGCGCCCTTTTCCAGTTTCATAGGCTTTCTTGATTTCATCACGGCCTTGGATGATAGCTCCTGTAGGAAAGTCTGGTCCAGGTAAGAATTCCATCAGCTTATCAACCTTGGCTGTTGGGTGGTCAATCATGTAAACTGTCGCATCAATAACTTCAGCCAAATTATGCGGAGGAATATCTGTGGCATATCCAGCCGAAATCCCAGTCGAACCATTGATCAAGAGGTTTGGAAAGGCTGCTGGCAAAACTGTTGGCTCTTTCTCAGTATCGTCAAAGTTCCAAGCAAAGGGAACTGTCTTTTTCTCGATATCTTGAAGAAGATAACCAGCAATCTCAGACAAACGAGCCTCGGTATAACGCATAGCCGCAGGCGGATCTCCGTCCATAGAACCGTTATTACCGTGCATTTCAACTAGAATCTCACGGTTTTTCCAGTCCTGAGACATACGAACCATAGCATCATAGATAGAAGAATCCCCGTGTGGGTGAAAATTCCCCATGATGTTCCCGACAGACTTAGCAGACTTACGGTAGCTCTTATCAAAGGTATTGCCATCCTTATTCATAGAATAAAGAATACGACGCTGAACCGGCTTCAATCCATCACGAATATCTGGCAAAGCCCGGTCTTGAATGATGTATTTGGAGTAGCGACCAAAGCGCTCTCCCATGATGTCCTCCAGGGACATATTTTGAATATTAGACATAGGATACTAAGCCCGTAAAATGCAAAGTGAAAATAGGAAATTCTTAAAATGAGCGATGCTCGCAAGAGAATTTATCTTTTTTTCACAGTATTTAGGGCGTGTTCAACTCCTTTCAAAGAATGTAGAGTATGTGTAATGATAAAAGGATGTAGAAAGGATTAGTCCCGTGTTCAGTTACGATAAGTAACCAAACGACCCTTTCTGTAGTTTAAAATACGTTGCTTAATTATTTAGCGATTAGGAAGTTTCTCCTCAGCATATCTCATCATCTTCTCAGCCACTTCCTTATCGTAGGCAAAGCCCATCTTTTGAGCAAGGATTTGAGCTTCTCTGTGGAAAAGTTGCATCGTAGCAAACAATGACTGAGTAAGTTTCTCTACACTTGAAAAATCAAGCAGAGCTGAGAATTGTTTCTCTTTCTCTGTAGGTAAATACTGGAAAAGATACTTGTAGTTCTTGCCGATATCGACCTTTCCCCCATCACTTGCGACCTGCCAATCCAAGACCTTCAAGAGTTCTTGTTGGCAAATACCGTAAAGATGGTCTGTTGCATAGATGAGATGACAGCGACGAATACCCTTAACCACATAGGCGGAAACCCACCAAAATTCATTGCAGGCTTTTTCGAAATCTATCTGACTAGCTGGACTTGTCCAGTAACGCTGAGGATTTGGAGAATAAGGCGCAAATAAGCCCTTAGGGTCCTCTAGCACCGTGAAATCCGCTTCGCTTTCTACCCACTCCTTGATATACTCTTTAGGACATAAAGTCAAATCAATGCGATTGTCATCTTCAAAAAGCATGAGATAAAGTCGACGGTTTCCTAAGATATTATGCTGCTCAATCAGACGATTGCCAAACTGATCCAGCCAAGACAAGTCTGAAATTAGGTTTTCAAGATTATCAACAAGATAAACAACATCATAGTCTTGAAATTCATCTTTCGGAGCATGATCATTTGTTCTAGAACCCGATAAAGCAACAGCATCGACTTTTAAACTTTCAGCTATTTGTAAAATCAGATTCATCATTTCTGTTTCAGTTCTCATGGGAATACCTGCCTTTTTAGTGAAAACTCTTGATTCTGTAAAGGATATGTCTATAAAGAGGACTGACTGCTGGAACTTTTTCATTATCAAATTCTTTGACAAATTCCATGCCTAGCTTTTGCATGACTTTTTGCGAAGGGAGATTGTGCAAGGATGTAAAAGAGTAAACTTCTGACAAGCCAGCTTGCTGGAAAGCGAAGTCTAGACAGGCTTGGGCAGCCTCCGTCTCATAACCACGATTCCAAAACTCTTTTCGCAAACGCCAGCCGATTTCTACAGCTTCTTTTCCAGCAAAAATCCGTAAATCCGAATGGTGCAGACCTACCAAGCCGATAAACTCCTGATTGTCTAAGTCACTCAGGGACAAACTTTTTACTTCATATACTTTTTTCATTTTTCTTTTTGAATATTTTTGTGCCAGTCTCTCCCATGAGACAGACAAACTGACTTTTTTTCTGTCAGTCACTTTTTTAGGAAGATATTTTGGGGGAAGTGAGGTACGCAAGGGTATTTGTTAGTCAGTTTCTTCCCAAAGTAAAGAATACTCGCTAATTAGTGATAGTTTTTCTAATAATAAAAGTTGTTTTTCTCGTGATAGACCACAGAAATATTCCATGAAATCTTGCTCAATAATTTCAACTTTATCAATAGGGATTAAGTTATAAAACCACTCATCATTCTGTAAAATATTTTTAAAAAATAGAGTAGAAACTAACGACATCTCCGAAGTCCAAGGATAATCATAATCACTAATACGCTCCTCATTATATTTTAGCCATGATTTAATCCCATAAGAAATAACAAATTGAACTTGGTTGTCTCTGTAATGTGTCATACCATACTTCTGTTTATGTGTTACAGCTTTTTTTACTCCCTGATATAATATACAGTAGACTTTTGACGGCGAATATTCAAATAAAAGATTTTTAATTTCTGTTTTTATAAGTTGCTTAGCCTTATTTTCATCTTTCTCGCTATACCCTGAAGAATATTCAAAATGAAATTCCTCCCTAAATTGATAGTCAAATAGTTTAAACAATTCTTTTTCAGCCAACTCTAACCACAGTTGATTTATTTCAGTCTCAGTAAATTTAAGATTTGTTAAAAACTTAAAATTTGAAAACCAGTGTTCATCTTTCTCTGAATAAACATTTTTTAAATTTTGAAAAGAGAAACGTACTCTTGTCTTATAAAACACATTTGGAAATTTTTCATTTGCAAATTTGGGGTCTTGTTTAATTTCTTTATTACTACAAAATGCAGTTGTAGAGCTTCTTGGGGATATTTCTAAAATATTCTTTTCTTTCAGAAAGTATATTTCATCAATGGGATAATTACCATCAAAAAACATTTGTGGTAATTTTTGATTTTTGATTTCCGAGAAAGAAGGAATATCAAATTCATCTTCACTAATATTAAATCCCTGTAAAATAGTTGATAAATATAGCTGCTCTCGTAGCCCAAACCCGGATATATATCGAATTTCTTCAAGAAAATAAGTGTCCTGTATTTTTCGACGCTTTTCTTTTGAACAATAATCACAAGAGCAGTCATCATCATTATTTTTATGCCCACAACTGAAGCATCTATTGTCTTGAACGAAATAGTTATCTAACTGGTCATTATTAACTAGCTTGTCATAATCCTTTTTTGTCGGTAGTTGGATGTATTTTTCTTCACCACATATCTCACAAATAAACGAAGTAGAAACTTTTGGAAATTCTTTTCTTAAATTAGATGCTATAGTATGAATAGAATATTTTTTAATAATTTCGTTAAGTTTTAAATTGTTTTGATAGTAATCAATAAGAATATTTTTTACTACCTCATCAGTAAATCCCGATAACACATCACCTTTTGTGCTATAGTCAATATTCCTCAAAAATTTAATCATAAATTTCTCCTCATTTACGGCTATCACTCTTAATCTTACTAAATCATTAAAACACTGTCGCTTCCTCCAGCGTAAACTTGACATTATCCTCAATCCATTTACGGCGTGGTTCGACCTTATCACCCATGAGGACGTTTACGCGGCGTTCAGCGCGTGCTAGGTCTTCGATCGTGACACGGATGAGGGTACGGGTTTCTGGATTCATAGTTGTTTCCCAGAGTTGGTCCGCATTCATCTCACCAAGACCTTTGTAGCGTTGAAGGGTAGCGCCTTTACCGAACTGCTTACGAAGTTCTTCTAACTCTCCGTCTGTCCAAGCATAGGCCACTTCTTCTTTCTTGCCTTTCCCTTTGGACATCTTGTAAAGAGGCGGAAGGGCGATATAGACATGTCCTGCCTCGACTAGTGGACGCATGTAGCGGTAGAAAAAGGTTAAAAGAAGAGTTTGAATGTGGGCACCATCGGTATCCGCATCGGTCATGATAATGATCTTGTCATAGTTGGCATCTTCAATGGAGAAGTCTGCTCCCACACCCGCACCGATGGTATAAATCATGGTATTGATTTCTTCATTTTTAAGAATATCCGCCATCTTAGCCTTGGCTGTATTGATAACCTTACCTCGAAGAGGTAAGATAGCCTGAAACTTACGGTCACGACCTTGTTTAGCAGAACCGCCTGCAGAATCACCCTCGACCAGGTAGAGTTCATTCTTGGCAGGGTTTTTAGACTGGGCTGGAGTCAATTTTCCAGACAACAAGCCCTTGTCTTGCTTGTTTTTCTTACCATTTCTGCTCTCATCACGCGCTTTGCGGGCCGCTTCACGAGCATCACGAGCCTTGATAGCCTTTCTGATGAGATTTGAAGCTAGTTCTCCATTCTCCATTAGAAAGAAGGTCAACTTATCAGATACTATGCCATCCACAACAGGACGAGCCAGAGGACTTCCAAGTTTGTCCTTGGTCTGTCCCTCGAATTGGAGGTGTTCTTCCGGAACTAGGATAGAGAGGACAGCTGCTAGTCCCTCACGATAATCTGAACCTTCTAGGTTTTTATCTTTTTCCTTGAGAAGTCCCGTCTTACGCGCATAGTCGTTCATGACCTTTGTAATGGCAGACTTGAGTCCCGTCTCATGCGTCCCACCATCTTTAGTACGAACGTTATTGACAAAGGATAGAATGTTATCTGAAAATCCATCATTGTACTGGAGGGCAACTTCCACTTGGAAACCATTATCTTCCCCTTCAAAGTACAGAACCGGCGTCAGGGTTTCCTTGTCTTCGTTCAAATAGGAAACAAAGTCCTGAACTCCATTTTCATAATGGTATTCAATCGCTTCATCTGTTCGTTTGTCTGTCAGAGACAAGGTCACATTTTTTAAGAGAAAGGCTGACTCATTGAGTCGTTCTGAAATAGTATTGTACTTAAAGTCAGTCGTAGAAAAAATCGTCGCGTCAGGCATGAAGGTAACCTTGGTACCTGTCTTAGATTTGGGTGCTGTACCAATTTTCTTCAAGGTTGTGACGGGTTTTCCGCCATTTTCAAAACATTGCTTGTAGACTGTGCCATCACGGGTGATTTCAACTTCTAGCCAACTTGATAGGGCATTAACAACAGAAGACCCCACCCCGTGGAGACCTCCAGATGTCTTATAACCTCCTTGACCGAATTTCCCTCCGGCGTGAAGAATGGTAAAGATAACCTCGACAGTTGGAATTCCCATGGCATGCATACCAGTCGGCATCCCACGACCATGGTCCTCTACTGTTAGACTTCCGTCTTTATTGATAGTCACATCAATGCGGTCACCAAAGCCAGACAAGGCCTCATCGACTGCATTGTCCACTATTTCCCAAACTAGATGGTGGAGACCAGCACCGTCGGTCGATCCGATATACATCCCCGGACGTTTACGAACCGCATCCAACCCTTCTAGCACCTGAATGGCGTCATCATTATAGTTATTAATATTGATTTCCTTTTTTGACACAAGGAACCTCCTATTTGTTCATCTTTTCTATTTTACAGGTTTTCTAGGGATTTTGCAAAGTTTTTCCCGTTCAGCTGTCACAATTTTAAAGGATATTCTCATCATTTCTACACTATTTCATGGTATAATAGGTCTATGATGACATTTGTATTATTAATTTCAGCTTATCTACTAGGCTCAATCCCTTCTGGTCTTTGGATCGGACAAATTTTCTTTCAAACAAATCTGCGTGAACACGGTTCTGGAAACACCGGAACAACCAATACTTTCCGTATTTTGGGTAAGAAAGCAGGTATGGCAACCTTTGTAATTGACTTCTTTAAAGGAACCTTGGCCACTCTGCTTCCAATTTTTTTCCACCTACAAGGTGTATCACCTCTTGTCTTTGGACTTTTGGCTGTCGTTGGGCATACCTTCCCTATCTTTGCAGGCTTTAAAGGTGGTAAGGCTGTTGCAACCAGTGCTGGGGTTGTTTTCGGATTTGCGCCTATCTTCTGTCTCTACCTAGCAGTCGTATTCTTTGGAACCCTCTATCTCGGTAGTATGATTTCCTTGTCTAGCGTTACTGCTTCTATCGCAGCCGTTATCGGAGTTCTCCTATTTCCACTATTTGGATTTGTCCTAAACAGCTATGACCCTCTCTTCATTTTGATTATCCTAGCACTTGCTAGCTTGATTATCATTCGTCACAAGGATAATATCACACGTATCAAAAATAAAACTGAAAATCTTGTCCCTTGGGGATTGAACTTAACCCATCAAAATCCTAACAAATAAAACGCCAGTTTGAAACTGACGTTTTTTTGTATGCTTATTTTGACTTGATGTAGTTGATACCGTCTGCCTTTGGTGCGACTGCTTTTCCAAAGAAGGCTGCCAAGACAAGGATGGTCAAGACATAAGGGGCGATTTGAAGGTAAACCGCTGGCACTCCTTGTAGGAAAGGTAATTGAGAACCGATAACTGCCAAACTTTGTGAAAGTCCAAAGAAAAGACTAGAAAGCATAGCACCGATTGGGTTCCATTTACCAAAGATCATCGCAGCAAGAGCGATAAATCCAGGACCGACAATAGTCGTTACTGAGAAGTTGACAGAAATTGATTGAGCATAAATCGCTCCCCCAATTCCCCCTAGGAAACCTGAAATAATAACCCCAAGATATCTCATCTTGTAGACATTGATCCCCAAGGTATCCGCTGCTTGAGGGTGTTCCCCGACAGAGCGGAGACGAAGACCAAAGCGTGTCTTAAAGAGGATAAACCAAGCAAAGAATGAGAAGGCAATTGCGATATAACCTAGTAAACTGGTAGACTTGAAGAAGATATCTCCAATCACTGGGATATTAGCCAAAACTGGGAAATCAAAACGTCCAAAAGTCTGGCTTAAGTTATCCGTTTGTCCTTTATTATAAAGAACTTTAACCAAGAAAACTGCTAGGGCAGGAGCCATCAAGTTCAATACTGTACCACTGACAACATGGTCCGCACGGAAATGAACCGTTGCGACGGCATGGATGAGAGAGAAAATAGCTCCCACGATACCAGCAACTAACAAGGAAATCCAAGGAGTCGCTGCTCCAAGTTGTTCTGCAAACTCAAGGTTAAAGACAACCCCAGAAAAGGCTCCCATAACCATAATTCCTTCAAGACCGACGTTAACGACACCACCACGTTCAGAGAAAACTCCTCCGATACTCGTAAAAATAAGTGGTGCTGAGTAAATCAGCATAGAAGAGACCAAGAGGGTGAGTAATGTTGTAATAGACATCCTTACTTACCTCCTTTAACTTGTTTTTTGGGTTTGACAAAATGTTCGATAATATAGTGAACACTGACAAAGAAGATAATGGACGCTGTTACAATGCTGACAAGCTCAGACGGAACTTGCGCAGCGTTCATACCCGGCGCACCAACTTGCAAAACTCCAAATAAGAAGGCTGCAAAGAGAATTCCAATTGGTGAATTTCCAGCAAGCAAACTAACTGCCATCCCGTTAAATCCGATAGCTAATGATGATCCCTGAACGTAAACGTTTTGGAAGGTTCCAAGACCTTCGACCGCTCCACCAAGACCAGCTAAGGCACCAGAGATGATCATCGATAGAATGATTGTACGTTTTGCTGAAATACCAGCGTACTCTGAGGCATGGGGATTGAGTCCAACTGCACGGATTTCAAAACCGAGAGTCGTTTTCTTGAGCAAGAACCAAATCACACCAACAGCAATGATGGCGAAGAAGATCCCGATATTCATACGAGAATTACCAGTCAACTCAGATAACCATGGTGTTTGATAAGTGGCATTGGCACTCACACGAATCGTTGAGTCTGTACTTTGCATAAAGTCTTTCGGGAAAGAATGAATAAAGGCATTCCCTACGTACAAAACAATATAGTTCATCATAATGGTTACGATAACCTCTGATGTACCTAAATAGGCTCTGAGAATACCTGGAATAGCACCTACAATCCCACCTGCAATCAAAGCAATTACTACGGTCGCTAAAATCAACATTGGGCGTGGCATGTCCGGATGCGACAAAGCAAACCAACCACTAAGAATCCAACCTGCTAGTGCCTGACCAGGAAGCCCAACGTTAAAGAAACCTGCACGACTAGCAACTGCAAACCCCAGACCAATCAAGATAAGAGGACCCATGGCACGGAAAATCTCACCAATCCCACGGAGACTACCAAAAGCTGTATAGAACAACTCCTCATAACCCCAGATAGCATCGTAGCCGAAAATCCACATGACAATAGCTCCGAGCAAGATTCCTAAGAATACGGAAATCAAGGGAACCGAAATTTGTTGTAACTTTTTAGACATCATCCTTCTCCTTTCCCAAGTTTCCACCTGCCATCAAGATACCAAGTTCTTGTTTGTTAGTCGTTTCTGGCGACACAATACCTTGAATCTTCCCATCATGAATAACAGCAATTCGGTCTGAAACATTTAAAATCTCATCCAATTCAAAGCTGACAACAAGCACAGCTTTCCCGTTATCACGTTCTTCAATCAAGCGTTTGTGGATATATTCAATGGCACCGACATCCAAACCACGAGTTGGTTGGCTGACGATAAGGAGATCAGGATCACGATCAATCTCGCGAGCAATAATCGCTTTTTGTTGATTTCCTCCTGAAAGAGCTGCTGCTGGGACAAATTCGCTCGCCGCACGGACGTCAAATTCTTCCATCAATTTCTTAGCATGTGAAGTGATATTCGCATAGTTTAAGATACCATTCTTGCTGAGTGGTTCTTTGTAGTAGGTTTGAAGAGCGATATTTTCTGAAATCATCATCTCCAAAATCAAACCATCACGGTGGCGGTCTTCAGGAACATGACCTACACTAAGTTCCGTAATTTGTCGAGGGTGCATCCCTACGATTGATTTGCCTTTTAATTCAACGCTACCTGACTCAACCTTACGAAGACCCGTGATGGCTTGAATGAGTTCAGATTGGCCATTGCCATCAATACCTGCAATACCGACAATTTCACCAGCACGAACATCCAAAGAAAGGTTCTTCACAGCTGGTACACCTCGGTTTTCATTAACAACCAAGTCTTTGATAGACAAGACTACTTCTTTTGGTTGTGGTGCCTGTTTCTCCGTTTTGAAGGAGACAGAACGTCCTACCATCATCTCTGCCAAGTCTGCATTGGTTGCTCCTGCAATCTCAACCGTCTGGATTGATTTCCCACGACGAATAACCGTCACTCGATTGGATACCGCACGAATCTCATCCAGTTTATGGGTAATCAAAATAATGGATTTTCCTTCTTTAACAAGGTTTTTCATGATAGCCATCAACTCATCAATCTCTGAAGGAGTCAATACTGCCGTAGGTTCGTCAAAGATGAGGATATCAGCACCACGGTAAAGTGTCTTCAAGATTTCTACACGTTGTTGAGCACCAACGGAAATATCTGCCACCTTGGCAGCAGGATCCACTGCCAAACCATAACGTTCAGAAAGAGCCTTGATTTCTTTAGTAGCTTCAGCTATATCTAGCACACCATTTTTAGTGATTTCACTCCCCAAAATGATATTTTCAGCTACTGTAAAAGCCTCAACCAACATAAAATGTTGGTGAACCATCCCAATTCCTAGACTAGCGGCTTTAGAAGGTGAATCTAGTTTGACAACTTGACCATTCACCGCAATTTCACCACTAGTTGGCTCGAGAAGTCCTGCCAGCATATTCATCAGAGTGGATTTACCCGCTCCATTTTCTCCTAAAAGTGCATGGATTTCACCTTTTCGCAGTTGCAAGTTGATCTTGTCGTTCGCTACAAATTCACCAAACACCTTGGTAATATCCCGCATCTCAATGACATTTTCGTGTGCCATATGCTTTTCCTTTCCGAGGTTTATTTTGTTTCAATAAAACCTGCTAATCGTGTTAACAAGTTCTATTGAGACAAAAAATTGCCTCAATTCTTAAAGAAGCGACCGATGGTCGCCTCCTAAGAAATGACTTTTATCCATTATTTTTCAGGAACTTTTACGCTTCCGTCAAGGATTTTAGCTTTTGCGTCTTCAACAGCTTTTTTACCTTCTTCTGAAAGGTTTGTTACTGCCAAGTCAACCCCTTTATCCTTCAATGAGTAGACAATAACTTGTCCGCCAGGGAATTCACCTTTTTCTGTTTTGTTGGCAATATCTTTTACAGTTGTACCAACTTGTTTCAATGTAGATACAAGAACAAAGTTTGATTCTTTACCATCTTTAGAAGTGTATTTACCTTCTGCTGCTTGGTCACGGTCTACACCAATAACCCAAACTTTTTCGTCTTCATTTTTACTTTCGTTCAAAGATTTTGCTTCAGCAAAGACACCAGCACCTGTACCACCAGCTGCTTGGTAGACAACGTCTGCACCTGCAGCGTATTGAGCTGCTGCAATTGTTTTACCTTTGGCAGCATCACCAAATGAACCAGCGTAGTCAACTTGTACTTTGATAGATGGGTCTACTGACTCAACACCAGCCTTAAATCCAGCAGCGAAACGTGAAATAACTTCAGATTCGATACCACCTACAAAACCAACTTGTTTTGTTTTAGTTGTTTTAGCTGCTGCAACACCAGCAAGGTAAGCCGCTTCGTTATCAGCAAATGTTACGCTCGCAACATTCTTTTGATCTTTGATCACATCATCAATCAAGACATAGTTTAAGTCAGAGTGGTCTTTTGCTGCCTCTTCAACTGCATTGTGAAGTGCAAAACCAACACCGAAGATCAGGTTGTAACTTCCAGCCGCTTGTTGCAAGTTGTTAGCATAGTCTGCTTCGCTTGTTGATTGGAAGTAAGTATAACCTTTATCTTTAGAAAGATTGTGTTCTTTACCCCAGTCTTGCAAACCTTCCCAAGCTGATTGGTTAAATGATTTATCATCAACACCACCAGTATCTGTTACGATCGCTGCTTTGGTCTTCATTTCTGATGAAGATGAAGCTGCGTTACGAGAAGAGCGGTTACCACATGCAGCAAGTCCAACTGCTGCTACTGCAACTAGACCAAGGCCTAGCCATTGTTTCTTGTTCATTACTGAACCTCCTAAATAAGATGTGCAACGATGTTGCAAGTTTGGATTGGTTGGCCACAAGGACCGCGTCACTCAAAGAGTGACTCAGACTAGTTTAAGTCTGTAAATGAGTATGGAAGTAACTCCCCGACCGTCATCTCGACCGTCGATTTATCTTTAGCGACTAAGGTCACTTTTAGATCTTGTTCAAAAAATTCAACCATGACCTGGCGGCAAGCACCACATGGCGAGATGGGGTTTTCAGTCTGTCCATAGACAATCAACTCTGAAAACTCTCTTTGGCCTTCGGAAACTGCTTTGAAAATCGCTGTACGTTCTCCGCAATTAGTCAAGGGGTAACTAGCATTCTCGATGTTCACACCCGTATAAATGCTACCGTCCTTAGCTACTAAAACAGCTCCAATAGGAAAATGAGAATAGGGTACATAGGCTTGTTTGCTGGTTTCAATTGCTAGTTCAATCAACTCAGTAGTCGCCATCTGCTAATTCTCCTTTTAAAATTGCAACGCCAGCTGATGTTCCGATACGGGTAGCGCCCGCTTCCACAAAAGCAACAGCATCCGCATAAGAACGAGCACCACCAGCAGCCTTAACTCCCATATCTGGCCCGACTGTTTTACGCATCAACTTAACATCCTCTATAGTGGCACCACCAGTTGAAAATCCAGTTGATGTTTTGACAAAGTCAGCACCTGCTTTCTGGGATAATTGGCAAGCCACAATCTTTTCATCGTCTGTCAACAAGCAAGCTTCAATAATGACCTTAACCAACTTGTCACCACTCGCTTCTACGACAGCACGGATGTCCGATTCAACCAAATCAAGATTACCTGATTTGAGAGCACCAACATTGATAACCATATCAATCTCATCTGCACCATTTTGGATGGCTTCCTTGGTTTCAAAAGCTTTTACAGCTGAAGTTGTCGCTCCCAAGGGGAAACCAACTACTGTACAAACCTTTACATCTGAGTCTTCAAGTCCTGTTTTCGCATGTTTAACCCATGTGGGATTAACACAAACGCTGGCAAAGTCATACTCACGCGCTTCAGATAGCAAACGATCAATTTGTTCTTGACTTGCATCTTGTTTTAAAAGCGTATGATCAATGTATTTGTTTAATTTCATATTCGGATTCCTCTCTTTTTCATGAGATGATTTCAATTATTTCCTGCAAACGTTTCACTCCATCATTTATTTTAACATATTTTTGAAATTCTGTAACTAGTTGAGGGGAAATTTTTCCATTTGTATAAACTTTTGCGACAATTTCTCCCTTTTGCACGGAGTCACCGACCTTCTTCTCAAAAACGATTCCAGTTTCATAGTCTAAATCATCAGACTTGACTGCGCGACCAGCTCCCAATCTCATGGCATAGAGACCAAATTCCATCGCTGGAAGGGCTGAAATGACACCTGACTCTTGAGCCGGGATATCTACTACATGCGCCACCTTGACTGGACGATAGAGATCTTCTAAATCACCGCCTTGAGCTGCTACCATTTCTTCAAACTTAGCCAGCGCTTGGCCGTTTTCAAGGTGTTGACGGACTTCTTCAACCGTCTTCTCGACATTTGCCAAACCAAGCATAATCTGAGCTAGTTCACAAATAAAGTGACTGATATCTTCTCGACCCTTTCCTTGAAGAATTTCAATTGCTTCTAGGATTTCGAGACGATTGCCAATGGCTCGTCCCAAGGGCTGGCTCATATCGGTAATAACCGCTACTGTCTTTCGACCAACGGCCTTACCCAAATCGACCATGGTTTGAGCTAATTCACGCGCCTCATCAACCGTCTTCATGAAGGCACCCTCACCGACCGTTACGTCTAGCAAAATAGCATCCGCCCCAGCAGCAATTTTCTTGCTCATGACAGAACTAGCAATCAAAGGAATCGTGTCGACAGTCGCCGTCACATCACGGAGGGCATAGAGAAGTTTGTCTGCTTTAACCAGCTGATCTGACTGCCCAATAACAGATACACCAATGTCCTGTACCTGACGAATGAAATCTTCTTGACTGCGCTCCACTTGGTAACCCTTGATTGCTTCCAACTTATCTAGGGTTCCGCCAGTATGGCCAAGTCCACGGCCACTCATTTTTGCGACCGGAACACCAAAACTGGCTACTAAAGGCGCTAAAATCAAAGTCACCTTATCCCCAACTCCACCCGTAGAATGCTTGTCAACTTTAACCCCCTCAATGGCTGACAAATCAAACTCCTGACCTGTCTTAACCATATTCATCGTCAGGTCAGAAATCTCTCGTGTCCTCATTCCTTTAAAATAAATAGCCATAGCAAAGGCAGACATCTGATAGTCTGGAACAGTTCCTGCCACATATCCTTCTACTAGCCACTTGATTTCATTTGAAGTTAGTTCTTGACCATCTCGTTTCTTTTGAATTAAATCAACTGCTCTCATTCTTTCACACTTCTAAGGATATAATATCCTTTATCTTTCTTTACGGTTTCACAATTTCCAAAATCGTCTTCCATCTTATTTCTAGCGCTTGGAGCTCCTTGTTTTTTCTGAATGACGATGGTTAAATCCCCTCCGTCTTTCAAGAATTCTCTGCTCTTTTCGATAATCTCATGAACAACCTGTTTGCCCGCTCGAATGGGCGGGTTGGAAATAACATGGTCAAATTTCCCTTCAACTTGTTCATAGATATTGGATTGGAAAATCGTCGCTTCTACTTTATTTCGTTCAGCATTTTGTCGCGCTAGGTCCAAGGCACGATTATTGATATCAACCATGGTTGCCTGAACTCCATAAGCCTTAACCAATGACAAACCCAACGGCCCATATCCACAGCCCACATCAAGGACTGTTTCTCCTTTGTTAACCTCTAGACACTTCAATAAAAGCTGACTCCCGAAATCAACCATTTTCTTGCTAAAAACACCCGCATCCGTCAAAAAGGTCATTTTTTCTCCCAACAACTCCACTCTCAACTCATGAATGTCATGAGCAGCGTCAGGATTTTCTGCATAATACATTTTACTCATAAAACTATTTTACCATAATTTGACTTGAATTGTAAGTCGTTTACAAAGTGATGATAAAATGAAAAAGACTGAAGAATCCTAGTCAAAAAACCTTTTCTTCAATCTCTTTTAGCTCTTATAAACGAATGATAAAGCATGTAGGAGCAGATATCTCATAGTCTATAGTCTGTAATCAGGCACATTTTTATCACTATTTCTTAACCTTAAAATGCTTTATTATCAACAGGATTCCCAATATGATGTTTAGATAAAAGCCCAACTGATAAGTTTGTGTCAAGATTTCCAAACTTGTCCAAAGTCGTATCAAATCTTCTAGTGACATACGGAATAAATAACCTTCTGTAGCAATCCACAAAATCAAAAATAGATAACTACCAGCAGCAAGCCATTTCGTCCACTGCTTTTTTACTAGCCAGGCAATCAAGAGCGAACAGATAAAGATAACTGTTACAAGGAGATGATCCATTAAGAAGGTAAAACCGTAATAGGTTTCTACAAAGCGTCTACCATTATCCGCATTCGCTCCCCTTATAAAAGGTAGTGCAAAACTTAAAATAAAACAGAGTTCCAATATGTAACATCTCAAGATTTTCATAGTATACCCCCTATAAGTTGCGAACTAAAAAACCCACTTTTAATAACTGATAACTCTTCAGAAACAATTCCCTATCTAATCATTAAACTATTCAACCTCCATCTCTATTATACGATATTGACTTACTACCATCAAGAAACCGCTTTATTTTTTTAGCTTTTTATGGTATGATAGACAAAATATCTAGGGGAAAACAATGACCAACGAATTTTTACATTTTGAAAAAATCAGTCGCCAGACTTGGCAATCTTTACATCGAAAGACAACACCTCCTTTGACAGAAGAGGAACTAGAATCCATCAAGAGTTTCAATGACCAGATTAGTCTACAAGATGTGACAGATATTTATTTACCTTTAGCTCATCTCATCCAAATTTACAAACGCACCAAAGAGGATTTAGCCTTTTCTAAGGGGATTTTTCTCCAAAGAGAGAGTAAATCTCAACCCTTCATTATTGGAGTTTCAGGAAGTGTAGCTGTAGGAAAATCAACAACTAGCCGACTTCTGCAAATCCTTCTCTCTCGTACAGTTACTGATGCTACTGTAGAATTGGTGACAACTGACGGCTTTCTCTATCCCAATCAAACCTTGATGGCCCAAGATATCTTAAATCGCAAAGGTTTTCCTGAAAGTTATGATATGGAAGCTTTACTGGATTTTCTTGATCGCCTAAAGAATGGACAAGATGTCGATATTCCTGTCTATTCTCATGAAGTGTATGACATCGTTCCTGGAGAGAAACAACGTGTCAAAGCTGCTGACTTTGTTATTGTCGAAGGCATCAATGTCTTTCAAAACCCTCAAAATGAGCGCCTTTACATCACTGATTTCTTTGATTTCTCCATCTATGTAGATGCTGCTGTCGAGGACATTGAAAGTTGGTATCTGGATCGTTTCTTAAAACTCCTTAGCTTTGCCCAAAATGATCCCAACAGCTACTACCACCGTTTTACGCAAATGCCAATTGGAGAAGTTGAAGCCTTTGCTCATCAGGTTTGGACCAGCATTAATCTCACAAATTTACAAAACTATATCGAACCGACAAGGAATCGCGCCGAGGTCATTCTCCACAAGACTAAAAACCATGAAATCGATGAAATTTACCTAAAAAAATAATTTCCCCTTGTCAAAACCTAAGTTTTCATATATAATGGTATAGTTAGTAAATATGGAGGTAAGAACATTGGCAAACATTAAATCAGCTATCAAACGCGCTGAATTGAACGTTAAACAAAACGAAAAAAACTCAGCTCAAAAATCAGCTATGCGTACTGCTATCAAAGCTTTCGAAGCAAACCCTTCTGAAGAACTTTTCCGTGCTGCTAGCTCAGCTATCGACAAAGCAGAAACTAAAGGTTTGATTCATAAAAACAAAGCAAGCCGCGATAAAGCTCGTCTTTCAGCTAAACTTGCTAAATAAGAAACAGTCCATAGAGGCTGTTTTTTTGTCCTCTAATAAGAAAAAGTAGAAAATGAAAATCGCAATTATCGGTTATTCTGGAGCTGGTAAGTCAACTCTAGCAGAAAAGTTATCTAACTACTACTCCATACCCAAACTGCATATGGATACACTCCAATTTCAACCTGGTTGGCAAGACAGTGACCGCGAATGGATGTTGACCGAGATGAAAAACTTTCTCACAAAGCACGAAGCTTGGGTCATCGACGGCAACTACTCTTGGTGTTGCTATGAAGAAAGAATGCTGGAAGCTGACCAAATTATCTTTCTCAATTTTTCACCATGGACTTGTCTATTTCGAGCCTTTAAACGGTATCTCACATACCGAGGCAAGGTCAGAGAAAGTATGGCAGCAGGCTGTCCTGAACGCTTTGACTGGGAATTTATCCGATGGATTCTCTGGGATGGGCGGACAAAGAATGCCAAAGAACGTTATCAACGGGTTCAAGAAACCTATCCAGATAAAGTAATTGTCCTCCGGTCTCAAAAGGAGATGGACTACTTCTTAGAAAATCTCGCGCATAACAAGAAAAACCAACGTGTCTAACGTTGGTTTTTTGCTTTTACCCAATCACACTTCCGTTTGGTACAGCCGGATCAACTGTGAGCAGGGTTAATTTGCCATCATGTTCAGCTGAGAGGATCATACCTTGACTGACATATTTTTTCATCATCTTGCGTGGTTTAAGGTTGGCAACGATTTGTACCTTCTTGCCGACCAATTCTTGCTCATTTGGATAGTATTTGGCAATTCCTGATAGGATTTGACGGTCTTCGCCATCACCTGCATCGAGGCGGAATTGGAGCAACTTGTCAGAACCTTCCACTTTAGAAACTTCTTTGACTTCTGCGACACGGATCTCGACCTTATCAAAGTCTTCAAACTTGATTTCATCCTTGTTGAGTTTGAGTTCAACTTCATCTGGATTCCATTCTTTTTCGACGGCTGGTTTGTTGCTTTCCATTTGTTCTTTGATATAGGCAATCTCTTCTTCCATGTCGAGACGTGGGAAGATTGGTGTTCCTTTGGCAACAACAGTCACACCTGCAGGGAAATCTGCCAAGCTCAAGTTTTCTAGGCTAGAAACTTCTGCTAGACCAAGTTGTGCCAATACAGCGCGACTAGTTTCCATCATAAATGGCTCAATCATGTGAGCTACGACACGAAGGCTGGCTGCCAAGTGGCTCATGACACTTGCCAATTGGTCACGGTGCTCTTCATCCTTAGCCAAGACCCATGGTGCGGTCTCATCGATGTATTTGTTGGTACGAGAGATAAGCGTCCAAACTGCTTCAAGAGCACGTGGATAGTCAACTGCTTCCATGTGTGTATGGTAGTCCGCGATTGATTGTTCTGCAACCTCAGCAATAGCATTATCAAACTCTGTTACACCCTCTACGTAGGCAGGAATTTGTCCATCAAAGTACTTGTTAATCATGGAAACCGTACGGTTGAGGAGGTTTCCAAGGTCATTTGCTAATTCATAGTTGATACGGCCGACGTAGTCCTCTGGAGTAAAAGTCCCGTCTGAACCAACCGGAAGGCTACGCATGAGATAGTAACGAAGTGGATCCAGTCCATAACGTTCTACTAACATTTCAGGGTAAACGACATTCCCTTTAGACTTAGACATCTTGCCGTCTTTCATGACAAACCAACCATGGGCAATCAAGCGGTCAGACAACTTCATATCCAACATCATGAGAAGGATTGGCCAGTAGATTGAGTGGAAACGAAGGATATCTTTTCCGACCATGTGGAAGACTGTTCCATTCCAGAATTTATCGTAATTAGCATGATTCTCTTGACCATAACCAAGAGCAGTCGCATAGTTGAGAAGGGCATCAATCCAAACGTAGACAACGTGTTTTGGATTGGAAGGAACTGGCACACCCCAGGTAAAGGTTGTACGAGAAACCGCTAAGTCTTCCAAACCTGGCTCAATAAAGTTACGCAGCATTTCATTAAGACGACCATCTGGAGTGATGAAGTCAGGGTGAGATTTGAAAAATTCTACCAAACGATCTTGGTATTTGCTGAGGCGAAGGAAGTAAGATTCTTCAGATACCCATTCCACTTCGTGACCTGATGGAGCGATACCGCCCGTCACATTTCCAGCTTCGTCACGGAAAACTTCCGCAAGCTGGCTTTCTGTAAAGAACTCCTCATCTGATACTGAATACCAACCAGAATATTCGCCCAAGTAGATATCATCTTGAGCAAGCAAGCGTTCAAAGACCTGTGCTACAACTTTTTCATGGTAATCATCAGTTGTACGGATGAATTTATCATATGAGATATCGAGTAATTTCCAGAGTTCTTTGACGCCAACTGCCATGCCATCAACATAGGCTTGTGGTGTGATGCCAGCTTCTTCCGCTTTTTGTTGGATCTTTTGACCATGCTCGTCAAGACCTGTCAGATAAAAGACATCGTAGCCCATGAGGCGTTTGTAGCGAGCTAGGACATCACAAGCGATGGTTGTGTAGGCAGAACCGATGTGAAGTTTACCAGATGGATAGTAAATCGGTGTTGTAATATAAAAATTCTTTTCAGACATGATTTTTCCTTTCCAGGCAAATGAAACCTGTTTTTCTAACACTTCATTATATCATATTTTTAGTGATTTTCGATAGGAAAATCCATACAAAAACAAGATAGACAAGTGTCCATCTTGTTTTTTCTGTTCTATATCTTACTCATAGCGAAGAGCTTCGATCGGATCAAGCTTAGATGCTTTATTAGCTGGCAAGACTCCGAAAATCATCCCAACACTGGCTGACACAGCCAAGCTAAAGAGAGCGATTGGGAGGGAAACCCCAACTTCGATACCTGCAATCATGTTTTGAAGCAATATTCCAGCTAACATGGTCATTCCAGCAGCAATCCCAAGACCGATGACACCACCTAGCAAGGTCAAGATCATGGATTCAATCAAAAACTGTACCAAGATATTAGCCCGTGTAGCTCCGAGCGCTTTCCGCAGACCAATCTCGCGCGTGCGTTCTGTCACCGAAACCAGCATGATATTCATAACACCAGTTCCCCCGACAAAGAGAGAGATTCCTGCGATGGCACTGATAATGGTTGTCATAAAACCAAATAGTTGTTGCACCTCTTGGAAGGCAGCAGTTGCATCCGCAACTTGGTACTCCCCTTGCTGAAGACCTGCAATCTCAGTCAGTTTTCGAGCCAACTCCGGACCCAAGGTCTGCGTTAGACTAGTATCATTGACACGAAAGACGATGTTCGAGATTTCATCAGTATTAAAATTGGCTGCTAGAGAGATATTGGTCGTAATTGGAAGACCGCCAATCCCAAAGGCTTTCGCAGTTTTGGCTTCATTACTAGTATAAACACCAATCACACGGTAACTAAATTCATTAACAGAGATGATTTGATTAACCGCAGCTTCTGGACTATCAAACAAACTCTTGGCTAGTTCTTCGTCCAGCAAAATCACACTGGCAAATTCCTTGTAGTCTTGCGATCTTAGACTTCTACCCGCAACAATTTCATTTTCAACTGCGTTCATGTAGGTGCTGTTTCCGCCTGTCAGAGTCGCTCGTTCAACCTTCTTATCCTTATAAGATAGGGTAACGTTGGTCGAGTTGGTGACATAGTAACTGTCTACTCCTTTGAGTTTGGCAGCTTCCTTGACCCAGGATTCTAGTGGTTTTGGTGGTTCAACATGAACATCCTCTTCTTTCCCACTGACTGTCAAAGCAGATTGTTTCTGCGTAAAGGAGCCGTCCTTGCTTTTGATAGGAGAGAAAAAGACATGGACATCCTTCTGTGATTTGGTCATATTTTTGTTGACCTGACGAGACATGGAGTCTCCCAGAGCCATGATGACAACGACAGACGAAACTCCGATGATAATCCCAATCATGGTTAGGAAGGAACGCATCTTGTGGGCCATGATGGATGAAAAGGCAAATTTCAGATTCTGCATCTTAGTTTTCCTCCTTTTCTACATGAGCACTGTCTGATGAGATGACCCCATCACGAATGACAATTTGGCGTTTGGCATAGGCCGCAATCTCAGGTTCATGTGTGACCATGATAATGGTTTTCCCTTCCTTGTTCAGCTCCACCAACAGTTGCATGATTTGATTCCCCGTCTTGGTATCCAAGGCTCCTGTAGGTTCGTCTGCTAGGATGATAGAGGGATTATTTACCAAGGCACGCGCAATCGCTACACGTTGCTTTTGACCACCTGATAACTCAGAAGGCAAATGATGACTGCGCTCCGTCAGCTCAACCTTTTCCAGAAATTCCTCCGCCAATTTCCGACGTTTAGAAGCCGAAACTCCAGCGTAAATCAAGGGCAACTCGACATTTTGAAGAGCATTGAGTTTGGACAAGAGAAAGAACTGCTGAAAGACAAAGCCGATTTGCTGGTTACGGACCTTTGCCAGTTGTTTCTCTCCCAGGCCTGCAACTTCTTGCCCTTCAAGGTAGTACTCTCCACTGGTTGGTGTATCCAACATTCCGATGGTATTCATCAAGGTAGACTTACCAGAACCAGATGGTCCCATAATGGCAACAAACTCACCTTCATGAACTTCTAGATTGATATTTTTAAGGACCTGCAGTTCTTGGTCACCATTTCGATAACTCCTACAGATATTTTTGAGACTAATTAGTTTCTTCATCAGCCTTCACCTCTTTTCCTTCTTCCAAGGAAGATGTTGGATTACTGATGACCTTGGCACCGTCTGTCAAACCTGAAGTAATTTCTTGGTTGTCTGCATCCGCATTCCCCAAAGTAACTTCTACCTTCTTCGCTTTTTTCTGGTCGTCAACGATCCAAACATAGTTTTTGTCATTTTCGGTAACAACACTTGTTAAAGGAACAAGGATGGCTTTACTCTTGTTTTTGACTTCCACACTGACTGAGAAGCCTTGTTTCAACTCACCGATATCGCTAGTCACATCAACAGTATAAGGGTACTTAGAGCCAGTATTTCCTCCAAGGGCTGCATTCGCTGCTTCGCCATTATTTTTAGGGTAGTCAGAAATGTAGCTAATCTTACCTGTCCAGCTCTTATCTTGGTAAACCTTCGAAGTAAAGGTAACTTCTTGCCCAACAGAAAGGTTAGCAAGGTTGTATTCAGACAACTCCCCTTTGACCTGCAAGTTTTCATTACTTACGACATGTACTACCACTTGGCTATTACCTGTTGGCGATTTGGAAACATTACGATTGACTTCAACTACAGTCCCTTCTAGTGTACTGAGGACAGTTGCAGCATCTAGCTGAGCTTGAGCTTTGTTGAGCTGGGCTACGGCATCTGCGCGATTATCTTTGGCATCACTGATTTGAGAGTCGATAGAGGATACGGAAGAAGTTGCTGCTTGCGCTTGTTCTGGGAGTCCTGCTTCTGTTGGAACTTGTGGGGAAGCTGGTGCAGCTGATGCATTTTCACGAGCCTTGTTTAACTCCTCGATATGACGGTCTGCCTTTGCAACTGCACGATCGGCTGCATCATAGGCAGCTTGAGCATCTGCACTGCTGTATTTGACCAAGGCTTGCCCTTCTTCGACCTTGTCACCAACCGAAACAAGGATTTCATCTAAATCTCCCTTACTAGTATCAAAATAAACGTATTGTTCACTTTTTGCTGTGACCGTACCTGACAAGAGAACCGATGAAGCAACAGAACCTTTCTTAGCAGTAACGATATGAGATGTTTCATCCTTGACTGCTGACTGGGAAGGCTGTCTAAAAATCAAAATCCCCGCAGCACCGATAACAATAGCACTGGCAACACCAATCGCTGTGTATAATTGCCATTTTTTTGCCTTCTTATTTCTTTTCATTTTCAAACTCCTTTATTCTTTTGCCTTACAAAAACCATTATATCAGAAATACCGAGACCAAACAATGACAGTTCAGATGGAAACAATGATAGTTCAGGATCATTATTTCGTTCGGTATTCGTTTATTGGATTATTGTGCTAGATATATAATACAATATCTTTTTGAATTTGGCAAGCGTTTTTATAATTTTTTTATCGTAGCAGATTTTTGCATTCAAAAAATAAAAACGATAGAATATGACTATCAAAGCTATAAGGAGTTTTCTATGAGAGAATATGATATCATCGCTATCGGTGGAGGAAGCGGCGGCATTGCCACTATGAACCGAGCTGGCGAACACGGTGCTAAAGCTGCTGTTATCGAAGAGAAAAAATTAGGTGGAACCTGTGTCAATGTCGGCTGTGTTCCTAAGAAAATCATGTGGTATGGAGCGCAAATTGCTGAAAGCTTCCACCACTACGGCCCTGACTATGGTTTTACAAGTTCAGATGTTCAATTTGATTTTGCTAAACTTCGTCAAAACCGTGAAGCCTACATCGACCGTGCTCGCTCATCTTATGATGGAAGTTTCAAGCGCAACGGTGTTGATTTGATTGAAGGTCGTGCTCATTTTGTTGATGCCCATACCGTTAGCGTCAATGGTGAATTGATTCGTGCCAAGCATATCGTGATTGCGACTGGCGCTCGTCCAAGCATCCCAACTATCCCTGGAGCTGAACTCGGTGGCAGCTCAGACGATGTCTTTGCTTGGGAGCAACTTCCTGAATCCGTTGCAATTCTTGGAGCTGGTTATATCGCCGTTGAATTAGCAGGTGTTCTCCACGCGCTAGGAGTAAAAACGGATTTGTTTGTCCGTCGCGATCGTCCCTTGCGCACTTTTGACAGCTACATCGTTGAAGGACTTGTCAATGAAATGGGAAAAACAGGTCTACCTTTGCATACGCATAAGGTACCCATCAAGCTTGAAGAAACGGAGCAAGGTATTACCATTCATTTCGAAGACGGTTCTAATCACACTGCCAGCCAAGTTATCTGGGCTACCGGGCGACGTCCAAATGTAGACGATCTTGAGTTAGAAAAGGCTGGCGTCACACTCAACGAACGTGGATTTATCCAAGTGGATGAGTATCAAAATACAGTTGTAGATGGCATCTATGCTCTTGGAGATGTTACTGGTGAGAAGGAACTGACCCCAGTAGCCATCAAGGCAGGACGCACCCTATCTGAACGCCTCTTCAACGGAAAAACAAATGCCAAGATGGACTACACGACTATCCCTACTGTTGTCTTCTCCCACCCAGCAATCGGAACGGTTGGTTTAACCGAGGATCAAGCTATCAAAGAATACGGCCAAGATAACATCAAAGTTTACAAGTCAAGTTTTGCATCTATGTACTCTGCCGTTACAAGCCATCGTCAAGAATCTCGCTTCAAACTCATCACCGCCGGTGCTGACGAAAAAGTTGTTGGACTTCACGGACTTGGTTACGGAGTGGATGAGATGATTCAAGGATTCGCTGTTGCTATCAAGATGGGAGCAACCAAGGCGGACTTTGATGCTACAGTAGCTATCCACCCAACCGCTTCAGAAGAATTTGTAACCATGCGCTAATTACCAAAAGAGACCTCTTGAGGTCTCTTTTTACTTGTAAAATCGGCCGTTACAAAATTGTTACCTCGTTATAGAAAATAGGTTGACTTTTGTTTCTGAATTAGTATAATAGTTACTATAATTTTGAAAAGAGGTTAACAGTTTTGAAAAAAGCTCATATCTATGCCATTCCTGCTATCGGTGCTGCTCTCATCGCCGTATTGGCACAAATCAGTCTCCCTATCGGTCCTGTTCCCTTCACTCTGCAAAACTTTGCAATCGGTCTGATTGCTACTGTTTTTAGACCCAGAGAAGCCGTCCTATCTGTAGCTCTCTATCTCCTACTGGGTGCCATTGGTTTACCTGTCTTTGCAGGGGGTGGTGCAGGATTTCACGTTTTAGTCGGTCCAAGTTCAGGCTATCTTTGGTTTGACCTTGTCTATGCAGGACTTACATCTTATCTCGTCCATCAAAAAAGTGGCTATATCCGCATTTTCCTAGCCAACCTCTTGGGTGATTCCCTCGTCTTTGTCGGGGGAATTCTCAGCCTCCACTTCCTTGCTGGGATGCCATTTGATCAGGCACTTGCAGTTGGTGTCCTTCCCTTTATCCTCCCTGATCTTGGTAAGATTATTGCCATTAGTTTCATTAGTCGTCCCCTACTCAAACGATTGAAAAGCCTTCCATATTTTTCAAAATAAAAGAATAGTCCAGAACAATTGTTCTGGACTATTTCCTTTCCAATTACTTCCTAAGAACTAACTAAAAATCAACTCTCATCTAGAGATTATTTATTTTTACGGCTTACAAAGTACAATCCACCAGTCACTGCCATCAAAGCAAGTCCTGCAACTACTGTTGCGTTAGATGCTTTTTCACCAGTGTTAGGAAGTTGAGGTTTTTGTCCTGGTTTTCCTGGTTCTGGATCTTTTGGCTTGTTTGGCTCTGGATCCTGTGGTTCATTTGGTTCACCTGGTGTTGGTTCTTCTGGAACGTACGTATTTGTGATATTGAAGCCTTCTACTTTAGATGTGTAACCTTTAACTGGAACTTCTACTACAGAGTATTTGAATTCTGTACCTTTAGTATCTTTATAACGCTCAAGTTCTGTGAACTCATAAGTCCAGCCAGTTGCTTCTGAAGCTGTGGCTACTTTATTAGTCTCTTTACCATCAATAAGAAGTTTTACTGTGATAAATGGTGGACGAGCGTCTTTATGGTTTTCATCACCTTTCCAGATCTTCTTACCCTTTACAGATGTTTTTTCTGGTGTATATTCATTGGTAACTGTGTACTTACCATCTTTGTCTGTAGTGACTGTTGAGGTATATTCTTTCACAGCCACTTCTTTGACAGTGTACTTGATTTCTGTACCATTTTCATACTTAGGAAGTGCTTTTGATTCGAACTTCCAACCAGTTGCTTCTGAAACTTCAATTTCTTGAACGAGTTCAGCTTTTTCGCCTTCACCCTTAAAGATTTGAACTTTCACTTTATCTGCACGTTTGCCGCTTTGGTTGTTGTTATCTTTCC
Organism: Streptococcus sp. 517s; assembly: GCF_054445985.1. Classification (NCBI taxonomy): domain Bacteria; kingdom Bacillati; phylum Bacillota; class Bacilli; order Lactobacillales; family Streptococcaceae; genus Streptococcus; species Streptococcus sp. 517s. The sequence goes on along the minus strand of NZ_CM136847.1, from coordinate 734,822 downwards.
AAACCTTAGTTCCTGAAAGAACGACTGTTTCTATGTCATGAGTGTTTGTCACCACTTGACCAGTTACAGAGGCTTCATAGCCAGCTGGCACATCTACTTCCTTGATTGAGTAAGTGATTTCTTTACCAGCTTCGTATTGTGGAAGTTTTGTAAAGGATGCTACCCAAGTGTTAGCGTCTGTCTTATCCTTAGCTGTCAAGGTCAATTTCTTACCTTCAACGGCTACTGGTTTAGTTCCATCTACAGATTTGAAAAGTTGAACGGTTACGGACTCAGGACGTTTGCCGTCTTGGTTGTTCGCATCGTTCCATACTTTTGTTACCTTGTAGTCGATTTCTTTTGGTGCATATTTGTTTGTGATGGTAAAGTCTTTGATGTAAGAGTCATATTCTGCGACTGCTTCTTCTGTCACAGTATACTTAATCTCTTTACCATTTTTATATTTTGCAAGTTTTGTAAATTCAACAGACCAAGTGCCGTCTGGTGCAGCTTGAATCTCTTTTGAATCAACTTTCTGACCGTCTGCTAAGAGATTGATTGTAATCTTAGTTGGACGTTTGCCATCTTGGTTATTCGCATCATCCCAGTTCTTGGTTGCTTTTACATTAACTGTTTCCGGGGTGTAGTTATTGGTGATTGTGAAGCCTGATACAGGGTCACCAGTAACTTCAGAATTGTAGCCAGTAACAGTTACTTCGACTACTGAGTAAACAATCGCTTTACCAGCTTTGTTCACATCAAGATCTGTAAAGCTTCCAGACCAATTGTTGCCTTCATTGAGTTCAAGGGTCTTACCTGTGTCTTGACCATCGGCAAGAAGTTTAACTGTGACTGATCCTGGACGTTTGCCGTCTTGGTTGTTGGCATCGTTCCATACTTTCTTCACTGGTACTTGAGTCTTGCCTGGTGTGTAGCTATTGGTAATGGTGTAGCCAGTTGTGGCATCTCCTGTCACCTTAGACTCATATTCTGCGACTGCGACTTCTTCAATAGTGTACTTAATCGCTTTACCAGCTTTGTTCATATCAAGATCTGTGAAGCTTCCTGACCAGTTGTTGTCTTTATTGAGTTCAAGGGTCTTACCTGTGTCTTGACCATCGGCAAGGAGTTTAACAGTGATAGACTCTGGACGTTTGCCGTCTTGGTTGTTGGCATCATTCCAAACTTTCTTCACTGGTACTTGAGTCTTACCTGGTGTGTAGCTATTGGTAATGGTGTAGCCAGTTGTGGCATCTCCTGTCACCTTAGACTCATATTCTGCGACTGCGACTTCTTCAATAGTGTACTTAATCGCTTTACCAGCTTTGTTCACATCAAGATCTGTGAAGCTTCCTGACCAGTTGTTGTCTTTATTGAGTTCAAGGGTCTTACCTGTGTCTTGACCATCGGCAAGGAGTTTAACTGTGACTGATCCTGGACGTTTGCCGTCTTGGTTCTCGGCATCCTTCCAAACTTTCTTCACTGGTACTTGAGTCTTACCTGGTGTGTAGCTGTTAGTAATGGTGTAGCCAGTTGTGGCATCTCCTGTCACCTTAGACTCATATTCTGCGACTGCGACTTCTTCAATAGTGTACTTAATCGCTTTACCAGCTTTGTTCACATCAAGATCTGTGAAGCTTCCTGACCAGTTGTTGTCTTTATTGAGTTCAAGGGTCTTACCTGTGTCTTGACCATCGGCAAGGAGTTTAACTGTGACTGATCCTGGACGTTTGCCGTCTTGGTTGTTGGCATCATTCCAAACTTTCTTCACTGGTACTTGAGTCTTACCTGGTGTGTAGCTATTAGTAATGGTGTAGCCAGTTGTGGCATCTCCTGTCACCTTAGACTCATATTCTGCGACTGCGACTTCTTCAATAGTGTACTTAATCGCTTTACCAGCTTTGTTCACATCAAGATCTGTGAAGCTTCCTGACCAGTTGTTGTCTTTATTGAGTTCAAGGGTCTTACCTGTGTCTTGACCATCGGCAAGAAGTTTAACTGTGACTGATCCTGGACGTTTGCCGTCTTGGTTCTCAGCGTCGTTCCATACTTTCTTCACTGGAACTTGAGTCTTACCTGGTGTGTAGCTATTGGTAATAGTGAAACCAGTTGTCGCATCTCCTGTTACCTTAGATTCATATTTTGCGACTGCAACTTCTTCGATTGTATAGGCGATTGGAGTACCACCTTTATCTGCGTCAAGATCTGTGAAAGTAGCTTGCCATTTGTTTCCTTCATTGAGTTCAAGGGTCTTACCTGTGTCTTGACCATCTGCTAGAAGTTTAACAGTAATAGACTCTGGACGTTTGCCATCTTGGTTATCGGCATCATTCCAAACTTTCTTCACTGGAACCTGTGTTTTAGCTGGTGTGTAGACATTGGTGAAACTTGTGCTACCATCACTTGCATCACTGCTGTATTCAACCTTTGCATGCAATTCACCTTGACCATCATCGGTTACAATTACTTTAGCTGTGACGGTCTTAGCATCGTAGGTGATACCATTCTCCGTTGTGCCAGCTTTTACTTCCTTAATAGTGTAAGTGTAAGTACGTGCTTCATCAAATGTCAACTCTGAGAATTTAACTTTTCCGTCAGCACCATTCTTCGCTTTTTCAACGTTACCAACTTCGTCTGTCAATGTAAATTCGAACATGTCAGCTTCAAGATTGCGATTGCTTAGTTTCTTATCTACTTCAAGAACTTCTTTGGCATTTTTAGCCTTATAGGTGTTTTCGAAGGTGCTGTCGTTATTGTCATAGGTAACAGTTGCTTCAAGAGCTCCCTTACCGTTGTCAACAACTTTGATCGTTACTTCGATAGTCTTGTTAGAATAAGTGATTCCTTTATCAGTTGTCCCAGCATTCTTTTCAACGATGGTGTAATGATAAGTGTCAGCTTTATTGAATTCTAAATCTTCAAACTTAATGTTTCCAGCTGCATCATTTGTTGTTGTTTGAATTGGAGCTGTACCATTTTTCTCAAACAAGGCAAACTCAAATTCACCACCTTGAAGCTGAATTGGCTTATCAGTGTTCTTATTGATGAATGATTTGGTGGCCGAAACAGGAACTTTCGCGTTAGCAGGCTTATAAGTATTGACGAATGTCTGAATTCCAGCATCTGTAATGGTATCGATGGCACCAGAGATTGGAGGGACGAGAGCAGAACCAGGTGCTGAAGAGGCGAAATCAGCTACAGGAATTGCTACAGAAGAAATATCAAAATTCTCAACCCAGGCAACTAGCTGACCTCTTCCATTATCATAGACGTGTACGGTGACACGAACCGTTCTCGCATCATGGGTCACCCCATCGATGGTTTGACCAGCATTTGCTTCCACAATCGTGTACTGGTAATGTCCTTCTTGTGTAAAAGGAATATCTTTAAAGACTACATCACCATTTGCATCGTTCTTAGCTCTTTGAACTTCTTGGCCATTTTTGTCTTTCAAGATAAATTCAAATTCTTCGTTTTGAAGAGGTGTTGGACGACCACCCGTCAATTCTTTTTTGACTTTAATGTCCGCCTTAGTTTGTGAAGTGCTATAGGTATTTGTAACAGTAAGACCCGCTGTTTGGCTAGCGGTGTAACCGTCTACTGTAGTGACAAGATTACCATCTTCATCTACTTCCATCACACTATAAGTGTACTTCACACCGTGCTCATCTGTCGCAGGAAGGTCTGTCCATTCTACAGTTCCATCTGTTTTGGGAACTTCTTTTTGACTAACACCAACTACTTCTTCAATCGCTCCACCTTCTGGCGTACGGTACAATTTGAAGTAAACTGTTGGACGAACTGTTTCCTGACCGCCACTCCAGACTTTCTTAGCAGTCACGCTAATTTTTGCTGGTTTATAGGTATTAGTAATTTTTGTCTTATCTTCGTTGTAAGATACGACATAATCACTTGTCCCACCTGCAACTGTTTCTGTTTCATCTAAAGGAAGATTAGTCTGGTCTTCAAGTTCGCGAACAGAATAGACTAACTCTGTAGTTCCATCAACATCATACTTAGGTAGTTGATTTTTCCACTTATAAGTGTAGACACCGTTCGACACGGTTACTTCAGGGGTGTAGTTCCCAGTAACAGGTTTTGCATCTGCAACAGTTTGTCCTTCTTTGTGCACATACAAACCGAGTTTGACTTCTTTGTAGTCAGTTGCTTTTCCGTTTACCCAAGTCTTGGTTGCTTCAAAGTCAACTGTCACACGTTTGTTAGAGATGTTGAGAGGAACACCTTTTCCACCTTTCATCTCTACTTCGAATTCTTGGCTATTTACCTGATAGCCTGGTTTAGGAGTCTTTTCTTTAACGATATACTCACCATCACTAAGATGATCTGAAACGGCAATCCCGTCCGCATCAGTTGTTACTTCCTGAACTTTAACCCCGTCACTTTTTCGTAGGATTTCAAAGACAACGCCTGCCAACTTAACAGTTGCATCCGCTTCATCGTATTTTGTGATTTTGATCTTACCAGCAATATCAGCTGTGACTGATGCACCTACAGATTTAACCGTCTTTAAATTAAACGTTGCTTCTGTTCTGGTTCCAATACTACCTCCGTATTTTTCCCAAATAAGTTGTGGTTGGTTATCAATCAAGTACTGCGCTGAGTTACTTATCGTTGAAGTATCTGCTGGTGAGGACGTATCATACGTTAAGAAAAAGCTCTTTGTTCCCATATTGGTCGGCATGAGCAACTCAAATCCTCGTTTCCCGTTGACAAAGGTCAACAAAGCTTTTTTATCTGAGTTAGCCTTGTATACCTCCGGATCGGTTGTGATTTCGTATTCATCACCTAAACGTTTAAGAGCAGATGAATTCGTATTCGTCGTTTCGAATTCCGCTTCATGCATATAGAAAGTACCTTCCACATAGTTAGCAAAGGCTCCCTTTGAAACGTCATCTGTAATCTTCACCACATGTCCAGTCATATCTTTCTTAGCGCGATTAATCTTCATCTGAAAATGTGCTCTCGCCTTATTGTTATCGTTATAACCGTACTTTGTAATGGTTTCTCCTATCACGTCAGTCTGTTGATATTTATTCACTTTATACGTGATGGTCTGTGTTTTACCATCTGGCAAAACATAAGTAACCGTTTTCCCCTCTTTTTGGAGTGTTTCAGTTGCTTCTGCAACAAAGTCCCCACGGATATTCTGCTTGCCCTTAACCTTGTCATTGAAGGTAAATACCAGCCGATGGTTAGCATTATCCACTCGGACAGTCCCCATTTTGATATTTGACGTCGAATCAATCAAATCCAGACTACCATCCGTCAAACTCAAGTTATCTGGAGCCTTTACGATGAAGTAATCCCCATCCTTGATTTCATTAGCTGCCACATTGGGAAATGAGAATTTACCCGAATATTTCAATTTCATAGAAGTATCATTTGAACCATGAATTCCTTCAGTCTCGCTTCCTGTAGATGCTATAGTAATCTTCAAGTCATCTATTTTGACTTTACTCGTGATATCAGTTGCCGCCTGTGCTTCACCTGTCGGGAAGAACATCAGCAATAGCAAAAGAAGGAATACTAGAAAACCTAGTACTTTCTTTAGTTTATCCATAAAAAATCCTTTCTATTTGATTAAATTTAATTGAGAAGTATGTCACATCTGTTTAATAGGCAACACCCCTTTCAATTGCTAGATTTACCATAAGACTCTTCCTATGGTAGCTGCGACGGTTCCTTGCTATGGCTAGTAATACTGCTCAAAGTAATGATTTAATTTAATCTTTAATAGGATTTCTTACTCACTTATGAATGAAAACTCGCAAAATATCATTCATCTTATTATACCATAACCTCAAGTATTATATTAATTTGTTATGAATATTCTTTAAAGAAAAAATTTACAGCTTGTCTACTTTCATCATGGCATACATAATGAATTCATATTGGTGTTTAAGGTATTTGGATTATAAAAGTTCCCAAACATTATAAATTTCAAGGTATATTATCAACAAAAATATTTTCTAAAATACTATCTAGAATAAGCTCATGGAGGATGGATAGTTTTAAATTATATATTATGCAATGCACACTTTGTTCTTTATACATCATTTTAAAGTTTTTATTACATTATTTTTCCTCTTATAGTTTAGCAAAATAGACACTTTTTATATCATTCATTAGGAAAATTGTTGATTCTATGTTATAATTTATCTAGTAATATAAACAATATTAAAATATTTTATCGCTGTAATTCTTTACCAACAGTTTCTTTCAAGTTGTCAATTTTATCTAATATTTTAATCGATACCTATTCACAATTTATTTCATAGAAAGGGCGCTTATGACTAAAGATACTCGAAATTCTATCATTTCTGCTTTTATATCACTAGCTAAACAAAATCCTCAACGTAGTTCCTTCACAATGAGTGAAATTGCTAAAAAAGCGGGTATTTCAAGACAAGCGATTTATCAAAAACATTTTCATAACTATGATGATATTATCAAATATATTCACGAACAAGCAGATCAACAAATTTTCCAGATATTTAATAATTATTGTTCAAGAAGGGATGGAAATCCGATTGAGTGTTTTGCAAATTTTGCGATTCCTTTGATCTATGAAAATAGGAATATCATTCGAACACTTTTTATAACTCAAGCAGATCCTGGTTGGAAGGAGTTCCTAAGGGATACTTATTCAAAATGGATTCTAAAGAATGTCCACTACAACAAGGAATTTGATTTTAGTGAAGATGACATGACCTATGTCGTCGCAAACATGATTATCACTTTTATTGAAGCTTGGATACGAAAAGAGAACCCTACTCCACCAGAAAAGTTTAAAAAAACGTTTCTCCTATTAACAACAATATCTCTTCGAGACTATATGATTTTACAAGAAAAGGATAGTGAGTAAAATTCACTATCCTTCTCTCATTTCCCACCTTTAAAGGCATCCACCATTACCTGAAATTCTTCATTTGTAAGAGTAATTCCCTTGCCCATTTTAGTATGATCTGGGCTCCAAGCGCGAATGTCAAACTTTGCAGGGGCTCCATTAAAGCTGACGCGATTGATTTCCTTGGTCCATCCTTTTTCATTTTCAGACAGGGTCAGTAAGTGTTCTTCGATTTCAAATGTAAATTCTGCCATTTTGTTCTCCTTTTAAGTTTTCATTAGATTATTCGAAAAATCTTGTGGTTTTTAGAAAAATTTTATATAATGTGGATATGTAAGAAGGGAGGATTCTATGAGACAGGCATTCCAACTAGTTCTAGATAAACTACATGGTTTTCTCAATGGGAATGATGATAATCCTCAAATCGAGGATAACTCCCTCACTGCTATGATTGAACAGGCCATCCAGAAAAAAACGGCTGTTCATATCATACTCGCTGAGACAAGTTTTACTGGTGATATTGTTAAACATGATTGCAAACGTCAACAAATCATCGTCAAGAATTTTGCAAAAAACGTAACTCGTATCATCCGAATTGCAGATATCAAAAGACTTCGTTTCGTCCCGTCAACTGTACAAACAGCTCAGAAAAATAGATTCAAGAAAGAGTGAGATGTGTTATTTCATCCCACTCTTTTTCTTCTTAGCGGATTTGTTCAAAATGAAGATGAACGGCGATATGGTCGCCATAACCACTTCTCTCCAAATCGCGTTGCAAGCGATAAGAGATATAGTGTTCTGCAATGGTAATGTAGCCAGCTCCAAGTAAGCGGTGCTCAACCATTGACTGGATCATGCTGATAGTCGCACGTTCCACTTTTGCTTCTTCCAAGTCCAAAACGACTTTTTTAGTAACTTGTGCAAGGTTTTGACGCAAATCATCTGTCAAAACATAAACGGTTTGAGCTGCTTTTAGGACAGCTTGGTAAATTTTATCTGGATCAAATTCAGCAATTTCTCCATTACGTTTGATTACTTGCATAAGGTTCTCCTTTATTCTTTGTTTTCTTTGATTTCAGCCAGCATTTTTTCTTCTTCGGCTGTTAGTTGATAGTTTTCTAACAAGTCAGGCCTGCGCTCGTAGGTTTTCTTTAGACTCTCATACAGTCGCCACTGACGAATCTTTTCATGGTGCCCACTCATGAGCACATCTGGAACCACCATGCCACGATAGTCATATGGACGTGTGTATTGAGGATATTCGAGGAGTCCTGAAGAAAAACTATCATCCTGGTGGCTAGACTCCTTACCAATCACTTCTGGAATCAAGCGAACGGTCGCATCGATCATGGTCATGGCCGCCAATTCACCACCAGTCAAGACATAGTCTCCTAGGGAAATTTCATCGGTTACCAAGGTCTTGATGCGCTCGTCATACCCTTCATAGTGACCACAAATAAAGATCAGTTCCTCTTCCTGAGCCAAATCCTCAGCGTAAGCTTGATCGAACTGTTTCCCAGCAGGATCAAGAAGAATGACGCGGGGATGTTTCTTTTCAATAGCATCAAAGGCATCGAAAATGGGTTGGGCTCGGAGCAACATCCCCTGACCTCCTCCGTAGGGCTCATCGTCAACATGACGGGCCTTTTCAGCGTATTCTCTGAAATTATGATACTGGATATCCAAGAGCCCTTTTTCTCGAGCCTTCCCAACAATCGAGTGTTCCAGCGGAGAAAACATCTCTGGAAAGAGGGTTAAAATATCAATCTTCATCATCTAACCCTTCTAAGATGTCCACATCAACCCGCTTGTTTGGAATATCAACATTGAGAACTACTGGCGGAATGTAAGGTAAAAGCAAATCTCGCTTACCTTTTCGTTTGACCACCCAGACATCATTGGCACCTGGTTGCAGGATTTCCTTGATAGTTCCTATCAAGTTATCTCCCTCGTAAACATCCAAACCGATAATCTCGTGATAATAGAATTCACCATCATCTAAATCGTTCAAATCTTCCTCAGCGACCTTGAGACTATAACCCTTGTACTTTTCAATCGCATTGATATGGTACATGTCTTTGAATTTAATAATGTCAAAATTCTTATGCTTACGGTGGCTAGCGATGGTGACTATTTGGACAAACTGATCTTTTTCATCGAATAAAGCCAGCTCTGCCCCTTTTTTAAACCGTTCTTCTGCAAAATCCGTCACAGACAAGACTCGCATCTCCCCCTGCAACCCCTGCGTATTGACGATTTTCCCAACATTAAAGTAGTTCATCTTGTCTCCTGTATCTATTTCTATCCTTTATTTTATCACGTTCTAGGGATTTTCACAAGTTGAAGAACAGTGACTCTAATCAGCTTTGAGCGTCTAAAAACTTTTCTAAATCACGTTCATGTTGATACTTAATGGCAGCCTTCTTATCTTTGTCAAAGATGGTTTTGGTTAGGTCAATGTCGTTGATAGCCGCGATTGCGACGGTGTAGTGAATGATATCAGCCAGTTCTTTGGCTAGTTCCTCGTTTGAGTCCGGGACACCCTCTTTTCGACCAGAGCGCCCATTCAAGACCTCGGCTACTTCTCCGACTTCCTCCACTAGCTTGATAAAGAGTCCGTCCTCAGTCCGAGACTGCTGATAATGTTCGAGTAAGTAGTCTTGTAATTGTCTAAACGTTAAATCTTTCATCTTTTACTCCTTACAAAAAAAGCGAGACTTTTATCCCGCTTTTTTTATTTTTCATTGATAACGATTCTTACTTTTTTGTCTTCAGTTGGGACAGAGTAGACAATCGTTCTTATCGCTGAGATAGTGCGACCCTTACGACCGATAACACGACCGACATCGCTTTGGTCAAGATCCAAGTGATACTCCAAAAACTCTGGTGTATCTTCAATCTTGATAGTTAAGGCATCAGGTTGTGAAATCAAAGGTTTCACAATCGCAATAATGAGATTTTCAATCGTATCCATCTGTCAACCTACTTTAAACTTATTTTGAGAATTTAGAATCGTGGAATTTTTTCAATACGCCTTCTTTTGAAAGGATGTTGCGAACCGTATCTGAAGGTTGAGCTCCATCAGCCAACCATGCAAGAACGCGGTCTTCTTTCAAAGTCACTTGGTTTTCAGCAACAAGTGGGTTGTAAGTTCCAACTGTTTCGATGAAACGTCCGTCACGTGGTGAACGTGAGTCTGCTACGTTGATACGGTAGAAAGGTTTTTTCTTAGAACCCATACGAGTCAAACGGATTTTAACTGCCATTTTTTAATGTCTCTTTTCTTATTTTTTATTTCGGTGAAATAGCTGAGCTATTTAGCACATGTTCTATTATAGCAGATTTCTGGCAGGTGTCAAGAAAAAAACTTGACAGAGTTTTTATTTTTTAAATTTTTTAGACTAATCTAATAGTGATAAATTAGAAAGAAAAAATTTATGAATACTACTTTTGATACCATCTATAAGGACTACCCTGTCAAGCCCTATATCTCCTCCTAATCGTGATATGGAAGCCCCTAAACCTGTCCCAAAACGCAATATGGAACTACTAGAAGACAATCTATTAGCAGGTGATATCATCCTTATCTGGAGAATCAACATTGGAACTTTCACTACTGAAACATGATTTTAAAAACTCCCATTCGAATATGATTCAAAATTCGCTTAAAATCAATGTTTTCCCACTTTTTTCAGAAAACAAATTTTCATCTAATTTAAATAACTTTCAATTAAATGGTGTGAATTTTGCTTAAAATCATCAAAAACACCCCATGGTGTGAACCATGAAGTGTTGTAAATGCTGTATTGTAGCTAGTTTTTAATGTTTAGAAAACTACCTAGCTTTACGAGCTTTCTTAAAATCTGGTTTGGAAAGTATGCGTTTCAGTTGGACTAAAAACAGCGAAATATCAAGGATTTTAAGAACGATATCTACTAATTAATTTATAAAATATGAATTAATAGATTCTAAATAGGGGAATAGTTTAGGTCTGTAATCATTAAAATAATACACCTAACTTTGGTCACCGTTTTTTAGTTATTCACTCTTTTTTCAGATAGTGTTTTTAAAGTTATGATGTAAAATGCCGCAATTAAAACACTATACATCATAATCGGAGGATAGAGAATTAAGGATAGAATCAATCCCACTCCTTTAATTATTAGGTCAGGTATCAATAACTTTCTATATTGTGCGGTAGCTTCAAGTAATTCTTTCTGATCTATATTGGGTTTATCAATTACTTTATGTAAAAACCAGTTTGCTACCGTTGAAACAATAACGATCAGTCCATAAAAGAGCTGTGCCGTATGGTTCATGAAATGACTACTAACGATTCCAGTAGCATAGGGCATAAATGAAACAAAAAATAAAAGAAACAAATTCCACCAAACAATTTGTGGGGAAATTTTCTCAACCTTTTCCCATAGTGTGTTTAGTGCCATCCATAACGATCCTAACCAGAAAAAGGAAAGAAAATAAGCAAAGAAATTTTGCCGTAAATCCCAAAAAGCTTGAAGACTTGGTGTCGTTGGTTTTTCTAATTCTAAGATTAGGATAGTCATTATAATTGCTAGAACCGCATCTGTCAATGCAATTAATCTATCTTTCTTCATCAGATTACATCACCTTTCATTTTGTAGCATTCTATCTCATCGTATAATATTTATTAATCTTAAATATTAGATATTCATTTCATACTTTGAGTACAAACAAGATACACTAAAAAACATGTATCTGTCATATTTTATTTAACTTTAGAAATATTCATCCATCTAATTAATAAATATATCATATTTCACAATAAATGACTACTATCAAAGATACATTTTCTTTCAAATTCCTCCCTTTTCAACTTGGCTAACTTGAGCTGCATTACCTAGGTCGATTTGCTTTAAATTATACTTTTTTCTTAAACATTTGATACGAGTAGGTATTTCTTATGGGAAATTTTCATCAAAAAATTTCATATATAATCCCCTATAATCATGGAAAAGTAGTAAAAATAGTTGTTATCCTAGTTGATTAAAAAAATCTCTGATTTCCTCATCTTTTATAAAATAATATATAATTTTCCCCTCTCTTCTAGTGTCCAAGATGTTTTGATTGGATAGTTTACGAAGATGGTGGGAGGCAGATGCCATACTGAGATTTAATAAACAGGCTATATCGCAGACACAGAGTTCTTCGACGGCAAGGAGATAAAAGATGATATTTATCTGTTTATTATCGGTAAATTTTGATAAAATGCGAAGTGATTTTTGAACTTTTTCCTTTTCAAGGTAGTTCGTTGCGGTTGTAACATTTTGTTGATTTATAACATCCACTTGACAGATACTATCTTTTTTCATAATTTTTTCTCCTAGCCGAACACAGTCCTTAGCATGTCAAAGCTGTTGTTTTCAATCAGGATATACATCCCCAATCCTAAATAAACAACGGCAATAAACCATCTGCTATATTTTTCCAAAGTTTCTCCAACAGAAGGGACTTGTGTCAATTTTTGAGCAGAAAAAACCAAGAGATAAATCATGACTAGAAAAGTAAGTAAAGCCACTATCAAATTCGCTAAATTTAAGGTAATAAAATATGGGACAAAAACACCAATATTGTCAGCACCACAGCTTGCAAAAGTAATCATAGCGACTAGAAAAATCAGGTTTTTATCATCTTTGCGCAAACCATCTTTTGCAATAGCTTCTCCATCAGAATCTCCTAAAAGCAAAACTTTGAGTCCTAGGAAAATTGGAATCAAACCGAGCAAACCTAAAATCTCTTTACTAGGAATATAATTTAAGACAAATGCAAAAAGTAAACTTAGCAATATTAGACTAACAGAGCCTAGAAATTGTCCTAAATAGATATTAATGATGTCTTTTCTGCTTTTTCTTTTGGCAAAAAATAACATTAGGATAATAAGTAAGTCTACGGCTGTCCCAGAATACAGGATTATTGAAGTAACAACATTTTGAATCATAAAACACCTCATTCAAATATATTTTTGAATGAATTTTAACATTAAACTTTGTAGATGTCAACTTCAGCTCCATCAAAGTATAGATAAGAAGGTAGAGATTGGACTGAAATATAGTGAAATGTATTAAAATTGAAAAAAGAAAAAACGCTTGAAATCAGAGTTTTTCTTATGTATTGATTCGTATTGAATGCTTACTTCACTTCTGTAAAAATTAACTTCTACACCTACAAAGCCTATTCTGACAGACTTTATAAAAGCCTAAGAAAAAAAGTAGAGATTCATACAGTGTCTAGATTTTCCAAAAATTCTTTATCATCAAATATTATTAACGAAACTATCAAACCAAATACGATGCATTGCTTCAAAGAATTCTTTAGTTGTTTGACTAGCGAAGGCTTTTATTAAAAAATTTTTTCAAATAATTGTCTCATTGACACATAAATTCTTGCTTTCCAAATTGAAGTGTGATATATTTATAACATAAAGATTGTTAAATATTTCTAACATAAGGAAAGGAGTCTATCATGAAAAAAAGTCAAAAAACGGGTGGCCTCATTACAATGATTTCCGCAGCTCTCTTTATTGATTTTACTGTTTTATTTGGTTCTAATCTTAGTTGGGGACCCAAGTTAGTTATTGCTGGTATTTCAGTGTTAGGTCAGATTGTAGCTATTTGGGGCTGGCTACATATGAAACCATGGCCTCATAAGAGTCAGAAAGGTAAAGGAAAGACTATTTTTGACTTGTCTGCTAAGCTTTACACGATACTTTTGTTTGCAGCAAGCATTTTTTATACAGTAGGGATTTGGGTTGCGACCCCAAGCGAAAGTTCTGGTATTAAAGAATGGATTTTGGGAATTGGCCTCGTTATTGAAGTAATTGTATTTGGTTTTTTCTGTTTGAAAAATGTCAAGGAAACTCCGGACGAACGCTTTTATGCTAATTTAGCCAAGGCAGCTAGCTTGATGTTTGTTTTTATACTAGGCGCACTGATGATCCTAGCAGTTATCACTGGGTATATGGGGGCTCTCACTCTTTACATGGGCCAAATCTTTATTAGCATAGCTACCTTGATTTGCATCTTTGCGGTTGTCTATCTTATCTTGGAACGGAGAGGATAAGCATGGCCAAAGAAAGTAAGATTATTACTAATCTCAAATCTGTTCGTGAGTCCACAGGCATGACCCAGCAGGAGTTAGCCGACTTCATCGGCATGCGACGCGAGACAATTCTGCACTTGGAAAATAACCGTTACAATCCTTCGCTGGAAATGGCTCTTAAAATTGCTCAAGTTTTTAATCTGAAAGTAGAAGACCTCTTTGAACTCAGACAGAAAGAGGAAGCATAATTCTTTTCGAGACCTAGCATTAAGTTCATTGATTAATTAGGAATTGAAGCCGAAAGAAAAAATCCGTTGAAAATGTGCTCTTTTAAAATATAGTAATTCTTTCGAATTAACGTTTACTAATTGTGATTCTTTACGAGCTTTCTTAAGAACTGGTTTCCTAAATACTTCAAGTAGACTTATAGCATTGATGCCCCAAAAAATTTAGAAATACCTGTTGAAAAAGGCTATGCTCTTGTCGAAACTGTCTTTGACTCGCTTGATCATCTAAATACCACTATGAAAGAGAATATCCTCAAAAGTAAGGAGAGTTACAGTACTTTCTAAGATGAAGGCCCCAGATTTGGACCAATTCCTTCGTGACAACTTTTCAGGAGAAGAATTAGCAAGTTACTTTTCAATTCGTGGTTACAAATTGACTCCAAAGGGAGAGCAGATACTGGAACAGTACCAGGACATTATCGACCGTCATCCAAAGAAAAATCTCTAAGCAAGCGACTTTCTGGTCGGCTTCCTCTTAAACTACCTTGTCACTAATATTTGAAATCCCCTTACTTTTAAGGTACAATGATAGAAATGAATTTTTGAGAGGTTAACAATGAAAAAACTAGCAACCCTTCTTTTACTATCAACTATAGCCCTTGCTGGATGTACTAGTATCCAACGTGGTCTCCGTGGCGATGACTATGTTGACTCTAGTATCTCAGCTGAAGAAAGTTCTAAAGCAGCTGCTCAGGCTGCCAAAGATTTGAATGACGCTTTAACCAATGAAAATGCCAACTTCCCTCAACTTTCTAAGGAAGTTGCTGAAGATGAAGCCGAAGTGGTTCTCCACACAAGTCAGGGTGATATTCGTATTAAACTCTTCCCTAAACTCGCTCCTCTAGCCGTTGAAAACTTCCTTACTCACGCCAAAGAAGGCTACTATAACGGCATCACCTTCCACCGTGTCATCGATGGCTTTATGGTCCAAACTGGAGATCCTAAGGGAGATGGTACAGGGGGCCAATCTATCTGGCATGATAAGGATAAAACGAAGGACAAGGGAACTGGTTTCAAAAATGAAATCTCTCCTTACCTATACAATATCCGAGGAGCTCTTGCTATGGCTAACACTGGTCAGCCAAACACCAACGGTAGCCAGTTCTTCATCAACCAAAACTCTACAGATACCTCTGCTAAACTCCCTTCAAGCAAGTATCCAAAGAAGATCATCGAAGCCTATAAAGAGGGTGGAAATCCGAGTCTAGACGGCAAACACCCTGTCTTTGGTCAAGTCATTGATGGCATGGACGTTGTTGACAAGATTGCCAAAGCTGAAAAAGATGAGAAAGACAAACCGACTTCTGCTATCACCATTGATAGTATCGAAGTAGTGAAGGATTACGATTTTAAATCCTAAATAACCTAAAAAATACAGTATCCACATTCGATACTGTATTTCTTTTTCCCTCATTTTTAAGTTAGCTTGTTAAAGTCCCAAATTTGGTCCATCCAACCTTCATAAAAGTCTGGTTCGTGGCAGACCATAAGGATAGATCCCTTGTATTCTTTGAGAGCACGTTTGAGTTCATCCTTGGCATCTACATCCAAATGGTTGGTCGGCTCATCCAGCACTAAAACGTTGTTTTCACGATTCATCAAGAGACAGAAACGAACCTTGGCTTGTTCCCCACCTGACAAGACTTGAATCTGACTTTCGATATGTTTAGTTGTCAAGCCACAACGAGCAAGGGCCGCACGGACTTCTGCTTGGTTAAGTGCAGGAAAGGCATTCCATACAGCCTCAAGAGGAGTTTGGCGATTTCCACCTTCTACTTCCTGTTCAAAGTAACCAAGTTCTAGGTAGTCACCGCGTTCGACTTCTCCAGCGATTGGTGGAATAATACCCAAGAGAGACTTCAAGAGGGTTGTTTTCCCGATACCATTTGCCCCAATAATGGCAACCTTTTGATTGCGTTCAAAGGTGAGGTTTAAGGGTTTGGTAAGGGGACGGTCATAACCAATCTGCAAGTCCTTGGCTTGGAAGATAAAGCGCCCAGGTGTACGAGCTGGTTTGAAATCAAAGGACGGTTTTGGCTTCTCACTTTGCAGTTCGATAATATCCATCTTGTCGAGTTTCTTTTGACGGGACATGGCCATATTACGCGTTGCGACACGCGCTTTGTTTCGAGCGACAAAATCCTTGAGGTCTGCAATCTCTTTCTGTTGACGTTCATAGGCCGCTTCTAACTGAGATTTCTTCATAGCATAGACTTCTTGGAACTGGTAGTAGTCGCCAGAGTAACGCGTCAGCTGTTGATTTTCCACATGGTAGACGATATTAATTACGTCGTTGAGGAAAGGAATATCATGCGAAATAAGGACAAAAGCATTTTCATAGTTTTGAAGATAACGCTTGAGCCAGTCAATGTGTTCAGCATCCAAGTAGTTGGTTGGCTCATCAAGCAACAAGATATCTGGTTTTTCAAGGAGAAGTTTAGCCAAAAGGACCTTGGTTCTTTGTCCACCTGATAATGCTGTTACATCCGTATCCATGCCATAGTCCATGACACCGAGAGCACGCGCTACTTCATCAATCTTAGCATCCAAAGTATAGAAGTCACGACTCTCCAAACGGTCTTGGAGTTCGCCAACTTCTTCCATCAGCGCGTCGATATCTGCGCCCTCTTCTGCCATCTCCATATAGAGGTCATTGATACGTGCTTCTGCTTTAAATAGCTCATCAAAGGCCGTACGGAGCACATCACGAACAGTTTGACCTTCCTTTAGCACAGCGTGCTGGTCCAGATAGCCAGCAGTCACATATTTGGACCACTCCACCTTTCCTTCGTCTGGCAGCATTTTACCAGTCACGATGCTCATAAAGGTTGATTTTCCTTCACCATTGGCACCGACAAGACCGATGTGCTCTCCCTTGAGGAGACGGAAGGACACATCTTCAAAAATTGCACGATCACCAAAACCGTGACTTAAATTTTTAACTTCTAAAATACTCATTCTAATTCCTTATCTTGTTTTTATGCAGTCCTTTATAGAGGACCCAAGCCAAATAACCTCCCAGGGTATTGGTCCACAAATCATCAATTTCAAAGACGCGATTAAAGTCGAATAAAAAATCTAAAACTAGTTGCATGCACTCGATTCCTAGACTCAGAAGAAAGCTGAGAAGGATGATTTTTTTGGTTTGTCGCAAGTTTGGACAGAGATAGATAAGTTGAAAGACTAGTGGGAAAAGCAAGAAGACATTTAAAATGTTCTGCAAAAAGATCCAAAGGACCTGTCCCAAACTGGTCACTTCACCTAGATTCCAAAGGGAGTTAAAAGGCGTCAAAAGAAAAACCAGGCGTCCAAAAGTTTGAATACCTGGAGTTTCCACTCCTGTAGGAAGCTGAGGTTGGGGAGTAAAGCAAAAACAAATAATGCAAAGGCTGTAAATAGCCACTCCCAATCTTAAGATTAATTCTCTTTTTTTAGTCATTTTATGGATTTACCGCTGCGACTGCCTTCTGGCGGTCACGTTTCATTGTATTGGAACGCAATTGTCCACAAGCTGCATCAATATCAGTACCATGCTCTTGACGAACAACACAGTTGACCCCTTTTTTCTTGAGGGTATCGTAGAAGGCCATCACGCGCTCTTTAGGACTACGGCTATATTGGTCATGTTCACTAACTGGGTTATAGGGAATCAAGTTTACATAAGACAATTTCTTGATATTTTTGAGCAATTCCGCCAGCTCCAAGGCTTGTTCTACTCCGTCGTTGACTTCATTGAGCATGATGTATTCAAAGGTCACACGACGATTTGTTGTTTCGATATAATACTCAATAGCTGCGAAGAGTTTTTCAATCGGAAAGGCACGGTTGATCTTCATGATGCTTGAGCGCAATTCATTATTAGGTGCGTGAAGGGAAACAGCGAGATTGACCTGTACGCCTTCATTAGCAAAGTCACGAATTTTGTGTGCCAAACCTGAAGTTGAAACTGTGATGTGACGAGCACCGATAGCCATTCCCTTGTCATCATTGATGGTACGGACAAAATTCAAAACATTGTTGTAGTTATCAAATGGTTCACCAATTCCCATGACAACGATATGGCTGACACGTTCGTCCTGACCACGCTCATCAAAGTATTTCTGAACCAACATGATCTGCGCTACGATTTCCCCGTTATTAAGGTCACGTTGCTTCTTAATCAGGCCTGACGCACAGAAGGTACAACCGATATTACAACCGACCTGAGTGGTCACACAGACTGACAAACCGTAGTGTTGACGCATCAGTACTGTCTCAATCAACATGCCATCTGGCAACTCAAAAAGATACTTAACGGTACCGTCAGCTGACTCTTGTACAATTCGTTGTTTCAATGGATTGACCACAAACTGCTCATTGAGTTTAGCAATCAAATCCTTGGAAAGATTGGTCATTTCTTCAAATGACTGGACACGTTTACGGTAGAGCCATTCCCAGATTTGATCTGCACGGAATTTCTTTTCTCCTTGTTCTAATACCCATTCTTGCATGGTTTGACGTGTTAAACTATAAATAGACGGTTTCATCTCTTCTCCTTATTCTCTATCTATTTCTGACGAATGACAAAATGGCGCTGTCCCTTGTCCTCTTTCTGAGACTTTTGGTCCTTATGACGACGTCTATTTCGCTTATCCGCATTTGGTCTTCTCTTGTTTTGCGAAGGTTTCTTTCCTTTTCTAGAAAGGTTTTCCTCCTCTTTTTTACGCATTTTCTTGTCAAATGAAGCCCGCTTCGGTGCTTGGTTTTCTAGGACAAAATAAGCACAACCATAACTACAGTACTCCAAAAGATAATCTTGTAAGCGACTGATCTTTTCATTTTTTTCCTCTGTTCGGTCGTCTTTATAAAAGCCACGTAGACGGAGCTGTTCATTGCTCCAGTCCCCCACGACATAATCAAACTTGGTCAACACTTCTGAGAAGCGTTGATTAAAGACTGTCACATCGAAGGCATCCTTGATATTTTCAACCAAGGTAAAAGCAATCCCTTCAGTCTCAACCTTATCCCCATTTACATGAAATTCTAGGCCAGGAAACTTGTTATAGTTGTATAATTCAGGTGCAATTTCTTTACGCATAGTCTTCCTTTTCCACGATTACTTAACACTCTATTTTACCATAATTTCTAGCAGTTAGCACGTTTCTCATAAAAATGAAAAAAGTCTGACGATTTTGTCAGACTTCTGCCATATAAACCAAAAAGAGAAGAATGACTCTTCCCTTCCTATTTTTTATTTAGCTGCTGCGTAAAGCTCATCTACTTTGTTCCAGTTAATGACTGAGAAGAAAGCTTTGATGTAGTCAGGACGAACGTTACGGTATTTCACGTAATAAGCATGTTCCCAAACATCCAAGCCCAAGATTGGTTTTTTGCCTTCTGAGATTGGTGTGTCTTGGTTTGCTGTAGAAGTCACTTCAAGCTTCCCTTCTTTGTTGACAACCAACCATGCCCATCCTGAACCGAAACGAGTTGTTGCTGCTGCAGTAAAGGCTGCTTGGAATTCTTCAAATGAACCAAATGTTGCATCGATTGCTGCTGCAAGTTCTGCTGATGGAGCAGTTTTTTCAGGAGTCATTAATTCCCAGAAAAGAGCGTGGTTCAAGTGTCCGCCACCATTGTTGATAAGTGCTTGACGGATATCAGCTGGGATAGAATCTACATCAGCAAGCAAAGCTTCAAGGTCTTCACCAATTTCAGGGTGTTTTTCAAGAGCAGCATTGGCATTGTTGACGTAGGTTTGATGGTGCTTGTCATGGTGCAAGTGCATTGTTTCTGCATCGATGTATGGTTCCAAAGCGTCATATGCGTATGGAAGATCTGGTAAGATAATAGCCATCTGTAATACCTCTTTTTCTTTCTATATGAAGATGATAACGCAATCATCCTCTTTTTTCAAGTTTTATGCTCATTACGCTTGGCTAGATATCTGTAACAGCGCTCTCTCAAAAAGGTAGCCTTTTTCATAGACACCCGTCTTAATCTGATAGTCTGTTTCAATTAAATAGCAGATAGCTTGTTTGAGAAAGCTCAAGGAAATCCCTCTCGAATCTCTCAGTGCGAACTTGATTTGATAAGGATTAGGATTGCGCCCCAAGTAAGTTCCTAGACTGCTTGCAATCTGTGATTCCGTCTGACCAGCTTCTGATAAAATCTTCACTTGGGTAAAGGTACGAAACTGTCCTAACATGACAGCTATGAGCTTAATTTCGTCTTCCCCTTGCAAGGTCAAATCTCTAACCAAGTCACGCGCCTGGTCGATCTTCTTAGCTAAAATAAGCTGAGTCAAATCAAAAATATTGTCCTGCAGGGTCTTTGGAATAGCCTCGACAATGTCCTTCTCCTCAATCACTCCGTCGGACTTATAAGACTGCAAAAAAAGGAGATTTTTCTGGATTTCACTAAATTGAAAACCAGACTTGATGAGTAGATTTTCAAAGGATTGCCCCACAAACTGCAGACCTTGTTTCTGGCTCCACTTTTGGAAATACTGGCGCAATTCTTGTTCCTTGGGTTCAATAGCATCAAAGACAGTCGCATCTCGTTTGAGCAATTTGACCAGCCGTCTCTTACTATCCAGTTTTCCTTCCGCAAATATCAATAACTTGGTTGTTGGCGAAGGATTGTCAAGGTATTCTTCAAATGACTTGAGTTCATCATCTGTTAAAAACCGTTTCTTGGCTGTTGTAATATCGACAAAATGGTCTAATATCACGACTTTCTCATCAGCAAAGAAAGGGAGACTGACCAACTCCAACTCTAAGTCTTTATAAGCTACTTCTTTCATATCAAAGTAAGCAAAATTGAAATCAGCTGGATCATAACCAATCTGCTTCAGCACTTGACTCTTCATAACTTCAAACTGACCCTGATCTGTCCCTGTAAATAGGTTCAAGCTAGATAGATTTGATAAAGTCAACTTCTGACTGTCTTCAATGGCTAGCATCTTCTCTCCCTTCTTCTGATTTTTTATTAAACTTAATCAATATAGCGCAATTTCCCACGGAAATCTTCTAGGTTCTCATAACCTTTTTCTGCCATAATAGCTTTCAGTTCTTTGGTAATGCGTTCAAAAACACCGACGCCTTCCTTGTGGAGCGTCGTTCCTACTTGCACCATACTCGCACCGCAAAGGATGTGTTCAAAGGCATCACGACCCGTCAGAACGCCACCTGTTCCGATGATTTGGATTTGAGGATTTAAACGTTGGTAAAAGGCGTGCACATTAGCAAGAGCAGTCGGTTTGATATACTCTCCACCAATGCCACCGAAACCATTTTTAGGACGAATCACGACAGACTCATCTTCTATATAAAGGCCGTTCCCGATAGAGTTAACACAGTTAACAAACTTGAGTGGATATTTGTTGAAAATAGCAGCCGCTTGGTCAAAGTGAACAATATCAAAATAAGGTGGTAATTTGATCCCGAGAGGTTTGGTAAAGTAGGCAAATACCTCTGACAAGATACGGTCTGTTGTCTCAAAATCATAGGCAATTTGAGGTTTTCCTGGAACGTTTGGACAAGAGAGATTAAGCTCTGTCAGTCCTTTAAACTCACTCTCTTGAACTTTTTTCAAGATGGTATGTGTTTCTTCTGGAGACATGCCAACTAGAGATAGGAAGAAAGTACGGTTTGGCTCTTTTTCCTGCAAGTCCAAAAGATAGTCCAGATAGTAGTCTAAGCCATTATTTGGTAATCCCATGGAGTTGATAGAACCAAGTGGAACATCCTGATAACGTGGTTCAGAATTGCCCTGACGAAAGTCCAAGGTCGCAGTCTTTGTGACAAAGGTTCCTGCTGCTGAGTTTTTGACCCCTTCTAGTTCCTCTATCGTCATACAAGCCACACCCGCTGCATTCATCAAGCAATTGTCAAACTCAAAGCCAGCTATTTGTGTTTTCGTTGATACCATGATTCTGATCCTCCAGATTCCTTTTATTTCTAATATTATACCATACTTTAAGATTTTCTCTTTGAGAAAGTTGTTTCTAGAGAAAACGTTCGTTTTTTGATAATACTCTTAGTATTGACCAAATGTAAATTGAAAGAATTTTTAGAAAATTTTCGTTTTTTTTCTTTACAGTGAAAAAAAATTCTGCTATAATGACTCATGTAATAAAATATAACAACAAAGGAGAACGATATGACATCTGCTAAAGACTATATCCAAAGCGTGTTTGAAACTGTAACAGCTCGTAATGGGCACGAGGCTGAATTTCTCCAGGCGGTTGAAGAATTCTTCAGTACCTTGGAGCCTGTCTTTGAAAAACACCCTGAGTATATCGAAGAAAACATCTTGGCACGTATCACTGAGCCTGAGCGCGTGATTTCTTTCCGTGTTCCTTGGGTTGACCGTGATGGAAAAGTCCAAGTCAACCGTGGTTACCGTGTTCAATTCAACTCAGCTGTTGGACCATATAAAGGCGGACTTCGTTTCCACCCAACTGTAAACCAAGGGATCTTGAAATTCCTCGGATTTGAACAAATCTTTAA
Organism: Streptococcus sp. 517s; assembly: GCF_054445985.1. Lineage (NCBI taxonomy): Bacteria > Bacillati > Bacillota > Bacilli > Lactobacillales > Streptococcaceae > Streptococcus > Streptococcus sp. 517s. The sequence continues at coordinate 712,119 of NZ_CM136847.1, read as the reverse complement.
AAACGTCTTGACTGGCCTTCCAATCGGTGGAGGTAAAGGGGGATCAGACTTCGATCCTAAAGGAAAGACTGATGCTGAAGTGATGCGCTTCTGCCAAAGCTTTATGACAGAATTGCAAAAATACATCGGACCATCACTTGACGTCCCAGCTGGCGATATCGGTGTCGGTGGACGTGAGATTGGTTACCTTTACGGACAATACAAACGCCTCAACCAATTTGATGCTGGTGTCTTGACTGGTAAACCTCTTGGTTTCGGTGGTAGCTTGATTCGTCCAGAAGCAACTGGTTATGGTTTGGTTTACTACACTGAAGAAATGCTTAAAGCTAACGGTAACAGCTTTACTGGTAAGAAGGTTGTGATTTCAGGTTCTGGTAACGTAGCTCAATACGCTCTTCAAAAAGCAACTGAACTTGGTGCAACTGTTATCTCTGTATCTGACTCAAATGGTTATGTCATTGACGAAAATGGTATCGACTTCGACCTTCTAACGGATGTGAAGAATAACCGTCGTGCTCGTTTGACTGAGTATGCAGCTGAGAAAGCCACTGCTACTTACCATGAAGGTTCTGTATGGACTTACGCTGGGAACTACGACATCGCTCTTCCATGTGCGACTCAAAACGAAATCAATGGTGACGCAGCTAAACGTTTGGTTGCTCAAGGCGTTATCTGTGTATCTGAAGGTGCCAACATGCCTAGTGACCTTGATGCGATTAAAGTCTACAAAGAAAACGGAATCCTTTACGGACCTGCCAAAGCTGCCAACGCTGGTGGTGTAGCTGTATCAGCACTTGAAATGAGCCAAAACAGCCTTCGCCTCTCATGGACCCGTGAAGAAGTTGATGGACGTCTCAAAGACATCATGACCAACATCTTCAACACAGCTAAAACAACTGCTGAAACATACGGTCTTGGTACTGACTACCTTGCAGGAGCAAATATCGCTGCCTTTGAAAATGTAGCAAACGCTATGATTGCACAAGGTATTGTTTAAGATTCATTTGCTTAATCCTCAATCGCTCTGATTGGGGATTTTTATGTCGACTTCAAAAAAGCTCACTATTTAAAATAGTAAGCTTAAAATCAAGATTTATTTTACCTCTACTAAGGCAAAAGACAGGCATTCAACTATTTCATTTACTGCTTCATCTATGTCTAGGTCCTCATTATCATTCAACATCATTGGAAGAGCATAAGAAAGACTCAAAGCTAGAATATAACGAACGATTCTTTCATTTGACCAATCTCGGATAACACCATTTTCTTTAAACTGATTCAGAACTGGACTAATTGGCTTAATGATAGAGTGAACAATAACATTCCCTAACTGGTCAGAAATAGTTTTATCAATAAAAGAACGACTCAAGAGAATTTTAACTTGCATTTGATTCTCCTGAATGAAAACTAGTCTATCTCGAACAATACTTCTTAAAAATAGTGGAAAAGACTCTTGGTTTGCTGTAAATTTCTTCTCAGAAAAATCAGCAATTACATCTGGAATAACCTGTTCGAGAAAAGTTGACAGAATAGCCTCTAAGATGCCTTCCTTGGTCTTAAAGTAACTAAAAACGGTCCCTTCTGAAACTCCAGCCTCCTTAGCAATAAGACTGGCTGTTGTATTTTCAAAGCCAATTTCTGAAAATAACTTTAGACTTGATAACAATACTTGATGTTGTTTTAAACTCAAATTGCTATTTTCTAATGTCTGAGCATACTTTTCTTCTAAACTTTCCATTACTAGCACCTCTCTGCTACTCTCTTACTTTTACAACTTTCTTACCTCGAGTATGTCCCGACTTCAGGCTACGATATGCCTCTCTAACTGACTTTAGAGAAAAATCATAAACCTGGTCAATATTCAGCCGAACCTTCCCTTCTGAGACCATTTCCGCTAGAGTCTTAAAATCATCATATGTGGAATGTCTCGGACCCGTGAACTGAGCTCCTCTTATCATAACATATGGTGAAGGTACTAGCGTTCCAATAGCCGTGCCCTTCAATCCTAAACTGAAAGCCAATTTAACATAATCACTTCCATAGCAATCCAAGAATTTTGTAATTGGCTTTGCACTTGCTGATAGAAGAGCATTCTGGATGTTCTCTTCGTAGGCTACCGGTATTGCACCTAAGGACTTCAGATAATCTGAATTTTTCTTACTCGCAATTCCAATAACTGTCGCACCTTTAGCAACCGCATACTGTACTGCAATACTTCCAATACCTCCTGCTGCTGCTGAAATAACTACAACATCTTTAGAGTTTAGCCCAATCTTTCTAAAAGCACCTCCCACTGTTAGAGAGGCTACCCCCATAGTAGCAGCATGGTTCATATCAATCATCTCTGGCTTCAACACAATTTCTGATTCATTGACACAAATTTCTGTTGCCAAGGCTCCCCTCTTGGTCCCCAATCCAGAGTCACTGATCATTGTTCCAAAAACCTTATCACCTACTGTAAACCGACTTACTCCTTCACCAACTTCTGTGATAACTCCAGCAAAATCCCGACCAACACCTCTTGGAAAAAGAGATGATTTTGACTCAAACCAACGACTTGGCTTCCTTAGTTTTGTCATAAAAGATAAAAATCGGAGTGGCTTTGCACCTTCAAAAGTCTTATAATCAATAGGATTTAAACCAACAGCATGAACTTCTATCCTAACTTGATTCACTTTCAAAGAATCAGATTTAATGTTCACTAAATCTAACACTTCTTCATCACCGAAACGGCTATATTGTATTGCTTGAACAACCATTGTATGAACTCCTTTACACATCTGCAAAATTGAGTGAGCGCTCAATCATTTTTTCTTGATTATACACTTATTCTTCATAGATTTCAACTATACTGTTTCCAAAACTTCTAACTAAGTTAGCTGTTCATGATAAAAATAGATCTATTTTTCCTTATGAAAAATTATCAAACTATAACTCAAAGAAATCCGACTGCTTATAAAAGCAGCCGGATTTTTATATATCTAATTTTTCAAAAAATTTGCCTGTTGACTGCTTTTCTTTTAACTTCTCCAGCAGCTCATTTTCCAGAAAAGGACTTAGTTCGTCAAAATCTTGACAAACCTTAAAAACAGTCTCTCTATCTATATGGCCAAAAGTTAGTTCATAATAGTCCTTATGATGATGCCAGTTCTGGTCATAATTGATATCTTTCCGTTGATAATAAACAATATTTTGCTTCGGTGTCAGGTAAAGCTTCTGCGTCAGAATGCTTTTCTGATCTTTGGACAGCTTGCTCCGACTGAAAATTTTAACTCCTTGAAAAATCTTGCGCTCATGGATACCCTGATTTGTGACTTTTAATTCAACTCTTTTATAGTGCATATAGTCACCTCCAAAAATTACTTTCATTATATCAGACTCTGGCAGATTTTCAAGCAAAAGTGTCATTTCCAAAAATCTTTAGTCGCCTCTAGAATCTCTTCCGTTGGTGTCACAGTAGCCTCAATAATGCTCTTACCAGTCTTTTTCAGATAAGCTTGTATCAGATGATAACCATAAGCATAGCCCGCAGCATAAGGCATTCCAACTGGTATCTGACCCTGTATCTCAGCTATTTCATCACCGTAAAGATAAGGAGCCATTTCCGCCATCCCCGTTAGCTGAATCTGACTTGAGATGATGGGCTTAATCTCTTCTAACTGCTCTGGACTGGTTGAAGTGACCCAGGGTCCGATGAGCTCTTTACCATAAAGCTCGGCTGCAAAAGACTCTGCCAATCCTTCACTGACTACCCAGTCTGCTAATGTCGTCTGCTGATTCCATTTGATAAATTGGAAACGGACATTATGGTTACACTCATGAGCTAGCGCTGCTTGTACTCGTGGCAAAGTATAGTCATTCGGCAACAGACTAAGCATGAGGTAGCCTGGAATTCCTCCATCTCCACTGTATCCCTTATTAAGCTGTAGCATAGGTTTTTCTGGATTGCTCAATAAAATAGTAAAATGGTAATCCTCAACCCCTAAATCATAGCCAGCTTGCTCAAAAAGACCGATACTCCTCTTGATGGTTTTCTGGCAGTCCTGCCAGAGTTGATCAGAACTTAGAGCGTCGATAGCTGGTCTATCCTTTTCTGAGAGAGTTGCGGGCAACTGATTCATAAAGCCAAGTAGAAACAGAGCATCAAATCCTCCAGGATACTTCGCTTTCAGAGGAATGTGTTGCGTTTGATATTTTGTTGCAAAAGGTGCTAACATGCCTAGCGACCTTGATGCGATTAAAGTCTACAAAGAAAACGGAATCCTTTACGGACCAGCCAAAGCTGCCAACGCTGGTGGTGTAGCTGTATCAGCGCTTGAAATGAGCCAAAACAGCCTTCGCCTCTCATGGACCCGTGAAGAAGTTGATGGACGTCTCAAAGACATCATGACCAACATCTTCAACACAGCTAAAACAACTGCTGAAACATATGGTCTTGGTACTGACTACCTTGCAGGAGCAAACATTGCTGCCTTTGAAAATGTAGCAAATGCTATGATTGCCCAAGGTATTGTTTAAGAAATATGCTAAAAACCTCAATCAAAACGATCGAGGTTTTTTTGAAGCTTCATCTTCTATCAAAACTTCTTCTTCCATAGCATTTTTTATTTTTTTGCCCAAAGATAATAACGTTTCTACATCAGAGGGTTTGCTTGTCCCGAGAGGATTCCAAGTAGAAGATGATAATTTTTCATATTCCTTAGACCGAATTCGAAATTTAATGTTATCCCCCTTGGTGTCTATGTCTACATTTAAGGCTCTCGCCCCCAGTTTAGGCTCCTTATTTTTTATCCTACAGAAAATAACTTCTCCTGATACAATCTCCTTTCCATCACACCAAATCCTAATATGTCTTCCAGATAATTCTACGACAAAATTCTTCACTAGACTACCTTGTATTTTTTTAATTAAAAGAAAACTAATACCAAAAAACACTAATACTATCGTATAAAGAAAAAGAGGTTGTGATTTAAAAAAATCATTCAGTTTTAAATAGAATATAGCCAACTGTATTCCCAATACAGGAAGCATGAGGAACATGGGAAAAAGGATACCAATTATTATATCTGATTTTGCTGTTGTCGCTGTAAATTCATATCTTTCCATCAATATCACCTTTATAACATTTCCTTTTTATAGGACATTAATCCCATACTAAGACGGATGCATCAGGGAGTTCAATCTCCCTTTCCCCTAGCAAAGATAAATTTTGAACTATTCTAAGGATATTGTACCACTATTTCTGCAAAAAATACCTTAGCAAACATAATCTCCTTCCACAGATACATCATCGCTTTATCGAGCGTTGGAGTTTGATTGACATGGTTCTCTAATCAAACTCCAGAACTGTATGATGAAAATCTTATGGAACAACTGGAGACACTTTATAAATTTTCTCTTTTCGATTATAAAGAAAAACCGCTACTCCTAAGAATAGCGGTTTAATCATATTTTTAAGCTACTATTGTAGTTGCTCTATTATTTAAGAGTAACTGAAGCTCCAGCTTCTTCCAATTTAGCTTTGATTTCTTCAGCTTCTGCAGTTGGAACGCCTTCTTTGATGACGCCTGGTGCACCATCAACAAGTTCTTTAGCTTCTTTAAGTCCAAGACCAGTGATTTCACGTACAGCTTTGATAACGCCAACTTTTTTGTCACCAGCAGCTGTCAATTCAACGTCAAATGAGTCTTTAGCAGCACCAGCGTCAGCAGCACCAGCTGCAGCTACAGCTACAGGAGCAGCTGCAGTTACACCAAATTCTTCTTCGATAGCTTTTACAAGGTCGTTCAATTCAAGGATTGAAGCTTCTTTAATTTCAGCAATAATGTTTTCAATGTTCAATGCCATTGTTATTTCCTCCAAATAAGTTTTTAATTATAATAGTTTTTTCGTAGCTATGCTACGCTACGTAGCTTAAGATTAAGCTGCGTCTTCTTTGTTGTCTGCAACCGCTTTGACTGCAAGAGCAACGTTGCGCACTGGCGCTTGAAGTACAGAAAGGAGCATAGAAAGAAGTCCTTCGCGGTTTGGAAGAGTTGCAAGAGCAACGATTTCTTCTTTAGATGCGACAGCGCCTTCAATTGCACCACCTTTGATTTCAAGTGCTTCAGCGTTTTTAGCAAAGTCGTTCAAGATTTTCGCTGGTGCGATAACATCTTCGTTAGAAAATGCTACTGCAGATGGTCCAACAAATACTGATGCAAGATCTTCAAGACCAGCTTTTTCAGCTGCACGACGCAAGATTGAGTTTTTAATAACTTTATACTCAACTTCGCTTCCACGAAGCTCACGACGAAGAACTGTATCTTGCTCAACTGTCAAACCACGAGCGTCTACAACGACGATAGATGCAGCAGCTTTCATTTTTTCAGCTACTACGTCAACTAGTTCCGCTTTTTTAGCAATAATTGCTTCACTCATTAGTGTGTTCACCTCCGTAATTATTTTGCTTGGGGAATTTTTCCAAAAGAAAAACGCGCCCAAACCTAGACACGAAAGTACAATACGCTTCTTTTTACATGATACGTTTTGTCCTCGGTAGGATCTTTATGAGTCGAGCTCCCCTACTGTCTTAGGCAGTTTTTTCAAACCGTATATAAGTATAGCATAGACAAAAAAAGAATGCAAGATTTTTGCAAACTTTTTTTGAAATTTTTTTAAATCTCTACCGTCAAAACTTTGCCTTGCTTGACAACTTGTTCTCCTGCAATATAGACATCGTCAACATCACTGGATTTGACTGCGTATACGAGGTGAGAGAGCATATTTTCCTGAGGTTGAAGATGGATTTTTCTCTGTGGTTGAATCACGAGAAAATCTGCCTGCTTGCCGACTTCTAGGCTTCCTATCTGCTTTTCCATTCCAAGGACCTTGGCACCTTCTATCGTCAGAGCTTTGAGGGCTGTCTCGATGGGAAATTGACTGGCATCTCCACTTTTCATCTTCTGAAGAAGAGCTGCAGTCCGTCCTTCCTCAAACATATCAAGGTTGTTGTTGGAAGCAACCGAATCTGTCGCAATACCTACTGCCACTCCTGCTTTTTGAAGTTGGATGATTGGAGCAATTCCTGAGGCCAGTTTTAGATTACTGATAGGATTGTGGGCGATAGCCACTTGAGAGGTTGCCAAACGTTCAATTTCTCGTTCGTTTAGTTCGACCCCATGAGCAAAGACAGACGGATGATCTAAGTAACCTAGTTTTTCTATAAAGGCGAGGGGGCGTTTGCCGTATCGTTTCAGGATAATTCCTGATTCCTCCTTGGTCTCCGCCACATGGATATGGATAGGAATGTCCAGCTCTTTTGCCATTTCTAAGCTTTCTTCCAGCAAGTCTCTACTACAGCTATACGGAGAATGTGGGGCTACCATAACCTTGAAATTTGGATTTTCATATCCTAAGATTTCCTCGATGATGGCTCGTGTTCTGCTTATAGTCTCAGCAGTTGATTCTGCTTCTGAAGAAAAGAGGGTCGGTGAGAAATAACAACGCATCTTAGATGCTTTCACTACCTGATAAATTCTCTCAATATCCACACCATTGGGATTATACATATCGTTGAAGGTTGTTGTTCCTGACTGGAGCATTTCTGTCAGTGCTTCTTTGACCGCCTTGGTAGTCATGTCGGGAGTAAAGACTGCTTCTGCTGGCCAGATATAGTCATTGAGCCATTCGTGGAGATTGCTGTCATCCCGAATCCCTCGCAAACCTGTCATAGCAGAATGGGTATGGCAATTGACCAAACCAGGCATAATCCAGGCTCCCTGATAGTCTATAATCTGCTCAGCTTGCTCTAAAATCTCTGGCTTCTCTTGACCAACATAGACGATTTGAGAATCTTTAACGGCTAAGATACCATCCAAATAAACATGGAAATCTTGGTCACAAGTCACGATATTTACATGCTGATAGACTTTCATTCTAGGCTCCTTTTCTATAAGACAATTTACAGTGAATAATTTTTCTAGCTATTGTAACAAAAAAGTCACCCGAAGGCAACTTTTTTCGTCTATAAAATTTCAAAAGAGAATGGATTATTCAGAGCTAAAAGCTGCTGCTTTTTGCATTTGGTAATACTTGCCCTTTCTAACCATGAGCTCTTGATGATTTCCATGCTCCACGATATCGCCATCCACCAAGACAAGAATCAAATCCGCATCCTGAATAGTTGACAAACGGTGAGCAATGATAAAGCTTGTACGTCCCTTCATCAGTTTAGCAAAGGCATCCTGTACTAGCACTTCTGTCCGTGTATCGATGGAGGAAGTCGCTTCGTCTAAGATAAGAATCTTTGGTATAGCTAGAAAGACTCGGGCGATGGTCAAGAGCTGGGCTTGACCGACAGATAGTGATTCTCCTGCATTTTCCAACTTGGTATCGTATCCCTGTGGCAACTGTTGGATGAAAAAGTCTGCATTGGCTGCTTTGGCAGCGGCAATCACTTGCTCCCGACTGGCATCAGGATTCCCAAAGGCAATATTGTCATGAATGGTTCCTTGCTTGAGCCAGGTTTCTTGGAGCACCATGCCAAACTGCTGTCTCAATGATGCTCGGGTATAATCATAAATGGATTTCCCATCTAACAAGATATCTCCCGAGTTAATGGGATAAAAACGCATGAGGAGATTGATAAGAGTTGACTTACCAGCACCTGTCGGACCAACGATGGCTACCTTGCTACCAGCTGGGATATCGATAGACAAATCCTTAATCAAGATCCTTTCAGGATTGTAGCCAAAAGAAACATGCTTAAAGGAAATGGCTCCCTTCACTTGGTCACTGGTCAAGATTTCCTTACCTGTTTCAACAACCTCAGGACTTTCTAAAACAGCATAGACACGCTCTGCGCAAGCGAGAGCACTTTGCAACTCGGCTAGAACTGAAGAAATATCATTAAAGGGCTTGGTGTACTGTTGGACATAGTTCAAAAAAGTCACTAAACGCCCAATGGTCAAGGTTGAACCCATCATGATACGATAGGCTCCCACTCCAGCAAGAAGGGCATAAATGAGCGCATTGACAAAGCGAGTTGAAGGATTAACCGTTGATGAATAAAAGATGGCTGACTGAGAATAGCCTGCATAGTTGGCATTAGCCTCGTGCAGTCTTTGGATAAACTCTGTTTGAGCATTGAAGGACTGGATAATAGTTTGCTGGCTAAGAGACTCTTCAATCAACTGAGTCTGAATTCCCCTCGTCTCTGTTTGCTTCTGGAAGAGATGATAGGACCGTTTGGCAATAAAGCGTGAAATTACCATAGACAGGGGTGTCAACAGCAAGACCAAGAGGGTCATGAGGAGATGAATTTGGATCATGGCTAGAATACTAACCAAAATCATCAAAACACCAATAAAAAATTGGTTAAAAATCATGGTCAAGCCAGCTGCCAACTGTTCTATATCCGTGGTCACACGACTAACCATCTCCCCACTGCCTTGCCGGTCCACAAAAGCAATCGGTAAACGATGGAGCTTATGAATGATTCGCTCTCGCAAGTCTTTTGCATAAGAGAAGATTAGACGATTATAAAGAAGAGGATTGGCCCATTGTACCAGTGTATTTCCTATGACTACCAAGATCATCTGGAGGAAAATCTGCCAAAAAACTGGTGATGAACCAGCCACTAGAACTTGGTCAATGACCTGTCCAATCAGAATAGGTAGGTAAATTGATAAGCCAACTTGGGCAATAGTTCCTAGAAAGGCTAGGAAAAGGAGGAAGGGATGGCTTGCTAAATCCTTAGCCAAACGTTTGAGCGTCTGGTTTGCAGTTTGTCGTTTCATGCTAGTCCTCCTTTCCATGTTGAGATGCATTGATTTCGCGATAGACTTGGCTAGTCTTCATCAAGTCATCGTGCTTGCCAACAGCTAGGAGCTCACCTTTTTCCAAGAGGAGAATCTGGTCAGCCATCCGAAGTGTCGAAGTCCGTTGAGAAATCAAGATTAAGCTCGTGTTAGGTAAATTCTCTCGGATAGCTTTCAAGAGCTTGGACTCGGTGATGGTGTCGAGGGCCGAGGTCGCATCATCTAGGATGAGAAATGGAGCTTGGCGCAACACCGCTCGGGCAATAGATAGCCTTTGTTTTTGTCCACCTGAGAAATTTCGCCCTCCTGCCTCAACTAGGGCGTCCAAGAGCCCTTCCTTTTCACTGACAAAATCCTTAGCTTGCGCAATCTCCAAGGCTTGCCAGAGTTCTTGATTAGTCACTTCTTGATTTAAACCCAAAGTTAAGTTGGAACGAATAGTTCCTTTAAAGAGTTCGACCTTTTGGGGAACATAGGCAATCCAAGACCGCCACTGCTCAAGATTACGAGGACTACGTCCATTTCGATAAAGGTCAATGCTCCCCTTGTCTGCTGGGTAAAGTCCAAGTAAGACTTGCACCAAGCTTGATTTCCCAGAACCAGTACCCCCAATGATACCAAGGATTTGCCCTTGCTTCATATCAAAGGAAATGTCTCTAAGAGAAGGCTGAGCCGCATCAGGATAGGTAAAGATTAACTCTTTGACTTGTAAAACCTGATCGTTGGTAACTTGTTTTTCTTCTAACTCTGAATGGATATCTTCTGGAGCTTCGGCAAAGACTTCCTCGATTCGCTTGGCTGAGATATAGGACTGATTGAGGGAATTTATCAGCATGGCGAGCTTAACCAATTCCACCAAGATTTGCAAGAGATAATTGATGAGGGCAATGAGGGCACCTTGACTGAGTAAACCTCCTTGAATTGAAATATAGCCCTGCCAGATGATGACAAGAAGAGTTCCATTAACAATCAGATAGGTCAGAGGTGTTAGTAAACTGGACCAGAAACCCGTCTTTTCTTGTAATCTTGCATAAACTTGGTTAAGAGTTTGAAAAATCTGTAACTCTCGTTTTTCTTGACCAAAAGCACGAATAACTCGCATGCCTTGTAATTGCTGACGCGTTTCCTGAACCAGCTGGTCCGTTTTCTTTCTGAGACTGCTGTAGAGAGGATTGACCAGTCGAGAGAGACCGACAATGACAATGGTTAAAATGACAACCATGACTAAGAACCAGAAAGTCAGCTCAGCTGAGATGCGATAGGCCATAAAAATGGCTCCAAAAACGATAATAGGCGCTCGCAAAAAGAGACGCAGGAATTGATTGATCCCAGTCTGAATCTGGTAGGTATCCGAAGTCAAGCGTGTCACCAGGCTAGATGTTGTCAGACGATCTCTGCTGTCCTTAGGCAAGGAAAGAATATGACGATAAAGGTCGTCTGTCAGTTCTTTGGCAAAACCCACCGCAGCCTTAGCTGAGTAAAACTGGGCTATCAAGGCCACTAAAACACCAATCACTGCAAAGATAAGGAGCAGGCCAATCTGCATCCATAGATGCCCTTGATCTCTCTGAGGCAAGGACTGGTCAACAATCTCAGCAATCACCATGGGAACCAAGAGCTCAAACACAGCTTCTAGTAGCTTGAACAGGGGTGCTAAAATTGATTCTTTGATATAGGGTTTGAAGTAAGATAGTAAGTGTTTCATAAATCCCTTCTATTCTTATTCTGGAAATGAAGAAAGTGGGAAACGCCCACCCTCTCTGTTTTATTTGTTTAAGTAAGGTAATAGATAGCCATATCCTGCTTTTTCCATCTCATCCTTGGCTACAAAGCGTAAGGAAGCAGAATTAATACAGTAACGGAGGCCACCTAACTCCTGAGGTCCATCTGTGAAAACATGACCCAAGTGAGCATTTCCTGACCGAGAACGAACCTCGATTCGCTCCATTCCATGGCTCAAATCCTTGTAATAGTGAATCAATTCCTTAGAAATCGGACGACTAAAACTTGGCCAACCACAACCTGAGGCAAACTTATCCTTAGCGAAAAAAAGCGGTTCACCCGTCGTGATGTCTACATAAATCCCTTCTTCAAAGGTCTGGTCATAAGCATTACTAAATGGAGCCTCTGTAGCAGCTTCTTGCGTAACACGGTAAGACTCTTCAGTTAAACTTTCCTTTAACACCTCTTGACTAGGCTTTTCATAGTTAGATGCGTCAATCAATGGCTTCTCAGCATCGGTCACATCGATATGACAGTAACCGGAAGGATTTTTCTTGAGATAGTCTTGATGGTAGTCTTCTGCTAAAATGTAGTGGCGAAGTTTCTCCACTTCTACTGCAATCTTTCGACCCAGCATGCGCTCCTGCTCCTGCACCACTGTGTAGATAGCTGGCAAGTCTGCTTCATCCTGATAATAGATCCCCGTTCGATATTGGCGACCACGGTCATTCCCCTGCTGGTTGATAGACAAGGGATCAATAACACGGAAATAATAAAGCAAAATCTCTCTGAGTGACACTACTTTCTCATCATAAATCACTTGAACCGTTTCTGCATGGTCTGTTTCCTTAAGTAGCTGGTAATTGGTCGTTTTGACTTGGCCATTAGCGTAGCCGACACTGGTTGCTAGCACTCCAGAAATTCGGGAAAAATACTCCTCTATGCCCCAAAAACAACCACCAGCTAGATAAATTTCTGCCATCTTCGTTTCTCCTCTATCAAGTTTTTAACTAATACTCTTCGAAAATCTCTTCAAACCACGTCAGCTTACATCTGCAACCTCAAAACAGTATTTTGAGCTGACTTCGTCAGTTTCATCTACAACCTCAAAACACTGTTTTGAGCAACCTGCGGCTAGCTTCCTAGTTTGCTCTTTGATTTTCATTGAGTATAAACTTCTTTTCAAAAAAAGGATAGGAAGCCCTCTAGTCAAGAGTTTCCCCATCCTATCATCTATTCTTTATTTTGCTTCGACACGGACACCTTGGGTATCAACTTTCAAGTCATGAAGTTTTCCTTTGAAGGGTTGCTTTTCCAATTCTGCCTTAATCATTGGCATCTTATCGTGAGAAGCCAAGACCATAACTGTCGGCCCTGCTCCAGAGAGATAGGTCGCATAGGCACCATTCTCTTTGGCTACTTGCTTAATCGTCGCAAATTCTCTCACTAGGTCCTGACGATAGCGCTCATGGAAGAGGTCCCCCTCAATTGCTTGCCCAGCTGTCACCATATCTCCCGCCAACAAAGCTGCGACAGCCACATTGGCGATAGAACTAGCTGCAACAGCTTCCTTGTAGGACAATTTTTTAGGCAAGACACCACGGCTATCGCGAGTGCGCAATTCATAGTTGGGAATATAAGCTAAAAAATCACATTCTGGGAAGTCAGCCACGATAGCAGAGACTTGCCCTTCAACGGAACTTGCAATAACGAGATTACCATAAATGGCTGGAGCCACATTGTCAGGATGTCCTTCAATCTTGGTCGCCAACTGCAACTTTTCATGGTCAGATAAGTTGAGCTTGCCCAGTTGATTAGCCAGTTCAATTCCAGCAACGATAACCGAGCTAGAAGAACCCAAACCACGCGCCAGGGGAACATCACTGATCATTTTCAAGCGTCTCGGTTGCAAGTCCGGCGCAATTTGCAAGGCAATCTTGAGCAAAAGGTTACGCTCGTCATGGGGAATCCATTTGCCAATCTGATGTTCAATCAACCACTCATCCCGTTCTTCACAGACCTCAATTTGAAGATACTTGGTTACAGCTACACCGACCGAATCAAAACCTGGTCCGATATTGGCACTGGTTGCAGGTACAATAATCTTCATCCTATTCTCCTAACACCTTGAAGGTATTCAAGAGGTCAAATTCTAAAGCTTTGGCCAACTCAGCTGAAACATTCTCAAGTTGTGCTTTATTGATCTTATGAGTAATAATCACTACACGCGCCTTGTCACCCTCTTTGCCATCTTGGAGGATTTGCTTGAAGGAAATATCTTGAGCATTAAAGATTTCGGCCAGTTTCAAGACCTGACCTTTTGAGTCTGGTGCCAAGATTGAGAAGTAATAATTGGCTTTGACATCTTCTGGATTTGCCAAGACAAGTTCACGGCTATATTCGTTGAAGTCTTTACCAATGGTGCCATCATTCAAGCGACGAACGATACGGACAATGTCTGCTACAACACTTGTTGCAGTTGGTTTTTGACCAGCACCTGGTCCGTAGTACATAGACTCACCGATACCAATAGATTCTACAAAAACAGCGTTCATTACCCCATTCACACTGGCAAGTGGATGTGCTTTAGGAAGGAAGGTTGGAGTTACTTCCGCAGCAATACCTGAAGGAGTTTCCTCGATAGAACCTACCAATTTCACTACATAGCCGAGGTTTTGGGCAACAGCTACGTCTTCTGGTGTGATGTTACGGATTCCCTTGTGGGCTACATCGTCAAAGGCAACCTTCATACCAAAAGCAAATTGGCTCAAAATCACCATCTTATAAGCTGCGTCAATCCCATCCACGTCATTTGTTGGGTCACTTTCTGCAAATCCAAGTCTTTGAGCTTCAGCCAGAGCATCATCATAAGACCAGCCTTCTTCGACCATTTTGGTCATCATAAAGTTAGAAGTTCCGTTAACGACACCAAGAACGCGCGTGATTTTATCAGAAGCCAATGAATTTGCTAGAGTACGAAGAATTGGAATCCCACCAGCAACTGCTGCTTCGTAGTAAAGTGCTACATTATGATTTTTAGCGATTTCTAACAATTCTGCACCATGGACAGCCAAAAGGTCCTTGTTAGCAGTAACAACGTGTTTCCCAGCTTCCAAGGCACGAGTGATAAAGGTCTTAGCTGGTTCGATACGCCCCATCAATTCCACTACGATAGTAATGTCCTTGTCTGATAAAATATAGTCTACATTGGTTACAAAGTTAAAGTCATTTCCTGCTGCAAGCAAGCGGTTCTTTTCATCTTCATCCTTGACCAATACCTTGGCCACTTCAATCTCCGAATGAGCTGACTGAACGATTTTTTCTCCATTTTCCTTTAGAAGGAAAGGCACACCACTTGCAACGGTACCAAATCCAAGTAAAGCAATTTTAACTGTCATGTTTGTCTCCTAGAAATTTTCTGATATAGCCATATTATAACAGAATTTTGTGAAAATTCCTAATATAGTAAATCACTATTTCAGTCTAGAAAAGAAAAAACGAATCCCATGATTCGTCTTTCCTGATAAATGAAAATTAATTTTAAAAATCTATGAATGAATCTTTTGCAGACCGAGAACTGCATCGTGGTTGATCAAGATTTGCCCATACTCTTGCAAGACTGAACGACTGATGTCACTGTCGTCTGCAAACTCACGCATACGGGCTAACAGCCAGGATGGGTAAGGACTAGGATGATTTGCCACATCAACCAAGATTGTCAAATAGTACTGTCCATTCATCTTATAGAGTTCAGATGTTTCCATCTGGTAGTTAACCGTCTTTGCAAAAGCAACTAAGTCAGCAAGACTTGTAAAACGCAGGATATAGTAGATATAAGGTTCTTTCTTACTCTCAGTCTCCGTTTCTGTTTGCTCTTGCTCTTCTTCCTTTGCTTCGACCTGCTCTAGAGATTGGATGGCCTCAATATCGTCCTTGGTCTTATCTGCAATGCTCTTTTCCAAGGTTTTGAGAAATTCATCCGGCGACATTTGGGCTAATTCTTCCATGTCTGGTAGATCCGCCAAATCTTCAAAATCCAGATTCTGGTCAATCTTGGACTTGGTCACAAAGACATCTACCTTATCAGGTTTTGGCGTCACACGAAAACTCAACATGCCACTATCAAGGAAATTGTCTGGCATCTCTAATTCATCTAAAATAGCATAGAAAAACTCTTCGGTTTTTTCCTGAGGAACGAGAAAGTCTGCAATCTCCATTCCCCGATCCATCAAATCATCTAAAGTCATCGTGATTTTCAGTGTTGTATCACTAATTTGTTTCATCTTCATATCTAGTAACCTCATACTTTCAGTCTATCTATTATACTAGATTTTTACGATTTTATCAAAAGAATGAAGCGAGAATGTGATATAATACTAGATATGATTTAAGATTTAAGAAAGAAAGTTCAATGAAAAATATAAAAGTTAATGCATTGGCTAGCTTGCTGGTCAATATCCTCAATATCGTTTTTCCACTGATAACCAACCCTTATCTGACGCGGATTCTCAGCAAATCCAATTACGGTTATTTCAATACGGCCAATACCTGGGCTAGTTTTGTCATTCCACTAGCCGCCTTTGGGATTTACAACTACGGAATTCGTGCTATCAGTAAGGTCAAGGATGACAAGAATAAAATCAACTATGTTTTCTCTAAGTTGTTTTATATCTCAGTTTTCACTTCTCTCCTGACCACTGGTATCTACTTCCTTTTTATCTTCTTTGACACCAGCATTGAGAACCTGAAAGTCCTCTACTACATCCTAGGGGCCCAGGCTCTCTTCCAATTCCTCAATATCGAATGGATGAACGAAGCCTATGAAAACTATGCCTTTATCCTTTACAAGACATTGATTATTCGAATTACCATGCTGGTCGCTATCTTTGCCTTTGTCAAAACTGCTGATGATATCGTTCCTTATGCTATCGTCATGACAGCGACCACTATCCTCAACTACCTCCTTAGTTTTCTTTGGATTAAGAGAGAAGTTTCTTTTGTTAAAATTGATTTCATCGAGTTAGCTAAGGCTTCTAAACCACTCTTTACTATGCTTCTCCTGGCAAATGCCAATATGCTTTATACCTTGCTAGATAGAATGTTTATCACCAAGGGACCAGATGAAAACTATATTTCTTATTATACAATTGCCTATAACATCGTTATGCTGATTGCAGGTGTCTTAAGTGGAGCTATCAGTGTCAGCATTCCACGTCTCGGCTACTACCTCGGGAAAAAGGATTATAATTCTTATAATTATCTTGTAAATCAAGCGGCGTCATTATTCTATTTTCTCATGATTCCAACTAGTTTTGGGATTATGATTTTGGGAAAGTACGCAACGGTTATCTACTCTTCTGAAAAGTATCTTGAGGCAGGTATCGTGACCAGCGTCTTCGCCTTTCGAACCATTATCTGGGCTATTGAATTGATTCTTGGTAAGCAAATTATCTTTATCAATGACCACGAGAACCGCTTGACCGCTTTCTACTTTGCTGGTGGTGGAGCAAATCTCCTCTTCAACTGTATCTTGTATATCAATAATATTTTTGCCCCTGAGTATTATATTGCTACTACCATTATTGCGGAAGCCATCGTTGTTCTCTTAGAAATTCATTTTATTAAGAAACATCAACTAATTAATTTAAAAGAAATCTTTGAGACCTTAACACGTTATGGTCTCATATCCCTTGGATTTATCCCGATCTTCTATATTTTCAAGATGATTTTCCAAATCAGTTCCTATACGGTGAACCTCAACATGATCCTCATGGTTCTCTCTACCATAGCTACTTGTGGAATCTACTATCTCTTAACACTCTTTCTCACTAAGGATAAAACACTTCACTATGCACTGAACCTAGTATTAGCTAAGATCAAAAGAAACTAAAAGAACACCCTACTGATAAACGCTCGTTTATCAGTAGGGTGTTTCTTATTTATTCTTTTTCTTTCTTGTCAGAAGTATTGGCTTCTAGATTTGAATCTTGTTTTGGCTGTTCAGCACTAGAGGAATTAGCTTCTTGTTTCTGTTCTGGCTTGACTGCATCGCTATTTACAGTAGCAACAGCCTGTCTCCAAATTCCTTCTTCGTTTACCTTGTAACCATCAGGTGTCGTTGCATTCTTCAATAAAGAACCATCAGCTTGGAAATAGTACCAATTACCATCAAGTCGTTTCCAACCGGTCTGCATAGCTCCTGATTCATCAAAGTAATAATGATCACCATTTACTTTATGAAGGCCAACCAACATGATACCATCTTCAGGATTGAGATAATACCAGATTCCTTTATCCTTGATCCAACCTGTCTTCATAGCTCCACTTACTTCAAAGTAACGATAATGATTATCAAACCATTTCCAGCCTGTTTGCATAGCTCCTGATGCACTAAAGTAATACTGCTTACCATCTACTTGTTGGAAACCAACCAGCATGATACCTTCCTGATCTTCAAGATAATACCATGTTCCTTGATCCTTCAACCAACCAGTTTTCATAGCTCCTGAGTCAGCATAATAATACCAGTGTTTATCAAGCCACTGCCAGCCTGTTTGCATGGCACCGCTGGTATTCAAATAGTAGCGCGTACCATTGATTTCTTGTTTCCCGATCTGCATAATACCATCTTGATTTAGATAATACCATTTCTCATTATCCTTAATCCAGCCTGTTTTCATAGCTCCTGAGTTCGCATAGTAATACCAATGGTTCTCTAGCCATTTCCAGCCAGTTTGCATGGCACCACTAGCGTTCAAATAGTAACGAACACCATTTATATCTTGTTTTCCAGTGAGCATGATACCATCTTTGTCCAGATAATACCAAGTATCCTGATCCTTGATCCATCCAGTTTTCATAGCTCCAGAACTTGCAAAATAGTTCCAGTGACCATCAACAAAGGCCCAGCCATTTTGCATGACACCTTCTTGATTAAAGTAATATGTGCTTCCATTGATATTCTTTTTACCGATAGTTCGTAACCCATCCTCATCATAGAAATACCAATCTGAGTCAATCTTTTGCCAGGTTGAAGGCTTACCTGCTGTTTGGAGTGCACCACTGTCTGCAAAGAACATCTTCTTGCCATTAAAGAATTGATTTCCTGTTAGCATTTTCCCATCTGCTGCAAAGAGATATTTCTTACCTCCAATTTCAGAAAGCTCACTAAATCGTCTAGCACCATTTGATTGGATATAATACCAATGACCATCTAGCTTGAACCAACCACCTGTTTGCATTTTACCATTTGAGTTGAGATAGTAATCATTTCCCTTAGCATTTTCTCCCCAATCATCATTAAGGTGAAGCCAGCGGCCTGCTTGCATTTGTCCTTTTCCATTAAAGAAGTAAGTGGCTCCGCCAATCTCTTTCCAACCGATAGCCATTTCCCCATCACTTAAACGATATTTCCAGTGGCCACCTTCTTGATACCATTTTTCGTCAACTACAGGGATGTCAGGGAAGAGATTAGAAACATTGGCAAATCCGCTATCACTAATATCAAAAACGGTAGCATCTTGAGTTTGACTAGAAGCTCTGAGAACTTGAATATTTTTCTTTTGGAGGTATTCTCTGGTTGAAGCAACATTAATATCACCACCAGTTGTTTGAATAATCATCTTTGGAGATAGGTTTTCAAGAAAATTAATCGTATTTGAAATTGTCGCATCATAATGATGATTCCATTTCATCATATCAACCTTGCCGATAACTGGACCTAACTTATCTTCCGCTCCTTCGGCATTATCCAAATCTCCACCAAGGTAGATTCTCTTTCCTGCCACAGTCACCACTGAAACGATTGAGTTTGAGTTATCATCTCGAACTTTTTTCAGATTCCCCTCAGCATCATATTCATTTTTATAATTATAGAGTTGGATATCCATATCACCTAATTTAAAGTGACTATCCTCATCTGTAATATTCTGAATAAGAGTAACCCCTCGTTTGTATGCGGCTCTTAAAGCATTATCATAATTGAAAAGATTATCCCAGAGTCCCCAGTGTGAGGTAATCCGTTCATCTGAATATTTTTTTAAATAAAACTTACCAACTTGGTAACGATTAAGTATCTCATCTGCTCCGCCTATATGGTCACTATGAACATGAGTCCCCAAAATAAAATCTAATTTTTTAACACCAATCTGATCAAGATGGCGAATCAAACGGTCTTCCAAGACTTGATAATTTCTCATGGAAATTCCCCAACGACTTGGATAGCGTGGATCACTCCCATCAGGAAAGTCATAGTCTTCCCCCATGTCAATCAGGGCATAATGACCATTGCTCTCCAGAAGGATGGCATCACTCCCAGATTTTGCTTTAGTATTTATGAAATGGATACGATTGCCTGAACCAGCAGTAATGGTGTCTGCATTAACTTGTTGTGATAAACCAATCAACACAAAAAGGAAAGCAAAGAAACTATAACTGACTGATTTAACTAATCCTTTATTCTTCATCTTGAACACTCCTTTCTCGATGAAAACAATCTCTTACTAATCAATCCAATAATTCTTATCAGTTCCTGGAACCTGTTGTTCAACAGGTGGTGGAGTCATATAGTCTGCTCCAAATTCGTAGACAAGAATTTCATGGTATTTTCTCGGAGCCTTCACTACGATGTTTTCGTATGGCATATCAACCAGATCATAGAGCCATTCTTTTTTGATTCCCTCTGGAAAGCTTGGATCAAATATCGTACAGGTAAGATCTGTAGCTTGATTTACGCTATATTTCAAAGCAAGGTTCTCTAATTTTTGATTCCAAGTTTGTGGAGAACTTAGGCGAAAAATAGCTGACCCAATATAACGAGGTAGATTTTTTATCCCCCCATTTTCTGATTTAATTCCTTTGAAATTCAAAGAAGAAAGGCGGACAAAGTGTTTATAGAGCTTCATTTTCTTACAATCACTTTCCTCTGTCACGACACCATCGTATGGAAAAATGTCAACGCAAGTTCCCAATACGACTGTCGGGTCCAGAAGATTGGCATCTCTACGTGTTCTAATATCATGGACACGCATATAACTGTAAGGATATCCTTTTGTTTCTCTAAATGAAATCAATTTGTAGTAGGGATGATTCTCATTTTTTAAAACCTGATAAAGCTTTTCAAATTCATCACGCGCCAAAGAAATATCCGTATCATCATCCCAAGGGATAAATCCTTTATGGCGAACAGCTCCTAGTAAGGTTCCAAAATCAATAAAATATTTAATCTGATGCTGTTCACATAGTTCATGTAGATACTTTAAAATATCCAACTCCACTTGTTTTATTTCTTCAAGACTTAAAACTCTCTCAGACATACTTTCTATTCTCCTAATTTTGACTAATTTTTTAAACGATTTTTAACTGCGATTTGCTTACTTAGAACTTTTAGTGATTTTCCACAGTTTAAAATCATGGTGAGATACTCTTTGTTCAAGAGGCGGCAATTGCATGTAATCCCCATAGTCAGAGGTCAAAATTTCATGGTAGTGTTTTGGAATCATAAATTTCTTGCCTTCAAACGTTCCCACAATCACTTGTTCTAACCACTCACGTTTCCAAACTGGCTTATTCATATCCTTGTAAATCAAATAGTCAATTTGCTCGTAGTCAGCAACTGCTCTAGATTTAGCAAGCCCATCAATTTGCTCAACATACTTATTCGTATTTGTGAAATAGAAAATGACAACAGAAATATAACGAATTAGAGAATTTAGTAGACTTTTTGTATTAGTAATTCCTTTAAAAGTGTAACAACTCAATTGACGTTTCTTTATGAGTTTCGTCATTTTGTTTTTAAAATCTGCATCATCTTCATAACCATCTACAGGGAAAATATCCACATAGATTCCCATATTTGAATCGATGCGAACATCTTCTTCCAACAAGTAAGTATGGTTGTCCTTCACTTTCATGAAAGGATAGACATAGTTGAGATTATTTTTATAAGACATGACTTCGTAACGTTCATCAGGGTTAGCGATAAGGTAATCTTGTAGTTTCTCATAGTCTTCTCTTAGCATGCAGATATCCATATCATCATCCCAAGGAATAAAACCTTTATGGCGAACCGCACCAATTAGACTTCCATATGCTAAGAAATATTTGGCACCAATTTTCTGACAAACTTCATGAATATACTCCATGATTCCAAGTTCCATCTGTTGAATTTCATTGACTTCTGTTACTTCTTGGTACCGAACTCCTTCATCTCGTTTGCAGACTACGAGTCCATAGCCAATTGCTAACCAGAAGATGATATTAATAAAGTTGGTTGAATACATAATCTGACTTTCAAATAATTGACCAAACAAGATACCGAAGAAAAGGATCATGATCAATTTATCAGTATTTTTCTTTGAAACAATCAAATACGTTAAAAAGCGCTTGATGACATAAGCCAGTATAAGAAGGAAGGATACCAAGCCTAGAACTCCCGAACTGACAAATATGGTCACAAAAATATTATGGAAATTCCCACCGATAAGAGAGTTTTGAATCTCAAATTTACTGAAATATTCTGTGTAGTAATCTGGAACATTCCGTACACCATAACCAAAAATTGGTTTCGTACTTCCCATCTTGATGGCATTTTTCCAAATATACGTTCTACCACTTGGTGTTGTTTCGATTAGATGAAGTTCACCGTTCTTCTTAGCGACAGACGAATCTGTTTCAGCATAGGATTGCCCTTTGTTTAAATCTAAGACAGTCGCAGTTTCAGATGCGATATAAATTGAAGTTGCATAGCTTAATCCAATATTAGCAGCAGTAATCAGCAAACCAGCAACTATAAAAGTGAGGAATCGTTTAACGATACTTCCTCTAGTAGCAAAGAAACTATAAAGTCCAACCATGAGAAGTAAAGAAAGTAAGGCTCCTCGACTTTGCATCGTAGCGAAGTAAACTAATTGAATCACATTGTTCAGTTTAAGATAAACAGAATATTTACTTCCTTTATGGATCAAATACATGGCCAAAATAATGCTAATGTATGAAAATATCGCACTAGCATTAGGATTGACAATCCCCCACAGACGTCCATTCATGACACCATAGTAATAAGATTGTTCGCCAATCTTAAATAGGATAAGGACTCTACTTACCAATAAACCAAACGCAAAAATTGCTGAAGAAAAAGAAACAATTTGAACCGTATAGGCAATCCAGTCAAATAATTTTTTAAGTTGCCCTGATTGTAACATGGTAAATAATAAAACATAGGTTACCATGAAGAGAATTTCAATCACATTTCCAATCAGATGTCCAGAGCGATTGAAGACAGCAGATAGCAGGTGACTTCCAGCTAAGAGTCCAAATAAGGATAGAAATTTGCGATCTACTGTGATTTCTTTCCGCTTAAACAATAAGGTATAGCAAATATAAAGCACTACAATCGCGGACAATCCCTTATAGAAGGGATTTGCTATCTTATAAACCAGTGAACTCATACTTAAAATCGAAATGAAAACAAACAGATACGCAATCCATGGTTTTGATTTTTCAAAGTATTCATCCATTTTTGAAAAATTCATTTTCAACTCCTTCTCATGATATTAGTTTTTTAATCCAACAATTTTCTTATATAGCCATGGAGAAATGACAAGTGAAAGGATCGCTACCTTGCGAAAAGTAGTGAAATAAGCATCCTTCCATATTTCGCGTCGATGCTGAACAATCCAAGTCCTCAGCTCGACTTTCTCCTTTTGATACTCTTCACGTGAAGTAAAGATAATTTTATCGTAAACTGTGATGTACGACCAACATTCTCTATTTTTTAATTCATATTTTAAATTAGGAAAGACTTGTGAAACTTGAGCAATTATTTGCTTATAAACTTCTATCGTATCAAACACATGCTGATTAACAGATGTTGTTGCACTTCCCTCACGATGATCATAATAATAAACAGGCTTGTCAATAAATACGCTACTGCATCTTGTCTTTAGTAGCAATTCAGTTAAAAATAAGGCATCTTCAGCTAGGTGATAATTTGTATTAAACTTTTCATCCGCAAGCAGGTCTCTCTTAAACAGTTTTGCAACTGGAAAAAATGACGTTCTGGTGGTCATCAGTAGTTCCTTCATGGTTTCTTCTGTTGACCAGAGTTCTGTTTTTCCAGAATGTGGAGGTAAATCTGTCACAATGCCATTTTTAATATGGTGCAGAGGAGCAATTACAAAGCCTACATTCAACCCCTCAACTGCACTAGCTAAAGTAGCTAGGTAATCCTGGGTAACGAAATCATCGCTATCAATAAAGGTAACCCAAGAACCCGTCGCTAGCTGAATTCCCATATTTCTAGCATTTGAAACTCCAGCATTTTCGATATGATGAACCTTGATATTCTCATACTGAGATGCTAAGTGATCACAGATCTGTCCGCTGGAATCAGTAGAACCATCGTTGATTAAGATTAACTCAAAATGGGCATAAGTCTGTTGAAGAATCGACTCCACACATCGCTCCAGATAGGCTTCTACATTGTAGACTGGAACGATAACGCTTATTTTTTCTCCCATCATGCTCCATATTCTCCCTTATACTCTGTGTAGCTCTTGTCCATGTCTGCTATAATAGCATCATGATGCGGTACTTGCTTGTCCGCTGGTGGCGGTGTCATATAATCCCCAAAAGCAGTGCTGAGATAGGCATCGTAGCCAACTGGAATGGGCATCTCTGTTCCTTCGAATGGCAAAAAGAGATTGTCTTCAAAGGATGCGATTGGGTATTTGTTTCGCATGTAGCCGGGACCTGAGCATAATTCCGTGATTCCATCGCTCTCAGCCAGACCATACTTGGTCATTTCTTTTTCAGCTTTTTTCCAAATGTGATAACGTAGAGATTTTGGAGTCAGGCCGAGTAAGATGCGACTTCCCCATTTCATGATGGCACCATGCTTTTCTGGGATAGTTTGGGCGCAAAAGAGTGAATAAATCAAGGCCCAACGAACCTGTTTCTTACGCTCAGCCGGATTTTTAGGATAATAATCCAAAGGCAAAACATCCAAGGCCAAACCGTGGGGCAAATCCAAATCCTTCTGATAAGGCTTGATACAAGTGGTTTCCTTGTCACGAATGGTAATAAAAAGGTTACGGTCTACAAAATCCTTCTTGCTCTTTGACAAGAAATAGCGCTCATCTGCATAACGGGGCCACAGTTCTGCTAATTTTTCATAGTCCTTACGAGGCATGAAAAAGTCTAAGTCATCATCCCAAGGAATGAAACCCTTATTACGAAGGGCGCCAATAGCTCCTCCACCACAGAGGTAGCATAACAAATTATGTTCTTTACAAAACGCGACAAAATATTCAGCCATTTCTAGACTACGAGCCTGAATCGCTTTCAAATCACTCATATCTCTCCTCTTCTGTCCAATAACGAGTTATATCGTTTTATTATACCATAAAAAAGCCTTAAAAATCTATCAGATAGTAAGAAAAACCAAAGCTCAGAATACCATTTCACTAGTGAATCAAACTTTGATTTTCATTTATCACCTCTTATCTCATCCCCATTTGAGCGAGCTTGGTTTGGTATTTATTTTGATCGACAAGAAGTCCTTGCCCTCCATAGACATCATAAGCATCTACCCAATCACCAAGTTCTGGTACTGTGAGTCTTTCAATTCCATTTTGAGCACCTTCTAGGACAGATAAGCCATTGGTCAACAAAAAGCTATATGGTAGATTTGTTGATGTCATGCCAAAGACTTTTCCAAGTGCCTCTGATCCTGTAAAAAGCTTGGTTGGATCTTTAATCTGCTCAAGAACAGCTGACATCACTTGTTGTTGTCTCTTGGTACGACCATAGTCCCCTTCATCATCATCACGGAAACGAGCATAGTTCAGCAAGGTGGATCCATTCATCTGCTGTTTTCCAACTTTGATAGTTTGAGTTGGCGACTCAGTCTCTGTTGCATGAAGGTCATCTCCAACTGTGGCTTCTGTCAAAGGTTGACCATTCAATGTTGAGAATTGAGCATCAATCGTTACTCCGTCAGGGAAGAGGGTATCAATGGCTGTTGCAAAGGCTTGGAAATCAACTAGGGCATAGTACTTGATGTCCAAATCAAAGTTGTCTTTTAGAACCTTGCGAACCATTTCTGCTCCTTTTTGTCCCTCCTGCTCCCCAAGTTCATAGGCAACATTGAGTTTATTATCCGTTTGTTTCTTGCCATTTACAATCTTACTATACCCGTCAATATAAACTAGGTTGTCGCGCATGAAGCTGACTAGCTTGATCTTTTTATCCGATCCGCTGACATTTAGTACCATGATCGTATCGGTACGGGTTTCTGCACTGTTTTGGCCAATACGGCCATCTGTCCCCATGATTAGGATATTCACCCCGTCTTTAGTATCTTGACCATTAAACACCTGTACTTGTGCCGCCTTGGCGTCAGCCGGCTTATTTGTTGGATTTGTTGCTGACTGGAATCCTCGAAGAAACATAAAAATCATCCCTGCAGCCACACAAGTAATCAACAGCAAGAACCAAGTCAGTATTCGTTTGAAGCGAATTCTTCTTTTTTTCTTTTTGACTTTAGGCAGAGGAGTTCCCTTTTCACGTCTCTTAGATCGACTTCTACTGCCATAAGTTGGAAGATCAATATCTCTACCCCAAGTTTCTTCTTTTTCTTCTTGATAGAAATGGTGAACTTCAGACTTGGAACCTGTCATTTTTTGCTGCAGATAGTCAAACTCCCTCCGTTCACGATCGTTGAGGTAATGAATATTTTTGAAGAGATAGTCATAACGTAACTGCTCGTGATGACTTAAAGGATTTTCTTTGCTCATTGACTCTCCTTTTCTATATCAGTTATGGTAAAAATCGGGTAGGTTCCCAGTATCTTGTGCTGGATCCCAATGGCCTCTAGTTCTTGTCTGGCAAAATGAACCAGTTCTTTGTCACTATTGTCTACATCGATAATGAAAAAGTATTCTCCCAAGGCTGTTTTAAGGGGGCGACTTTCAATCTTTGTTAAGTCAATCCCTCTCCAAGCAAAGGTCGAAAGCGCCTTGTAAAGAGCACCAGGTAGGTTGTCTGGTAAGGTCAAGGCCAAACTCATTTTTTCAGCCTGTGAGTTCAAAGGAATCTTCGGTATCTCTGCCCCTAACACCCAAAAACGCGTGAAATTGGCTTCCATTTCTTGAATATCCTCAGCAATCAATGCCAATCCATATTCTTCAGCTGAACTTCTAGGAGCAATGGCTGCGTATGGCTGGTCTGGATGTTCCGAAATAAAGCGAGCTGCATAGGCGGTACTGGCGGTTATCTCAATTTTGGCCTCTGGATAGTGTTCATCGATGAATTTTTTTCCCTGAGCCAAAGCCTGAGGATGGGAAAAAATCTTCTCAATTTTTGACTGACCTGGAACTGCCATCAGCTGCTGGTGAATGGGCTGAACGATTTCTGCAACTGCTTGGATGCGAGCCTGATGAAAAAGATAATCCAAGCTTTCATGGACACTACCTTCAATGGAGTTTTCAACTGGTACCACAGAATAGTCCACCAAGCCCTGTTCATAGGCCTTGATGACATCTGTGATATTGGCAAAAGCCTGCAATTCCTCTTTGGGAAAAGCTGTCTGCACAACATGATGCGAAAAAGATCCCTTGGGACCTAGATAGGCAATTTTCATCTCAGTTCCTCTATAATTTCCTCTGGGCTTAACTTGGTCACATCTAGAACCCGACTGGCTACTTCCTCATACCAAGCTTGTCTTTCTTGAAAAATACTGGCTAGTTCTTCCTTGCTTTTATTAAGAAAAAGCGGGCGCTGATTGTCCTTATCAGCTGCGATACGTTGGTAGAGGGTTTCAAAATCTGCTTTTAGGTAGATGTTATCAGGATTGGTCTTAAGCAAGTCGCGATTTCTCTGAGAAATGACAACCCCTCCTCCAGTTGACACAACTTTATCTTTTTGTAGTAAGTCAGATAGGACTTCTGACTCTACTTGACGAAAGGCCACTTCTCCTTTTTCAGCGAAAAAATCCGCAATGGACATGCCCAAACGTTCCTCAATTAAGGCATCCATATCGATGTAGTCTGGGTCCAATCCTCTAGCGATTGTCGATTTGCCCGCCCCCATAAATCCGAGTAATACCTTAGCCATGAATCAAAGTCTCCAAATCATCAAAGAAGCTAGGATAGCTGGTATTGATGGCTTCAGCACGGTCAAGTTCCACTTCTCCATCAGCAACCAAGAGGGCTGCAATAGCTGTCATCATTCCAATTCGGTGGTCACCAAACGTATTGACTCTAGCGCCATGAAGTCTTGATTTCCCTTTGATAATCATCCCATCTGCTGTAGGAGTGATATCCGCTCCCATACTATTTAAGGCATCTGCCACCACCTGAATGCGGTCGGTTTCCTTGACCTTGAGTTCTTCAGCATCCTTAATGACCGTTACACCTTGCGCTTGGGTCGCTAGAAGGGCAATAATGGGTAATTCATCAATCAAGCGTGGAATCAAAGCGCCACCTATCTCCGTTCCTTTCAGGTCTGAAGACTCGACAGTCAAGGTTGCTGATTTAGCGATTGGATCGATTTCAGTTATTTCTAGTTTTCCTCCCATGGCACGAATGACATCAATAATACCAGTACGCGTTTCATTGATGCCCACATTCTGCAGCACTACACGAGAGTTTGGAACAATCAAACCTGCGACCAACCAAAAGGCTGCACTGGAAATATCTCCTGGAACAACTACCTTTTGTCCGGTCAGTTTTTGTGGCCCTTGAACTGTGATTTTCTTGCCATCCACACTTAAATGACCACCAAATTGCTGTAGCATATCTTCAGTATGATTACGGGTGCATTCTTTCTCGAGAATAACGGACTCCCCCTGAGCCTGCAAGGCTGCAAATATCAAGGCAGACTTGACCTGAGCGGAGGCGATTGGCAACTCATAGTGAATCGGTCTTAAATTTTTCGTCCCTTTTAGGCGAAGAGGAGGCAGGTCTCGCTCGGTTTGCCCTGAAATGCTGACACCCATTTTTTTCAGAGGAAGAGTCACACGGTCCATAGGGCGTTTAGAAAGACTGTCGTCTCCGAACATCTCTACTTCAAAATCTGCTCCAGCAAGTACACCTGAAATCAGACGAATCGAGGTTCCAGAATTCCCCATGTCTAAAGCATTTTTAGGATCTTTTAAACCATCCATCCCAACACCTTGAATGGTAACAACCCCATCTTTGTCCTCAATTTCAACACCAAGGTCACGAAAAACCTGCATGGTTGAAAGCACATCCTCTCCACGCAGAATATCATAAACCTTAGTCTCGCCCTCAGCCAAACTTCCAAAAATAATCGAACGGTGGCTGATAGACTTGTCACCTGGTACCCGGATACTGCCATGTAAGTGGCGAATGCTTGTTTTTAGTTTCATAGTTGACCTCATACTTGCAATACTTTTCTTATTTTATCACAAAAAAGCCAGAAATTCCTGAAATTTCTGGCTTTTATACAGATAAAATACTATTTCAATAATTCTGAAACAGGTTCAAAGACAATTTTTTCAATGTCTGAAAGGTAAATGGACAATTGTTGCTGTTTGGCAAAGAAATCTGACAACAGAGCGTTCTCTTGGATTTGCTTACTGAAGGACTGCATCTTTTCTTGGAAAGAGGTGTCTGGCATTTGTCCCGTTTGCGCCATGACTTGGATTTCTTGCTGGAAAGCGAGGTAGTCTACAAAAATCTTGCTAGCTTGTTCATCAGCTTGGATAGCATCTTTGGCTGACTTAACTGCCTTGTATTCTGGTAATTCGCGTAACCCGCGACTAAGTTCATTTGCACTATCGTAAATATTTGACATGATTTTCTCCTTATTTGATGACGACTGTGTAGTCCGTATTTTCTGTTATGAGATGCTCGGCTCGTTCTAAATCTTGAGCATTCTTAAAGGAAATTTGTAGAATCCCGTGAATATCCTCACGGTTTTCTTCGTTGATGTGAATGTTGACCAAGGAAGTCCCACGTAGCAATTCCAAAATTCGCAAGATGACATCTTCTTCATCGGGAACGTCGACATAGAGGTCGTAAGAGCTATCCACACCACCACGCTTATGGATTTCCATAGCTTGTCGTTGCTCACGCGCTTGGTTGAAAAAGTTCCAGATTTGCTCTTCATCTCCCTTGCTGATGGCTTGTCCAACCTCATCTAGGCGCTCCTTGAAATCCGCAATTCGATCTAGAATAGTCTCTTGATTGGACAAGAGAATAGAAGTCCACATACCTGGCTCGCTTTCCGCAATTCGAGTCATATCTCGAAATCCTCCCGCCGCAAAGCGCCTTGCCATTTCATGTTCTTGAGCATAAACTGCTGTCTGCTCCATGAGACTAGAAGCCAGAATATGAGGAAAATGACTAATCTGAGAAGTGACTCGATCATGCTCCTTGGCATCAATCTCGATAAAACGAGCATGAAGGCCTGAAAGCAGATCTTTCATTTCCTCAAGTGTGTCAGGACTTGTCAGGCTCGAAGGTGTGAAGATATAGTAGGCATTTTCGAAGAGATTAACATCCGCAGAGGCGGCTCCTGTCTTGTGGCTACCAGCCATGGGATGGGCCCCGACAAAGCGAACAGGTTTACCAGCCAAATATTCCTCCGCCGCATCTACAATGGCTGACTTGGTCGAGCCGGCATCCGAGATAATGACACCTTCTTTCAAATCTAAATCTGCCAGCTCCTTAATAAAAGCAATGGTCTGTTTGATTGGCAAGGTCAGAATGATGACATCTGCTAGAGGAGCGAAACTGGCAAAATCATCCGTCGCACGGTCTATCATACCTCGCTCCAAGGCAATGTCTCTCGAAGCCTGACTGCGATTATAACCCAAAATTTCATAATCAGGATGATCACGCTTGATACCGAGTGCCATCGAAGCACCAATCAAACCGAGACCTGCGATATAGATGGTTTTTGCCATAAGGACTCCTTAATAGTTCTTTGTATAGTCTCGGTGCTTGGCAACTGCCTCTTTTAATTCCTCTAGATTGTCAGATGAGAATTTTTCAAGGATTTCTTGTGCCAGAACCGTTGCCACAACGGCTTCCATGACCACACCTGCTGCTGGAAGGGCGGTCGGATCACTTCTCTCCACTGTTGCCTTGTAAGGTTCGTGGGTTTCGATATCCACACTCATGAGTGGTTTATAGAGAGTGGGAATGGGTTTCATAACACCACGAACAACAATGGGTTGCCCATTGGTCATACCACCTTCGAAACCACCTAGATTATTGGTACGACGAGTATAGCCGTCTTCTTTAGACCAGAGAATTTCATCCATAACTTGGCTGCCTTTGCGGTAACCAGCTTCAAATCCAAGACCAAATTCCACCCCTTTAAAGGCATTGATAGAAACAACTGCTTGGGCCAATCGCGCATCCAATTTTCTGTCCCATTGGACATAGGAACCAAGACCAACTGGAACACCTCCGACGACTGTCTCCACAACCCCACCGATGGTATCACCGTCACGTTTGATTTGGTCAATATAGTCCTTGATTTCCTGTTCCCGCTCTTGGTTGACAATAGAAACTTCAGACTGGGCAGCTCGTTCCTTAATCTCAGCGACTGTTAGATTTTCAGGTACATCGATTTCCTTACCACCAAAGACCACGACATGGTTGGCAATCTCCATATCTAGCTCAGCTAAGAGACGTTTGGCTACTGCCCCAACAGCAACTCGCATGGTGGTTTCACGAGCTGATGAACGTTCCAAAGAATTTCGCAAATCATCAAAACGGTACTTGATGCCCCCAACTAAATCGGCATGACCTGGGCGAGGATGGGTAATTTTTCGCTTGCTTTTAAGGCGGTCTTCAATGTCCTCTGCAGACATGATATCCAGCCATTTCTGGTGGTCCTTATTGATGACATCCATTGTAATGGGAGCCCCTGTCGTTTTCCCGTGGCGAACGCCCGATGTAAAGACAACCTGGTCACTCTCAATCTTCATACGACCACCACGACCGTAGCCACCCTGACGACGTTTTAGATCCTCATTGATATCCTCTGCTGTCAAAGGAAGTCCAGCTGGAATTCCTTCAATAATTGCCGTCAGACGGGGTCCATGTGATTCTCCTGCAGTTAAATATCTCATACGTTCTCCTTATTTTACCAAGTAGTCTTTCATCTCTTCCAGAGAAACTGGGTGAATGGTCGCTGAACCAAGCTCTGGTACCAAGACCAATTTCAAGGTGTTGCCACGTGCCTTCTTGTCATGAGTCAAAGCCTGATAAAGCTTGTCAACATCCCAGTTCTCATAGTCAATAGGTAAACCAAATTTCTGGCACATCTCTCTAATGGACTGGGTTATTCCTTCTGGCATAAGACCTTTTTCCTCAGCAACCTTGGAAATCTGCACCATCCCCATGGCCACGGCCTCACCATGCATGACCTTGCCATAACCGGCCGTTGCTTCGATAGCATGACCAATAGTGTGCCCAAAATTGAGGTAAAGGCGAACGCCATTGTCCAACTCATCCTCAACCACCATCTTGCGCTTAACCTGACAAGAATGTTCAATCAAAGTCTCTGCATGTTCAAGTATGCTCTCTACAGAACCATCCAGTTCCGTCAAGAGAGCCCACAGTTCTGGATCCTCAATCAAGCCGTACTTGATAACCTCCCCCATTCCCTCAATCAACTCTCTTTTTCCGAGTGTTTCAAGGACAAGCGGATCAATCAGAACACCATCTGGTTGAGCAAAGGTACCCACCATATTCTTAGCAAAAGAAGTATTAACACCCGTCTTTCCACCGATAGAAGAATCCACCTGGGCTGTCAAACTAGTCGGAATCTGAACAAAGTGAATGCCCCGCATATAGGTAGAGGCTACGAAACCAGCCAGGTCCCCAACGACACCACCACCTAGAGCCACGATTCCATCGCTACGAGTCAAACCTTGCTTAACTAGAAACTCATAGACCTTCTGAACAGTGGTTAAATTTTTTCGTTCTTCGCCTTCTAAAAAGTCAAAAACAGCTACCTGAAAACCAGCATCTTCTAGGCTGAGTTTAACCTTCTCTGCATAGAGAGAAGCTACATGGTTGTCGGTTACGATAACCACTTTTTGAGGTTGCCAGAGTTCTCGCAACCATTGACCAGCCTGGGCCAGACAACCTTTTTCAATCTGAATATCATAAGGATGATGCGGAATATCGATTCTGATTTTCATAGTAGGGTCTCCTTTTCACTATTTATATTTTTCTGTTAAGGACTGCCAAATCTCATCTGTCGGCATTTCTTTTCCTGTCCACAGTTGAAAAGCTTCAGCAGCTTGATAGAGCAACATCCCCAGGCCGTTGACAGCTGGATTGCCCTGACTTCTAGCCCATTTCAAAAATGGCGTCTCAAAAGGTTGGTAAATGATATCTGCCACCAAGAGAGTTTCTGGTAAGACTATGCTTTCAGGAACTGGGGATGATTTGCCATCCATCCCTACACTGGTCGCATTGACGAGTAGGTCCGACTCGGCAATCCTTGATTGCAGTTCAGAAAGATTTTTTAAAGCATACAAGTCCACTTTAAAGCCTGTTTGCTC
This sequence comes from Streptococcus sp. 517s, assembly GCF_054445985.1. Taxonomy (NCBI): domain Bacteria; kingdom Bacillati; phylum Bacillota; class Bacilli; order Lactobacillales; family Streptococcaceae; genus Streptococcus; species Streptococcus sp. 517s. Next base: position 679,047 of record NZ_CM136847.1, on the reverse strand, counting down.
CTGCAACTTGTCTAGGTAAGGTCTTGTTTTTTCCATGGAAGCTGAACGCACAAAGACAGAAATCTGACTGACGCCGTCCAAAATGGCTTGTGCCAATATTGATTTGGCCGCACCACCTGCCCCCAGAATGGTCATTTTCTTATCCGAGATTGTAAAAGAAGGCAAGCTCTTAAAAAATCCCTTGCCATCTGTATTATATCCAATTAACGTTCCGTCTTGATTAACAACTGTGTTGACTGCCCCAATCAAACGAGCTTCATCACTCAACTCATCCAGATAAGGAATCACTTGCTCCTTGTAAGGCATAGACAGGTTGATCCCAAACATCTGGTAACGGCGAATATTGGCGACTGTTTCTGCCAGATCACCCGCTTCAATCTCCCAAGCTACATAGGCACCATTAATAGCTGTCGCCTCAAAGGCCCTATTGTGGATAAAAGGTGAAATAGAGTGTTTAATGGGATTTGCAACAACTGCAGCTAAACGTGTATAGCCATCAAGCTTCATCCAAAATCTCCCTGATTTTCTTCATGTTTGATAGAGAAATCTGACCTGGGGCACTCGCTTCATCCAGACTAGCAAATGACCAACTTGAACCCGTCACATCTGAAGTAATGCGTGATACCTTGCCCATTTTCCCCATGGAAATGGTCACGTACTCTTGCTCAGGATTGAGTGTTTTAAATCCTCGTGTGTAGTTCATCAGGTCTAAAACATCCTGCTCCGTATGGGCCATAACTGATACTTTGACCACCTTTGGAGAGAGACTGGTCAACTCCGACAGGATTTCCATCATATTTTCAGGTGTCTCCTGGAAATTATGATAGCTCAATACGAGATTTGGAAAATCCAACATTTCCTCAAAAACATCCTTGTAGCTGTAGTACTCAAAATCAATATAGTCTGGTTGATAGAGTTGCGCCACTTCCTTGATAATTTGAACATACTCTTCTGAGGAAAGTTCAATTTCTCCTCCCTCAGCTCGAGTCCGAAGGGTAAAGACCAGTTCGCGTCCTGCAAATTTTTCAAAGATAGCGGGTGCTACCTGTAAAATAGCGTCCTTTGCAAGAAAGTCCGCACGCCACTCAATGATATCGGCATCTTCATACCTAGTGGCATCCAGTTCTTGCGCTTCTTCTAAACTTCTTGGCATTACTGAGACGACTAATTTCATTTACTAACCTTCATACTAATCACCTTGAGGTAATTACTGCTTTCATCTTTTTTATTATAGGAAAAGTCTGCAGGAAGACCATATTGGTTTAAAATCTGATACCTTCTTCCTGCAAAACCTTTATCAATTTGTTCTGTAAATTTCTGGCGGGAAACATTGGCAGCATTAGTACTAGCAATGATAATCCCTCCCGGATTTAAAATCTCTAGGCTCTGGGAAATCAACTTGTGATAATCCTTCGCCACAGAAAATGTTTGTTTTTTATTACGGGCAAAGCTCGGCGGATCAAGCACAATCACATCATAGGTCAAGCCTTTTCGCTTGGCATACTTGAAATATTCAAAGACATCCATGACGATAAAACGATGATTGTCCGTGCTGAATCCATTTGTCTGAAAATGAGCTTCTGATAGCTCTCTCGATCGTTTGGCCAAGTCGACAGAAGTTGTCTCACTCGCGCCTCCCATAGCTGCAGCGACAGAAAAAGCAGCCGTATAGGAAAACATATTGAGCAAGGATTTGCCCATGGCTAGACCGTCAACCAGACTCCCACGAACTTCATGCTGGTCTAGAAAAATCCCTGTCATCAAGCCATCATTCATAAAGACTTGATAGAGCACGCCATTCTCAAGAACAGTAAAATAGTCTGGTGCTTCCTCACCATAAATATGGGCAGACTCGTAGTCTAGACCTTTAAAACGAATCTTCTCATAAGCACCCAAGACCTCAGGAAAAACTTCCTTAAAAGCCTTTACTATCAACTTCCGAATCTGGTAAACAAAGGAGTTGTACCACGAAAAGACAGCATAATCTCCGTAGAGATCAACAGTCAGACCGCCAAAGCCATCCCCCTCTTGGTTAAAAAGGCGAAAGGCAGTAGTCAAGTCATCCTGATAATAAGGCTTTCTAACTTCCTTGGCCTTACGAAACAGAGCTTCAAAAAAGATTTGGTTAAAGCTAACCTTTTCCTTACTGACCATCCAGCCGATGCCTTTGTTCTGCTGAGAAAGATAGGCACTCCCTAAAAACTTCCCGTCTTGACTAAGAACTTCTACTGCCTGATCCGTCAGATCAATATCTGTTAAATCACTTGCTTCCAAAAGAACTAGACCCTTAGCTAGCTTTTTTTCAACACGTTTGCTGACCCTAATTCTATTCATAGCTACTATTATAGCAAATTTTATGACAATTCTCAAAAAAGAAACCGTTTAACCATCTGTACTTTAGTTTATTAAGTGCCATTTTTATTAAAATAAGTTTACTCAATTCATTTTTTCTCCTACACATTCTTTCTCTAGCAATGGGAAGGAAATAGTGTCTTTAAAAATAGACAATTCTAGAAATGAGTATAGAAAATTGCGCAAACGTTTGCCTAGTTCTAAACTTTATGATAGAATAAAACACAACATTGATAAGCAAGAGGAAAAACAATGCAAAATCAGACACTTATGCAGTACTTTGAATGGTATCTGCCTCACGACGGCCAACACTGGACGCGACTGACAAATGATGCAGAGCACCTAGCCCATCTGGGAATTAGCCACGTCTGGATGCCACCAGCCTTCAAGGCTACAAATGAAAAAGATGTGGGTTATGGGGTATATGACCTATTTGACCTAGGTGAATTTCACCAAAAAGGGACTGTCCGCACCAAGTATGGGTTTAAAGAAGACTATCTTCAAGCCATTCAAGCCCTAAAGGCTCAGGGAATTCAACCTATGGCCGATGTAGTGCTCAATCACAAGGCTGCTGCCGATCACATGGAAGCCTTTCAGGTTATTGAAGTGGACCCTGAGGATCGTACCGTTCAACTAAGTGAGCCCTTTACTATCAATGGCTGGACCCACTTCACCTTCGATGGTCGCCAAGACACCTACAATGACTTCCACTGGCACTGGTACCACTTCACAGGTACAGACTACGATGCCAAGCGCCGTAAATCTGGCATTTACCTGATCCAGGGAGACAATAAGGGTTGGGCGAATGAGGAATTGGTCGATAACGAAAACGGCAACTACGACTACCTCATGTACGCTGACCTAGACTTTAAGCATCCTGAAGTCATCCAAAACATCTATGACTGGGCTGACTGGTTCATGGAAACGACTGGTGTAGCTGGTTTCCGCTTGGATGCCGTTAAGCACATTGACTCCTTCTTTATGGGCAATTTCATCCGTGATATGAAGGAGAAATACGGTCAAGATTTTTATGTTTTTGGAGAATTTTGGAACCCTGACAAGGAAGCCAATCTAGACTATCTTGAAAAGACAGAAGAACGTTTTGACCTTGTCGATGTTCGCCTCCACCAAAATCTCTTTGAAGCTAGTCAGGCTGGAGCAAGCTACGACCTTCGTGGCATTTTCACAGATAGCTTGGTTGAACTAAAACCCGATAAGGCTGTGACCTTTGTCGACAACCATGATACCCAACGAGGTCAAGCCCTTGAGTCTACTGTTGAAGAATGGTTCAAACCAGTAGCCTATGCCCTTATTCTATTACGCCAAGATGGGCTTCCATGTGTCTTTTACGGAGACTATTATGGTATTTCTGGGCAATTTGCTCAACAAGATTTCAGAGAAGTTCTTGATCGTCTCCTAGCCATCCGAAAAGACAGGGCCTATGGAGAGCAAACAGACTACTTTGATGACGCTAACTGTGTCGGTTGGGTACGTTCAGGTGCTGAAAATCAATCCCCAATCGCAGTCTTGATTTCAAATGATCAAGAAAACAGCAAGTCTATGTTTGTCGGTCAAGAATGGGCTAACCAAACCTTTGTAGACTTACTTGGAAACCACCAAGGTCAAGTTACAATTGATGAAGAAGGTTATGGAGAATTTCCAGTAGCAGCGGGTTCAGTCAGTGTCTGGGCAGCAAAATAAACCTATCAGGTACAAGTCAAATCCAACCGGGTTTGGCTTTTTTGTATGCACAAAAAGACCTACCCAAATGGATAGATCTTCATTGTCTTACAATTTACCTGCTACTGCATCCAAGAGTTCTTGGATTTTCGCTTGGTTGCTTCCTCCTGCCATGGCCATGTCTGGTTTACCACCACCACGTCCATCAACGATTGGAGCCAATTCTTTGACAAGATTTCCTGCATGCACATCTTTTGTCTTGCTAGCTACAAGAACATTGACTTTGTCACCGATAGCGGCAACTAGGACAAGCACATCAGAGTAGTCTTTTTGTTTCCAGTTATCCGCAAAGGTGCGAAGAGCACCTGCGTCAGATACAGAAACTTGACTAGCAATGTAACGGTGGCCGTTTGCTTCTTGAACATTCTTGAAGACATCACCTGCAGCTGCGGCCGCGGCTTTTTCCTTCAATTCTGCATTTTCTTTTTGCAATTGACGAAGTTGCTCTTGAAGTCCTTCAACCTTATGAGGAACTTCCTTGAGTTGAGGTGCTTTCAAGGTTGCTGCGACGGCTTTCAGAGCGTCTTCTTGTTCGCGATAGGCTTCAAAGGCTTCCTTACCAGTTACTGCCAAGATACGGCGGGTACCTGAACCGATTCCTTCTTCTTTGACAATCTTGAAGAGACCGATTTCAGAAGTATTGCCAACGTGGGTACCACCACAGAGTTCCACTGAGTAGTCACCGATGGTCACAACACGAACTTCCTTACCGTATTTTTCACCAAAGAGGGCCATAGCTCCCATTTCTTTAGCAGTGTCAATATCTGTCTCAACAGTTTCTACTGCAATTGCTTCCCAGATTTTCTCATTGACTTGCTGTTCAATAGCACGCAATTCTTCTGGAGTCACGGCTTGGAAGTGAGTGAAGTCAAAGCGAAGGAATTCGACTTCGTTCAGAGATCCTGCTTGTGTCGCATGGTGACCAAGGATATTGTGAAGGGCCGCATGGAGCAAGTGAGTGGCTGTGTGGTTTTTCATGACACGGTGACGACGATTGGTATCGATGGCCAAGGTGTATTCTTGGTTCAAAGCAAGCGGTGCAAGAACTTCAACCGTGTGAAGAGCTTGTCCGTTTGGCGCTTTTTGAACATCTGTCACTGTAGCCACAAGGTTTCCTGCAGCATCCAAGATTTGACCATGGTCAGCTACCTGTCCACCCATTTCAGCGTAGAATGGAGTCTCTGCAAAGATCAGAGAGGCAGTTCCTTCTGAAACAGCTTCAACTTCAGCATTGTCCGCTACGATAGCCACCAACTTAGAAGGCAATTGGCTGGCATTGTAGTTGAAGACACTTTCCACTGTGATATTTTGAAGGGTTTCATTTTGCATTCCCATTGAGCCGCCTTTGACAGCTGACGCACGCGCACGTTCTTGCTGCTCTTTCATGGCTGCTTCAAAACCTTCACGGTCTACAGTCATCCCAGCTTCTTCAGCGATTTCTTCCGTCAACTCAACTGGGAATCCGTAAGTGTCGTAGAGTTTGAAGACATCTTGCCCAGCGATAACGTTTTGACCTTTCGCTTTCAAATCAGCTACAATGGTTTCTGCAAAGTGTTGACCTGAATGAAGGGTACGTGCAAATGACTCTTCCTCGCTCTTGATGATTTTTTCGATAAAGTCACGTTTTTCGAGCACTTCTGGGTAGTAGCTTTCCATGATTTTTCCAACAGTTGGAACGAGTTTGTAAAGGAAAGGCTCGTTTATTCCCAATTTTTGACCGTGCATAGAAGCACGACGGAGAAGACGGCGAAGAACATAACCGCGGCCTTCATTTCCTGGAAGGGCACCATCACCGACGGCAAATGAAAGTGAACGGATGTGGTCTGCAATAACCTTGAAGCTCATGTTGTCGCCATCTTGGTCGTAGACCTTACCAGACAATTTCTCAACTTCACGAATGATTGGCATGAAGAGGTCTGTTTCAAAGTTTGTCTTAGCCCCTTGGATAACGGCTACCAAACGCTCCAAACCAGCGCCCGTATCAATGTTCTTGTGTGGCAATTCCTTGTACTCGCTACGAGGAACAGCAGGGTCTGCGTTAAATTGTGACAAAACGATATTCCAGATTTCGATGTAACGGTCGTTTTCAATATCTTCTGCAAGCAAACGAATACCGATGTTTTCTGGGTCAAATTCTTCTCCACGGTCAAAGAAGATTTCTGTATCTGGTCCAGAAGGTCCTGCACCGATTTCCCAGAAATTGTCTTCGATTGGGATCAAGTGGCTTGGATCCACTCCTACTTCAATCCAGCGATTGTAAGAATCTTTGTCATCAGGGTAATAGGTCATGTAGAGTTTTTCAGCTGGAAAATCAAACCATTCTGGGCTTGTCAAGAGCTCATAAGCCCAAGTGATGGCTTCATCACGGAAGTAATCTCCGATAGAGAAGTTCCCCAACATTTCAAACATGGTATGGTGGCGAGCCGTTTTTCCGACATTTTCGATGTCGTTGGTACGGATAGCTTTTTGCGCATTGGTGATACGTGGATTTTCAGGTTTGATAGTCCCGTCAAAGTATTTCTTAAGGGTAGCAACCCCTGAGTTAATCCACAAAAGTGTTGGGTCGTTTACTGGAACCAAGCTGACTGATGGTTCTACAGAGTGGCCTTTGCTTGCCCAGAAATCTAGCCACATTTGGCGAACTTGAGCACTAGATAGTTGTTTCATAATATCTCCTTATTTACTTGTTTAATTTGATTGGCTTTCTAGCATCTCCACATAGTCAATCGCGACACAGAGGGAAATGACCAGATCTGCATAAGAGTCTTCATAGACGGTTACAGTGTAGGTTGAGGTCAAATGGAAAATTTCTTTTTGAATTTCGGCGACAAGCTGATCACGATCATCTAGCAATTTGAAATTCAAATCCCAGATATTGCCCTCGATACGAAGCCCTAGATGATCAAACTCATACTTATCTCGAAAGAAGGTCAACTTCTTACGAATGACGAAATTTGAACCGTTTCGTAACTGGATATTAAAGCGAGGAAGCAAGGTGAAAAATTCTTTACTAATCTCACTGACTTGCTCACCATAGGCGTCATAGATGGTAAAGGTCTTAGGAATTTGGAAGAAAGATCCCTCCACCTGATAGTTTACCACTCCTCTATCATCCTTGATATCAAAGCGTTCGCCTCCAAGACGAAACTTTTGTTTCACGAGAAATGTCTTCATAAACACCTCCAAAAATCAAAAGACAAGCTCACATCACGAAGGGCGAAAAACCGCGGTACCACCTTCATTCAATGAACTTGTCATTCTCATAATCTTATGCAATTGTCTGATTGAGTAGCATGACTTTCTACCTTAGATGGCTCGCAGCACCGCCATTTCTCTGGACTAAGACAACTGAAAATCAATTCTCAACTTTCTTATTATATCGTTTTTTTAAGTTTGCGTCAACTGGGAAACCAAGGAGTCATAATCTCATGAAATATTTCACCAGAAAGGTAGACTTATCAATAAAGGTATACATTATTGACGAAGTAAGTCAAGCATTTCATTATTAAGTGCTTGATAACAAGAGAAATAGCTATCATCAATCTCGAATGTATCTTGTAAAATAAAACGCAAGGTATCTATTGTCTGTTGCAATTTCTTTGTATTGACTAGTTTACTATCAATCTCTGACAAACCATGTGCCACCTTATTTCTCTCATTGTTTAAAGAAATGATAACTCTAAGTGACTTAATTAATTCAGGACTATATTTGTAATACTCTAAAATTTTAGTGTATATAATTAGATTTAGAGTTGTTGTAGGAGAAAAGTCTTCTTTTTTGCCCTCATTTTCATTCTGTGCTTTTTTATAATCACTATCTAAATAACCGATAACTTTTTCAAAATCTTGATGTTCTTTGTTTAGTTTAGGTAACTTATTTGTATATGTTATTAGATTCGGATGGTTCCTTTTTATTCTATCTTCTAATATAAATTCGACTAATGATTTTGACTTAATCAAAACATCTGCTACTTGACCTCGTTTGTTTAAAATCTCAATCATCAAAAAATAATTAAGGGCTTTTTTCTCAACCTCTGAAAGTGGATATTTCTGAATTTCTGAAAGAACTTCTTGTTTTTTAAAAACATTTACTAAGTCGGTTAGAATGATTCTTAAACGAGCTAACTGCTTATTTGAAAGCAGCCCCTTCGAATCTCTCCGGATAACAATCTTTTCAACTGCTAAATAATCATATGACTCTATCAAACTTCTTAAATGACGTTTAACTAAAGAATGATTGAACTTCTCCGCTATATCCATGATACATCTATTGTCATAATTATCCTGATTATCTTCATTATTTTTAAACAGATTATCTTCCTCTTCCTTGGAGAGTATTTTTTGGGGATTGTTAGATGAATTACTAGGAGTGGTAACTTGAATTGCCTTCGTATTATAGTCATCAATTCGGTTTATAGCGAATAGAGCTGATTTTATCTGAGGAGTACCAGAAGATAGATTTAGAATTAATTCCTCTCCTAATTTAGAATACTCTTTTATAATTTTTCCTATGACCTCATACATTTTATCATACAAATAAACCTCATCATTCCTTAATATTTGCTCATGAATTTTCACATCAGGTTTATAGTCTTTAAATGAAAAAAGGGCTCTCTCAATAAGAGTTTTTTTAACTAACATTTCCTCACTATAGAGTAAGATGATTCTTTCTGGTTTATATTTTCGAGTTATGTGCATTAAGGCTGAATCTCTGTTCTTACTGATAGGATCTGTGTTACCTACTGCTGAAATTAAAATTGTCATTTAGTAAACTCCTTAATCATAAAGTTTGCCTTGCCCATCTCATAGAAGGATTCATCATTTTTTAACAGTTTTCTATTTCCCGTTGTAGTTTTAAGATTTTTCTTAGGCGCTTTTGTCAATTTCAGAACACCCTTGCCAACCATCTTGGTCTTCATTCGACTATACCGTTTTTGTAAGATTCCATCCGCTTGTTGAAACAAGGTTTTTGTCCAAGCTCCACTTCCCGCTCCCAAATAGATAGGATATTGAATATTTGGCTGAATTTTATTTTCAGGAAAATCTTTGAGGAAAAAAATCTTATAGTCATTATAAAATTCAAATGCTTTCTCACCAAGTTTCTCAATTAATTCCCCCGCCTCCTTTGTAGTTGTGGTAATTTTAAAATTAATTATTTTGCCAGGAGTTAAAGCTTCCCTGTATAAAGGAAGAGGCTTGGCAAGGGAGGTCTTGGCTGAACAATCCCATTTTTGAACTAAAATAAGACTCTCATTACTAAATGGTTTGCTATCACTAACACGAATAGCGTTAAACAAGTCATCATAGTTCTGACCTTTTTTTGCTCCCCAAGGAATCAAAGATTTGTTTTCCTTTTTATCTTTCACAACATTTTTATTATTCCAGTCAGGATTGGTATTCATCAAGATAGTCCGAATAGCTCCCTTTAATGAACTTCCAGGAATATACGGATTTCCAAAAGCATCTCTCATAAACTTTGATACTTGATTTAATGCGCCTCCTCTTAATTGTTTATTATCTGTTTCTAACTCAGTTTCAATAATTCTATAGCCACCAAAGTTACGGTCAGAAATACGGTTATCCTCTAAAAAGGAAATCAAGCGATTATTTTTGGCGCTTGGCTTAGTCTCTTGTAAAAACCGTTCAAACTCCTGATCATAACCTTTCTCCACCATTCGATTATAAAACTTACCCATATCTGGGAAATAAAAGTAGCCATTTTCATAGATAAATTCTCGAGAAGTATATTTCTCACCATTCCCAATATGGATAGGAGCCATGGCTAGGAGGCTAAATTGAAAGGTTCTATATTCTGTTCTCATCTTTCTCCCTCCATCTTGAAAAATAGTGGTTTAGCATAGTTTAATACTTCATGCGGGAAATCAAGAGGCCTTACATCTACAATCTGTCCTGTAAAGGTTTCACAGAAAGTAGATCCAGAAGCAAACTTATATAAATCCTGCTTACGATAATTTTCATTAGTTTCTGTACTAAAGGCAAAACCACTTGATTTACTTAGTAAATAGGAACCAGTTTCCATAGCATGTTCAAGTTCCTTTTCAATTGGTAAAGAAGTTGTTAAGGCCATGACTGTTCCTTGATGGACCTTAGTAAGACGATTTTTAAGAGCATCAGGTATGTCTGTAATGGTTAAATCAAACCGTCCATAGCCGCTAGAACGTTTACCCCCAATTCCCGCGTACTGCAAACTTGTCATGAGTTCATTCAAGAAGTCTGATTCGGTAGCAATCACATAGAGAGCAGACTTATCAGCAAATCTAACCGTAGAAACTTGATAAAGAGCCCCATCCACGTGAGGTTGGTTTTTAGTGATAATGTTTGTTACTGCATGTTCTGCATCTTCAAAAAGCGTCCCATTTACATAGGAATCAAATTTATCTAAAGGAATAAACTGAAGTTTCTTTGCCATTTTCGCTTGACGTCTTACTTCTTTAACATCCGTTGTTAAGTCTTGCTGATCAAACTTTGGAAATCCAATCGGCTTCGGTAAAAATGGACTTGACTGATAAGGAAAGGCATCTGTCAAAACAAATTCATCTTGACCTGCTAATGACACAAATTCCTCCATTTTCCCCATTTTTTTCGCTTCAATAGCTAAGGCAGAAAATAAGCGATTAGCTGCAAAAGTCATTTTAGAACTATCCAGAGTTCCTGCTCCGAAGTGAGCAGTATGGAAGTTCATAATATACATCTTATAGGTCATACTAGACCTCCGTAGTTAAAAGTTCATTCAATCTACTAACATCATAGTTTCCGAAAACTGTATTTGCTTTAAGATCCTCAAAAACAACTTTACCATATCCACGAGAGCCAGATCCACCTAAATAATCAAGTTCCAAGAGTTTTAATCCATCAAGTATTACTTTGAAATCTTCTTCCACTTGAGCTTGACTCTTATCTGTCACCTCATAGATTAACTCAAATCCAAAGACACTGTCTCGGATAGCACGTTCAATTTGTCTTGGATTCGCTTCAGCAGTGATACGGTCAATAGTATTTTCAAACTTAACTTCAGTATAACTCTTGACCCCTAATGAATCTAACTTGTCCTTATTGATTAAGAAGGCATCTCTAAAAATGAGTCGCCCCATTTTATAGCGATTATCAGAACTGTTCCCAAAGAGTCGACTTAGAATTTCTCCATCTTCTCCTGGTTTCTTAGCTAGTCGTTCATTATGAACTTTTGAAAGAAGACTACGCATCTTCCCTTTTATACTTGAACCCGGAATGATTGGTAAGTTAGTAATAGGATCCTTGATTACAGGCGAATCAGTAGCCCCAATTGCCGCAAAAGCATTGCTTGTACCAATATGAAGTCCTGTTTCTAGACGAATTTGTCCTTTTACTTGAATTTTTGCAAATGCCATTAATCTTTTCCTCCATAAAATTTGAAATAAGCTACTAGTGCTTCCATATAGCGACAAAAACGTTGGAGACTTTCCTTATTGTTTATTTCTTTTAGAATGTCTAGAATTTCAGCCTTTTTAACCAAGTCTTTAACCGCAGTTTCTCGGCCCGATTGATAAACAAACTGCACTCTCAAATAAGCAATTTTGTCAGCTAAATCCTTATACTCTCTAACCTTACTTTCATCAAAGAGGGTACTCGTCAAGCTTAGTAGGTTTCTAATTTTGCTGGTTGTTAAAAGGAATGCTTCAGGGTTCCTAGAATCTCTAGTGTTTCGATTCAGTGATTTAATAACATTCTCTGCCTTATCTACGTAATTATCATCTGTTAAAATTGCCATCTATGAATCCTTTCTAATCTCATAAATATATAGAAGTAAAGCTATCTCTGCTTCCTTACGTTCATTATCGCTACCTGTATACCAAGAAAAGAATAAATCTTTAAACTCTTTAAACTCTTCTTTTTTATCCTTAGAAGTTTGATCTTCTAAGCGGGTCAAATAATAGGCTAATCGAGCAATATTCATACGATCGTAGTTACGAAGGAGCTCAATCAGTCTGTATACAAAACTCTTTCCGCGCTCATCTTGAATATTAAAGTAGTAACGAATACTCTTAAGTTTCCCATTATAGACTTTGTCAATAAATTGGTCGAACTTCAAGGTATAGGCTTTTTCAAAAAGGGAAATACTATCCTTGTCGTTCTCCTTCGCTGCTCCTTCTAACTTACCAGTTTCCTCAGCCATCAGGCTAACTGGAGTTTTATCTGGAAAGAGGCCGATCCCTGCTGATAGGGTTAATTTGCCATTTGTCCACTTGATAAAGTTTTGTCGGAGACAAATAGTAAACTCAATAACATCCTGCCAGGAACCGATAGCAAATACATCATCTCCACCGGCATAGATGATTGATAGTTTTTTCTCTTTCGCAAACTGATTGATATAGACCTTAAAGAAGATACTCATGCTTCTAGAGAAGGTTGCCGAGCGTGCCAGAGTATTATATTTGCCACCATCTTGATAGGAGAACCCAGCCATAAAGGCTGCTCCTAGATCATCCACATCTAGTCGAACAACTGCTAATCGCTTAATCCCTTGTCCAGTTTCACTATCCTGAGATAATTTGGCATACTCGTAAATCTCATCATACTTGTAATCTCCGACAAAGACATGGGTTGCTTTTAGGATATCTGTACTATAGCTATTCTTTACATAAACACGGTCCCACTCTTCATTGGCAAGGTCGGCTTTAGAAATACCACTAATATAGGCTCCCGGACCTATCGGCAGGCCTTTTTCTTTTGTCACAATATAGTAGTTTTCTTGTATTTCCCTGGCAAAGCGATACATCCCTGCACAGATATGACAGACCTCTTGATCTTTATACTTGGCAAGCTTTTCGACTGAGTGACAAATTGCACATTCTTTCTGGGAGCTTTTTCCACCTTGGTTAAGTTCAAGGAGAGTTTTGGCATCGTAACGAGAAATTTTCTTTTGGGAAATCATCCGACTGGTTGTTTGATAGACTTTTCGATAGTCGGCCAGTGTCGTTGTCATATCATTGGCAGAAAATGGACTCCAACCAAATGCGACATACAAACCTGTCTGGAAATGCTTGACCAAAAACTGATTGAATTCTGCTTCAAAGTTAGCCAAGGTTTCTTTAATTTTTTCGGTGTTTGGAAGGATAAAGTAGGCGTGACCTCCACCAACGTAGAGGAGATTAGCCCTTGTAAGCTCTAATTTCTCTAGTAAGCTGTCTGCGATATGTTCTCCCATAAAATCTAGATACATGGAACGTGCTTTTAGTTGCTTAGCTGCACCAGCTGTTGCGATATTGTAGATAAAATCCTGAATCCCTGACAAGTCAAAACTTGCTAATAAAAAGGCCTTCTCGCTATAAAAAGCTTCTAAATCTTGCCCCAGTACCTTCTCATAGTCACGGCAATTCTTGTCTGCTAAATAGTCCTCTATGGCTAGGGCAAAGCCAGCTGTTAGTCGACTGTAGGTTGCTAGAGAAATATCTGATAATTCCTTGGTCCTTGTCGAAACAGGCACATAGGAAAGAGTAGACTCAAGGAGATTCAAAAGGGCATCTATCTCAGACTGGCTAAAGTCCAATCTCTCAAACTCTTTTTCTAAGGTTTCTACTATCAAGTCATAATCTGACTGGTCAGACGGCTCACTCGATTTCTTAGCATAGTTTGGTTCCCCGTCAAGCTCTAATGGTCGTGCATCAAGATAACGTTGACTAGGGCTATCTAAAAATACATTGAAGATATCCGATTGTTTGCTTAGGAAATCTTCTTTACCTCCATGAGTATCTGCTACCCCTTTTAGGCCTGAAGCAATCTTTGCAGCAGCTGACGTGATATAGACTAAACTATCAGGAGCTAAATCCGTCGGCAAATCACTAGAAGTCGCCTTGGCTATCTGCTGGGCTATCTTTTCATTATCCGAAAAGCGTCTAAACCATTCGGACCCAATGGTACCCAGGTCTTTCTCATCATACCTGGAACCTTGAATCACCTTGCCGATAGCGTGCAAAAGTGATCCATAAACCAAATCAATCTTTTCTTTCTTCAAGTTCTAAACCTCCCATCCCTAAGCTAGTTTTCATACCGAGACCTGAGTATTCCCCAAATTTTAGAAGCATATTGGCATATGCTTTCAAGGTATTTGGACCTGTAATTTTAAAGGTCAATTTCCCCCTGAAACCAGGTATTTTTTTGCCATGGACTTTAAAATAGCTGGATTCCAATCGATAGCTGGTAATTCTACTATGCTTGACCAAGTAGTCCAAGGTTTCCTCTTCGATGTCCTGACGATTCTCGACCAGACGTGCATACTTCATCATCAAACTCTGAAAGATGAGACGCATGGTCGGAAAGAACACGTACTCTCCCTGAGAGCGAAATCCTGTCGGAGTTTGAAAAAGAATGGTGTAGAGTGACCGATCTTGGTTTTCATTAAAAAACTCAAAGAGTTGCTCTGAACTGAGATCTTGCATGGACAAAGACTCAACCATGAGAGTTGGCAAATCATGAAGTTCTACTTTCTTGAGCTCCAATAGAACAGGCAAGATCTGCTTGACAGCCTCATCCGTCAGGAGATGAAGGGACCATAGGGTCTTGTCCTTTTGATGGATGATTTTTAGTGAGTAGGGGTTTGTCTCCTGCTCATGTAGCCAAGTCACATAGTCTGGTTCTAGGTTCTCCATGAGAAAACCTTGAAATTTTGTCGATAGGTCGCTCGGTGATTGGTCAATCCGCTTAAATGATAGTTCGATGCGTTTCATATGCCTCCTTTATTGATACAATTGCGCTTTTGGTTTCTCATGAGCGCTTTTTTTTACTTTCAGAATCCTTTGCCCTTATGAAGCTGTCCCCTCTCGAGGTAGATAGGTATCTATACTGTAAAAAAATGCAACTAATGATAACCACTGGATAGAAATGTTTCCGGCCCCTCTCGAGGTAGATAGGTGTCTATACAACGTTTTGGTTTACTGTGGAAATACTGTTATGAAGTTTCCGTCCCCTTTCGAGGTAGATAGATATCTATACGATGGAAACGCTGATTTTGAATACTTCCCATCTATGTTTCCGGCCCCTCGCGAGGTAGGTATCTATACAGAATTCACAATAGAGCCAGATGGTTTGATTACAACTAAATAGTTCCCGGCCCCTCGCGAGGTAGATAGGGAGCTATACCAAAAAATCTAACTGAATTATAACACAAAAAGAGTTCCCGGCCCCTCTAGAGGTTGATAGGTATCTATACGAGGATTTGGGATGATTCCAAAATTTAGAGCGTGGTTTCCGGCCCCTACCGAGGTAGATAGGGAGCTATACTTTCATTGTTTGAAAACATTCATTTCTGGTATACAGAGTTTCCGGCCCCTCGCGAGGTAGATAGGTATCTATACTAATTGTACAAACTAATAAACCGATATATTCAATATTGTTTCCGGCCCCTCCTGAGGTAGAAAGATGTCCTATACCACATTTTGATTATGGTGCGGTAGATCGCTATTAGTTTCCGACCCCTTTAGAGTTAAACAGAATTTGATACTCGTGCTTGGCTTGACGACTACGAGGTCGAGAAAGAGTTTCCGGCCCCTCGCGAGGCAGATAGGGGGATATACTATCGGGAACATCTACGAAAATCCAGAACTTTTGGGGTTTCCGGCCCCTCGCGAGGTAGATAGGGAGCTATACTTCACAGCAGAAGAACGTGCAATCTTGAGCCAACGTGGGTTTCCGGCCCCTCGCGAGGTAGATAGGGAGCTATAAACTGATCTTGACACATTCGTTGAGTCAGCAGTTAAACAGTTTCCGACCCCTAACGAGGTAGATAGGTGGCTATACAAGTTGGTAAAAATGTATCAATCAGCACTCGATAAGTTTCCGGCCCCTCGCGAGGTAGATAGGTAGCTATACCTTGGAGTACAGGGAACGTTTGACGCTGACTTCTAGTTTCCGGCCCCTCTCGAGGCAGATAGGTAGCTATACTTTGATTGCCCGGGTATTGAGATTGAGGAGGTGGAGTGATTTCCGTCCCCTCCCGAGGTAGATAGGGGGCTATACTTTCAGCAAGGTGTGCTGACAGTGGTCATGCCAAGGATTGATTAGTTTCCGGCCCCTCTCGAGGTAGATTGGTAGCTATACGACTGGATCCCAATGAACAAAGAAATCTCAGACCGGTTTCCGGCCCCTCTCGAGGTAGATAGGTATCTATACAGTTTTAGAGAATGCATCGAAGATTATGACAGGCTGTTTCCGGCCCCTCTCGAGGTAGGTAGGTATCTATACGGTAATCCAGCAATTCAACTTTTCCTTCATTCAGAGTTTCCGGCCCCTCGCGAGGTAGATAGGTGGCTATACAAGGCTTTGGCAGAGTGATAGACGATAACAACTATTTGTTTCCGGCCCCTCTCGAGGTAGATAGGTATCTATACAATTGTATCCTTTTCATTCTACGTCTTCTAAACTTCGTTTCCGGCCCCTTGCGAGGTAGATAGGTATCTATACTGATGTTATTTTCAATACCAATAAGAAACAAGGTACGTTTCCGTCCCCTCTCGAGGTAGATAGGTATCTATACCCCATATCTTGTATGTAAACCTATAACAAGCACTAGATATAACCTATTGGAAACTACTATTAGTATACCATATTTTGAAAGAGTTTTCATTTCTAAAAACCAAATTAATCATATACCTTTTTATTCCTCCTAAATGTATAAAGGATACTATTTTATCATTAAAATTCCTTTTGTCAAGCTCAAATATAAATTTTTTAAAACAAAAACGAACCAGCTTGACTGATTCGTTTTTTTATTTACTCCTACTTCCGATACATTTTAAACTGTAGGAAGAGGTCACTATATTTTCCTGTCCATTTATGGTCAAACTTCTCATAAACTTCTAGGTTTTTCATGGTGTCAGCGTCTGGATAGAAGGATTTGTCTTCCTTGGTCTCCTCTGGGAGCAGTTCCTTGGCTGTGTTATTTGGTGTTGCATAGCCGACATATTCTGCATTTTTAAGAGCATTTTCGGGTTTTAACATAAAGTTGATAAAGGCATAGGCGGCATCTTGGTTTTTCACGGTTTTGGGAATGACCATATTGTCAAACCAAAGATTGCTGGCCTCAGTCGGAACGACATACTTGAGATTAGGATTTTTCTCCAACATCTGGCTGGCTTCCCCAGAGAAGGTCACGCCGATAGCAGCATTGTTCTGGATCATGTAACCTTTCATCTCGTCTGCCACAATGGCCTTGATATTTGGAGTCAGTTTGTAGAGTTTATCTACTGTCTCTTCCAACTGCTGAGGATCCTTTGAGTTGAGGCTGTAACCAAGTGAGTTAAGCCCGAGTCCCAGCACCTCGCGCGCTCCATCAAAGAGCATGATGGAATCCTTATATTCTGGCTTCCAGAGGTCATCCCAATGCTCAGGCACCTCATCTACCATGGTTTCATTGTAGACAATTCCCAAGGTTCCCCAGAAATAAGGAATGGAGAATTTATTTCCCGGATCAAAAGACTGGTTGAGGAACTCAGGTCCGATATTTTCAATCCCTTCAATTTTTGAATAATCGAGTGGTACCAAGAGGTCTTCGTCCTTCATCTTGTTGATCATGTACTCACTAGGAATGGCAATATCATAGGTCGTTCCACCCTGCTTGATCTTAGTATACATAGCTTCGTTGGAATCAAAGGTCTCGTACTGGACTTGGATTCCTGTTTCTTCTGTGAATTGCTCCAAGAGTTCTGGATCGATATAGTCCCCCCAGTTGTAGATAACCAGTTTTTGACTATCTCGGCTGTTGATTTTACTATCTATATGAGTCGCAATTCCCCACAAGACAAGGATGATCGCTACAATTCCTGCTAAAAATGAATAGAGTTTTTTCATGCTTGCTCCTCCTTCTCACGTGAGATAAAGTAATAACCTACAACCAGGATAATACTAAAGAGAAAGACAAGTGCGGACAGGGCATTGATCTCTAACGAAATTCCCTTACGAGCACGAGAGTAGATTTCAACTGATAGGGTCGAAAATCCATTTCCCGTTACAAAGAAGGTCACAGCAAAGTCATCTAGCGAATAGGTGAAGGCCATGAAATAACCTGCAATGATAGACGGAGTTAGGTAAGGAAGCATGATTTCCTTAAACATCTGAAACTGACTGGCACCAAGGTCATAAGCCGCATGAATCATGTCATCATTCATCTCCTTAAGACGAGGCAAGACCATCAAGACCACGATAGGGATTGAAAAGGCCACGTGACTAGATAGAACCGTCAAAAATCCAAGTGAAAACTTAAGCTGTGTAAAGAGAATCAAGAAGCTAGCACCAATCATAACGTCAGGCGCAACCATGAGGATATTATTGAGTGATAGAAAGGCTTCTTGGTATTTCTTACGAGACTGGTAGATATAGATAGCACCAAAAGTCCCGATAATGGTCGCAATCAAGGCTGATAGAAAGGCCAAGAAAAAGGTTTGGGTGAGGATCAACATGAGACGACCATCACCAAACATGGTTTGAAAATGGCTCAAGCTAAAACCAGTAAAGCTGTTCATATCATCCCCTGCATTAAATGCGTAACCAATCAGATAAAAAATAGGCAAATAAAGGACGATAAAGACAAAGGCTAGGTAGAGATTGGCAAATTTTTTCATCGTTCTCTCCTTTCCTTGGTCACCCACATGGTGATGAACATGGTCAGGATGAGAATCACACCGATGGTAGAACCCATTCCATAGTTGTCATTGGTCAGGAAGTTCTGCTCAATAGCCGTTCCCAGCGTGATAACCCGGTTTCCACCAATCAAACGTGTCAGCATGAAGAGACTCAAACTTGGGATAAAGACTGATTGGACACCACTTCTTACTCCGTTCATAGACAGAGGAAAGATAACATGGCGGAAGGTCTCCCACTTGGTCGCACCGAGGTCATAGCTGGCATTGATAAGATTGTTATCCATATCGTCCAATACATTGAAAATCGGCAAAATCATAAAGGGAAGCTCGATGTAGCTTGCGACAAAGATGAAGGAGAAATCAGTAAAGAGCAACTGCTGCGAACCGATTCCGATAAATTCCAAAAATTGATTAATAGAGCCATTCTGACCAAAAATCCCGATAAAGGCATAGGCCTTAAGGAGCAGGTTAATCCATGTCGGCAGGATAATCAGCATGAGCCAGAGCTGACGGTGCTTAAGGCGGGTCAAAAAGAGGGCTGTTGGATAGCTGATGAGAAGCGTCACCAAGGTCACAATTCCTGCATAAAGAACAGAGTTGAAGCTCATTTTGAGATAGGTCAAGTTTTGTGACGCAAAGTAGGATTTATAGTTTTCTAAACTAAACTGCCCTTCAATGTTGAAAAAGGATTGTCCAAAAATCAAGACCAAGGGTGCGAGGACAAAGAGGGCAATCCAAAGCATGTAGGGTACTACAAAGAGTTTAGAGGTTGTTTTCTTCATCTCTTTCCTCCTCGATCGCGTTAATCAGACCTGCTTCTTGCTCTTCGATTTCTACGTACTCCTCGATACGAGCATCGAACTCTTCTTCGGTTTCGTTGAGACGCATGATGTGGATATCTTCTGGTTCAAAGTCCAGACCGATTTCCTCACCCACAATGGCCTTACGAGTCGAGTGGATCATCCATTCATTTCCGAGTTCGTCATAGGCGATGATCTCATAGTGAACCCCACGGAAGAGCTGGGTATCAACCTTGACTTGGAGCTTGCCTTCTTCAGGAAGGGTAATGCGCAAGTCCTCTGGACGAATGACAACCTCAACTGGCTCATTTGGCTTCATCCCCCCATCGACTGCTTCAAAGCGTTTGCCGTTAAACTCAACCAAGTAGTCCTCAATCATAGTACCAGGCAAGATATTTGACTCACCGATAAAGGTAGCAACAAAGTGGTTGATTGGCTCATCGTAGATGTCCACTGGTGTTCCAGACTGAACAATCTCGCCATCGTTCATAACGAAAATCCAGTCACTCATAGCAAGGGCTTCTTCCTGATCGTGAGTGACAAAGACAAAGGTAATCCCCAATCGTTGTTGCAGTTCACGCAGTTCGTACTGCATGTCTGTTCGCAATTTCAAGTCCAGCGCTGACAAGGGCTCGTCCAGCAAGACTACACGGGGCTGGTTGATAATGGCACGGGCAATGGCCACACGCTGACGTTGTCCTCCAGAAAGTTTACGGATAGAACGTTTCTCATAACCTTCCAACTGAACCATCTTGAGAACTTCCGCTACACGTTGTTCGATTCCTTTCTTGTCGATTTTACGCAAGCGGAGGGGAAAGGCAACATTTTCAAACACATTCATATGTGGAAACAAGGCATAGGATTGGAAGACGGTATGAACATCACGTTTATTGGTTGGGATATCATTGATCCGCACCCCATCCAGTAAAATATCCCCTGTCGTCGCATCCAGTAAACCTGCAATGATGTTTAGGATGGTTGATTTCCCTGAACCAGATGCGCCTAAAAGAGTGTAAAACTTCCCTTCTTCCAACTCAAAGTTGATGTCTTTGAGAACCTTGGTGTTGCTGTCTTCAAAAACTTTAGAGACGTTTTTGAATTCAATAATTGGTTTTTTCAATTGTCATAAATTCCTTCTTTTTCATAAATTAACAGATCAGGGCTCTGTCAGGCCACTACTACCTCGTGTAGGAGATTGAACTGCCTACATGCATCTTCGCTAACGATAGGCTTTCACCCCCTTTCCATTGACATAGTAGCAGCTTTTCTGCCTAAATTTTATTCTTTCTCACCCAAGATTCGGACTTCTCTCTCAAGGATGACACCTGAGTGTTCCTTGACTTTTTCAATAACGGATTGGATCAAGTCCTCATAGTCTTTGGCCGTTCCGTCAGCAACATTAATCATAAATCCTGCGTGCTTTTCAGACACTTCAACACCACCGATACGATAGCCCTTCAAGCCAGCCTCTGAAATCAACTGACCTGCAAAATGACCAACAGGACGCTTAAAGACCGAACCGCAAGATGGGTATTCTAGAGGTTGTTTGAGTTCACGTAGGTGCGTCAAGCGATCCATTTCTTGCTTGATAATCTGATGATTCCCTGGAGATAGGGCAAATTTAGCTGACAAAACAACAGCTCCAGAATCTTGAACAGCTGAATGACGGTAACCAAAAGCCAATTCCTTGGCAGATAAGGTCTCGATTTCCCCTTTCTTGGTCAAAATTTGACAAGACTGCAAGATATGAGCAATCTCTCCTCCATAAGCACCCGCATTCATAAAGACCGCACCGCCGACGCTCCCTGGAATGCCACAAGCAAACTCGAAACCAGTCAAACTATGACGGAGGGCAATACGTGTCGTTTCAATCAAGTTGGCCCCAGCTTCCGCTTCAATGGTATAGCCATCAACTGAAACGTTATTAAGCTTGTCACACAAGATGACAAATCCACGAATTCCACCGTCACGAACGATGATATTGCTGGCATTCCCTAGCACCATCCAAGGAATATTCTCTTGATTGGCAAATTGAACGACACGCGCCATCTCATAGCGATTGCGTGGTAAAACCAGATAATCCGCTCGTCCCCCTACCTTAGTGTAGGTATAGAGCTTCAAGGGTTCCTTAAAACGAATATCAATTCCTTCTAATTGTTCTTGTATTCTAGTTACTAATGTCATATCTCTCATCCTTTTGTAAAGTGATTTCATTATACCATTTTTAAAGATTTTTGACGACCTCAAAATTACTATTGTTAATCGCATTCTTATTTTTCAGATGATAGATGTGAACATGAATGTAAGGTTATAGCAAAACACCCCAAGAGTTAGATGAATGATATCTAACTTTCAGGATGCTGTTGTCAAAATTTTTTATATTGAATCGATCTGCACTTGAAGCAATCAATAAGACCCTTCTAAAAGCAAATGCCGAAATGGATGCTAATCGAGTGGGGACCTTTTCCAGCTTTGGCGGTAAAATTTAGGACTCACAGAGAAAAAATGTTTAAAAGCTTTTGAAAAGACTAGTTGGTCCTGATAGCCGACTTCCAAGGTAATTTCTTTTATAGATAGATTAGTGTCAGTTAAGAGTGTTCTTGCCTTTAGCAGGCGTGTTTCAAGGAGAAATTGCTGAGGAGATTTATGGTAAAGTTTCTTAAACTGACGAAACAAAGTACTACGACTGAGTCCGACCTGGGATGCCAAGTCTTGAATGGAGATGTCTTGTTTGTACTGTTGTAGTAAAATTAGCGCAGCTTTTTCAACAGGGAGTTGAGCGACATTCAGCGGTATTTCTGCTGGAAATTCTTCCTGCAGGTAGTAAAGGAAAGTATAAACTTGCATCTGGTACCAGCTCTCTTTTTGCCTACTTTCTGCAGTTTTGTGACAGATGTCTTGAATGATTTCTCTGCTTTGAAAATAACTATCGAAATGGCAAACAGACTCATAAAAAACTTGTGTGTTTTGGAGATAGTCGCTTAATTTGTCTCCAGAGAATCCCAGCCAGTAGGTTGTCCAAGGATCTTCTGGATTTGCCCAATAGCGTACTTTTTGGCCTTTTCTTAGGATAAAACCATCATTTTTCTCCAAAGAATAGGTCTGCCCATCAACTTGCAGGTAGCCTTTCCCTTCACAAATCCAGTGGATGACAAAATCCTGAAAAACAGTATAGTCATAAAACGGAAAGCTAGAATAATCATCAATCCCACACTCTTCAAGGTAAAATTCCTTAGATGTTTCTTTAAAATAGTGCCATAGTTTCATAAATGCTTTCTCCTTGCAACATAAGTGCATATTTCTTCATCATGAACTCCTAGAAAAGGAACAAACTCTGGTTTATAATGGGGCAAGAAAGGAGAACAAATGAAAAAATCGTATCAATCTAGTATGGTAGGGCTCAACCTCAGTAATCAAATTGTTTCCATCACCATCACAGGTGACTTCATGATTCTTTTTATGAGTCAGATTTTAAGTTTTAGTGATTTGCAAAATAGCTGGCTTATCACAATGCTACCGATTATAGCCCTTGTCCGCATTCCCTTGTCTTATCTGATGCGAAGGAAAAATCTCCTTGACCTGATGCGGTGGAGTATACTGTCTAAGCTATGTTTGCTAGGGATATTAGTAGTGATTCCCTACGAAAGTGTGACTTTTTCTATCTATGCTCTTTTTCTGGTTCTATATCAGATAGCCGTGGAGTTGGGCTTTGGTCTGGCTTGGAATCCCTTAATATCATTATTAACAGAAGAGAAAGTCCGCGCAAAATTTCTCAGTTACTTAGGTTTGTTTCAGCTGGTCACGAGCTTTTATACCCTTCTTATTTCCTTTTTCATCGGAAAAGAACTGACTGCACTTCATTATCGTTGGTTACTGGTGATTGCTCTTGCTAGTCTATTCATGCAGTTTATCCTTTTGAAACAGTTACAAACCGACTATAGCTTGTTTCAAAATCATCAAGTAACAAGACAAATGGACTGGCAGGTTTTGAAAAAACAACTCTGGCACCATGTCCGTATCCTACTTTTGGATAGTTTGATTTTATATGTGACCTTAACAATGAATGTCCTCTATATGGTACAGGTATTGCACCTCTCCGCCAACCTCGTTTCTCTATATTCGAGTATGAGTTTGCTGGGGAACGTCCTAGCCTTTGCTCTTGCAGGTCCTTGTTTTGAGAAAAGACGTTCTCTGTTTTTCACAATCTTACTGGTGGTAACGGGATGCGAGATTCTTTTGATCTTCTTTCTTCCCCATGATGCTGTATCCTATACAATCTTTTGGAGCATAGGTTGGGGGTTATTAAATGGGACTGTGGGAGCTCTATGGGGACTCTACATTTCTCTAGTCAAACACCAGGCAGCAAGTCCTAGCCCCTTTACAATTTGGAATATTTATCAGGGGATTGCCTATCTTGTTAGCGTACTTGTCTTTTATCTCTCTGGTAACTTGGTGCACCTAGCTAGTTCTAGCTCAGGACTGGATCCGTATCGTCTGGTCTTGATTGCCTGCCTAAGCATCTGCATCCTGGTTTGTTTACGGATGCTGTATAGAAGAAAAATAGGTCTCAAGTGACGATTGTCACTTGAGACTATTTTATCATCGTATGATAAACTCCGATTGTAGGATAATGGTCCGTTTTTCGTCAGAGAGAGCTTGTTTGAAGCTTTCCTGTCCGAGTTGGTAGGATTTATTATCAATGGTAGGAATCCCCAGCACCTCTCCTGTCAGTTGCTTTTCTTGGCCAATCAGCAAAGGTAATTCAAGATTTTTCTCCTGATAATAGCGAACTACACCAGTTGCCACATCATCTCCGTTGCTGAAAATACAGTCTAAATCTTGCTCTAGTAGGCTATCCCCTTGCTCATAAGCATCCTCTCCCGTGGAAATACCATCCAAAATCAGAGGTTCCTTTTTTTCACCAAAAACTTCCTTGTAGGCTTCCATAGTGAGACGGTAGGTGGAACTTTTTAGGTCTTTTCGGGTAAATAGCAGAGCAATTCTACTTTTTCCCTGGTCTTTAATCCAGTTGAAGGCTGTCTTGCAGGCATGGGTCTGGTTCACATAGACGCTGCTCAGATTGGGGTCCTGCACTTCCTCACAGCAGACAATATTACCATACTTAGTGTAGGAAGCAATGGTTTCTAAATCCACACTGCGAGTGGTTATGAGCCAAGGCCGCATCCAAAAGCCCATTCAGTAACTGACTAAAATATGGATGGAGTGTCGTGTAGGGAATAACAACACCAACCCTACGAGTCGAACCCGAACTTAACTCCTGAGCTAAGATGTTAGGACGATAGTCCAATTCCTCCATAACTTGCAGGATTTTCTGGCGAGCTTCCTCTGAAACATGGGGATGGTTATTAATAACGCGTGATACGCTAGAAACCGAGTAGCCACTCAGTTTGGCAATTTTTCGAATATTTGTCATTGTTTGCTTTCTATAGGAGGATTGACACCCTCCGAACACGTGATTAATGGATTTTTTTAAGATATTTACGGATGCCGTAGCCGACACCATGTTCATCATTGCTGCGTGTTACCTTATAAGCCAGCTCTTTGATGTCAGGAAAGGCATTGCCCATTACGATTGGATAGCCCACCATCTCAAACATTGGGATATCGTTGTGCCCATCACCAAAGGCAGCGGTCTGGCTCTTATCTAAACCTTCTTTTTTGAGAATATAAGCA
Source organism: Streptococcus sp. 517s (assembly GCF_054445985.1). Taxonomy (NCBI): domain Bacteria; kingdom Bacillati; phylum Bacillota; class Bacilli; order Lactobacillales; family Streptococcaceae; genus Streptococcus; species Streptococcus sp. 517s. The sequence continues at coordinate 653,828 of NZ_CM136847.1, read as the reverse complement.
ATACCTTTTGATTTTTTAGCAGTTTTGCTGGTAATTTCTAGATGATATTGACTAGATCGGAGAATGCTGACCTCGCCCAAGTCTAGGGCTTGCAAGTATTTCTCCAGTGCTAATAGTTCGTCATTATCTAGGGCAATCATCATTATCTTGAAGGTATTGTCCTTAGCTGCTAGAAAATCCGCCTCGTTTGTAAGTGTTGGTGCCTGGCGCGTGATGTTGAACTCTAGACGAATCCCTTCATCTATTCTATCACAATACCAGTTCGTCATATCATAATAGCTGACGCTAATTTGTGGAAAATGCTGGCGCACTGCCTGTAAGATAGTTTGTGCTGTCTTTCTAGGAAGAATATCTATATGAAGGGGTTTGACCTTTCCATCCACAATCTGATAAATCAAACCACCGTTAAAACCTACTTGAGGGCCAGTCAGCTGAAGTGCTTCGATAGCCTCTCTCATTTCCATTGGAGCTCGAGCAGAAATCAGAGTCAGCGGAATCTGAGCATCGCGGATAGCCTTGCTATTCTCGCTAGAAACGCGGCCCTCAGAATCGAGAAGCGTGCCGTCCATATCTGAAAAAATACGTTTGATGGTCATAATATTGTCCTCTTTTCTTCTTTGTCCGCTAGCGTGTATAGGTCGGTTTAAATGCGCATTCCCAACCTTTGATACCATTGTACATTCTGGAACGCGTTCCATGTCAAGAGGAAAATGAAAAATTTTTTAAATTTTTTCGAGTATAGACAGAGTTGATGGGGGCTTGATTGATAACGGCATCTCCTTGGCTTAATTGAAAGATTTTATCAAACAAGTTTTTCATTTCTTGAAAAGCTGACTGTCCCTTGGTAAATAGGTATTAAACAGAAAGATAGGCTTGTCTTCCAGATAATACAGCTGGCGGTAAATAGCAAGAAACAGAAATAACAGAGTTAAGAGAGAACAATAAAAAGAGGTCACCCTCTTTTTATGATTTTTTCCAAAATGTAGATTTTGTCAGCCAGACAAGAGCTAGAAGTTCTGCGAGAAGGATGAACTCAACTAGAAGTGGATTTGCAATCCACCCCACTTGAGATAAGGCTGGAGCCAAGTCAAATAAGGCATGCAAACCATAGGCAGCAACGAGATAGATCCATTTCTTTTGACGGACACTTTGATAGACCCAGACAGTAAGGCTAATTTGGAGAACCAGAGCAAGCACACGCTCAACCCCTAGTAGATAGACCTGCCATGCTGATAGAGACTGAACTGTTTCTAATGTACTCTTTGTAAGAAGATTCGCCGCATCAGAGTTTGAAGATTGTAGGAGTGAAAAGAGGATCAAAAGGCTAATCAAACTTCCCATTCCGAGATAGAGCATCTCTAAGCCTCCATGTCCTAAGCCATAAGCCCAAGCATCTCTATCTTCCAACTTTCTCTTTTTCTCCAACCATTTAAAAAAGACAAGACGAGCCGTCTCTTCAAAGAGGGCTGCCATAGCGATCCCATAAAGGACGTATAAGAAAGGATGCTCCTGCGCTAGTAAAATGGTTCCGTCTTTTTGCGGATGAAGTACCAGAAGGTGAACCATCTTCTCTAACACCTGAGAAGAAACAAAAAATGCGATTGCCCCCAAGCCCATCACTGCAAGAGAGATTTTAAACCGTTTTTTGGCATACCAAGTTCCACCTACTAGAATGAGAACCAAAGCGATCATGGTGAGGATAATATGTACTGTCATTTTTTTCTCCTATTCTGACTTATCAATATCTTTCTTCATCTCGTCAACGTTAAATTTGGCAAACAAATACTGGCGATCTTGGACTGGAAAACGTTGGTCCAACTGGTCGACTGCCCCAACCTCAATCATTCCTTCTTTGATAACAAAGTCCATCACATGCCCACCAAAGGTCAAATCATCTGAGATAAAATGCAAATGGTAGCCTGCAACACTCACTCCATGGAAAATCTCTGGTGTCCAAAATCCAACAATAGTTCCCGATACATTTTCACGGCTATATTCAGGTTGGTGAGTAGCGACATCAGCAAACTTGGTATCAGGTGTGGATTTGGGAATCATCCGCACATGCATTTGTGAAAATTCGCCATGAATCTTGATGGAACGAAAGAGATTTTCCCCATCATAGTAGGACTCAATTCGCTTTTCCAATTCCTTATCTGTCATCTCAAAGCGCTGACGGAAAATCACTTCTGCCTGATGAGGAACCACTGCTGCATAGGGAATAAGGGCATCTGCTGCCACCTCGACGATTTCAGGCGTTTTACCAGATCCCTTGGCTTGATAAGCCTTGCCATCAAGGACGATCAATTCCCCGTCAATCGAATCCAATGTTCCCAAGCCAAGGTCGCCATGTTCCAGCAATTCTCCTACGGTCATGGTTCCACCATAGAGACCTGCCATTAGGGCACCTAAAGTATTGTATTGAAATAATTTTACCGGTTCCTGCACTTTTCTATCCATTCTCTTTCTTATCTTTTATTCAATGAATCATCATACTTTCTAAGTATACCACATTTGCTCCTAGTTGTGAAAGGGAGAAATGCTTTTCCCATTGCAAAGGAGGCAAAAAAAAGGTACAATGTAACAAAATCAAGGGAGGTCTGGAATGAAGAAAGAAAGTAAATACCAAGTAGTCGTTTCCTTTCTAAAAAAGGAAATCGAATCAGGAAAATTTCCAACAGGCAGCCGACTTCCCTCTATCCGTCAACTGAGCCAGGACTTCCACTGTAGCAAGGACACTATCCAACGATCCCTACTGGAATTGCGCCATGAACAATACCTCTATGCCAAACCTCAGAGTGGTTACTATGTTCTGGAACAAGGACAGCATCAGGACTTGGAAATCGAAGTCACTGATGAACATGCCAGTGCCTATGACGACTTCCGACTCTGTGTCAATGAAACCCTAATTGGAAGAGAAAACTACCTCTTCAACTATTATGACAACCAAGAAGGACTTGAGGAACTGAGACGATCTGTCCATCAACTTCTTTTCAACCAAGCCCTCTACTGCAAACCCGACCAACTGGTTCTAACATCTGGTACTCAGCAAGCTCTCTTTATCCTTTCTCAGATCAACTTTCCGAGCGAGGGAGCGGAGATTTTGGTCGAACAACCGACCTATCACCGAATGAACCGCCTCTTGGTCGCTCAGGGATTGGCCTACCAGACCATTGAACGCCGTATTGATGGCATTGACCTTGAAGAACTGGAAGAACAGTTCAAATCTGGGAAAATCAAGTTTTTCTATACCATTCCTCGCTTCCACTATCCTCTCGGCCATTCCTATTCTGATCAGGAAAAAAGGGCCATTCTGGATCTAGCAAACCAGTATGGTGTATATATCGTCGAGGATGACTATTTAGGGGACCTAGATCCTAGAAAGGGCCAAACCTTCCACTATCTGGATACTGAGGATCGGGTCGTTTATATCAAGTCCTTCTCAACCAGTCTCTTTCCAGCTCTTCGTATTACCGCTCTCATTCTCCCAAATGCCCTAAAAGAGGCCTTTGTTTCCTACAAAAATATCCTGGACTATGACAGCAATCTCATCATGCAAAAGGCTCTTTCCCTTTACATCGATAGCCAGTTATTTGAAAAAAATCGACTGGCTCGATTGACCCTTCAAGAGAACTATCAGGCTCAGATAAAGAAAGTACTTGAAGAAAACACCTGTCCCTTGCCCCACTATCCTCTACATGATGGCCTTCTCCTTGATTTGAGACACTATCCTAAGATTGCCAGTTTGAAACACAGCTCACTCAAACTAGACTTTTTTGAGAAGGCTTATTTGGATGCCTGTCCTTATCAGTTTGCCAAAGTCACTCTTGAAAATCTAGAAGAGCTATTAGAATACATAAAAACAGAATTGGATTAAAGTCCAACTCTGTTTTTTCTTATTGTTCAACTTCTGTTAGTTTCGCTGCTTTTTCTAGATAGCTTTGATAGGTTCCGTCATCTTTTAGTTTTTGGATAACCTTATCGACTACTGCTTTCAAGTCTGATTGATTCTTCTTAATAGCAACAGCATTGGCTTCGCCATCTTTCATCGTCAAATTAACAGTTGCAACGGCAAGATCTGAGTTTTTACCTGCGTAGCTAAGAGCAACTGGTTCATCCATATGAACAGCATCCACTTTTCCAGCCTGCAATTCATTAACTGCTTCCCCCATATTGGTCAAGGATGTCAACTGGGCATTTGGCAATTGTTCCTTGACCATGGTTTCTGGCACAGTTCCCTTTTGAGCTGCGATATTGGCACTTGCGAGGCTTGAGAGATCCTTGTACTTGTCTAAATCGGCTTTTCTAACCAAGAAACTCATCTTATTTTCATAGTAAGGGATTGAAAAGTCAAAGACTTCCTTTCTCTCATCTGTGGCACTAATTCCTGCAATGGCTAAGTCAGCCTTTCCAGTTTGAAGGCTGGTCAAAACATTGTCAAAACTCATGCTAGAGATTTCAAGTTTAACCCCAAGCTCATCCGCAATCGCTTGAGCCATATCAATATCTGCCCCAACCACTTGGTTTTTACCATCTACCAAGGATTGGAATTCAAATGGTGCATAGTCTGGACTGGTCGCAACGACTAGCTTTCCTTTTTGTTTGATAGCGTCCACAGCAGACTGGGAGCTATCCGTTCCTGACTGGCAAGCTACCAAAACCATGCTGGCAAGCATGCTACATACAACTAACATCCATTTTTTAAATTTCATAAATAAACGACCTTTCTGTTATTTCTGAATAATTATAACTCTTTTAAAAATAGTTGTCAACCCTTTTAGAGATTTTGAATGTAAAATAATTCTTTTCATAAAAAGAAGACTGATTTATCACAATCAGCCTTTTATTCTGTATATTTAAACCGTTTCTTATAGTTCGACAATCTTCCCTGTTTCAAAGTAAACAACCCATTCACAGATATTTTTAGCGTAGTCTCCGATACGTTCTAAGAAGGAAATGACCTGGAAGTAATCACGGCCTGTAACGATGGCTTCAGGATGTTTCTTAATTTCTTCTGTAGCCAAATCACGAATGCTATCAAAGTAATGGTTGATTTTTTCGTCCATCGCTGCTACTTCGTAGGCTTGATCCACCGAACCGTTCAGATAGAGATCTAGAGCCGCTTCGACGAAGTTTTTCACATCGCGTCCCATCTTTTTGATCTCTTCTTCAACTGCAGGAATGCGTTGTTCCCCCTTCATACGAATAGTTGCTTTTGCGATTGACACTGCATGGTCTCCCATGCGTTCCAGGTCTGATACTGCCTTGAGAACGGTCAATACAGTACGGAGGTCTTGAGAAACAGGTTGTTGAAGCGCGATCATTTCAAATGATTTCTTTTCGAGTTTCACTTCATATCCATTTACTTCTGCATCTTCCTCAATAACTTCTTTTGCCAAATCACGGTCATGTGTGACAAAGGCACGCACTGTACGATTGATTTGTGAGAGCACTTCTTGTCCCATGGCATAGAACTGGTTGTGCAATTTCTCCAAATCTTCTTCAAATTGAGATCGTAACATCATTCAACTCCTTATCCAAATTTTCCTGTAATATAATCTTCTGTTTCCTTGTTTTGTGGGTCTAGGAACATTTTCTTCGTATCGTTAAACTCAATCAAATCCCCATCTAGGAAAAATCCTGTTTTATCAGAGATACGAGAGGCCTGTTGCATCGAACGTGTTACCAAGAGCATGGTGTATTTATCTTTCAGACCATACAAGGTTTCCTCAATCTTACCAGCCGAGATAGGATCCAAAGCTGAAGTCGGTTCATCCAAGAGAATAATCTTGGGACTGGTTGCTAAGACACGGGCAACACAAACACGTTGCTGTTGGCCACCTGAGAGACCAATGGCTGAATCATGCAAGCGATCCTTGACCTCATCCCAGATAGAAGCACGTTGCAAAGCTTTTTCTACTGCTTCATCCAAAACATGTTTATCCTTGACTCCATTGATACGTAGCCCATAGACAACATTTTCGTAGATAGAAATAGGGAAGGGATTGGGCTGTTGAAAAACCATACCGATTTCCTTACGCAATTCAACCGTATCGGTACGCGGACTGTAGATATTGTGACCATTATAAATCACTGTTCCAGTTGTTGTCACCTCAGGATTTAGATCGCCCATGCGGTTGATGGCTTTGAGAAGAGTGGACTTTCCTGATCCAGAAGGACCAATCAAGGCGGTTATTTCCTTAGGTTGGAAAGAAAGGGAAACACTATTCAAGGCCTTCTTTTTATTGTAATAAACGGACAGGTCTTTAACCTGCAAAATCGGTTCTGTCATACTACTTCCTTTCTAACCAAAGCGTCCCGTTACATAGTCATTGGTAGACTGTAGCTTGGCATTTTGGAAAATATTGGATGTCTTATCATACTCAATCAAATCGCCCAAGTAGAAAAATCCTGTGTAGTCACTTGCACGTGCAGCCTGCTGCATACTGTGGGTAACGATGATGATGGTAAAGTCTTTCTTCAATTCCAACATGGTCTCTTCCAGCTGGGCTGTCGCAATCGGATCCAAGGCTGAAGCAGGCTCATCCATCAAGAGGATATCTGGCTTGACAGAGATGGCGCGAGCGATACAGAGACGTTGTTGCTGACCACCAGAAAGCATCAAGGCTGATTTGTGGAGGTCGTCTTTGACCTGATCCCATAGGGCAGCCTGTCTTAGAGAGGTTTCTACAATTTCATCCAAGACTTTCTTGTCCTTAACTCCTGCACGTTCATGAGCAAAAGTGATATTGCGGTAGATAGACTTAGCAAATGGATTTGGACGTTGGAAGACCATTCCGATATGCTTGCGCATCTCATAGACATTGATTTCTGGACGGTTAACGTCAATCCCTCGGTAGAGGATTTGACCTGTGACCTTTGCAATATCAATGGTATCATTCATCCGATTGAGACTGCGAAGATAAGTAGATTTCCCTGATCCAGAAGGACCAATCAAGGCTGTAATTTTATTTTTTTCAAATTGCATATCGATGCCCTTGATGGATTCATTTTTACCATAGTAAACATGTAAATCCTTGGTAGAGAGGGCCACTTTTTCTTCAGGAAAGGTGATGATATGCTTTTCATCCCAGTTATATTTTGACATGGCTTCTCCTTTAGGCAGCGGTTAATTTCTTGTGTAAATAGCTTCCGAGTTTGCGAGCTCCAAAGTTAAAAATCAAGATAAAGATGAGGAGCACGGCGGCAGAACCAGCTGATACAATGGTTCCATCAGGAATGGTTCCTTCACTGTTGACCTTCCAGATGTGGACCGCCAAGGTTTCTGCTTGACGGAAGATTGAGATAGGACTGGTAACACTGAGGATATTCCAGTTAGACCAGTCAAGGGCTGGAGCGGACTGTCCTGCCGTATAGATAAGAGCAGCGGCCTCTCCAAAGATACGGCCAGATGCCAAAACAACGCCCGTTACGATACCTGGAAGGGCTTCTGGAATGACGACATGGACCACAGTCTCCCAACGAGAAATGCCAAGGGCCAGACCAGCCTCACGTTGCGTATGGGGAACATTTTTTAAACTGTCCTCAACATTTCGAGTCATCTGAGGGAGGTTAAAGACCGTCAAGGCTAAGGCACCTGAAATGATTGAAAATCCATACTCAAACTGGACTACAAAAATCAAGTAACCAAAGAGACCCACAACGACTGATGGTAGAGAAGACAAGATTTCAATACAGGTTCTGACAAAATTTGTCACGGGACCCTTTTTTGCATATTCAGCTAGGTAAATCCCAGCCCCCATAGACAGGGGAACAGAAATGATCAAGGTAATGACCAAAAGGAAGAAGGAATTGTAGAGCTGAACTCCGATACCCCCACCTGCTTGATAAGAGGAAGATTTCCCAGTCAAGAAAGACCAAGAGATGTGCGGTAACCCTCTCACCAAGATATAGAGAATCAAGGATGCCAAGATGGCAACGATGATACCAGCGATGGTATAGAGGACAGCTGTTGCAAGTTTATCTAATTTCTTAGCGTGCATAATTTTTCTTTCCTCTTTCTTTCGTAATCAATTTAATCACACTGTTAAAGGCCAAACTCATCAAGAGCAAGACTAAGGCCAGTGACCAGAGAACGTTATTATCAACCGTTCCCATGACGGTATTTCCGATTCCCATTGTCAAAACAGATGTCAAAGTCGCAGCTGGTGTTGTTAACGAAGTTGGGATAACTGCTGAGTTTCCGACAACCATCTGAATGGCAAGGGCTTCACCGAAGGCACGCGCCATCCCAAAGACCACTGCAGTGAAAATACCTGAACGTGCTGCTTTCAAGGTCACCCGCCAGATGGTTTGCCAACGAGTGGCTCCCATAGCCAAACTGGCTTCACGGTAATGACGAGGAACAGCACGCAAGCTGTCTGTTGTCATAAAGGTTACAGTTGGTAGGATCATGACAAAGAGAACGAAAATCCCTGACAAGATCCCAAACCCAGTTCCACCAAAGACGCTACGGACAAAAGGAACCACGACCTGCAAACCGATAAATCCATAGACGACTGAAGGAATCCCGACAAGGAGTTCAATAGCTGGTTGCAAAATCTTTGCACCCTTTGGTGATACTTCTGTCATAAAGACTGCAGCTCCGATGGCGAAGGGAGTTGCGATGAGGGCTGATAAAATCGTCACAATAAAGGAACCCAAAATCATCGGAAGGGCACCAAATTGTTTCCCTGAAGGATTCCAAGTTTGTCCAAAGAGGAAATCAAAGATGTTCACCCCATTGACAAAGAAAGTCGATAAGCCTTTTTGGGCTACAAAAATCAAAATCATCGCCACAATGATAACAATCAAAGAAAGGCAAGTGAAGGTCAATCCTTTACCAAACTTCTCAAGCCGAGAGTTCTTTGAAGGAGAGAGTAATTTTTTAGATAATTCTTCTTGATTCATTATTGACCTCCTTCTACTGCTGTAACAGTACCTGAAGCATCCTTTTGGACTTTCATTTCATTGATAGAAATATAGCCTATGCCCTTAACAATTCCATTTTGAGCTTCATCTGAGAGGACGAAATTCAGGAATTCAGCAGCTAACTCATTTGGCTGACCAAGTGTGTACATATGTTCATAAGACCACAAAGGCCAGTTGTTGGTCGTTACATTCTCAGATGTAGGCTCATACCCATTCAGTTTCATGCTTTTCACGGAGTCATCTACATAGGCAAAAGCCAGGTAAGAAATGGCTCCAGGAGTTTGGGATACAATCGACTTGACCATCCCGTTAGAATCCTGCTCTTGACTCTGCATAGCAGATTGGCCATTCATAACCACCGTATCAAACGTCGCTCGTGAACCAGAACTTGCTGCTCGGTTGATGATTGAAATTGCCAGGTCTTTGCCCCCAACTTCTTTCCAGTTGGTCACTTCACCAGTAAAGATTTTGCGAAGTTGCTCGGTTGTGAGATTTTCAACAGTCACTTCCTTGTTTACAATCACTGCAAGACCAGCCACTGCAACCTTGTGGTCTACTAGAGCCGAAGCATCGATTCCATCTTTTTCCTCTGCAAAGACGTCAGAGTTCCCGATGTCTACTGCTCCAGACTGGACTTGAGATAGTCCTGTACCCGATCCACCACCTTGAACATTGACTGTTTTTCCGATGTTTCTAGAACCAAATTCATCTGCTGCCGCTTCGACAAGAGGCTGAAGAGCAGTTGAACCAACGGCTGTCATGGATTCTCCACGATCAATCCAGCTAGCACATCCTGCTAGAGAACCTGCCATCAAAAGAGCTGCAAGAGACATGACGAGCTTTTTTCTTTTTTTCACTGTTATTCTCCTTGAACATAATGATAAATGTTCTGATTTCTTCCGTTTGTCCTGATCATCCAATTATCATCAATGATTGTCCCGCTTTATTTTATCTAGACATTCTTAGGAGCGGACAATTCTATCGCATAATATAAGTAATAATGAAAGACTATCAGAAAAAACTCATACTTCCACTATAACATAGAATAGGCTCTTTGACTAGCTTTTTCACCTGAATCTGAGTCCTTTTGGGTAATAATTTTTCAAAACATTTCCCGTTACCTTGGCAAAGCCTAGTCCGTTTCCTTGAACCACAACTTGGTACCAGCCATTTGGTCGAGCTTCAGACAATTGAACAGTCTCACCAGCCACATATTTTACAAAATCCTCATCGTTGATTTCAACACTTTGTAGTACTTGACTTGGTTTCAAGGCCAAACCGAGAGCAAAGCTTGGTTCAAAACGTTTCTTCTTAAAAGTACCCAGATGGAGCCCATTACGGGCAATTTTGAGTTTCCCTAGATCAGGTAGCATCTCTGGCAAGAGATAGAGTTGGTCTCCAAAAGTCTGCAAGATACCAGTTAGATTGACCCGCAAGTGTTTTTGGGCAAAATCATGCCACAAGGCCAGCTGTTCACGACTGAGATTGCTCTTGCTAGCCTTGAATTTAGGTGCTGGATTTTCTCCCTTAAACTGCAGGTGGGCAACAAACTGGCCTTCTCCCTTGAAATGATTAGGATACATCCGCGCCGTTTCAGGAAGATCAATTCCTGCCACCATACCGTTCACATGCTCGACTGGAAGCAGTTCAAAATCATACGTATCCAGTAACCAGTGGACGATTTCTTCATTTTCCTCAGGTGCCCAAGTACAGGTCGAATAGACCAAACGACCACCTTCTGCAAGCATGGTCACTGCATCTTCTAAAATTTCCCTTTGGAGACTAGCACATTGGCTCGGATAATCGATGCTCCAATAATCCATGGCCTCTGGCTGCTTACGAAACATCCCTTCCCCCGAGCACGGGGCATCAAGGATAATGAGGTCAAAATAGCCTTTAAAAACCTTGGCCAAGCGGTCAGCAGATTCATTGGTCACGACAACGTTTGTCGCTCCAAATCGCTCCATATTTTCTACTAAAATCTTAGCACGCTTACTTGAAATTTCGTTGGAGACAAGGACTCCTTGATTAGCCAGATAAGCGGCTAGTTGAGTGGATTTTCCACCTGGTGCTGCCGCCAAGTCCAAGACCTTCATGCCAGGACTTGGTTGAGCCACCTGGGCCACCATTTGGGCTGCAGGCTCTTGCGAATAAACAAGACCTGTCGCGTGCTCTGGATATTTCCCAGAAACTTTACCATAATACCCCCAAGGTGTATTGGGAATAGCATCCGCAAACGACAATTGACTTTCTTTTAAGGGATTGACTCGAAAAGCCGAAACCGCTTCCCGCTTAAAAGAGGCAAGAAAGTCTCTTGCCTCATCTTCTAGTATCGCTTCATATTTTTCAACAAATCCTTCTGGAAATTGCATTTAGTTCTCTTTCCTTTCGTAGATATAAGACTGAATCACTTCTTGCATCTCGATTGGCACCATCATGACAGGCTGACGCGTTTTAAAATCAGCGGGCTCACCTGATACTGTAAGAAGACGATAACCCAGACTTTCCCCTAAGATACTGGCCGCAGCGTAATCCCATGGCTGTAAGTAGGTAATATAAGTCAGAAGACGACCCGATAAAACCTTGGCAAAACTAATGGCCGCACTGCCGTAGACACGGACTCCCAACGCTGCTCGCCCCAAATCCGCCAGGCCCCACTCATTGCTTTCAAACATACCTGAGTTACCAGCAACCAGGAATTCTCTGAGGGGCTTCTTTTTAAAAGGCGGTAAGGGCTCATTATTGCGACAAGGAGGAAAGGCACCACCACCATGGTAACAATCACATTTCATAACATCATAGATGATGCCAAATTTGCCCACACCATTCTCAAAATAAGCCAACATCACGGCAAAATCTTCCTGCTGAGCGACAAAGTTATTGGTACCGTCAATGGGATCAATCACCCAAACAGAACCTTGATCGACCGCAGCACGCAAACAGCCCTCTTCCGCGCAAATCAAGTCCTCAGGATAGGAGGACTTGATCCGATCAACCAAGAGTTCCTGGACCTCCTTGTCCAAACGTGTCACTAAGTCAGTAGGTGAAGACTTGCACTCAACCTGCAAATCTTCTTTCATGTGAGCCAAAATATAGTCAGCAGCTTCCTGCACAATCTGTTTGGCAAATTCAAATTTAGTTTCCAAGAGAAATCTTCCCTTCTCTTTTTTCTTTTGCTAATTGAACCGCATGATAGAAGGAATAACCGCTAGCCGTCTCAAATTCGCGACCTAGGCGCTTTTCTTCACTTTTGCTCGGAACGACAGACTTAAATTCCTTGTAAGATTCTAGCAGTTTTTTTGCTTCTACCTTATCTTCATAAGCAGCTTCAACATCATTAAAAAAAGAGAGCACTGAAGCAAGTTCTTCAGTGCTCCACGACAAATCTAGTGGGTAACTATACTGTTTGTTCATCTATCCAATACCAGCTCTCAATGTTGCTTCTTTTAATTCTTGTTTACGGTAACTACGAGGGAGAAAAGCACGAATCTCATCTTCATTAAAACCGATTTGCATGCGTTTGGTATCTGTAATAATTGGGCGACGCAAAAGACTAGGATATTGCTCAATCATCTGAAGCAACTCCGATACCGAGATACTCTCTACATCAATATCTAATTTTTGAAAAATTTTTGAACGAGTTGAAATGATGTCATCAGTACCATTTTCGGTCAAGGAAAGAATATGTTGTAATTCTTTTCTTGTTAAAGGACTAGTCATAATATTATGCTCTTGAAAGGGCACTTTATGCGTCTCTAACCAAGCCTTTGCCTTACGACATGATGTACAACTCGGTGATAAAAATAGTGTAATCATGCTTTTCTCTTCTTTTATCTATACTTGCTATTCTATTATACAAAAAAATAAAGCGCTTGACTAGGTATTTTTAGAAAAAAAGCCTATTTTTTCATAGAAAATAGACTGTTTTCTGTAAAAATCACCTGTTTTACAAGCTTATCTTTAGGATAACATAACAATAAATAGGGAGCAGGGCAACTTCTCTCGTTTTTTATTAAAAATACAGAATGTTATCCTCTATTTCCTTGAAGCTTTAACAAGGAGGAAACCAAACATTCCTTCATACAAAGCAAAGAAAAGTAAAAAAGCATGGAGGAAGAAGGTCTCTGGCAAAATCCAAATAACTGGATCCTTTGCTGGATCAAAAAGCCAGGTATCATCTCCCACAAAGAGAATCTGATGGAAAAGAGTAAAGAATTGCTCAAAACCAATCAACACTCCCACAAGCCCAATGACTAGAGGTAATAGCACTAGAATCAGGATACTTTTACGATATAGGGGCAAAAAGCCTTTTTTCACTATCTTTCTAACAAAGAAATAGAAACTTGGTAGTGTCACTAGGGCAACTAGCTGAACTAGGTGAAAGAGATTCTTCACCACCGCAAAATGATGTAAACCAGCCGCTGATGAACGAAAATCTGGCATCTCTAAGACCTGACTAAAGGGATTGGTCAGGTAATTCATCAAGATATGAAAGTTGTACTGAATGGTTTCTGGCTTTAGATAGACTCGATTCGCTAAGTTCAGCCACTGAATTTCCAAAGGATAGAAAATCCATGCCAGATAAATGGTTAAGAGAATAGAAAGGGAGAGGAAGAAAAGCATACTTCCCCAAAAGGTCAGTTTAGTCTTCATCAAAATTCCACTCCGAAAGGCTAGAAACCACATGAGTTGGTGCAATCGGCAGGTCCGCCACTTCTTCTGCCTTGGTAAAACCTGTCGTCACCAAGAGCGTTGGAATGCCATTGTCAATCCCTGCTCGGATATCTGTCAGGTAGTTATCCCCAACCATAAGCAACTCTTCTCTTTTCAAGCCCAAGTGCTCAACTGCCTTGTCCATGATGATAGTATTTGGTTTTCCGATATAAACTGGTTTTACCCGAGTTGCGACTTCAAGAAGTGTAATTAGTGAACCAGCACCAGGCAAAAGACCACGTTCTGTCGGGATATTGAGGTCAGGATTGGTTCCGATAAAGTGAGCCCCCTTTTGAATGGCTAGAGTCGCCGTTGCAAACTTTTCATAGTCGACTTGCCAGTCCAGTCCAACGACCACATAGGCAGGATTTTCCTTGTCTTCGACATAACCAGCTGCCTGAATGGCATCCTTGAGCCCAGCTTCGCCGATGACATAGACTGTCTTTTCCAGTCCCAAGTCATTCATATAGTCGATGGTTGCCAAGGTTGCTGTATAGACAGTTGATAGAGGCGTTTCGATATTAAAATTCTGAGCCAACATCTCTTGAACACTCTCTGGAGTTCGGGTTGTATTGTTGGTTACAAAGAGATAGGGAATTTCTCGCTTTTGCAGTTCATGCACAAAAGCCTCACCCGCGGGAATTCTGTCTTTCCCCTTGTAAATGGTTCCGTCTAAATCAATTAAATAACCTTTATAAGCCATATCGTCCTTTCTAATTCGCTTCAATTTCTTGCCACGTAATCATAGCTTGGGCATTGATCTCGCCATCACTGAGAATCTCATGCTTGCTTTCTAGTCCCTTGAGTTCATAAGTTGAAGCAATCATGCCACCTGGTCGCACTTCTTTTACATATTTGAGATTGATTTTCTTTGGAATATACTTGGTCAAAAAGTCTGCTCCCATGACCTCAAAAATCCAATCCAAGTATTTGCTGTTATTGACATGACCATTCATATCCAAGTCGTAAAAACGAATATGGTAGTCTTTACTGATCGGGTCTTCTAGATTTGCATACTTTGGCCCACGGATGAGTTTTTTATCAAACTCGGACTGATAAGGAGCAACAATCTCCGGTTCGACAGCATGAACTTTACGACTGTCTCGGTCCATCAGAACAAAGGTCGCCATCATGTGGATGAGCTCCTCCCCTGCTTCATCATAGATAGTGAAACGGCGGTAGCAAAAAAGACGATTGTAAGTCAACGCTTCTGTTTCAATCGTAATCTCCTCAGCAAAGCGAGGCAAGCGAACCACGTCAATCGCATAGTCTGTAATAATCCAGACCAGATTGTAACGTTCTAACATATCCTTGTCGCTAACTCCCAGCTCAATCGACTGCATACCTGATACTTGCAAGGACAGCAAAATCACATCTGGAAGTTTGATATGACCGTTCATGTCCGCCATATCAAAAGGAATTTTCATTTTCATTTGATAAGTTAAACCCATTGTTCTACTCCAAAATAAATCGTTCTGCTACAGTGTCTCCTAAAAAGAGACCCCTCTTTGTCATTCGGACACGGTCACCGTCGATCTGCATGAGTCCATGTTGAACCAAGTCTCTGATGATTTCTCCATATAGTCCATCAAAGGACCGTCCGAATTTTTCCTCAAATCGTGCCATACAAACCCCGGATTTTTTCCGGAGGCCTAGGAACATTTCTTCTTCCATCTGCTCCCTTTGACTTAGGTGTTCTTCTGTAATTCGAGCATTTCCTGCCTCTACTGCACTAAGATAGTGGCGGATAGGACCGTGATTTTTATAACGCACTCCGTCCACATAACCTGAAGCACCCGCACCGATACCATAATACTCGGCATTGTCCCAGTACATGAGATTGTGGCGACTTTCAAAGCCGGGTTTAGAGAAATTGGAAATCTCATAATGCTCAAAACCAGCTCGCTCAAGCTCTGCGATAATGTACTCAAACATCTCCGCTTCTAACTCTTCCTTGGGCAGAGGCAACTTCCCACGTCTCATGCGGTTCATAAAGACCGTATGATTTTCCAAAATCAAGCTATAAAGGCTCATATGAGGAATATCAAGCGAGATAGCCTTAGCTACATTGTCCTTGACCTGAGCCATAGTTTGACCTGGAAGAGCATAGATTAGGTCAATGGAGATATTGTCAAAACCAGCCAATTTAAGGCGGTCGATATTTTCATAAATATCCTTCTCCAAGTGACTGCGCCCAATCTTTTTCAGCATTTTGTCATCAAAAGTCTGCACACCTAAAGAAACACGATTGACTGGCGACTGTTTCAAAACCGCAATCTTATCTGCGTCCAAATCGCCTGGGTTGGCTTCAATGGTCAACTCTTCCAAAACTGACAAGTCCAAGTTTTTAGTCAAGCCATCCAAGAGCACTTCTAATTGCGGAGCTGACAAAGCCGTTGGCGTCCCACCTCCAATATAGAGGGTTCGCAATTTTTGGATATCATAAGAACGAAACTCTTCTAGCAGATGCTCCAAATAACTATCTACTGGCTGATTCTTGATAAACACCTTTGAAAAGTCACAATAATAACAAATCTGTGTGCAAAAGGGAATATGCACATAGGCTGACGTTGGTTTTTTCTGCATAGTACTTATTATACCACAAAGACTGGTTTCCAGATAAACATCACCATCTCCAGAACCAGAGATGGTGATGTTTTATTCTTCTGTAATATCAATAATAATCTCTTCTTCGTCTTCTACGATATCTGGAGTTGCTGACTGTTCTTGCCACTGCTCCTTGAGATTGTTAAAGGTTTCTTTTGACGTTTCCGTCGCTTGTCGAGCACAGTTTTTAGCTTGGTCAAGGACACTATCAAAAGTGATTTCACCAGATTCTACCTTTTCCTTTGTTTTCAGCACAAAGTCCCTTGCCTGTTCCTTCACTTCTGTCAATTTCTCACAGACTTGCTCTCTGGCATATTCTGGATCTTCTCTCAAATCATCTAGAAAATCCTGAGCTTGACTACAAACTTGCTTGCCCTTGTCACTCGTCAAAAATAAAGCAAGAGCTGCACCTGAAACTGTTCCTAAAAGGATAGAGGATAGTTTTCCCATAAGATTTCTCCTTTTTTATTTTTTGAAAAATTTACTTGCGACACGAAGAGCGGACAAGCTTGCACCTGTTTTAATGGTCTTTGAACCAGCTGATGAGGCTTTTTTACCCAAGACACGTGCATGTTGGTTGAGATCAGATACTGACTCTGACAAGTCCGCCACAGCTGTAAAAAGTGGATCAATCGTCGCAACTTTGATATTGATATCGTCTGCTAGCACATTAACCTTAGCCAACAATTCATTGGTCTGATGCAAGGTAACGTTCACATCTGAGCTCAACGTTTTGATGGTTTTCTCTGTCTCATCAATCATACGACCTGCTTTTTGAATCGTGATTGTCAAATAGACTAAACAGACAATCAAAGCAATCGCAACAAGTATATATGCAACTTCTAACATTTATTTTTCCTCCTCTGTATGGTAGAAAGGGGCTTTCTTTCGATTTTGATAAAGTATGATAAAAATACCGAGTCCGATAAGGATAACTGATAACCATTGGGAAACTCGCAGACCAAAGAACATGAGACTATCCGTCCGCATCCCTTCGATAATCATACGACCAAAGCCATACCAAATCAAGTAGAAAGCAGTGATATGACCACGTCTGATTCCCTTCAATTTTCTTCTAAAAATCAAGATTAAAGCAAACCCAATTAGATTCCAAACCGACTCATATAAGAAGGTCGGCTGACGGTAGCTACCATCAATGTACATCTGGTCACGAATGAAGCCCGGCAAATAATCCAAACTATCTACTGCTGCACCGTAGGCTTCTTGGTTAAAGAAGTTCCCCCAGCGCCCTAAACTCTGGGCAACCATGACGCTCGGTGCTGCAATATCTAAGAAATCCCAAGTATTAATCAGCTTTCTATCTGCAAAGATATAAAGGACAATAGCGCCCGCTATCAAACCTCCGTAAATGGCCAAGCCGCCATTCCAGATGGCGATGATTTCACCTGGATTTTGCAGATAATAATCTAAGCGAAAGAGTACGTAGTATAGCCTAGCACCTAAAATAGCTACAGGAAAAGCAATCAGGATAAAATCCAAAATATCATCTGACAGGATTTTCTTTTTAGGAGCTTCTTTCATGGCAAGGTAGACTGCCAGAACCAAACCAGCTACAATACACAAAGCATACCAACGAATGGAAAAAGGACCGATTTCAAATGCAACTGGATTAATCATCTTTCACCTCATTTTTGGAGATGAGATTAGTCAAGCGTTCTTCAAATAAACGCGTCGCATCAAATCCCATTTCTTTAGCGCGATAGTTCATGGCTGCCGCCTCAATAACAACAGAGATATTGCGTCCTGTTTTTACTGGAATGCGGATACGCGGAATCGTTACACCAGAAACTTCGAGTTCTTCAGCATTGTTTCCTAGACGATCAAAGGTCTTATGGGTATCATAATTTTCCAAGTAAACAGCCAACTGAACTTGTGAAGAATCTTTTACAGCACTTGCTCCGTAGAGACTCATCACGTCAATAATACCCACTCCACGAATCTCAAGCAAATGCTTCAAAATTTCAGCGGGCTCTCCCCAAAGGGTCATTTCATCCTTGGCAAAGATATCTACACGATCGTCTGCTACCAAACGGTGCCCACGTTTCACAAGCTCAAGACCTGTCTCACTCTTACCGATACCACTATCCCCTTGGATCAAGACACCCATGCCATAGATGTCCATCAAGACACCATGCACACTCGTACGTTCAGCCAAACGGGAATCAAGGTAGCTAGATAACTCTCCAGATAAACGACTGGTTGATGTTCGACTGGTTAAAATCGCAATCTTACATTCCCTAGCAGCTTTCAACATTTCTTCTGGCACTACCAAGCCACGAGCAACGATGACAGCGGGTGTTTCAGGTAGAAACATTTTCTTCAAAACTTGATAACGGTTATGAGAAGACATGGAGACTAAATAAGACCATTCCTTCATTCCCAACAGTTGAAGCCGCTCCGGAGTATAGTAATCAAAATAACCCGTCATTTCCAGACCTGGTCGAGAAATATCTGCAGTATTGATTTCTTTTTCAAGTAAATCACCTTCACCGTAAACAATGTCTAACCTGAGCTTTTCAATGACTTCTTTTACTAAAACCGACATAATTTCCTCCTTCAATCGAGTTCTCCCCACTATTATATCAAATTGTGGTAGGAAGTTTCCTTTTTTTGCAGGATTTACAGTATTTATTTGGAAAGAAAAAAGGCTAGACAAGTCTAGCCTTTCATTTCAAATTAGAATTTTTTACGTTTACGAGCTGCTTCTGATTTACGTTTACGTTTTACAGAAGGTTTTTCATAGAATTCACGTTTGCGTGTTTCTTGAAGAGTACCAGCTTTAGTAACCGCACGTTTGAAACGACGAAGTGCATCGTCAAGAGATTCATTCTTACGTACTACTGTTTTAGACATTTTTTTCACTCCCTTCAAGTTCAAGATCTATTCCATTTTACACACAAAGTGAATAATTGTCAAGAGAAAAGCAACCATAAACTTTTATTATTTTTACTTTCTTCTTTTGAAGATGAAATAAATCACTAAGATGCAGAGAATCAATCCCAAAACAGCTGGTTTCACAATCGATATGCCACTTCCTCCGCTAAATAAAAGACTATGGGCAACCTTCAGAAACGCTCCGATCACTACCGTTGCTAATAATCCATACCAACGTCTACTCCACGTTAAGGATATAATCGCCGTAAAAAATGCTAGAATCGTCGCCAGAATAATAACTTTTTCAATACTCCATCCGCTCGTAAAATAAGTCTTCTCAAAATTCAAAAACTCAATTACTTTTACATCAACTATTTCCGGCTTTGGGAACCAAAACATGCTAGTAAATAGGCAAAATATAGAAAAGAAAATCAGGCTATAGGATTTTTTATAAGCTCCCATTACAATTGGAATAATAAAGAGAGGGCGAATATACCAACTCAGAGTATTCTGGTGTCTAGTAAATGCCCACTCAAAAAAGCTCGTATCTGATAAAAAAACGACAATGATAGCAATCGTTAGAAACAAGAAAATAACCCCGCCTATTTTATCTAACGTTTTTATTTTCATAACTTTTCCCTTCTTGAATTCATAAAATTAATCTATCCATGGCAGATTCCCACTAAGTGAATTATCAACCGCTAATCGTTTTATTGGTAAAATATTACCGTTCTTCCAACCACGCTTTTATTCTATTGTCAAGATATCTATTTGCTCATCGTTAACGATAACTGCTTGGTGGTTATGAAGCGGTAGCAATTCAAGCTGCTTTTTATACATTTCAAAAGTCTTTTTGCTACTATCAGTAAAAGGTTCCTCACCATAATGTGGAAGGACATAAAAATCCACTTCATCCAATCCCGCTGTATCAGATAACTCTGTCGCTACCGTCTTGTCGTCCATGAGTTTATTGTAGTCAATATCCTTGGCTGTAATGATAGCCCCTGCTGATTCTCCCACATAGACCAACCCATCTCTTATTTGCTCTTTGATGAGAGATAGGAGGTGCTTTTTCTTTAATTCTTGTAATAAATAAAAGGTATTCCCGCCTGAGATATAAAGAATCTTACTTTGGAAAATCTTTGCCTGTGCAGTTTCTCGATCACAAGAAGCAATATCTAGAACCTCTATCTCAAATCCTAAATCTTTGAATGTTTGCTGAGCCTCATCGATATAGGCAGTATAATCCTCTTTGTTCCCAGCGGTAGGAATAAATAAAACCTTGTTTTCTAGATTCTTTTCCTTTGCATAATCGCTAAAAAGCTTTTTGACTCCAGCAAAGTATGAACATAAAAATAACTGTTTCATGATTGTACCTCCATTAATGTTTAACAATTTTATAAAGGATCCATGATCCCTTTCTTTGACTAGTTACGAGCTCAAACCCTACTGATAACAAGAATCGTCTAAATGCTTCTTCGCTTTGAACCTCTGGTAAAAAGTAAGACAACTTGTTATATTCACAAGCCAGTAAGAGCATCCCGTCTGATTTGAGTATTCTTCGAAGTTCCATAAAAGAAGCCTCTAGGTCCCGCCAATGAAAATGAGTTTGAAAGGCTGTGATTAAACCAACACTTTCATCAGAAAAGCCTGTCTCCCTAACGTCTCTTCGTTCAAAATTTAGATTAGTCATCTCTACCTGTTTGGCTTGAGCTATTGCAGTATCTGAAATATCGATTCCAGTTATGGTACTTTGCGGAAAAGTTTCTTTCAGCAGGATAGTTGAACGACCATTCCCAACTCCTACATCTAAGATTACAGGGTAAAATGTCCTATCCAGATGACGAATTGCCCATACAAACATGGAGAGATAGGATCGATTCCACAATTTCATCATTCGTTTTCCTAGAAAGCCCGAAGGATTCTTTGATTGCTGAATTAAGCGACTAAACAGAAACATTAAAAGTAAAAAACAAATAAAACCGATTATATAAATCGAAATCGAGCCTCCCCGTATAGCTATATTATACCACTTTAGCAGGATAGTGAACATTTGAAGTAAAAAGCCACTCACTCCAAAGAGCAAGTGGTTCTTGTCATTTTACTTTTCAAGCAAGCTGAGCGCTTCAGCATCCGCAATAATAGTCACATCAGGGTGGTTTTGTAGGCTACTTGCTGGGAGGTTCTCAGTCACTGGGCCTGATACTGTGCCAGCAATGGCCTCTGCTTTCGACTCACCGTAAGCAAAGAGAATAATTGACTTGGCATCCAAGATATTTTTAATCCCCATTGAGATGGCTTGTGTTGGAACGTCTTCAATCTTGTCAAAGAAGCGAGCATTGGCTTCGATTGTAGACTGGTCTAGGTCTACAAGGTGTGTCTGGCTATCAAAAGCAGTTCCTGGCTCATTAAATCCGATATGGCCATTGCGGCCGATTCCCAAGATTTGCAAATCAACTGGATGGTCAGCCAAAATTTGATTGTAGCGTTCAACTTCAGCTTCAGCATTGTCCTTAATTCCACGAGGTAAGAAGCTTTCTTTAAATGGTTTTTGGTTGAATAAGTGTTCTTGCATAAAATGACGATAAGACTGAGGATTGTCTCCGTCAAGGCCCACATACTCATCAAGGTTTACACTAGTTAGATTTGAAAAATCAAGGTCACTCTCAACGATTTCCTTGTAAAACTCAAGTGGACTGCTCCCTGTCGCAAGTCCTAATGTTTGAGCGCCATTGGCCAATTTTTCCTTCAAAATCTCAAAAGCTACTTTTCCACCTTCGACTTGATTCTCAACTTTTATAACTTTCATCTTTTCATCCTCCGTTTTAATCTATATTTATTATATGGTATAGACCAATTTTTGTCAAGTGAAAACGATTTAATTTCTAAAAAAAGAGCGCCCAAACTTGAAACGTGTTATAATGGATAAGATTAGAACTTAGAAAGAATGAACAGATATATGAATACAGCTGATTTTGATTTCCACTTGCCAGAGGAATTGATTGCCCAAACGCCACTTGAAAAACGTGATGCGTCTAAACTCCTTATCGTTAATCGTGAGACGAGAGAAATGCAGGATAAACACTTCCACTCTATTATCGACATGCTAGAACCCGGTGATGCCCTCGTCATGAACGACACTCGCGTTCTCCCTGCCCGCCTCTATGGTCAAAAAGAGGAGACAGGAGGCCATGTGGAGCTTCTCCTACTCAAAAATACTAGTGGTGATGAGTGGGAAGTTCTGGCTAAACCTGCCAAACGTCTCAAGGTCGGTACTCGCGTCAGCTTTGGAGATGGTCGCCTCAGCGCTGTCGTTACGGAAGAATTAACCCACGGGGGCCGCATTGTCCGCTTTGAATACCAAGGAATTTTCCTAGAAGTTTTGGAAAGTCTGGGTGAAATGCCACTACCACCCTACATCCACGAAAAACTGGATGACCGTGAACGTTATCAAACCGTCTACGCCAAGGAAAGTGGCTCTGCTGCTGCACCAACTGCTGGCCTGCACTTCACCAAAGAACTGCTAGCAGAAATCCAAGCCAAGGGTGTCCATTTGGTTTATTTGACTCTCCACGTTGGTTTAGGAACTTTTAGACCTGTTTCTGTGGACAATCTGGACGAACATGAAATGCACTCCGAATTCTACCAACTTTCTGAGGAAGCAGCTGCCACCCTTCGCTCTGTTAAGGAAAATGGTGGACGCGTCATCGCTGTCGGAACAACCTCTATCCGCACGTTAGAGACTATTGGTTCCAAGTTTGACGGGCAAATCCAGGCTGATTCTGGCTGGACCAATATCTTTATCAAACCTGGTTACGAATGGAAGGTTGTGGACGCCTTTTCAACCAACTTCCATCTGCCAAAATCAACTCTCGTCATGTTGGTTTCTGCCTTTGCCGGCCGTAAATTAGTCTTAGATGCATACCAGCACGCTATTCAAGAACGCTACCGTTTCTTCAGTTTTGGCGATGCCATGTTTATCTATTAATTTCATAATCAAAAAACGCATAGAATCAGATTTGATCCTATGCGTTTTGTAATGGATAAAGAACTAGTTAGTCTGTTCTGAACTTTGGATCTTTCAAGCTCTGAACACTGGCATTGATAACTGCTCCGATAATCAAAATCTTTGCAATGAGAATAAACCAGAACATCATGACTACCACGATGATGGAACTGAAAAATCGGACATCCACTAGGTGATTGACATAGTTATTAAAATAAACAGAAAAGATATTCAATAAACCGATAAGAGTTAGCAAGACAAAGACACTTCCTGGTAAAACATAGCGAATTCGTGGTGCTTTTACTTTTGGAAGGAAGTAATAAATCATAACCAGAATGGCAAAGATCATGGCATAGACCAGAGGGCCTGTAAAATCTTGCAGGTAGGAAAATAGCGGACTGTCTGATTGCCAGTAAGTTTTGAGGAGGTTGAGCAACATACGACCAAACATACTCAAAAACAAGGCTAAGGCAAAAAGAATCTGCAAGCCAAGGCTAACAAGTAAACTCATCAACTGATGGGAGATAATTCCTCGACTTTTGGTCACTCCATAGGCTTTGTTAAAAGCTTTTTGGAGGAAATCCATTGATTTTGAAAAGGTCCATAGGGCTGACAAAACAGCAAAACTCAGCAAACCAGTCGATGGTTGAGTCAGAACTTCTCGGACAATCTTAGCGACCACATCATACACTGTATCAGGCAAAAATTCCTTGATCGTCAGTAAGAAATTTGAGACCGGAATCTGAAAATAAGGCAAAATATTGACCATTATCATTAGCAAAGGAAAGATTGAAATCAACCAATAGTAGGCAACCGCAACACTGGTCAACTCACTATCAGATGCTTGATAATAATGCAAGAAAGCTTTCAATAAGGGCCTGTCCATCAGCTCTTTCCACCACTTTTTCATCTTCCATCCTCCGTCATTTTCTTCATCATCTAAGTTCTTCTGATTAAATCTAGCATATCATAAGGCAAGGTATTTGCAGCTTCTTTCAGAGAATAATTTTCTAAGTTATTCACATTTTGGCGTAGTTTTTTGGCATACTTGGCTGTTATCAGTTTAGCTTCTTCGTATTCAAAGATTGCCTTACGTTCAAGATAGTAGCCTCGTAGCATTTCATCGATATTGTTTGGCTTGATGCGATTGATAACCCGCTCAACAAAGGCACCACTTCCGATAATGGCCGTCTCGCGTAGACGAGATTCTTGCATAAAACTAATCAGAGAACTCTTGTAAACCCCTTTTAGGTTTTCCAAACTCTCGATAATCAACTCTGTATTTTCCAAATACAACTCTGAAATCTGATCATAGTCAACTGCTAGTAGTTTACGAGATTCTTCGTTCATCCAACTACGAAAAGTTTTGCCAAAGGTAAACATTTCATGGAGTAGAAAGCGCAGTATCCGTAAGGAAACAAGGAAATAATAAGTCACTCTAGAAGCGAAATTTCGATTGATACTCTGCTCCATGTTTTTTAGGTAACGTTGGTAAACTCGATAGCCACGCTCGCTGATTCTATTTTCTTCGTAGGCTTGCTCCAAACCGTCACTCTCAATACTCAAGATAAGAAGCTTGAGGGACTCCCAGTCCTCTTGGACTCTCTTATTTTCCTGACTAAGGATGAGGTTTTCAATCCGGCCATGATAATTATCAATAGCTGCATAAAGAGGAAGTTTGTTCTTGTGATGGTCCAGCTCTTTTTCTAATTCTGCAGCCACATCATTCAGAATCGCAATATGCATCAAATGGTCCTTGCTTTCCTCTTGTTCCTCAGATAAGTGAGGGAGGACTAGTAAACCCGTTAAAAAGCTCAGCAGTGTAACGCCTGCTACAAGGAAGAGTAATAAAGGATATTCCTGCTCCAAATGACTTGGTATGAGGAGAATAGTCGCGATAGATACTGTCCCTTTGACACCAGAGAAGGTCAAAAGAAGCATATCTTTCATGTACTTATGAATCTTTTTCTTAAGTCGACGCGTCCTCAAAAAGTAAAAACCAGCAATCATGACAAAGCGGATCGCAAAAAGCAAGAAGGTCAGAACGACAACTGAAAGCAGTAAAAGAAGGGGATTGTAGAGAGAATTAGACAGAATTGGCTCCGCTATCAACTCTAATTCCATTCCCAAGAGAACAAAGACTGAGCCATTTAGCATAAAGGTCACGGTATGCCAGACGGTCTCCGTCACGGTGTCTACCTGAGCCTCAAGGAGCGTAATTTTCTTAAAGCGACTAGCCTTCAAAATACCTGCAACCACTACTGCGATAATCCCTGAAACATGAAACTCTTCTGCGATAAAAAAGGTCATGAGTGGTAAACTTAGCTCTAGCAATAGTTCACTGGCTATATCTATCGCTCGCACACTCAGTAAAAAGGTATGCAAGAAACGATTGACCATAGCCGTCACAAAACCAACTGCAAAACCACCAAGGATTGAAAGTGCTAGGGATGTTCCAGCTTGGCTGAAAGAAAACGTTCCTGTTGTCCAAGCAGCAAGAGCCATCTGAAAGGCAACCAAACCAGAAGCGTCGTTTAAGAGTCCTTCCC
Source organism: Streptococcus sp. 517s (assembly GCF_054445985.1). NCBI lineage: Bacteria > Bacillati > Bacillota > Bacilli > Lactobacillales > Streptococcaceae > Streptococcus > Streptococcus sp. 517s. The sequence goes on along the minus strand of NZ_CM136847.1, from coordinate 628,130 downwards.
CTTTTAGGATATTAGAAACCCGTTTGGGAAAACGAAAACGTTCAGACAGAGATGCAAAGGCAACCAAATCTGTTGGTCCAAGTGCCGCTCCAACTGCTAAACAGGCCGCCAAAGGAAGAGTCATCCAAAGGAAGTGAGCCATGCCCCCCAAGCTTAAGGTCGAGATAAAAATCACAGGAAAAATCAGAAAGACGACAATCCGCCAGTGCTTCAAAATGGACGTAATATCCGCTTCTTCTGCCTCCCGGAAAAGTAAGGGGCCAATAACCATGGCCAGAAACAGCTCTGTATTGAGATGAAAGTCTGCATCGGGAACGAATAAACCAATCCCAATCCCCAAAAGGATTTGTACAAGAGGAAGGGGCAAAAAAGGGAGAAGTTTATTGGTCGTAGTTGAAATGATTAAGACAAATAAAAATAGAATCAAGTAAATGAGTAATTCCACACAATTCCTCCTTAATCTTTTTTACAACAAGATTCAAAAATCTCCTTTTGCTCTTGGATTTTCTGATCAATCTTAGAACAGTCTTTGTGCTCAATTTTTTTCTGGCATCGTTCCATTTCAAGAGACACTAATTTTTTCTTGATTTTAAGCATTTTCTTGCTCATATGTGCTTCGTCGAGCACCCCGACTGCTCGCTCGTGATGCGTTGACTCGACAAAATTTTGGCGCATTGCCTCAAGCTTCTCACGAAGGTATTGTTTATCCATGTCTATACCTTTCTAATTTTTCAATCATAACTAAAAACGGTGGATTATTAACTTGGTTGAGAGTCCGATAAATGGCAGCTGTATACTCTTGTTGGTTCAACTGGCTAACAAAATCCAACACAGCATCCCTCTCGGTGTCTCCTCCCTCATGACCATAGTAGATCATAATGGCAATCCGTCCTCCTTTGACAAGCAAATGACACAGCTTTTCTAAGGCTTCAATAGTAGTCTGAGGTTGAGTGATGACGGATTTGTCAGCAGAAGGCAGATAACCCAGATTAAAAATCCCTGCCTTAGCTTCTGTCACAAACTGGTCTAGTGTCTCATGACCTTTCAAGATTAACTGGGCATTTGTCATACCTGCCTGATCCAAACGCTCTTGGGTTTTCTCCAAAGCCTGCTCCTGGATATCAAAGGCATAGACTTGCTTGGCTAGCTTGGCTAGAAAAAGGGTATCGTGGCCATTGCCCATGGTCGCATCCACTACAATATCCTCTTTTGTCACAACCTCAGCCAAAAAATCATGTGCCATCTCAAGTGGTCTTTTCATTTTTAAACTCCTGTTTTACAGCCTTGCATCCTTGCACGCTTCCACGACGTCGCATCTCAGTTTCAATAGCATTTAGCACTTCCCATTTATTGAGGCTCCACATAGGACCAATCAGCATATCTCTAGGTGCATCTCCTGTAATCCGATGGATGACGATATGCTTGGGAATGATTTCCAGTTGGTCACAAATGACCTTGACATACTCATCCTGACTCATCAGTTGCAAGCGTCCTTCGTGGTAATCCCGCTGCATCCGTGTATTGGTCATGAGGTGAAGCAAGTGCAACTTAATTCCTTGAATATCATTATCCGTAACACAGCGGCGTACATTTTCAATCATCATCTCATGAGTCTCACCGGGCAGACCATTGATTAAATGGGAAACAATCTCAATCTTGGGATATTTCCTCAAGCGTTTTACTGTTTCAACATACAATTCATAAGAATGGGCACGGTTAATCAAGTCAGAGGTTGCTTCAAAAGTAGTCTGCAAGCCCAATTCAACCGTCACGTGCATCCGCTCCGATAACTCAGCCAAGTATTCGATGGTTTCGTCTGGCAGACAGTCTGGCCGTGTTCCGATATTGATCCCTACTACACCTGGCTCGTTGATAGCCTGCTCATATCGCTCCCGAATCACTTCCACCTTTTCATGGGTGTTGGTAAAGTTTTGGAAATAAACTAGATACTTTTTAACATCTGGCCACTTGCGGTACATAAAGTCAATTTCCTTATAAAATTGCTCACGGATAGGGGCATCCGGTGCCACGATGGCATCTCCAGAACCTGAAACCGTACAAAAAGTACAACCACCATGAGCTACAGTTCCATCCCGATTTGGACAGTCAAATCCCGCATCAATAGGAACTTTGAAAGTCTTTTCTCCAAAAAGTTTTCGATAATAATCATTCAAGGTATTATAAGATTTCATAACTTTCATTATAACAAAAAACACCTACAATCTCAAAAGCCTGACTTTCCTACAAATTCCCTCGTTTCTCATTTCCTTTAGCGTTTTTTTATGATACAATATGGGTATGATTTTAATGAAAATAGCATCTATTTTATTATTGATATTAACCTTGGTGGTTTGCTTTATTGTTACCAAACTTTTCGGACTCAGGAAAATAGGATTTAATTTCGCGGATCTAGCTTTTCCACTTTTGGTATTCGAGTACTATCTGATTACTGCTAAAGCCTTTACCCACAACTTTCTACCGCGACTCGGTGTCGCACTTTCTCTCCTAGCAATCCTCCTTGTAATCTTTTTCCTTGTCAAAAAACGAAGTTTTTATTACCCTAAATTCATCAAATTCTTCTGGAGAGCTGGTTTTCTCCTAACCCTAATCATCTATATAGCAATGATTGTCGAATTGATAATGGTAAAATGATTACCAACCTAGTATTAAATGCTGGGTCTTTCTTTTACTCCTATACCTAAAAAAGGCCAGAGGATTCCTCTGGCCTTTTTTATTGCAGATTAAACCTAAGAAAAATAAATGAAAACTATCTTTCTCACGCTAGATTATTTATTTTTACGGCTTACAAAGTACAATCCACCAGTCACTACCATCAAAGCAAGTCCTGCAACTACTGCTACATTAGATGCTTTTTCACCAGTGTTAGGAAGTTGAGGTTTTTGTCCTGGTTTTCCTGGTTTGTTTGGTTCTGGATCTTTTGGATTGTTTGGCTCTGGATCCTGTGGTTTATTTGGTTCTGGGTCTTTTGGCTTATGGTGATTTACAATATTAGTGCCAATTACTTCAGAAGTATAGCCTTTAGGAACATATGCTTCTTTAACTGTATAAACAATCTCTTTACCACCATCTTGATAACGATCAAGATCTGTAAATTCATACGTCCAACCACTTGCTTCTGAAGCTGTAGCTTCTTTATCAGTTTCTTTGCCATTTGCCAAAAGTCTTACTGTAATTGAGTCTGGACGTTTACCATCTTGGTTGTTGGCATCATCCCAGATCTTCTTACCTTTTACAGTTGTTTTCTCTGGTGTATGTTTGTTGGTAATGGTGTACTTACCGTCTTCGTGGTCAGTTACTACTGATTTGTATTCTGCAACAACCACTTCTTTGACTTTGTACTTGATTTCTTTACCATTTTCATACTTAGGAAGTTTTTTAGATTCAAACTTCCAACCAGTTTTTTCTGAAACTTCAATTTCTTGAACAACTTTGTCACCGTTAAGAATTTGAACTTTCACAGATGTTGTACGTTTACCGTCTTGGTTGTTGTTGTCATCCCACACCTTAGTTCCTGAAAGGATAACAGTATCTGGGTTGTGAGTGTTTGTTACCACTTGTCCAGTTACAGAAGATTCGTAGCCAGCTGGTACATCCACTTCCTTGATGGAGTAAGTGATTTCTTTACCAGCTTCGAATTGTGGAAGATTTGTAAATGATGCTACCCAAGTGTTAGCATCTGTCTTATCCTTAGCTGTCAAGGTCAATTTCTTACCTTCAACGGCTACTGGATCTGCATCTCCTACTTTTTTATAAAGTTGAACCGTTACGGACTCAGGACGTTTGCCGTCTTGGTCGTTCGCGTCATTCCATACTTTTGTTACCTTGTAGTCGATTGCTTTAGGAGTATATTTGTTTGTGATGGTAAAGTCTTTGATGTAAGAGTCATATTCTGCAACTGCTTCTTCTGTCACAGTATATTTAATCTCTTTTCCATCCTTATATTTTGCAAGTTTTGTAAATTCAACAGACCAAGTGCCGTCTGGTGCAGCTTGAATCTCTTTTGAATCAACTTTCTGACCGTCTGCTAAAAGATTGATTGTAATCTTAGTTGGACGTTTGCCGTCTTGGTTATTCGCATCATCCCAGTTCTTGGTTGCTTTAATGTCAACTGTTTCTGGAGAATAGCTATTTGTGATAGTGAATCCTGATGCAGCATCACCAGTAACTTCTGAAGTGTAACCAGGAACAGTTACTTCTACTACAGTGTACTGGATAGGTATGCCACCTTTATCAGCATCAAGGTCTGTGAAGCTTCCAGCCCAACCGTTTGCGGCATTGAGTTCAAGTGTTTTACCAGTATCTTGACCATCCGCAAGCAATTTAACTGTGACAGAAGATGGGCGTTTACCATCTTGGTTGTCCTTATCATCCCATGTTTTCTTCACAGAAACTGAAGTTTTCGCTGGTGTGTACTTGTTGGTGAAGACTAGGTCTTTTGCTTCTTTTGAAGCCGTTGCTTTCAATTCAGTTGCACTTACTTTTTCAACCGTTACTTCAACTTCTTGAACTGTCTTATCGTAAGTGATTCCTGCTTCAGAGCCAACAACTTCTGAGATAGTGTACTTGTGAGTTCCCACTTGGCTCTCATCATATGAGATTGGTGAGAAGGTCACTGTTCCGTCAGCAGCGTTTGTAACTGTTTCAAGCTCTTTGTCGCCTTCTTTCAGAACAAAGCTGTATTTACCTGCCTCAAGGTCTTTACCTTCAAGAACTTTCTTAGCTCCAAGAGTTACACTTGTAGCTCCTGCTGGTGTGTATTTGTTTGTGAAGACTAGGTCTTTTGCTTCTTTTGAGGCAGTTGCTTTCAATTCAGTTGCACTTACTTTTTCAACCGTTACTTCAACTTCTTGAACTGTCTTATCGTAAGTGATTCCTGCTTCAGAGCCAGCAACTTCAGAGATAGTATACTTGTGAGTTCCCACTTGGCTCTCATCATATGAGATTGGTGAGAAGGTCACAGTTCCGTCGGCAGCATTTGTTACTGTTTCGACAACACTACCGTCTTCTTTCTTCAAGACAAAGCTATATTTGCCCGCTTCAAGTTTTTTACCTTCAAGAACTTTTTTCGCTCCAAGAGTTACAGTTGTTGCGCCTGCTGGTGTGTACTTGTTGGTGAAGACTAGATCTTTTGCTTCTTTTGAAACTGTTGCTTTCAATTCAGTTGCACTTACTTTTTCAACCGTTACTTCAACTTCTTGAACGGTCTTATCGTAAGTGATTCCTGTTTCAGATCCAGCAACTTCTGAGATAGTGTACTTGTGAGTTCCTACTTGGCTCTCATCATATGAGATTGGTGAGAAGGTCACAGTTCCATCAGCAGCATTTGTTACTGTTTCAACAACACTACCGTCTTCTTTCTTCAATTCGAAGCTGTATTTTCCTGCTTCAAGGTTCTTACCTTCAAGAACTTTTTTCGCTCCAAGAGTTACACTTGTAGCTCCTGCTGGAGTGTAAGTGTTCTCGAATACTTTTTCACCGTCATAAGCAACGGTTGCTTCAAGGACACCTTTACCATTGTCCGCTACAGTTACTGTAGCTGTGATAGTTTTCGTATCGTACTGGATACCTGTAGCAGTACCCGCTTTTTCAGCAATATTATAAGTATAAGTGCCTGCTTTGTCGAATTCCAATTCTGAGAACTTAACGTTTCCGTCTTCGTCATTCTTCACAGTTTCTTTCACATTACCGTCTTGGTCTGTCAAAGTGAACTCAAATTCATCAGCTTTCAACTCACGACCAGTCAACTTCTTAGTCACTTCAAGAGCTGCTTTTGCTTTTGAAGTTCCATAGCTGTTATTGAATTCTTTGTCCTCTGGGTAAGTCACATTCGCATGAAGTTTTCCTTCGCCGTCATCTGTAACTTCTACTGTGACTTTAACTTCAAGATTATCGTAAGTCACACCATCAACAGTCTTACCAGCGTTTGTTTCAACAATGGTATAGTTGTATGTACCAGATTTAGTATATTCGATTGGAGCGAATGTTACTTTACCGTCAGCAGTGTTCTTCACTTTTTGAAGTTCTGAACCATCTGCATCATTCTTCAAGACAAACTCAAATTCATCAGCTTTCAACTCACGGCCTGTCAACTTCTTAGTTACTTCAAGAGAGGCTGAAGTTAGTTTTACTGCATACTTATTGGTAACAGTCAATCCTGCTGTTTGTTCTGAGGTATAGCCATCAACTGTAGTAACTAGATTTCCATCTTTATCAACTTCTTTAACGCTGTAGGTATATGTCACACCATTTTGATCGGTCGCAGGAAGATCTGACCATTCTACAGTACCGTCTGTCTTAGGTACTTCTTTTTGGTCAGCATTTGTAACCGCTTCTGCAGTACCGCCTTCTAGAGTACGATACAATTTAAAGAAGAGACTTGGTCGAACACTATCCCTTCCACCAGTCCAGACTTTATTAGCAGTTACTTTTGTTTTTGGAACCTCATAAGTATTGGTTACTTGTGTCTTGTCTGCATTGTAAGAGACGACGTAGTTATGATCGCCAGATGCGACTTTCTCTCCTTCTTTCAAAGGAAGTTCAGTAGTATCTTGAAGCTCGCGAACAGAGTAGATTAATTTCGTTCCATCAACATCATACTTAGGAAGTTGGTTTTTCCACTTGTAAGTGTAAACACCATTGGACTCTGTCACTTCTGGAGTATAGCTACCAGAAACAGGTTTGGAATCTGCAATGGTCTGTCCTTCTTTATGGACATACAAGCCGAGCTTAGCTTTCTTATAATCTGTAGATTTTCCACCTACCCAAGTCTTAGTGGCTTCAAAGTCAACTGTCTTACGTTTGTTGGAGATGTTTAGAGGAACACCCTTTCCTTGCTTCATCTCTACTTCAAACTCTTGACTATTCGCTACATAACCAGCTTTAGGTGTCTTTTCTTTTACGATGTATTGACCATCTGAAAGAGCTGGAGAAAGTGCAACACCATTTTCATCAGTTGTTACAGTATAAGTTTCTGATGAATTATTTTTGTTTACAATTTCAAAGACAACGCCTGCCAACTTAACAGTTGCATCAGCTTCATCGAATTTTGTGATTTTGATTTTACCAGCAATATCAGCTGTGACTGATGCACCTGCAGCCTTAACCGTTTTCAGTGTTACAATACTCTCTTTACTTGTATTAATCTTATCACCCCATTTTTTCCACGTTAACTGGGGCTCATTATCAATCAAAAATTGTGCTGAATTCTTGATCTCTGAAGTATCAGCTGGTGAAGTTGTCGCATATTCAAGAAAGAAACTCTTCTTTCCCATATTAGTTGGCATCAGCAATTTAAAACTACGCTTACCATTTGTCAGTGTAAGCAAAGCCGTATTATCAGAGTCCTTTTTATATTCTTCAGGATCAGTCGTTATTTTATAGGGTTTAATTTTACGTTTAAGATTAGCAAAATTCGTATTTGTTGTATCAAACTCCGCTTCATTTAGTGCAAAACTACCATCCATATAAGAAGCAAATGCCCCTAAACTAATATCATCGGTTATTTCAACGGTTTTATTCTTTAAATCCTGTTGAGATCGGTTAATACGTACGTAATAACCTGCTTTTGCAAGACTTCCGTGATTCCAGCCACCTTTGTAAATGACCTCTCCTTCAACAGGAGCCTGTTTTGTTTTCAAAGTCTTGAATGTGATTATTTGCGTTTTACCTCCCGGCAAAACATAGGTGACTATCTTATCTTCTTTTGTGACTGTCTCTTTTGCACTAGCAAAGAAATCACCACGAATATTCTGTTTATCCTCTACTTCGCTATTAAAAGTGAATACCAATCGGTGTTTGGCACTCTCTACCCTTACATTCCCTATAATCTTTCCTGATATTTTATCTTCCAACTTGAGGGTTCTATCCTCTAAACTCAGATTAGAAGGGGCTTCTACTATAAAAAAATCTCCCTCCTTAATCTCATTTGCTGTTACATTTGGAAATGAAAATTCTCCCGAATACTTTAATGCAACTGTAGTATCATTTTCACCATGATAACCCGTTGACTCATCTCCAGTAGAGGCAATCGTTAATTTCAAGTTCTTAAGTATTACCTTATTTGTAATATCAGTTGCCGCATGTGCTTCACCCGCTGGGAAAAACATCATCAAGAGGAAAAGGGGAAACATTAGAAAAGTTAGATATTTTTTTATCTTATCCATTATGACCAACCTTTCCATTTGTATATTGATAAAAAATTAAGTATTCAATTTCACATACGCAACACCTCCACAATATAGTGACGCATCCATAATAACACCATACTCTATTCTTGATAAAATTATATTCACTTACAGCACATAATATAATAGAACCTACCAAGTCTATTATATCATATATATTTTAATTAATATATCTCATTACTAAAGAAATTATTTACAAAATGTCAACTTTAAAGAATTCATTCCTTTGATATTTCTACTCCCCTTCAATAAATAATGTCCCTTTATTCATAAAACTAAATATAGCCAATTTATTAATCTATATGCTGTTATAAGATTTAATATAGTAGAAATATATTAAATCAAAAGTTTAGAACATAACAAAAAGTGAACTAAACAGAATTCTGATTGTCCCAGAATAGTTTGGTTCACTTTTTATTTAATCTATTAGATTTTCAAAATTCATAATGAAGAGCTTTTAAAATATAAATCTATTTTGTCCCCATTTCTTCATATCGTAGAAATTCTAATCCTCTTTTTTGCCTTTAGTGGCTACTAGTCCTGCGCTCAAACCAAGAAGAGCTAAGCCTGCTACTAGAGCTGCTTGACTTTCTGCACTTCCTGTATTTGGTAACTGCTCTTTTTGAACCGGACCAGCTGCACTTGAAGTGTTTTGTTTTGTATCTGTTTTTTCTGATACTTGTGGTTTTGTAGATTCTTGAGGTACTGGTTTAGTTGTTTCACCAGCCGTACCTACTTCTACGATGCGATCCTGAGCCACGACTTTATCATAGCTTTCTTTTTCAGTTCGCTTGCCATTTTCAACTTCGATCAAGTGAACACGGATACCTTTTTGTCCTTCTTGGAGAACACGGGTTTGACCTGCTGGAAGCTTATCGTTCTTTTGTTCCTGAACCTTGAAGTCAATTGTTTCTTCTTCGATTACAAGTTCTGGTTTGTTAAGGACAAGGTTCTTCACTTCATCCTCTGGAAGGGAGGTTCCTGGTTTTGTTCCTACTTCTACGATGCGATCCTGAGTTAAAACTTTATCATAGCTTTCTTTTTCAGTCCGCTTACCATTTTCAACCTCGATCAAGTGAACACGGATACCCTTTTGACCTTCTTGGAGAACACGAGTTTCACCTAGATACAACTTATCAGACTTACGTTCCTGAACCTTGAAGTCAATTGTTTCTTCTTCGATTACAAGTTCTGGTCTGTTAAGGACTAGGTTCTTCACTTCATCTTCTGGAAGGGAGGTTCCTGATTTGGTTCCAACCAAGACGATGCGGTCTGTCGGAGCCTCTACCACTTCACGAAGTTTTTCTTCCTTACTTCCATCAGGATTAACCGCTGTAAAGATCCGTTCCTTACCAACTTTTCCTTCTTGTTCTACACGAGTTTCACCTAGATACAGTGTTGGATCCTTTTTCTCAACTGTCTTGTAGGCCAAATCTTTTTCAACAAATTCGAGTTTTGGAAGATCTTCTTGTACAGCAGCAACTGTCTTCTCAGAAACTGGTTTTTCCTTAGTCAACTGGATACGGTATTCCTTGACTTGTTTTCCACTTTCTGAAACAAGGCGAACAAGTACTGGAAGGCTATCGTCTCCGCTATCTATAACTGTTGAAGCTACTTGATTACTTTCTTCGACTGAGACTTTTGGACGTTGACCTTTATAGGTGATTTGATAGTCTTGACGATCCTCAGCGAAATCAGGAAGGTCTTTTCCATCCACAAGAATCTTCGATTGCGTACTTTCTTGAGGCAATTCACTCGGTGCAAGGAAGGTCATCTCAATCATCGCAACACCATTCTTGTCTGCTTTACGCTCCATGCGCCATCTCATGGCTTTAGCTTTGACAGCTTTAAATGTTACGTTGATTTCATCACCAGCTTCAATATCTTTATCCGCACGATAAGGCACAGCTTCCCAATTTTCTGGGTTATTGAATGGATGGGCTGCATCATAGGCTTGGTAGTTTGAATAGTAGGTAGGCACTTCAAACTCTGGGCCAATATAGCGTTCCAAAACGAGTTTAGATGGTGCATCCGTACCACTATCTGCAAAGAAATGAAGTTTGGCTTGCGCAACAGTCCGTTCTACAATCTTACCATTTTCACGGAAGATCACACCTGCTGATACTTCTGGATTAGAAGATGGTGTTGGAGACCAGTTTGTCCAACGACGATTTTCTGAATGATCTCCGTCATTGAGATAGTCCACACGGTCATGGGAGTTTCTATCAATATCGTTAGTGGCTGAAGCAAAGGCTTGGTTACTGTTTTCATCATACTCTGGATTATTGGAAAGAGCTTCGCCTAGTTTGTCTGTCACTCGTACAGTGAACTCAGCAACAAGATCACTACCAAGGACATGACCTCGAACGGTAAATTGACCTGCTTTTGTCAGATTTTCTGCTGGAACTTCTTCCCATTCAACTGCCAAGTCTTTTGTTTCGTAACCGTCTTTACCTGTAAAGTAAACAGGAACCTTAGTTGGCAATTCAAGCGATTGCCCTACTTGTAGCAGGCGAGCTTGTTTGACCGCGGCAACTGGTTTACGAGAGAGCAAGTCTTTATTGCTTGTAAAGTGTAGACGGTATTCTCCTAGGATGTCGCCATTTTCTGCTTTCGCGATAACACGAACTGGCTCACCTTCACGAACGCTTGGAACAACAGTAGCCAGACCATTGTTGCTAACACTTGCTGTTACTGCAGGAACTTTTCCATCTACAGACTCAAGATAGTAGTCTGTCAAATCAGGGTTAAAGTTTGCTAAGTCTTTACCGTCAACTTGGATTCTCGTTTGTCCTTGTTTGGCTGCTGCGACTTGTTTCGCAAAGATTTGTACTTCTGTGATAGATGTTCCTTTCTTGCTATCAAGTCGAACCATACGAATGCGAACCGCATAGGTCTCAACTTTATCAAAGCTGAAATGATTCATTTCTCCAGCCTTGAGTTGAGCTGGGGCTTTTAGATTAGTAACAGGTTTCCAGTTAGCTGGATCGTTAAAGACATGTTCTTCATTGCCTACAAAGCTAGGGTTTTTAGGTGCTGTTGGAACAGTCTTACCAACATAATACTCAATCACATAAGACTTCGGTACGCCAACTCCATGGTCTTCGTGGAATCCGACACTTAAATTATCAACCGAACGTTTGCTCAAGATACCTGAATCTCCGAATAGGACACCAACTGAAGCTTCTGGATTACTACGATTCCAGTTTGTCCAACGGTTAGCTGGGCGGTCATTAAAGGAAATCAATTTATCGTTAACGTTTGAAACAGGGTCACTCGGATTTGAGTCTGAAGCAAAGGCCAGTGGCAATTCTGAACCGGTCCATTGATCAGAAATATTTGCACCTTGCTCAGTTTGAGCAGATACGCGAACATGAAGTTTAGTTGTTAATTGCGTACCTTCTAGGCGACCATTAACTGTAAAGACACCTTCCTTGGCGTATTGGTCTGGACGAATCGTATCCCAAGTAACCTTGGCAGATGAAACGTGACCATTTGAATCGTAGGTACGAACACTTTCTGGTAATTGCGGCGCTTCTGCGATTGGTGTCGTCACACTGACTTCTTCAACTGAAACGATGCCTTCTACAGATACTTTAGCACGCGCTTCAAGATCAAGACCTTCAACTTTACCTAGAACTTCAAAGGTTTGATAGTGGTCGAGTTTTTCTTTTGGAATGGCTTGCCAAGTGACTTTGTGGGCTTTAGGGAAACCTTTGTCATACTCAACTGTTACTGTTACTGGAAGACTTGGTTCCTGATGCAAATCTGTGACTACATTTACTGGACGGATAGATTGCGCTACTTTTTTCTCAGTGTTGGCTTGGATAGTGAGATCAACCTGACCTCTAGCCCCCTCATATTCTGCTTTGAGAGTGACTGCTCCTGGCTTATGTAACTCAAGCATTCCTTTACGAACTGCGACTTCCCCTTCACCACTTGTAGAGAAGGTTACTTTATCAGCTGGTAATACAGCCTGCGTTCCATCTTGATAGTGAGCCCGAACAGACAATTTGACTGTTTGGTCTTCTTTGAGAGCATCAGCTTGTTCCACTTGCAGGCTCAAATGGGCAATTTTTGGTGCTTCTTCAAGGAACTGAATTGCATAAGTTTGAAGAGGACCACCATCTTTTGGTTGAACATAGATACTTGCACGCATACCGTTAGCTACACTTGCTTGCACCACTGTAACAGTTGCATTTTCAGCACTTGCTATGACTTCTGGCAAGGATGCACCATAAGCAAGAGTGCGGTATTGCATTGGATGTTGACTAGTGAGGCCTGTAACGGCTTCACCACCAACACTTACATTTGGCACTACAGGTGCTGCAGGATTGCCTTCTTCTACCACAAGGGTAGCATGAACGGTTTCGCCTCCTAGTTGGCCAGTCATTTGAATACGTGATCCAGCAACTGAAAGTTTAGCTTTATCTGCTTCCGCAATCTCCCAGTTATCAACTTCGTATTCTTGAACGCTTCCATCTGTTACAGCGATAGAAACGTATTTGTCAACAGCACTCAAGTCTGTTCCTGGAGCAACACGTTTAACAGTTGGTAGTTCTTTCGCAATTGCTAGAATTTCGACACGGGCCTCAACTTCACGTCCGTCTGCCATACCTTTAACAGTCACAACTCCTGCTTGGCTCACATCAACTGAAGACCAAGTTACTGGACGTTTTTCACGACTGCCATCACTGTAGATAAAACCGACTGTCTTCGGCATTTTTGGCTCTTTCTCAATAACAGTACGTACTTTTGGTACTTCTGTCCCGAGAACAGTCTTTTCTTGACCTTCTTTCTTGCCTGTAAATACAGTGACTTGGTCCGATTTCAAGAGATCTGAATGGGCAGTAAGGGTGAATTTACCTGCTTGTTCAGTTGATTTGACAATGGCAACCCCTTTACCGTTAAAGGCTCTGCGAATCCAAGAACCATCTGGTTGTGCCTTGTAGCGTTCACGGCTGGCTTGTTCCCCATTATCTACACCGACCAATTGACCTTGGCCATGCAATTGGAAACGAACCAAATTATTGGCAGTTGGTACCACATTTCCTTCACTGTCAACGATTTCGTAGTAGATGTAGGTCAAGTCTTTTCCATCTGCGGCGATTGCGTGTTCTTCCTTGACGAGGCGAACTCCTGCTGGTTGGCCTGCAGTAGTGATCTTATCACGTGCAATTTCTTTTCCAGCTTCATCGCGAGCTACAGCTTCCAAGGTACCTGGTTGGTAAGCAACCTTCCACTCAAGATAGAGTTCCTTAGCATTGGCACCTTCTTGGTAGGTACGACCATCGCTGGTTTGTTTTTTGTTGAAGGTCTTAACTCCGAGAGATTGACCGTTCAAGAACAATTCAACACTTGCAGCATTAGAGTATGCACGAACAGGAATCTTTCCTTCTGAGTCAGCAACATTTGCTTTTAGACTAGGGTCTTCCCAGTTCCAGTGAGGAAGAAGGTGAACCATCGGTTTCTTCTTAACAGAAACCCATTGGCTTTGGTAGAGATAGAAGTCATGTTTTGGAATGCCCGCTGTATCTACGATACCAAAGTAAGAACTCTTAACGGGAGTTTGGTTTTGATTGTGCCATGGCGTAGGCTCACCGATATAGTCCGTACCTGTCCAGATAAACTGTCCAGCATAGCCAGCATTATCACGGTCAAAAGTCCATGAATCTGTTGCCGTTTTACCCCAGTTAACTCGGTCATTACCATAGTCAGACTGTTCGTAATGACGTTCAGGTCCGTTACTATGTTTCAATTCCTGTTCAGGGCGATAATAGCTACCGCGTGTACGGGTTGCTGAAGATGTTTCTGAACCGTAAATCAACCAGTTTGGATGTTTCGCACGAAGTTTCTTGTAGTTATCTTCTGAGTAGTTAAAACCAACTGCATCGAGTTCTTCGGCAATCTTCTCATGACCACCACTACCATCACCAAAGCGGAACTTATCTGCTCCCATAGTAACATAACGAGTTTTATCAACATCTTTAATCACTTTTACTAAGCGTTTAACCGTTGCAAGTGAGTGAGCCTTTCCATCTGCTTCACCGATTTCGTTTCCGATAGACCACATGAAGACAGCTGGGTTATTTTTGTCTCTTTCGACCATGGTACGAAGATCATAGTCAGACCATTTTTCACCTTTTCTAGCCTCTGGGTGAGTGGCATCTTTTTCAAAGAAACGTCCGTAATCATAAGGTTTCTTGCCACCATACCAAGTATCGAAGGCCTCTTCCTGAACCAGCAAACCAAGTTCTGCTGCGATTTGCAAGGTCTGTGGACTTGCAGGGTTATGAGTTGTTCGGATGGCGTTAACACCCATCTCCTTCATTTGTTTGAGACGACGGTATTCTGCTTTATAATTTTCTTCTGCTCCAAGCGCTCCGTGATCATGGTGCAAGGAAACACCATGGAATTTAATGCGTTCACCATTCAAAGAGAAACCTTCATTTGGAGTCCAGTGATAGTAACGGTAACCAAACAAATCTTTCTTAGCATCAACCAATTGACCGTCACGGTAAACACGCGTAATCAATTCGTACAAGGCAGGTTTGTCGTTTAAAACTGTCCAGAGTTTTGGTCTTTCAACTTCTAAAATCGCATCTAGGCTTGTTGATTCATGTGCTTTTAAGGTACGGCTCGCTGTACGAACCAAGCCCGTTACAGCCTGACCACCACGTTCAACGATTTGATATTCTGCTACAAGTTCATGGTCTTTATCGTCTGTATTAACGATTTTGCTGGCTACATGCGTTTCAACCTTGCCATGTTGCTGTTGTTCTAGTTTTGGTGTTAAGATGGTTGTACCATTTTTCTCAACATGAACCTTATCTGTCACTTGCAAGGTCACATCACGGTAAATACCGCTACCTGAGTACCAACGGCTACTTGGTTGTTTGTTGACAGCATGGACAGCGATCACATTCTCACGACCATCTTTGTGAAGGTATTTGGTGATATCATATGAGAACTGGTTATAACCATTTGGATAATGTCCCACTAACTGGCCATTGACATAGACTTGAGAATCCATGTAGACACCATCAAAGGTCACACGAACATTCTTCTTGAGATCTTTTTCATCAAGTTTAAAGGTCTTACGATACCAAGCTTCACCCCCGTTGAGCTGTCCACCTTCATTTTGGGCAGGGGACTGATGGTCAAAATCGTTAAAGATACTCCAGTCGTGTGGAAGGTCCAATTTTTGCCATGTTGATACATCTGCATCTGGTTTCACAGCTTCTTTAGAGTTTGCATTGAGTTTGAAGTGCCAATTTTGATTAAAATTCACTTTTCTGTCTTCAATCATTTGATTTACTTCTTCATTTGTCGCAGCTTTCAATTCTTCCTTAACAGGCTTTTCTTGACTTGAAGCTTGAGATTCTACCTTTGGAGCTGTTTCTTCAGATTTAGAAGATGCTTTTTCCTCTTTCGGAGTTACAGGTTCATCTTCTTTCACCTCTTGTTTACTTGCTTCAATGGCAGCAGCTTGGCTTTGATCCACACTTGTAGCCTTGCTATTCTCTGCTACTGCTTGATCCTCTTTTTCCTCCACTGCTGGACTATCCTCTTTTGCTTGTTCTACAGTGTGTGTAATAGGAGTTTCATCCGCAAAAACTGGTGATTCTCCAATGACACTTCCTCCAAATAGAACCGCACAGGTTCCAATCATGACAGAGCAAGCTCCTACAGCAAACTTACGAATACTGTAGACTCTTTTACGATTCCAATGGCCTTTTTCCATAAAACCCTCCTTTAGTAACCGCTTCCATTTCTATGCGAGCGCATTACTTTTCCATAGCCTTTTCCCCCTATTTTATAAAATAATATAGGAAATTTCAATACTATAAACATAAAAATCATATTTTTGATTGTTTTTTCTATAATTTGTATAAAAGTTTAAAAATCTGAATGTACATTTAGTTAATGATTTTACAAAAAAAGCTGTTTCCCTTATAGAAACAGCTATTATTAAAAATCAATCCTGATTTTTGCCTTCAATCACTGACTATTTTTTCCATTTGCCAGTAGCTTGACCATCTCATTTTTACGTTCTTCTAGCTCTGCAATTTGATGAAGCAAAAGCTCTGAAAAATCACAATTAAACTCCTCGGTTTCGCCACTGTTGTACCAGTCTAGAGCAACTATGTGATTGTCCTTATCAAAACAGAAAATCACATCTCCATCACCAATGATAGACAGAAATGGGATATAATCCACAAATCCTAGAGCGTGTAATTCTTTGGTTTGAAGGCGAATGTCTAAGAAGTCTGGGATGCCATTTGCAATTCCCAAGACCTTAATACCTCGACAGAAGGTCCAAAATGGTGCTACATCGTAAGCCTTGGCTCTTGGCCATAGCTCTTCTCTGACTTCCATAAAGAGACCTCCCAGAGATGACATGGTGAATTCCCTGAAATCTTCTGGCAGACGAATGCCGTATTGATTTTCAAAATCCTGAACATCTTCTTCCGATGGTTCATTACCCATGCAGGCGACAACCTGATAAGTTTCCTTATCATAGTGACGAAAATAATCATAAACTTCATTGAGTGCCATCATCCAACTCCTTATCCTACGTAGATATACTCAATAACCACATCACAGAGTTGATGATCCTTGTCATAGCCAAAGTAAACAGGATAATTTCCATCTCCAAAACCAGATTGAATCATTGGAATAGTCAGGTCTGTATGTGGTATTCTAAAGTTAATCCAATCACCGCCTTCTCGTTGATATAGGGGATGTTCTATGGCATTTTGAGCAAAAATTTCCGCAAAGAAATCATCATAGATGTTTTTTTCAGGATTTTCTTGATACCATCTTTCTTCAAAATCACAGTAGGCATTTTTTGTCTCAACATCCACAATAGTTGCCAATCCTGCATCAACTGAAAATCCAAAATAAGAATCTTCTTCAACAGAATCCAAGTTTTCAGTACCAGTTAAGGCTTCATAGTAAACAACTGGAAGCTTATCTGTAAATTGAACTCTTGTTGCAACATACCGATAGTGATCTTCTTCGATCTTGACTACTAAGGTTTTGAGAGGAAATGTTCCTTTGGGAACTGTCTCTAGATAGGGTTTTTCATTCCTACGGAGCCAGACCAAGGGATCTCTAACTAAAATTTCTCCACTTGGGAAGGTCACTTCCCCCATATCTAGGACAAAGACTTCCTTGCCGTCTATTTCTTTAGCCTCAAAACATGCTGCATAATTGACAGACGAGGTCAAAATATGCTTGATTTCTTGGTATTTTTGTAACCATTCTTTAGAAACTTGAAGTTTTTCCATCGGTCTTTCCTTTCTCGTTTAAAACAAACCTGTACTAGAGTTAAAAATCGATTTAAATCGAATCTAATTGAACTACAAATCCATCTGGCAAGATGACTTGCTGACCATCTTCAAACTGGCAATGACTCGCTAAATCAACTGAATCTCTGTCTAAGATAACATTCTCCTTAGACTGATTAAAGATAGCCTGAACTTCTTTTCCTTCGTAGGTCCATTTCAAGGAAAGAACATATGGTTTCACTTCTTGCAAGCTATATGAACCATGCTGAATCATACTTGCCACTTCCTTACGGACTTTGATTAATTTCTTCATGAAATTTAGCATATCATTGTCCTCAGACACACGGTCCCAAGGCATGACACGACGGCAATCAGGGTCTGGTCCACCAATTAGTGCTAGCTCTGTTCCGTAATAGATACAAGGAGTCCCTTTTTGAAGGTAGAGGAAGGTTAAAGCAGCCTTGACATGTTGGAGATTTCCTTTGGCAGTTGTAAGAATACGCTCTGTATCGTGAGAATCCAGGAGATTTAACATAACCTCTGAGATTTGTTGCTTGTAGTACATTGACTGGCTATTGATTTCTGAAATGAAATGCTCTGTCTTTTTATGCTGACGCAAGAAATAATCCTTGATACTTTCAGAGAGCGGGTAGTTCATGACTGCATGGAACTCATCTCCTTTTAGCCAAGGCTGAGACGTATGCCAGATTTCACCTAAAATATACAAATCAGGCTTTTTAGCGAGAACTGCCTTTCTAAAATCTTTCCAGAACTGATGGTCAATTTCATTGGCAACGTCCAAGCGCCAAGCATCGATATCAAAATTCTCAATCCAGTAAGTTGCAACACTGAGAAGATAGTCTTTGACTTCAGGATTTGCTGTATTTAACTTAGGCATATAGCTAGCAAAGGCAAAGGTATGATAAGGGAGTTCTCTTGGATTCTGAAGTTTATCTTCTGTAATTGGAAACTCTTGAATATGGAACCAATCTTTATAAGGGGAATTTTCTCCATTTTTTAGAACATCCTGCCATTGGGCAGACTGGTAGCCGATATGATTGAAAACAGCATCTAGCATAATCTTAATGCCACGTTTATGAGCTTCCTCGACTAAATTAGCAAAGACTTCTTTGTCTCCAAAGTGACGGTCAATTTCAAAATAATCCGTCGTATCGTACTTGTGATTGGTCGTTGCTTCAAAAATCGGACATAGATAAAGTCCAGTGATTCCCAAATCTTTTAGATAGTCTAGATGGTCGATAATCCCTTGTAAATCTCCACCAAAAAAGTCATCCCTATTAGGTGCAATGGCAGCATCCCACTCTCGAGCTCCATCTGGAGTCAAATTAGGATTTCCATTAGCAAATCGTTCTGGGAAAATCTGGTACCAAACGGTATTTGAAACCCAGCTAGGAACCTGACATCCGTCGATTTCATGAATATAGGGAAGCTTAAAGCCATTTCCTTCCGCATCCAAGTTTTCTTGAGTATGTTCCACACAACCCTTATCACCGTAGAAAATACCCTGACCTTCCTCATCAAGGAGTTCAAAGAGATACTGAATCCGTGCAAAATCAACCGATACTGTAACCTGCCAATAATCAAATAAAGCATCCGAGGTTGCTTTAGTCATTTCTTTCTTGGCTTCATACTTATCCTCGATGAAGATAAAGGGATCTCCATAATGTAAAATGACCTGCTGGACATCATTTTTCTTGGTTCTGATTCGGATATGTAGCTGACCTTCTTTGTAAAGATAAGCATACTCTGATTCTTGTCTATGATAAATGGCTGTTAATTCCATATTTTGTCTCCTAAATAATCATCATCAACAAAAACGCAAACGTTTTCATAATTGCTATTTCTAGTATACTGTTTTAAGATTCGATTTGCAATACTTGGTCAAATTTGACAAGAAAACAGCTCAAAATAAATACTGTAGACTAATCAAGAAATATCAGCACCTATCTATAAAAAGCTCCCAAACTCAGCCTCACAGCCTAGTCAATCCGACAAAGGGCAAGTTCTTTTAATCCTCTGTCGTACAGGAAGGTTAAACAAAAGTTGTCTGTTATATTTTGAAGCTTGTGTTTACTCATTCCTCTAGGCAAGGCTATATCGCACAATTCTCTCGTTGCCAGAGAAAATAGCTTTTGCTTGCCCTTCCAATCATCATTCTTAAATAGGGGGCTCAGGATAAGATAAGGCGAATCCGTAAAAATTCCATTGACACCAGCTTTTTTGCCTAAAGCCTTTAAATTATTAGATTCTAATAACTTTTCGATAATACGACCATCACTAGAGATTTTAACAAGAGCATAATAGTCCATGCCCCATTTATTGACAGAGGTTTGACTTTCTCCAGAGCTAAAGGCATAGAGCTCTTGCTTCCAACATTTCATACTATCAATTTTAGGACAAGCATCAGAGCTCGTGTCGTGGTGGGTTAACTCTTTTTTATCAATATGCGAATAAGTGGTCCACTTAGCCTGCTTTTTCTCTCGATCAAACTCTAAAAGGGCAAAGTTTCTTGCTTGATTTGTATAAACTTGATCTTCAAAACACACGGGTATCTGGTCGCTATCTGATACTATTTGAAAATATCTCTCTTGTGCCTTTTTAGGAAGTATACTTTGTGGATCCTTTATGGCAATGATTTCTGGATTAGAAAAATCACCAGTATAATAGACTATTTCCTTGCCAGCCTTGATGATGCCAATATTTTGTCCATCTGTAAAGAGTAGAGGTTCTTCCTCCCAAACATGGTCACAATCCCAAGCATCTATCTCCTTCACACCCAAAGGTGATACTTCAAGCAGACAGTAGAGATTGAAAGCTTCCTTCTCACTGGTCAAGACAAAGGCTCTACCATCATGTAACATGACAGAATTGAAAACACTATTGTAGTCCTTGTCTAGTTCCCATTTATGCAATAGACTTAACTTTAACTTCCCCATTTTTTCTCTCTTAATCCATCACCACTCGTTGATGGCAAATAGAATGGCTGATCTAATATTTCTTAGCAATTGATCTGAAAGTTCATCGTATACTTGACCCAGTCCCTTGTCTTGTGCCAGCCATCCAGGTTCATCATTCCAGGAGCCCATTCCTCCAAAAACATCCGCTGAGCTTGCAGCTCTAAATATGCTTAGATGTTGCGGTGGAATTTGAGGTTCTGCCAGTCCTTTACCAGATTCTGGGTCTAGCAAAAAGTTTCTAGCAGAGTGAAAGACTTTGGCAAAGTTGTCACATTCAATTTTAATTGCTAAATCTTCTATACGAGCCAATATGTCCTTAAATTCTTCGATATTATTTTCATAGTGGGGAATGTCTTGAGAAGACCTTTCCCATTCATACTCGGTGTAGGTAACATCCCAGCCCCTGCCTAGGGAAGCAGATTTCCAATTTGGTAGGAAATAACTTGCCTTCCCATCTTTATAAAAACAGAGAATTGAACTCTGTGTCGTATTGGAGAAACCTAAAATACCTCTGTCATTTACTGAGATAGGGCAAAATAATTTTAAGTCCTTCAAACCTTTTTCCTTAAGATTTTCAAACCAATCAGATACAGATAGTTCTATAACTTCCCCCTTTTCTGACGGCAAAATTTGAAAGCAAATCTTATTGATATATTGCTCAGGATGATACAAGATTGCCTGATCAGTTTTTAAAGCCTTCCTAGCTGCTGCAACGATACAGGCTATTTGGTACATTTGTCCATTCATATGATCTCTTCCATTATCCCTTCAATCAGATTTGTAAGGCTTTCAGCCGCATAGATCACCTGGTCAGGATCATGGATGTAGCAAATAACCTGACCTTCCTGACCCTCCTGGTCTGGATCAAAATCCAGCATAAGATAACAAGAGTCACAATACTGAGCAAAAGGAAGCCATTTTTTATTAAAAAGATAGGGCTTAATTCTACTATCACGCATATTTTTTAGATCTTGACTAGAAAAATAGTCAGAAAATTCTGTTAACAGAGCATCCCTATTTTGAAAGTACTGTTTACAAGTTTCAATTTCCTGCAGACTCATGAGAGAAAAAGTCAGATCTCTCTGGTCAATTACACAAGGTAAAATAGAGAGGTATTTACTCCCATTTTTATAGCTATAAAGCTCTTTGAAGTCACTAGGTAGACGAATGCCAAATATTTCCTCAAAGGCTTGAAGCTCTTCCTCGGAAGCACCAGAAATGCCCTGATAATCTTCCAGATATCCTTCCTCTACAGGATCATCCAAATCCCAGTCTTCAAAACACTCACAAATATAAGTTTCTATTTTTTTAACTTGGTCAATTAGTTGTATCATTTCACCATGAGTTCTTTATTTTAACTAGCTTAAAATTTCTTTCAACGATTATAACTTGGTTCTTCTAGATGAATGGGGTTAGGATTTTGCTTAATCCAAGCAAGAGCAAATTGGCAGAGACGGTCCAGACTTGCTTCATCATCATTCTCTTTGCTGTGGATTTGCGCAATGACTTGCTTGATTTCTTCTAATTCTTGATCTGAAAGGGGGATTCCTAGAGACAAGTATTGAGGGAGAGCTTGAAGCATTTTTCTATAGTCCCTGTCCCAGTTGACCCCACCATTGCGATCAAGTTCATCTCGAACTCGACCTGGTATACGAATAACTTCTCCCTGAACAGTTTTGGCTGCTCCACTTGAAGGAATCAAGAAAGACCATAGTTCCTCATATTGCTCCTCCCAGCTACCTTCTTTTACGAGAATCAGAGAAACTCCATCGTGGGTTATTCGTTTGGCTACCGGCTTGACATCAAACAAAGCATAAAGTTTTTCTAGACCCTGATCTGCTCCCTCGATGTAGTCAGGATGGATACTTTCTCGATGAAATTCAAAATCCTTGCCGATTTGTTCAACTTTTTCCTTCATTTGAGACGTTTTCTTAGCACCAGCCTCTAGTAACATAGAGGCAATTTCAGCAGTTTGGGCAATATAAATCCCCCGACAAACCATCAAGACTGAAGCTAGAGGAGTTCTACCCATATCATTTTTGGCATTAACATCTGCTCCTTTGTCAATCAGAAGTTTGACAGTCTTAGGATGGAAAAACTCAGCTGCTACATGTAGGGGTGTCTCACCATAGGTATTAGGTTTTCCAATATCTGCCCCCAATTCGAGCAAGAGTTTTACAGTCTCTCTTCCCATGGTTGCCTGACGGTACAAAGGAGTCGCTCCATAATAATCAGGGATATTGATATGCAAGCCCTGTTCGACAAGCCAGATAACCAATTCATCTGGGACTCCTCCCATATGCAGAGGTGTACATAAGCTAAATCTTCCATCATGAGCGGTTAATTCACAACGATCATAGACTGCTTTAAGGGCTTCAATATTTCCTTCATCCATTAAATCCTTAAACTCTTTTGGTAATGTAACTCTTTTCTTTGCCATTTTTAGTTTCTTTCTTCTGATTCAGCATCTAGGGCAAGCCAATGAAGTTTGTCAACCGTTTTCAAAGTCAGGACTTGTCCATCATAATCATTTTTCAACTCAAGACCGTTTTGCTCAATAGATATATGATTGTACCAGTGGTCTAGGCTGGCGTATTCCCCCGTATGAATGTTGATGAGCATGCTCGTTATGGGATTCCAAGTCCCTTTCTTAACTGTTTCTGCTAAGAGGTAGTAAGCATCTAAAAATATGAGATTTCTCCCATAGATCCAAAAGGGCAGATCAAGCCCCAACAAAGGCAACTTGGCAGAAAAAATCTCATCACCGTGTGGTGGAACGGTTTCATAATGAAATTCTATCTCACTGCCATAATAGGCAATCAGGGCTCCCTGACATCCGATATTTTGAGGAATCCCTTCCTCAGCTACAATAAATTCCATGACCTGCTCCTTCTATTTTCAATCATAAAACCCGACCAGACTCTGCCAAAATATCAAACTGGACGCATGACCTATTCTAGTCATCAAGCGGATGAAGTCACTTTCACAACCCTTCCAAACTGCAGATTGGGCCGTTCCCATGGCTCTAACAAATGCTAGAAAATCTGGTGTCAGCCATATTTTTTCATCATAGTTCATCTCTGCATCAAGAGCATAGACTGCCCCAGATTGACAATCCAGCAAAATAGTGTAGGGATCTCCATTTGCAATGATGATCAAGCCTCTTTCTTGTAGAGTCGAGTAATCGTGGTATTCCAAATTGCGATTGATCAGCCAAGTAAGACTAGTGTCGTCCCCATATCCAAACTGGTAACTTAAAAAACCGACCTGCCCCCAGTTATAGGCCAGAATATACTTCCTAAAAATCGGATCCAAATCTTGTATTTGCAGTTGTTTTTTCAAACGATCCAGTTCAGACACAGGCAGTTCTGTTTGGTTCAGGACAATTCCTTCTCTTATCTCAGGGTCAATCCCTAGGGTTTCTTCTTCTATAATGGAAATGATTTGGTCGATTGTCAATAATTCCATTGTCAACCTCCGACTATAAATAGTCCATTTTCTAGAGCAAACTAGCTAGTTTAGGTCTTCTTTTTTCTGATGAATATTCTTATCTCTATTATACCGCAAAGCTATCTAATAGGGATAAACTACCAGTATTTTCAGGGATTATTTTTGATGAACAACTTCTCCTAATTAAAACAAAAAGCCCTTCCTCAAGGGAACAGCTTTCTCACTTATAATTAAAGATTCCTCCTGCCAACTTATCAGCTAGCTTGGGAAAGAGGGTATAAAACTTATGGGCTAGATTCAACAAAACTGGGAGATTAAGCTCTCGTTTATTTCTTCCTATGGTCTTAACGATTTTTTTCGCAACCGTATCTGGCTCCAGCAGGAAACGGTCAACCGACTTGAGGTAGGTCCCATCTGGGTCTGCCTGGTCAAAAAAGGCAGTACGAATCGGTCCTGGATTGACCGTTGTCACATAGACTCTATAGGGCATAAGTTCAAGGCGAAGAGCATTTGAAAAACCAATAGCCGCAAACTTGGTCGCTGAGTAGAGACTGGACTTGCTAGTCGCTATCAACCCTGCCATACTAACGATATTGATGATATGGCCTTTTCGACTTTCCTTCATTCGACACCCAATGCTACGAGAAAGGTTCATCAGGGCAAAGGTATTAACCTCAAACATCTGGTGAATGTCTTGATCAGAGATCTTGTCAAACCCTTCAAAAATACCATAACCAGCATTGTTAATCAAGACATCAATCTTGCCATAACGGAGATAGAGGTCAGCGACCAGAGCTTCTAGGGCTGAGTCATCAGTAATGTCGATTTCAATCCATTCCACATTAGGATGATTCCCGTAGAGTTGTGCCAGTTTTTCCTTGTTTCTACCTAGCAAGATCAGTTGGTCATTTGGCAAGAGTTTGACCATTTCTTGGGCTAATCCACCGCTAGCTCCGGTAATGAGAATAGTACGCATACTTATCCTTTCTCAATCTTCTAGATTTCCACTTCTTCCAAGTCTTTAACCACATGGACATTCTCAAAAATACTAGCTGCATCTTTCTTAAGCTGGCTGATATCTTTTGAGAGGAAGCGAGCACTGATATGATTGAGCAAGAGGCGCTTAGCACTGGCTTCTGCTGCTACCTGTGCTGCCTGCATATTGGTTGAGTGACCGTGATTGCGAGCAATTTTTTCATCTCCCTTGCCATAAGTCGACTCATGGACAAGGACATCGGCATTGACAGCTAAACGTACACTAGCATTGGTTTTTCGGGTGTCTCCTAGAATAGTGATAATCTTACCAGGACGGGGAGCTGAGATATAGTCAGCTGCCTTGATTTCAGTCCCATCATCCAAAACAACATCCTGGCCGTTTTTGATTTTTCCAAAAAGCGGACCAAATGGGACACCAGCAGCCTTGAGCTTCTCAGCATCCAAGGTTCCTTCCAAGTCCTTTTGCATGACACGATAGCCAACACAGAAAATAGTGTGGTCTAGCTCCTCTGCATACACAGTGAATTTATCGGTCTCAAGGATTTTCCCTAGAGAATCTTGGTCAAACTCATGAAAATAAATGCGGTAAGGCAGACGAGAACCTGACACACGAAGACTGGTTAAGACAAAGGACTTGATTCCTTGAGGTCCATAGATGTCCAAATCTGTCTGCTCTTCATTGGCCTGAAAGGCACGACTAGAAAGGAAGCCTGGCAAGCCAAAGATATGGTCTCCATGCAGGTGAGTGATAAAGATTTTGCTGACCTTACGTGGTCGAATCGTGGTTTCCAGAATGCGATTTTGCGTTCCTTCTCCACAGTCAAAGAGCCAAACTTCGTTAATCTCATCCAAGAGTTTCAGGGCGAGACTTGAGACGTTGCGGGCTTTAGAGGGCTGACCAGCCCCCGTTCCTAAAAATTGAATATCCATTTGATACTTTCTAATTAATCAATATATAACATGGCTGTGCGGTTTTCCGATCGGAAATAACGCTTGCCAGAAAAAGCAACAGCTTCTTGTAATAAATCCTCTTGGCTATAACCTTTGAGACGTTTGCGACCATCAGCCAAGCTTTCCAAATCAGTCAAAGCTGTGAGACTCTCCACACTAACAACTTCTTCGTCTCCGGCATCCTTCATGTAAATCTTTCCAGACTCTTCAAAGACGAGTTGATGGGGGAAAATTTGCGCAATCTCAAAAAGCAAGTCATTCGAGATTTTCTCTTCATTTTCAGAGAAAATCCTTCCCAGTCCTTCACTCTCGTAGCAAAATCCAAAAGATTTGCCAGATAAATTAAGACGAATGAAAGGCTTATTTTCAAAGGTGAAACTTGGCTCAGCATTGTAGAGGTTCAATTCCTGGCTTAGTTCTGCAAAATAATCCGTCGCAGCTTGAGGACTCTTTTTCTGGTAGAGTTCTGCAAAGTAAGCATTCACTACACTGGGCGGAGGGGTGATGAGAGCCAACTGCTCTTGTTCTGTTTTGCCATCTAGAAGTTGATCCAGATAGACCTTATCCAGACTTGTATAGCCCCCATATTTTAGAGCCAAGGTTTTAATATCAGTCATAAAATTCCTCTAACCTCCATTTATTTTTCTCGGAAATGTAGCCTGTAATCACTTCTCCATCTTCTTGGTAGTCACGATCTTCAAGAATCGCTACACTTTCCAAATCATGAATCTTGTAGGACTTCGAAAAAGGTACTCGCAGGGTAAATGCTTCAAAAATTTCCTTGATCTTCTCCAAAAACAATGCTTGCAACTGCTCACGACTATCCTCAGACTTGGCAGAAATGAGGGTATACGGCGTTTGAGTAGGCGTGAAATCCTCCACCAAATCCGCTTTATTATAAAGGATCAGACGAGGAATATCCTCCATATCCAAGTCTTTCATGATAGACAGAACCGTTTTTTCATGCTCCTCGTGATAAGGATTGCTGGCATCGATGACATGAACTAGAAGATCCACATGCTTGCTTTCTTCCAAGGTTGATTTGAAACTGGACACCAACTCTGTCGGCAAATCTTGGATAAACCCAACAGTATCAGTCAAGGTAACCTGTAGATTGCCCCCAAGATGGATGCTCTTCGTCGTCGCATCCAGGGTCGCAAATAGCTCGTCCGCTTCATACTGAGTCTTGCTGGTCAAGGTGTTCATGATGGTTGATTTCCCAGCATTAGTGTAACCAATCAAACCAATCTTAAAGGTGCTTGATTCCAGACGCTTTTCTCTGACTGTTGCTCGATTCTTCTCAACCACCTTAAGCTGTCTCTCGATATCCGTAATTTGGTTTCGAACACTACGACGATTCAGTTCCAGCTGGCTTTCACCAGGTCCACGGGAACCAATTCCCCCAGCCTGACGACTGAGCATGATTCCTTGACCAACCAAGCGAGGCAAGAGATATTTGAGCTGGGCCAGGTGGACTTGGAGTTTCCCTTCATGGCTTCGAGCTCGCATAGCAAAGATATCCAGAATCAACTGCATACGATCAATCACCTTGACACCCAAAACTTCTTCTAGATTGACATTTTGCCGTGGAGTCAAGCGATTATTGACGATGACAGTGCTAATTTTTTCCGCATCTACCATCAGTGCAATCTCTTCCAACTTACCAGAGCCAACAAAGGTCTTGGAATCATATTTTTCACGTTTTTGTCTGTAGCTATCGACTATGACTGCCCCAGCTGTCTTAGCCAGACTGGCCAACTCTTCCATGGACAGGTCAAAATTATCCATGCCCTGCAGTTCAACACCAATTAGCAGGACCCGTTCTTCTTTTTTCTCCGTTTCAATCATTTAAAAACTCCTCAATCTGGCTTAGAATACGCTCCTTCACGCCAGGCTCTCCTATCTGATAAAAGGTCACCTGCATGCGATTACGGAACCAGGTCAACTGACGCTTGGCAAAACGACGGGTAGCCTGTTTGAGACTCTCACTAGCTTCCTCTAAAGTCTGCTCCCCACGGAAATAAGGAAAGAGTTCCTTGTAGCCAATGCCTTTAGCAGCATGCACATCCGGGTAATGATCAAAGAGCCACTTGGCCTCATCCAAAAGACCAACCTCAAACATCAGATCCACTCGGTGGTTGATACGCTCATAAAGCTGACTGCGTTCATCATCCAAGCAGATAATCAATGGTTCATAAGGACTTTCCTGATTTTCCAAATCCTGATTAAAATGGGCGATTTCTAAGGCACGCATGGCACGACGACGGTTAAACTGGGGAATTTCAAGTCCTGCTTGCTCCACCATATGAGCTAATTCCTTATCTGAATAAGGCTCCAAACTAGCTCGATAAGCCAAAATCTCCTCATGGGGAGTCTCCCCACCTAGATGATAGCCTTCAAGCAAGCTCTGGATATAAAGCCCTGTGCCACCAGCAATAATAGCAAGCTTGCCACGACTTTGGATGTCCTTGATAGCTGTCTTAGCTTCCGAAACAAAATCAAAAGCCGAGTAAGACTCGGTCACCTCTCTGACATCAATCAAATGATGAGGAACAGCTGCTTGCTCCTCTGGGCTAGCCTTGGCCGTCCCAATATCCAACCCTCTGTATACTTGCTGACTGTCACCGCTGACCACCTCTCCACCAAAGCGCTTGGCTACTTCAATAGCAAGGGCTGTCTTCCCAACAGCAGTCGGTCCAACAATCACAATTATTTTTGTTTTCATCTTTTTTCCTTGAAAAATTCCCATTTTTTCGTTACTATTATTATATCACAAAAAGGTCAGTCAGAAAAATGCTACCTCTTGAGGAGCCTGACTGTTCGGGAAGATAAAGGAGGAAGACTCATGGCTAAAGGATTCGCTAAAGGTCTTGTAACAGGTGTCGCAGGCACTGTCGCTGCCGTTGCAGGTGCAGTATACGCAATTAAAAAGAAAGTGATTGAGCCAGAAGATCAAAAAGCAGCTTTCATCGAAGAAAACCGCAAAAAAGCAGCTCGCCGCCGCGTATCACATTAAGCAACAAAAGAAGTTGAGAAATCTCAACTTCTTTTTATTTTCTTAAATAGCCAAATCAAACTTCAGTTGTGGCTTGACTGGATCATAGTCAACCAACTCAAAGTCTTCCGCTTTGATATCAAAGAAATTGGTCCCATCAGGCACATTCAAGACCAAACGAGGTTGGCAGTTTGACGGCTCACGACGGAGCAATTCCTCTGCTTGTTCAAATTGATTATCATAGATATGAAGGTTGTTGATAAAATAGAAAAACTTCCCAACCTTCCAGCCGAAATGCTTAGCAATCATCATCTGCAAGGCCACGTACTGCATAGCGTTAATGTGGTGGGCCACCAGCATGTCGTTAGAACGCTGAGTCAAGGTCGCATCCAGATAGATTTCCCCATCAACGCGACGGACATCAAATATGGTCTGAAAGGCGCATGGAAGGAGGCCGTCTGTCTCCTCAAATGCTTGATAATCCCAGAGAGAGATGATATTGCGACGGTTCCAAGGGTTGGCTTCTAACTGCTTGAGTATCTTGTTGATGATATCGTGCTTCTTAACGACCGCACCGTAGCGCTCACCGATGGTTCCCGTATCTCCCACTTCCCAGTCATTCCAGTAGTGAACATTGTACTTGTTATTCAGCACTTCTAGGCTATTCGACTGATCCTGGTAGATCCAAAGTACTTCCTTGATAGCGGATTTGATTGCAATGGGACGCAAGGTTGTGATGGGAAATTCCCCCTTAGACAAATCATACTCGGCAAAGGCACCTGTTACGTACTTGGAATTGGCAACAGTCCCGTCCTTGTACTTGGGACGAGCTTGCTCAGAAAAGACACCGTCTTTGAGGATTCGTTCAATATTTTCTTTAAAAATCGTATCAGCTTTTGTCATTTACTCTCACCTCAACTTTTATTATTAACTAGTATAGCATAAAAAATCTTTTCTACATACTCAGATAATCAATGGCCCTTTTATATTTTTCTAATCGTTCCAAATCCTTGTCAGTAATAGTCTCAAGTCTCGATAAATCTGAATTATGTTTTAGGTCAGCTAATTTTACAGCTCTCGCAAGAGGATTAGATTTCACATTTTCTAGATATGTTTGATAGTCTTGCCCCTTTTTCTTTGACAAAATCTGAACGGCAGCAACTACTGTTTCTGGTAAACCAGCTAGTAATAGTTCTTCAGCTGTAAAAGGACTGTCCTCAATAACATCATGTAGCAGAGCCACTGCTTTCTCTTCTTCAGAATCAACTTGGCTCGCAACAAAAATTGGATGTTCTATATAATCTATCCCTGCCTTATCAAATTGCCCCCTATGAGCTTCCGTAGCGATAGACAATGCTAGTTCAAACATGGGTTGTTTTGATGTATTCATCTAGCGGCTCCTTCCCAAAATTTAAACCTATTTCGTTTTATTCTATTTTTAAAAAAGAGCTTGATAAACACCAAGCTCTATAATCATTTTATTTTATTGCAATACAAGTGATGCTGCTCCGATAACTCCAGCGTCATTTCCCAGAGTTGCAAGAGCTAATTTTGTAGAGGTACGTACTTGTGGGAAAGTATTTTCGTCGTAGACTTTTTGAACACCTTGGAGAAGGAATTCTCCTGCAGCTGAAACTCCACCACCGATAACAATCGTTGAAGGGTTGAGGATTGAACCGATGTTGGCACAAGCGATTCCCAAGTAACGTGAGAAGTTACGGTAAACGATCAAGGCAAGGTCGTCTCCTTCTTTTGCAAGGTCAAAGACAGTTTTAGCAGTTACTTCTTCTCCATCATCAATCAAGCGTTTCAAGGCTGCATCGCCTTCGTATTCATCTGCATAACGACGAGTCAAGTTGACAATCCCTGTTGCTGAAGCAACTGTCTCAAGACAGCCTTTTTTACCACAGGTACATGCGATTGGTTGGTCAAAGTCAACAGTGATGTGACCAAGCTCACCAGCAGCACCAGCAACACCGTGAAGCAGTTTTCCTTCTGCAACGATACCGCCACCAACACCGGTACCAAGTGTCATAAAGACAACGTCTGGTTGGTTGTCACCTGCACCCATCCAGCGCTCACCAAGAGCAGCTACATTGGCATCATTATCAATGAAGAATGGAATACCCAAGGCTTTTTCAATCTTTTCTTTAATCGGTTGAAGGGTTTTCCAGTTGAGGTTGTAGGCACCGATAACAGTCCCTTTTTCACGGTCAACCACACCAGGTGATCCCATCCCAATACCTCGGAAGTCTGTAGCTGACAATCCAAGCAAGTTCAAACGATGCTGAATAGACTCAATCATATCATCTACAATATGGCTTCCTTCATCCAAAATATTGGTCTTGATAGACCATTTTTCTTGGATTTCTCCCTCTTGAGTTAAAATTGCGAACTTGATAGATGTTCCACCAAGGTCAATCCCAATAATCTTTTGACTCATCGTCTTCTCCTTTTTAATTGAAAATGCTTACAGATATAGTATAACAAAATCGTTAGATTTGTGCAAAGGTTTGCGTGAATTTATTTTAATTCTGTCATCTTATTTATTCCAAAGTTTGCTAACTTAAGATTCAAGCGTCAACTCATACAAACCTCTCACTGCATTACAGCCATAGACAGCTTCTGCTTGGTTCAAGTCTGCCAAAGTCAAGACTTTTTCCTCTACCTGTCCTGTTTCTAGCAAATGCTGGCGGTAAATTCCTGGCAAAATCCCTTGACTGGTAGGTGGTGTATAGAGCTTCCCAGCGATTTTCAGAACCAGATTTCCAATAGAAGTTTCAAGCAATTCTCCTGCTGCATTATGGTAAATGATTTCCTGTTTCCCTAGACTTAAGTGTGGTCTATGAGTTGTTTTAAAGTAAGTAAATGATTGATTCAAATCTGCTTCTTGCAGGCAGAGTTTAGCCTGACAGAACTTTGGACTAAGGGGTGTTAATACTTGACGACTGAGTTCTATCTCTCCAGATTTGCTGAGACTGATTCGCAAACGATAGTCTTGATTAACATCACAAACTTTGCACTCTTCCTCTATCTTTTGTCTCAGGTCTTCCGGATTAAAAGGATAGGCAAAATAACGACTCGCCTTTGTCAGTCTTTCCAAATGTTGCTCTTCAAACAGCAAACTCTTCTGGCTGATTTTCCCAGTTGTAATCAATTGGAAACGTGCTTGTTTACGATAAAGCACTGCCGCCTTTTGATGAACCTCACGGTATTCAGATTGCCAAGTGCTATCCCATGTAATGCCGCCACCAACTCCATAGATGGCTTTCCCTTGATACAGTTGAATCGTCCGAATAGCGACATTAAAAATTCGCCGCCTATTTGGAAGCAAGAGACCAATCGTTCCGCAGTAGACTCCTCTGGGTTGTGGCTCCAATTTCTTGATGATTTCCATGGTCGCAATTTTGGGCGCTCCTGTTATGGAACCGCAAGGAAAGAGAGAGCGAAAAATGGCAACCAAGTCCACATCCTCTCGTAACTGACTCTTGATGGTCGAAGTCATCTGCCAAACCGTCGAATACTGCTCCACTTGACAAAGACGTTCCACATGTTCACTTCCAACTTCAGAAATACGGTTCATATCATTGCGCAAGAGGTCCACAATCATCATATTTTCAGACCGATTTTTAGGATCCTGTTCTAGCCAACTAGCTTGAGCAAGGTCTTCTTGGTCAGTCACCCCACGCTGGGTTGTTCCCTTCATCGGGCGAGTCGTTAATTCCCGGTCATTTTGCTCAAAAAAGAGCTCTGGACTCATGGAAATCACTGCCATCTCGTCATGTTCCACATAGGCATTGTAGCCCGCCTCCTGCTCTACCACCATACGATTGTAGATGGCAAAAGGATTGGCGTTTAAGTCTTGCTTGAGTTGGACGGTGTAGTTGACCTGGTAGGTGTCCCCTTGACGCAAATGATGGTGAATCTGGGCAATAGCCTTTTCATAATTTTCTGCAGATGTTTCTTCCTGCCACTTTGAAGGCAGATCTACTTTCTCATAAGTCAGAGGAATAGGGGATGTTTCCACCCTATCGTGAACGGTAAAGTAAAGCAAATACTCGCCCAGTAGAGGAAACTTGTGAACCGCTAGTTTTTCCTCAAAAGCTGGAGCAGCCTCGTAGCTGACATAGCCTACGACATAATAGCCTTGCTCTTGGTAGCTTTCCACTTGTGCCAGCAGGTCCGTCACTTCTGCTAAATCTCTCGTTTTTAACTCTTTGATCGGCTGGGTAAAGATGTATCTCTCGCCCAAAGCTTTAAAATCAATCACTGTTTTTCTATGCATATCTTAAGTATAGCACAAAAAGGCAGATACAGACAAAGCTGATCTACCTTTTTTCATTTTACTAGTCCTATCTACTATTTAGTGAATAAATCTCCAGTAAATCCGTCTGATTTCTGCAAGAGTTGTTTGTAAACTTTCCATTTAAGATTCACTGTATTATCAAATTTATTACCTTGAAGGTCTTTTTCAACTGCAGCATCGAATAGCTCTTGAAGTTTTTCATATGTTGAAATCTTTTGACCATCAATTTCAATTTCTACAAAACCTTTCTCAGCTTTAGCTCTGACTTCTTTGTACCATTCTTTCTTCCACTCTTCTAATGTATTAAATCTACCTTTAGAAACTTTTTGGATGATAAAGTTATCACCTAGACCTACGTTACCGGCTGCTTTAGATTCTTGTTTATACTTGTTAGATGCATACCCTAAGAATCCATCAAGGTAACCGTAGTAGCCCCACATACGGAATGTATTGTGTTTGAATGAGATTGAGCCAGCCGTACTCTTACTTGTGTTACCACCGTAAATACCAGTCATCATATTCACAACAGTATAAGCAGAATCGAATCCTTCAGTACGGTAATGACCATTACCTGGTAGCCCGTGTTTAGTAGCGAAGTTGTTATCTACAAGTTGATCAATAGCTGTCAGTTTCATACTCTTCTCATCATCATTTAAATCACGAACTAAATCCCATTGATGTGGTGCACCTTCTAACTTATTATAGCTCGCTTTTTCGCGATATTTCTTATCGATTTTCTTGAACCACTTATCGTTAGTTCCAGTATTTTTCTTGATGACAGATTCTGCTTCTAAGTAATCAAGCATCATCATTGATTCGTTATAGTTCTTCATGTAGTGATCAATCTTCTCACGACTACTTAACATATTAGGATCATAGTTATAAATTTGTGTACCATCATTTTTACGTTCGTACGCCATATTTAATCCAAGTGAACCATATTCACCATTATAGTTTGTAAGAGATGGTGATTGTAGCATACCTTGAGCAAATGATTCAATATCTGTCCCTTCACGGTGACGCCATGTTCCTAAGTAGGCCATACGGTCATTGATATGAGTTGTTTCGTGAGTGAATGCAGATGTACCATAATCACTAATCATACTAGAGATGATGTAGTATACAGCTTCTGAATTTTGTGGGTTAGAAAAGATATAAGCGTACGCACCCATACCGTTATATCCGTGCCATTTACCTGTAGGTCCATAGAACTCACGAACTGGAGCATAGTCACCATTCTTATTATGACCCATTCGGTCAGCCCATCCATTACCTGGAACATCTTGGTTATCCCAAATTGCTGATGGAACCATGTTTTCAGATTTCAACAACTGATTACGTACATTATCAGCAGCAAGTCTTGACCAGAAGTCTAAGTAATTAATTTGCTCTTGAGCACGTAAGTCGATTTCTTTCTTAAACGCTTCACGTTCAGCTTCTGTATTCTTACCATATTTCTCAAATGCACTAAACGCTAGCGTATTGTACGTTGAAATTAAGAACATGTGAGCCTTCTTAGTATTCAGAAGTGGTAAAATGTATCGACCATGCTCGCCGTTATTTAAGTTTTCATATAAGTGATATTTCTTATTAGCAAAATCAGGATTAGATGATTGTTTCTCAACTACATAGTTAGTATGAGAAATAGCTTTTTTATACCACACGTTCATATCAGTATCTTCTGTAAATAACTTCATATTATATGTTAAGAAGTCATTTAAGTTACCTTTACCTGTTGCTCCCGCAATCACATCACGATAAGCATCTTGAGTTCTATCACCTTTTAAGTTTTTCTCGCTAGAACCAATTTGAATCAATCTATCGATAACACTAACATTCTTACCATAGAAATCAGGTTTGAACATCATAAGGTCTTTAATGCTCATATTATTGTATTTAAATCCATAATAACGATTTAAATAAGTAAGAGCCATCATAATTTTAGCTTTGTTGTCTTCTACTTTTTTAAGAAGAGCTTTCATGGCAGCTTCATCACTATTCAATTGATGGTCTTCGTTTTCGACTAAAGCTTTGACTAATTTATCCAAATTAGCTTTCGTTTCTTCAAAGCTTTCTTCAAGGAATAGATTTTTAATATAACCATCTTTACGACCATCAGTATTTTCTTCAGCTTTACCACGTTTGTCCATTAACGCACGCACTTCAGGTGAAATCAATTCAACACCTGATAATTTTGCTTTAATATCGTTGATTAATTGTGTTCTATCTTTAACAACCATATTCGGTGTATAAACGACGTCACCAAGACCTTCGATACTATATTCACGAACTTGTTGGACTTGAGAATCAGCTTTACGTGTGACAACTTTTTCTTCCTTAGTACCATCTGCATAGTGAATCATAATGTGACTAGTATCAGATAAGTCTGTCACGAATTGACCATCTTTCATACCTGTCACAGATAATACTTCTGTAGTTAATAATTTAGATCCTTCAGGAATCTTATTACCTTGATTGATAATCCACTCTTTATTGTAGAATGGTTGAAGTTTTTCAACATTTCGGTAAGCAAGTTCACGTTCTGCATTATAATCTTGAGTAGTTTTGTACGTGTCTTCTTTATACGCTACGTGATTTAATTTATCAGTCAAATATGGTGTGATTTCATATTTATCGGCTGTGATATTGAACGAAGCAATACGTTTATCCGCTTCTGCTTGGTCGACACCCTTAATCTGTTTTGAACGGTTATAAGAAACGTTACCTGATGCAACATCGTTCACATACACATTGTTCTTGAAGTAATCAAATCCGAAGTATGAGTCACCTGAGTCAACTGACCCTGAACCATACATCATTTCACCATTTGTCACTTTCATCATGCTGACGTTATTTTCAACCCAACCCCAGTCATAGTTTTCGTGAATTAAACCACCGCTTTGATTGTTGGTTTTGAGTGTCAATGTCCCTTTGACCACAGATTTAGTTAAACGACCTTTTTGTTTAACATCATTTGGATTTCCACCATGGTTGACTTTGGCAATCAATCCACCAAATTTAGCATTGTTGGCTTTAATGTCAGCTTCAACATAAGAACTATCTACATTGCTTCTCCAGCTTTCACTTACAAGTCCACCAGACCACCAACCTTTGTTACCCACGCTTTCGATTTTACCGATAAAGGCTACATTACGCATATTGGATTCATCTAGTTTGTTGACCATACCTGTAACGTCGTTATTACCAACCACATTACCCGTAACCTTAATATTCTCAATCGTTGAGTTCTTAAACATATCTCCAAGTGGAGCTGTTTTATCAGCCCACGGCATATTGATATTCACATTACCAAAGTTGATGTCATGAATATGAGCATTTTCAACACGGTTGAACAATGGTCTAGCTAGATTGTGAATGGTATAACGTTTATCACCTTCACTATATAACTTACCTTTAAAAATGTTCGTCACGTATTGTTTATTCGGAGTCGGAACATTTGCTGCATTAAGATCCGCACCAAGTTTAAACTCACCCGTTGGATTAGCTTGCATGTCTTTTACAAGTTCATTGAAGTTGTAGTACACATTATCTACTTTTGGTAATTGTTTTTCAAAGTAATGTACATATTCTTCGCTTAGTAGTGTATCATCAGCTCTACGTTGAACTAAGTCTGGAGCTTTCGCTACGACCTTGTACAATGTTTTTCCATCGACAACCACTTCTTCAACAGAACTTACCGCAAGTCTTGTCACTTTGTTGTCATGAGTTGTCACTCGTAAGTAAAGTGGAGCAACGTCTGTCGGTTTTTCAGTAAGTAAGCTCTTATCTGTTTCAACACCAGCATCATCCACACTCATCAAGCTGGTTTCTTTGATGTTTTTGATTTCAACTTTTTTAAGGTCTAACTGAACTTCTTTATCTTCTAATGTTTCAGTCTCTTCGCCTTCGCCTCGATCATAGACCATGGTTGTGGATAGTGTATAGCCTTGATAATATTTTAAATTATCTAAAGTAGCGTTTAAGTTATTTTCAGCCACCGTTACTTCTTTAACAACTTGTCCAGTCTTATCTTTCAGAGCTACTTTAATCGATTTGATTTCTACTCCAGCTGGCTTATTTAATGTATAAGTAGCTGTAGCACTCTTCTTCAAGACATCTTTTTCAGTATTAGCCCACTGTAATGTTGGTTTTTCTAAACCTTTTGTACCATTCTTAATAATTTTATCTTGAGGTTCTTGGATAACTTTTTCTACTACTGTTGGAGCATCGTTTGTTTTTTCTCCACGAATCGTTTTATAGGTTTCAGTAATTTGTTTCTTACCGTCTACACCTTCTTGAGCAACTTTAGTTGTTCCACGTTTTAAAGTGTCATCATCTTCTGTTTTTGTAGCAAAAGGAATGACTTCTTCTCTTGTTTCAACTGTTGTTCCTTCAAGTGGTTTCGTTCCTTTTTTAACGACTTTAGAAACGGCAGGAATTTTCACTTCTGTAGTTGTAGAAAGGACTTTATCTGTCTCCACACCTTCCACTGTTTCGTAAGTTGTTTTCGTAACTTGAACACCTTTAGAACCAGGGGTTTCAACTACTTCTTCATCCACATATTTTGTATCGTCTGGAACTACTTCTGTTGTGAAAGCTAATTCACTCTCGGTAGACTTCTCAACTGTACCAGTTGTTACTTTATATTCTGGGTTTACTTCTTGTACTGGTGCTTGACCTTCTTGACCAGGTTCTTGAGTTCCCTTTGTTGAAACTGGTTCTTTATATTCAGGAAGTTCTGGCTGTACTAAAGCTTGGCCTGCTTTATCCTCCTCTTGAGTTCCTTTCGCTTCTACTGGAGCTTCTGGTAATTCAGGTTGCGTTAAGGCTTGGCCTATCTTACCTTCTTCTTGCGTACCTTTAGCTACTTGGTGAGTTGGTTCAGCTTGTGGTACTGGAGTTGGAGCAGGTTGCACCTCTTTCTTAGTTCCGACTGCAATGACTTGCGACACAGGTTTTTGAACCACTTGGTCTTCGATGACTTCTCTAACTTCTTGACCGTTAACCATCGAAACTTTGGTTACAAGACGACGCTGACCATTTACTCCGGCTGTGACGATACGAGTCTGTCCTTCTGCTAGATTAGCATCTGGGCTTGTGACCGTTTCAAAAGGAATCTCTACCAAGCTCTCTTCCTGTCTAGCCTGAGGCTTCTCAGAAACTGGTTTTTCTTCAACCGCAGGAGCAACTGGATTCTCTACTACAGATTTTTCGACGGCAATTTCCGAAGCAACAGCAGGTCTTTCCTGAGCTACTTCTGTTTTCTCGATTTCTTTTGAACTTTGCTTTTCTACTGGCAACTGAGACTTTTCAGCTGAAGCTGGTCTTGATGGATGGAGTTCCGCTTCCTTGAAGTAACCGATGTACTCATAGCCATCAATATGAATAATCCCTTCAGCCAAGCCTTCATGTGTAGAGGCTGAAATAGTTTGGTTATAAGAAAGCAATTCCTTATTTTCAAAAGCAAATGTCCCATAAGGAACAAAGGTGCTAGCTCCTAAAGAACCAATCAAGAGAACACCTAGAACTTCTCTACGACCTTTTTTGGACACCAAAAAGACTGCTAGAGAAGCAGTTGCCAAGCCAAGACCTGCCAAAGCTAGTTCCTTACTTCCTGTGTAAGGAAGTTGTTGACTGTTAGTTGCCTTCTTACGATAAACTACATAAAGAATATCATCATCTTGAAATTCTGTTGGAACCTCATGGTGAATCAAGGCTTTTTCAGACTCAGTCAATTCCTGCTCCGCCAGATAACGGTAATGAACGCTATGAGCTCCGCCAACTTCATTGGCTTGCACCTTATCTACTGAAAAGGTACTAGCACCAAAAAGGAAGGCCCCGATGGCTACAGGACCTACCCCAACAGTTAGCTTACGAATCGAATATTTGGTGATTTTTTCTAGTTGTTGTTTTGTTTTTCTCATTCTCACGACTTTCTAATAGAATCTTGTGGATACTGCGCACGCGCACCTCCAATGAGTTTGGGACGACTTGCAAGAGCCGTTACATGGGCATGCCCAATTTCACGCAGTACAGGGCGAATCGGAACCTGAACATGCTTAACATGCATGCCAATCGCAGTATCTCCGATATCCAATCCAGCATGGGCCTTGATAAATTCAACCTCAACTGGATCCTGCATAAACTTGAAGGCTGCCAACTGACCCGAACCTCCTGCATGAAGTGTAGGAAGGACGCTGACAATTTCCAGACCAAACTGCTCTGCCACCTGACGTTCAACAACGAGGGCTCGATTGACATGTTCACAACCTTGAACGGCTAGATGAATTCCTTTTTTCTTGAGGATAGCTAGAATGGTCTTCACAATGATTTCCCCAATTTCTTGACTGGATTCCTTGCCAATCTGACCACCTATCACCTCACTAGAAGAAAGGCCCAAAACAAAGATAGCTCCTTGCTTCAAATTAGCCTTTTCTAATACATCTTCTACAATCTGGCTTGTTGCTCTTTGAATGTCTTTTTCCTTCATACTTGATACCTCTTTTGTCACTATCTATCATATCTTTTTTTACTGATTTTATCAAGGCCAACTAATCATTCTGATTTTTAAAAGCAAAACTCCCAGAATAGACTGGGAGTTAGCTTGTTGCGATTTTATTGAGGTATATTTCAACTGTCGTTCCTTTTTCGGGGGCAGAATCAATCTTCATCTGGTAATTGTCTCCAAAATGAAGTTTGAGGCGTTGATCAACGTTTTGCAAACCAACTCCCCCACGTTTGAGCTGACTTTGACTGCTATCGCCAGCAGCTTGGAAGCCAACGCCATCATCCTCAATGCGGATGACAAGCCCTGTATCCTGTCTCTGAACAGAAAGTTTAATATGGCCCTGACCTTCCTTCTCCTTGATGCCATGGTAAAGAGCATTTTCTACAAGAGGTTGCAACACCAACTTGGGTAAGACTAGGTTATCAAAAGCAGGATCTTCAGCAATTTCATACTCCAGCTTATCACCATATCGTTGCTTCTGGATAAAGAGGTACTGGCGGACATGATTGATTTCATCAGAAAGAGAAATCAAATCCTTTCCTTGATTGAGCGCCAAGCGGAAATAGGTTGCCAAGGACTTGGTCACCTGAACCACTCGCTGACTATCCTGAAACTCAGCCATCCAGATGATAGTGTCCAAAGTATTGTATAAGAAATGGGGGTTAATCTGGCTTGACAAGGCTTGAAGTTCATACTGCCGGGTCGCTTCTTCCTGCCTGCGCACATCTGCCATCAGCTGATCAATCTGATCCAGCATGGCATTGAACTGACGAGTCACTTCTCTCAGTTCATAGGCACCAGCTTCTTTAGCACGCAGATTTTGTGTACCAGAAGCAATTTCCAGCATGGTTTCTCTTAGGTCCTTCAAAGGAGCAATCCAGCGTTTGAGACTGAACCACACCAAGCAGAGACAGGCAAGAAGAGATAAGGCACTAGCAGCAAGCAAGGTCCACATGAGTTGACTCCGAACCTGGTCTAACTTCTCCAACGAAGACACGCCTATAACCGTCCAATCTGTTCCTACAATCTGTTCCTTACTAACGTAGGATTGATGGTCTAGCGTATAGCCCTGCCCCGTCTCGATGTAGGGTTTCATAGCCTCCATTTCACTAGATGAGCTATAAACTGTGTGTTGCGGATGGTAGACAAATTCATGGTTTTCATTGATGATAAAGGCAAAGCCCTGCTGGCCCAACTGGAGTTGGTTGAGATAGGCTTCCAGAGTTTCGTAGGAAATATCCAAACGAAGCACACCAAGATTGGCCCCCTTTGCATCAACCAGTTCTTGAGTGACAGAAATAACCCACTGACTATCCGATTTACGAGCTGGGGTTAAAACTGGCTTAGCTCCCTGATGAATGGCCTTTTGGTACCAATCCTCAGCCATCATATCTGAGGAAGTTTTCATCTGCACACTGTCATCTGTAGAAATAACCTGACCGGATTTGGTGACCAGTACCACCGTTTTCAAGTCCTGGTCTGCCTTTAAGATCGTCAAAAACAGATCTCGGATTCCCTTGACTTGGTCTTGGTTAGGATTCTCAGCATAGGCTAAGACATCCTTCTGCTGGGTCAAGCTGGTAGAGGTGGTTTCTAATTTTTTGATATAAGACTGAATAAAGTGGCTAGTTTGGCTAATGGTCGTTTGACTATTGCCCTCAATAGTGGCCTCAATGGCTGATGAACTAGATTGATAGTAGAAAGTCCCAACCAGAGCTAGGAGAATGAGAAAGACCAGGAAGATGGAAATAACCATTCTGACTAGGAGAGAAGAACGCTTCATCGGTCTTCTCCCTTCTTAAACTGACGAGGTGTCACACCTGCAATCTGTTTAAAACGTTGGGTAAAGTAGTTTATATCTTCAAAACCAACCTTTTCGGCTATCTCATAAATCTTTAAATCCGTGGTCAGAAGCAAGAGCTTGGCCTGTTTGACACGCTCTCTCACCAGATAATCCTGAAAAGGCAAGCCCAACTCTTTCTTAATCAAGGAACTCAAATAAGTCGGACTAAAACCTAAGTCACTGGCCAAGCTCTTTAAACTAAACTGACTATCAGCCAAATGAGACTGGATCTTCTGAGCCAGGTTTCCTTCAAACTTATCGGTTAATAAATCTTGTAACTGCTCTTCCTTCTCTTCCTTATCTAGTTTTTGCTTGATTTTCCCCAACATTTCCTCAATATCCTGACGCGAAAAGGGTTTCAGCAAGTAGTCATCTACACCGAGTTTGACAGCAGATAAGGCATAATCAAAATCATCGTAACCCGTCAAAAATACCAGATGCACCTGAGGATAGGTTTCTCGTACCAGACTGGCCAACTGGATGCCATTTAGCTGAGGCATATTGATATCAGTTAAAATGATATCTGGCACCTGCTTTTGAATCAAATCCCAAGCCTGTCTTCCATTTTCAGCCTGACCGATGATTTCCATATCGTAGGCCGCTACATTGACCAGCTTGGTCAAGC
The DNA here is from genome assembly GCF_054445985.1 of Streptococcus sp. 517s. NCBI lineage: Bacteria > Bacillati > Bacillota > Bacilli > Lactobacillales > Streptococcaceae > Streptococcus > Streptococcus sp. 517s. Next base: position 585,981 of record NZ_CM136847.1, on the reverse strand, counting down.
CTTGTCTTACCAGATACTCATCTTCTACGATTAAGATTGTGTAGGTCATGCTCTGCTCCTTTACCACTTACTAGTATCAGTATAGCAAAATTCTCCTCTAACTGCTTAGGAAAGACTTCTTAATCGACATAATCTAGTAAATACGCATAACCTTTTTCTGCCATTTGCTCTTTGGGAATAAAGCGGATAGAGAGACTATTGATACAGTAGCGTAAGCCCCCCTTGTCCTGTGGTCCATCTGTAAAGACATGGCCAAGGTGAGAATCTCCAACTCGGCTTCTCACTTCCATGCGCGTCATATTGTAGGACTTATCTTCCTGGTAGGTAGCAACATCTGGACTGATTGGTTGGGTGAAACTAGGCCAACCACAACCAGACTCAAACTTGTCCTTTGATGAAAAGAGAGGTTCGCCAGTGGCCACATCCACATAGATACCGGATTCAAATTTATCCCAATAGCGGTTTGAAAAAGCTCGTTCTGTTTGATTTTTCTGGGTGACGGCATACTCCTCAGTTGACAAGGTCTTTTTCAATTCCTCATCACTTGGTTTTGGATATTTGCTGGCATCGATGACAGGATAGGCAGCCTGATTGACATTGATATGACAGTAGCCATTTGGATTTTTCTTGAGGTAGTCTTGATGATAGTCCTCAGCCACCACAAAATTTTTCAAGGGTTCCTTTTCAACTGCCAGAGGTTGGTCATATTTTTTAGCAACTTCATCAAAGACTTGATTGATTACTTCCAAATCCTTGTCATCTGTGTAATAAACGCCGGTACGATACTGAGTCCCCACATCATTTCCTTGTTTATTTTTGCTGGTTGGATTGATAATGCGGAAGTAATGAAGCAGGATTTCTTTGAGGGAAATTTGGTTGGCGTCATAGGTGACATGGACAGTCTCTGCATGTCCTGTTTGGTTAATCAATTCGTACTTGGTTGTTTCCCCTCTACCGTTTGCATAGCCTGAAACGGCATCTGTCACTCCGGTAACGCGTGAGAAGTATTCCTCCACTCCCCAGAAACAACCTCCAGCTAGATAAATTTCGTGCAAGTCTGCGTCTTTGCTCACTTCTGTTTTTTTCACTGTTTTTCCTCCTTGGCTAACTGATGCTTTCTCAATTTGCGAGCTATCTGTCTGCCCTGCATTTCGCATCAATAGAAAATAGAAACCGGTTATGGCTAGGAGAATGACCCCTGCCAAGACAAAAAGTTTTACTTTATCATTCATAGCCTTTCTCTACCCCATTTCTTTCAATTCTTTTAAAATCATATCCTTATCCATAAAACCTGGTTGTGTTTTGACCAGCTTGCCTTCCTTGTCTATAAAGGCTTGAGTTGGGTAAGAACGAACACCATAACTTTCCAAGAGTTTGCCTGATGGATCAATTAAAACCGGAAAATTTTTATAATCCAAGCCCTTGTACCAGTTTTTAAAGTCCGCTTCAGATTGTTCTCCCTTGTGGCCAGGAGACACCACTGTCAAGACCACATAGTCGTCTCCAGCATCTTTAGCGATTTCGTCCGTATCTGGAAGGCTGGCTAGACAGATAGAACACCAAGAAGCCCAGAATTTAAGATAGACTTTCTTGCCCTTGTAATCAGACAAGCGATAGGTCTTGCCATCTACTCCTGTCAGTTCAAAATCAGCGACTTGCTGACCTTTAGTCGCAGTTTGCGAACTAACTTGTTCTGTTTTCGTTTGCTCCTTCATAGTAGACTCGTCTGACATATTTTTAGCCGAACAGGCTGCCAAGCAACAAATTGAGCCTACTCCAAGGAGACATGTTTGCCATTTTTTCATTTCTTCTTCCTCTCTATTCAAATAATGTAGTCAAAATGGAAGCATTTCCCAAAAGCACCAAGATTCCCATCAGGATAATGAGGAAACCACCCACTTTCTTGAAGGTCCCGAGGTAGGGATGGAGTTTTCGGAAATGTTTCAAAACATAACTGGAGGCAAGAGCTAGAACTAAAAATGGTAGCGCCAATCCCAGCGTGTAAACCAACATGAGACCAGCTCCCTGCCAAGCACCTGAACCACCTGAAGCCGCCAAGGCTAAAACAGAGCCCAAAACCGGCCCTACACACGGTGTCCAAGCAAAACTAAAGGTCAACCCCAGTAAAAATGCCTGACTATAGCCGTTACCCTTCTGCCCTTGTCTCTTTAATTGTAGCCTTCTTTCCTTATAGAGCCCCTGCAAATGTAAGACTTCCATCTGGTGCAAGCCCAATAGAATGATAACCGCACCCGTCACATACTGAAACCAAGAAGCATACAGCAAATTGCCTAAAAAACTAGCTCCATAGCCCAGTAAGATAAAGATAAAAGAAATCCCTGCTATAAAGGCCAGAGTTCGCAATAGACTAACAAGTGAGATTGAATATTTTCCACTAGAAGCCTGAGCACCATCTTTGTCATCCAGTAAGACTCCTGCATAGACCGGTAACAAGGGTAAAATACAAGGAGAAAAGAAGGAAAGAATTCCAGCAAGAAAAACACTGATAAAAAAGATTACATTGTCCATTGCCTTCCTCCATTCTTTGATTTGATAGAACTATTATAGACCCAAAATTCCAGAAAAAACAGGGACAATGATAGGGAAAAATAGGAATTTAATCAGTTTATTTAGAAATCTGGCACAAAAAAAGCCAGACAAGGTCTGACTTTGGTAGAAACAGAAAAGAGAATCACCTGTCTTCCCTACTTATCTGGTAATAAATAAGGTCCGCAACGTAGTCTTTTCTCTCCACACCATTGGCAATGGTTTTTAGATAAGACATTCCCGCTTTTTCCATAACACGGCCTGAAGCTAGATTGAGACTAGCGTAACGAGCTCTGACTTTTTGAAAGCTTGCTTGAGTAAAACAAAAATCTAACACAGCTTTCAAGGCCTCTGTCATCATACCTCGGCCCCAAAAGTTTTTTCCTAAAACATACCCAATTTCACAACTTAAATCTTCCTCGTGCATTTCAATGATGCTGATATCTCCTATCACTTGCTCCGGGTTTTCTTTGAGACAAATGGCCCATTTGTAATAGTTGGGATTTGCATAGGAGGCAACCCAATTTCGAATCGAGTTTCGAGTCACCTCAACATCAGGATGAGGATCCCAGGTGACATAGGTTAGATTCTCAGCAGACGAAGCCCAATTTTGAAACATGGCTTCCGCATCACTCTCCACAAATCTTCTCAAAATCAAACGTTCTGTCTGTAATATTTGCGTACCGATTGCTTTCATAATGTTACCTCGCTTTCTAAGCTTAAGGCTCAAGCTAAAAAGGTCCCTGGACCTTCTTCGCTTTCTCATTTCTAGGCTCAGGGTAAAAACCTTCACTGGAGGTTATTCTTGCTTCCCAGTTTCTAGGCAAGAAGCTAAAAAGGTCCACAGGACCTTTTTACTCCCAAAAGTCATCAAAGACGGTGATTGGTAGGTGACGTTTGTGTTGGCCTTTGTGCCACCAGTTTTCAATAGTCACTTGGGCTTCTGGGCTGATTGTTTTTCCTTCTAGGTAGTCATCAATCTCTTCATAAGTGACTCCCAAAGCTACTTCGTCTGCAATACCTGGTTTTTCTTCTTCCAAATCTGCTGTTGGGATTTTTTCATAGAGGGCTGGGTCCGCACCAAGCTCCTTCAAGAGTTGTTTTCCTTGGCGTTTATTGAGGCGGTAAAGAGGGAGAATGTCTGCACCACCGTCACCAAACTTGGTAAAAAAGCCTGTGATATTTTCTGCAGCATGGTCTGTTCCAATGACCGCTCCGCTATGGGCACCCGCAAGGGCATATTGAGCAATCATACGACTACGCGCCTTGATATTTCCCTTGTTGAAGTCTGAAACAGTGCTTCCTGTCGCTTCGACTGCAGCTGTCATGGCATCAGCTGATTCCTTGATATTTACAACTAGACTGACATCTGGCTGGATGAAAGCGAGAGCTTTTTGTGCATCTGCTTCATCAGCTTGTACTCCATAGGGCAGGCGGACAGCGATAAATTGGTAGCTGTCATCTCCTGTCTCAGTTCGCATTTCTTCCATAGCTAATTGCGCCAAACGCCCTGCCAAGGTTGAGTCTTGTCCTCCAGAAATCCCTAGTACAAAAGTCTTAAGGAAGGTGTGTTTTTTCAGGTATCTCTTTAAGAAATCAATGGAACGATGGATTTCTTCCTGGGCGTCAATCACTGGTTTGACACCCAGTTGCTGGATAATGGTCTCTTGCAAACTCATTCTTCTTCTCCTTCACCAAGGGCTTCCTTGCGCATCTTATCAATCAAGTCCATCTTATCTTGCCAAATATCACGCGCCAAGTCCACTGGATAGTGTTGCGGATTGAGTACCCGTTTATACTCATCCCAAAGCTTGTCAAATTCTTTGCGAGCATAGGACTGAATCTCAGTCAAACTAGGCAAATCGTAAACCAATTTCCCTTCTTTAAAGATATCCACCAAGAGAGGAACGGCATCAAAATTACGAACGGTCTTTTTGATGTAGGTATAAGTTGGATGGAACATCTTGATTTCTGTCATGCCACTCACATCCACACCATCATAGGTGATGTAGTCACCTTCTGACTTGCCTTTTTCACGGCTGGTAATGCGCCATACCTGCTTCTTACCTGGCGTCGACACTTTTTCAGCATTGCTTGAAAGCTTGATGGTGTTGCGCATCTTACCATTTTCATCTTCAATAGCAACAATCTTATAAACTGCGCCAAGAGCAGGCTGGTCATAAGCCGTAATCAGCTTGGTCCCAACACCCCAGACATCAATTTTAGCGTGTTGCATCTTGAGGTTGAGGATGGTATTTTCATCTAGGTCATTAGAAGCATAAATCTTAGCATCTGGATATCCAGCCTCATCCAACTGTTGACGAACTTTCTTGGAAATATAGGCAATATCCCCAGAGTCAATCCGCACACCCATAAAGTTAATCTGATCACCCAGTTCATGCGCCACCTGAATAGCAGCTGGCACACCGATGCGAAGGGTGTCATAGGTATCCACAAGAAAGACACAATCACGATGGGTCGCCGCATAGGCCTTGAAGGCTTCATAGTCGTTTCCATAAACCTGTACCAAGGCATGGGCATGAGTCCCCAAGACAGGAATATCAAAGAGCTTACCAGCACGCACGTTGCTGGTTCCATTGGCGCCACCAATCACCGCTGCGCGTGTTCCCCAGATAGCTGCATCCATTTCTTGCGCACGACGTGTCCCGAACTCCATCAAAGGTTCATCTTCAATGACTGAACGAATACGTGCTGCCTTAGTCGCTATCAAGGTTTGAAAATTAACGATGTTTAAGAGAGCCGTTTCGACTAATTGACATTGGGCTAGAGGACCTTCCACCTGCACAATCGGTTCATTAGCAAAAACCAAGTCCCCTTCTTGGGCAGAACGAACCGTCAACTCCAACTTGAGATTGCGTAGGTAGTCTAAGAACGCCCCATGATAACCAAGCGACTCCAAGTAGGCAATATCGCTATCTGAAAAGCGTAAGTCTTTAAGATAATGTACAATTCTTTCCAAACCAGCGAAAACTGCATAACCGTTGTTAAACGGTTGCTGGCGGAAGTAAACCTCAAAGACCGCCTTTTTATTGTGAATTCCTTGGTCAAAGTAAACTTGCATCATGTTAATCTGGTACAAGTCCGTGTGCAATGTCAAACTATCATCTGGATACATCTGTTTTCCTTCTTCCTTCTTTACAAAGGTATGAACGTATTCTACCACTTTCACACCATCCGATAAATTAGTACTATTATAACACATTTTACTGAGATTGATAAAAAGATAACAAGCTATTCTCCGTTCTCCAATTCATCCATATCTTGCTCAAACTTTTTTTGAGCCCATTCGCCATAACTTTTAAGGCCGAGATTGCCGATAAAAACCCAAGGAAGGTACATCAGATAAGTAATGGCCCAAGCAGATAAGTATTTAACGTTCAAAGGATTGTGCTGATAAATTTCGATATTGAATTGATAATTCTGCAACATCAAGAGAGTCGTAATAGCGAGAGTTACCAGCAAGCACCCTACAATCCTAAAATGAAACCGACTATAGTAGGTCACTCCAAGTTGTCGTGCACGATTGAAAAAGAAGAAAATTCCTAAAAGAAGGGTAACCAGAAGAATATTAGGATTAAAAAGAGCAGGTGCTAATACAGCCACCAAATAACTTAGCAGAATGAGCCCGATAAACACATGAAAAGACTCTGTCCCAGCTTTGTTAATCAGTTGTTCTTCTCTTTCGTCTAATAATTGATAATAAAAAAATCTATTTTTCATCTTCTTCCTCCCAGACTTGCTGATTTCTGCGATTCAAGTATAGGATAACTCTATCCATAGAATAACTCCCAACGAGATAGATGATAACTGCTAGAACCACTTTTAGGGAGTACTTCCAAGTCAATAGACTGACCAGTTCCTCGCGATTGCCTACGATATCAATCAATAAAACCACTATAGAAAATCCCAAAGCAGATAAAATTCTTTCTTTTCCAGTATTCTCAACAATATCTCGAATGTCAATTCCAACATACATGCGGCGAATAATGGCATACAAACCGACTCCAATCAATAAAAGTAACTCTGGTAAATAGGACAAAAGCGTTAAATTGAAAATATAAACTTTGGCAAAAATTTCCAGTGCCAAAAATAGGCACATTCCCAAGAGAATTTCTCCTGAAATCTTTCCATCCAATTTTTCCGTACGTTCATCTTTGATCACAAGTTTTTTTCTATTTTTCATCTTCTTCCTCCCAAAATAATTGATCTAAAGTTTTGCCTAAGCATCTGCAAATGGACTGACAGAGGGAGAGACTAGGATTGTATTTCCCAGCTTCAATCAAGCCTATAGTCTGCCTAGTAACACCTACAGCCTCTGCCAAATCCCCTTGTGTCAAGTCAAGCTCCACACGAGCTAGTTTTAATTTTAAATTTTTAGCCACTAGCATCCTCCTTCACATTTTTAAAAAGTTGCGCTTCTTTTAAAAAAATTATACCATATATCTAACTTAATGCAATATATAAATGTCATTTTGTAAGATTTTGTTAACAAAAAACTCTCTACCACAAAAAGATAGAGAGTGTTACCTTTAAATATAGGATTTCAAAATATCGACGACATCACTTCTTTTCTTAACCTGATAGGCCCTAATGCCCAATTTCTCAGCTGCGTTTGTATTGTCCTCAATATCGTCTAGAAAGACACAATTTGCGGGATTTAGCTGATATTTGTCGAGAATCTCCTTAAACATTGCCAAATCAGGCTTTATAGCTTTTATATCACAGGATAGGACAAAACCATCTAAAACCTCCTTTAAGGAAGATAATTGCTCATCCAGCAAGTCATAAAATACCTTTGAGGTATTGGACAAGACAAAGATGCGATGCCCCTTTTTCTTTAGTTCTGACAAGACAGGAAAGACTTCCCTATAAATATCAATGTAGCTAGGCCAATTCCAGATAACTTCTTCGACCTTCTTTTGATAGGTACTTCCAATCATCGACACAACTTTAAGCACCAACTCTTCTCTCGTCATGGTCCCAATATCTAATCTTAACCAAAGCCCCGACTGAAAAATAGCTTTATCTAAAACCAAATATTCTTCCTTCGTATCCGAAACGTCTTGTAAAATCTTATCCTTGTTCCATTCTAATAAGACGTTGCCCATATCCAATATTATATCCATTTGTCTACCTCCTTGCTTATGTGAAGAATCCCTCTTTGATTTATGCCTTCATATTCACCTTACAAATCTTTTTGGTAATAAAATCTTTGCCCTGTGTAGGGATAGTTTTGCAAGGTAAAGACTGCCTTGTAGCCATGGCTTTTATAAAAATCTGGCGCTTGAAACTGGTAAGTATTGACGAAAGCAAAACGACAGTTTCGATTCTTAGCTTCACTTTCAGCTTGCTCCAATAGTTTTGAACCGATTCCCTGTCCTCGCAATTCCTCTCTCACAAACAAATATTCGATTTCCAGCCAATTTCCGAAAGTCTCTGCTACTAAGCCTGCCAGGAGATTGCCCTTTTCGTCTTCAACATAAAGGTTCAGGGGCTCGCTTTCAGCCTCTTCTCTTTGGGAACGATTATAAGCACGAATCAAATTTCTTATTTCTTGCGCTTTATGAGATTCCTTATTTTCCAATCTAAAATGCATCCAAACCTCCTTCGAACTGTTACAGCTTGATTATAATCTTATTTCAATAGACTGTCAAACTAGAAAAAACTCACCAAGCAGAGTTGATGAGTTCATAATTTATTTAATAAATGTATTAGCGCTTTTAGAATATCTTTAATTTAGATATTCTAAGCCAAATCTTGATTCATTTTAGAAAACGAAATATTATGCTTCATCTTCCTTTTTGCGTTTTGCAATCAAACCTAGACCTACCAGACCAAGTGCAGCACCAAGAGTGACAACTTCAGATTTAGATTGTTCACCAGTGTTGGGCAACTCACGACCCTTAGATTTTTCTGATGTTGATGGTGTTGATGGTGTCGGTGGTGTCGGTGGTGTTACCTTGTTATTAAACTCGGTATCGGCTGGCAACTGAGTAGTTACAGTCAACACTCTACCATCCTTCTTCACTTTAATACCAACAGTAGCAATCATGCGATCGTACTCAATACCAGCTTCCGTACCTTTCACTTCTTCTACATGGTAGATATAAATTCCTTCCTCGCCACGTTTGAATGTAAGAGCTGAAAATTGAATCTTACCAGTTACATCGTTGGTTACAGTTTCAATCACATTTCCTTTTTCGTCCTTCAGAACAAAACTAAACTCACCAGCCTTCAATTTACGACCTTCAAGCTTCTTAGTAAAATTGAACTGCACTGTGACTGGGGCTACCGCATAGTTGTTAAATTCGCTATCAGCTGGCATAACAACATTGGCTGTCAAGACACCTGTTGTCGCATTCTTAGTGACGTTAACAGTCACTTCTGCGTTCATGGAATCATAGTCAATGTCTGTATCTGTTCCGGCTACTTCACGAACGGTATAGGTATGAGTTCCTTCTGTTGCGTAGGAGATCGCATCAAATTGGATGTTCCCATGAACGTCATTCTTCTTCGTTTGAATCACACGGCCATTTTCAAGCAATTCAAAGGTGAAGGCATCAGCTTCAAGGGCTTTTCCTTCCAATTTCTTAGTGAAACTGAATTGTGCGCTTGTCGCTGCTGGAGTGAACGTATTGTTGAACTCAGTATCTGTTGGAAGGGCTTTGGTTGCTGTAAGGGTATGACCTGCTTTCGTTACAGTCACTGTCACCTCTGCCTTCATTGGATCATAAGTCATTCCTGCTTCTGAACCAGCTACTTCTTCTACAGTGTACTTATGCTCGCCAACTTCATTGTTCTTGTAAGTAAGTGCATCGAATGCAACTTTACCATCGGCATCATTAGTCTTCGTTTGTAGAACCGTACCATTCTCATCTTTCAAGACGAAGCTGAACTCACCAGCTTTAAGGGTACGTCCTGCAAGAGCCTTACTGAAGTCGAATTGTGCTGTGACTGGTGCTACCGCATAGTTGTTAAATTCGCTATCAGCTGGCATAACAACATTGGCTGTCAAGACACCTGTTGTCGCGTTCTTAGTGACGTTAACAGTCACTTCTGCGTTCATGGAATCATAGTCAATGTCTGTATCTGTTCCAGCTACTTCGCGAACGGTATAGGTATGAGTTCCTTCTGCTGCGTAGGAGATCGCGTCAAATTGGATCGTTCCGTCAGCTTTATTCTTCTTCGTTTGGATTACATGGCCATTTTCAAGCAATTCAAAGGTGAAGGCATCAGCTTCAAGCGTTTTTCCTTCCAATTTCTTAGTGAAACTGAATTGTGCGCTTGTCGCTGCTGGGGTGAACGTATTGTTGAACTCAGTATCTGTTGGAAGGGCTTTGGTTGCTGTAAGGGTATGACCTGCTTTCGTTACAGTCACTGTCACCTCTGCCTTCATTGGATCATAAGTCATTCCTGCTTCTGAACCAGCTACTTCTTCTACAGTGTACTTATGCTCGCCAACTTCATTGTTCTTGTAAGTAAGTGCATCGAATGCAACTTTACCATCGGCATCATTAGTCTTCGTTTGTAGAACCGTACCATTCTCATCTTTCAAGACGAAGCTGAACTCACCAGCTTTAAGGGTACGTCCTGCAAGAGCCTTACTGAAGTCGAATTGTGCTGTGACTGGTGCTACCGCATAGTTGTTAAATTCGCTATCAGCTGGCATAACAACATTGGCTGTCAAGACACCTGTTGTCGCGTTCTTAGTGACGTTAACAGTCACTTCTGCGTTCATGGAATCATAGTCAATGTCTGTATCTGTTCCAGCTACTTCGCGAACGGTATAGGTATGAGTTCCTTCTGCTGCGTAGGAGATCGCGTCAAATTGGATCGTTCCGTCAGCTTTATTCTTCTTCGTTTGGATTACATGGCCATTTTCAAGCAATTCAAAGGTGAAGGCATCAGCTTCAAGCGTTTTTCCTTCCAATTTCTTAGTGAAACTGAATTGTGCGCTTGTCGCTGCTGGGGTGAACGTATTGTTGAACTCAGTATCTGTTGGAAGGGCTTTGGTTGCTGTAAGGGTATGACCTGCTTTCGTTACAGTCACTGTCACCTCTGCCTTCATTGGATCATAAGTCATTCCTGCTTCTGAACCAGCTACTTCTTCTACAGTGTACTTATGCTCGCCAACTTCATTGTTCTTATATGTAAGCGCATCGAAGGCTACTTTACCTGAAGCATCATTGGTCTTCGTTTGTAGAACCGTACCATTCTTATCTTTCAAGACGAAGCTGAACTCACCAGCTTTTAGAGTGCGTCCTGCCAAGACTTTACTAAAGTCAAATTGCGCTGTGACTGGGGCTACTGCATAGTTGTTAAATTCGCTATCAGCTGGCATTGTTACAGCAGCGTTCAACAGACCTGTTTGAGCGTCTTTTGTGACATTTACAGTCACAGTAGCGTTCATTGAATCGTAATCGATATTGGTATCTGTTCCGGCTACTTCGCGAACGGTATAAGTATGAGTTCCTTCTGCTGCGTAGGAGATCGCGTCAAATTGGATCGTTCCGTCAGCTTTATTCTTCTTCGTTTGGATTACATGGCCATTTTCAAGCAATTCAAAGGTGAAGGCATCAGCTTCAAGCGTTTTTCCTTCCAATTTCTTAGTGAAACTGAATTGTGCGCTTGTCGCTGCTGGGGTGAACGTATTGTTGAACTCAGTATCTGTTGGAAGGGCTTTGGTTGCTGTAAGGGTATGACCTGCTTTCGTTACAGTCACTGTCACCTCTGCCTTCATTGGATCATAAGTCATTCCTGCTTCTGAACCAGCTACTTCTTCTACAGTGTACTTATGCTCGCCAACTTCATTGTTCTTATATGTAAGCGCATCGAAGGCTACTTTACCTGAAGCATCATTGGTCTTCGTTTGTAGAACCGTACCATTCTTATCTTTCAAGACGAAGCTGAACTCACCAGCTTTTAGAGTGCGTCCTGCCAAGACTTTACTAAAGTCAAATTGCGCTGTGACTGGGGCTACTGCATAGTTGTTAAATTCGCTATCAGCTGGCATTGTTACAGCAGCGTTCAACAGACCTGTTTGAGCGTCTTTTGTGACATTTACAGTCACAGTAGCGTTCATTGAATCGTAATCGATATTGGTATCTGTTCCGGCTACTTCGCGAACGGTATAAGTATGAGTTCCTTCTGCTGCGTAGGAGATCGCGTCAAATTGGATCGTTCCGTCAGCTTTATTCTTCTTCGTTTGGATTACATGGCCATTTTCAAGCAATTCAAAGGTGAAGGCATCAGCTTCAAGCGTTTTTCCTTCCAATTTCTTAGTGAAACTGAATTGTGCGCTTGTCGCTGCTGGGGTGAACGTATTGTTGAACTCAGTATCTGTTGGAAGGGCTTTGGTTGCTGTAAGGGTATGACCAGATTTGGTAACAGCAACCGTTACTTCAGCTTTCATGGTGTCATAAGTTACCCCAGTAAGTGAACCTTGAACTTCTTCTACTGTGTACTTGTGAGTTCCAACTTGAGCATTTGTAAATGTCAAATCGTCAAAGGCAATAACACCATTCGCTTTGTTCTTCTTCGTTTGAATAACGTTCCCAGAAGCATCTTTAAGGACAAAAGTAAACTCATCATCTTGCAACTGACGACCTGCAAGGGCTTTGCTGAAGTCAAATCTAGTCTTAACTGGAGCAACAACATGGTTGTTGAAGATTCTGTCATTTGCATCTGTTGCTTCACCACCTGATGAAGTCATTTCAGTCTTAGCACTCAAAAGACCTGTTGTAGCATCTTTCGTAACAGTGACTTTAACTGCGACAGTCATTTCATCGTAGTCTACATCAGATTTATCACCCTTCACTTCTTTAACAGTATAGTTGTAAACACCTTCGCGGTCAAAAGACAATTCACTGAAGGTAATTTTCCCATCAGCCTTGTTAGTCACAGTTTGATTTACATTGTTATCACCAGCCAATGTGAAGCTAAAGTCACCAGCATTCAATGTTCCATTTGAGAGAGACTTGTTGAACTCAAGATTTACCTTCACTGGGGTTGGTGTAAAGGTATTGTTGAACTCTGTATCTACACCTGTCGTTGCATTTCCATCTGCATCCACACCATTTGTTGATGAATAAGATGGTGTGGTTGCAACCAAAGTATGGCCTGACTTAGTAACAGTCACTGTCACTTTTGCTTCCATTTGGTCATAGGTCATTCCAGTTTCTGGCGTTGTTGGGATAACTTCTTTTACAGTATAGTTAAAGGTCTTACTTGAATTCCGTTGTCCTGAAGCATCTATTCCAAGATCGCTAGCACTATACTCAATACCCGTGAACTTCACATTGCCAGTTGCATCATTGGTTGCAGTTGCTACCTCTGCGCCTGATTCGTCATACAGTTTGAATGTGAATTCATTCGCTTTCAGATCGCGACCTTTCAATTTCTTGGAGAAGTCAAACTCTACATTTACTGGTGGAACAACGTGATTATTGAAAGTTGTATCATCTGTACCAGTTGCTTCACCACCTGTTGCAGTTATCTCTGTTTTGGCAGTTAACAGACCTGAATCCTCATCTTTTGTTACAGTCACCTTAACTGCGATAGTCATTTCATCGTAGTCTACATCAGGTTTGTTCCCCTTCACTTCTTTAACAGTGTAGTTGTAGACACCAACTTTATCGAATGACAATTCGCTGAAGGTAATTTTCCCATCAGCCTTGTTAGTCACAGTTTGATTTACATTGTTATCACCAGCCAATGTGAAGCTAAAGTCACCAGCTTTCAATGTTCCATTTGAAAGTTCTTTATTAAATTCCAGATTTACCTTAACAGGAGATGATTTGAAAGTATTGTTAAACTCAGTATCAGTTGGCATAGTTGTTTGAGCTACGTAGGAATCTCCGTTAGCATTTACCGTGATTGTTACGTTAGCTTTCATTGGATCATAAGTCATACCAGTTTCTGAACCAGTGACCTCCTCAACTGTATAATGATAGGTTCCTGCAGAGTTAAACAAGAGTGGATCAAAAGTAATATTCCCAAAACTATCATTTGTTTGAGTATCAACAACCTTACCCGTACTATCAATCAAATTAAAAGTGAACTCGCCACGTTTTAAATTTCTTCCGTCCAAACGTTTAGTAAATGATAAATCAACCCTTGCTGGTTTTTTTGCTTTTGTCGCTGAACCAGATCCTCCTGCCTTAAAGGCAAAAGATGCTTGATAACTATACTCTTCTCCATTGTTATAGGTGATTTTGATATCATTTCCGTGTTTTTGTTGCAATTCTGCAAGTGTCGGGTGCGCTGAAACATTCTTCAATCTAGTCATATAACGAACGTAGATCATTTCGTTCAGTTGTGCTATCTTGAATGAAAAACCAGACGAACTTGTTTTGATATTCTCTAATAATTGAATTGCATTTCCTTTAGATACCCACGGTGAAATTGACTGAACCTTTTCGGCTCTGAGAGCTTTTCCATTCCACAAATCCACATGATCGTCAGGAATTGGTGTTGCATGCCCTGCTCTCCATGCAGCTTTTCTTTGGTCATCAAACTCCTTTAATACTGGATCACCATCTTGAACTAATTCTTGATCATCTGGAAGACTATCAATCAATTGGTAGTTGTTTAAAACCTGTGGAGCTACTAGACTTCCTGCATTTACACGGATGGTCCATCTGATTAATTCAGGATGTCCTGTTACTGCTTCTCCGTATTTTTCAACCTTTGATTTTGCTGCTGGTGCTGGAGCATTTTCGGGGCCTACTGTTACTGTAATCTTGGTTCCATTGAAATTGAGTTCCGTTGGAACATTTGGCTTAACATTCGCTTTCCAACCTGTACTAATGTTTAACGTATAATTTTTTCCGAGAGTATTTTTTTCAAAATAATCTGTAAAAGTAGTGATTACTTTGTTATTGATTGAATCCAAGAAAGCATTCCCAATAACTTGACCATCTGGTCCCGTCACATCATAGTGCAAACTTGTAGGGATTCTCATAGCATCTGGGATATCAACTACCAGTTTATCATTGCGTTTGATGGTTAAACTATCAGGCATATTCATGCGAATGACAGTTTCTACTGGCGTAAACAATCCGTTACCATTTGGAAAATTCACCTCAACATCTGGATTTTGTACAGTAATTGTATCACCTGTTTTTACATAGGTTGTTGCACCACCTGATGAAGGCAGTTCTCTTTTAGACCGTCTTGATCTAGTTGTAGGTTGCGCCTCAGTTTTTTTCTCGCTAGCTGCAGATGAAGAGGCTTCGGCACTGGCTTTTGAAGTTGGAGAAGCTGACTCAGCTGGTGCAACACTAGTGCTAGCTGGTGTTGCAACTTCATTTAGTTGTTTTTCAGTCTTTTCCCCTTTAACCACATGTGCAGGGGCTTCGGCACTGGCTTTTGAAGTTGGAGAAGCTGACTCAGCTGGTGTAACACTAGTGCTAGCTGGTGTTGCAACTTCATTTAGTTGTTTTTCAGTCTTCTCCTCTTTAACCACATGCGCAGGGGCTTCGACACTGGCGTTTGAAGTTGGAGAGGTTGACTCAGCTGGTGTTACAGCTTCATTTGCTTCAAGACCAGATTCCTTGTGTCTCTCGCCTTGATTCTCTTGTGTGACAACTGAAGTTTGTGACTCTGTATTATTCTTCACTTCATCCGCATAAACGTTTCCTTCCACAAATACCAGTGTTGACAACAACACGGAAGCGACACCAATAGTGTACTTGCGAATAGAAAAACGTTCTTTAGATTCGGAAAACATTCTTTTCATTCGTTATCTCCTATATTACTATTATCATTCTCTTGTGTATTTTACCATAACATTTTGTAGAAGACAAATTTTTATAATTTTCTTTAATTATTCTCAATAAGCAGAAAAATTTCTGAATGTATTTCAGAGATAACTCATATGAATTTCGATAGCTATTTCAGTTACTTTTTAAGTTTAAGGTGCATACTGCATCCGCTGTCCTACATTTATTTCATTTTAAAATATTTATACTTCTTTTTTATAGCTAATACATCAACATTCGCAATTATTTTTAATATAACACCTTCAAAATTTGAATCTCTGGGCGGAAAAAATCTTAATTTTAAGAGACCTTATACTCGATAAACGAGACAAAATACGAATAAGATAGAATTCTAATTATCAGAAAAACTGACTTTGTTCGTTTTTTATATTCAAGGTTAAATTTTTACTCCAACCTCTGGAGCTTATAGCGGATGACTATGATTTATAACTAACAATCTCCTAGATACTTTTCTTCGCTCAAAAATGTAGTGAGTAAAATCACTGTAGGGAATTATAGATCCTATTTTGTTGTCTTGAATATACAATATAAGTGCACAATAAAAACTCATAAGATTTTCTAGTAAAATAGAATTGAACCAACTAGTTACGAAAGGAAATCTTATGAGCTACCATCATTTTACCATAGATGAGCGTGAGAGTATTCTCATTTACCGTATGCAAGGCCTAAATTTTTCTCAAATTGCTAAGTTGCTCCATCGTCATCCGTCTAGTATTAGTCGCGAGTGGAAACGACATCTAAGAGAAGGACGCTATTCTCCAAGTCATGCACAGGAATCTTACCATATTGCTAAATCACACTGTGGGCAGAAACGAATGCTTGAAATAGATCACAATTTAAGCAATACCGTCAAGCATCTATTTCTCGATTATCAATGGTCTCCTGAAGAAATAGAAGGCCTGTTGCGATTAGAGTATGGAAAAGCTGTTATTAGTTATCAAACGATTTATAGAGCCATCTATCGCAGTCACTTTGACGACAAGCTTTCACATGGTGCTCGTGGTGTCATTCGCAAGCTCCGTCATCGTGGGAAAACACATCATACAAAAGGTCATGTCGAAAACAGAGGAAAAATTTCTATTTCTCATACCATTCACGAAAGACCAGAAGACGCTAATAACCTCATCAAGGTCATCAAGCGCAATGCTTTCGGTTTTCGGAACTTTGAAAACTTCAAAAAACGGATTTTCATCGCTCTAAACATCAAAAAAGAAAGGACGAAATTCGTCCTTTCTCGATCTTAGCTTTTCTTCAACCCACTACAGTTGACAAAGAGCCCTTATTTTCTAAATTTCCACTGGCTATAAATTCCGAAACCGATAATCCAGATAGCTGAACCAATTGCTCCCATAAAGGTAGATTCTTGTAAAAAGAGGGTTACAAAGACAAAGATAAAGAAGAGCATGGTTAAAGGATTTAGAAAACGGTAATAGGGCATGAGGTAGCCCTCCGCCATAAAGTCTTGTGACTTGCGGTATTTGAGGTGGGCCACCATAATCAAGATATAAATCGCGATGTAAACACCTGATGAAGACGCCGTGATCAAAGCAAAGGCATCGGAAACACCTGGCAAAACATTGATAAAGGCAGCCAGAGCAATTAAGATTGCTGAAGCAATAATAGCATTTTGTGGAACATTATGGCGAGAAAGAGTATCTGCCTTGATCGCTTTTAAGAAGCGATTGGGTGAATCATGGGCAATCTGGTAGAGGTGTCGCCCTGTTGAATAGAGGGTCGAATTAAGAGCAGATGCGGCCGACGTCAAAACGACGAAGTTAATCAGAGCTGCCGCCCACTTGATACCTGCTAGCTCAAAAACCGTTACAAATGGTGAATCTGAAGAAGCAAGTTCTCTCCAGGGAATAATAGACATAATGGCTAATAGAGCACCACCATAGAAGAAGACAATTCGGAGAGGAATTTCTTTAACTGCTTTTGGCAAAACCTGACGAGGATTCTTCGTTTCAGAGGTTGTCACTCCGATAAATTCAATCATCAGATAGGCAAAAAATACCATTTGAAAGGCCATGACAAAGTTCATGACTCCATTTGGGAAAAGAGAGAATTGATTGCTGATATTTGCCAGACTTGCGGCACCATATGGTGTTTCAAATCCTGTCAAGACCATAAAGACCCCTGTTGCAATCATAGCTAAAATAGCCACAATCTTAACCATAGCAAACCAAAACTCGACTTCCCCAAAGAGCTTAACCGCAATCAGATTGACCAAGGCCAAAATCGTTAAAAAAACAATCTGAATCAACCAACTAGGCCAAGAAGGAAACCAAAACTGAACATAATGCGAAATCGCAGTGATTTCTGCCATACCGATAAAGACAACAGACAACCAATAAGACCAAACAGAGAAATACCCCCAGCCTTTCCCCAAATGACGGGTGATAAAGTTGATAAAAGTATGTTGTTCTGGATCCTGATATAGCATCTCCCCAACAGCCCTCATCATCAAAAACATAAAGGCTCCTGTAATCATGTAAATCAGGATGATAGAAGGTCCAGTAAGGCTGATAGAACGACCAGCACCTAGGAAAAGTCCTGTTCCGATTGTCCCCGCAATGGCCATCACCTGAACATGGCGATTGGTTAAGCCACGCTCCATTTTATTTTTTTTCTTATTTGAACTCATATAGTCTCCTATTTATTCAAAAAATCAAAAAGGAGTTGAGCAAGTCAAGACCTCCACTACTCCATTTTCATTCTATTTAGGCTGTTTTTTCAACCTTTAAAATTTTGACATCGTAACTACCAACAGGTGTCTCAATCGTAACAATATCGCCTGTTTTTTTGCCGATCAAAGCTTGTCCAATCGGACTTTCATTTGATACCTTCCCAGCGAAAGCATCCGCACCTGCAGAACCGACAATGATGTAGACTTCTTCTTCCTCTTCACCGATTTCTTGGATTGTTACTGTTTTACCGATTGCTACCTCATCTTGGGCAACTGCATCGCTATTAACAATTTCAGCATAGCGAATTTTTGTTTCTAGACTTGAAATTTGTCCTTCAACAAAAGCTTGTTCATCCTTAGCTGCTTCGTACTCACTATTTTCTGAAAGATCCCCGTACGAACGAGCAATTTTGATACGCTCTACGACTTCAGGACGACGAACGAGTTTCAATTCTTCTAATTCTTTTTCTAACTTTTTCTTTTCTTCAAGGGTCATTGGGTAAGTTTTTTCTGCCATTTTTTCAACTTTCTTTTCTATTACTTTTTTAAAACAAAATTATGTGGAAAACCACATAATTTTAGTTTGAACTACTTGATTGTGTTAATTTACTATTGATATGTTCTGCAACGTTTTGGTCATGCTCTTCTTTTGTCGTTGCAAAGTACACTTTACCGTCTTCAACATTAGCTACAAAGTACAAGTACTCACTCTTTGTCTGATTTACACTTGCTTCAATTGCATCGAGGCTTGGACTATCAACTGGTCCGGGCATGAGGCCAAGATGTGTATAAACATTATAAGGTGAATCAATCGTAGTATCAATTGCAGTATCATCGGCTAAGCTAATCTTTTGGCCAAGTTTCCCTTCAGCATACAAGATAGCAATGTTGCTTTGAAGTGGCATACCAAGATTCAAGCGGTTATAGAAAACTCCCGCAATCAATTTACGATCTTCGGTCTTAGCACCTTCTTTTTCGACAAGAGAAGCAATACTGAGCAATTCATTAACTGTCAGATTCTTTTCTTTGATCGTAGTGTAATACGGTGACATGGCCTTGTCCATAGCTGCTAACATATCATCAATCAAGCTTTCAACTGTGGTGCTGTCTTTGATAGTGTAGGTTGCTGGGAAAAGGTAACCTTCAAGGCGATAACGAACGCCACTGTCTTTTGTTGGAAGACTTCCAAGAAGGTTTGGATACTTGGCTACTAGTTGGGAGATGAAGGTTTCATCTTGAGCTTTTGCCATGAAAGCATCCGCTGTAAGAGGTTCTTTAAAATCACCTTGGAGTTGACCTACTGTCTGAGCAATTTGCTCTAAGGTATAACCTTCCGGAATAGTTAAGTTTGCAAGCACTGGTTCTTGAGGTTCAGGAGTTCCACCCTTTTGCAATTCTTGAATCAAGTCATCCGTACTCATGCTCTTCTTCAAATTGTAATAACCTGACTTCAAGTCTGAACCCTTATACTTAGCATAAATACTAAAGATAAGTCCATGTTTGACCAAGCCAGATTTTTCCAAAGTGCTCCCAATTTGTTGCACATTTGATCCTTCTGGAATTTGAACTGTCATATACTCCTTAGAGCTCGCATCAATAGGTTTCAAAGAGTCTTGAACGTAACCGTATCCAAAGTATCCACCAGCAGCCACAAACACCAAGAGGACTAAAAAGGTTACTAGGAAACCTTTGGCCTTTGATTTCTTCTTTTTCTTGGTTGGTTTTTTGCCTTTACGACGACGGTTACGACGTGATTCCTCCGTTAATCTGTCTGAGGATCCAGTTGAAACTAGTGCTTCAGCTTTATTCTCAGAAGAAGGAATTGATGTATTGGCCTCTTCTGTCTTATAAGTCACATCTATCTTGGTCGGAGTATCGTTAAATTCTTTATCTTCAGGTTCAAGTTCAACTGGTTCCACCTTAGGTTGAACGGGTTCCACTACAGGTTCTTCAGCTGGCTGAATCGGTTCTACTAGAGGTTCTTCAGATTCTACAACTTCAATCTTGTCAATGATAGGCTGTCTAATCTCTTTCTCTTCTTTTTCATCCGTTTCATCAGCTTCAGCACTCGAAAGTGGAGGAACACTCGGCGCATTCTTTAGAATTTTATCGACAACAGATAGGGAATCAGCCATCAACTCTTCTGTTGAAATATCAGATTCAGGATTTGCAGGAGTTACTGAACTAGCTTGAGATGATGAAGCTGTCAGATTTGGAATGTCTACTTCTTTCTCTCTTCTATCTTGTTCTTTCACACTCTCTAAATCACGTAGAATCTGATCTTTAAAGCTTAATTTTTCTTCTTCTCTTGATTTTTCAGTCAAAAGCATTACCTCCTTGTTGACAATCCATAATATTATATCTTAAAAGTCGCAGAAAAGCAACCAACTAGGGCATTCCCTAGCTAGTTTTCTTTATTTTCCGGTTGCCAAACCATATCATACCAACTTTCACCCGCAAAGCTTGACTGGGATATTCCCTCGTTAACAAAGCCATTTTTTTCATAATAAGGGATGAGATAGTCATGACAGGTCA
This sequence comes from Streptococcus sp. 517s, assembly GCF_054445985.1. Taxonomy (NCBI): domain Bacteria; kingdom Bacillati; phylum Bacillota; class Bacilli; order Lactobacillales; family Streptococcaceae; genus Streptococcus; species Streptococcus sp. 517s. The sequence continues at coordinate 565,410 of NZ_CM136847.1, read as the reverse complement.
AATTGATACCTTCTCGTTCATGTTCTAAAGCGACTTCTTTCAGAGCCCTTAACAGTCTTTTCCCCACGCCCAAGGCTTGTGCCTCCTTAGCTATGGAGAGACAAGTCACAGAGATATAGCCTCCAGGTCGATGGCTATAGTCTTTTATCTCTTCTGTAAAGGACTGATCTTGTAGATGACGATGTGGGACGACTGGACCTTCAATATACCCAAGGATACGTCCCTCCTTTTCAGCTACCAGAAAACTGGTCTGAATTTCACGTAAGTGCACCTCAAAGACCGAACGAGGAATCGCCTCTTCAAGGGAGAAATTCTCCAGCTCTATCTCTAAAATTTGATCTAAATCCGAAAATCTTGCTTGTCTGATTTTCATACTTCCTCCTGATAAAAAGGATTGGCCCAAATCAGATTCCATCCCGAAAATCTTGCGCATGAAGCTTCTGGCACTTCTTCCTCAACAAAGCCATTCATCTCAAAATAAGAGAGCAAGTCATCAGGACAAGTCAAGCGAAGATACTCATACCCTCCTTCCACTGCCACTTGTTTCAAGCTAGCAAGAAGAAGGGTCCCCAAACCTTGTCCGCGATGGTCAGGATGAATAGCAAATGATCTTATTTCTATCCATGTGGGATGAAGAGACTGAGACTCTCCTAAAACATAACCCACGAGCTGGTTTTCATCTCTAGCTACAAGAAAGGTATCCGCAATCTTACGGATACTCTCTTCTAAAAATTCGTAGCTCACTATTTCTTCTGAGGATAAACAAGATTCTTCAATTGCTACAATTTCTTCTAAATCCGATAAAGTAGCCCGTCCTATGGTGATTGGAATTTCCATTCTTTTTTCTTATTGGATGTTGCTTGTCAAATTAGACAAAAGACGCTCGAATGAGTACTCATAGGTTTGGATATCTCCTGCTCCCATAAAGACATAGACTGCATTATCATGCTCAAGGAGTGGTGATACATTTTCAACTGTGATGACTTGGCTTTTCTTCTTAATTTTATCTGCTAGGTCTTCTACCTTGACGTCACCATGGTCCACCTCACGGGCTGATCCATAGATTTTCGCCAAGTAAACAGCATCTGCCTGGCTCAAAGCTTTAGCAAAGTCGTCTAATAGGGCAATGGTTCTAGTAAAAGTGTGTGGTTGGAAGATTGCAACAATTTCCTTACTTGGGTATTTCTGACGAGCCGCATCTAAGGTCGCAATGATTTCCGTTGGATGGTGGGCGAAATCATCAATAATAATGGTTCCATTGACAACCTTTTCAGTGAAACGACGCTTGACACCAGCAAATGTTTTCAAGTGTTCACGTACCAAGTTCAAGTCAAACCCTGCTGTATAAAGTAAACCAATAACGGCTGTCGCATTCATGATATTGTGACGACCAAAGGTTGGAATGTGGAATTGACCCAACTCTTGTCCGCGGAAATGAACGGTGAAGGTCGAACCAGTTGTAGAACGTAGAAGGTCGCTAGCTACAAAGTCATTTCCCTCAGCATCAAAGCCATAGTAATAGATTGGAGCATTGGCTGTAATCTTACGCAACTCAGCATCCTCACCGTAGACAAACAAACCTTTAGTAATTTGTTTGGCATAGTCGTTAAAGGCGTTGAAAACGTCCTCTAGACTTGTAAAGTAGTCTGGATGGTCAAAGTCAATATTGGTGATGATAGAGTATTCTGGGTGGTAAGGCATGAAATGACGCTCATATTCGTCAGATTCAAAAACAAAATACTTAGCATTTTCAGAACCTCGACCCGTTCCATCCCCAATCAAGAAGCTAGTGTCTGTGATGTGAGACAAAACGTGAGACAGCATCCCAGTCGTTGATGTCTTACCATGCGCTCCTGCAACCCCCATGCTGACAAAGTCACGCATAAAGCTACCTAGGAATTCATGGTAACGTTTGTAGCTGATACCATTTTTGTCGGCATAGGCGATTTCAACATTGTTGTCTGGACGAAAGGCATTTCCAGCAATAATTTCAAGATCCCCTTCCAGGTTCTTTTCATCAAAAGGAAGAATCGTAATTCCTGCCTGCTCTAGTCCACGTTGAGTAAAATAGTATTTTTCAACGTCTGACCCTTGAACCTTGTGTCCCATTTGATGCAACATCAAGGCCAAGGCACTCATCCCTGATCCCTTGATTCCAATAAAATGATATGTTTTTGACATGCTTTTCTCCCTTACTCAGTAATTCTTGTCAGATTCAACTCTTGGGCAACCTGACGTTCCTGTTCCGTTTGCTTATTCTTTTTATTATAGATTTGACTCTTCTTTAGAAAATCATAGTTGTTTTTTTTAGCCTTTTCCGTTTGAGATTTCGGAGTTGGAATTACTACCTGGTCAGCCTCCTCGGCTAGAATATAGTGGGACTGGCTCAAGTTTTTACTAAATTTAGCAAACTCGCCTGAATTTTCCTTTTGAAATGGTGCTGTTGGTTGGTTTCCTTGACGAACAAGTGTTGAACCATTGTGTCGTCTAGTATGACTAACATCCTGAGTCAAATACTTGGCCGAACGTTTCTTCTTCAGATCCGCACGCGCCTCTTCTCGAGCCAACTCAGCATACGTTTTTTCAACTTTTTTAGGTTCTGGGCCTGGTTTTGACTCCTTGCTAGCTACCGAAGGCGTTACAGCCTGTTCCTCATTGATAGGAGACCATTCCAAATAGTTTTTATCGCGGTAATCACCCTTGATATTGCTAATAAAGTCTGACTCATCGTACAAGTCCATGACTGGCATTTTAGTCAGCATGATCTCATCATCTGACACCAGTGGAAATCGATCTTGTTTCATTTTGTATTTCCTTTCAACACTTCATTATAGCGTATTGTCTTGATTTTTCAAGTGCTGGCTTCAGAAATCCCTAAAATTTCTCGAATTTCTGCCAGACTGAGACTCGCACGCGATTCTGTCCCATCCAAAACTTGAGAAACCAGGTGTTTCTTCTGTTCTTGGAGTTCTTGAATCTTTTCTTCAATGGTTCCTCTAGTAATCAAACGGTAAACCTCTACCTTCCGCTCCTGTCCCATTCGGTGAGCTCGTCCGATAGCCTGAGCCTCGACAGCAGGATTCCACCAGAGGTCCACTAGGATGACGGTGTCAGCTCCTGTCAGATTGAGACCGACACCACCCGCCTTAAGGGAGATGAGAAAGATATCCCTTTCCCCTTGATTAAATATTTTAGTCATTTCTTGCCGGTCTTGAGCAGGAGTTGAACCCGTAATTTTGAAGGAAGTCAAGCCCAAATTTGGGAGTTCTTGCTCGATTTTCTCCAACATTCCTTTGAACTGAGAGAAAATCAAGACCCGATGCCCACCATCAGCCACTTGTAGCAATAAATCTCGGAGACTATCCAATTTACCACTGGCTCCTTGGTAATCGTCCATGAAGAGGGCTGGCGTATCACAGATTTGACGCAAACGCATGAGACCAGATAAAATTTCTACCCGACTTCTCTGGAATTCTTGGTCTGTCACTTGGGCTAGACGGTCTCGCATCTGTTGCAACTGGGCCAGATAGATGGCCTTCTGCTGATCTTCCAGTTCATTTTTATAGACGACTTCGATCAGATCAGGCAGTTCTGTAAGGACTTCTTCTTTCTTACGCCTCATGACGAAAGGTTTGATAAACTGCGCGACTCGGTCAGCTGGTAATTTCATAAACTCCTTTTTACTTGGTAAGAGACCCGGAAGCACAATTTGAAAGATAGACCACAACTCTCCTAAATGATTTTCGATGGGTGTACCTGACAAAGCAAAGACTGCCGGCACCACAAACTGGCGCAAACTCTGAGCAATCTTAGTCTGGGCATTTTTCATGACCTGAGCTTCATCTAAGAAGAGAAAATCAAAGTCCATCTCTTGATAAAGCTCGCTGTCTTGACGAAAGGTAGCATAGCTAGTCACATAGATTTGGTGATTTTCAGAAAGAATCGCTTCTCGATTCGCTTTCAAACCATGAACGACAGCCACATCCAACTGTGGGGCAAATTTTCTGAATTCATCTGCCCAATTGTAGATCAAACCTGACGGTGCTAAAATCAATACCCGACTATCTTCTGTCACTTGACTAGTCAAAAAAGCAATGGTTTGCAGTGTTTTTCCCAATCCCATATCATCGGCTAGGATGCCACCAAAGCCATAGCGATGAAGCATCTGAAGCCAACGGACACCTTTTTCCTGATAGTCTCTCAAACTCGCCTGCACCCATAAATCTCCCAAAGGAAAGTCCTCTGGATGGGTCAAATCATGAGCTAAATGCTGAAATTCCTCTGAGAAGGAGATCCTGTCTCGACCTTCGAAAAGCTGAGAAAGGCTATAAGCCAGAGATTTTCGAGCCTGAAAAGAACCATCTTTTATCTCAACACCCAGTTCCTGCAAATTTTGACGAATCTGCTTGGTTTCCTCATCAAAAAAGTACACTTGGTCAGAAGAACTGATATAGAAATCCTGATTGCTGGTCAGGGCTTTAAGAGCTTGATCAATCTCTTCTTGGGCAATCCCTTGGAAATCAAATTGGATTTCCAACAGTCCTCCCTTGGACTCAATTTGAACCTGAGGAGCTTGGACGCTGTAGAGCTGATTTATCTCATCAGACAAGAAAACCTGACCCAACTTCTCAAAAGCTGGAATCGTATGGTGAAAGAAAGAATAAACCGCTTCTGGCTTCAAAGCCTGTCTCCAAGACTGAAAATCGGCCTCAAAACCAGCTCCTAGACAGACTTGAAATAGCTGGTTTTCCAAGACGGCATCGCTTGAAAATGGTAATTGTTCCAGCTGTTGACGACTAGTCACCTTAACCTCTCCATAGTCAAACTGGATATCCAAGCGGATGCGGCCGTCATCCTCCCTATCAAAGTAAAAGATTGGTGAAAAGGATCTGATTTGCAAGCGCTCAGGAGCAGAAACTGTGCCCAGCTGTCCAAACAAGGGCAGACAGGCGGCTAGGCGGTCACGATCACTGTTGTCAAACTGGAGGTATTTTCTCCCTCTCTCCTCCTGAGGAAGCTCCTTTATTTCCTTTAGGAGACTGATTTGTTTAGGATTTAAGAGATAAAGATTCCCCTTACGAAAGAGAACTGCCCCTCCATAGAATACGTTGACTCGCTCACTTTCAGAAATCTCCATCTCAAAGTAATCTGGATACTCCTGCACGGAAAAAGAGAAAAGGTTTGCTTCTGAATCTAAATCATGAAAGAGAAGATTTTCATAACTATCAATCTGGTGTTCAAAATGAAAATCCTCCAAGTTCATCAGCAACTCCACTCCCTGCTCAAAAAAGGTTAGAGGGAAAAAGAGGTGACGACCTTGATTGGGGAAAAAGAGGTCTTGACTCAGTCCCTCCTCAATCAAGCCACATAAAAAAGTAAGGACATCTTGACTAGCTGTATCAAAAGCCTCCCAAGACAAGTCATTTTCATAGTATTTCCCAATCATATATGGCTTTCGATGGACTAAAACCTTCAAAAAGAGAGGGATGTCACGAATGACATAATATTTTTGACTATCAACTAAACCGATTCGGAGAGTCCAGAGGAGGCGATTGGTCCCAGATTCCACCTGGCCTTGAGCCGACAAAGTGTAGATTTTCTCTCTCTTCTGAGGTTGGATACGCTCCAAAAAACTACCACCAAAACTAACCTTGGTTTCGACCTCTTCTTGCTCTTCATGTCCTTTTTCTAAGGCTTGTAAAATCACCTGGCCTTCTTCGTCGTTCTTCAGATAATGCTCGAGCGCTGCGAGATGAACACAGTATCCTCTTTTTTGGAAAAAATCACAAGCACAAAAAACAAGATCATCCTCTAAACTGTAGCGCAAGTCTTCTCCCGCCACACGAGTATAGAGGCGATTCCCTTTTTCCTTGATAATCTCAATATTGCCCGTTTCATAGAGAGTAACACCCTCCATGCGCAACTTTCCTGGAATCAATTTAGCCATAGTTACCCCTTTATCTTATCTTTTCATTATACCACATTTTCCCCTATGAAAATAGCCTTCTAGAAAGACTTTTCTCCTAGAAGGCTGGATTTTTAAAGTGTAGCAAAAGTGGTCACGATGCGTTGGCAAACCTCTTCTAGTACTGACTTCGGCATAGCTACATTGAGGCGGGCATGAAGAGTTCCCTCCTCTCCAAAGTCCAAACCTCGGTTCAAGATAACCTTGGCTTCATTTCTCAAAAGCTCTTGCAAGCGGTCATCCGTTAGATCATAGGCCGAAAAATCAAGCCAGATCAAGTAAGTTCCTTGTGGTTTCATGACCTTAATCTTAGTTCCGTTGTCCAAAACATCCACTACATAGTTAATGTGGTCCTCAATGACTTCCTTTAACTCTCCTAACCAGTCCTTGCCATAACGGTAGGCAGCTTCTGTCGCCAAATATCCCAAGCCTGAGATTTCATGCTGATTATTGGCCAACTGGCGTTTTTGGAAAGCCACACGAAGCTTTGGATTTTCAATAACTGCATAGGAATTTTTGGTCCCAGCAATATTAAAGGTTTTAGTGGCACTACTCAAAATAAGGGCAAAGTCTTTAAAAGCAGGATCAATGGTGTTGAAAGACTGGTGTTTGTGACCAAAGAGGGCCAAATCTTGGTGAATCTCATCTGAAACCAACAAAACACCGTGTTTTTGGCAGAGATGGCCAATCTTTTCTAACACTTCCTTTTCCCAGACACGTCCACCAGGATTGTGGGGATTGCAAAGGATATAAAGCTTCACATCCTCTTCCACCAATTCCTTCTCCAGCTGGTCAAAGTCAATCTCAAACAGACCATTCTTTTCTACCAAAGAATTGGTAATCAATCGGCGATTGTTGAGTTTGACACTGCGAGCAAAAGGTGGATAGACCGGTGTATTAATCAGAACAGCCTCTCCTTCTTTTGTAAAGGCTTGAATAGCTGTTGAGATGGCCGGCACCACTCCCTCGATAAAGACGAGGGCATCCTTGTCAAAGTGATACTCGTGTTGACTGGCTTCCCAGTCCTGAACCGACTCAATCAAAGCATCGCTTGCATAAGTATAGCCATAGACCAATTGATCTGCGTAGGCTTGTACAGCTTGTCGAACCTCAGGCAAAACCACAAAGTCCATATCTGCTATCCAGGCTGGTAGAACTTCTCGATCAGTTTCCGCTTCTTCCCATTTATAGGTATGGTGCCCAAAACGATTGGGCAGGCTTGTAAAATCATATTTTCCCATATCTGTCTTATCCTTCCAAAGCTTGGCGCAAGTCCGCAATCAAATCTCTAGCATCTTCAATCCCGATTGACAAGCGCAGGAGGTCATCTGTTAAGCCATAGGAATGGCGCACTTCTGCTGGAATATCCGCATGGGTTTGAGTTGTCGGATAGGTAATCAGACTCTCTACCCCACCCAAACTTTCCGCAAAAGAGAAGACCTTGAGGCTATTTAAAATGCGAGGAACACGTTTTTCATCCACTACTTTAAAGGAAATCATACCTCCACGTCCTGTATAGAGCACTTCCTTGACAGCAGGTGAATCCTTCAAAAAAGCAACCACTTCTTGGGCATTGGCTGTAGAACGTTCCATACGAAGAGGTAGAGTTTTAAGACCGCGAATCAACTGATAACTATCAAATGGTGACAAGACCGCACCTGTCGTATTCAAATTGTAAAAAAGTTGTTCATATAGTTCTAAACTATTAGTCACAACCACCCCAGCCAAGACATCATTGTGCCCTGCTAAATACTTGGTGGCTGAATGAAGAACGATATCCACACCATCTTCAATCGGACGTTGGTAAATCGGACTGTAAAAGGTATTGTCCACCACTACCTTGGCACCCTTGGCATGAGCTAGTTTGGCTAGTTTAGCAATATCAAATTCCAACATCAAGGGATTGGTTGGCGTTTCGATATAGAGAACATCCACATCTTTCTCTAACTCAGCAATCAACTCTTCTTCTGTATTGGCATAGGTAAAATGGAAACGGCCTTCTTGCTCCACTTGGTTGAACCAACGGAAAGAACCCCCATAAAGATCTCGCACAGCCAAGACTTTACTTCCTACTGGAAAAACACTAAAGGCCAGTACAATCGCGGCCATACCTGAGCTCGTTGCTAGGGCATAGTCCGCTGATTCGATTGCAGCCAAAACCTCCTCCGCCTTACTACGAGTTGGGTTTTTAGTACGCGTATAGTCAAATCCAGTAGACTGACCAAACTCTGGATGCTGATAAGTGGTTGAAAAATGAAGCGGCGTTACTAAGGCACCTGTTGCCTCATCTGACTTGATCCCTGCCTGAGCCAAAATTGTGTTGATGTGTAGTTCTTTGCTCATACAATACCTCCAAATCTATAGTAACTATTGTATCATTTATTTTCACTAACTCATTTTCTTGTTTTCAAGAGCTAGTTATAGTTTCAAACTATACAAAAACGATAGTTTCTTAAGAAACTATCGTTTTTCCTGTTAAATAGACTGGTTATTTAACGTGTTTTGCCAGTTCTTCTTGGGCTTTTTTATTTGATTCTTCTTTTTCTTTCAGCCATTTTTCTTTAGCTTTTTCATACTCATCAGTCGTTACAGTCTTATCTTGTAACTTGAGATACTTGTATGATTCGACACCCTTATTTCCAGCTTGTGAGAATGGTGATGAGAATGGAACTGTCTTTCTCAAGGTCGGTGTTCCACCCTGAGAAACGTTTGGAATAGCAAGGGCGCTATCAACGAGCCAAGCTTGAACTTCAGCATATTTTTCATAACGTTTTGCTGGTTCTTGCTCCTTGTTCGCTTCTTCTAACATTTGAGTGTAAGTATCCAGACCAACTGCCTTAGCCTTGTCATTGACCTCACCTGGTTCTAGACCAATGTTTTGCAACATACCTCCGTTATTGACATTTAGGATATCTAGATAGCTTGATGGATCCAAGTAGTCAGCACTCCAACCGCCATTATAGATATCAAAGTCTTTTTGAGCTGCGGTTTGAGCGAGGTAGCTAGAATTATCGTAGTCATCTGTTGATAATTGTTGGATATCGATAACCACATTCTCAGCTCCTAGAACAGATTCGATGGATTGTTTCAAAGAGCTTGCTTCAAGTACACCTTTTTTAGCTGATTGGTCTACAGATACATCCAAGTGGATTGGGAATTGCACACCCTTAGCTTCCAATTCTTTCTTGGCTTCCGCAAATTTAGCCTTAGCTTTATCAGGATTGTAGTATGGGTCTTGTGCATCTGCAAAATTAATTCCTTGCCATTCTTGGCCATAGTTGACCATCTTTTCTGAAACAACATCACCAAAGTCTTTTCCGTTGATACTTACAAATGTTGGAGGTACAACCAAGTTACGAATAATCTTTGTTGCTCCTTCTTCCCCTTGAGATTGTGCTCCATAGGCTGTACGGTTATAAGCATAGTTGAAGGCTTGACGGAAGTTTTTATTCAGAACTGCTTCTTGGGTTGATTTCTTTTCGATATCTGAGGATTTAGACGTGAAGTTATAAGATTTTCTGTCCAAGTTGAAGTTCAAGTAATAAGAAGTTGCGTTTTGCATACTATAGATGATGTTATCCTTGTTCTTCTCTTTAATTCCTTCAAAGCTTGAGCTATTTGGATAGAGACGCGCGTAGCTATAGACTCCTTCTACAAAGTTACGTGCTAGTGCATCTTGGTCACTACCATCATAATAGGCCAATTTCACATCATCCACAAAGACATTTTTTTCATCCCAGTAGTTGGGATTTTTCTTGAATTCGATAACAGATTTTGAAACAAAAGATTTCATTAAGAAAGGTCCATTGTACAAAATACTAGAAGGGTCTACCTTACCAAAGTCATCCCCTTTTGATTTCAGGAAGTCTGCATTGACAGGGAAGAGAATGGTTGAAGTTGTTTTAGAATTCCAATAAGATTCTGGACGTGTCAAAGTGTACTGAACCGTTTGGTCGTCAATCGCCTTAACACCGACAGTTGAAAAGTCAGTTGTTTTACCGTTGATATAATCATCCAAACCAGCTACAGAGTCTTGAACCAGGTACAAGGCTTCGGATTTTTTATCAGCAGCATATTTCAACCCAGTGACAAAGTCTTGGGCCGTTACAGGGGCGTATTCTTCACCCTCATAGGTATACCATTTTGCATCCTTACGCAATTTGTAAGTATAGGTCAAACCGTCCTGAGAAACAGTCCAATCCTCTGCCAATGATGGAACATAGTTACCGTATTGGTCATTTTCCATCAATCCATCTACCAAATTAGTAACGATGTCGTTGGTTGTTGCACGATTTTCTGCAAGATAGTTCAAACTAGATGGATCGCTCGAATAAACATAGTTATATGTTTTAGAAGAACTAGTTGAGTTTCCACATGCGCTCAGTAAGATACCTGCGCTTAACACGACACTTGCAAGTGTCAGATACTTGGCCTTAGACTTTTTCATTTCCAGAACCTCCTGTTTTAAAGATTTGTCTTATTATACAGCTTTGGTTTTATTTAGTCAAGCAATTTCTGAAGAAAAACTTAAAAAAACAGATTTTTCTACTCTTAATTTTAGAAAAAGTTCTCCTTTTTTAAGAAAAATGTACTATAAAAACCTTTCTATTAAAGAAAGGTTAAATTCATTGCTTTTATTTATAAATCTTCTTACGATATTTTCAATCGTGTCCGTAGTCGGTCCGCTTGGGCTTTACCTATTATCTTGTCTAAGAGTCGTGTCCGTAGGCTCATCAAACCATAAAGACCTCCTCCAAGCCCTCCGATGAGAGCTACGTAAAGGAAACTCCAGAAACGTCCACTTGGTTGGAAGACAAAACCGAGTAGCCATTGTAAGAAGCCAACTAAGATAAACATGACAAGGGTTAAGATGGTAATCAAAATGGTTCGCTTCAAGATAATCTTTCGACGAGCACCCGTTACCTGGCAGATGTCTCGATACATCAAGACATTCGGAATAATCAAGCCGATAGTCGTTGAAATCAAAGGACCGTAGCTGTGAAAAATGGCAATGGTTGGCAATTGCAAGACGATCTTAGCAATAGAACCATAGACAAAGTAAAGAACTGCCTTGCGGTTTCGGAACATGGCCTGAAGCATAGGAGACAAGACCATATACAAGCCTAGGATAGTAGACTGCAAAACTGCAAAGACAAATAAGCCCATGGCCAAACTATCTGGCTTACCGTAAAAGACTGTATAAAGAGGTTCCCCTACCATGACCACTCCAACCGTTGCCGGCAGTAGAAATAAGAAGAGCATGGTGAGGCTATCTTGAACTAGGCGAGCCGCCGCTGGCAAGTCACCTTTTACATAGTTTTCCGTCAAAAGCGGCAAGCCAACACTCCCAATCGAAACCCCTACAGAGATCAAAATCATGGTGATTTTATTAGGATTGGCAGAGAAATAAGAAAACATGACAACCAAGTCTTCATTGCTGTAGTTGGTAAACCACTTCATACTATTGATAAAGGTCATTTGGTCTAAAATTTGGAAGAGCTGGATGGCTGATCCTGTCAGGATAAAGGGAATGGCTTCCTTGATGGTATCGACTAAAAGTCGCTTACTATTGATCTTATCTCGTGTTTCAAATACCTTTTGGAGCAGTCCCTCCTTAGAAAGAAAATAAATCAAAACTGCAAAACTTGCCACCATCCCCACAAAGGCTGCAAAGGTAGACTGAGTAACCGCTGATAAGTAATCCCCTGATCCGATTTTCATGATAATGAAAGTAGCCAGCAACATCCAGATAACACGGATCACCTGCTCGGCGATTTGGCTCATAGCATAGGGTCTCAGGTTGTTCATCCCTTGGAAGAAGCCTCGGATAACACTCATAGATGGGAAAATCAAGACCGCCCAGGCCAAACTCTGCATGATAGGAATCAGGTCTTTCCCCACACCTGACAAATCTGCTAACCAGGGAGAAAAGAGATACAAGACCAAGGCAAAGACTAAGCCCAAGCCTGTCATAAAGCTTAGGAAACTCCGAATCAAGGCAAAGCTGTGCTCTTCTTCTCGCATGGTATTGTACTTAGCTACTTGTTTGGCGACCGCAACTGGGATACCCGCCGTCGAAATCAGTAAGAACCAGGCGTAAATATTGTAGCCCATGGTAAAGAGACCATTTGCCTTGGCTGCATAGGTTCCCATCCAGATATACCAGGGAATAATGTAGATAGCCCCAAGAAGGCGACTAATAAAGTTACTAGCTGTTAGCCAAGCAGTCCCTCGCAACATCTGGGCTTGCTGGTGATTGTTTTCGTTAGACATAGCTTCCTCATTCAATTTTGATAACTAGGAAATTTTCCTCGTCTTCCATTATAAACTTTTCCTTGTTACTTGTAAAATTCAGACTTTCGGTTTACAATAGAAAGTATGATAAAGATTGAAACCGTATTAGATATATTAAAGAAAGATGATCTCTTCCGCGAGATTATCGACCAAGGACACTACCACTACAACTACAACGAAGTTGTTTTTGATAGCATCAGTTACGACAGCCGAAAAGTAAAAGAAGGCACTCTTTTTTTTGCAAAAGGCGCTGCCTTTAAAAAAGAATACCTTCTTTCTGCTATAAGTCAGGGCTTAGCCTGGTACGTCGCAGAAAAGGACTACGAGGTCGGTATCCCTGTCATCATTGTGAACGATATCAAGAAAGCCATGAGTTTGATTGCGATGGAATTTTATGGTAATCCGCAAGAGAAACTAAAAATTCTTGCTTTCACAGGGACAAAAGGAAAGACAACATCTGCTTACTTTGCTTACCACATCCTATCTCAACGCTACCCAACAGCTCTCTTGTCAACTATGAATACAACTCTAGATGGCAAGACCTTCTTTAAATCTTCCTTCTCAACACCTGAAAACATCGATCTTTTCAACATGATGGCTCAGGCTGTTAAGAATGGTCGAACCCATCTTGTAATGGAAGTCTCTAGCCAAGCCTATCTTGTTCATCGAGTCTATGGCCTGACCTTTGATGTAGGAGTCTTTCTCAACATCACACCTGACCATATCGGACCGATTGAACATCCTAGCTTTGAAGATTACTTCTACCACAAACGTCTCTTGATGGAAAATAGCCGAGCAGTTGTCATTAACAGCGACATGGACCACTTCTCTGTACTGAAAGAACAAGTGGAGCATCAAAAGCATGATTTCTATGGTAGCCATTCGAGCAACCAAATCGGGAACTCCAAAGCCTTTAGCTTTTCAGCTACTGGTAAACTCGCTGGTGATTATGATATTCAACTCATTGGCCACTTTAACCAAGAAAATGCCGTTGCTGCAGGACTTGCCTGTCTTCGTCTAGGTGCCAGTCTTGAAGACATCAAAAAAGGAATCGCTGCAACCCGCGTTCCTGGACGTATGGAAGTCCTGACTCAGAAAAATGGTGCCAAGGTCTTCATCGACTACGCCCACAATGGCGATAGTCTGAAAAAACTGATTTCTGTTGTTGAAACCCATCAAACTGGAAAAATTGCCCTGGTTCTCGGTTCGACTGGAAACAAGGGTGAGAGCCGCCGCAAGGACTTTGGCCTCCTCCTCAATCAACATCCTGAGATTCAAGTCTTTCTCACCGCTGATGACCCCAACTATGAAGATCCAATGGTGATTGCAGATGAAATCAGCAGCTATATCAGTCATCCTGTTGAAAAGATTGCCGATCGTGAAGAAGCCATCAAGGCAGCTATGGCCATCACAAATCAAGAACTTGATGCCGTGATTATTGCAGGTAAGGGAGCCGATTGCTACCAAATCGTCCAAGGAAAGAAAGAAGACTATCCTGGAGATGCGGCCATCGCAGAACGTTATCTATAAAGAATAAAGAAAAAGAAGGTTAGGAGAATTTCCTAGCCTTCTTTTATTTTTTAATGAAAATCAGTCTTTCCTTATCAAAATCAGCAGCTAACTCATACTTTCCATCTTCTTTTTGCACAATATAGCCTAGGACGACCAAACTATCCACGAAGATATCACGGCGTTTCTGCATCAGTTGATCTTTTTTGAGGAATTTTAACAAAAAAGTCGTCATATATTTGAGGGCATACTCAAGGTTAACATCTCCTAAAATATCATAGAGTTTCTGCTGTTTTTCTGTCAGAGGATACTGATGTTTGACCTTGTAGAAATAATTAGACAGGGTCATTTTTTGCCTTGCAAAGTCCGTATGTTCGATTAAAATGGCTGCATTGGTTTGATTGCGCAATTCCGTCTCAAAAGTCTTCTCCAGCAAGTCTTGATAGACTGGACTGTCCTCTCTGACAAAAATCTCTTGATCAAGGGCTAAATCATCCGTAGATTCTAGAAAAGGGAGATTGAGCGAATAGTGTTTATTTTCCCTTAGAATCAAGCCCGCCTTTATATACTCTTCCATAAGTTTATCAACTGATACATCTGGAAATTGAGCCTTAATTTCCCTGAGGATTACATCATCATGCTGGTCTAGATAGTCAACCAAATCTATAAAAAATGGTTGTCGAGTCAAACGGGAGGGATTAAAAATCTGAATCATGAAGATTCCTTTCTTTACATTTTAAAAGAGGGGATGATGCTAACTGACTAGGATTGGTCCCTGGCTGATTCAGAGGCACAGCTATTCCTAGTTCTCTATAGTATTCATTCCAGAAATCACTAATTTCCTGCTCCCCATCCCCAAATTTCATGGGAATAGTTTCAAAAATCGGTAGGATTTCAGCGATGTACTGGGAGCAATAAAAGCCAGACCCATCTGGATAAAAAGAGGCATTATAGGGTGCATCTAAATGTTTGCTAGCTCTCTCCTTTACCAAGTCAACTTCCAACTCTGGATAGACATAAAGGTCGTAAAGATGAGTCGGTTCAAAAAATTCAGCCGGTTCTTGACAAATTACACCAGCTTGCCCACTAGCATGGTAAATCATCCCATCCAAATAGATGGCAACATGACTATAGTTCCCAGTAGAAGCCTGGATGGCCTGCCCCAAATCCGACTCATCTCTTACAAAAATCAAATCGCCATTTGCTAACATGCTTCTCTCCTAGAAAAAAAGGAGTTAAAACTCCTTTCGATATAAGATAAACTAGCCTTTCCTATTTTGAACTGACACTCAGGAACTTACCCATTAAAGCTTTCAGTCAACTGAGGTACCACTTGTTTCTTACGTGAAACAGCACCTGGAAGGAAGGCGTGGTTGTTTTCAAGTTTGAAGTTGAAAGCTGCTTCCACCTTGTCCATGTTTGATCCAAGAGCAAGGATTTCTGAGTTTGAATTGACGATGTCTGTAATCATCAAAACAAAGTCAGAGTAGCCGTTTGCTGCATTAGCCACTTGCATTGCTGCTTCGATTTCTGCTTGGCGTTCCAAGACTTCAGCAATATCAACAGTATTGACTTGGGCAACACGAACCTTATTTCCGTTGAGTTCAAATGTCTTAGCATCGATGTCAATCAATTCTTCAGCAGATTTGCTAGCCAAGTTTGTACCAGCCTTGAGCATAGCAAGACCGTACTCTTCCAAGTTGACGCCTGCTAATTCTGCCAATTCAGGAGCAATGACTTTATCAGATGGGTGAGTTGTTGGAGATTTCAAAAGAAGAGTATCTGAAATCAAACCTGAAAGCATCAAACCTGCGATTTCTTTAGGAACTGCTACACCATGTTCTTTGAACATGCGGTAAACGATAGATGAAGCTGATCCAACTGGTTCCAAGCGCATGTAAAGTGGGCTTGCAGTTTCAAAATTAGCCACACGGTGGTGATCCACTACTCCGTAAACTTCTACTTCAGCAATATCTGATACAGATTGTTGGAATTCATTGTGGTCAGTCAAGATGACTTGCTCTGCACCTTCTGCTTTAGCAGATGTGATAACACGCGGTGCTTCTACACCAAAATAGTTCAAAACGAAGGCTGTTTCTTCATTAGGAGTTCCAAGTGCTACTGCTTCTGTGTCCAATCCATAAGCCTCTTTTGCAAGGTAAGCAAAGGCTACAGATGACCCGATGGCATCTGAGTCTGGATTTTGGTGACCAAATACTAGAATCTTAGACATGATAATACCTCTTTAAATTTATTCATCTTATTGTAGCACTTTTTTCCTCTTTTGACAAAAGTAAGAGGAGCCAAAGGACTCCTCGTTAGACATCAATATGGTTGACTAGATTTTTCTCTTGATTTTCGGATAAAAATCGTTCTTTCTGTGGACGTTTCTTGCGTTTGAGGAGAGCTTCGGCAGACATGGCTTCTTCCTTACTGGTAAAACCCTCTACATAGATGAGTTTGACTGGCAAGCGAGCTCGGGTATACTTGGCTCCCTTACCATTATTATGAACGGCAAGGCGCCTCTTCACATCTGTTGTATAGCCCGTATAGTAAGAACCGTCGCGACACTCCACCACATACATATAGGCTTTATGATCCATAGTAAATCTCTTGAATTTCTGGTGTATAGGAACCATCATCATTGTGAACGATGAGAGGTGGCAAGACCTTAAAGCCACTCGTCGAGCCATCCTTGATAGCTTCGATTAAGAGCATATTGGCCTCCTTCTCACGTTTAGGATAGACAAATTGCAGGCGCTTGGGTGCCAAATTATGGCGTTGAAGCATGTCCAAGATATCCAAGAGCCGATCTGGACGATGAACCATAGCCAAACGGCCATTAGACTTGAGAATACTTTGAGCACTTCGGCATATTTCTTCTAGGTTAGTCGTAATTTCGTGTCTGGCCAGAAGGTAGTGTTCACTCTCGTTCAGATTGGAATGCGGATCCACCTTGAAATAAGGCGGATTGCACAAAATCATATCCACCTTACTTCCCTGAATGTGGGCAGGCATATTTTTCAAATCATCACAGATGATCTGCATCTGCTCTTCCAAGCCATTCAACTGAACCGAACGCTCTGCCATATCCGCCAAGCGCTCCTGAATCTCTACAGATATTATCCGCGCCTGGGTACGTGAACTAGCAAAAAGTCCCACTGCACCATTTCCAGCACAAAAGTCCACAATTAAACCCCGTTTAGGGAAGCGAGGAAAGCGTGACAAGAGAACACTATCCACCGAATAGCTAAACACCTCTCTATTTTGAATGATCTTGATATCTGTCGAAAAGAGCTGGTTGATTCGCTCTCCTGGTTTTAATAATTGTTCTTTTTTCATACTTTCATTATAGTAAATTATATTAATATTACAAATGATTTAGATAATCGTATTTACGGGTTCTTTTTTAAATGCTCCAATGCTTCACGCGTCCAAACAGGCATCATTCGTCCAAGTGGTGCAAAACCGTGCTTGATACGATCATTTGAAAAACGTCTCCGTCTTGGCAATTGATGTTTTTCTTCCTCCAAGGTACGTATGGAAAGACTGGCCTTCCCAGTGTATTCGTCAAAATCCACCACCTGAACTTGGACTTCATCACCAATTTTTAAAATGTCATAGATATTTTCAATAAATCCCGTCCGAATCTCCGAGATGTGAATCAGCCCTGTCACCCCTGTCTCTAACTCGACAAAGGCACCATAGGGCTGAATTCCTGTAATACGCCCAGTTAGCTTATCACCAATTTTCATTCTAGTCCTCAATTTCAATCGTTTCAATTACTACATCTTCAACTGGCTTGTCCATTGCACCTGTCTCAACAGCTGCAATGGCATCCAAGACCGCAAAAGATTCCGCATCTACCAATTGCCCAAAAACAGTATGGCGACGGTCAAGGTGAGGAGTTCCACCTTGCTCTGCATAGATCTCAGCGATTGGTTCAGGCCAGCCACCACGAGCAATCTCTTTCTTAGAGTATGGCAAATGTTGGTTTTGAACGATAAAGAACTGGCTACCATTGGTATTTGGACCAGCATTGGCCATAGAAAGGGCACCACGGATATTATAGAGCTCTTCAGAAAATTCATCTTCAAAAGAGTCACCGTAGATTGACTCTCCCCCCATACCAGTACCAGTTGGGTCTCCGCCTTGGATCATAAAGTCCTTGATAATTCGGTGGAAAATGACACCATCATAGTAACCGTCTTTTGAAAGAGCAACAAAGTTAGCCACTGTTTTAGGAGCATGTTCAGGGAAGAGCTTGATACGCAAGTCTCCATGATTTGTCTTAATGGTCGCAAGAGGACCTTCTACTGTTTCAATGTCTACTTGTGGGAAATGCAATTCTTTTTCTACCATACCAAATCCTTCTAAGGCATCAAAAATGCCATCTTCTTCTACTGTTTTTGTAATATAATCTGCTTTTTCTTTGATTTTATCATGAGAAACACCCATAGCAACACTAATTCCAGCATAATCAAAGAGTTCCAAGTCATTGAGACCATCCCCAAAGACCATGACATTCTCTGGTTTCAAGCCTAAGTGTTCTACAACCTTGGCTACACCAGTTGCTTTGGATCCTGAAATCGGCACGATATCAGATGAATGTTCATGCCAACGCACCATGCGAAGTTTATCCGATAAAGACTCTGGTAAGTACAAGTCATCCCCTTTATCCTCAAAGGTCCACATCTGGTAAATATCTGCTTTTTCATGGAAGTTAGGATCCACATCCAAGTTTGGATAAATCGGATCAATAGCCTCACTGATCAGTTCTGTTCGCGTGGAGAGTTTGGCGTCATGACTACCAACCAAGCCGTACTCAATTCCCTCTTCCTTCGTCCAAGAGACATACTCCTCAACATCTGACTTGTCAATCTGATGCTGATAAATGACCTGGCCTTTTTTATCTTCTATATAAGCCCCATTTAGGGTTACAAAAAAGTCAGGTTTGAGCTCACGAATCTCTGGAACAACACCGAAAATACCACGCCCAGAGGCGATTCCTGTTAAAATTCCTTTTTCACGCAACTGTTTAAAGACAGTGGGAATTGTAGCTGGAATAAAACCTGTCTTTGACGTACGCAAGGTATCATCAATATCAAAAAAGACGATTTTAATCTTCTTTGCCTTGTATTTTAATTTCGCATCCATCTCTCTACCTCTTTTCCATCACTCTTTCCATTATACCATAAAGCTGATCAAATTCCTTTTTTGAAAAAAGATGAAAATCCTATCAAAAAGAGAGCTGGCAAAACTAGCCCTCTCTTTTCATACTAGAACATCTCTAGAGCAATCATGGTAATCATCGTTGCATCATAGTAGTTGTCCAAAGGTAAATTTTGTGTGAAAATGTATTTATTTTGCTGAAGAAGTTTCAGATAGCCTTCTCCCTTGTCAGACGCATAGGTAATCGGTGCCAAGAAACTACCTGCCTGGTATTGATTGAGGGCCGTTCCATTCAAGTCATAACCGGCATAAATGCGTTGCTCTTTCATAAAGAAATTCATCATCTTTTGAACGAGTTTTTGGCTTCTTTCATCTTGGCTCTGTGACAGGTGATAAGGCAAACGACAAGCGTTATAAGAGTACGCCCCATCGTATTGAGACTCGATTGTGTTGGCATCAACAAGACGCGCTCCTGACTTCTCAGCCCAGATAAAATCTGGCAAGAGACCCGTATCAGAATGAGAACTGATTTGCTCCAATTGCCCAAGCATCTTATCCTTAATATCTAGCCATTGTTTATCACCAGTTAGATTATAAAATACTTGGAAATAATGAGGTAGTGTATCAGATGTTCGCATCAAATAGTAAAAATCCGTATTTTTTTTCGCCCAATTTCCTACCTTTAGAACACCAGTCTCCTCGTTATAATTAAAGCGAAGAATATCAATCAAAATACTTTTGGCTTGATCTTCATATTCCTGTGCTTTATCTGGCCACTGCTTGGCAGCTTCAATCAAGGAATAGGCAATGTAGAGATCACCATCAGTTGCGTTTTGTTTTTCAACCGTTTCGCTATCATTTTTGATCACTTGCTTCCAAGACATCAACTGCGTTCCCTCGATACGATGATTTTGGTAATAGCGATAAAGGCTATCAAAATCTGCTTGACTTGCCTGACCTTTTTGAGCTGCTAGAACTGTTATGAGCATGCCGTAACTTTGAGCTTCTGATAGAACTGTTGTTTCCTCAGAATTACTCGTCGTACGAACATAAGACTGATTGCCTTTTGTTACAAGGAACTGTTCACTCCACTGGCTATAAAGGCGATTGCGCATCTCGACTTTACTCCTTCCCCTTGCTAAAAACAAGGTTAAACAAAAGATAGAAAGAATGAGCACAAACCAGACATATTTTAATTTATTCGTTTTCATAGAACCTCCTATCCTGCAAATCGCTTGGTTTTAACCCACTTGGTTTCTTTTCGGTGGAGTACCTTATCCAGCACGATTGAAGAAATGGAATCAACGGATACAACGATAAACATCTGTGCATAAGAGAAATAGGCTACCAAGGCCAACCAGATTTGTTTTGTCGTCGCTTGTCCAAATTGACTGGCCAATGCAATCATAATCTGCATCAGATACAGACCAATCATGAGAATCCAGTTAAAAAACATGAGCTGGGCAATATAAATATTATCCGCATCAAAAGCAAATGGAACTCTGATATCTGGGAAGAATAGGTTCAGACAGATCGCTAGTACATTCGCTAGGAAAATCAAATCCGATAGGACAAGGGCAAAGTTAAACCAAAAGAAGACACATGAATAGTTAAAGACCTCTAGTTTGACACGCCAGTTTGCTCTGTCAAATAAATGCTTAAAGTTTGAGAGAACAACTTCGTAGTTTCCTTTTGCCCAACGTTTACGCTGCATATAGTAACTCTTTAAGGTCTCAGGTTCTTGTTGGAAAGCCTCTGAATTATAGGCAAGGGCAATTAATTTCCCACTCTGCATGATTTTGAAGGAGATATCGGTATCCTCAGTCAAGGCACCATTTTTCCAACCGCCGATACTCTTTACAAAGTCGGTTTGAATGATAAAGTTGGTCCCTGGAATACGCCCAATTTTAAAGAGATGCCACATCCCAACGTGGTGCACGCGCTGAGTAACAACGATTTCCTGGTTGATACAACGAGTTAAGAAATTTTGATTGGCATTTCGAGTCTTGTTGCGGCCGAAAGATGCCACATGACGTTCTGGATCCTTCATCACTTCTTTCACAAGGAAATAAAGGGCATTTTTTTCAGGCATGGCATCTGCATCATAGACACAGATATATTCACCTGTTGCCATCTCTAAGGCATCGTTTAGAACGCCTGCTTTTCCTCCGGTACCAGTACGGTCGATAATAGTCAGATTTCTTCCTGCGTATTCAGGCAGGGCTTGTACAGACAAACACTCTGCATAGGTGTTGTCCGAACAATTATCTGCAAATAGAAGCAACTCCACACGGTCGTGAGGGTAGTTCATATCCAAGATAGCTTTTGCCGTCTGTGCAATAACCACATCCTCATTATGAGCAGGTACGACAATGGTAACCTTAGGATAATAAGGTAGTGGCGACGTGTCCACACGAAAATCACTGTGTTTAAACCAAAAGTGAACAGCTGAAAAGAGAATTACCAAGCCCCATGCTAGAGAAATCCAAATAGTAAGCAGGGTAAAAATCATTAACATTTGACTAATCATGATTCACCGCCTTAAAATTTTTGTTCACTCGATGGTAAAGAATACTGTATGCAATAAATAATATGACAAAACAAATGCCAAAGGTAAGACTGAGTCCCAAAGCAATGCCAAAAAATATATTGGTTAGAGTCATGTTTCCCTCCTAATATTCTACAATTACATCTGTCTCTAATTGACGTTTGAGATGACTGGCAATATCCGAGTAGTCTTGGTATTTCCCACTATTATCAGAGTTAATCACCAAATACCCTGTTTGAAATTGAATCCCCTGATCGCCATCTTCTCCATGAAAAACTAAACTACCTAGTTTCTCCCGCAAATCACTCAAATAGAGTTCCCTTAAAGAACGCTTATTACTACTAGATAGAACGAGAAAATTACCTTCTGAAACGTAATAGAGCTTATCATTGTAACTCAATCCCTGAGCAATTACCTCTTGAATGCGACTGAGCATCTGGTTATACTCTCTAGGTTTTATCTGGAAGAACAAATCTTCATGTGCCCAATGAATCAATAGAGATTGAACCGTCACATCACTTTGTGCAGTTACCATAGCCTGGTAATCTGCTCGAGCATCATCTTCCTGTTCTTGGACCTTTGAAGCTACCTTGAAGAAATAATAACGAACTTTAAGTAAAATCCCAATCAACAGTGGAAAACTGATCAATAAGAAGACTAGTTGAGTGATTGGGATATAAACTACACCCGCAACCAAAACGATAAGTCCAAGCCCAAATGTTAAGATAAGGGTCCAAGTAAGCAAAAGGTCAGATAATACCAATACTGCAAACAAGGCTAAAGCTAAAAACAAAATTTGTTCTAAAATAATCTCTCGAGCAAAGAAAAAAGAAAGCCCTAAAAGAAGCGACTCGCACCCCAGAAAAGCGAGGAGCCAATTCCTAAATTTATTCCATGTTTTCATTACGCCTCTTCCCCCTCTTTAAATTCAGATACAAATTCAGCCATTCCAAAATAATGTTGTATAGCACGAACGATTCGTTCAGATGCTCTTCCATCTCCATAGGGATTCGGTGCCTGAGACATTTGTCTATAAAGAGTTTCATCTGTTAAGAGTGCTGCCATAGCCTCTTTGACACGTACTGGATCCGTACCAACTAGCTTCAAAGTACCTGCTCTTACTCCTTCTGGACGTTCCGTCGTGTCACGAAGGACAAGGACAGGTTTGCCGAGAGAAGGCGCCTCTTCTTGAACACCTCCAGAGTCGGTCATGATAAAATAGCTTCTTGAAGCTAAATTATGAAAATCAAGTACATCTAAAGGCTCAATCAAGTGAATACGATCGTGACCAGCTAAGATATCTTTTGCTACTTCTTGCACGGCAGGGCTAAGGTGAACAGGATAAACAACCTCAATTTCCTGATGAAGATCTACCATCTCACGTAAAGCTGTAAAGACATTTCTCATTGGTTGACCTTGATTCTCACGACGGTGCATGGTTACTAAAACAAGCTTCTTAGAAGGATCTAATTGATCTAGAACTTCATGATAGTAATCCGATTGAACGGTTAATTTCAAGGCATCAATGGCTGTATTCCCCGTAATGACAATAGCAGACTCAGGATGATTTTCCTTGAGGAGATTTTCCTTACTCTCACTAGTTGGAGCAAAATAAAGATCAGCAAGATTATCTGTCATCTGACGATTCATTTCTTCTGGGAAAGGAGAATACTTGTCAAATGTTCTTAGACCAGCTTCAACGTGGCCGATACGTACCTGATTATAGAAAGCCACTAAACTTGCTACAAAAGTTGTCGTTGTATCTCCATGAACAAGAATCATATCTGGACGTTCTTGCTTAACAACTGGATCAAACTTTTCTAAAATTTTTCCAGTAATATCCAAGAGGGATTGATTTTTCCCCATAATATCCAAGTCATAATGTGGCTCAATGCTAAAAGTTTTAAGAACTTGATCTAGCATTTGACGGTGCTGAGCTGTCACAACTGTGATCGTCTCAATGCTGTCACTATGTTTTTGCAATTCCAACACTAAAGGGGCCATTTTAATAGCTTCTGGTCGTGTCCCAAAAACAAGCATCACTTTCAGTTTCTTCATTATGGTATCCTTCTACTATAATAAAATTTGACATATCAGATTAATTAGTACATCTGATAGTTCCAATATCAATTAATTTGACTTTCGTAATTATTTTACCGCCAATTAATTTATATGTCAAATTTTTATAAGTATATTATTGCATTTAATTTAATTCTAAATAATCGTAATATTTTTGTAGTGATATAATTTACACTGTGTAAACCTTAAATCTTACACTTTTCTTAAATATTTTTAAAATTCTAAACCTTACTATATTTTGAATATTTATTTTTATTTTGATAATTCAAATAATTATATTTTATCGTTTCATAGAATCCCCCTTTTTCTAACAAAAAAATCCCTCTCTAATGAAAAAGGAATTTACGACTTCTTGCTATTTTAAAGTTAAACCTTATAAGATCTATCTTAAATCAAATCTTTTGACAGATATAAAACAAGGTCACCGATATCTTCACAAGTAGCATCCATAGCCGGTCTGTGATTTTGATACCAGACGCCCGAACCATCTGGAATATAACCTCGTTTGATGTACAATCTCTGGGCAGGCCCATACCCTGAATGGAGCCCAACACCAAGGGTCACCTTATCCGATATGAGCTTAACTCGTTTTTCCGCTTCTTCCATCAAGAGATTTCCAATACCTTGATTTTGAAAGGGCTCAAAGACATTGAAATCTGAGAGTTCTGGATAGATTTCTGCAAAAGGCCCCTGCTTAGCGCAGGGCAAAATTGTGATATACCCCGCTAAAGCCCCCTTAACCTCTGCAACTAAGACTTCTCTCTCCCCACATTCTTGTTCAAGAAAATATCTAGCCAAAATTTCTTCTCTACCCGGCCAACCTTGATTGATAAAACCTTGGGATAAGTGTTCGGTATCAGATTCGATCATTTTTCTAATAATACTGTTTCCCTTCATAAGGCACCCCTTTGAAAATTCATACTATCATTATAACACATTTATAGTCAAAGAAAGAAGACCCAGTGGGTCTGAAAAAGAGGTCCACCCGGACCTCAACTCGCTCTCTCATTTCCATGCTCGTGAAAAAAAGACCCGTAAGGGTCTCTTCTTTAATCTTCGTTTACGAAAGGCATCAAAGCCATTACGCGAGCGCGTTTGATAGCTGTTGTTACTTTACGTTGGTTTTTAGCTGAAGTTCCTGTTACACGACGTGGAAGGATTTTCCCACGTTCTGAAACGAAACGGCTAAGAAGCTCAGTATCTTTGTAATCAACATATTCAATTTTGTTTGCTGCGATGTAATCAACTTTTTTACGGCGTTTGAATCCGCCACGACGTTGTTGAGCCATGTTTTTTCTCCTTTATAGTATTAATTGTCCATTAGAATGGTAAATCATCATCTGAAATATCCAATGGATTTGTTGCTCCGAATGGATTTTCAGAACGTGAAAAGTCTGGTACTGGGTTTGCAGGTGCTGATTGACCAGCGGTTGGTGCAGAATAAGCGCCACCTGAATGTCCTTCACGCACTCCGCGACTTTCCAACATTTGGAAATTATCCGCCACGACTTCTGTTACGTAAACACGTTGTCCTTGCTGGTTATCGTAACTACGAGTCTGGATACGACCTGTGATCCCGATAAGAGAGCCTTTTTTAGCCCAGTTAGCAAGATTTTCAGCCTGTTGGCGCCACATAACGACATTGATGAAATCAGCCTCACGTTCGCCATTTTGACTCTTAAATGTACGGTTTACTGCAAGAGTAAAAGTCGCAACTGCTACATTTGATGAGGTATAACGCAACTCAGCGTCACGCGTCATACGCCCTACAAGTACAACATTGTTAATCATAATCTACCTTCTTACGCGTCAAGTTTGACGATCATGTGACGAAGAATGTCAGCGTTGATTTTTGAAAGACGGTCAAACTCTTTAAGAGCTACGTCATCGTTTGCTTCAACGTTAACAATGTGGTAAAGTCCTTCGCGGAAATCTTGGATTTCGTATGCAAGACGACGTTTTTCCCAGTCTTTTGATTCAACAACAGTTGCACCGTTGTCAGTCAAGATAGAGTCAAAACGTGCTACCAAAGCGTTTTTCGCTTCTTCTTCAATGTTTGGACGAATGATATAAAGAATTTCGTATTTAGCCATTGATATGTTCCTCCTTTTGGTCTAATGACCCCCAGCCTTTGCAAGGGGTAAGTGAGGTTCGCTCACAATAAACCATTATACTAGAAAAACTGATAGATAGCAAGTAAAAAAGATAAAAGTGAAAAAATAACTTTATTACTTAGAAATAACTTCCTCTTTCAGTTTCAAAGCTCCTGCCATCTCTTTCAAAATGAAAAATAGCAAAAAGCTGGCTAGTACTAAAATGAGCCCTAAGTAAAGGAAGGCTACTACAAATCCTAGATAGTCAATCAACCATCCCGTCAGGGGAAAAATGATAATCATGCTTAGGCTGAACATCATAGAGTAGACACTTAGCATGGTTGCCCGTACCTCACTTGGGAGTCGCTTTTGTAAATCATTATCAAAAATCGGCTGAAAGAGAGCATATAAGGCGTTGCTGATCAGATAAACCAAAATATAAATCAGCGGCGTACCAAAGTAGGAAATCAAATAAGTTCCTCCCGTCAAGAGTACAAGAATGGGAAAAAGCTTTAAGGCTGAATACTTCTTTCCAATCTTACTTGCTAGATAAACTGCCCAGATATTCAAAACACTGCCCATCAACATGACCATCGAAATCTGCCACCCTTCTAAGTCAGGAAGTTGATTTTGATAGTAAAAATAAAACATGCACATCAGTGTCCCGATGATTTGGGAAAGAATCATCCAACTAAAAAGACTGGGGTTTCTCCGCAACTCCTCTTTGACAGTCCAGATTATTTTTTTCATCGTCAAGCGCTCAGATTTTTGCGCTTTAACACTAGGCTCTTTTAGCATCCAAGTTAGGAAAAGAACGATTATAGAAGTAGCAATCATGATATAGTAGGTCAAGTGTAATTGACCATGGACAAAAAACCCCGCTAAAACGGTTCCCAAAGACCGAGTCCCTTCTGCTACTCCTGACATAAAACTGGAGATAGATAAGTAGCGCTCTTTTAATCCGGCTTCCACGGCCGAATCATAAACCATGGCTGCACTCGTCCCCGAATCAAAATTATAAGACAAGGCACTCAACACCATAGCGAGTGCGTAAATCCAAAAATTACCTTGCCCTAGTAACATAAGAATCGACGACGCAATCCCAGCGATTCGACTTAAATACAGATTGGTTTTATAGGAATAGCGGTCAGCTAACATTCCCGAGGGAATTTCACAAATGACACTGGTGGCATGAAAAATACTTTCCAATAAGCCAATCTGCCAAAGTGACATCCCATTTTGACTGAGAAATAGAATCCAAAAGCTGGTAATGCCCAGAAAAGCAAAAAATTCCACACCAGCCATGAGACCGATATTCTTCCGGTAATTTCGTTTAAACATAGTTTCTCCTTTAACAAGTGTATTTGTATCTTTGTGTTTGTCACTTGTTAAGCTGTGCTTTACATGTTCTCCACCTCTTCTTTCTTCTACTTTGAAAAAACGCCCCTAGGGCGTTTTGATTTATTTTATGGTTTGATACGGTGTAACATACGTGGGAATGGAATAGCTTCACGGATGTGTTTTGTTCCTGCTGCGAAGGTTACCATACGCTCGATACCAATACCGAATCCTCCGTGTGGAACTGTACCGTATTTACGAAGGTCAAGGTAGAATTCGTATTCTGTACGATCCATACCAAGTTCTTCCATCTTAGCGACAAGGGCATCATAGTCTTCCTCACGCATAGAACCACCGATGATTTCTCCATAGCCTTCTGGTGCAAGCAAGTCTGCACAAAGCACACGATCTGGGTTACCAGGAACTGGTTTCATGTAGAAGGCCTTGATGGCTGCTGGGTAGTTCATGACAAAGGTTGGTACACCAAAGTGGTTTGAAATCCATGTTTCGTGTGGTGAACCAAAGTCATCTCCATGCTCCAAATGCTCATAGTCAGCATCTTCATCATTCTCATGCTCTTGCAAGAGGTCAATGGCTTGATCGTAAGTGATGCGTTTGAATGGCTCAGCAATGTAGCGTTTCAAAAGCTCTGTATCACGTTCCAAGGTTTCCAAGGCTTGAGGCGCACGATCCAAAACACCTTGAAGAAGGGCTTTTACATAAGCTTCTTGCAAGTCAAGTGATTCATAGTGTGTCAAGTAGGAGTACTCCGCATCCATCATCCAGAACTCCGTCAAGTGACGGCGTGTTTTTGATTTTTCAGCACGGAATACTGGACCAAAGTCAAAGACACGACCAAGAGCCATAGCTCCCGCTTCTAGGTAAAGCTGACCTGATTGGCTCAAGTAGGCTGGCGTTCCGAAATAATCTGTTTCAAAAAGTTCTGTAGAATCTTCTGCTGCGTTTCCTGAAAGAATTGGGCTATCAAACTTCATAAAACCGTTCTTGTCAAAGAACTCATAAGTTGCATAGATGATAGCGTTACGGATTTGCATCACAGCCACTTGCTTACGAGATCGTAGCCACAAGTGACGGTTGTCCATCAAGAAGTCGGTTCCATGTTCTTTTGGTGTGATAGGGTAGTCTTGAGATTCACCGATCACTTCGATGTCTGTAATATCCAACTCATAGCCAAACTTAGAACGTTCGTCTTCTTTGACAATCCCTGTCACATAAACAGAGGTTTCTTGGCTCAAGTGTTTAATCGTTTCAAATTTTTCAAGACCTACCTCTTCACCAAATTTTTCAATAAAGTTTGGTTTGAAGGCGACTCCTTGGAAAAAGGCTGTTCCGTCTCGCAATTGCAAGAAGGCAATTTTCCCTTTTCCTGATTTATTGGCAACCCAGGCTCCGATGGTCACTTCTTGACCAACGTAGTCTTTTACTTCGATGATTGTTACACGTTTTGTCATTATTTTTCCTTTTCTATTCTTCTTTATGGCAAACTGCCTCTATGCTATTTCCATCTGGGTCAATAATAAACGCAGCATAGTATCCCACATGGTAATTTTTACGTTCGCCAGGTGCACCATTATCCTTTCCTCCAGCAGCCAAAGCTGCATGATAGAAAGCATCTACTTCTTGACAAGTTTGAGCACTAAAGGCAAAATGCATCGGCTCTTGTTGACCAACATTTAGCCAAAAATCACCACCTGGATCCACATCTCGCGGTTCTGTGAAACTAACGACCTGCCCCGTATCAAATTGAAGGCGATAATTTAAAGCAGCTAAAGTAGCTTGATAGAAAGCTTTAGAAACTTCTAAATTCTTTACCTTAAGGGTAAAATGATCTATCATTATAATTCCTCCATAAATTGATGCAAGCGACGAATAGCTTCTTTTAATGTATCCAAGTCTGTGGCATAGCTGAGACGAACATTTTCTGGTGCTCCAAATCCAGCTCCTGTAATCAAGGCAAGGCCGACTTCTTCGAGAATAGCCGTTGTAAACTCTGTCACGTCAGTATAACCCTTCATCTCCATCGCTTTTTTAACATTTGGGAAAAGATAGAAGGCTCCTTGGGGCTTGACAACTTCAAATCCTGGCACTTGGCACAAGAGTGGATAAATGGTATTCAAACGTTCCTCAAAAGCCTGGCGCATGGTTTCAACAGAGTCTTGCGGTCCAGTTAGGGCTTCAATCGTTGCATATTGCGATACTGCAGTCAGGTTGGAGGTCGTTTGTCCTGTCAATTTGCTCATAGCAGCGATAATTTCAGGATTTCCCACAGCATAACCTACCCGCCAACCAGTCATGGCATAGGCCTTAGATACACCGTTAATCACGATGGTTTGCTTGCGAATGGCTTCTGACAGACTAGAGATTGGAACAAATTCATTCCCGTTATAAACCAAACGACCATAAATATCATCTGCTAGGATAAGGACATCATGTTCAACAGCCCAATTTCCGATAGCCATGAGTTCCTCACGAGAGTAAATCATACCAGTCGGATTCGATGGCGAATTGAGAACTAAGACCTTGGTCTTAGCTGTTCGGGCTGCTTCTAGCTGCTCCACTGTTACTTTAAAGTGATTGTCTTCTTTGGCCTGGACAAAGACTGGCACTCCTTCTGCCATTTTGACTTGATCTCCATAGCTGACCCAGTATGGTGTAGGGATGATGACCTCATCACCTGGATTGACCACAGCCATAAAGAAGGTGTAGAGAGAGAACTTAGCACCAGTGGCAAAGGTAACCTCGTTAGTCGCTACGGAATAGCCATAATAGCGTTCAAAATAGGTATTAACCGCTGCTTTTAACTCTGGTAGGCCTGAAGCAACTGTATAAAAGGAAGCTCGTCCATCTCGAATCGCTTCTACCGCTGCATCCTGAATGTTTTCAGGAGTATGAAAATCAGGCTGTCCCAAGGTTAAGAAAAGAACATCTTTTCCCTGAGCTTTTAATGCTTTGGCTCTTGCATCACTGGCTAGAGTGACGCTTTCTTCCATTTCTAGTACACGTTTGGATAGTTCCATATGCCCTCCTTATTGGATCACTGCTCCTGTTTCAAAGTCAACCAGATAGTACTGGTTTCCTGACTTAACTTCCCAAATCGGCTTGTCCTGATAGCGACCAAAAGTAATCTTGTCAATGTCGCTAGCTCCTTTTTCCCTCGAAATCGTCGCTGCCTTGTC
This sequence comes from Streptococcus sp. 517s, assembly GCF_054445985.1. Taxonomy (NCBI): domain Bacteria; kingdom Bacillati; phylum Bacillota; class Bacilli; order Lactobacillales; family Streptococcaceae; genus Streptococcus; species Streptococcus sp. 517s. The sequence continues at coordinate 535,215 of NZ_CM136847.1, read as the reverse complement.
CTGAGAAATCCCCTTATCAAGCTGATAGACATAAATCTTGTGGTCATTCTTTTCAATCAGTACGGCAATGGCCTCTTGCTTTCTATTATGTCCTAAAACGCTGTAATAACCTTCTAGTCCATTATAGAAATCAACCTGATCTGCCTTTTCCAATTCTGCATACTGCTTGGCTAGTTTTTCTCCCTCAACTCTAGCATCTTGATAGGGTTTCATACTGAGTGTTATCAGATAAAGGAAGGAAGTGGTCATGACTAGTACTACCAGAGCAATGCCGATTCCATACTGTAAAAGTAGCTTGTTTTTTGCTTTTTTCTGTCTTAGTTTCACTCGTCTATTTTACCATCTCTCCTTCTTTATTACAAGTGAAGACAGGAACATTCTAAGATTCTTTTCCTATAAAATATAAGTTCTTGTTTTTCTCTTTCATTATTGATAAAATAGCCTTATGAAACAATACTTAAAAGAGAAAATCTCCGATAATCAACTAGACTTAAAAACAGCTATCGTCCTCAACAAAGCCATACGAACTTTTAAACCATGTGAAGCTAAGGCTGCCAAAGAACACGGGCTAACACCCACCCAATTTTCAGTTTTGGAAACCCTCTATAGCAAGGGGGAACTGCGCATTCAGGATTTGATTGAAAAAATGCTAGCCACTTCTGGAAACATGACTGTTGTCATTCGAAACATGGTTCGAGATGGGTGGATTTCTAGAACTTGTGACCCCAAGGATCGTCGCTCTTTTTTCTTGAAATTAACACCTGCAGGACGCAGAAAAATCGAAGAGGTTCTTCCTGACCATATCGATTCTATCGTAGAAGCACTTAGCATCTTGGAAGATGGCGAAAAGGAAGACTTAATCCGCATTTTAAAAAAATTTAAAAATTTGTGAGCAAAATTATTGCTAATTAGTATCAGTTGTTGTAACATAGATGGTAACAAAAGAGTTAGCTCTTTGAATTTTAAACTAAAGGAGACACATCATGTCTAAAAAAGTATTATTTATCGTCGGTTCACTTCGCCAAGGTTCTTTCAACCACCAAATGGCCCTCGAAGCTGAAAAAGCACTTGCTGGAAAAGCGGAAGTTAGCTATCTTGATTACTCAGCTATTCCTCTCTTCATCCAAGATCTTGAAGTTCCAACTCATCCAGCTGTAGCTGCTGCTCGTGAAGCAGTCCTTGCTGCAGATGCCATCTGGATTTTCTCTCCAGTCTACAACTTCTCTATCCCTGGAACAGTAAAGAACTTGCTTGACTGGCTCTCTCGCGCCATTGACTTGTCTGATACACGTGGTGCTTCTGCCCTCCAAGACAAGTTTATCACTGTCTCATCTGTAGCCAATGCCGGTCACGATCAACTCTTTGCTATTTACAAAGACCTCTTGCCATTTATCCGTACACAAGTCGTTGGTGACTTTACAGCTGCTCGTGTCAATGACTCTGCTTGGGCAGACGGAAAATTGGTGTTAGAAGAAGCAACCGCTTCGTCACTTGCAAAACAAGCGGACGACCTTCTTACAGCCATCAACTAATCAAACAAAAACCAGCTCGAATGAGCTGGTTTTATGCTTGTTTCACAAAGACGAATTCTAAATCACTGGATAAATCAGGTTGGTAGTCAAAACCGGCGAAGCTAAGCTTACGAGCTTGCTCAACTGTTTGAACTTGTCCTTCTATCAAGGCGGTCAAAAAGGCCCCACGCGCTTTTTTTGAAATGGTTGAATGGATTTTCAACTGACCTGCCTTATCCTCCATAAATTTAAAAGTCACCATCTTTTCTCTGATTTCCTTCGAAAATACGGTTTCAAACTCTGATGATAGGAGGGAGAATATCAAATCCTCATCCTGTAGCGCCTCATCGTAGGCTGACTTCCAATGAGTCTTTAGGGTTTTACCAACTACTTTTAACTTCATCAAGAAGTCCAAACGATGAGGAGCCATGGGCGACAAGGCTGGGACAACACCGTATAAAGCTGATGTTATTAAAACATGATTTTCAAGATAGGTTTGTTCAGCCTCAGCTAACCCATCTCGTTTGATATGGCGATACATGAGACCATCGAATAGTTTCAAAGCTGGATAATGTTTAGCTCTGTGATCTTTTAAAGCTTGAATATGAGCGTACTCTTCTTCTGCTTTCTCAGCAGATACCTTATAAAAGGTCTCTAATTCACTAGCTGAGTAGTGCGCCAATGAGTCAAGGACTGCCTGACTTTCTTCCCTCAAGGGAAGCGCTTCGATACAAGGATAGTTTGTGTTCATTTCTTTTGCTGTTGGGATTAAAATTTTCATATTGTTAGTGTAGCATATTTTTCAATCACGACCAAGAATTTCATCTTAAAAACCTCGGTTCACACCGAGGTTTGTCTGTTTATTTTGGCCATCCTAACCAGATAGCTACGAGAACAAGGGCTGTGCCAGCTAAGCTTGTTAAGATAGATAAGAATTTATCTTTTTTCTCCTTGAACTGAGAAAACCTATTTTTATACTCAATGAAAATCAAAGAGCAAACTAGGAAGCTAGCCGCAGGCTGTACTTGAGTACGGCAAGGCGACGCTGACGTAGTTTGAATTTGATTTTCGAAGAGTATTATTGTACTTTAAAGGTCTTGAGATAATTATCTTTTCCAACTTGACCTTCAAAGGATTGGCCATTTTCGAGGTAAGGAAGGTCATCCGATACCGAAGCCTTAACCTTGTAAATCTTGTCATTAACTTTAAAGAAATAGACGGTATCCCCCTTGATGACAGCTGATTTAAGGTCTGAAATCACTCCCTTGATACTTTCTACCGTTTCGTTATCCAGATCGAGGTCGTTTTTATTGGCATACTTGCTGAGGAGTTCATCTACCGTAGTTGCTACGATGACGTTTTGGTACTCCACGGCATCGACCAATGCATACTCCTTGACCAAGCCTGCATTGTCCTTCAAGCCCATGATATAGAGAGGCTTGTCATTGAGATTAACAAGGATAGGGAATGTAGCCTTGTAGGCCTTCTCTTGCACGGCTCCCTCTGCAGAAGCACGGGCTGATTCTTCGGTTGCTGATGCTAGATTGTACTTGGTGATTTCACCAGTTCGCATATTTTCAAGGATAAATCCTAGATTACTTTCGTCAGCATTTGCTGAAGTCACCCCTGTGTAGAGATAAATGTCATTTCCGATAGAAAGATAGTTATAGCCTTCTGTCGTTTGGGTAACGTTTTTCTTAGAGATCAAGGCATTCCAGAAGCCGTCTTTATACTTGCCGTTGTAGTTGATTTGCTCGATGGTTTCTTCAGCTGGATAGACACGATCCACCCATTCTGGGACTTCATCCAAGTTGTATTCCTTGGTTTCTCCATTGGTGGCGTCTAAGATAATAACAGATGAAGGACGAGGTACTCCTAGACCAAACTGCTTTTGATAAACAGTTGCTACATAGAAAGGATTGCCTTCATCATCCACCTCAAAGGATGGCGTTTTAAAAATCTTGGTTGGGTACTTGATCCGAAGATGACGTTTGACATCGCGGTTAAAATACTCGGAATCTGAATACTTCATCGGCGTTTTTAGATCCACCAATTCCGCGTTTCCTGTCACCATATCAACCTTGATATACTCGCCAATTCCCTTGGACTGATTATTAAACCATTTGATCGGGTCGGCATACTCCAAAGGCGTCACCCGATAAGGTTTGCCATCAACCGTCAGCTGGGTATAAGTATCTGCTGCCACGTACTGGGAGACCTTATCCGTCAGAGAGCCTAGATAACGATCCCCAATCTTTTCTGCAGTGCTCCGATCTAGGATTGGAACCTTACTGGTATCACTCTTAGGAAAATCTTTAAAGTCTTTTTCTGTGATGGACACCACATTAGCATAATTTTTTGCTTGGAAAAAGCTAGAGGTTACTAGGCTTACCAGACCAGCAAGTGCAAAGATGAGTCCTGCAGCCAGCAACAATCCTCCACCTAATTTATTAAAATGAAGCCCTTCTAGATTGAGTTCGTTGGCAACCTTGCCATGACGTACGTGAACTGTCTTGAAAGGATTGGTATCCCTTCGAAAACTAAACAAAATCCCCATCACCACCAAATGTCCACATAGGAAAAAGATAAATTCCCAGCTGGTAAGATTGAAGGGTGGTAAAAAGATATACCAAGTCGTTGCGATAAAAACAAGTTCAAAAAGTATACGTTTCATCTGAGTTCCTCCTAAATAATCCGTCCTTCCAAATGATCCAGTTCATGTTGGCAGATCTGAGCTGGAAAACCTGTCAGTGTAATGGTCTGTTCCTGCCATTTGCTATCGCGATAGGAAACCGTAATCGTTTCATAACGAGTCGTTGACCGTACCCCAGTCAAGGACAAACAACCTTCCTCTGTCTCGTAAGGTTCTTTATAGGAAAGGAGAACGGGATTAAACATGACTATGGGAACCAAGCCAAGATTAAAGATAATCACGCGCTTCTGCACACCAATCATATTGGCCGCTAGACCGACACAGGTCTCGCGATTAGCCAGCAGGGTATCCTGCAAATCCTTAGCCAGATAAAGGTCTTCCTGACTTGCAGCTTTCGAAACCTGCGACAAAAATAAGACATCTCGGACAATTTTCTCTTCCATTCTCTTACGCTCCTTGCTACTTTACTTTATTATAGCACAAAAGGAAGCGACTTCTAGTCCTTTCCCTCAAATGCAAAAAAAGCCATCCGAAGATGACTTTCTTTTTAAATCGCATTCTTATCAAAGCCGAGTTTGCGTTGGATAAATTTAACGATTTCGACAATGATAATCATTGAGAAGCTTCCGCCCATAACGATTCCCCATTGTGACAAGTCCAGTTTGGTTACGTGGAAGATGCCTTCAAGCGGTTCTACGACGATTGTTGCCATGAGAAGGATGAAGGATACCAAGATAGACCAGTTGAAGGTCTTAGACTTGAACGGTCCAACTGTCAAGATGGACTGGTAGACAGATTTGACATTGTAGGCATGGAAGAGCTGAATCAAACCAAGGGTTGCAAAGGCCATAGTAAGGGCATCCGCATGAATGGCATGGTTGTCACCCACGTGAACTGGGTAAAGAAGGGCAAGACCATAAACAGCTAGAACAAGAGCTCCTTGAAGGAAACCTTGGTAAATAATCGAACTCATAACACCACCTGAGAAGAAGCTTGACTTGCGTCCACGTGGTTTGTGGGTCATAACACCTGGCTCAGCTGGCTCAACACCAAGAGCAATAGCTGGGAAGGTATCGGTTACCAAGTTGATCCACAAAAGATGAACTGGCTGCAAGACATCCCAACCAAACAAGGTTGATAGGAAGATGGTTAATACTTCAGCAGTATTGGCAGAAAGTAAGTACTGAATAGTCTTTTGAATGTTAGAGAAGACCTTACGTCCTTCTTCAACTGCAACGATGATAGTCGCAAAGTTATCATCTGCAAGAATCATGTCAGAAGCCCCCTTAGAAACCTCTGTACCAGTGATTCCCATACCGATACCGATATCTGCTGTTTTCAGAGCTGGTGCATCATTAACACCATCACCTGTCATTGCAACAACCTTACCTTGTTTTTGCCATGCCTTGACAATACGAACCTTGTGCTCTGGAGATACACGAGCATAAACAGAGTATTGACCAACGACTTTTTCAAAGTCTTCATCCGATAGTTCATTTAGTTCAGCACCAGTTAAAACATGGCCTTCTGTATCATTTGCGTCAATGATTCCCAAACGTTTAGCAATAGCTTCTGCTGTGTCTTGATGGTCACCTGTAATCATGATTGGACGGATGCCAGCTTCCTTGGCTACACGAACAGCTTCAGCAGCTTCAGGACGTTCAGGGTCAATCATCCCAATCAAACCAGTAAAGATTAAATCATTTTCAAGCTCCTCAGAAGTAAGATTTTCTGGAATGCTATCGATAATCTTATAAGCACCTGCAAGGACACGCAAGGCTTGGTGAGCCATTTCAGAGTTGTTTGTGTGAATGAGGTTTGTAACCTTCTCATCAATCGGAGCAATATCCCCAGCCTTATCACGAAGAACACAACGTTTCAAAAGTTGGTCTGGCGCACCTTTGACTGCTACAAGGAATTTACCATCTGGCAATGGGTGAACCGTTGACATGAGCTTACGGTCAGAGTCAAATGGCAACTCAGCCACACGTGGATATTTCTCTAAAAATCCTTTAACATCATATCCCTTGTCCAAGGCATATTGAATGAAGGCTGTTTCGGTTGGGTCTCCGATCAGGTTTCCTTCCACATCGATTTTAGTATCATTTGCCAAAACAACTGAACGAAGTAGTGGCATTTCAAGACCTAGGTCAATGTCATCAGCAGAGTCATGTAGAACCGCATCGTAGAAGACTTTTTCGACTGTCATCTTGTTCATAGTCAGCGTACCAGTCTTATCAGAAGCGATGATTTCTGTTGAACCAAGTGTTTCAACTGCTGGCAACTTACGAACGATAGAGTTTCGTTTAGCCAAAACTTGAGTACCAAGGGCAAGAACGATCGTCACGATAGCAGGGAGCCCTTCTGGGATGGCTGCAACAGCAAGCGCAACAGAGGTCATCAACTCACCAAGTGGATCTTTGCCTTGAATGAAGACACCAACAACAAAAGTAATAAGGGCAATGACCAAAATTGCATAGGTCAAAACCTTAGAAAGGCTGTTCAAGTTTTGTTTGAGTGGCGTGTCTGTCTCATCCGCGTCTTGGAGCATGCCAGCGATATGACCAACTTCAGTGTACATACCTGTATTGACAACAACACCAAGACCACGACCATAGGTCACGTTTGAGTTTTGGAAAGCCATATTGACACGGTCACCAATACCAGCATCTGTAGCGAGTTCTACGGTCAAGTCTTTTTCAACTGGAACAGACTCACCTGTCAAAGCCGCTTCTTCGATTTTAAGAGAGTTGGCTTCTAGCAAACGTAGGTCTGCTGGCACTACATCACCAGCTTCAAGGGCAACGATATCTCCTGGCACCAATTCTTTGGAATCAATCTCCGCCATGTGGCCATCACGGATAACGCGGGCAGCTGGACTAGACATAGACTTGAGAGCTTCGATGGCTTCTTCTGCTTTTCCTTCTTGGTAAACACCAAAGGCAGCGTTGATGATAACCACGGCTAGGATAATGATGGCATCTGCAATATCTTCCCCACCAGAAGTTACGACTGACAAGATAGCCGCAGCAATCAGGATGATAATCATCAAATCCTTAAATTGCTCGATAAACTTGACTAGGAGAGATTTTTTCTCACCCTCTTCCAGTTCATTGCGTCCATATTCAGCTAGGCGTTTCTGCGCTTCTCTAGACGAGAGACCTTGCTCAGTTGCTTCAACCGACTTCAAGACCTCTTCAGGACTTTGAGTATAAAACGCTTGGCGTTTTTGTTCTTTTGACATGTGTCTCCTCCTTGACATTGTGTGCAAAACAAGTTCTCTTTTTGTTTTATGACAAACAAAAAGAGACTTGTTAATCATAACAAGTCTCGCTGTTTAAGATAGGGCCGGAAAGTATACTTCGCAGTATACAATTCGGAATGACGACACTATCACAGGTTTCTGCCAGCTACTCCCTTGAGTAGTACTATTATACCAAATTTTGAAAAGTTTTCAATCATTAAAATTCGATAAAGGAGGACTAAATTTGAATTTTCCCGCAAAAACCAGTATAATGAAAGAATATTATTTATACTGAAAAGGAAGTTTGATGAAACAATCAATCTCAAATCTCAAGTTAGCTGAGCGTGGTGCCATTGTCAGTATCTCGACCTACTTACTCTTGTCTGCGGCAAAATTAGCAACTGGTCATCTACTTCATTCATCCAGTTTGGTAGCGGATGGTTTCAATAACGTATCCGATATTATCGGAAATGTTGCTCTTCTGATTGGCATTCGGATGGCGCGCCAGCCTGCAGACCGTGACCATCGTTTTGGTCACTGGAAGATTGAAGATTTGGCTAGTTTGATTACTTCCATCATCATGTTCTACGTTGGCTTTGATGTTCTTCGGGACACCATTCAAAAAATTCTCAGTCGGGAACAAACGATTATTGATCCTCTAGGAGCATTCCTAGGAATCATTTCTGCGGCGGTTATGTTTGTCGTTTATCTCTATAACACAGGCCTCAGTAAGAAATCCAAATCCAAAGCTCTAAAGGCAGCTGCTAAGGATAATCTTTCTGATGCTGTTACCTCACTTGGAACCGCCATTGCCATACTAGCTAGCAGTTTCAATTATCCAATTGTGGATAAACTGGTTGCTATCATCATCACTTTCTTTATCATAAAGACAGCCTATGATATCTTTATCGAATCTTCCTTCAGTCTTTCAGATGGTTTTGATGACCGGCTACTAGAAGACTACCAAAAGGCTATCATGGAGATTCCAAAGATTAGTAAGGTCAAGTCCCAAAGAGGGCGTACCTACGGTAGCAACATCTACCTTGATATTACCTTAGAAATGAATCCCGATTTATCAGTCTATGAGAGTCACGAAATTGCAGATCAGGTCGAGTCTATGCTAGAAGAGCGATTTGGAGTCTTTGATACCGATGTCCATATCGAACCAGCTCCCATACCTGAGGACGAAATTTTAGACAATGTCTACAAAAAACTGCTCATGCGTGAACAATTGATTGACCAAGGAAATCAGCTAGAAGAACTCCTTGCTGAGGACTTTATCTATATCCGTCAAGATGGGGAGCAGATGGATAAAGAGGCTTATAAGGCTGAAAAAGAACTTAAAGCTACAATTAAGGACATTCAGATTACCTCCATTAGTCAGAAAACCAAACTCATTTGCTATGAGATGGACGGTATCGTCCACACCAGTATCTGGCGCCGTCACGAAACTTGGCAAAAAATCTTTCATCAAGAAACCAAAAAAGAATAGAGAAATCCTGTCATGAGACGGGATTTCTCTATTCTTCTATCTATCAAATTCACTTAGATATTCATAGCGTTCGTATTTTTCAAGCAGTTCTTCGTTTTTCTCGTCTAGCTCTTTCTGAAGGGTCGCTAGTTTGCCAAAGTCAGAGCTGTTAGCCTGCATCTCCTCTTCAATGGTAGCGATACGATTTTCCAAGGTTTCAATATCGCCTTCAATGCTTGCCCACTCCTGCTTTTCTTGGTAGGTCATGCGTTTCTTTTCTTCACGGACTTTGACCACTTTTTCCTTTTCAGCCTTTTGCACTTGATTGGCCATCTCTGTTTCAAAAGCTTTTTCATCAAGGTAGTCTGTGTAATGACCAAAGAAAGGACGAATCTTGCCATCCTCAAAAGCAAGAATCTTAGTTGCTACCTTATCCAAGAAATAGCGATCATGGCTAACTGTCAAGACAGGACCCGCAAAGCCCTGCAAGAAATTCTCCAAAACTGTCAAAGTTGCAATATCTAGGTCATTTGTCGGTTCGTCCAAGAGAAGAACATTTGGTTTTTCAAGAAGCAGTTTGAGAAGATAAAGACGTTTTTTCTCTCCACCAGACAATTTCTCAATCAAGGTTCCATGCGTCGAACGTGGGAAGAGGAACTGCTCTAGCAACTCTGCAATGGAAGTCGTAGAACCGCCACTGGTCTTAACCTCTTCTGCTACTTCCTGCAAGTAATTGATAACTCGCTTGCTTTCATCCAAGCCCTCGATTTGTTGAGAGAAATAGGCGATGCGAACCGTCTCACCAATGATAACTCGACCTACTGTCGGCTCAAGACTTCCTGCAATCAGATTGAGAAGAGTTGACTTCCCAACACCATTGTCCCCAACAATTCCGATACGGTCTTTGGCTTGCACCAAGAGGTTGAAATCTTGCAAAATGGGCTTGTTTTCATAGGCAAAGGAAACATCCTGAAACTCAATAACCTTCTTCCCAATCCGACTGGTTTCAAAGTTCATGGTCAAGTCTGTCTCAGCAACGCCGCCTGAAACTTCTTTTTTCAAGTCATGGAAACGATTAATACGGGCTTGCTGCTTGGTTGCACGCGCCTGCGGTTGTCTGCGCATCCAGGCCAATTCTTGCTTATAGAGTTGTTCCTTTTTGTGGAGAAGAGCTGCGTCGCGCTCATCTTGTTCCGCCTTGAGGCGAACATAGTCCTGGTAATTTCCCTGATACTCGGTCAAGCTTGCTCGGTCCAACTCGAAAATTCGTGTTGACAAAGCGTCTAGGAAATAACGATCGTGAGTGATAAAAAGGACGGTCTTCTTGGAATTTTTCAAAAAAAGGGTCAGCCACTCGATGGTCGCAATATCCAGATGGTTGGTAGGCTCGTCCAGCAGCAAGAGGTCGTGGTTTCCTAGGAGAACTTGCGCCAACTGAACCCGTCTTCTCAGACCGCCTGACAGTTCCCAAACTGGAGTCGACAAGTCCTGAATACCCAACTTGCTGAGAACCGTCTTGACCTGACTCTCGATTTCCCAAGCTTGGAGAGAGTCCATCTCAGCCATGACGCGTTCCAAACGAGTCTGCTTGTCCTCGCTGTAGTTGAGCATGATTAACTCATACTCACGAATCAGCTGAATTTCCTTGAGGTCGCTGGAGAGAACCGTATCCAAGACCGTCTTGCTATCATCAAAATCTGGATTCTGGGTCAAGTAACCAATCTTATAGTCATTCTTAGCGGAAAAAGGGATAACGTCACCATCAAAGCCTGAAACTCCAGAAAGAACATCTAAAAGGGTGGTCTTACCCGTTCCATTGACACCAATCAGACCAATTCTATCCAAGTCATGGATGATAAAAGAAATATCCTTAAAAACGGTCTTGTCACCAACGGATTTGCTTAGTTTTTCAACGATAAAATCACTCATTTTTTCTCCCTTAGGTAAGCATGGATAGCTTGTCGGTCATTTTCCAATTCTCCATCGACAATGGCAAACTCAATCTCTGTTAAAATCTCTCCCAAGTCTGGTCCTGGCTGGTAACCATATTCTTTGATCAGAATACCACCGTTGATTTGCATTTCTTTCTTATCATGAATGGTCAAACTATAGTAAGTTTCTGTGATGGCTTGTGGATTGACTTCTTTCCCTTGAGCCTGACGAAGACTTTCAGCCTGCAGGAGCGATTCTAGGTCAAAACGGTAACAATCTCGCTTGCTCAATCCCCCCTTTTCACGAAGGACCAAAATATTCAGTAAATCCTGAACCTGCTTGGCAAACTGGCGCGAGGTTTTCCACGCCTTCAAAAATGGCTGTGCATCTTTAATCTCCAAAGCCCACAAAAGAGCCGCCCAGGCTTGTTCAGAAGATTCAAAAGTGAAATCCGCCTCTAAATCAAACAGTCTGTTGAGCTTGTCCTGGCTTCCTGCCATATCTGGAAGATAGTCATAAGCTCGACTCTCAATCATGGAAGACAGACCAACTCGCCAAAAAGGTGCCCGCAAGAGCTTATCAAACTCAACGAAGGTGCGTTCCACAGAAATCTTCTCCAAAAGCGGCGTCAAAGTCTTCATCGCTTCAAAAGTTTCTGACTCAAGTTTAAAACCAAGACTGGCCTGAAAACGGAAACCACGCATAATTCGCAGAGCATCTTCGTTGAAACGCTCACTAGCCACTCCAACTGCTCGCAAGACTTGGTTTTCCAAATCCTCTAAACCATGAAACAAGTCAATGATTTCGCCTGTCTCATCCAAGGCAAAGGCATTAACTGTGAAATCACGGCGCTTGAGGTCTTCTTCTAGCGAACGCACAAAGGAAACCGCACTGGGTCTGCGATAGTCCACATAGACATCTTCTGTCCGAAAGGTTGTTACCTCATACTCCTCGTCCCCATCTAAAACCAAAACAGTTCCGTGCTCGATTCCAATATCAGCTGTTCGCGGAAAAATCTGCTTTGTCTCCTCTGGATAGGAAGAAGTCGCAATATCCACATCGTGGATGGGACGATTGAGGAGGGCATCTCTGACGGAGCCCCCAACAAAATAGGCTTCAAAGCCTGCTTCTTTAATTTTTTCTAATACTGGTAAAGCCTTCTGAAATTCAGAAGGCATTTGTGTTAATCTCATAATAAGTGTTCTAATCCATAGACAAGCTCATGACGCTTGACAACTTCTTTGATTCCCAAATTCACCCCTGTCATGAAGGAGCTGCGATCATAGGAGTCATGACGAAGGGTCAATCCTTCTCCCTGATTGCCAAAGATAACTTCCTGATGGGCTACCAAGCCTGGTAGACGAACTGAGTGGATGCGCATGCCATCAAAGTCAGCACCACGAGCACCCGCAATCAATTCTTCCTCATCAGGCGCACCTTGCTGGATTGATTCCCGAACTTCCGCCATCAACTCAGCCGTTTTGATGGCTGTTCCGCTCGGAGCATCTTTTTTCTTGTCATGATGGAGCTCGATAATCTCCACATTGGGGAAATATTTGGCAGCCTGCGCCGCAAATTGCATAAGCAAGACAGCTCCCAAGGCAAAATTAGGGGCAATCAAGCCACCCAAATCTTGTTCACGGGAAAATGCTTTTAGTTCTGCAATTTCTTCACTAGTAAAGCCTGTTGTTCCTACGACAGGAGCAAAGCCATTTTCAAGAGCAAAGCGTGTATTTTCGTAGGCAACGGCTGGTGTAGTAAAATCTACCCAAACATCTGCTTCAAAACCGGCTAAATCAGCCTTATCATTGAAGACAGGAATTCTCTGCCATTCTGACTCAGACTCAAAAGGATCCAAAACCGCGACCAAGTCCAAGTCTGGATCAGCCAAGACCATATGATAAGCAGCTTGGCCCATCTTTCCCTTAAAACCGGCAATAATTACTCGAATACTCATCTCTACTCCTGACTAAGATACAAAGGACGTTAGCTGCCCATGAAAAATAGGGAATGGCGCTGACTGTCCACGAAAGGCAAGACAGGCATCTTTTTTCAAGAGGCGGGTAGTCCGTGTTCAATTTCTAAGATACAAAGGACGTTAGCTACCCATAACAACAATCTAGACGATTGGCGTATAACTTAAAGCGATACTACCTTCTCCAAGGTGGGTTCCAATGACACTACCAAAGGTTGCAATTGGAATTTCAGAAGTCACACCACTCTCCATCAAAAGCTGGCGCAAATCCACTGCCTTTTGAGGAGCATTGCCATGGATGACTGTGATACGGTAATTCCCGTCTTTTGTCGACTCTTTGATGATTTCCACCAAACGTTTGATTGCCTTCTTTTCTGTACGAACTTTTTCGTAAACTTCAATCACCCCTTGGTCATTGAAGTAAAGAATAGGCTTGATACTAAGGAGATTCCCTAAGATAGCAGCCCCATTTGACAAACGTCCTCCCTTAACCAAGTGATCAAGATCATCTACTATGATAAAGGCTGAATTATCAGCAATTTGAAGAGCTAATTTCTCCTGAATCTGAGCAAAATCATCACCCTGCTCTGCCCATTCAAAGGCACTCTCTACCATAAATCCTAGAGGAGCACTTGTGATATGGGTGTCAGGAAAAGCAATGGTCAAACCTTCATGCTCGTCCACCATGTATTGGATATTCTGATAAAAACCTGAAATCCCTGACGAAAGAAAGAGTCCCAAGACATGGGTATAACCCTCATCTTTCAAAGAACTTAGAATCTCATCCAATTTGGCAATACTTGGTTGACTGGTTTTAGGCAATTCTGCAGACTGAGCCATTTTTTGATAAAATTCCTCAGCAGTCAGATTGACGCCTTCAACATACTCCTCCCCATCGATATTGACAGGAATATCCAAGATAAAAAGATTCTCTCTTTGCAGCGTCTTCTCCTCTAAATAGGCCGAAGAATCTGTAATGACAGCTAATTTCATGACTAAAACTCCAAATTGATCCCTGGAAGATCCAAGGCGATTTCTGTTACTTCATACGTCAAACGGTTGAGCATGTTCAAGCATGGACGTGCCAAGGTTTCAACTTCTTCTTGGTTAAATTCGCTTGGTTCGTTGACAATACGGCCTTCCACATGGTTGACTTGGGAAATGGTTCCGCTGATGACAAATTTGTCAAAGACAATCATGAAACTCAAGATAACAACAAGCGAAGTCACTTGGTTTTCTTGGTCGTATTGGAGCAGCTGGAAATTCACGTCTACCTTGGTTTCAGGAGCCCCATTTTCATTTTCCCATTCAAAGTTACGAGCATCAAAGTGATACTGGCTAACAAATTCTTGTTCTCGTTTAAGATTCATTTCTCTCTCCCATTGCTACAATTTACTATGCAATTGTACCACATTTTTATCATTTCATCTAGTTTTCTAGGCTTTAGTCAATTCCGATTTCATCTTTAACAACAGCAGCAATCGTATCTACATAGTAATTGACTTCTTCTGTTGTAGGTGCCTCTGCCATAACTCGCAAGAGAGGTTCGGTACCACTTGGGCGAACAAGGATACGGCCGTTTCCTGCCATTTCTCCTTCCATCTTTTCGATGATTTTCTTGATGGCTGGTACTTCCATGGCCTTTTCTTTCATAGCATTTTCCACTCGGATATTGACCAGCTTTTGTGGGTAAATCGTTACTTCTGATGCCAGTTGAGACAAGGTTTTACCGGTTTCCCGTATAACTTTTGTTAGTTGAACGGCAGTTAACTGTCCATCACCTGTCGTATTGTAATCCATCAAGATAACGTGACCAGACTGTTCACCACCAAGGTTATAGCCTGATTTTCTCATTTCTTCGACGACATAGCGGTCACCAACCGCAGTGACTGCCTTGTTAATGCCTGCGCTGTCCAAGGCCTTATGGAAACCAAGGTTAGACATAACGGTTGTTACGATAGTATTTTGGGCTAACTGGCCTTTTTCAGAAAGGTATTTCCCGATGATATACATGATCTTATCACCATCAACGATGTCGCCATTTTCATCAACAGCAATCAAACGGTCACTGTCTCCGTCAAAGGCCAAACCAATAGCTGACTGGCTTTCTTTCACTACTTCTTGAAGAGCTTCTGGGTGTGTTGAACCAACATTCAAGTTGATATTAAGACCATCTGGTGTCTCACCGATAACTGTCAACTGGGCACCAAGATCAGCGAAAATCTGACGGGCACTTGTAGATGCTGCACCGTTTGCTGTGTCTAAGGCCACTTTCATTCCTTCAAGAGGAGTTCCAGTTGAAACTAGGTAGCCTTCATACTTACGCAAACCTTCTGGATAGTCCACCAAGGTTCCTAAACCTTCTGCACTTGGACGAGGAAGAGTATCTTCAGCAGCATCTAGCAAGGCTTCAATTTCTGCCTCTTTTTCATCATCAAGTTTGAAACCATCCCCACCAAAGAACTTAATCCCATTATCAAGGGCCGGGTTGTGGCTAGCGGAAATCATGACACCTGCACTGGCCCCCTCAGTTTTGACCAAGTAAGCTACTGCTGGTGTTGCAATGACACCAAGTTTGTAGACGTGAATCCCTACAGAGAGAAGACCTGCCACCAAGGCTGATTCTAACATTTCTCCTGAGATACGTGTATCACGTCCTACAAAGACTTTAGGGGCTTCTGTTTCGTGTTGGCTAAGAACATATCCACCAAAACGTCCCAGTTTAAAGGCCAATTCTGGCGTCAGTTCTACGTTTGCTTCTCCACGGACTCCATCGGTCCCAAAATATTTACCCATTTTATTTATCATCCTTTTCTATTATTTATTATTGTTTAGACGAATCTGATTTTGTTTCTGAACTCGTTGAAGACGAACTGCCTTCTGAGGAACTTGTTGACGAGTTACTTGAACTAGACGTTGCTGTTTTTGTTGTAATTTTCATAGTTGTGTCAAACGGCATAATGACGCTTGGTAAGACATTTCCATTTTTATCGACTGCTTGTAGAGGAACAGAGGACGAGTAGTTTCCAGTTATCCGTTCACTCGTCGGTAAGATAGCAATGACACGATCTACTTTGGAGAGGGTTTCCTCATCACTAATAACCGTTACTTTTTCATCTGATACAGTAACTGTATCGATTTTCACGCGAGAATCAATCTGACTAGGGTCAATCTCCGGCACAACAATGACATTGTCCCGTTTTGCTTTTTTACCGACCTTCACTGTTATCTTTTGCGGTGTTGCAACAGCCGTCAAACCGCTCGGAAGATTTTCAATGGTTAGAGGAACTTCGATGGTTCCTACACTGGCATCAGAAAGATCAGCTGTCACCTTAAATTTGCGGGTACTTTCCTGCATCTCACTCGCCAAAGCAACTCTATTTGACCCTGTTAGAAAGACCGTCACCTCAGATGTAAAACCACTGATAAAATACTGATCACTGTCATACTGAATATCAATTGGGACATTAAGAACTGTGTTTGTATAAGTCTCCGTCCGCACCTGTCTGGCACTGTTGCTATTCTGATAGTTTGTCAATGTTGCATAGATAAAGAGAATGCATGCGAAAAAGAAGGAAGAAATGATGTATAGACTATTTTTTCTCATGTTTCAATCCTCCTAGCAAGCGCTCTTTCAGACCTTGCTTTTTCTCTGATTTTGGAAGTAAGATTCTTCTCAATTCAGATTCAAACTCTTCCAAGGTCAAATCATGCTTAAAGACTCCATTATAGGTGATGGAGATTCCACCCGTTTCTTCCGAAACCACAAAGGTAAGAGCATCTGACACTTCCGACAAACCAATCGCCGCCCTGTGACGCGTTCCAAACTCCTTGGAAATCCCGGTATCTTCAGTCAGGGGTAGATAGGCTGAAGTTACAGCAATTCGGTCTTCCTTGATAATGACAGCACCATCATGCAAGGGAGTATTGGGAATAAAAATATTGATAAGCAATTCAGCCGAAATTTTAGCATCTAAAGGAATCCCTGTCGAGATATATTCCTGCAAGGTTCTTACTCGCTGAACCACCACAAGCGCCCCAATCTTACGAGGGCTCATGTATTCAACTGATTTCACAAATGCACGAACCATTTGCTCTTCCGCACTAATGGGGGCATTGGAGAAGAAATCAGTAGCCCGGCCCAATCGCTCCAAACCAGTCCGAATCTCTGGTGAAAAGATAACCACCGCTGCAATCACCCCGTAGGTGATGATCTGATTGATCAACCAGGAAATAGTCGTTAAACCAATCATATTGGAAAGAATCTGGGCTAGAATAAAAACTAAGACTCCACGGACCAATATCATAATCTTGGTGCCTGCAATCGCTTTAGTAAAATGATATAAAATATAAGTCACAATGAGAATATCAATCAGATTGGTGACTATACTCCAAGGACTTGAAAACAAACTCGTCCAGTATTGTAAATTGGATAATTGTTGAAAATTCATCCTTGGCCTCCTCCCTGTCAAAACACTTTACTCATTATTATACCATTTTTTGCCTATTTTTTCCCTATCCTACCTCATTTTAAATTAAGCAAAAATATGATAAAATAAACTGACTAGAAAAAACAAAGGAGAAATCATGTCTCAACTCTATGATATTACCATTGTAGGTGGCGGTCCTGTCGGGCTCTTTGCTGCCTTTTACGCCCATCTACGCCAAGCCA
The DNA here is from genome assembly GCF_054445985.1 of Streptococcus sp. 517s. Classification (NCBI taxonomy): domain Bacteria; kingdom Bacillati; phylum Bacillota; class Bacilli; order Lactobacillales; family Streptococcaceae; genus Streptococcus; species Streptococcus sp. 517s. The sequence continues at coordinate 517,757 of NZ_CM136847.1, read as the reverse complement.
ATGTTCAAATCATCGACTCCCTTCCCCAGCTCGGTGGTCAACCAGCCATCCTCTACCCTGAAAAGCAAATCCTTGATGTGCCAGGTTTTCCAAACTTAACTGGGGAAGAACTGACCAATCGCTTGGTTGAACAGCTAAACGGCTTTGAAACACCTGTTCACCTCAACGAAACTGTTCTTGAAATCGAGAAACAAGATCAAGGATTTACCATCACAACTAATAAGGGAAGCCACCTGACTAAAACAGTCATCATTGCCATGGGTGGCGGTGCCTTCAAACCACGTCCGCTCGAATTGGAGAACGTTGAGGACTATGAAAATATCCACTACCACGTTTCCAACATTCAGCAATACGCTGGTAAGAAAGTGACCATCCTTGGTGGTGGGGACTCTGCAGTGGACTGGGCTCTGGCTTTTGAAAAGACTGCCCCAACTACTCTCGTTCACCGCAGAGATAATTTCCGCGCCTTGGAACATAGTGTGCAAGCTCTGCAAGAATCATCTGTAACCATCAAGACACCATTCGTCCCTAGCCAACTTATCGGAGATGGCAAGACACTCGACAAACTAGAAATCACCAAAGTCAAATCAGATGAAACCGAAACTATCGAAGTAGACCACCTCTTTGTCAACTATGGTTTCAAATCATCTGTCGGCAATCTTAAAAATTGGGGTCTGGACCTTAACCGTCACAAGATTATCGTCAATAGCAAGCAAGAGTCTAGCCAAGCAGGTATCTATGCTATCGGAGACTGCTGCTACTATGAAGGGAAGATTGATTTGATCGCCACAGGACTGGGTGAAGCTCCAACAGCTGTTAACAATGCTATCAACTACATTGACCCTGAGCAAAAAGTGCAACCAAAACACTCAACAAGTTTATAAGAAAAGAACCACGGATTGAATAATCCGTGGTTTTATAATGGATTTATATTATTTGCAACGTGTAAATCCCCTAGAAATATTATAAAGGCTACTTTGATTGTAGAAAAAGAGATTGAATTAAGACAATAGCCCCAACATTGAATTGGGACTAAAGATTATAGGCGGACGGATTTCAACCGTCGTCTTGATAAGAGCACATGCTTCAATAGCTAGATACTACTAAACTTAGTGTGCCCTCGCTAAATCCATCACTTTCCAACGGTGCTATACCATGTTTTCACTCGTAAACTACTACCCTACTTATTTAGTCCTATTGTACCAAGAATTAAGAGTTTTTACAGCTATTTTCATATCCCTAGAATTCAACGTATGAGCACACCCTTCTTTTTATCAAATTTGTACCCGTAAGCATATATAGAAGTTAGAAATCCGCTTATCTTATGTTCTCTCTTCATAATTCATCTGCTATCTTGTTTATTTTTCTAAGTCTGTGATTGACGCCACTTTTGGTTAGGGGATTGCTCAGACTATCTGCCAACTGCTGGATAGAGTAGTCTGGATGCTGAATCCGCAACTGCGCCACCTCTTGCAAATCCACGGGTAAATTTTCCAAACCCATTCTATCTTTGATTTTACTGATATTATTAATGGTCTTCATACTAGCAGAAACCGTTCGAGCGATATTGGCTGTTTCAGCATTATTAGCCCGATTGAGATCGTTACGAGTTTCACGCAAAATCTTGACGCGCTCAAAATTATCACGCGCCTGCATGGCCCCAATCACGATCAAGAAATCCATGATGTCTTCTGCACGTTGGAGATAAGTAACTGCACCTTTCCTGCGCTCAATGACCTTGGCATCCAGCAAAAACTGCTGAAGAAGAGAGGCCAATCCTTGGGCATGGTCCAGATAAACAGAACTAATCTCCAACTGGTACTTGCCAGACTCAGGATCTCGGATGCTACCATTTGCCAGAAAGGCCCCACATAAGTAAGCACGTCCAGCCTCCTCATCTGCTAAAATATCGGGATCAATACCCGTCTCCAAACCAAAGAAAGAATCCGCAAGCCGCAAATCAGCTAAAAGCTCCTGCACTCTCTCATCGGTATAGACCGTGTAGACACGATTCTTACGAAGATTGCTTCTCTGATGGTGACGAATTTCTGACTTAATCTCATAAAAATGGAGAAAGGACTCATAGAGATGCCGAGCCAACTTAGCATTTTCAGTCACAACAGACAAGGTCAGACCAGAAGTCGAGAGACCGATGCTACCAGACATCTTGATAATGGCCGATAGTTCATAACGACTGAGATGGTGTTGACCAAGAATTTCTTCTTTTACTGCTACTGTGAAACTCATTTTCTCACCTGTATAATGCGCATCAATTCATCCACAATCAAATCGCCATCATGGAAGGCTCCTCCATTTTCCAAACGAAGGAAGTTGGATGAAATCACACGAGGAACTTGCTTGCAAAGACCAGCAAAATCATGCTCTACCTGAACTAAATACTCATCAAAACGGTTGGTATCCATGTATTCTCTAGGAACCTTTTCGATATTGACCAAGACCGTATCAACAAAAGGTCGACCTAAGTGTCGATGGAGAACTTCCACGTGGTCACTGTCTGAAAAGTGCTCTGTTTCCCCACGCTGGGTCATGATATTGCAGACATAGGCGATCTCTGCCTTGGTCTCCAAGAGAGCCTGCCCAATCTCCTCGATGACAATATTCGGCAAAATCGATGTAAAGAGGGAACCAGGCCCCAAGACAATCATATCACTCTCGAGAATGGTATTGACTACTCGACGACTGGCTTGCGGTGTTTCATCATCCAAGGTATTAGTCACATAGACATGGTCGATCATACCTGGATGATCTGCAATGTGGCTCTCACCTGCCACCTCAGAACCGTCTTTAAAGACTGCATGCAGTGTCAGAGGCTGATCGCTCGATGGGTAGATTTTTCCTGTTGTGTGGAAAAAGAGACTTAGCAGCTGCATGGCATTATAAGTGGATCCTTGCATTTCAGAAAGCCCTGCTATAATGATATTTCCTAGAGGATGACCCGCAAAAGCTCCAGCCTCTTCTGAGAAGCGGTACTGAAAAACTTTCTCATAAAATTTAGGCATATCCGACATGGCTACCAGAACATTGCGAAGATCACCTGGCGGTGTCAGCTGTTGGATATTCTTTCTTAGTTCACCAGAAGATCCACCATCATCAGCTACCGTTACGATGGCTGCGATATCAACATCCTTTTCTCGCAAGCTTTTCAAAATGACGGGGATACCAGTTCCTCCACCAATTACCGTTATCTTTGGTTTTCTCATGAACGGTTTACCGTTTCCTTTCTTCTGTCTTTGTCACGATGGCTTTCATTGACAGGCCAGTTTTTAGCAAGGTCCTCAGCGATTCGCTTAGCAAAGGCAACACTACGGTGCTGTCCACCTGTACATCCTACTGCAATGGTTAAAACAGACTTGCCTTCTTTTTTGTAACTTGGCAAAATGGGCTCAATCAAGGCGAGTAAGTGCTGATAAAAACTTTCAGACTCTTCATGATTCATCACATAGTCATAAACTGCTTGATCCTCACCTGTCTGATTGCGAAGTTCAGGGAGGTAGTATGGATTTGGCAAGAAACGGACATCAAAGACCAAGTCTGCATCGATAGGGATACCATACTTGAATCCAAAAGACATGACTTCGATACGGAAAGACTGGGCTTGCTCTTGGTCTGAAAATTGCTCAGCAATGGTTTTACGCAGTTCACGCGGAGTGAGTTCTGTCGTATCCACTACATTTTGACTCATGTTTTTCAAAGGTGCTAGGAGTTCGCGTTCCAGTTTGATGCCATCTAAAATCCGACCATCAGCAGCTAGAGGGTGACTTCTTCTAGTTTCCTTATAGCGTGCCACCAATTCCTTATCTGCTGCGTCTAAAAAGAGAATTTTGAAGTCCAAATCGTCTTGGTTTTCCAATTCATCCAAAACAGCCTGAATCTCTGAAAAGAAGGAACGGCTCCGCATATCGACTACTAGGGCTAACTTATGGTCATCATCCTTGGTCTCAACCAACTGCAAAAACTTTGGCAAGAGGGCTGGTGGCATATTGTCAATAGTGAAATAGCCCAAATCCTCGAAGGACTGAATGGCTACCGTTTTCCCTGCACCACTCATCCCTGTCACAATTACCAGGTGAAGTTGTTTCTTTGTCATCTATCTCTCCTTATATCAAAAAAAGTTTGGCAGAGCCAAACTTCAACTAGCTTATCCAATCTCTGCGATCACTTCAATTTCGACTTTTACATCACGAGGAAGACGTGCAACTTCCACAGCTGAACGAGCTGGAAATTCCTCTTTAAAGGCAGTCTGGTAAACCTCGTTAAAAGGAACAAAGTCATTCATATCGCTCAAGAAGCAAGTTGTTTTGACAACATGGTCAAAGTCTGTTCCTGCTTCAGCCAAAATAGCACCGATATTTTTCAAGACTTGTTCTGTTTGTTCTGGGATCGTTTCTCCTACAATTTCACCAGTTTCAGGTGAAAGAGGAACTTGACCGCTAGCAAACAAAAGATTGCCAACGATTTTTCCTTGAACATAAGGTCCGATTGCTTTTGGAGCTTTGTCTGTATGAATTGTTTTTGCCACTTCTTTCCCTCACAATTTTTCTAATATTGCATCCCAAGCCTGATCCATCCCTGCCTTGCTGACAGATGAAAAGAGAATGAAATCGTCACTTGGGTCAAAGTTTAATTTCTTTTTGATTGCTGATTCATGCTTGTTCCACTTACCACGAGGAATCTTGTCCGCCTTGGTAGCAACGATGATAACCGGAATCTCATAATACTTGAGAAATTCGTACATCTGCACATCATCTGCTGACGGGTCGTGGCGGAGATCCACCAAACTGACAACCGCACAGAGATTTTCCCTAGTCGTCAGGTACTCCTCAATCATGCGCCCCCACTTTTCACGCTCTTTTTTAGAAACACGGGCATAGCCATAACCAGGCACATCCACAAAGCGCATCTTGTCATCAATGTTGAAAAAGTTGAGTAACTGGGTTTTCCCAGGTTTTCCTGATGTACGGGCCAAATTCTTTCGGTTCAACATGGTGTTGATAAAGCTAGATTTGCCGACATTTGAACGCCCTGCAAGGGCAATCTCTGGCAGTTCATCCTGCGGATAGTGGGACTTGTTGGCCGCACTGAGCAGGATTTCAGCATTGTGTGTATTGATTTCCATAGTCACCTCTAGGCTGTTTCTAGGATGGGTTTTTCCGTTCCATCGACAGCTTCTTTTGTGATGCGGACCAATTTCACATTTTCCTGACTTGGCACTTCAAACATAACATCTAGCATGGTTTCTTCTATGATGGAGCGAAGACCACGCGCACCAGTTTTGCGTTCGATAGCCTTATTGGCGATTTCTTGAAGGGCTTCGTCGTCAAATTCCAACTCAACATCATCATAAGAAAGCAAGGTTTGGTATTGTTTGACCAAGGCATTTCTTGGTTCTTTCAAGATACGAACCAAGTCATCGACCGTCAATTGCTCAAGAGCTGCAAAGACAGGCAAGCGCCCAATCAACTCAGGGATAATCCCAAATTTTTGAATGTCTTCTGCAATGATTTCTTGCATGTAGGAGCTTTTTTCGTCAATCGCCTTGTTATTTTGGCCAAAACCGATGACTTTTTCTCCCAGACGTTGTTTAACGATTTCTTCGATGCCATCAAAAGCACCACCCACGATAAAGAGGATATTTTTAGTATCCACCTGAATCATCTCTTGTTGTGGATGTTTGCGTCCTCCTTGAGGCGGCACGCTGGCTACAGTTCCCTCGATAATCTTGAGAAGGGCTTGTTGCACACCTTCACCCGAAACGTCACGTGTGATAGACACGTTCTCGCTCTTCTTGGCAATTTTGTCAATTTCATCCACGTAGATAATCCCACGCTCTGCACGTTCGATGTTAAAGTCTGCAGCCTGCAAGAGTTTGAGGAGGATATTTTCCACGTCCTCACCCACATACCCAGCCTCAGTCAGAGCTGTCGCATCTGCAATAGCGAAAGGCACGTTCAAGCTCTTAGCCAAAGTCTGAGCCAAGAAAGTTTTCCCAGAACCAGTTGGGCCAATCATCAGGATATTTGACTTCTGCAAATCCACATCTTCTGACTCTTCCCGCGTATCGTGAAAATTGATGCGTTTATAGTGATTGTATACAGCCACTGCCAAGGCACGTTTGGCACGATCTTGACCAATCACATAGTGGTTTAAGATATTAAGGAGTTCGATTGGTTTTGGTACTTCAGACAAGTCTGCCAAAACTTCCTCAGCCAACTCCTCACGAATGATTTCCTGGGCCAACTCCACACATTCATTACAGATAAAAGCATTGTTCCCAGCGATTATTTTCTTTACTTCTTCTTGGCTTTTGCCACAAAATGAGCAATAAACCATCATATCATTTTTCCTATTTGTAGGCATGATTTCCTTCCATTCTAATTTATCATTCTATCTAAAATAAGTTCATGTAAAAAGCATGAATACTGTTTACCAGATTGGTAAAGGCATTCAACCAGAGTAAGGCAGACAGTCCATAGCGCTTCTTACGAAAAGCCTGTGCTCCAGTCAAGATACAGATTACACACAAAAAAGCTGTGAAAAATCCAAATATACTGCGCTCCATTAGACTTCCTTTCTATCTCGGTATTCGATGGTAAAATCATAGTCGTTTTTCTCATCTCGGGTGTAAGATTTGCTTGCGACTGTCTCAAAACGAGACAAGTCAAATGCCTCAGGGAAATAGGTATCTCCCTCTACCTGAGCATGAATCTGTGTCACGATGATTTCATCTAAATATGGCTCAAAAGCCTGAAAAATCTGTTTTCCGCCAATGATATAGAGATTTTTTTCCTGACTCTGATACCACGCTAAAACAGACTCCACATCTTGAAATACGAGTGCCCCATCTATGACTTCTTCGCTATTGCGCGTTAAAATCAGGGTTTGCCGTTTTGGAAGCAGACGACGCCCCATTCCATCAAAGGTCACTCGTCCCATCAGTATAGCATGATTTAAAGTCGTTTCCTTAAAATGTTGCAACTCTGCTGGCAAATGCCAAGGGAGACGATCTTCCTTCCCAATCACACCTTTTTCATCTTGGGCCCAAATGGCTATGATTTTCTTTGTCATGCTTCCGTCCTTTTCATTGATACTACTATTTTATCAAAATTCTCCCAAAAAGACTGTTTTGAAACGCGCGCAAAAGAGAGAAAAGGAGCAGGCATCATCTAGCCTGCTCCTCTCGTCCCTAGGACATATATTTTTTTGCTTCTGATTCAATTTTTTCGACCACTTCTTGTATACTTAGTCCAGTTGTGTCAAGATAAACTGCATCCTCAGCCTGCTTGAGAGGCGAGGTTTCACGATGACTATCCTTGTAGTCACGCGCCGCAATTTCTTCTTTCAGCGTTTCAAGATCTGTTTCAATCCCTTTAGCAATATTTTCCTTGTAACGACGCTCTGCTCTTTCATCAACAGAAGCCACTAGGAAAATCTTGAGTTCAGCTCGTGGTAAAACAACTGTCCCGATATCACGGCCATCCATGACGATACCACCTTGCTGAGCAATCTCTTGCTGGAGCGAAACAAGTTTCTCACGCACCTCAGGAATGGCAGCAATGCTTGAAACCTTGTTGGTCACTTCATTTTCACGGATAGGATGAGTGATATCCACATCCCCTACAAAAACAAGTTGATCACCTGTTTCTGAACGTCCAAAACTAATGGGATGTTGATCAAGCAATTCCAAAAGTTGCTCTACTTTTCCTGCATCCAACTGGTGTTTGAGAGCTATATAAGTCGCAGCACGGTACATAGCGCCCGTATCGAGATAAGTGTATCCAAAATCTTTAGCGACAATCTTTGCGACTGTACTCTTACCACTGGAAGCTGGACCATCAATAGCAATTTGAATTGTCTTCATTCCCGACTCCTATCTTGTCTTGATCACATCACCTGGATTGGCAAACCAAGATCCAGATGACATATGAGAAGGATTTAACGCTTCCAACTGGGCAATAGAAATCCCTGCACGCTGAGCAAGAGCTGCCTCACCCTCTCCAGGATGCACTGTGAGTGTTCCTTCTCCTTCTGTGTGCTCTTCTGAACTGCTCTCTGAAGGAGTTGTCTCAGAAGAAGATGTTTCTTCTACCTTGCTACTTGAAGATGATGACTCTTCCACTTTAGAACTTGAGCTTGTAGAAGGAGATGATGCATCATAAAAATCCTTCAAAGCTGCTGTGCGATTGCTTCCTCCGGTTGATAGGTAAATCAATACAACCACCATCACTACAACGACTACAAAAAAGAGGCTGGCTAGAACTGTTAAGACACGATTCGCAACAGCGCCTTTCCCTTTTTGTTTACGGCGACGACGCTCTGATCTTGATTCTTCCTCACTATTTTCATAGATATCTTCTTGCCATGGTTCCTTTGCCATACCTTACTCCTTGTATTTTTTAAACTTTCTTATTACAATATAAATATGAAACTCACACTTATACCTGAACGGTGCATCGCCTGCGGGCTTTGCCAAACCTATTCTGAACTCTTTGATTACCACGATAATGGAATCGTTCGATTTTGCGATGATCCAGTTGAATTGCAAAGAGAAATCGCTGAAAGCAACGATGTTCTAGAGGCCATCAAAAATTGTCCTACACGTGCACTTCTAAAAGATCCATCATAGTTTAAAAGGGAGATTGATTTTGTAGATTCTCTTTATCACTTTAATCCCTTCACCTACTAGTTTAGCATATTTCTAGGTAAAATTATAGTCTTTTCCGGTTATTTTTTCCTTCAAAAATAGAAAGATCACTTTTTTCTTTGATGAGGTAGAGTGGTCTTTTTTTGGTTTCCAGGTAAATCTTACTGATATACTTGCCCAGAATTCCAATGGTCAGAAGTTGAATCCCCCCAAGAAAGAGAATGACGGCCATCAGAGAGGTCCAGCCAGATGTTGGATTTCCCAAGATAAGAGTCCGAAACACTACAAAAACAGTCATCATAAAAGAAATAAAACAAGATAGAAGTCCAGCTACAAAGGCTATACTCAAGGGGAAATCTGAAAAATTGAGAATCCCTTCAATCGAGTAGAAAAAGAGCTGTCTAAAACTCCAACTGGTCTTTCCAGCCTGTCTTTCGACATTTGGATAGTCTAGGTAGTATGTTCGAAAGCCCACCCAGGCAAAGAGCCCTTTAGAGAACCGATTGGACTCGGTCAGGGTTAAAATAGCATCTACCACAGGCCTTCTCATCATCCGAAAATCACGGACGCCTGAGGGGAGAGCTACTGGGCTGATTTTTTGCATGAGGCGGTAAAAAAGATCAGCACAGAAACTGCGAAAGAAGGGTTCTCCCTCCCGACTGGTTCTGCGCGTTCCAACACAGTCCAAGTCAGCATTATGGTCTAGTAATGCTTTCATCTCAAGTAGCATACCGGGAGGGTCCTGGAGGTCTGCATCCATCACGACCACCAGGTCCCCAGTCGCATGCTGTAAACCTGCGTACAGAGCTGCCTCTTTCCCAAAATTTCGTGAGAATGAGACATAATGCACCGCAGGATTTTGCTCTCGATAAGCCTTCAAAAGATCTAAGGTCCCATCGCTTGAGCCATCGTCTATAAAGACATACTCGACCTCTGCTCCCAGGTCAGGAAGCAAATCTTCAACAGACTGATAAAAAAGAGGAAGTACTTCGTCTTCATTTAAACAGGGGACAATGATCGAAATCATTATCTTAGTCTTCAAATCCATTTGGATGCTTACTTTGCCAACGCCATGCGTCTTCACACATTTTCGTGATATCAAATTCTGCTTCCCATCCGAGCTCTGCTTTGGCTTTTGCAGGATCTGAATAGCAGGCAGCGATATCACCTGGGCGGCGTTCTACGATGCGGTAAGGAATAGGACGTCCCACTGCTTTTTCCATATTTTGAATAATTTCAAGAACAGAGTAGCCTTTGCCTGTTCCAAGGTTATAAATGTTAAGGCCAGATCCCTTTTGGATTTTTTGAAGAGCTGCAACGTGACCTTTGGCTAGGTCTACAACGTGGATATAGTCACGAACCCCAGTTCCATCTTCTGTATCGTAATCATCTCCAAAGACTTGCACTTGCTCTAGTTTGCCCACTGCTACTTGTGAAACATAAGGCAAGAGATTGTTTGGAATTCCGTTTGGATTTTCTCCCAAGTCACCGCTCTCATGTGCTCCGATTGGGTTAAAGTAACGAAGCAAGACCACATTCCATTCTGAATCAGCCTTGTAGATATCGGTCAGAATTTCCTCTAGCATGAGCTTAGTACGGCCATACGGGTTGGTCACTGAAAGTGGGAAATCTTCTAAGATTGGAACTGTATGAGGGTCTCCGTAAACTGTCGCAGAAGAACTGAAGATGATGTTCTTACAATTATTTTCTTCCATGGCTTTTAGAAGGCTGACAGTTCCTGCGATATTGTTGTCATAGTAGGCAAGAGGGATACGTGTTGATTCGCCAACAGCCTTCAAACCAGCAAAGTGAATCACACCAGTCGGTTCTTCCTGCTTGAAAATATCTCTGAGTGTATCTGTGTCACGGATATCTGCCTCATAAAAAGGAATCTCAACTCCTGTGATTCTTTCAACAACTTCTAAACTTTTACGATTGCTATTGACAAGATTATCCACCACAACCACTTGATGACCTGCTTGGATCAACTCAATAACAGTGTGGGTTCCGATAAATCCAGCACCACCCGTTACCAAAATCTTTTCTTGCATCTTTTTTCCTCGATTCTCGGATTATTTTTTCTTATTTTACCATTTTTGATAGGGAATGTCATTTGCCATCCTAGGGGGAGGCTAAAATTTCAGTAAAATTTTATTCGCTTTTTACCCGTTTGACATAGTTTGCAATTGGATAATTTTCAGGGTCCAAGGTCAACTCCTTGTCTTGGACCAGCTGTGCTAGATGGTAACCAATGATAGGACCCGTTGTGAGGCCTGATGAACCTAGACCACTAGCCGCATAGACACCTACTAAGCCAGGTACTTGCCCAAAGAAAGGTGAAAAATCGCTGGTGTAGGCACGGATTCCCACACGCTCACCCGATGATTTCGCTTCTGCCAAGGCTGGATAGTGAGGCAAGGCCGCCGCCTCCATTTGTTGGAGTAAGTTTTCATCTACCGTCAAATCATATCCCATATCATTTTCATGAGTAGCGCCTAAGGACAATTTCCCACCTGCAAAAGGGATCAAATCCCACTCCCCTTCCGGCATGACAACAGGGTAAGATTCTAGGTCTTGGGCAAGCTGATAATCTCGGAGTTGCCCCTTTTGGGGACGAACATCTACCTCATATCCTAAAGGCTCCAAAATGTCTCCCAACCAAGCTCCCGTCGCTAGAATAACCTGATCAAATATCTCTTCGCCAATCTGATAGCTGGATTCTAAAGGTGTCAGACTCACTTTTTCTTTGACCGGCTTGACCTGACTGGCTTCTAGCAAACAATTCACTAAGAGTTGACCATCTACTCTCGCTCCACCAGAAGCATAGAGCAGGCGATCAAATCCCTGCAAACCAGGGAATAATTCATTTGCAGACGCTTGGTCTAAAATGGCTAACCGGCCTATCAAGGGAGATTCTTCCCTGCGCTGGAGGGCTAGTTCATAAAGTTCTTCTAGCTTGGATTCATCCTTTTTCAAGAGAAAAACTCCCGAACGCTGGTAAAAATCAATTTCCTGACCAGACTTTTCTATATCAGCCAACAAATCCACATAAAAGTCAGCCCCCAAGCGTGCCATCTTGTACCAGACCTTATTACGGCGTTTTGAAAACCAAGGACTGATAATTCCCGCTGCTGCCTTGGTTGCCTGACCTTGACCATGGTCAAAAACAGTTATCTCTAGGTCGCTTTCTTTCGCGAGGTAGTAGGTAGCTGTTGCCCCCACAATCCCTGCTCCTATAATGGCAACTTTTTTCATTGTCTTCACCTTCTAACTAGATATGGTGGAAAGGATTGGTTGATGCTTGACTAGGCAAGACATCAATAGTCCAGCCTTTCTCTTCCTTCCATTGAGTAAGAAGTGCTGCGATTCTTTCCACAAAAAGCACTTCGATATAATGTCCTGGGTCCAATGCCAACAGGCCATCAGAAAGCATATCCTGAGCTGTGTGGTAATAGATATCACCAGTGATATAGACAGCTGCCCCCTTAGCTATAGCATCTTTATAGAAAGACTGCCCGCTACCACCACAGATAGCCACTCTTGAAATGGGCTTCTGCAAATCACTCTCTTGATAATGCACCATTCGAAGACTATCTAGACCAAAGACTTGCTTAACATGCTGGGCCAATTCTCCAAATGTCTGAGTCGGGATATTTCCAATACGCCCAATTCCACGTTCTGGACCTGTTTCCTGCAGATAAGTCGTTTCCTCAATGCCTAGCATCTGGCAAAACCAGTCATTGAGACCATTTGCAACGATGTCAATGTTAGTATGGCTGACATAAACTGCGATGTCATGCTTAATCAAATCAATGTAAATCTGATTTTGCGGACGGCTAGCTACCAGATCCTTGATAGGACGAAAGATAGGCGCGTGCTTGACGATAATCAAATCTACACCCTTTTCAATGGCTTCAGCCACCGTCTCTTCACGAATGTCGAGGACAACCATGACCCTTTGTATATCCTTGTCCAAAGTGCCGATTTGCAGACCACGGCTGTCTCCCTCCATGGAAAACTCCTGAGGGCAAAAGGCTTCATATGCGTTAATCACTTCACTTGCTAGCATGGAGCACCTCCTTAATGGCTTGAATTTTATGAGCTAGAACTTGACGTTCCTCCAGATTTTTTTCTGGGATTTGGCTAAGAGCAAACTCTAGCTTAGCTGCTTCTTTTTGCCATTTTTGTACAAAAACCGGACTAACTTCTTTGGACAAGAAAGGGCCAAAACGGATATCGATATCTGACAACTTCATTTGTCCTGCTTCCACCACCAAAATCTCGTAGAACTTGCCAGCTTCTTCTAGGATGCTTTCTGCTACGATCTGAAAACCGTGGTCTTGCAACCAGATACGCAAGTCGTCTTCACGATTATTGGGTTGGAGGATTAAACGCTCTACATTAGCTAGCTTGTCCAAACCTTCTTCTAATATAGTGGAAATCAATCGCCCTCCCATACCTGCAATGGTGATAACCGACACTTGGTCTTCCTCTTCAAAGGCTGTCAAGCCATTGGCTAAACGGACTTGGATTTTCTCCTTTAGACCATGAGCTTCTACATTTTTGACCGCGGACTGGTAGGGACCTTCCACCACTTCCCCTGCAATGGCACTGTTGATTCGTCTTCTTTCAACCAAGTCGATCGGCAGATAAGCATGGTCACTTCCCACATCTAGTAAAACGGCCCCCTGTGGCACAAAGGAAGCCACTAATTCTAATCTCTTTGAAATCATCTTCTCTCACTTTCCAAAACTCTATTATCTCTTATTATACCACATTTCAGCTAGCAATCTTGCACCTAAAAAGACCGCAATCCACAGATTGCAGTCTTTCTTTATTTTTTAACTTGGTAGCGACTGGTTAGAATGAAAATCACCGTAAAGACCAGCATCATGGCCCCATAAACAGGCAACGTTTGTGCTGTCAAGGTTGAAATTTCAAGCAACTTTTGAATCATTGGGAAAAGAGCTGTGGCTAGGAAACCTCCTACTGACCAAACAATCAAGAGGACACGCCAGAGAGTAAATGGCATGCAGGCTCTAAATACGGATAAGAAGCCGATAGAGCCAAGTAGATAATAGAGGAGAGTTGACATTTCTAACTCAGACCATCCTTGACTACTTCCAAATATTTTCACAAAGAGAACGCTGAACACAACCATGAGGGCACTTGGTAGGGCGCGAAGCATGGATTTTCTGAGGAAGTTTGGCTCGACAGGTTTGATATTTCTCTCAAAAGTCAAAACGAATGGTGGGAAACCTTCCACGAATTGGTCGATCATGGTAATCTGGATCGGAATGAAAGGAAAAATCAAAATCCACTCAGGCCGCCCTAGTAAAACACTAGCAATACAAATCACCGCAAGCAAAAAGGAATAAATCGTCTTAATCAAGAAAATCGGTGCGATATGGGCGATGTTATTGACCACGCGACGGCCTTCAAAGAGAATCTCAGGAACATCATTAAAGTCTGAGTTTAAGAGAACTAGATTGGCAATCTGACGAGTCGCCGGATCTCCCTCAGCCATCACGATCGAACAATCCGCCTCACGAAGGGCCAGGATATCATTGACTCCGTCCCCTGTCATAGCCGTTGTATGCCCTGCTTTTTTCAGAGTTTGGATGATGAGTTTCTTTTGATGAGGGGAAACACGTCCAAAAATAGCCGTCTCTTCAGCCATGGCAACCAATTCCTCATCCATGATTTTTGAGCAATCTACATAGCTGTGATAGTCTGCAAAGCCAGCCTTCTGGGCAATGCTGGACACTGTAACTGGATTGTCACCAGAGATAATCTTGAGGCCCACTTCCTGGGAACGAAGATAGTCTAGTGTCTCAGCTGCTCCTTCTCGAATCGGGTCCAAGATTTCCAGCAAGGCCAGAGCCTGAATATCAGATGGTTTCTGTGGTTTGTGGTGGTCTAGTTTTTCCTGACTGAGGGCTAAGACCAAGACACGCGACCCTCTCTCTAGGGCCTCTCTAGCTTCTGGGACTTCAGAGTCCAACAACATCTCAGGCGCACCTAAGAAAACCGTTCCTAGCCCTTCTAACTCCATAGCTCCCCACTTGCGGTCGCTAGAGAAGGGAAGATTCGAGAGCATAGGATAGGCTACTTGACCTTGGAAACGCTGGCGAATGGCTTGGGCCGTTGGATTTTTATCTTCACTATGGGCGATGTAGCTGGTCAAAATGCTGGCAATAGTCTCTTCACCATAAGTTTCCGTCAGAGGAAGAACCGCCTCCACTTGCATCTTTCCTTGGGTGATGGTTCCCGTCTTGTCTAGACAGAGCATATCCACGCGCGCCAAGGTCTCGACAGAGTACATCTCCTGCACCAAGACCTTTTTCAAGCCCAGCTTGATCACCGCAGTCAAGAGCGAAGTTATGGTCAAAAGGGCGATTCCCTTGGGCAGCATACCCAAAAGGGCTGTTGACGAATTTACAACGGATGACTTGAGGGGTAGGCTTTTTAACATCAAGGCTTCTAGCAAGAGAGCTAGACCAAAGGGAATGATAATCTTTCCAGTAAAGCCAGCTAGCTTGTCTAGCGATTTCATGATACGGGAGTTGATTGGTTTCACTGTCTTAGCTTCCAGCATGAGTTTGGAAGCATAGTTGTCTGCCCCGACATGGTGAACTTGAGCCAAAACCGCGCCACTGGCTAGGAAACTCCCTGATAAAAGCAAGGCATCCACTTCTTTTTGCACCAAATCACTCTCACCCGTCAACATAGCTTCATTGACTTCCGCAAATCCTTCCAGAACCCGCGCATCACTAGGGATTTGCTCTCCAGCAGACAGACGAATGACATCTCCTAGAACCAACTCTTCTGGATCGAGAGCAACCTCTTGACCATCACGGATGGTTTTGACTTTTTCCTTGGTCATGAGATTGAGCTTGTCCACCATGTGTTTAGCCCGCAGCTCGGTCACAATCCCAGAAAAAGCGTTAAAGCAGATAACGGCAAAGAAAACCAGATTGCTCCAAGCCTGCACAAAAGCTAGCGCCAAAGCAATAGCAAAGTTTAAAGCGTTAAAAAGTGTAAAAACATTTCGTTTAAAGATTTGCCAAGTACTGGTACTGGCCGAAGCGGTAAAGTCATTGACCAAACCTTGAGCCTGTCTTTCCTTGACTTCTCTTTGGGTTAATCCCATTATCTTATTTTTATCCATAAATTCTATCATATCATTTTTTCTAGCAGAATTCTAATCTCATCCAAAAACTGTTGGCTGATAACTGAAAAAGTTTGCCAGTAGTCTTTTGATAAGGTATAATAATAAAAGCAATACAATCGAAGGAGATCTCATGTTTTATACTTATTTGCGTGGACTAGTCATGCTGATTTTGTGGTCCATCAATGGCAATGCTCACTACCACAATACTGATAAAATCCCTAGTAAAGACGAAAACTATATCCTCGTCGCTCCTCATCGTACCTGGTGGGATCCTGTATATATGGCTTTTGCGACCAAGCCAAAACAGTTCATCTTTATGGCCAAAAAAGAGCTTTTTAACAACCGCATCTTTGGCTGGTGGATCCGTATGTGTGGTGCCTTTCCTATCGACCGGGAAAATCCCAGCGCCTCTGCCATCAAGTACCCTATCAACGTCCTCAAAAAAAGTGACCGCTCTCTCATCATGTTTCCAAGTGGGAGCCGTCACTCAAATGATGTCAAGGGTGGAGTTGCCTTGATTGCCAAAATGGCCAAGGTCCGTATCATGCCTGTTACCTACACCGGTCCCATGACCTTGAAAGGCTTGATTAGCCGTGAACGTGTAGATATGAACTTTGGAAATCCTATCGATATCTCAGACATCAAGAAAATGAATGATGAAGGGATTGAAATGGTTGCAGACCGTATCCAAGCAGAATTCCAACGTTTGGACGAAGAAACCAAGCAATGGCACAATGATAAAAAACCAAATCCACTCTGGTGGTTTGTCCGCATCCCAGCCCTCATCCTTGCTGTGGTTGTTGGTATCCTAACAATTATCTTTACCTTCATTGCAAGCTTTATCTGGAATCCAGATAAGAAGAGAGAGAAACTTGGTTAAAAAATACAATTATCCCTTGGCTTTTGCCAAGGGATATTTCTTTTATGCAATTTTCCATTTTTGAGCCAACCAGTTGGAAAAGGCTAGAAATCGCTCAGCCACTTGCTCATGATGCCCATAAGGATCAAAGACAAACTGACCAGTCGGATAGCGTTGCTGAAGACTGGTATGGATCTGCTCAGCATAGGCTGGTGCTTGAGCCAAGCGATTGGTATGATGGGCTCCTTCTGTTTGACCATTCTGCAAATACAGTAAACAGTCCAAATTTCTCACCTTTTCTTCCTTGCAATAAGTCACAAAATCAGGATACCAAAAGGAACCACAGATAGAGAAGACACAGGAGACCTTGTCAAAGCTGAAAAGACTGTATACTGCCAGCAAACCACCTAGTGAGTATCCTCCATAAGCAAGGCGATTTTTGTCCAGACGATAAAGTGACTGCAACTTGTCTAAAAGATCTCCAAATAAATGACCATGATAGGCATTTGCCTGACCGCCAAAATCTGGAGCTCCATCTCTTAAAGCAGATGCCTTCCAGGGAGTGTAGTCATCTAGGCGATTTTTAGAGGTCAAGCCCACTAAAATCACAGATTCTGAAAGGGAAGAGAGGAAATCCAAGTTTCCATCATTCAAGAGAATTGCTGGATAGGTTTGATTGGGGTCATAGGTCGAAGGAAGGCTGACCTTGACTTGGATTCCTTCCCAATCAAACTCATTATTTATTGATAAAGTCATTGATTTTCTCAAGGGAATCAATCACTGCTGGACCATAGTCCATCAACTCATCGTAAGAAATGGTCATGATTTTTTGATTCTTAATTGCAGGAACGTTTTCCAAAACTTCATTTGCCTTCATCAACTCTACTGCGTTAGCATCCAATTTTTTATTGCGGTCGCTGGTCACATAGATAATCAACTCAGGATCCATTGACACGAGATTTTCCAAGGTCAAGCCTGATGTTCCCGTTGCAACGTTTGTATAACCAAGTTGATTCAACAAGCTTTCTTGCAAAGCAGACTTGTAGGCACCAAAGGTTTCATCATTATAAGCAACCATAATCAAAGCCTTTTTCTTTTCACCTTGGCTTGCTGGGTTTGCTTTCTTAACAGCGTCAATTTTAGCTTGTAATTGGGCTGCGTATTCATTGGCCTTGTCCTGAACATTGAAAATCATTCCAAGATTTTTAACGTCTTCTACAATATTCCCCAAATCTTGCTGAATTGTTGAGAGAGAAGCTTTTTGCGTATAGACTGGGATTTTGTTTTCATTCCAAGTGCTAACTGTCCCCAAGGATTTTTCAGAAAACATCATGTTTCGACCCATCACAGCATCTGGTTCATAAGAAAGCACTGTCTCTTGAGAGACTGTTTTTTTATCGCCAATTTGAGGAATCGTCGCAATCGCGTCCTTGTATTTGTCCGTCACAGCATTGTCAGGGTTGAGCATGCCAGCAATTTTATCCTTCAAGCCTAGCTCCAATAAGATTTCAGTTGTTGAAAGATTGTTGGTGATAACTTTTTCAGGTGTCTTGTCAAAGACTTGTTCGACTTCATTTCCCTTAGCGTCATAAGTCTTGACCGTTAACGGATAAGTCGTCTCTGTGCTGGCCTTTTGACTTGTTTCTGTACTAGACTGTGTGGTAGCTTTTTCTGTAGTATTACCACAAGCTACCATGGTTAAGGTAGCTACTGTTACCAGTAAAATGCTTAGTGTTTTTTTCATTTTGTTTTCCTTTTCATTTTTATAAATAGTGAATCATGGCTTGCTGATCCTCGGTCCAAGTCACTTGACTTTGAACTCCATATACAGTTTGTAATGACTCAGGGGTGATGGCCTCCTTTGGAGTTCCCTGATAAAGAATTTCCCCCTCTTTCATCAGATAGAGATAATCCGAATAGCGACAAGCAAGTTGAATATCATGTAGGACAGCTAGAACATTGACCTTAAGATCCTTCACAATGGCCAACAAGTCTAACTGGTACTTGATATCCAGGTGATTAGTTGGTTCGTCCAGGAGCAAGAGAGTCGGTTCTTGCGCCAAGGCGCGGGCTAATAAGACTCTCTGCTTCTCTCCCCCTGACAGGGACGAATAGAGACGAGTTTTCTTCTCAAGCATATCCACCTTGACAAGTGCATCTTGAACAAGGGCATAATCTCTTTCCTTTTCCTTCTGTAAAAAAGAGAGATGGGGCGTTCTTCCTAGCAAGACGATTTCCTCAACTGTACAATCAAACTGCAATTGATTAAACTGGGTGACAACTGCCATTTGCTTGGCTGTTTCTTTGAGTGACCAATGCTCCAGCGGCTTTCCATCTAGGCTTATCAAGCCCTTGTCCGCCTTTTCCTGACGATAGAGGAGTTTAAGCAGGCTGGTTTTTCCACTTCCATTCGGTCCTAGTATCGTGTGAAATTGATGCCCCTCAACCTTAAGAGAAACTCCTTTGAGGATTTTTTTCTCTCCTAGTCCAAAGTGGACATCCTGACAAATCAAGTCCATATCAGGCCCTCACCTCCCTTCGCTTACCTCCTACAATGTAGATAAAGAAGGGAGCACCTACCAAGGCTGTGAAAATACCAATCGGCAGCTCAGCATTTGGAATGATGACACGAGAGAGTACATCTGCCCAGACGACAAAGAGGGCACCCAGTAAGGTCGCAACGGGAAAAAGTCTCCTGTAATTCGTTCCTACTAAGCCTCGAGCTAAGTGAGGAGTAATTAGACCAACAAATCCAATAATCCCACAGGTTGCCACTAAGACTGCTGTCAGCACAGCTACCATGGTCACATAAAGATACCAATAGAAGCGTAAGGGAATTCCCAAAGTTAAAGCAGTCTCATCTCCCATCATCATCGCATTAAAAACACGATACTGAGTAGAGAAAAATAGAAAGGCCGATCCTACTACTATAGTTGGCAGAACCAAGTCTGCCCAGGAAGTCCCAGCGAGCGAGCCCATGGTCCAAAACTTAATGGTCATCACACTATCCGCATTAGCGCCAACTGAGATAATAAAGTTTGAAAAAGCCAGAAAGAGAGCGTTGACCACCGTTCCCGATAAGATTAGACTAGAAGTCGTCATCCTTCCCTGCATAGAGGCAATGATGAGGACAGCAATTGTTGCCAAAATAGCTCCAAGAAAAGCTCCAAGGCTAATCATCACTTTTAAACCAAGAATGATGCTCAAGGTTGCACCTAGAGTTGCACCCGCAGAGATTCCTAAGACATAGGGCTCAGCGATGGGATTGTTTACCGTGGACTGCATCACACTACCACACATAGAAAGGCCTGCTCCTACTATCAGACCTAACAATACTCGAGGGAATCTCATGTTCCATACAATGGCAAGAGTAGACTTGGAAACCTCTCCTATCTCAAGAGGAAATCCCAACCTGCTCAAAATAACCCGATAGGTATCGCCTAGATCAATCGCAACGGATCCCATTGAAACTGCTAGAAAGAGGGAAATTCCTAAAACACCTAGCAAAATACCTAAAAGCAACACGAATTGCAGGTCCTGTCGGCTTCCAGAAAATTTGGAAAGCATGTAAACCTCCTTTGATAGAATCTTAAAAATTTAGAAAATTCTCATAAAAAGTATACCATATTTTCATTAGATGAACAAGAATGGAAATATATATAGAAAAAGCCCTCTGAAGTCAGAGAGCTGATTTGAGCTTGGGCTAAAATCCTAGCGAAAAAGATGAAACTCCTTATGTTCATCGAACACTGTCTCGTTTCCCTATTTTCATACGGATTTTTGGCGCCCTTAGCATCATAATTCTTGCTGGATAAAACGTTTATAGACTAGGCGACAAGCCGAAGATTGTACTGATGGTACATCGAGGCTAAGGCAACGAAGTATAGAAACGTTTTAGACGCAAGATTAGCGACGAAGTCCTAGAGAGTTGATTAACTCACGGTAACGGTTAACGTCGTTTTTACGCAAGTATGCAAGCAAGTTACGACGGCGACCGATTTTCTTCATCAATCCACGGTAAGTAGCGTGGTCTTTTTTGTGTTGTTTGATGTGTTCGTTAAGGTGGTTAATTTCCCAAGTAAGGACAGCAACTTGAACCTCTACTGAACCTGTATCACCTTCGTGACGTGCATATTGTGCGATGATTTCATTTTTTTTCTCTTTTGAGATTGCCATGATGTTTCTCCTTTTTATTTGGCTTCATCCGAGTGACAGGTTGGCATGCCTGCAACCAAGAAGAAGTTATTTGTCTTTACGACAGTTCTTATTCTACCAAGAAGCAGAGACTTTGTCAACTGATTTACTGTTTAAACCCTTGAATTACTCTACTGATTTCAGGGCTTCGAGCATATCTACTTTTCTTAAGTGGTAATTGACAAAGACGCCCAGTAAAGCCAAAATCACAGTCACTGCGACGATTGGAAGAGCAGAGACTTCCCAGCTGACCTGAGGATAAAAGAGTATGGTGGCTGGTGAAATCATTTGAATCAAAAATTGATGTAAATAGTGGCCAGCTACCAAACCGAGAGCAATTCCCACAAGGGACAGCACCATGGTCTCGCGGTAGATATAGAGGGTCACTTCTTTATTGTGGAAACCGAGAACCTTGATAGTGGAAAGTTCACGTATACGTTCTGCGACATTGATGTTAGTGAGATTGTAGAGAATGACAATGGCTAGTAAAACGGAAACAAGGACAAGGATTGCCATGGTTTTATTGAGCGAACTAGCCACGGATTCAAAGAGATGGATGGCTGTCGCATTTTGGACGACCCCAGAAACAGCAGCTTTTCCCATGAAAGTAGCCGCTTCTTTCTCCGTATTGGAAGGTGTTGGCTCTTTTAATTTTACTAGGTAGGTATTGTCTTGCGGACTGGTTCCATAGACTTGTTCGTAAGTCGCTCGGTTGAGATAAACAAAGTGTCCAACATAGTTTTCAGAAATAGCCGCGACCTTGATTTCCTTCCCATCAAGCTCCAGCTCGTCCCCAACCGTAACACCTGCTAGTTGGGCTAATTTTTGACTCACAACCGCTCCATCAGTGACCTGCACCTCTTGCCCATTTTCCTCTAATGTGATAAAAGGCTTAAAGTCTTCTCCACTAGTAACCATCATGGTGATTGTTTGAAGTCCTGCTTTTCCTTTAAAATCTTTTTCAATGGATTTTGAGTAAATCTTTTGAGAAGCATGGATCGATTCAGCTTGCAAGGCACTTTCTAGATCTGTTTTTTCTTGCTCACTGGCACTGCTCTTTTCCGCTACAATCATCTGGTATTGCTGGATTTGTTCAAATTGGCGCTCCACAACTCCTCCCACAGATGACTGAATGCCAAGACCTGCAAATAGGAGAGCCACCGAACCTGCAACTCCAAAAATGGTCATCAACATCCGTTGCTTATAACGAAAGATATTTCTTGCCGTAACCTTATGAGTAAAACTCAAACGACTCCAAATAAAGCTCAGACGTTCCAGCAAAATCTTTGATCCCTTAACGGGAGGTTTTGGAAGTAAGAGTTGGGCTGCTTCATCGTGTAATTCCCTCCTCGCTACCAGATAAGCCGGCAAAACGCTGGATACCCAACTTAAAGCTAGGGCAATAAGACTATAAGACCAATAGAAATACTCGTGACTTTTTCCAACAACCATCCCAGCTGTTATAACATCTGAAATCACCCCTGCAAGAAGATAATGTCCAAGAAGTGTTCCTATAATGGTTCCTACAGTTCCTGCAAGAAAACCATAGAGGATAAACTTGGCAACTATATCTTGATTCCGGTAACCTAGGGCCTTGAAAATACCAGCATTGGTACGCTCTTCATCCACAAAGCGAGTCATTGTTGTAAAGGTCACCATTGCAGCGACCATATAAAGCACCACTGGGAAGATATTCCCGACTGAACGAATGCTTGATGATGCATTGCTGTACATGAGGTAGCCTTGACCACCTGGCATGGTTTGGCGATTGTATACGTGGTATTTCGGCTCTGCCAGTTCATCAAGCTCTTTCTGACGCTGTTCAAGCTTCTCTTTTTCCTTAGATAGATCACTCTCTGTCTGAGCCAGTTTTTCTTTTTTTGTCGCCAGTTCTTCCTTAGCTTTTGTCAGCTGTCCCTTGGCTTGACTCTTTTGTGGTTCTGGTAGAGCGGTCGCTTGTTCTTCTTGCGTTTTCAAGCGACTTTCAGCCTGCTCTAACTGACTCCTGCCATTTTCAAGGTTGCTTTCAGCAGTTTGGAGCTGTTCTTTCCCCTCTTCCAGGCTCTTTTGCCCATTTGTTTTGATACTTACCAATCTTTTTTGACCATTATCAGCAAGTAAGTCTTGCAACTCTTCCTGATGTTGGGTTCGTTTGGTCTTATAGTCTGATGAAAAAGCATCCAGATTTTTTAAATCATCATAGCGCACACGCGCAATACTGTAGACTTCTGTATCAAACTGACTGGGTAAAATCACTCCGTAGCCAGCTAAGTTTCCATTTCCACTACTAGCACTCCCTAAATCTTTTTTAGAAAGGATCTCACCCGACTGAACAAATCCGGTAATTGTGAAAGTTTGGGATTTTAGGACGGTCTTTTCTTCTTTCTTAGTAAAGGTAATGGTCTCTCCAATCTGATAACGGTCTTTCCAGAAATCAGCCAAGGCAATTTCCTCATTAGCTTCTGGCAGTCGCCCTACTGTCACTTGGAAGGTTGAAATGCTCTCTGGTTTGGAATAAAGTCGAACCGCTTCTTCACTATTTTCAACGGTTAGGTCTGCCATATAGCCAAACTCAACACTTGCTCCTTGAAGGGTCTTTAGTTCGTCTTGGTCTTCTTTGTCCAAGCCATAATCAGCTATCACGGCCAGATCCAGAGTATTGGCTTTACGGAGATAATCTTCTGCCGTACGTTCCATGTTGGGACTGGCTACTTTAAGACCTACTAGGGCCAGGGAACCCAGCATCATTAAAGTCAAGATAGAAACAAAACGCCCCTTAGAAGCAGTTACCGACTGGAGTAGGTCTTTTCGGTATATTTTTCTCATGCTAATACTCCAATGTATCAATATCCTGTGGATGCTCATTGATTGTTACGCTCTTAACCGTAGCATCACGCATGTAAATCACCCGATCTGCGATAGGAGCTAACGCGCTATTATGGGTCACGATAATCACTGTTGCCCCTTTTTGACGAGACATGTCTTGGAGAATCTTCAAGACTTGCTTCCCCGTCTGGTAATCCAAGGCACCTGTTGGTTCATCACAAAGGAGGATCTTAGGATTTTTGGCTACAGCGCGTGCAATGGAGACTCGCTGTTGCTCCCCTCCAGAAAGCTGGGCTGGAAAGTTATTGAGGCGATGAGCCAGACCTACGTCTTTGAGTACTTGCTCTGGATCCAAGGCATCCGCTACGATTTCTGAGGCCAACTCCACGTTTTCCTTGGCTGTCAGATTGGAGACTAGATTGTAAAACTGAAAAACAAAGCCCACATCTTCACGACGATAGTTTGTTCGTTGGTGCGAACTATAGTTGGCAATATTGGTACCATCGATCCAAATCTCCCCTTCATCATTGGTATCCATACCTCCTAGGAGATTGAGAACGGTTGATTTTCCAGCACCAGAAGCACCAAGGATAATAACCAGCTCCCCTTTTTCAATTTCAAAATTCACATCACGATTAGCCACAATCTCCGTATCACCGACCTGGTAACGCTTGTAGCTGTGTTTCATTTCAATATAAGCCATCGTCCTTCTCTCTTTCTTACAATTAAGTCACTCTTTACTATCATTATAACGCTTTTTCAACTAGTTGGAAACCAGAAGCAAAAACAAAAAGCCTAGGAATCCTAGGCTTTCTGTTTATAGATTATTTCCCAAGGTAGTATTCTTTTACGACGTTCAATTTTTCGTCGAATTCGAATACCAATGGTGGGAAGTTAGGGATTTCTACACCCATGATTTCATCATCTGACAAGTGTTTGATGTGTTTTACGAGGGCACGGATTGAGTTACCGTGAGCTCCTACGAATACGTTTTTACCATCTTTAAGCGCTGGAGCGATTTTATCTTCCCAGAATGGAAGAGCACGTTCCAAAGTCACTTTCAAGTTTTCAGCATCTGGAATGACTGAGTCGTCAAGTGAAGCGTAACGACGGTCAGTGTGAGCTGAGTATTCGTCATCATGAGGCATTGCAGGAGGCAATACATCGTATGAACGACGCCAGATGTGAACTTGCTCATCACCAAATTGTTCAGCAGCTTCAGCTTTGTTTTTACCAGTCAAACCACCATAGTGACGTTCGTTCAAGCGCCATGATTTTTCAACTGGAACCCAGAGTTGGTCAGCAGCTTCAAGAGCCAAGTTTGTTGTTTTGATCGCACGTTTCAATACTGAAGTGTAAGCTTGGTCAAATTCGATACCAGCTTCTTTGATCAATTTACCAGCGTCAATCGCTTGTTGTGTTCCTTTATCAGACAAATCAACATCAGCCCAACCAGTGAAAAGGTTAGCTTTGTTCCATTCAGACTCACCGTGGCGAGCAAAAACCAATTTTACCATTAGATGGATTCTCCTTTTATTTTTCGAGGTTTCCCTCGTTTATCTATTCTATTTTACACAATTTTTCACAAAAAAGCTAGTTAAAATCAACTAAAAAGAGAAGAGCTTATCAGTCTTCTCTATAATTAGTAGAAATATAAAATTATGAGAAAACTGAATAGTTGATTATATTAATTATCTACACGGACAGGCCAGGAAGAACTTCATTTGAGGAAATGGACTAGTAAATTTTCCCATGATAAAACGCATAATATCAAGGTACTTGAACTCTTGATATTATGCGTTTTTATGATTTTAGCGACCTTTCTCAGTCTATTCTGATTATTTCGCTTCAAATCCTTCTGCGACTGCATCCGCAAAGTTTTCTTCTACAATGCTTGCACAGTGGTCACAGATGACTGCGTGGTAGCTGCGTTCTGCTGTTGTTGGGTCGATACGACGGCAACGGTCACATACTTCACCTGCAGCGCGTTCAACAGTGAAGGCTACATCTTCGAAGCTAACGGCAGTTTCTGGAGCTGGTCCTTCTGCAATAGTCAATTCTGACACGATCAAGAGTTGAGCTACATTGCTGTTTACTGCTTCGAGTAAAGTTTTCACAACTTCATTTGGATAAACTGTCAAGTGCGCTTCGAGTGATTTACCGATTACTTTAGCATTACGAGCTTCTTCCAAGGCTTTTTGAGCTTGTCCGCGGAAGTCCATGAAGGCTGCCCAAGTATCCAATATTTCTTCCTGGTTAGCAAATGTTTCCGCTTCTGGCAATTCTGACAATTGAACGAAGTCTTCAGCTTCAAACTCAAGATATGACCAGATTTCTTCCGCAGTGTGAGGAAGGATTGGTGTCAAGAGTTTGGTGATTTTCACAAGAATGTCATAGAAAACAGTCTGCATTTGACGGCGTTCCAATGATTTGGCACCTTCGATGTAGACAACGTCTTTCGCAAAATCAAGGTAGAAGGCTGACAAGTCAACGTTGATAAAGTTCACCAAGGCCTTGTAGATTGTCAAGAATTCAAAGTTAGCATAAGCATCACGGATCGTTTTCACAAGCTGGTTAAAGCGGATGGTCATATACTTATCAACTGAACGAAGCTCATCGTAAGCAACTGCATCCTGAGCTGGGTTAAAGTCAGATGTATTGGCAATCAAGAAACGAAGAGTGTTACGGATCTTACGGTAGGTCTCTGAAACTTGGCTCAAGATATCCATAGAGATACGTACGTCGTTGCTTGAATCCACACTTGTTACCCAGAGACGCAAGATTTCAGCACCGAATTGTTTTTCAACATCGCTTGGCGCAATGGTATTTCCAAGAGATTTAGACATCTTCTCACCTTTACCATCAAGGGCAAAACCTTGTGACAAGATTTGTTTGTAAGGAGCAACGCCATGGTTAGCAACAGATGTGATAAGTGATGAGTTGAACCAACCACGGTACTGGTCAGAACCTTCAAGGTAAAGATCTGCTGGGTAAGTCAACTCTGGACGGTTAACCACCACTCCATTCCATGAGGAACCTGAGTCAAACCATACATCCATGATGTCTGTTTCTTTTTTGAACTCGCCATTTGGTGAACCTGGATGCGTAAATCCTTCTGGCAAGAGATTCTTAGCATCACGTTCCCACCAGATGATAGAACCGTGTTCCTCAAAGAGTTGAGCCACGTGTTCAATGGTTTCAGCTGTCATGATTGGTGTTCCATCTTCAGCATAGAAGATAGGAAGTGGAACTCCCCAAGCACGTTGACGAGAGATGACCCAGTCGCCACGGTCGCGAATCATGTTGTAAAGACGCACTTTCCCCCATTCTGAGTGGAACTTCACTTTTTCAATTTCGTCCAAGATTTCTTGGCGGAATTTAGATACAGAGGCAAACCATTGTGGAACTGCACGCCAGATGATTGGTTTCTTGGTACGCCAGTCAAATGGGTATGAGTGAGAGATTTCTTCTTGAGCAAGAAGCAAATCCCCCAGTTTTTCGATAACAGTTGGAACAACCTTGTCATAGAACTGACCTGCAAAGTCAGGACCAGCATTTTCCATCATAATACCGCGTTCATTGACAGTGACAAACACTTCCAAGCCATTGGCAACACCAACATTGTAATCATCCTCACCAAAACCAGGGGCTGTATGGACGATACCTGTACCAGAGTCAGTCGTAACGTGGTCACCGAGGATCACCAACTCATCTACAGCTGTATCCCATGGGTGAGCTGTCACAATTTTATTCAATTCTTGACCACGGTAGGTCGCCAATACCTGAACATCAGCCCAGCCAAATTTCTCAGATAAGCTATTCAATAATTCTGAAGCAACCACAAACTTACGAGATTCGCCAGCTGGTTGTACGACTACATAATCAATATCTGCTCCAACTGTCAAACCACGAGATGCTGTGATAGTAAATGGTGTAGTGGTCCATACGACGATGTAAGTGTCCGTATCTAGTACACCTTTGCCATCTTTGACGCGGTTAGCATAGTAAAGGGAAGTTGAAAGCAAATCATGGTACTCAATTTCCGCTTCTGCAAGGGCTGACTCAGAAGACCATGACCAGTAAACAGGCTTTGCACCACGGTAGATATAGCCTTTTTTAGCCATTTCACCAAAGACACGGATCTGAGCCGCTTCATAGTCTGGAGTCAAAGTCACATAAGGATTTTCCCAGTCACCAGAAACACCCAAACGTTTAAAGTCTTCGCGTTGTTTATCTACTTGAGAAAGAGCATACTCGCGGCAAAGTTTCAAGTACTCAACCAAGTCCATTTCTTTACGTTTCACGCCTTGTTTTGCCAAGACTTGCTCGATTGGCAGACCATGAGTATCCCAACCAGGAATATAAGGGGCGTAAAATCCTGACATAGACTTAGAACGAACAATAATATCTTTGGAAATCTTGTTCATGGCATGTCCAACGTGGATATTTCCGTTTGCATACGGAGGTCCATCGTGCAAGGTGAAATGCGGTTTTCCTTGGTTCAATTCTTGACGACGTTGGTAAAGTTTTGCATCTTCCCATTCCTTTTGCCAGAGTGGCTCTTTGGTAGGAAGTCCTGCACGCATTGGGAAAGCTGTTTTCCCAAGGTTAAGGGTATCTTTGAGTTTCATGGTATCTCCTTTATAAATATTAACAAATTAAAAACCACGACTTCCAAAAAGGACGAAAATCGTGGTACCACCTTTGTTCGAAAAAAGACAGTGTCTCTTTTCCTCTTTTCCCGTAACGTGGGGAACGTCCAGTCTTACTGTTTTCAGATTGGATTCGTTGAGAGGATAATCTAACGACTAGGGATTGCAGGGCTCACACCATCTCCCGCTCGCTGAAAATATAGTTGGTTAGATTTTGTTCTCACATTTACTTTTATAGGATAAGAACAGATTCTTTGTTTGCATCTCCCTCAGTCGCTGCAGTAGCTTCTACCTCAACTGACTCTTCATGTTGTTCACTTTCATCTGTATGTTGATTTTGTTGAGCTTCAAACTCAGCCAATTCTTTATTTCCAGCCTCGATGCGAGCTTGCAACTCAGCAACCTCTTCTGGTGTGAATTGACGAGTCATATCAATTGGCTCTTCCTCAGGTTGTGAAGGAATAGTTTCACCAAGAACTTCACCCACCACTTCTTTAAAGGCTTCATCGCTTGTTTGAAGATACGTTGCTGTTGGGCGAAGAATGTCTTCCCAATCTGATGACTCAACAATAGCCAATTGACTTTCAATCGTAGACTTGAGGCGTTGATGGAATACACGACTCTTGTTCTTCAACTCTTCTGTCTCAACAGCCACTTTCTTAGCGTTATCTGTTGCCTGACGGAGAATTTCATTTGCCTTGTATTTTGCTTCTTCTAGCAAACGCTGAGCGTCTTGTTCAGCTTGTTGAATAATATTGTTTGAACGTTCTTGAGCAGCCTGTTTGACACGCTCCGCAGTATCTTGAGCAATCAAAACTGACTGACTCAAGGAATCTTTCATCTCATCAAAGTAAGACAAACGTTCTTCCAAACTCTTGATGCGTGTCTCTTTGTCGTGATTACTACGAACCAAATCTTCATAGTCACGAACAACGATATCAAGAAATTCATCTACTTCTTCTGGGTCAAAACCTCTAAATCTTGTACCAAAGGTTTTATCTTTAATTTCTAACGATGTAATTGGCATACTTTTCCTCACTTACTTAATAATAATTGAATGCTTAATTTTATCTTGTCTTTTTTTGTCTGTCCATTGTCTTTGACAACTTTTAGACGACCAAACTTTCTCACACTGATCAAATCTCCAACGGCAACCTGGTAATCAGATTTTTCAACCAGATGATAGTTTACCTGGACAGATTTTTTCTCAATCAGTTGACTAGTTTGATTTCTAGATAATTTCAAGGCACTTGATAAGAGGGCATCCAATCGAAAACTCGAAACTAAAATTTCTCGTTCTCTAAAGTCAATTTTAGATATAATCCTATCGGTAAAAGGACGTTCCTCCAGCGATACAGGAAGTCTGCCAATCTTTCTTATTCCATCCTGAAAAAGAGGAATAAAATCACGATTGACAAAAATCTGTGCTCTCTTTTCATCTACCAAGATATCACCAAATAATTTACGGTCAATTCCTAGCTGGTTGATGATTGTTCCCAATATTTTTCTATGGCTCAGCTGTTCAAATTTACTCGGATAGCAAATTTCTAACAAGGTCATTTCAAAGTCTGATATTTCCGGTTCAAAATAATCTGGATAGAGAAGAACACGAACCGACTCCGTCGGAAGAAAATCACCACTACTTTGGCAACCCAGTCCATATCTCCCAGCTAGCACCCTTAAAATCTGTTCCTGATGGGGATTGATAAAGGGAGTAAGCACCGGTACATATGTATCTTCTACCCGCTTGATCCACTCTACTCCCTTGTCAATAAAAGGAATATCATCTTGGGAAAAATGCTGATAAATGGCTCGATTTACTGTCATAGTAATAGCACTAGTCGTGTTAAGATATTTCCAAGAAACTGGATTAGAATCAGTGCGGCCCAGACAGTAAAATCAAGACCAGCAAATTGTAAATTGAGCTTACGAAGTGGCTCGATAACTGGACGAGCAAGTCTGATGACTAAGCGACCTAGTTGACTTTCATAGGCATTTGGAAACCATGAAAGAAGAGCAAATGCAACGAGAATGATGGAGTAAATACTAACTGCATTCTGAATTAAACGGATTAAGAGAATCATTATCTTGCTCTATTTCGTTTAATATCAAAGCCGAACTCGGCACCTTGTGATTCGTCTGGAAGTTTGATATCTTCAATATTCACGATAACGTTGACAGGCGTCAATAGATACATCGTACTCGCAACTTTTTTCATATTTCCAGCCAAGACGTGACGAGCTCCATCCAAGTAATCAAGGCAGCGACGCGCTTGTACTTCTGTCATGTATTGGAAATCAATCAAGATACTTTCATTTCCAGTTAACAAATCAACAATCTCAGTTGCATCCTCATACTTTCTTGGATAACGAACATCAATCGTCACTTTCTCATCTGAGTGATGGTTTTGCTTTGCCAACTCTTGTTGACGAGCATGGAGGCGAGTAATATTCGCATCTTTTACTGATCCCGGCTGAGCAGATGCTGGTAATTCTTTAGAAGATGAGATGGTTGGACTAACAGTCTCCTCTTGTTGAATTTGGTAGTTAGTCACGTCTTCTCCATCTTCTGTAAAATAATCTATAAATTTATCGAATCTATCTTTTAAAGACATAGCTCTCTCCTATTTAAAAAATGCTGTACCGATTCGAACAAAGGTCGAGCCGAACTGAATCGCTTCTTTAAAGTCACGACTCATTCCCATGCTTAGTTCTGTCATCGGCATATTAGGGATTTGTTTTTCTCTAATTTCTGCTTGCAGAGCCTGCGTATCCTTGAAAATTTCTTTCAATTCATCACTGTCTGCCTCAAAAGGAGCCATGGTCATTAAACCAACATACTCAATCTGATCTAACTTAGCCAATTCTGGCAAAAGTTCTAGCAATTCTTCTTTTGAAAACCCATGCTTACTTTCTTCCCCAGAAATATTGACCTGCAAGAAACACTTGATAACATGATCTGTTCTCTTTTGAATTTCCTGGGCTAATTTTAGAGAGTCTAAAGCATGAAAGTAATCCACATATGGGATTACTTCTTTTACTTTCCGTCTCTGTAGTGTTCCTATTAAATGCCAAGTGACCGGGTAATCTTTCAAGGCCTGATATTTTTCTAAAAATTTATCAACCCGATTTTCACCGATATGATGGATGCCAAGCGGAAGCAAGGCTTCCGCTGTTTGTACATCTACATATTTTGTCACTGCGATTACTGAAACAGCATCTAGATTACGGTTGGCTTTTTGACTAGCATCAGCAATTTGCTGAAAAACTAATTCAGTATTTTTTTTCAAATTCATTGATTAACGATTTTTGAAGAATGGAGGTGTATCCAATTCATCCTCATCTTGTGAAACTGGTGTTTCAAAGCGTTCAACTGGTGAAACAACGGGATCTGTTTGGCGAACAATTGACTCACGGCGCAAGTCCCAATCTCCAAAAGCAGATGCTTGGTTGGTTTCAAAGCGACGCGGACTTGATTTAGGCAGTTCTGCTGTCTCTTCCAAGTCGAATTGACGGTCAAATGTGTGTGCTTGTGGAGTTTTAGTTGATGGTCGACCAATTGGTTGGTTGGTAGCAGACCCGACTACTTTTTCTAGTCGTTCTTGACGAACACCTGTCGCTACAACAGTCACACGGATTTCATCCTTCATGCTTTCGTCGATAGATGTTCCAAGCCAGATGTTTACACCTTTACCAGCTGCTTGGTTGACGATTTCTGAAGCTTCTTCTGCTTCAATCAAAGTTAAATCAAGACCACCAGTAACGTTGACAATCACATCCTCTGCACCATCGATAGTTGTTTCAAGAAGTGGAGAGTAAATTGCTTTACGAGCCGCTTCAACAACGCGCTCTTCACCACTACCGATACCGATACCCATAAGGGCATTCCCTTTGTTTGCCATTACAGTCTTCACGTCAGCAAAGTCAAGGTTAATCAATCCTGGGTTCGTGATCAAGTCAGTGATCCCTTGAACACCTTGACGAAGAACGTTATCTGCTTCACTAAGAGCTTCAAGAAGCGGTGTTTTCTTGTCAACAATTTCAAGCAAGTTGTTGTTAGAGATAATCAACAAAGTATCAACATGCTCGCGAAGTTCATTGATTCCTTCTACAGCGTACTGACCGCGTTTGCTTCCTTCAAATCCGAAAGGACGTGTCACAACACCAACTGTAAGAGCACCAAGATCTTTAGCGATACGTGCAATAACAGGGGCAGCACCTGTACCAGATCCACCACCCATACCAGCAGTGATGAAGACCATGTCTGCACCGCTGATTGCTTCCGTCAAAGCTTCTTCGCTTTCCTCTGCAGCTTTACGTCCAACTTCTGGACGACCTCCAGCACCCAAACCACGAGTCAATTTTGGACCAAGTTGGATAACGGTTTCTGCTTTCGTACTGCTAAGTGCCTGTACATCAGTGTTGGCTGCGATAAATTCTACACCAGCAACACCTTCGTCAACCATGCGGTTGATGGCGTTGCCACCACCACCACCGACACCAATTACCTTAATAACTGCGCCTTGAGCTGCTGCTGTATCAAATGAAAATGTCATAATTTCTTATCCTCTTTTATTCATCAAACATGCTTCCGATTAAACCACGGAAACGTTCTGTTAGCTTCGGTTTACTTTGAGAACTTGCTTGGAATTCTTCCTTGGGAGCAACTGGAGCTTCCTGTACAGTTTCAACTGGAGTTGTCTGTGTTGGGCTTGGTTGCGCCACAGGATTCAAACGTTGATTTGGAATGCCAAAGTTAATTGGTTTTTGACGAAGGAATTCATCTCCTTTAACTGCTTTTTGAGCAAGAAGATTGACTTCAGTCAATTTACCAGCAAACTCAGATAAACTAATTACGTGAGCAAATGCAGGGTTGCGAATTCCAACCTGATTTGGTACATAGAGTTTTACACGAACACCAAATACTTCTTGGGCTAATTCGACAACGCCCGGCAAAATTGCATTTCCACCGATAAGGACGATACCACCTGGCAGATCTAACAAGTGTCTTCTTTCCAACTCTTGTTTGATTTGGTCAAAGATATGTTTGATGCGTGCTGAGATAATTTCTGCCAAGTAGCTTTCTGTCACTTCAACAGGCTCTACTTCACCAATTACTTCAACTTGGAAAGTTTCGTTACTTGCTAGCGGAACATAAGCTTCACCATAGTTCAGTTTCAAACTTTCTGCAATCTTTTGAGATGTTTTCAAGACTTTAGAGATGTCTTTTGTAACGTAATCTCCACCTTCTTGGTAGATGTTGGTGAATTGCAATTCTTGATTGCGGATAGTCGCTACAGTAGTCTGACCTCCACCCATGTCAATGACAGTCGCACCAAATTCACGTTCGCCTTCATTGAGAACTGAGTTCACGATTGCCAAAGGTGAAATAATCACATTATCAACCTGGATACCTACACGCTCAACTGTCTTGCGAAGATTGTGTAGAATCGTACGAGGACCTGTGTAAAGCAGACCACGCATTTCCAAGCGAACACCCATCATACCACGAGGGTCACGAATTCCTTGGAAACCATCCACGATGAATTCTTCTGGAATAAAGGTAATCACTTCACGATCAGGAGTCATGCTCTTTGTCAAAGCTGACTTAACAACATCTTCAACATCCTGATCTGTGATTTCTTTTGTATCTGATGTTACAGGAATCATTCCTTGTGTTGGTTCGACCTGCAGAAGATTTGCTGGAAGACCAACGTTGACAGACTTGATAGAAATGCCTGCTTTCTCTTCTGCCTGTGTGATTGCGGATTTGATTGCTGAAGCAGCTGCTTCAATATCAACAATAATTCCGTCTTTTACACCTTTACTTTTGGCGTTACTAACACCAATTACATTTACTTCGCCATCTCTATGCTCCGCAACTAACACCTTAATGGAGCTAGTTCCGATATCTAAGCCTGTAAAAAAACCATCTCTAGTCATTACATCGCATCCTCTCTATCTTCCAAGTTTCTCACTTCTATTTAATAACTATGTTTGGGCATAGCTATTCAAAAAATATTATAACACAAAAAAACTAATCATGCTTAGTTTTTCGTAAATTTCCTGCATGTTTTTTGAGAAAATATTAGAAAATTTTTCTTCTGGAAAAAGTTTTTGATGTTCTTGTCAACAATTCTATAATATTTATAACCCATCAAAAAAAGAAGGTCTATTTAGACCTTCTCTTGAATAAATTCTTGCGATTTTTGCTGTAAAAAAATCTCTAGCAATTTTGCTGTTACGCAAATTGCTATCACGATAACGCTCGAAACAATAAGGTAATTCAAAAGTTGTCCGTGATTTCCAACAAGTGGCGGTCTCGTTAAGAAACCATAATCCCCACTGACAACTAAATTAACAACCCATATCAAAGCGTTCAAGGTGAATGTAATCACCGCCACATTTTTGAAATTGAGCAGGGAAGCTTCATAGTTTTTAAACAAGTATAAGAGGGCATTTCCCAAAAGTGCCACATGTCCGATAATGAAGGACAGGATAGTCACGTGTGGAAATGGGTAGGGGTCAAATAGTGGATAAGTCAGAGCCGCTGTTGCCCCAAAGGCTCCTAGAAGGGCAAAGTATTGCTTGTACTTAGAGGTTCCCGGGATCAGGAGCAAGACAAGCATGGCTACACGGCAATGATAGAAGGGCAAACTTTCTGATAGAGGCATGAGATTTCCCCAATACCAGCTATACAGAACAATCAGTTGAACAGATTGAAGAATCTGAATAAATCGTTGGTAAGCCACTTTGTCGCGAAAACGATAAGAAGCGTAGAAAGTAAAGGCCAGTAAACATAACAAACCAATATACCAGTGGAGTTCAAACTGGGGCGGTTCTGATATCTGCGTGGTAAATAATTTATCCCACAAATTCATATTCTATTCCTCGTTCATCTAGCTAGAGGCGGTAAAAAATTCACTTTCTCCAGCTTTTAAATTTTTTGAAAAAACTTGATTCTATGCTATTCATAGAACACTTGCGTCTTAAATTCGCAACCTATTATATCATTTGTATTGCAGAAATGCACTTTACAGACACCCTTTTTTGATTTGTCGACTTCTCTAGCAAAAACTAATCGACATATTGGTCTCTTTGTCCTCTATAAACTTGCCAGAGAATCTCCATTTGGTCCTTAGTGATGCGTTTTTCAGACAAGGCTGGCAGTTGGTCCATAGCAAAAAATTGAAGGTCGGCAATCTCTTGATTTTCTTGGAATTGTCCGTCAAGAAGTTGGCATTCAAACACAAACTTTGCATATTGTTTGCTCTGTAGTTGGAAACGATTGGTGTCAAAAACTGCAAGTAACCTTTCAGCTTTTGCTGTAAAACCGGCTTCTTCTTCAATTTCCTTGAGAATATTTTCGGTTGGAGAATAGCCGACCTCACCAAAGCCACCTGGCAAAGCCCAGCTATCCTCTCCTTGTCCCCTAACCAGACAAATCTTTTCATCCTCAACAATCCAAGCACGTACATCCATCAGAGGAGTTGCATAAGCGGAAGTTGGTTTCAAGACTTCTGCCACTTCTTCTGCATCGAGGTCTGATACCTGATTCAACATTTCAGATAACAGACTTTGCAAGTCCTCGTATCGCTCACGGTCAAAAGGATCTTTTGTAAAGGTTAATCCAGTATCCGTAATGGCTAGCATTCTTTGCAGATACTTGGCAAAATCACTTGCATTCATTTTCTAAACTTTCTACCAACTTGGCTAGATTCATGGAGTTAGAGCCTTTGAGCAGGATTTGATCATTAGCTCCAAGGATTTTCTTGACCTGCTTGACTAGGTCTTCAAATTGATCTTCGCTCGCAGTTTTCTTAAAGTAGAATACATGACCGATTGGGAACATTTGACTAGCCAGTTGTGCCAATTCGGCAATGTCTTCTCCATAGAAAATAACGGTATCCAGCACATCTGGCGAGAGGCTCAAAATCATCTGGTTATGGAGTTGGACAGACTGGTCGCCGAGTTCCTTCATGTCTGCCAAGACAGCGATTTTCTTGCCTCCTTTGTTGGCTGGAATGGCAGAGAATGTCTCCAAAATCAACTTCATAGCAGTTGGATTGGCATTGTAGACATCTGACAGGATATCTGCTCCATTGGCTGCTTTCTTCCACTCAGTACGATTACGGGTCAATTCTAGGTTCTGAAAGGCCTGATGAATCTGTTCCTCCGAAACTCCTTCTTGTAGGGCAACATAAGATGCAATCATAGCATTGGTGGCATTGTACTTACCTGTCACTGGCAAATCGAGGGCTTGTTCCAAGAAATTAGCCTTAAAGGTCAGACTATCCTTGCGTTCGACCAAGTCTGTGATTTCCAACTCTGCCCCTTGCCCAAAACGGACCACCTTTTTATCAGCTGGCAAGTAGTCCTCGACAATGGAGTCGGCTGGTGCCAGAAGCAAAGAACCTGAAGCCATACCGTCTGCAATTTGCATCTTCCCTTTAGCAATCTCTGAACGGTCTTTGAAAAAGGCCAAATGAGCCTCTCCAACCAAGGTCACGATGGCTGTTTTTGGATGAGCCAATTCAGACAAGAGATGGATATCTCCCAAGTGATCCTGCCCCATCTCCAAGACCAACTTTTCTGTCCCTTCAGGCATGTGGAGAACTGTGTAAGGAAGGCCAATCTCGTTATTGTAATTGCCTTGAGTTTTGTAGGTCTTGTAGTTTGTTGACAGTAAATGCGCCAACATATCCTTGGTCGTTGTCTTACCATTTGAACCCGTAACGGCAAAGACATCAACTGCCGTTTTTTCAAGATAGTAGGCTGCGAGGGTTTGAAAGGCAGTCAAAACGTCGTCTACTAGAATGTAGGGATGATTTGCAACCTCTTTCTCGGATAAGGTTACTGCTGCACCATTTTCAAAAGCTGTTTCGATAAAGTCATGACCATCACGCGCACCTTTGAGGGGCACAAACAAATCACCTTGCCCAATCAAACGACTGTCAAACTCAGCTTTTTCTAACTGAACGTCCGCAAAAAGACTAACATCATTTTTAGCTCCAACAGCTTGGGCAACTTCATGGATTGTTAATTTCATTTCTACTCCTTTAAAAAGGGTTGAAGTCCGAGAACTCTAGTCACCATGCAGTGATCGTTCTGGCTTCTACCCTCTCTTTCATTTTTATAGCAAATGCGCTTCGTGCTTGTTAAAGCTCTCCTTAGCAAGGTCAACCAAACGCTCGATTAGTTCTGGATAGCTGATTCCCATATTGTCCCAAAGTAGTGGGTACATAGACCACTGGGTAAAACCTGGCATGGTATTGAGCTCGTTTAGGAAAACCTCGCCCTTATCTGTATAGAAGAAATCACAACGAGATAGACCAAGGCCACCGATCGCACGGAAGGCAGTTTCTGCATTTTGACGCATGACAGCTACTACATCATCACTAATCTTGGCCGGGATATCCATTGTAATCTTGTTGTCAATATACTTGGCATCATAGTCATAAAAGGCAACATCCTTAACCACTTCACCAGGAAGTGTACTCTTGACATCGTAGTTCCCCAAGAGACCAACCTCAATTTCACGAGCATTCACTCCTTGCTCAACCAAGACACGGCTGTCATATTGGAAGGCAAGTTCCAAAGCTTGACGGAGTTCTTCTTGGTTTTCAGACTTAGAAATACCGACACTTGAACCCATATTTGACGGTTTCGTGAAGACTGGATAAGTCAATTTTTCTTCAACTTCAGCGATTTTAGAAGTCACATCATCACCTTCAACGATGGCCACATAAGGAACTTGGGCAATCCCTACAGATTCTAAAACTCGCTTGGTCGTGATTTTATCCATGGCAAGGCTTGATGACAAGATATTGCA
The DNA here is from genome assembly GCF_054445985.1 of Streptococcus sp. 517s. Classification (NCBI taxonomy): domain Bacteria; kingdom Bacillati; phylum Bacillota; class Bacilli; order Lactobacillales; family Streptococcaceae; genus Streptococcus; species Streptococcus sp. 517s. The sequence goes on along the minus strand of NZ_CM136847.1, from coordinate 479,559 downwards.
GCCGACATAGGGCATTTTCAAAACTTCCAAGAATCCTTGAACAGAGCCATCTTCTCCCATCGGACCATGAAGGACTGGGAAGACCACTGCACCTTCTTCGTAGATGGCACTTGGCGCTATTTTCTTGCCCCAGTCAATAGTCGCATTTGTCATGAGACGATCCTCTTGACCTGGAGTCCGGCTAAATTCCTGTGTTTTGATAAAGTCACCTGACTGGCTGATGAAGAAAGTCTTGACTGTGAAACGGTCGTAGTTGACCGCACGCATAACACTTTCAGCTGAAAGGACAGAGACTTCACGCTCTGCACTACGCCCACCGTATAAAAGAATAATCGTTTGTTTCATATTGCTTGTCCTAATTCTAATAGAATATTCGTTCTTTAGTATATCATATTTGCTTCTTTTTTAAAACTTGAAGCTAATACTGATCTTCAAAAAACATAAAAGAGACCGATAAAAACAAAGTCGGCCTCCTCGATTTTTGTATAATGAATTGAGTTTGTAAACTGGTCTTCACCTACAACTCTGTCCGATTTTCAATAGCTCGTAAAAGTGTGACCTCATCCGCATACTCGATATCTGCTCCCACGGCTAGGCCTCGTGCTAGACGAGTGACCTTGATACCAGCTGGTTTGAGCAAACGAGAGAGATACATAGATGTCGCTTCTCCATCTGCTGTCGCATTGGTTGCCACGATTACCTCTGAAACCTCACTATCCATGAGACGGGTCATGAGACTCTTGAGGTTGATATCGTCTGGGCTGATACCATTCATAGGAGAAATGAGACCGTGCAAGACATGATAGAGTCCGTGGTATTCTTGGATGTTTTCCATAGCAGCCACATCGCGACTATCCTCTAGCACCAAGATGGTTGTCTGGTCTCGAGTCGGATCTGTACAGATAGAGCAGGGATCATCATCCGTCAAGCGACCACAGATGGAACAATAGGTCAATTCCCGCTTGGCAGATAGAAGGTTTTTGGCAAATTCATTGACATCATCATCAGACATTCCAATGGTATAGAAGGCGAGACGGGTAGCCGTTTTGATCCCGATACCTGGAAGCTTCGAATAGCTATCAATTAACTTGGCAATAGGTGTTGGATACAGCATAAGTTCCTTTCTAATTCATTGGATGTTGTTGATTATAAAGATTGATGATATCACGCGCAATTGAAGGTCCGACACCATTTGTTAGGTTGGTGTTGTGAGGAAAGACGACTGCGACCGCGATTTGAGGATTATCGGTTGGTGCATAAGCAACTGCGTTGGTATTATTGGCCTTTTGACCGCCATTAACATAACTTTCGGCTGTCCCCGTTTTCCCGCTGATGGAAACGGCTGCGCCATTTGAAAAGGCACGACCAGTTGTCAGAGCACTCGTTCCATGCGAAACTTGATAGAAACCTTGGTGCAAGAGAGCCATATCCGCTTCTGAGATATTGATCTTGTTCAGTTCCTTGGTGGCTGTTTCTTGAACTAGATTTCCTAAGCCACCTTGTTCATTGTTTCCATAAACTCCCTCAACGATGTGAGGAGCCAATCGTACGCCATTGTTTGCAATGGTTGCGACATACTGGGCTAACTGCATAGGTGTGTAGTTGTCAAACTGACCAAAGGCGTTATTAATATAGTTGGCCAAATCAAATTCTTTTGGTGTAAATCCTGTAGATTCATCTGGGAGGTCAATCTCTGTTGAAGCTCCAAGTCCATATTCCCCAAAGGTTGATCGCAACTTGCCCATTGCAGTTTCTAACTGATCAGTTGCGACTATCATATTTGGCTGGTAGGACTGCCCCATAATCCCTAGCGCAGTCTGAACCATGTAGGTATTAGAAGAGTACTCCAAAGCTTCAACTGCTGTGATAGGGAAGGAGCCATAGGATAAGGTATACCATGAATTGATAGGAGCCGAACCTTGGAAAACAATCGGCTGGTCTGTCAAGGTTTGATTGCCTGACAAGACCCCGTTTTCCCAACCAGAGCTAAGAGTTGCTGCCTTAACGACAGATCCTGGAACAAAGACATTGGTTATCGTTCCAAGTGAATCTGAACTTAATTCACCGGATTCGACATCATGCTTGACACCCGACATCGCTAGAACTGCACCGGTTTTAGGATTGAGGGCTACAGCGTAGACTCCTTCAGAGTATTTAGCTCCACCGTTACCCAACTCTGAGTTGAAGTAGCTCTTGAGTAGGTCATCCACACCATTCTGGAAAGTTAGGTCAATCGTTAGTTTGATGTTGTTTCCTTTGCTTCCTTCTTCGACATTTTCTACACTTTCCATGTTTCCGTGTTTGTCGAGGTGGATTTCCTTGACAGAGCGTTTGCCTTGAAGAACATCTTCATATTGTTTTTCAAGATAGGAAGTCCCCACTCGGTCATTGAGAGAATACCCTTTTTTCAAATAAGCATCCACTTCCTCCGCTGGAAGACCTGATTTTTCACTTGATACACTACCTACAATTGAAGACAAAGAAGTATCTAGGACTTTTCTATCCCATGAGGTTGAAATACTGATACCTGGTAATTCCTTGGATGCTGATGCAACGAGAGCAACTTGGGTATCATTCAAGGCATCCGTAGAAATGGTGCCCGTCGCAAAATTTTCAACGGCATTGAGCTGACTAAAGAGATAGATTTCCTTTTTCTGGTCATCTGTATAATTGAGTTGACTCACGTCAATACTTTCAACCGCATTATTGTAGAGAGTCGTTTCAGATAAGCGGTTCCCATCTGAATCTAGGCGTTTATCACTTGGCAAGGATTCGACTGTTTTTTTGTAAACGTCCTGGTCCGCCAAGTAGTAGTCTGCAATCTGACGGTCTGTCAAATTAGGGGAGGTCACATTCACATATGTGAGAAGTTTCTTGGCTGTTTCCTTCAATTCAGCTGCTGTCATTTTATTGTTTCGTGTGAAAGAAACAACTTGCTTGACAGTGTTTTCTACCAAGGGTTTCCCTGCTGCATCATAGATCTGTCCACGAGCTGAACTGGTTGTTACCCTTGTCTGGCTGGCTGAAGCCAATTTTGTTTCATAGAAATCTTTATTGAGCACCTGCATGTATAACAATCGACCAATAATGGCCATAAACAACAGGATAACAATGGCAAACAGTAAATTAAGCCGAATAGGAATCGAATGGCTATTGAATTTTCTCATACAACTAAGACTCTTTTCTAGAAAAATTTCCAATTTTCACCTTTATTTACATATAAAATAATAGAGCAAACAGGTGAAGCTCAGTACTTTTCATTGTACCATATTTTACGGAGAAACTCTTGGAAAAGTCGAAGCATTTTTTGACTTTCAACTGAAAATGCCTTTTTATTTGGTTATCCTAACTTCTATGATATAATGATAGTAATAGTTAGGAAAGCGTTAACCTTTAAGACTTTGACTCATAAAAAGGAGCCTCATGAACAAGCCAGACATCGCAACTATAATCGACCTCCATTTTGAAGAATTAACCGAGCTCGAGCAAGAAATCGCTCGCTATTTTTTACAACCTGAAACGATCCAAGATGATCTTTCTTCTCAGCAAGTCACCCAGAAATTACATATCTCCCAAGCAGCATTGACCCGCTTTGCCAAAAAGTGTGGTTTTACAGGCTACCGAGAATTCGTCTTTCAATACCAGCATCAGGCTAGTAAACAGGATACTCATTCCCACAAACATAGTCCTTTGACCAAACGTGTTTTGCGAAGCTACAGTATCATGCGAGAACAAACGCAGGATTTGATTGACGAAGAACAACTGGAACGAGTCGCCCAGTTAATCGAAGATGCTGAGCGTGTCTATTTCTTTGGAACAGGTAGTTCCGGTCTTGTCGCTCGCGAAATGAAATTGCGTTTCATGCGTCTGGGTGTGGTCTGTGAAGCCTTAACCGATCAGGACGGCTTTGCATGGACGACCAGCATCATGGATGAAAATTGTCTAGTACTCGGTTTCTCACTTTCTGGCACAACTCCTTCTATTTTAGACAGTCTATTAGACGCAAAAGAGATGGGGGCTAAGACCATCCTCTTTACCAGCGCTCCAAACAAAAATAGTCAGGCCTATACAGAGACAGTTCTTGTTGCTAGCCACAGCCAGCCTTCCTACATTCAACGGATATCCGCTCAACTCCCCATGCTCTTCCTTATAGATTTGATTTATGCCTACTTTTTGGAAATCAATCGCGATAGCAAGGAAAAAATCTTTAATAGTTATTGGGAAAATAAAAAACTCAATGGCTATCGTAGACAAAAACGCGTTAGAAAATCCTAGTTTGGTTGAACCAAACTAGGATTATTTTGTTTTGAAATGATAATAGGCTCATAGGTGATCTTTCCAATCTTCCCCTTTGTTCTAATGCCTTGTTTATCTGTATTTTCAGTTCCTCCATAAATCCTCCTTTCCGTTTTTGAATTTTTGACAAGAAAAAGGAAGTATCGGCTATTTGCCTCTTACTTCCTCTTGGTAATATCCTATTTGTTTTTTTACTACGACAAACTGGAAGTTACCAGAAACTACAGTTTACAAATCATGACATAGTCCTCTTCATTTTCACGAACAACTTCAAAGCCTACTTTTTTATACATACTCACTGCATAGTTTATCTTTTGAACCGATAATGACACTTGCTTATATTCTCGCTCTTTCAAGGTCAAAAGAATTTGTTTCATAAGTTCAGTTCCAATTCCCAAATTCCTATATTCCTTGAGAAGAGAAATGGAAAGAGAGGGTGTTGTGTCATCAACATGACCATAATCATTGATGATACGAGTCCATACAGCTCCTACTACCTTTCCATCCAAATCCGCTACATAACATACATCATCATTCTTGCCAAAATCAGCAACATATATTTGTAAATCGGGATGTTTTATAATATCTTTGGACGGCGCTTGTACTCCTTCAGGAATAAAAATAGCCTCATATAGAAAAGTATCCAATAAATTAATTTCATTCTGCTTTAATTCTCTAATTACATAATCCATAATTGCCTCCGATCTATATTCTGTAAATTTATTATTTTATAAATCGGTAGAAATTCCACACATACTATGCCTCCATACTTTTTGAGTTGATTCTACTACTTCCAATTCGTCATTTACCTTGACAGTTTTTCCATCATTAAAAAAAGAATTAAGCAAAACATTTTTCACTCAAGTAGTGATTAAAAGTTCTTCTTAATTCTATAACTCCAAACTAGGATTGTTTTGTTTTGAAATGATAATAAGCTCCCAACATCCCTGCTGTATTTTGGTGATGGGCAAATTCCAATCGTGTTTTTTCAGCTAGACTTGGTACCAAGGCCGCCTTCAAGGCTGTGCGGATCTTCGGCTTCAGGATTGCCTCTTGTCCCATGATACCGCCACCGAGAATGACCACTTCTGGATTGGCCACATAGCAAATATTTGCCAGACCTTTTCCTAAATAGTCGACCATTCGGTCAATGCCAGCCATACAAATCTTGTTGCCTTCAGTAGCTTCCTTGAAGATACGTCGGCCATTCCACTGATCAACTGAGTCACCATGAGCTGTTGCTACATATTCTACCAAGGCTGTGGTAGAGGCGAGGTCTTGGAAAGCTCCATCCTGCATGTGCATATAACCGACTTCGCAAGCTGAGTTGCTAAATCCATGGAAGACTTTCCCATCCATAATCAAGCAACCGCCGATACCTGTTCCAATGGTCAAGCAAAGTGTCACACTCGCTCCCTTGCCTGAACCAGACACTGCCTCAGCAAGACCTGCGCAGTTGACATCATTTTCAATTTCACAAGGAATATTAAAGCTAGTCTCTATTTCCTTTTTGAACTGGGTTCCTGCGTAGTTAGGAATTTGCGGGCCGGCATAGAAAATCTCACCCTTATCTGGATCCACCATTCCCGCTGAAGAAATGGCAACACCTGCTACTGGACCCTTTTCTAAATAGCTGGCTACTATATCTTTTGTCTTTTGTAAGATATGAGGTCCACCCTTATGCGCCTCAGTTGGCATTTCATGCGATTCAACAAGCTGGCCTTCTTGGTCAATCAAACCATATTTGATGTTGGTTCCACCGATATCAATTGCAACGTAATGTGTCATAAATACCTCCTTATGGATTAGAGGAAGCGCTCCTTGGTTTCACGAATCAATTGAGCAGCTGCTTCTACAACTGGACGATCTTCTTCAGTTACTGGTGTCAATGGTGAACGAACTGAACCAATGTTAAGTCCTTCATTGATTTTCAAGACTTCTTTGATGACACCGTACATATTTCCATGTGCAGCAGTCAATTTACCAATGATTGCGTTGATAGCGTATTGCAATTCACGAGCTGTTTCCAAGTCTTTCTCAGCAATCAACTCATTGAGTTTCAAGAAGAGTTCTGGCATCGCACCGTAAGTACCACCGATACCAGCTTTGGCACCCATGAGACGGCCACCTAGGAACTGTTCATCTGGACCATTAAAGACGATGTGATCTTCTCCACCAAGGCTGACAAAGGTTTGGATATCTTGAACTGGCATTGAAGAGTTCTTAACACCAATAACACGTGGATTTTTCAACATTTCTGTGTAGAGGCTTGGAGTCAAAGCAACACCCGCTAACTGAGGAATGTTGTAAATCACGTAATCTGTGTTTGGAGCTGCAGCACTGATATCGTTCCAGTATTTAGCAACTGAGTATTCTGGCAAGCGGAAGTAAATCGGTGGAATCGTTGCAATGGCATCTACTCCCAAGCTTTCTGCGTGGCGAGCAAGTTCCATACTATCTTTTGTGTTGTTGCATGCTACGTGAGCAATGATGGTCAGTTTACCTTTGGCAACTGCCATGACTTCTTCCAAAATCAACTTGCGATCTGCCACACTTTGGTAGATACATTCACCAGAAGAACCATTGACATAGAGGCCTTGAACACCTTTATCAATGAAGTATTGGACCAAGGCGCGCGTACGCTCTGGACTGACTTCTCCTTGATCATCATAACATGCGTAGAAGGCTGGAATGACACCTTCGTATTTTTTCAAATCTGACATAGATTTTCTCCTAAGATTTCTTTTTTTCTGCTGAGAGCAGTTCTATTTTTTACAAGTTTAGTATACACCTTGTGAAAATCGCTTTCAATATCTTGTATACACTTATATTTTAGTTTCTACTTGTATTTTAGAAACTATAACGATTGAAAGTAGTTTCAGAAACAAGCCATCCTACTGGTATTTGGCGAAAATTTTCTCCATCAATCCTGCTTGGAGAAAGACTAGCAAACCAAAACCAAAGAGGATAAAGGCCGACCCACCCAAAAGGAGAGTGAAGGCGGATAGATAAAGAACCATCACAATAAGAAAGAGAATGGCTAACATGAGGAAGAACCACGGAAAGTTAAAACTTGCCAAGATAAGCCCTTTTTGCAGCACTTCTTTCCAAGACAAATCATAGCGCGCAGCGATGGGATAACTAGCCAGCATCACCAGAGTGAGGAAGATGAGAATCCCCAAACAAATAGCTTTCACAATCTGGAAAGGTAAAGCTGTCTGTCCCCAGAAGAGATAGAGGTCTAAAAGACTCAGCAAAACAATGACCAACTCTAGCAAACCTAACTGGAAACCCAGTTTTAGATTTTGCTTGAAAGCTCTCAGATAGGTTCTGAAAACAGGTACTCGTCTGCTTCTCTTAACCTCAAACATGGTCTGGTAAAGGCTAATTTTAGCCACTCCAATCGTCACGATGGGCAAACAAGAGACAACAAAAAGAAGATTGGCTGTCACGATATCCAAGACCTTTTCACTGAAACGCATGAGAAAGTTATCTGTATCAAATGCTGCCTTGATCAGGCTCACTCCTTTTTGTGCCATGTTTGCTCCTCCTGATTCTTTTAATCAATCAAAATTTTAAAGAGATATTTGCGAACCTTCTCTTCCATACCTGCATAGCCATTTGGCTGGTGAGGTTCTCCTGGGAAGAAAATCGCAAAATTGTGATAACCCAACAAGAGTGGGTAGCCTTCATGACAATGGACAAAACCAATGTCACTCGCTTCATCGAATGCTACCGCCTCGTCTTTGATACGTGAACCGTAGCTCGAATATTCATGCCCTTCTACCAGCAAATGCAAATCTGCATAATTCTTATGGTGCTCAAATTGATCATTTTCAGCTTGATTGAGGACATTTTCTTGAACAACTAGAAAGACCTTGTCCCCATCAATCTCATACTTACCTAGTTCGAAAGAATCCTTACGGTGCTGATAGAGATAGTCGATAGCCTTATCTAAATTGGGATGAATCCCTTTGTAAAAGGTGATGTTTTTCAAATCGTCAAAAATCATACTGTTTCCTTCGTTTCTGATAGTTAACTAAAATCATAGATTAAGTTTATAAGTGTCTGACAAAACTTCACGAAGTAACTGTATACTCTCCATTTTGTAGACACTTATGAAACTATATTTCTCTTAGTCTATAACATATTCTTCTGAATTTTGATAGACAGTTTTTCCTATACTCAATGAAAATCGAAGAACAAACTAGGAAGCTAACTGCAGGCAGTACTTAAGTATGGCAAGGTGATGCTGACATTGTCTGAATTCGATTTTCGCAGAGTATTATCCTTTAACAGCTCCCATAGTAATCCCTTGAGTGAAGGATTTTTGGAAGACAAGGAAGACGGTTACGATCGGCACGGCTGCAAGAGCAGCACCCGCCATGATCAAACCATAGTTGGTTGCCATTTCGGCCTGCATGGTCGCAACCCCGAGTGAGATGGTCAAGTTGTTACGTGAAGTCAACATAACCAACTGCATAAAGTAGTCGTTCCAAGTATTGATGAAGGTAAAGATCGCAAGAGCTGCAAATCCTGGTTTCACGATAGGGAAGGCTACGCTCCAGAAGGTACGAATCTCACCACAACCGTCGATTTTAGCTGATTCAAGCAATTCTGTTGGAATATTTTCACTGAACTGTTTCATGAGGAAGACCCCAAATGGCCATCCGATCAAAGGCAAGATAACTGCCCAAAGTGTATCGTGAATTCCCATGAAGTTGACGATACGTACCAATGGTACAAGGACAACTTGTTTTGGAAGTGCCATGGCAGCGATAAAGACTGCAAAGAGGATGCGTTGACCATAGAAACGTTTTTTAGCCAAAACATAACCTGCTAGAGAAGAGGTTGCACAGACTAGGAACATGGTTACCAGTGAGATAAATACAGAGTTCCACATCCACTGCATAGCAGGGTTTTGCACCATGAGTTGTTGGAAGTTCTCCATGGTTGGCATTTTAGGGAACCACTGTGGCGGAATCATAATGGTATCAGGCTGTGATTTGAAGGCCCCTGTCAAGATCCAGTAGAATGGAAAGATGAACAGTACGGTCAACAAGAGCAAGATAATCGTTGAAATAACAGTGAAAGCTGTTAAAGGTTTCTTTTGTGTAGATTGCATAACTGTCTCCTTTCTTTAGTATTCTACGTCGTTTCCGAGGATCTTGAATTGAGCAAAGCTGACAATGGCAATCATCACTGCCAAGAAGACACCGATGGTATTTGCATAGCCGTACTCTGTCAATTGGAAGGCTTTTTCGTAAAGGTAGTACATCAAGGTACTTGTTGAGTAGTTTGGGCCACCAGATGTCAAGAGCTGAATCAAGGCGAAACATTGGAATGAGTTGATGGTTGTGATGATTGCGATGTAAAGAGTTGTTGGAAGAAGGCTAGGCCATTTGATCTTCCAGAAGACTTGGAACTCAGTCGCACCGTCAACACGCGCTGCTTCAACAAGTGAGTTATCAATATTCCCCATAGCAGCGATATAAAGGATAATCGGTTGACCAACAGATGTTGTCAAAAGGATAATCATAATCGCTAGCAAAGCCCAGTTTTTATCACCCAACCAAGAAATGTTTTGGCTGATGACATGGCTTGACTTAAGGACAAAGTTTAGAATCCCTGATAGGGGGTCATAGATCCATTTCCATACAACCGTTACGGCAACACTACCTGTTACAACCGGTAGGAAGAAGACGAAACGATAGAAAGATCGAGCAATCGCATTTTGATGATAGGTTTGAGATGCTACAAAGAGCGAGAAGAGAACCACAATCGGAACAGATCCGATAACCAGGATAACGGTATTGATCAAAGACTTCATAAAGACAGGATCTTTAAACATGCGAATGTAGTTGTCCAAGCCCACAAACTCAAATTTTGTCATGGAGTAGTTAAAGAAACTTGTAATGAATCCCATAATCATAGGAGCCAAGACAAAGATCACAAAGAAGAATAATACTGGTGCTAGGAAAGCATAGGAAATCACTGTTTCCCGCATGCGAATTTTATTGACTTTCACAGTCGGCACCTCTCTTTCAAATAGAATAGTTTTTGATTTTCTTGAACTGTTTTAAAATCAAAATGAAATTTTTTAAGATTCGCTTATGTAAGAACTTCATTTTAATTTCGTGACAGTTCCTTACATTTCAAACAAAATCCTCCCTTTTCTTACATAGACTATGCACAGGGAAAAGGGAGGAGTCAATCTGATTTAGTGCTTATTGTTTTGTAGCTTTTTTAATTGTTTCGTTAGCTTTTTCAGTGAAGGCTTTCAAAGCGTCCGCTGGTTTTTCGTCACCATTTGATACAGATTGCAACATTGGGAACCAAAGTGTTCTCATTTCAGCAAAACCATTGATAGTGTTGTAGTATGGTGAGTAGTATTTAGTCCAACCACTGATTGTTTCCATACGTTTGTCTTCATAAAGTTTGCCAAATGAAGTACGAACTGGGAAGGCACCTGTACGAACAACGTCTTTTGGACCCCATTCTTTGTCATCCGCGATAAATTGAACGAATTTCTTAGATGCTGCAACTTTCTTGTCGTCTTTGTTGTTGAATACTGCAAATCCATTTACAAGGTATTCAAGAGCTGGTTTACCTGAATCTGATGGGAATGGTACTTCTACCACTTCTACTTTACTTGCTTCCAAGAGTTTAGCTTGGATACCGTTTTGAGCTGGTGCCCAAAGGATTGTGTAAGATGTTTGACCGTTGGCAAAGTTTTGGATATCTGCTCCACCGTCAAATTGTGAACCATTGTTCAACAAACCGTCTTTAATCCAGCTAGCTGCTTTTTCAAGACCTTTGACGAATTTAGGATCATCAGTTGTATATTTAGTTACGTCTTTGTCTGTTACAGAACCGCCATAAAGGTTTGCGATGAAGGCACGTGTTCCTTGGTCTCCCCCTTGACCAGAACTGAACAATGAACCTGGTGTATATCCTTTATCTTTAAGCGCTTTCAAAACTTTTTCAAAGTCATCAGTTGTCCAACCTTCTTTTACAAGGTTTGCAACTCCAGCATCTTCCAACATTTTCTTGTTCATAGCCATGTAGAATGGAGCTGAACTGATTGGATACATGTAAGCTTTGTCGCCAGCCTTACTTGCTTGTACGATGTTTTCGTTGTTGACATCTTTGACGAATTCGTCTGTGAAGAGATCGTTCAACTCAGCCAATTTACCATTTTTACCGTATTGGATGATACGCCCTGGTGCGTCAAAGAGTACGTCTGGCGCTGTCCCTGCTTCGATGGCTGTTGTGATTTTTTCAGGACCTGACTTGAAGTCGATGGTTTCCAATTTCACTTTTACATCTGGATTTGCTTTTTCAAACGCTTCGATGATTGATTTTTCATAAGTTCCAACACCGTCACCCGTTTTTTCTTGTGTAAAGACTGGGAATGCCCACCAAGTGATTTCTGTTTTTCCGCTATCGCTACCAGAATTTCCAGCATCTTTACTTCCACCAGAGTTACCACAAGCTGCAAGGCCAAGAATCGCAGCACCCGCAAGTACTGTACAAGCTAGTTTTCTAAATTTCATTTGTATTCTCCTAATTGATAAGCGTATCCATATTGGATAATGAGCAAGTTTATATTTGTATACGTTTTCATTTTATCCGACGCATCGACCACTCTCCTCTTTTTTGAGATTGTGTTATTTAAGACCGGCAACAAAGCGTTCCGTAATCTCTTTTGGTCTAGTAATCGCTCCACCAACAACGATACCTCGCACCCCATATTCAAGGATTTGCTTGGCTTGTTCTGGTGTGTGAATCTTCCCTTCAGCGATGACATCCACACCTGCTTCACACAGTTTTTTGATCAGTTCAAAGTCTGGACCATCTACCTTAGGACTATAAGAGGTGTAACCTGACAGGGTTGTTCCAACAAAATCAACACCTGCCTCAACTGCTGCTATTCCTTCTTCAAACGTGCTGGTATCAGCCATTAAGAGTTGATGCGGATACTTTTCTTTGACTTGTCGGATAAAGTCTTGGATTTCCAAACCGTCGTAACGTTCACGTTTGGTACAATCCAGAGCAATGACCTCGATGTCTAGTTCAGCCAGTTCATCAACTTCTCTCATCGTAGCTGTAATGAAAGGCTCCTGTGGCGGATAGTCGCGTTTGATGATTCCGATAATTGGGAGTTTCGTGACCTCCTTAATCTCCTTGATATCGCGAACACTGTTTGCTCGGATACCGACTGCTCCACCTTGCTCAGCCGCTTTGACTAGCAAGGGAATGACTCCTCCCGCTTCTGTATAAAGCGGTTCGTGAGGAAGTGCCTGGCAAGAGACAATGATTCCATCTTTGATTTGTTCAATCAAGGCTTCTTTGCTGATCTGTGGCATCCTCTTTCCTCCCTTTCTTGTTCTTATGGGCTTATTATATATTATTTGTTAAGCGCTTTCAATAGCTTGTAGTAGAATAGATTTCAGTTTCAAAAGTATTTTATAGAACAGCCGTTCCTGAAAGTAGTTTCAGGCCTCTTATGATTTTGAATCAACCTGAATGTCGTCAAAAAAGATAGCAGGCTTGAAAACCTGCTACCTCTTCTGAAACTTGCTACAATAGCTCTTGCTTATTATTCTTTTCTCTTTTTTCCAAATGCAAAAAGTGATAAGAGGACGCCCGCAAAGCCAAGGGAAAGCAGTGAGCTTGCTTCCTTGCTTCCCGTATTTGGAAGTTCATCTTGTTTAGCTGCTGGCGCTTGATATGTCACATCTTGGCCTAGAGACAGTTTGTTGTCTGCAGCTGCTAATACTAGATTAGTTTCTCCCTTGTACTCTGGCACTTCATGGACTGCTGCCTCAGCGCCATTGACTCCACCCTTATATTCTGGCAGGTCATTTGAAGCTGCCAAGACAAAGTTAGCACCTCCGCTATATTCCGGAACCTCATTTGAAGCCGCTTGAACTGCATTGACACCACCCTTGAACTCTGGAAGTTCATGGACTGCTGCCTCAACAGCATTAACGCCTCCTGCGAATTCTGGTTTTTCTACCGTTGGAGCGGGTTCTTCACCTGTTGTTGCCAATGGACCGGTGTACTCTGGTACCTCTGCTACAGCCGCTTCTTCTGCATTTACACCACCTGTGAATTCCGGTTTTTCTACTGTTGGAGCGGGTTCTTCACCTGCTGTTGCCAATGGTCCAGTGTACTCTGGTACCTCTGCCACAGCCGCTTCTTCTGCATTTACACCACCTGTGAACTCTGGAACTTCATGGATAGCAGCTTCACTGCCATTAATACCATCGCTTAGTTTAGAGCCAGCTAAAGAAACTGGTAAATTGTGCATGCTTTCAATTGCACCCTCAGCTAGGCCTGTAATCCTTTGTCCCATATCCTCTGGATCTATTGTGAATAGGAGAGTTTTTGTATCGTACTGGGTCATAAAGGTTGCTGTCTTGCCATTTGCCAATTGAAGGGTCGGAGCCTTGTTTACCAATACTTCCGAATCGAACTCCATGGCAATAATACCTGGCCATTTTTGGATAGCATATTTTACTTTTGCTTCTTTAGGAGAAATTCTGTCTTTGCTTAAGAAATCCCAGTTGAATTTCTTATAGGATAAAGTATAATCGTTTTGATTGCCATCCGCATGCTCATAAAGCAAACCATATTCGCCATTTCCGAGTTCTTGGAGCGAGTTGTAAGCAAACTTACCACTTTGTATAGGATTGTGTTTCAGCCATGTCAACTCACCATTCTCCTCAACACGAGCTAGGTGAATCAAACCATTATTGCGTCCAGGACCACCAGCATTGCTGAGTAGAATGTATTCCTTTCCTTCATGCATGGTGTGAATAGCGGACATTTGAACATAAACGTCTTTTACTTGAGGATAACGTTTGATTTCTTTATCCCACGTTGCTCCCCCATCATGACTGGTCGCAACCTGAAGATCACCAGTCAACCCACGCATAAAGAGCTTGAGATCCCCATTATTCAACTGAACAACAGTTGACTCCGTATTTTGGGCGCCTGGATTATTCATGGTTGAAGAGTGAATGGTTTGGTTGCCTACTGGACGGTTATCGTTAACTGCTTCCCCTGCTTGCCATGTTTCACCATGATCATCTGAGTAAATTACACGAGATGATTGAGAACCACTTAGGTAGGAAACGTTGTTTGTTGTATAAACTGGAATCACCAGTCTTCCCTTATGAGGCCCTGTACGCAAGGCAATCCCAGTACCAGGTCCAGTTCCTAGGAAGTGCATCCAATCTTTCCGAATCCCATGAGTAATATCTTTTGGTGCAGACCAAGTCTTCCCATCGTCATCACTGTAGGACATCCATAGGTAGTTGGTATTGGAAACTCTAAAAATATTCTTCTCGCTATACTCAAAATAAATATTTCCGATTAGCTCATTCCCTTTATACAAATCTCCCTTATCGCTGTAGGCTGGTTTTTTAGGGTCAACGACGACGCGATAATCTGTCTTTCTGTTTTGAGGGTCGAAAACCTCTCCGTTTTCTCGAATTGTATAGCGACCTGATTCTCCTTGCTTATATAAAACTTGATAAACTTTATCTCCCACTTGTTCATAAGCTTTCGGAGCTTGCCCTGGCAATGAAAATACTGCCTTACTTTCAAGGAACATGTCGTAAATTGCAAAAATTCTCTTTGTTTCAGGGTCTTGCACCAAGGCCATATCAATATTGACTGGAGATGGCCAATCTGCATGTTTAGCGTGCTCATTGTCACGAGGATTTGAGATTACGATTCGGTCTCCCCATGTTTTTCCATTATCTGAGCTGCGACGAATAACCATCCCAATATCTCCCCAGTCAGAATGGTGCAAACGTCTTTCATCCGTTCCTGCAATCAGCGTTCCTTTATCTGTCTTGAGAAGAGCTGGGATACGATAACTCTTGATACCATCTTTATTTGGTTGATTGTTCCTACCACCTTCAAAGACATCTTCTTTCTCAGTGACTTTTGCTCCCTCAGGAAGTTTCTGTTCCAATTCACCTCTTTCAAATAATTGACTCCGTGTTTGAACTTCATCTGGGCTTAAAGCACGATCGTAAACGGTTAGGTTTCGAACTTGTAGATTTGAGGACCAAACTGTTTTCTTGCCCCGTTTGGTTGCTCCAAGTTGAGCTTGATTAACATCTGGCATATCTTTGATGAAGTTCCCAGATTTTAGACTTGTTCGAGATAAGACACCGTTCACATAGAGACGAACTCGACCATGAGGTAACTCCGCTGTCGGTTGTTCGACAGTAAAGGTCACGGAATTCCATTGTCCAGGGCGAACTTTCAATGGAGCATCTGTATACTTATCATAGAACTGTTCTCCATTAGCGCCACGCCCTTCAATAAGAGCTGTATTATCAAGGACCGACATAGTAAAGTACTCATTTTCCTTGGTGTCACTGGATACAGAGAAGAGATTGTAAAAGCGTGGAGCTGATGCATCTGGTTTAAACTCCATGTGAACTGTAGCATTTTGAAGTTTCTTTAGTTTATCTAGTTCACTTGATAAATCAACTCTTTGACCATTTGCTGCATTGGTTTCAACATCTTCTTTTTCAAGGACAGGATTAGCATTTTTTAAATCTCTTGAGTAATAGTCACGAGGAATAGCCCCCTGATCCTCTGATTCCTCTTCCTTATTTGCTTCTTCTGCAGGGGTTTCCGTAGAGGATGGGGTTTCTGATTCTGCACTCTCATTTTTTTTCAAATGATCTTGGTCCACCTCAACGCCGTTGTCTTGAGCTGCTGCCAATTTACCAGCTAAATCCTTATCCAAATGAGCAAGATCTCCCGAGGACACTTCTTTTGGCAACTCTGATAAACCTTGACTAGGTTCGACAGTTTCTGTACTGGCCCCTGCTGCATTGGCTTGCTCTTGAGCTAAGACCGGATTTGCTCCAAATACTACTGTACCAATCACTACCGATGCCGCCCCAACTGCAAATTTTCGAATTCCGTATCGCTGTTTCCGATCTAAAGATTTGTAATTCATGTTTGTCCTTTCATTTTTCATAAAATAAAGCGCTTTCTTTTTCTTTAAAAATTTTTATTGTCTCTCAAGAGACAAGTTTTACAAGAAAGTATCCAACTTAATGAGAGCTCCCAATCCTCTCCCATTTTCTGCTGAGCCCAAGTTTTTAACCACCCAGCAGCCTTTTTCCTCCTTTCACAAGTGACTTTTCCTTTATTATACAATAAAGTCTTATATTTATATCTGTGTTCCCACAGAATAGATTTTACTTTTAAGAATATTTTAATATTTTAAATTTTCTAAAAGTACTTTCAGGTTTTGGACATAAAAAAGAGAGCTCCTGGGCTCTCTCATTCATTATCTTACGTACTTAAAAGGAATCTCACTGCCACAGAGCCAGTTATAAACCTGATCATTGACAAAAACATTCATGGCTTCGTGAGCATACTCAGGCATGATACGATAGGCCTTATCACAAGTTAGACGGTTGTAAATCGCAAACTGGGTAATAGGATAGCAAACATCGTCGTCCAAGCCCGTAATCATCTTGACCTCACCTTGAATGCGATGGGCAAGATTTTTCACATCGATATAGGCAAGGGTCGCCATGATTTCCTCCTCTGTTTCATGGAAGGGATCGTGAAACTTGAAATAACGGAAGAGTTCGTCATAAGCTTCACTGGTATTGCCAATCTCAAGCACTCGTCTAAAGTCTGACAAGAAGGGATAGATGGCAACTGTTTTCTGAATCCGAGGATTAAGCGCTGCTGCAACCAGAGCTAAGGCCCCTCCTTGTGACGCACCATAGCTGGAAAGCCGATTCTCATCTACCTGAGGCAAACTAGCAACAATTTCAACCAACTGGTAAATATCCAGATAGACATCCTTATAAAAGAGATGATCCCGACCTTCCACAGCACCACGGATGATATGCCCCTTAACGGTATTCCCTAGAGGAGAACGCAAGCCGTCTTGCGAGTAACCTGACTGGCCCCGCACATCCATGGAAACAACACCGTAACCAGCTACAGTATAGGCCAGCATATCAGCCCAGTCCCAGCCACGTCCCATATAACCATGGAAATGGAAGATTAACGGAACTTTCTCCTCACTCTTTGGAAGGACGACGCGTGCGTAGACCTTGCCTGCATTCGTTCCTTCAAAGGTTAGCTCATAGCACTTGACTTGGGGAATATGGAAATCTCTTTCCTCCAACTGGTAGGCTGGAAGAGATGAAACTTTTTTGACCTCTTCATCCCAGAAAGCATCAAAGTTTGCTGGAACCTCATCCCGTCCTAGATAGGTCTTGATTTCTTCTAACAAAGCTGGATTTTTCATAGCATGCTCCTTTAGTTTTTTTGTAATCGCTATCATAACTCTAGCATATCTAGGGAGGCAATGCAAGAAAGAATGCTAAATAGAAAGTGATTTTAGATTCTCTAACTTCAAACAGAGCACCTGAAAGTAGTTTTAAAAATAAAAAGAGCGTTTCCGCTCTCTGTGTATCAATAGGTGCTAGCTCCTTTCTCTAGTTTGACAGTTTGGAATTTCTTTTGGTAGGTTACTTTAATAGTCATGTGAGAGTCCTCGTTTCTTTTTGATGACTCTAGTATAAGACCCAACCCCAAAAGCTAGCTTATAGATTTCTTAGAAAAGACTTAATCCAGATGTTCTCTCTTTTCTAAGTGGAGAGCAATCATGCGCCACTCCGGATCCTCTTTCCAATCTTTTATCGAACTAATGTAGCTGGCAACCTTCCTAGCTTCTTCTAAAATTGGAAAATCTTCGATAATATCAGCCACTTGAAACTCTGGAAGTCCTGACTGTCTGGTTCCAAAAATCTCACCCGAACCACGCATTTTCAAATCTTCCTCCGCAAGGACAAATCCATTGGTCGTTTCTGTCATGATACGCATGCGGTCCTTCCCAGAATCCGTCTTGGGATTAGCAACGAGAACAGCATAAGACTGCTTGTCTCCCCGACCAACACGACCTCTGAGCTGGTGAAGCTGACTGAGACCGAACCGGTCGGCATCCATGATAATCATGACGGTCGCATTGGGAACATTAACCCCAACCTCAATAACCGTTGTCGAAACCAGAATATCCGTTTTTCGCTCTTTGAAATCCTGCATGATCTGGTCTTTTTCGTCACTCTTCATCTTGCCATGTAGGAGGGCTACTTCTGCCTTACCAGTAAAATGAGCCGTCAACTCTTCTGATAAGGCAATGGCATTTTTCAGATCCAGAGCTTCAGATTCCTCAATCAAGGGAGAAATGACATAGGCTTGAGAACCTTTTTGAATTTCCCCCTCTAACCAAGTCAAGACCTGAGGCAGCTGCTCATGCTTAATCCAGCGCGTCACAATCGGCTTCCGCCCTGCTGGCATCTGGTCAATAATGGAAACATCCATATCCCCAAAGGCCGTGATAGCCAATGTTCGTGGAATGGGCGTAGCCGTCATCATGAGAACGTCAGGATTGTCGCCTTTTTCTCTCAGAATACGCCTTTGCCCCACACCAAAACGGTGCTGCTCATCAATGATAATCAAACCAAGACGAGCATAATCCACCCCATCTTGTATCAAAGCATGAGTCCCGATAATCAAATCAGCCTCACCCTTGGCAATGGTCTCCAAGACTTCTCTTTTTTCTACAGCTTTCAAGGAACCTGTCAAGAGAGCCAGTTTCAAGTCTGGAAAAAGGCTCTGTAGACTGTCAAAGTGTTGCTCCGCAAGGATTTCTGTTGGCACCATGAGGGCAGCTTGATAGCCAGCTGTCACCGCCGCAAACATGGCCAAGCCAGCGACGACTGTTTTTCCGCTCCCCACATCCCCTTGTAGGAGACGATTCATGTGATGGTCGGACTTCATGTCTGTCAAAATTTCCTGCAAACTTTTTTCCTGAGCTTGGGTCAGGACAAATGGCAGATTTTCTTTAACGGCTATCACTTTTTCCTGGGACCAGTTCAGAACCAGACCGCTTCCCTGAACTCTATTTTCAGACTTGAGCGTCTGCAACTGCATCTGAAAATAAAAGAGTTCCTCAAACTTGATACGGCGAAGGGCCTGCTTGTATTCTGCTAAATCCTTAGGAAAATGCATAGCGCGAACAGCCTGGCAACGAGACATGAGTTTGTATTTATCAAGTAAAGACTGGGGAAGATTTTCCTCTATCAAGAGGTCTAACCCCTGATCAAAGGCCGTTTTGATGACCTTGACCAGACTGGCCTGACTGATTCCTTGAGCCAGTCGATAAACAGGTTGGAGGTCATCTTCCACCTGAGCCAGAACCTTCATCCCAGTCAGACTGACCTTAGCACGGTCCCATTTCCCAAAGACAGCAAGGGTTGCACCTAGTTCAATCTTTTCAGCTAGGTAGGGTTGGTTAAAAAAATTCACCGCAAAAACGACTTCTCCCTGCTTGAGACTAAAACGCAGACGATTGCGCTTAAAGCCATAATACTGGACACTAGCAGGAGTCACTACCTGACCAGACAGAACAGCCTTTTCGCCATCTTCCAACTCTAGCACCTGCTTGGTCTTGAAATCTTCATAACGGAAAGGAAAGTAGAGCAAGAGGTCTTGCAAGTTTTCAATTCCTAGTTTGGCGTATTTCTCGGCTGACTTTGGCCCCACACCAGGCAAGGCATGCAAGGGTTGGTGTAGATTCATGCTCCACTCCTTTCTTTTTTAATAATATTCTCTCGGAATGCGATCACTGAGGAGACAAACCACCTCATAATTAATGGTTCCACGGTAGGTCGCTACCTGAGTTGCTGTGATTTCCTTGTCACCGTTTGTGCCGATCAGGGTTACTTTTGTTCCTAGCGGGTAAACCTTAGGCAGCCGAATAGTGATTTGGTCCATAGATACTCGTCCGACGATTGGGCAAGCTTGTCCATCTACCAAGACAATGAAATTTTGCATATCTCGTGTCCAACCATCCGCATAGCCGATTGGCACGGTCGCGATGACTTGCTCGCTATACGCCTGATAGGTGGCTCCATAGCCCATGCAAGCTCCAGCTGGAACTGTCTTGACATGAACTAGAGCAGATTCCAAGGTCAAGGCTGGAGTCAAGGCATAAGGCAAGTCCAAAACCTCTCCACTTGGATTGAGACCATACATGGAATCTCCCATACGAACCGCATTGAAAATAGTCTCTGCATGCCAGAGGGTCGTTGCCGAGTTGCTGGCATGAACCAGCTCTGGAACATCCTTCATACTTGCTAAAATAGCTTTAAAGCATTCTAACTGCTGATTAAAGTAGGTATCTGATTCCTCATCTGCAGTAGCAAAGTGGGTAAAAATCCCCTCAACGCGAGCACCATGTTGCTTGAGCAAGTCTTGAGCCAGATCAGCTTCACTGGCCTCTCTAAAACCAATCCGTCCCATTCCCGAATCAATCTTGAGGTGGACAGTCAAGCCAGTTAAATCTGCTTCCTTGTCTAACAGCGCTTGAATCCACTCCAATCCTGCCACTGTCAAGGTGATGTCGTATTCTTTAGCTAGAGCAACAGCTTCGATTTCAGAAACTCCTAAGATGAGGATTTTCTTGTTTATACCTGCTTGACGCAACTCGATAGCTTCATCAATATTGGAAACGCAAAATCCATCAACAACATCCTGGATCGCCGTTGCAACAGCTACCGCCCCATGTCCATAAGCATTAGCCTTGACTACTGCAAATTTGAGCGTACCATTAGGGATATGACTTCCCATTTGTTGTATATTTTGTCGAATGGCTCCCAGATATATCAGAGCCTTGGTTGGTCTATGTGGACTAGCTTTCATGATTTTCCTCCAAAATGACACTGGCTGTCACAAACTGATCTGTATGGCTGATCGACAGCCAAATCTTTCCTGAAAATGGCGACTGACTAAAATAAGGAGCCCCTCGTTCATTGTTCAAAACTTCCAAATCCTGAAAGGTCAGTTTTCCAATACCAGTTCCCATAGCCTTGGAAAAGGCCTCCTTAGCCGACCAGCGACCAGCCAAGTATTCGATTTGTCTGCGCCCTTTGAGACTGGCAAAACGCTCTATTTCTTTAGGGGTCAGCACTCGCTTGGCAAAGCCCTCACGTCGTGTAACTGCATTTTCTATCGAAGCCAATTCTTCGATGTCAATTCCGTGTCCAACTATCATACTCACAAAAGGAGCTGAGATTCCCCCAACTCCATCCTTTTCACTTATTTTGTTAAGGTAGTATAAATTTCTTCTACCAAGGCTACTGTATTTTCCCAACCTAGACAAGGGTCAGTTATGGAGCAACCAAAGACCTCTGGTTGATTTTGACGGCCATCTACTAGGTATGATTCAATCATAAAGCCTCGAACCGTCTTTTTAATCTTTTCATTCCAGTCACGATTCAGTAGGGCTTGACGAACAATGCGAATTTGTTCCATATACTGCTTGCCTGAATTGTCATGATTGGTATCGATGATAATGAAGGGATTTTCAAGTCCCATTGTCTCATAGCGATTGATGGCATTTAAGAGGGTTTCATAGTAGAAGTTGGGTTCATTTTTACCATATTCGTTCATGGCACCACGAAGGATAACGTGGGCCAAGGGATTTCCTGAAGTTTCCACTTCTTGACCGTGGTAAAGGAAGGTTTGCTTGTTTTGAGCCGCATAGATGGCATTAAACATGACCCCAAGATTTCCAGATGTTGGATTTTTCATCCCAACCGGAGCATCAATCCCAGAGGCTACAAAGCGGTGTTCCTGGTCCTCCACTGAACGAGCCCCAACAGCATGGTAGCTGACCAGGTCATCAACCAAAACGAGGTTTGACGGATAGAGCATCTCATCAGCTGTTGTCAATCCAGTTTCGGTAATCACACGGTAGTGCAACTGACGAACAGCCTGCAAACCATTGATGAGACTAGGCGCTTCGCTGGTATTTGGTTGATGAATCATGCCTTTATAGCCATCTCCATTAGTACGAGGTTTAGCCGTATAGACACGCATCACGATAAAGATTTTATCCGCAACTTTTTTCTGCAAGTCTGCTAAGCGACGAGCATATTCGAGTACTGCTTCTTCATTGTCCGAAGAGCAAGGCCC
The DNA here is from genome assembly GCF_054445985.1 of Streptococcus sp. 517s. NCBI lineage: Bacteria > Bacillati > Bacillota > Bacilli > Lactobacillales > Streptococcaceae > Streptococcus > Streptococcus sp. 517s. Next base: position 457,218 of record NZ_CM136847.1, on the reverse strand, counting down.
CATCACCAAAAGGATTCGGTCATCCTCACCCGAGATGATGGCTGCCAACTCTCTATCGCGGGCTTCTTTCTTTCGCAAGGCTTCAGGTGACAACTGGGTCGCAGCCTTGATTGCTTCAATGTCAATTTCTTGACCTTTTTCGATAAATGCCATCTTACTCTCCTAGCGTTTGGTAAATTTCGCGAACAAGTGCTTCTGTGTTGTCCCATCCGAGACACGGATCTGTAATGGACTTACCAAAAACTTCTGGCTCATTTTGACGTCCATCTTCTAGATAGGACTCAATCATAAAACCACGAACATATTTCTTGATTTTCTCATTCCAGTCACGGTTAATCAAGGTCTGACGAACGATACGGATTTGCTCCATGTACTGCTTGCCTGAATTGTCATGATTGGTATCGATGATGATAAATGGATTTTCTAAGCCCATCTTTTCATACTGGGCAATGGTATCTATCAAATTGTCATAGTAGTAGTTAGGAATATTCTTACCATATTCATTCAAGGCACCGCGAAGAATGGCATGGGACAATGGATTCCCAGTCGTTTCCACCTCTTTACCAAGGAAGAGGAAACTCTGCTTATTTTGCGCTGCGTAAATCCCGTTAAACATAACATTGAGATTTCCAGATGTTGGATTTTTAAATCCTGTTGAAAAGTCTGCTCCACTCGCTACAAAACGGTGCTGTTGATCCTCTACAGAACGAGCTCCAACAGCCATATAAGAAATCAAATCATCCACCAGCGGAAGATTTTCAGGATAAAGCATCTCATCAGCTGTTGTCATACCAGTCTCAGAAATAACACGATAATGTAAATGACGAACAGCCTTGATTCCATTGATCAAGCTAGGTGCTTCTTTAGCATTTGGTTGATGAATCAAGCCCTTATAGCCGTCTCCATTGGTACGAGGTTTGGCTGTATAGACCCGCATCACCATAAAGATACGGTCTTTGACTTCTTCTTGCAAAGCAGATAGACGCTTGGCATACTCGAGAACCGCCTCTTCGTTATCAGATGAACATGGTCCTATCACCAAGAGAATACGCTGGTCTTCCCCACGGATGATGGCTTCCAATTCCTGATCACGTTGGTTTTTTCTCGCAAGAGCCGCCCCCTCTAATTTAGACAAGGCGCGAACCTCTTCAATGTTAATTTTAGGACTTTTAGCTGTAAATACCATGATTCATCTCCTTATAAAGCAAACGGACACCAAGCAAAAATGTATTTTCACCAGGTATCCGCCTGTATCTTATCTCATATTATTGTCTCTTACCATGACAGTTCTTGAATTTCTTACCAGATCCACATGGGCATTGGTCATTTCGTCCGATTTGGCTCAAGTCCACATCTGCTGGAAGATGAGTCTGCTGTGCTGCAATGTTACGAGTCGCAGTTGTACTGATATTGTGTTCAGTTTGAGGACGTTCTTGTTCGTGGATTTGTGCTTTCATCATCAAGCGGGTCACATCGAATTCAATTGATCCAATCATGTCGTTAAACATGCGGAAACCTTCTGCTTGATATTCTACAACCGGGTTGTTTTGAGCATAACCACGAAGGCCAACAGCATTTCGCAACTGGTCAAGGGCATCGATATGGTCAGTCCACTTGTTGTCTACAACACGTAGGATCAAGACCTTCTGGAACTCTTTCACTGCCTCTTCATCACGAAGTTTGGCAACTTGGCTATCATAAACCTTCAATGCACGTTGATAAAGCTCATCTTTGATAGCTTGGTCTGATAGACCTGCAAGATCTGAACGACTGATTGAATCTTCTGGAAGCAAGTTATACTTAGCAAAGTTCAAGATTGCTTCCAATTTTTCATCTTCTTTCGAACGAGCATGTGCATCTACGATTCGGCCAATGGTACGACGGATCATGGCATGGATTTCTGGTGCCAAGTCACGATCTGCAGTAATGACATCATAACGTTGTGCATAGATGATTTCACGTTGTTCACGCATAACATCATCGTATTGAAGGACTTGTTTACGAGTATCGTAGTTGTTTCCTTCGACACGTTTTTGAGCTGCTTCAACTTGACGCGTTAACATGCGAGATTCGATGGCTTCATCAGACATGTTAAGACGTTCAAAGACACCTTTCAAACGTTCTGAACCGAAACGTTTCATCAAATCATCTTCAAGAGACAAGTAGAATTGTGACTCACCTGGGTCTCCTTGACGCCCTGAACGTCCACGAAGCTGATTATCAATACGGCGACTTTCATGGCGTTCTGTACCAATGACACAAAGTCCACCAAGTTCACGAACCCCTTCACCCAGCTTGATGTCGGTACCACGACCGGCCATGTTGGTTGCGATAGTAACTGCACCACGCTGACCAGCGTTCATGATGATTTGCGCTTCTCTGTAGTGGTTCTTCGCATTCAAGACTTCGTGAGGAACACCTGCCTCTACCAGTTTTTTAGAAAGAAAGTCACTCGTTTCAACTGCAACTGTACCTACCAAGACCGGCTGACCTTTTTGGTGACGAGCTTTTACATCTTCAACTACAGCCTTAAACTTCGCATCAAGACTGGCATAGAGAAGGTCTGAGTGGTCGATACGTTGGATTGGACGGTTGGTTGGGATTGGGATAACACGAATGTTGTAAATTTCGCGGAATTCTTCTTCTTCTGTTTTACCAGTACCTGTCATACCTGCCAATTTCTTATACATACGGAAGAGGTTTTGGTAGGTGATAGAAGCTGAAGTCTTGGTCTCATCTTGGATTGGCACACCTTCTTTTGCTTCAATCGCTTGGTGCAAACCGTCAGAGTAACGACGACCTTCCATGGTACGACCTGTAAATTGGTCAACGATCAAGATTTCTTGCTCTTCACTAACTACATAGTCGATATCGAGAATCATGATATAGTTGGCACGGAGGGCATTGTCGATAAAGTGGGTAAGAGCCACATTTTCGACATCATAGAGATTCTCCAGTTTGAAATAGCTCTCAGCCTTGTCAATCCCAGAATCAGACAAACCAATCGTCTTAGACTGAATGTCAATAATATAGTCATCCTTGTCCAAAGACTTCACAAAGTGATCCGCCATGTGGTAGAGTTGGCTAGTCTCAACTGCATTGGCACCTGAAACGATCAAAGGAGTACGGGCTTCGTCGATCAAGATTGAGTCAACCTCATCGACCAAGGCATAGTTAAGCGGACGCTGTACCATGTTTTCTGCACGAACGACCATATTGTCACGAAGGTAGTCGAAACCAATCTCTGAGTTGGTTGAGTAGGTAATATCACAGAGGTACGCTTCTTTTTTCTCCATTGGAGATTTGGCTGCTAAGTTGATCCCTACTGACAGACCGAGCCATGAGTACAATTCACCCATCTCAGTCGCGTCACGTTCTGTCAGGTATTCGTTGACAGTAACTACGTGAACCCCTTTACCTGCAAGGGCATTGAGATACACTGGCATGGTCGCCGTCAAGGTTTTCCCTTCACCAGTACGCATCTCTGGAACGTCACCATGGTGAAGAACAATCCCACCCATGACCTGAACTTTATAAGGGAAAAGTCCAAGGACACGTTTTGCTGCTTCACGGACTACCGCAAAAGCCTCATATAACAGTGAATCAAGTGATTCTCCCTTATTGTAGCGTTCTTTAAATTCGTCAGTTTTTGCTTTTAGTTCTTCGTCCGACATTGCGGCCATTTGGCTCTCATAGTTAAGAACCTTATCAGCCATCTTTTCTAGACGACGAAGTTCCCCTTTATCATTTTCGATAATTGTTTTTAAAATATTAGCCATGATTTTCCTTACTTTAGATTCTGAATATTTTAGAATGTTCTTTTAATTTTAGCATATTTACCATTATTTTTCAAGAAAGAATCCTTGTTTCACAAGGGGAAAAAAGGACTAGAAGCCAGTCTAGTCCATCATTTTTTAATGTTTAATTTCCCAAGAATGCAGGTAATATCCCAAAATACCAAAAGAGATTAATCCAGAAGGCCAAGCAAAAGATGATGCCAAAGACGAGAAGACTGATTTTTTTAATCAATACGGAGTATAGGATGGATAAAACACCAAAAACCACAAAGAGTTTTTTCATAACGAAATAATACACTGAAACTCCTCCTATTTGCCAATCCCAAGGAAGAAAAAACATGAGGAACCAGAGAAAGCAAATCGTAAGGATATATCTCTTGTAGTGCACTTCAAGAAAGGCTTTTGTTTTCTCCATAGCAAACCTCCATTTCAGTCACTGTCTCTTCCCTTTTATTATACCAAAAAAACCTGGAAAAAGCTTTCCAGGTTCGGGTTTGAAATCACTAGTCATGCTAGAGAAATCCCTTTATTCATAGGCTGATTCACTTTATTGACTTGATGAAGAGGTTCCAAAATCGACCTTAGGAACTGTCTTGGCTTCTTCTGTTTCTTTAAAAGTTTCAGCTTCTTTAAAGTTCATCATATTCGCAAAAAGCACGGTTGGAAAACTTCTCAACTTTTGATTGTACTCGGCTGCGACTTTATTATAATCCTTGCGTGCTACAAAGATACGATTTTCACTGCCTGAAAGTTCGACCATTAGTTGCTCAACATTTTGATTGCTCTTGAGTTCTGGATAATTCTCCGTCAAGGAAATCAAGCGGGAAAGAGCAGAGCTCAACTCTCCCTGAGCCTTTTGATTTTCTTCCGAAGTTACTGAGCTACTACCGATTTTAGCTCTAGCATCAGCAATCTTGGTAAAGACTTCGGTTTCATGATTCATTTGTCCTTTAACGGACTCCACCAAGTTACCAATCAAGTCCGAACGACGTTGGAGGGCTGTCGAGACATCAGCCTGAGCCTGCTCCACTTTAGTCTGTTCACCAACCAGACCATTATAGGTCGTCACTGCGGAACAACTTCCCAGAACTAGTAGTCCAAAGAAAATCGCCACTATTGAGAGAATTACTTTATTTTGTTTCATATCAAAACCTTAACACTTTCTTTTATCAACTTTTCTGAGAAAATACTCAGATTTTAAATCAATTTCCCAAACTTTGTTTTTATTTTTAATTAAGGAGTGAACTCTTGCAAAGGAGTCACCTTACTGTATAGAGAAATCGGTGTGAGCAATATATGATCACTCACCAGTCATCAGACGACCCGCCACCATCGAAGCCACCGCCGTCCCAGCCTCCAGATGAATCAGAGCCCGAGTCAGACCAAGAGGATCCTGAATCTGATGAGTCACCGCCCCACCAGCCACCACCAGAATCATCGCCATGTGAACCGCCACCACGACCTCCAGATATAAATCCGATAATCATCACGATGAAGTAAATGAGAATTCCAAATCCGATAACTCCGTCACTCGAACTGCTTTTTCGATGCCGTCTCGAAGAACTGCTCTCACCAGCATACCTTTCAAGTTCCCTTAAGCGACTAGAGTTGGTAGTATAGCCGTAGCTACTTTTAGAACTTGAAGCAGTCGTACTCGATCCACTATAGAACATGTAGTTGAGATTATTGACTATTGAGAGAACACCCTTGTTATAGTCACCATTTTTAAAGTAAGGGCGTGCTGTTGTCAAGAACCTGTGAGTCTGATAGTCAGTGATTTTACTGGCCACATTATTACTGGTTTCAATCCGTGATTTTCTATCTTGGACTGCTATGACGACCAAGGCACCATTGTTATCTCCCGAGTAGCCAATCTTCCAAGCTCTAGCTGTTTCATTGGCTACAGTCTCGATTGTTTCTCCATCTAGGCTTTTCACAACGTAAACACCCATCTGGAATTTTTCTGATTTTTTACTATTGACATTATTCAATTCCCGAATCTGACTTATAGTCTCATCCGTTAAATAATGATCCGGGTCATAGATCCCGTACTCAGGTTTTTCAGGTGCTGTGAATGCTGACAAGAAGAGAAAGACCATCAGCAACCCAAGCAAGCGAACCAACAAACTATGTTTAAATAATCTGCTTCTTTTCATAATAACCTCCCTGATAAAGGAAAATTGATTTAAGGAATTATAGCATTTTGATTTTTACAAAGAAAGTGCATTTTCATTACAAATAGATTACAAAAGCTAGGAAAATGATTGAAATTTGATGACAGATTCTCCTCCAATTTGATAGGTTCTTTTCTCCCCTTTTAGATAGAAAAAAGAAGACTATGAAGTCTTCTTTCAATTTATTTTTATAGGAAAACAAGCAAGACTTATTTGCGTTTTCTCGCAATCAAGTGAATCGGTGTTCCCTCAAAGACGAAGGCCTTGCGGATTTGATTTTCCAAGAAACGCAGGTAAGAGAAGTGCATGAGTTCTTCTTCGTTGACAAAGATGACAAAGGTTGGTGGCTTGGTTGCCACTTGGGTTGCGTAGAAAATCTTGAGGCGTTTTCCTTTGTCTGTCGGTGTTGGATTGATAGCAATGGCATCCATAATCACATCGTTCAAGACTGCTGATGGGATACGGGTGTTTTGACTCTCGCTAATTTGCTTGATCATCTCAGGCAGTTTATGGAGACGTTGCTTGGTAAGAGCTGAAACAAAGACAATCGGCGCATAAGGCAGATACTGGAATTGCTCACGGATATCCTCTTCCCATTTTTTCATGGTGTGGTTGTCTTTCTCAAGGGTATCCCACTTATTGACCACGATGATCATCCCTTTACCTGCTTCGTGGGCAAAACCTGCGATACGCTTGTCGTACTCACGGATACCTTCTTCGGCATTAAGGACCATCAAGACCACGTCAGAACGATCAATGGCACGCATAGCTCGCATGACAGAATATTTCTCCGTATTTTCATAGACTTTACCAGACTTACGCATACCAGCTGTATCAATCATGGTAAACTCTTGTCCATCCGTATCTGTAAAATGGGTATCAATGGCGTCACGCGTTGTTCCAGCTACTGGACTAGCAATCACGCGGTCTTCTCCCAAAATAGCGTTGATCAAACTGGATTTTCCTACGTTAGGACGGCCAATCAAGCTAAATTTAATGACATCTGGATTTTCTTCTTCGACTTCATGTGGTAGATTTTCCACGATGGCATCGAGCACATCACCTGTTCCAATACCGTGTACAGACGAGATTGGCAGAGGTTCACCCAAGCCCAGAGCATAGAAATCATAGATGTCGTTTCGCATTTCAGGATTGTCAACCTTGTTAACGGCAAGGATAACAGGTTTATGTGTTTTATAAAGTTTACGGGCTACGTACTCATCTGCATCCGTGATTCCTTCTTTCCCAGACACCACAAAGACGATGACATCAGCTTCTTCCATAGCAATTTCTGCTTGGTGCTTGATTTGCTCCATGAAGGGAGCGTCGACGTCGTCAATCCCTCCCGTATCAATCATACTAAAGGAACGATTGAGCCACTCACCCGTTGCATAGATACGGTCACGTGTCACACCCTCGACATCTTCTACGATTGAGATTCGCTCACCAGCGATCCGATTAAATAGGGTCGATTTCCCAACATTGGGACGTCCCACAATGGCAATAGTTGGTAAGGCCATGTTTTCTCACTTTCTACAATAACTTTTTCTGTTCTAGATTTTTTTGGGTTGAACTAGGTTCGGCTTGACCAAACTGCTCTGCTAAACGCTGACTCCAAGAGGTCGTCGCACGCGCACCAGCATAGTCTGCCTGTACTTTGTCATAGTCCAAAATCGCCGCTACTGGCTGTTCTTGGTATTCTTCTTCAAATACCACTTGGTTCAAAGGCAGTCTTGGTTTTACCTCATGTTGTTGATTTGGCACGCCAAGGGCAATCCCAAAAACAGGGTAGGTATAGTCAGGCAGGTTAAAAAGCGCTGCCACTTCTTCCGACTTGTAACGGACCAAACCGATGATAACACCACCATATCCCAGACTCTCAGCCGCAAGCAAGGTGTTTTGACCAGCAAGAGCCGCGTCCACAGACGTGATAAGGAGACCTTCTACCCCTTGAGGTTGGAAACTGTCCGTGTGAAGTCTTGCTCCCTTTTCCGCTCGATTCAAGTCACCGACAAAAAGCAAAAAGGCTGCTGACTGGCGAATGGCTTCCTGAGGAACCAGTTCATATAGGGCATCTTTCTTCTCTTGACTGCGCACAAGAATCACAGAGTAGGATTGGAAATTTTTCCAGGACGACGCCATTTGTCCAGCAGTCAAAATCTCTTCCAAGTCTGCCTGAGGAATCTCTTGCTCCTTAAAGCGACGAACCGAAGTATGAGCTTTCATCAGTTTAATGGTTTCTGTCATCGGCGATTTTCTCCTTCTAGTCTTGTCTCCTCAGCCAAATAACGGATTCGTTCCATGACCCGTCTAGCTTCCCAAGTCTCGTCATTTCCATTCTTTCCTTTGGCAAAATGTTTTTCCAAATCTTGGAAATCAAAGTTGGATGTAAAGAAGGTCGGCAAATCTTCCTGCATGCGGTACTGAAGAATGACTTGGAGAATCTCATCACGCACCCAAGGAGTCGACTGCTCTGCACCAATATCATCCAAGACCAGAACTTCTGCTAACTTGATGTCATCCACCAAGGTCTTCACAGATCCTTCACCGATGGCATTTTTCACATCAATGACAAAACTTGGATAGTGGAGAATCGTCGTTGATGCCCCACGCTTTTCAGATAGGTCGTGAGCTAAGGCCGCCATCATGAAACTCTTACCAACACCAAAATCTCCGTAAAGATAGAGGCCTTTTCGAATGCTTGGGTAAAGATCAACAAAGGAATAGAGTCTCTCAAAAATCGGCAACCGTCCTAGATCATCCAGGTCAATCTGAGCCAACTTCGCTTTCTTGAGACTGGCTGGTAGATTGATCAATTTGAGACGATTCTTAATTGCAGCCTCTTTTTCTGCCGCGATTAGTTCTGGTGTTTCTTCATAAGACACATCCGCATATCCGTGATTCATAACCAAGATAGGCTTATAGCCACGCGCTATATAGTCCGCATCCCCACGAAGAAACTTATCCCGTTCTGTGATATATTGGTTGAACTTGGAGATGCTGCGATTTAACTCCTCTCGGCTGAGGGATTCTTTCTGGATAAAAGCCGCTACATCGGGGTCCTTCATGATCTGCTGGACCAAGTCCTGATACTGAAAACGACTTGTCTGACGTTTGATTACATCACCAATACTTTCCATCTAGTCTCCTCCTTCTTCTAATCGGGCTAACATTTCTTGTTTTTTGCGTTCTAGTTCCAGACGAGTTTCCTCACTGGTTTGATTCTTGTATTCTGGATTACTCCACTTAGGAACATTTGTCTTAGTCGAGCTAGTTTTCGATTTCTGGCCTTCTTGCCCTTTTTTCTGACGCTCTCGAATCCGAAGCACAGCTTCTTCTGCTGTTCGAATTTTTTGATAAGCATAGTCATTGGCAACCTTCATGGCATATTTTTCATTGACATTTGCCGAATCAACCTTGTTAAAGGTTAGAAGCAAGACGATATTGATGACTTCGTCCAACAAGCCTAAAGACGCCATCTGATGAAGGAGTTCTCGCTCGCTCTGGGTGATGTTTCCCTTACGCGTTTGCTTGATTTCGGCTAAAAATTCCAGGGGAGTTTTATTTTTGGCTTCCCTGATAATGGTCATTTCTTTGGGGCTAAAGTCAGAAGATGCTGGCTTTTGCGCAATCTTTTCACGCATGCGTTTGACTGAAATAACCTGAGCCACCGCTGTCGCCTTGGCTAATTGATAGATTTCAAACCAGGTCCATTTCTTTTCATCTGCGATGGCAAACAATTCCAAAACATCTGCTTGCTCGTTTTCAAAACGCAGACCATCTCGAGCCATCAAGCGCTGAAAATGTTCCAAATCAAAATCATTTTTCACCCTGTTTTTTGACTCGATTGGTATCACTTCTTCAGTCAGGTTTGGAAAAACTTGGCTCAAAGAAACCGAGAGTGCTTCTCCCTCACTTGGAGCTTGCTTCATGGAAGCAAGCGCAGTATCCCCAATCTTTCTCTCCAATAATCTGCTATAGACAGAATGACTTAGAAATTCCTGACTGGAGAGGGGAGGATGAAGCTGTAATTCATAGGTTTCTCCCCTTTGATAAAGGGTCAACAAATCCAAAGCAGATAAAATTTTAAAGGATTGGAGCAAGGTCGGCATGCCGAAGTTTAAGTGGTTAAGGATATGGGAAAAGAGATGCTCCTTTTGCCCTCCATCCCAAAAGGTAATGGCATATAGATAGAGGCTCAGTGCCTCCTGACCGATAATCGGGAGGTAGCACTGCACCAGAGAAGATGTATCTTGCGACACCCGATTATTCTTTAGAAAAGAAAAACGGTCATTTGGTTTCATCTATTTTTCCTTTTTCTTCTTAGAGGACTGAGTGATCTGCTGGAGAAGGCTCTCCAACTCACTCACATCCTTAAAGCTACGGTAAACACTGGCAAAACGAACATAGGTAATCTCATCCAGCTCTGCCAATTCTTCCATGACTAAGGACCCAATATATTCACTTTGGATCTCATTCTCACTGCGACTACGGAGTTTTTGTTCGATGCGATTGACCACCATGCCGATCTCGTCACTTGAAACAGGGCGTTTCTGGGCTGAGCGGATAATCCCATTAAAGATTTTATCTCTCGAAAACTGCTCACGTGTACCGTCTTTTTTGACGACGACCAGCGTTCTTTCTTCTACTCGTTCATAGGTTGTAAAACGATGCTGACACTCGTCGCACTCACGTCTTCGACGGATGGTATTTCCTTCTTCGGCTTGTCGACTATCAACAACACTAGACTTGGTAGCCCCACATTTTGGACAACGCATGCATTTCCCTCCTTGTCGTTTTCTTTTCATTATACCATTTTTTGAGCAATTCCCAAAACAATTCTTATTTTTACTTGACAAGTTTTTTGTTTTATTGTATTATTTAATTAGAACAATAAAGATAAAGAAAGGAGACTATGATGTCCTGGTCATTTGATAATACAAAACCCATTTATTTACAGATTATGGAAAAAATCAAACTACAGATTGTTTCCCATGAACTGGAACCCAACCAACAGCTCCCTACTGTGAGAGATTTGGCGAGCGAGGCTGGTGTCAATCCCAATACCATTCAGCGCGCCTTGTCTGACCTTGAACGTGAAGGATTCGTTTATAGCAAACGAACAACTGGTCGTTTTGTCACCGAGGATTTGGACCTCATCGTTCAGTCCCGCAAACAACTTTCCGAGGAGCAACTGCAACACTTCGTCTCTTGCATGCTTCAATTTGGCTACAAAAAAGAAGAACTGCCAAATGTATTAAGCGACTATATTAAAGGAGTTTAAGACTATGACACTACTAGCACTTGAAAATGTATCAAAATCATATGGAGCAACTGCGGCACTTGACAATATCTCACTAGAGATTTCAGCTGGAAAAATTGTCGGGCTCCTTGGACCAAATGGATCCGGAAAAACAACCTTGATCAAACTGATCAATGGCCTCCTTCAGCCAGACAAAGGACGTGTTCTCATTAACGAACAGGATCCAAGTCCTGCTACCAAGGCGATCGTATCCTATCTACCAGATACGACTTATCTCAATGAACAGATGAAGGTCAAGGAAGCCCTGACTTACTTTAAAACCTTCTATCAGGATTTCAATCTTGAAAGAGCCCAACACCTTTTAGCCGATCTCGGTATTGATGAAAACAGTCGCCTAAAGAAACTATCAAAAGGGAACAAGGAAAAGGTCCAACTCATCCTGGTTATGAGCCGTGAAGCCCGCCTATACGTTCTGGACGAACCAATCGGAGGCGTGGATCCAGCTGCCCGTGATTATATCCTCAATACCATCATCAATAACTACTCCCCAACCTCTACGGTACTGATTTCAACCCACTTGATTTCAGATATTGAGCCAATCTTGGATGAGATCATCTTCCTCAAAGACGGAAAAGTCGTCCGCCAAGGAAATGTTGATGATATTCGTTACGAGTCAGGTGAATCAATTGACCAGCTCTTCCGCCAGGAATTTAAAGCCTAAGCAAAGGAGATTATTATGTTTTGGAATCTAGTTCGTTATGAATTTAAAAATGTCAATAAATGGTATCTGGCACTCTACGGTGCTGTACTTGCAATTTCAGTTTTGATTGGAGCTTTTATTAGCAGTCTTAGCCAGAGTTACAATCCTAACAATGCTGCTTATTTCATCTTCTTTTTAGTACTAGTCTTTGGAGGACTCAGCGTCACTCTTTGGATTGCAACAATCTTTTTAATCATCCGAAGATTCAAGGGGAGTGTTTATGACCGCCAAGGGTACTTGACCTTGACCTTGCCTGTCTCTGAGCACCAAATCATCATCGCAAAACTTTTAGGTGGTCTTGTCTGGTCCATCTTAAGCTATATCGTCTTTATCTTGAGTGTATTGATTATCTTCTTCTTAACACCAATAGAAAAAGACTTCACTGCCCTCTATAACTTCATTTCCCCTTACCTCAGCTACGGCTGGCTGTATGCCCTATCACTATTTGTCGGGTCAATCACATGGATTTTATCTATTTACCTCTCCATCTCTATCGGACAACTCTTTAACGAATATCGAACAGCTATGGGAATTTTAGCCTATATCGTCATTGCCATCGTCATTGGTTATGTTTCTCTCTTCTTAAGAGTTGACAATGACTTTAACGTGATGGCTGGTACAGAAATCTTGCGCGATCTCTTTTTATCAGCTATCTACTATCTCGGAACCTACTACATCTTGAAAAACAAGGTTAATTTGCAATAAAAAATGCCCAGCTAGAAAGCTGGGTTTTTCTTTAACTCAAGATCAAACTGGCTACGATGGGGCTGACAAATACGTAGAGTATACCGGTGACACCGATAGCCAAGCCACCCATGGCTCCTGCTACAGAACCGTATCGAAAGGCTGTTCCCGTTCCGACTGCGTGACCTGTTCCTCCAAGCGAAAGCCCAACTGCTACTGGATCATCAATTTTCAACCACTTCAAAAGGGTTGGTCCGATAACACTGGTTAAGATCCCAGTGGCTACTACTACGACCAAGGTTACAGTTGTTAAACCTTGCAATTTTTCTGTAATCCCCACTGCCATGGCGGTTGTCACTGACTTGGGAAAGAGAGAAATGGCTAGGAAAAAGTCCATGCCAAATATTTTCGCTACTATGGCAGTGAAACAAGTATTGACAACTACTGCTAACAGACTACCAAAGAGAATACTCCGAGCATGATGCTTCATCAGGTGAAAACTCTTATAAAGCGGAATCCCTAAAGCCACGGTCGATGGGACAATCAAGTTGTTCAGATAAACCCCACCTTGGTAATAATCTTGATAAGAAATACCCGTCGCCTTAAGGAAAATAATGATAAAAATAGCTGACAAAAGCAGGGGCGTTGTCAATGGATGGGGAAAACGTCTGTAAATCAAGATCCCCACTAGATAAGCTAAGATAGATAATGCAATCCCAAATAGAGGATTGGATACAAATTCGCTCATTTGGCATCTCCTCTCTCATAATCTCCCTCAAATCGTCTCTTGATAAACTGAACCACTAGAGCGATGAGGATAATGTTGATGACAGCCGCAAAAAAGACAATCAAGACGATGGGTAAAAGATAAGGGGCAATCACATCAAACTTTTCCATGATACCCACTGCTGGCGGCAAAAAGAGAATGGTCATATTGGCCAGCAAGAAATTTCCGACCATGTTGACATGCCTGGTCCTTAGCCACTTGAACTGCAGGGCTAGAAAGAGAATAATCAAACCGATAATACTGCCTGGGATGGGCAGATGAAAGAAACTGGAGATTCCCTCACCGATTAGAGAAATCATAAAGAGAATCATTAATTGAACATATAATTTCATCCTAAACTCCATGAAATAAACTTCTTGCATACCAGTTTACTCTTTTTTCAGAAAATTTCAAGGAAATATTGAAATTCTTCTTTCTTGCAAGGATTAGTTAAAAGTAGTATAATCATTGCATGCGCAATCATCTTGTGTTATAAAGATAATCAGTAATGATTTTGTGATTTTTACTTTGAAAAGAAAGGAGAAAGCAATGACCTACTTAGAAAAATGGTTTGACTACAATCGCCGTCAAAAAGAAATGGAAGCCTTGTTGGAAGAAACTATTGCTCAGCAGAGTGAACAAAGGCTGAACTTGAAAGAGTTTTACCTGCTCTACTATCTGAATCTAACCCAAGAAAAATCTCTACGACAAATTGACCTGCCAGATAAGCTCCATCTCAGCTCAAGCGCTATTTCTCGAATGGTGGCTAGATTAGAAGAGAAAAACTGCGGTTTGCTTAGTCGCAGATGTTGCGATCAGGATAGACGGGCCAGTTTTATCTGTCTGACTGACGAGGGACAAACAACCCTGGCTTATCTACAAAAGGCCGTCGAAGAAAGATTGGAAACCAGTCTTGATTTCTTGCCTTAATGAGTATTTTTAAAAAAGTTGCGTGCGCAATCATTTTTCTTGACATTCCTCTTTTCAAGGAGTACAATAAAGTCAAGATTGAACAAAGGAGTTTAATATGATTGAAATTACCTATCTAGACACCAGCAAACAAGAGAGAACCATGACGTTCGAGTCTTACGAAGACTTTGAACGTTCTCAACAAGCTTGCCTTATCGGTATCGCAGACTATTACCCAGTTCAAAAATTGACCTATAACGGTCATGATTTGGACTACCATGGGACTTACGGAGATGTCTTCTTCTATCTCATGAAACAAGATTTAAGCCAATATAACTAAAAAAGGAGAAATACAATGGCAAAAGCAATTACAGATGCAACATTTGAACAAGAAACAAAAGACGGTTTGGTCTTGGTAGACTTCTGGGCAACTTGGTGTGGCCCATGTCGTATGCAAGGTCCAATCTTGGACAAATTGTCTGAAGAACTTTCAGAAGATGTCTTGAAAATCGTTAAAATGGACGTTGATGAAAATCCAAACACAGCTCGTGCTTTTGGAATCATGTCTATCCCAACTCTTCTCTTCAAAAAAGACGGCCAAGTGGTTAAACAGGTTGCAGGTGTTCATACTGCAGAACAAATCAAGGCCATCGTTGCTGAATTGAGCTAATCAAACGAGAGACCAAGTACTTTATTTGGTCTCTTTTTTCTTGCCCTTTGCCATTTTTCAAAAAATATGCTAGACTGTAGGTAGAATATTACGATGTTTGGGACATGCCATCGCTAAAAAAAACCTCTACTTGGTATTTTTTAGCTCCCCTCAAGGGAGCTTTTTGCGTGCTCTGAACATTTCCCATTTTGGAAGGAGTACTATGAAACGTCAATCAGCCTTGGTCGTCTTTAGTGGCGGTCAAGATTCCACAACCTGCCTCTTTTGGGCCAAAAAACACTATGAAACAGTCGAAGCTGTCACCTTTGCCTACGGCCAACGCCATCATCTCGAAATTCAAGTTGCTGAAGAAATCGCTAAGGAACAAGGCGTTCGTCATCACATCTTAGATATGTCTCTGCTGGGACAAATCACTGAAAATGCCTTGACCTCTGATATGGAAATCGAGCAAAAAGAAGGAGAGGTTCCCAATACTTTTGTTGATGGTCGCAACCACCTCTTTCTATCCTTTGCAGCAGTTCTTGCCAAGCAACGAGGCATTAAAGACATCGTGACAGGTGTCTGCGAAACAGATTTCTCAGGCTACCCTGACTGCCGGGATGTCTTTGTCAAATCCCTTAATGTTACTCTCAACCTTGCCATGGATTACGACTTCGTTATCCAAACACCTCTCATGTGGCTAGATAAGGCTGAAACATGGGAATTAGCCGACCAACTCGGTGCCTTTGACTATGTTCGTGAAAAGACCTTGACCTGCTACAATGGGATTATCGGAAGTGGCTGCGGTGATTGTCCAGCCTGTCACCTGCGCCAGCATGGACTAGATGTTTATCTCTCACAGAAAGGAGAGGGCTAATGTTTTTTGCACCCAAAGAAATCAAACAGGAGACTGGGGAGTCTCTTGTCTACAATCCTCACAGAACCTTAGTTTCAAAAGAGTTTACCTTCGATGCTGCCCACCACCTCTTTCACTATGAGGGAAAATGCAAATCCCTGCACGGCCACACTTATCATCTGCAGATTGCTGTCAGTGGATTTTTAGATGAACGGGGCATGACCTACGATTTCGGAGATATCAAAGCGATCTACAAGAACTACTTAGAACCCCACTTGGATCATCGATATCTCAATGAAACCCTGCCTTATATGAACACGACTGCTGAAAATATGGTTTACTGGATTTTCCAAACCATGAGTCAAGAGTTGCCGGACGAGCGCGGTCTCCGTTTGGAATACGTTCGCCTCTATGAGACTCCGACTGCCTTTGCAGAGTTTAGACGGGAGTGGTTAGATGACTAAGGAACGTGTCCTCAAACTACCGGTTCTTGAAATTTTCGGGCCAACCTTTCAAGGTGAAGGTCGTGCTATCGGACAGAAAACCATGTTTGTCCGCACTGCTGGTTGTGACTACCACTGCGACTGGTGCGACTCTGCCTTTACTTGGGATGGTTCTGAAAAACCCACTCGTATGACAGCTGACGAGGTCATTGCTGCCTTGGATAAACTAGGAAGCTACGATTACGTTACCCTGTCTGGGGGAAATCCTGCTATCCTAGCAGCCAACATGGCTGAACTGGTCACTAAGCTCAAGGAACGTGGTGTCACTCTGGCTGTTGAGACCCAAGGCTCCCGCTGGCAAAATTGGTTAAAAGATATTGACCAGGTCACTCTGAGTCCCAAACCTCCTTCATCCAAGATGGAAGTCAACTTCGAAACCTTAGACTTTATCGTTTCCCAACTAGATCCAGACAAGGTCACCTTTAAAATCCCTGTCTTTGACGATGCCGATTTGGCCTTTGCTAAAGGGATTCAAAAGCGCTACCAACCAGATGTCCTCTTCTTATCAGCAGGAAATCCTGAGCCCAAGGCTACAGGCAATATTGTCCAAAACCAATTGGACCGCCTCAAAGAACTTTGGGAACATGTCGCCGCTGATGATAGCTGGGGCAATGTCCGCGTCCTTCCTCAACTTCATACCCTCCTCTACGACAACCAACGTGGTGTTTAAATTAGAAAGAAAAAATCATGTCACAACAAGAAGAAATGAAAAACCTAAGCCTACTGGGCAACAAAGAAACCAACTACATTTTTGACTATCAACCAGAAGTCCTCGAATCTTTTGACAATCGTCATGTGGAAAATGACTATTTCATCAAATTCAACTGCCCTGAATTTACCTCGCTATGCCCAATCACTGCTCAGCCAGACTTTGCAACCATTTATATTTCCTACATTCCTGACAAGCTCTGTGTCGAGTCAAAATCCCTCAAACTCTACCTCTTTAGCTACCGAAATCATGGAGATTTTCACGAAAACTGTATCAACACCATCGGGAAAGACTTGGTCAACTTGCTAGACCCTCGCTATTTAGAAGTCTGGGGAAAATTTACTCCGCGTGGCGGCATCTCAATTGACCCTTACTACAACTACGGTAGACCTGGAACCAAGTATGAAGGCCTGGCAGAACAACGCCTCTTCCAACATGACCTCTATCCAGAGAAAATTGACAACCGCTAATACTCTTCGAAAATCTCTTCAAACCGCGTCAACGTCGCCTTGCCGTAGGTATGTTACTGACTTCGTCAGTTCTATCCACAACCTCAAATCAGTGTTTTGAGCAGCCTATGGCCAGTTTCCTAGTTTGCTCTTTGGTCTTCATTGAGTATAAACAGATACGAAAAAGCCCTGTCCCTCAAGATGAGGAGCAAGGCTTTTTGAGTTTCAATTATTCTTCTGTTCCAAGGAAGTTTTTCGCAACAAGGGCTGCAAGAACGCCACCAACGATTGGGGCAAGGATGAAAATCCATACTTGTTGAAGGGCTGCGCCACCTACCAAGACAGCAGGAGCCAAGCTACGAGCTGGGTTTACTGAAAGTCCAGTGATGTTCAAGCCCACAAGGATCATGGCCATCAAGGACAAACCGATGACCAAACCAGCAATCGCACCATTACCTTTGCTTGCTGAAGTGACAGTCATGATAACCAAGACAAACAAGAAAGTTGCGATAACTTCAAACAAGAAACCTCCAAAGACAGTGACACCGTTTGCCAAGGCATTTTCTCCAAGACTAGCAGTTGACATACCTGAATTAGTCAAGAGGAAGAACACAGATCCAGATGCAAGGAAAGCACCAACTACTTGTCCAAGGATATAGTTGACAAGGTCTTTTGATGACAAGCGTTTGTTTACAAACATAGCGATTGAAACAGCTGGGTTCAAGTGAGCACCTGAAACAGTTCCGATTGAGAAAGCTGCTACCACAATTGCCAAACCAAATGCCAAAGCAATTCCAAGGTGTCCAAGACCTTCAACACCATTCCCAAAAACAACAGCTCCTGTTCCGATAAACACAAGCATGAACGTACCGATTAATTCAGCAACAAATTTTTTCATGATAAGTCTCCTTTTTTTCAAAACTATGTACCAGTCTATCAAAAGAAGGAAAGGGTTTCAAGAAAATTGACTGGAAAGTTTTTTGAAAATCATAAAATGACCAGTTAATCTCTAGTATTGAAAAGATTGAATAGCTTCTTTTAACTCATCTTGTAAAAGTTTATGACAGTCTAGTTGAAGGTAAATTTCCAGCAAACAAGATCTGAAATTGGAAAATTTATGGAAATCATTTACTTCTTTCAAGGGAAATTCGACTGTTTGCAGCCAAGCAGTGAGGAGAGAAGGTTCGATTTTCCCTCGTAAGATTGGTTGATAAAACGCTCTGGCTAACCGCCAATCTTCATCATTTGTAAAACGAATCTCAACATGTTTAAAGATTTTCCCAATGATTTCAAATGCTTCGGCTATATCTGACTTTGTAAAGCTAGGATGGCATATAACTTCCGTCAAGAGATCAGCCCCATGCGCAAATGCGTGAACCCAACCATACTGACTTGAAAAACCTGTCGTATCCTTTTCTTTTTTTAGGTAATACAAACCTTGAGACAGCATAGCATTTCTTATATCAGCTTTTAAACCTTTATAGAAAAGAGAGTGCTCGTTTCCATCTGCAGACAAAAGATTGGCATAAATAAGTGCCCTAAAAGAACGTTTAAGAGCCGAAACTCCTCTACTATCAATCTCTTTGTATAGACCTTCATCAGAGGAGACCTCTTCTGAGATAAACTGAAACTGCTCAAGGGAAAACAACTCTTCTTGAATCCCTCTAGCCAAACTCGTAAAAACAAGTTCGTCTCGAATTTCTGGAGAGGGATCTCCCAAATGCTCGAGCAACCACTGAATTTCTTCTCGACTATAGCTTGGTTTTTCTTCTGTCACTTTTCTTTGTAATTCTTTACGCATCTCAAGTACCTCTACATTTCTAGCAACTGTTCAAAAAACCAGCCCAAGATAACTTTCTGTCTTATTCTTTTTTAGATGGACGTTTTCCTGCTGCAATCGCATCTGCTTCTGTCATCTCAACAACGTTGGCTTTATTCGTTTTTGAAGGCATTCTATCCTTACTATACCAATAAACTTTTGATTTCCCATGGTCTGCAACATAGACAATTCTATCTTGCTGTTGAGCTTTGGTTTCAGCTTCACGCGCAGCTCTTTTTTCTTCCTCCTTTTGAGAAATTAATGACTCAACTGCACCTATTCTATCAAGCAACTCTGTCTTTTTATCATTATTTTCAATCTGATTAACTGTCTCTTTAGCAGACTTCACTTGACTCGCATCTTGACTGTCTTCCAATTGTTTGACTAAGGTTTCACCTTTTTCTTGCAACTCCTTTGCAGCTTTTTCTTTGGCAATTCTCTCTTCTTCTACTTTTTCTTTAGCTTTTTTCTCTTCTTCGATTCGTTTTGCTTCCTCTATACTAGATGAAGTATCTGTGGTTGAAGCTGTCGAAGTAGTAGATGTCGCAGTCTGCTTAGTTTCTGACTGAGAAGATGAAATTTTCTTTGTGACTGTCGGAGTTTGAAGAGCAACTGCAACAAAACTGACAATGAAAAGCCCTATCATTAGATTTCTTTTTCGAATATCTGGCGATTTCTTTACAAAATACCAAATACCAACTCCGCTCAAAACAAGATAGAGAGTAGGCAAAGCAATCAATAAAATGATTCCCAACAAAACTAGACCAATTTTGATAAAATGCATTCTTTTGGGATCTTGCTCTAGCCATTCTTTGATTCTATTCATATTATTCTCCTAAAAATCTGTCCAATCTTTACTCTCCCAACTCAGCACTGTAGGCGATAATCTGGTCAACTGTGTCTGACAAGAATTGAATGGTATCACGGAGTGGTTTGTCTGTTGAAATATCAGCACCGATAATCATGGCTGACTCAAGCGGTGTCTTGCTACCACCTGATTTAAGGAGATTGAGCCAGTCTCTAGCTCCAGTTTCTGAATGTTTCAGATGGAGATAGCCAGCTGTCGAGATGACAAGACCAGCAGAGTAAGTGTAACTATACAAGCCCATGTAATAGTGAGCTTGGCGCATCCAAGTCAAGGCCGCATCGTCGTCAATTTCAATAGCATCTCCCCAGAAATCTGTCAAAACTTCCTTCATAATGCTGTTGAGCTTGCTTGCTCCAAAGGTCTCCCCTTCTTCAATCAATGTATAAACCTTACGCTGGAAGGCTGCTTCCAAGAGGTGGGTGATGAAATTATGGAAGTAGGTGTCTGTCAAGCGGTGGGCAAGAGCAAAGCGTTTTTGACGCGGATCGTCAGACTGGTGCTCCAAGTAGTCACTAAGAAGCAATTCATTGAAGGTTGATGGCGCTTCAACATAGTAGGTCGACATATGAGCATTGAAGTAACTTTGGTGATTATCTGAAAAGATAAATTGACCAGAATGCCCGATTTCATGAATCAAGGTATAGACATCGCTCAAACGGCCTGTCCAGCTCATGAGGACATAAGGGTGCACGCGATATGGATCCGCCGCATAACCGCCAGAATCCTTGCCACTATTGGCAGCGAAGTCCACCCAGCGTTCTTCTTGATAGCGCGCAACTTCCTGACAATATTCTTGCCCCAAAGGTTCTACTGACTTCATGACCAAATCATAGGCATCGTCAATAGTCACTTCAGGATTGAGGGCACTGTCCAAGTCTAGCTTCCAGTCTGCAAAAGTCATCTTTTCAAGACCATTAACCTTGGCAACATGCTTGAGATATCTCTGAGCGACTGGCGCAAATTCCTGCATAATGAGGTCAATCTGACGGTCAAACATGGCACGGTCCACTTCTTGCTCAGCTAAAAGATAATCAAAGACTGAATCGTAGCCCTTCATATCTGCCAACAATTTCTCAGACTTAACCTGAGCTAAGTAGGCTGCCGCAGCTGTATTTTGGTGCTTACGAAGTCCTTCAGAAAAGGAACGGAACGATTTCTCACGAACCTCAGCGTCTTCGTGGTTTTGGTAGAAGTTTTCATAGGTCACAAAGCTGTTTTTGTAGGTCTTGCCATGGGCTTCAAAGTCAGCCATTTCAAAGTCCCCAGCTCGCATCTTAGTATAAATGTCCTGTGGACTGTAGAAAACTTCACCCAGATTTGTCAAAGCCTTCTCCACATCAGCCCCTAGATAGTGGGCTTTTTTGATTTTGGCTTGACGAATGGCTGCCGTCAAGTGAGGCAATTCTCCCAAACGGTCCAAGACTTCCTCGTCTGCAGCCACCAAGGCGTCGTCAAAGAAGGTCAAAGCTACACTGGCATCTGTTTCAAATTCCATCCCAGCTTGGGCGATATTAGCAAAATCTTCATTGCTATAGTCTGTCGTCTGAGGCATAAAACCATAATTGCCAATATGACTCATCTGGATATAGATTTGCTCCAATTCCGCAAAGGCCTTCTCGAAATCCTCAAAAGTGTGAAGATTACCTTTGTAATCACGGCTAAATTGGTTGATATCTTCGCGCGTTTTCTCGATTGCACGCAAGAAATCCTCACGGTCTTGGTATAGGGCAGTTAAATCCCAAAGTTCCTTTTCTGGAAATTCTGAACGGTGTTTTTGTTCCATTTTCTTCCTCTTATTTCTCTAATTCTACTAAAACACTAAGAGCTGATAAGGCGTAAAGTGGCGCTGTCTCTGCTCGCAAGATGCGAGGTCCAAGGCCTGCTAAGACGGCTCCTTTAGCTTCAAAACTTTCAATTTCTGCAGGTGAGAGACCACCTTCCGGACCAAAAATAAAGAGTAATTTGGCTCCTTTTTCAAGACCAGAGACTGCTTGGATAAACGCAGCAGTTTCTCCCTCTTTAGCCGACTCTTCATAGGCCACTACGATAGAGTCAAACTGATCCAACTGGGCTAGAAAATCTGCTTTTTTCTCAAAAAGTTTGATACGTGGAACGATATTACGTTTACTTTGTTCTGCTGCTCCAAGGGCGATTTTTTCTAGTTTTTCGACTTTCTTGCCCAATTTCTTGCCATCCCACTTGGCGACCGACCAATCGGCAGGAAAGGCCCAGATTTGACTGGCACCCAGTTCCGTCACTTTTTGAGTGATAAACTCGAGCTTGTCTCCCTTGGGAAAGCCAGATGCGATAGTCACTTGGATTGGCAGTTCGACATTGTCAGCCAATTCTTGGACCAATTCAAACTGACGGGCTTCCACATCCAGCACGCGCGCCAAGCGCTTGATACCATCATCAAAGACCAAGGTCACCTCATCATCTTCTTTCAAGCGCATGACCTGAAACATATGCTTGCTGGTTTCCTTGTCCTCAATAGTGACAGGAGAGACTGCATTGCCCTTGACAAAATACTGCTGCATGCTAGCCTCCAATCACACCTGAAATATCCTTGGTTTTCTTAAAGACACAGGCATTCCATTCCCCTTGAATCATGTGGATTTCAAGGAAAAAACCAGCTGACTCAGCCGACTCGCGCACCATGTCCCACTTGTCCTTGATAATCCCACTCATGATGAGGTAGCCTTCATCCTTGACCAAACGATAAGCATCCTCTGTCAGGTGACTGAGAATATCCGCCAAGATATTAGCCACAATCACATCTGCCTCAATCTCCACACCCTTAAGCAAATCTCCAGCAGCAACGTGGATGTTTTCCATGCCAGGGTTGAGTTCAATATTTTCCTGAGCGACGCGAACCGCTACATCATCCAGGTCATAGGCGAAAATTTCCTTAGCGCCAAGAAGTGAGCTGGCAATAGAAAGGACCCCTGAACCAGTACCCACATCTAGCACTGTCTCTCCGCCACGAAGAACCTGCTCCAAGGCAAAAAGGCTCATCTTGGTGGTTGGATGTGTTCCAGTCCCAAAGGCCATACCAGGATCCAGCTTGATAATCTTTTCTCCAGCAGTCGCCTCGTAGTCTGTCCACGAAGGCACGATGGTTAAATCATGAGTAATACGGGCGGGTTCATAATATTTCTTCCAGTTGTCTGCCCAGTCTTCCTCAGCCAAGTCAGTCGTCCCCATCTTGACATCTCCCAAATCCATAAAATCGATCAATTCTGCTAGACGAGCCTGCAAATCTGCCTCAACCACTGCCACATCAACCGTATCAGGGTAGTAGGCTGTCACCACGATTTCTTCCTGCTGTTCAACCTCTGGGAAAATTTCACCAAAACGATCCACATTTCCCACATAGTCCATGCTGTCTTCAATCGCAACACCCTGCGCTCCTAGCTCAATCAAGAGATTAGAGACCAGCTCCTCCCCCTCACGCTTAACTGTAACTTTTAACTCTTGCCATGTTTCCATATAATCTCCTTATCCGTCTATTAATTCCTCTAACTCTTTTAATGTTTTGCCATCTTTATCTTTCCAGTCAGTTCGGCCATTCGTATTCATTCCTAGAACAAAAGCAGCTGCATAGGATGGGCTAGAGAAAAGTTGTTTTTCTTGTAAAACACCATCTTTAATCCTGTTTGAATTTATTAGCTCCCTACGTAGTTCTTTTAGACTTGCTGGTATGACAGATGAATCAACCACATCCACTTGACTTCCTTCCAAAACTACAAAACCTTCCGAAGTGCGTTCACAGATTGCTTCAACAGTTCTATTTGATTTCTTAGTTTTTCGTTTTAAATACAGATAAGTTGAATGATCATCAGAAAATGCTGTTCTGAGTTTTTAATCATAGGAACAAAAACTCGATATCCCAAAGTACCAACTATCATCAAGGTATTCTCTACAACCTCATCCAACTCAGATTGTTTTTCTTCAGTTACATTTCCAGAATTTGGTTCATTACTATTTTTTACAATAAAGCGCCCAGATTCTTTAGCTAGTTGGGTAAATTTATTTTCCAAGTAACTAATTTCTGTAGGCCCAAAAGAGTTATTTTGTGTAGTTAAAATAATGACATCATTAAAATAATCTGCATGACTATCACGAGTATGTTCTTGAACTCGTAATAATACTCCCTCACCATTTTTTCGGGTAGTTGCTTGCCCAATATACGTCACGTCTTTTTGCCTATCATCATCGCGCCCAAATAAGAAATAAATACCACTTTGCTTCATCTCATCACGTGACTTTAAGTCTGCCAATTGAATACGAGGAATTTTGTAGATCACTCCCGTCCAATTTGACAAAGTACATTTGATTTTTCCAGTCACTTCACCATCCATGAGAAACATATTGATATTTTTGCTACGCTTTTCCATTTCTCAAACTTCCTCCAAATAATCCCTCACTCTATCCTGCAACTGGGGCACGACCTTATCTGAGCCAAGAAATTCCTCGATGCCCATCAGTTTGTAGCCCTGCCCTTCATCTCCAAAGACAATCTGGTCAAACTGTTCCTGAGCCAACTTGCCAACTAGAAATACGGATTGCTTATCCGCAAAAAGCATACTTGGGTAAACCTTCGCCCAAAGCAGACAATCCTCAGTCAGATGAATTCCCAGTTCTTCATCAACTTCACGCGCCGCGCACTCAAAAGGACTTTCATCGTCTTCTCGCCCGCCACCTGGCAATTCCCAGGTATTAGGGTATGGAATGTTTGATTTGTTATCACGTAAGATAGTTAAGAGCTTATCACCACAAAAGAGGGCAATTTTGCAACCTGTAAAATCAGAAATTTCTATTTCCATATTAGACTCCTAGTATCTCGGATAAGGATAAAACTCTCCCTCTTCCAAGCCGACTTTCCCTTCTTCAAAGACTTCTTGGTTCCATTCCATGACGAATTCTTCTGCTTCTGGGTCTTCCAAAAAGTCCATGAGGGCATCTAACCCAACCTCAGCAGTATCTTTGAGAAATAGCGCAAAATAAGCTAAGAATTCACGTGAAAAACCTTTTTTAGGCAAGTAAGGGATAACTGTCAAATAGTCTTCCTCATTGACTGTTGACTTGGCAGGATTGTAAAAAAGCACTGCTTCCTCAAAGAGGATGTCGTCTGACGAAACTTCTCCGTCTTCATCCACCATTTCCACACCTGTAGCGTTTTTCGCTTCCAATAGAAAACTCACTTCTACCGCATGGTTGCGCTTGTCCCAGCTAATCTCATAGTCAAAGGGAAAGTTCTTGTCCAACTCTTCCTGTAAAACATCTAAAAATCCGTATGTTGCCATTTTGTCCTCTTTCTATGCGACTCTTTAATCGCCCCGAATACTCGGAAATATGCTAAAATAGATACTACCATCTTACCACATATACATCAGAAAATCCATGTTAGAAAGGACTGCTATGCCAGACAATCTCGCGCTTCGCATGCGCCCCAAAACCATCGACCAGGTCATCGGTCAGAAGCATCTGGTCGGACCTGGAAAAATTATCCGTCGCATGGTGGAAGCCAATCGTCTGTCCTCCATGATTCTCTACGGACCTCCAGGAATCGGCAAGACCAGTATCGCCTCAGCCATCGCTGGAACGACCAAGTATGCCTTTCGGACCTTTAACGCGACAGTTGATAGTAAGAAGCGACTGCAAGAAATCGCGGAAGAAGCTAAATTTTCAGGTGGTCTTGTGCTCCTACTGGACGAGATTCACCGACTAGATAAAACCAAGCAAGACTTTCTCCTTCCACTCTTGGAAAGTGGTCTGGTCATCATGATTGGGGCGACGACTGAAAATCCTTTCTTTTCTGTCACTCCAGCCATTCGTAGCCGTGTTCAGATTTTTGAATTAGAACCCTTGTCCAACCAAGACGTCAAAGAGGCGATTCAAATCGCTCTAACTGACCCTGAACGTGGCTTTGATTTCCCAGTTGAGCTAGACGAGGATGCACTGGATTTCATCGCGACCTCTACAAATGGAGACCTGCGTTCTGCCTTTAATTCACTGGATCTGGCTGTTCTCTCTACTCCCGAAAATGACAAGGGCATCCGCCATATCACACTGGATATCATGGAAAACAGCCTGCAGAGAAGTTACATTACCATGGATAAGGATGGGGACGGTCACTACGATGTCCTCTCAGCCCTGCAAAAGTCCATCCGTGGCTCGGATGTCGATGCCAGTCTCCACTATGCTGCCCGCTTGATTGAGGCTGGAGATCTTCCTAGTCTCGCTCGTCGCTTGACTGTTATCGCCTATGAAGATATCGGTTTGGCCAATCCTGAGGCCCAGATCCATACCGTAACTGCTCTAGATGCTGCTCAAAAGATTGGTTTCCCAGAAGCTCGCATCCTCATTTCCAATGTGGTGATTGATTTGGCCCTTTCTCCCAAATCCAACTCAGCCTATGTAGCTATGGATAAGGCCCTCGCTGATCTCAAAACATCAGGGCATTTACCTATCCCTCGACACCTGCGTGATGGTCACTACAGTGGGAGCAAGGAACTGGGCAACGCCCAAGATTACCTCTATCCACACAACTATCCTGGAAATTGGGTCAATCAAGATTATCTGCCAGAAAAAATCCAAAATCACCACTATTTTACTCCAGAAGATACCGGCAAATACGAACGAGCCTTGGCGCAACGTAAGGAAACCATTGATAAATTACGAAACTTGTGAAATCCTTTTCAAATAATTGCATTTTCCTCTTGATTTTTTTTGAAAAAGTGGTATCATATAAACATAGAAACGCTGTGGTGTACGACTTCACACTTAAGTGTTGACCGACTATTTTTTGTATTATTAGGGAAACAAAAGTCTTCTAACAGCATGTAGGCCGTCTCACACGGAAACAGCTTCAGTTAGAGCGAGTTGCCCACCTGCTTAATTGCGCGGGTTCAATACAAACCGTGAAGTTTCGGCACCAATACAGCTTTTTCTTTGCCTCCTTAGCTCAGTTGGTAGAGCAGTAGACTCTTAATCTATGGGTCGCAGGTTCGAGCCCTGCAGGGGGCATCTAAAAACAACAGGAAAAGCCTTGATTGCAAGGCTTTTTTTGTGTCCTCCCTACTTTTATTCCATCAACGGATGCTCAAGATATATTTTGTGTGTAAAAAAGTTCTTTTACCCCTCAGTGATACAATCATTTTACTCAATTACAAGCAGATCGAAAGCAAAAGACTTAGCTCTATTTCATACAGAACTAAGTCTTTTATTTAAACAATCTAATGTTTCCTCTTCATCTCAATCAACTTCAGACATTTATCTAGATCTACATCTCGTTCAAAATGTGCAGGAGTCCAAGGGATTTCTATATCAGGAAGAACACCTTTGTCCGTCATCCCTTTGCCTTTATCTATAGCCAACCAGCGAGAAGTTGGGAACATCAAAAAGTAATCATCATAATCTACCTTGCAACAATTTGAGTAGTCTAAAATACCAAGCGTTGGACGGCCGATAACTGTTACTTTCTTAAAATTCTTCATCATCTTGACAAAATTATCTCCTGATGATGCACAATAAATATCCGACAAAACAAAAATTTGCTCTGGATAGTGACCACCCTTAACACCTGGAAAAAGCTCGTCCTGATCATCCTGATACCGAACATAGCCTTTCACTCGATTTTGGAGTAAGTTATTACGAAAATCTTCAAGCAGTTTCACCGTATCAGGACTGATATTTTCTTGTTGAAGCCATATTTCAAAGTCTTTTAAGCGTCGATCGACATTTCCTTCTGTATAGAGAATTTCCATTCCATCATCCTGTAAATCAAGAGTGTCATAGCCTTTCCCTTCCTCCAAGCCAAGATGTAAGAGCGGAAAATACAAAGAATCCGTGCCCCCATTGTTGTAACGGACATCTATAATAAGAGTTTCTATCTCAGCAATCTTCTGCAAGCACTCTTGGTATAAACGGTTAATCGCTTCTTCATCCATAAAATTATCTAAGCGTAGATAGAGGATATCTGACTCCAACTCTTTCCAAAAGAGCTGAGCTTTTTGAGCTTGCTGGCTAGCACGAACTGTAATAGACATCTCCTGCCCATCTCGCAAGACGGTCACTTGCTCTGCCATCAGTAGCAAATCTGCCCATTCTCGGTATCGTCTTTCTGGAGTCAGACTAATAAAGTAATTTGGGTGTTGCAGAGCTACTTGCTCCAAACTCATTCCGTCCAGACCGAGGATTCGATCCCCCACTTGGAGACCTGTATCTTGGTTTGCTTCCTCGACAAACATTTCCTGATCACTTATCCTCAAAAGAAAACCTTTCGGACCTGATTTTTTATCATGAAAAGAAACATGCCCAATAATCCCAAAACTAGCAAGATAAGTCCTGACTTGATAGAGAAATTCTTGCTCAGTCATATCATCTGTGATCTTTTCTAGAAAAGGCTGAGGGTTGCACCCTTTGCGATCTTTTACTGTAGATGAATCATGTGTCATAATCCAAACAATGTCTTTAAAAATATCCGTTTTTTTCATACGAGCCGTTCCTTCTACCTTTAAAATAGTATAGCCTTCTTCACAGCGAAAAAGGAGTTTTTACTACAAAGTTAATCTGCTATCTCCCTTTTTTCATGATGTATTTCCGTTCTGGTGTATCAATGGTTTGAACGATTTCAAATCCTGCTTTTTGGTAAAGATTGTAAGCTGTTTGATTTGCCTCGTAGACATTTAGAGAAATAGTATCTATGTCTTCGTTTTCAAAGGCCAAACTAACAAATTTCCTTAAAGCCTGGCTACCTAAGCCCTGCCCCTGTTTCTGGGGGTTGATAAAAAATCTCCCGATATGAAGATTTCTGCCTTCTAGCCTGATTTTCTGGGTAAGCCCAACAAACTCTTGTCCATCAAAGATAGAAAAGATTCCTTCCAAATCTTGCAAGGCTTGAAGGGTCAGTGGAAAAGGAACCTTTGGTCCCATCCATTGTTCTTGGAAGGATTTGCCAAGGGAGTTGGACCATTGGCATACGAATTGAGCGTTTTCTGTGCTCATATTTTCTTCAAAACGAATCATCATCTTGACCTCACCATCTTATCAATGTTTCTTTATTATACTACTTCTCTTATTTTTTACGAATAGATAAGTATGATTGATCTTTATTTTTTTCTTGTCGGGAGCATTCTCGCTTCTTTCTTGGGTTTGGTTATTGACCGTTTCCCTGAGCAATCCATTATTCGACCAGCTAGTCACTGCGATTCCTGCCAGACTCGCTTGCGTCCCTTAGATTTGATTCCTATCCTTTCGCAGGTGGTTAATCGCTTTCGCTGTCGCTACTGCAAGATTCGCTATCCATTCTGGTATGCCCTTTTTGAACTAGGCTTAGGGCTTGTCTTTCTGGCTTGGTCTTGGGGATGGATTTCCTTGGGTCAAATCATCCTCATCACTGCTGGCTTAACCTTGGGCATCTACGATTTTCGCCATCAGGAATATCCCTTGCTAGTCTGGCTGACTTTCCACCTAATCCTCATGGCTTTCTGTGGTTGGAATTTTGTTATGTTCTTCTTCCTTGCCCTTGGAATCATGGCTCATTTTATTGATATCCGCATGGGCGCAGGGGATTTTCTCTTTCTGGCTTCTTGTGCTCTCATCTTTAGCGCGACCGAATTACTCATCTTGATCCAGTTCGCTTCTGCGACAGGCATTCTGGCCTTTCTACTGCAAAAGAAAAAGGAAAGACTTCCTTTCGTGCCTTTCCTCTTACTTGCTACTTGTGTGATTATTTTTGGTAAGCTAGTAATTCTCTGATAATCCTGCTCTCTTTTATGGTGGGATTTTCAATTGAGTGAAATTTCCCAGTTAAATTACTTTCTCAATAAAGTTTCGTATGGTGGTTAAGCCATCTGGCGTACCGATACTTTCTGGATGGTACTGGAAACCGTAAATAGGCAGGTTCCTGTGCTGAATCCCCATAATAGCTTGGTCATCCGTCGAACGAGCTGTAACTTCAAAATCTTCGGGTAATTCCTCTACCATAAGACTATGGTAACGCATGACTGAACATTTGTTCTCTATTCCATCGTAGAGAATGGATGGAGCTTCAAATTGTAGCTGACTTTGTTTACCATGCATGACCTTAGGAGCTAAACCGAGTTTTCCACCGAATGCCTCAGCAATAGCCTGATGTCCAAGACAAATCCCTAAAATTGGTTTTCGGCCTGCAAAATCTCGAATCATTTCCTCCATCTTTCCAGCATCAGCCGGCCAACCAGGTCCAGGTGAAAAGACAAGCGCTTGAGCCTTTTCCGCGACTTGATAGAGACGAAGGTCATCGTTTCTTAAGACCTCAATAGGAGAAAAATTTCCGATATACTGAGCTAGATTATAGGTAAAAGAATCGTAATTATCAATCAATAAAATCACAGTTTTCTCCCTTTAGTCTTGGAATGATTAGTTGTTTTTAGCTTCTAGGTAGTCTGCAATCGCAGCTACGTCCTTGTCTCCACGACCAGAGACATTGATGATGATAATCTCATCTTTACTTAGTTTCGGTGCACGTTTAACTGCTTCTGCGATGGCATGCGAACTTTCAATCGCTGGGATAATCCCTTCTGTCTTGCTGAGAAGGAGCAAGGCTTGAACAGCTTCTTCATCTGTCGCTGCTACATATTCCACGCGACCAGAATCTTTAAAGTAGGCGTGTTCTGGGCCAACCCCTGGATAGTCCAAACCAGCTGAGATAGAGTAAACTGGAGCCAGCTCTCCATCTTCCTTAAAGACTGCATAGGTCTTCATACCATCGACAATCCCGACACTACCTTTTGTCATAGTGGCTGCATGCTTGTCTGTGTCAAGTCCGTGACCGGCAGCTTCGACCCCAACCAATTTGACTTCTTCATCAGCCACATACTGCGAAAAAGCACCGATAGCATTCGAACCACCACCTACACAGGCAATGACGTAGTCTGGTAAACGACCTTCTTTTTCTAAGATTTGACGGCGAGATTCTTCACTGATGACCTTTTGGAATTCATGAACAATTGTAGGATAAGGATGAGGTCCTACAGCAGATCCCAAAACGTAGAAGGCTTCCAGGTCATTCATCCATGCTCCAAAGGCTGCATCAACCGCATCCTTAAGAGTTCGTGTCCCCGTTTCAACTGCGTGAACAGTCGCTCCCATCATCTCCATACGGAAGACATTGAGTCGTTGACGCTCCACATCTTCTGCCCCCATGTAGACATCACAGGCCATACCAAACTTAGCTGCAGCTGCTGCTGTCGCAACACCGTGCTGACCAGCTCCTGTTTCTGCGATCACTCGTTTTTTGCCCATACGTTTGGCAAGAAGGATTTGTCCTAAAACGTTGTTGAGCTTGTGAGAACCAAGGTGATTAAGATCTTCGCGCTTGAGATAAATCTTAGCGCCACCTAGGTGGTCTGTCAAACTTTCCGCAAAATAGAGTGGTGTTTCGCGACCTGAGTAATCCTTCAAGTAATGACGAAATTCTGCCAAAAATTCTGGATCATCCTTGTACTTGTCAAATATCACTTCTAGCTCATCCAACAAAGCCTGAATCGGCTCTGGTACAAAACTACCACCAAATTGTCCAAAATAACCTTTAGTTGTCATAAAATTTCCCTCTTTCTGTATGAATTCGGCTTTTTGTTTGCTTTTAGTAGTAGGCAAGGAGCTGCAGATAGAACTCAAGTTCATCAAAGCGACTTAACGTCCTAATAAAAGATAAACAAAATGACCGAAAGAAAAAAGCCCACACACAGAATCTACTTCCGTGTGAGGGCGTTGGTAACGCGGTGCCACCTCAATTATAAAGGGACTATCCCCTTTACATCTCTACCTTGTCTAACAACAAGTTGCACTGTAAGGTGTGCGCACCGAATTTTCATTGTTTCAAATTCATTTTTAAAATCAGCCCACTTTCACTACTTCCAACCACCTATTCACAATCACCACAGGCTCCCTGAAGATCAAACATAGTTACTTTTCTGATTTATTGAGAATATTATATGTTATTGTTCTATCTTTGTCAAGATTTTTTTATGATTTTTTTCCAGAACCAAGGATTTCTTCGGAAATTCTCACCAAAGTCTGAACGATGTAATCAACTTCTTCATCGCTTAATTTTGTATGAAGAGGAAGGGTAATTTCATTTTCAAAGAAGGCATAGGCTCTTGGATAATCTGCCATATCAAAGCCAAGATTCTTATAGGCTGTCAAGAGAGGAAGTGGTTTGTAATGTACGTTACTTGCAATTCCTGCTTTGGCCAATTCTTGGATAATACGATTACGCTCTTCTAGACTAGCACCTTCTACATGGGTGATGTAGAGGTGACGACAAGATTCGACAGTATCAGTCTTGTGTGCCAATGGGTGAATACGAGTACCCGCAAAACCACGATCATAGCGGTCCACGATGTCCTTACGACGTTGCAACAAACCAGGGTAACGATCCAATTGTACCAAACCTATCGAAGCCATGATATCCGTCATGTTGCACTTGTAAGCAGGTGTTACGATATCGTACTCCCATGAACCCAATTGCATCTTGGCAAGAGCGTCTTTAGTTTGACCATGAAGGGAAAGGATTTGGAATTCCTTGTACATTTCTTCGTCGTCAATCGCTGGATTGGCCTTCCAAGTCGCACTTCCTCCCTCTGCCGTTGTAAAGTTCTTAACAGCATGGAATGAGAAGGAAGTAAAGTCAGCGATAGAGCCAGCAGGGTGTCCTTTATAAGTCGATCCCAAAGCATGGGCACTATCAGAGACAAGCACAATACGGTTAAAGGCTTTTTGCCACTTACTTGAAGCTGTAAAGAGATCGCGTTTCTTCTCCACAATTTGGAACAAACGATCATAGTTGCAAACAATCCCTGCAAGGTCTACTGGGATGATCACCTTAGTCTTTTCAGTGATGGCTTGCTCAAGAAGGTCATAGTCCATCTCAAACGTATCTGCTTGAATATCCACCATGACAGGTGTCGCTCCTACGTGAGTGATGACACTACATGAAGCTGTATAGGTCATGGCTGGAACAATGACTTCATCACCAGGTCCCACTTCCAAAACACGTAAAATCAACTCAAGAGCGGCTGTCGCAGAGTTGAGGCAGACAGTCTTAGGTGTCTGTGTGTATTGGGACAAGCGACGCTCCAGTTCTTTTGTCTTAGGACCTGTTGTGATCCAACCAGAACGTAGGGTATCCGCTACTTCAGCAATTTCAGCTTCGGTAATATCGGGTGGTGAAAATGGAATATTGTAATTTGGCATTGATTTGCTCCTTTTATCTGTACTCATTTTCTCATGACTACTTTATTTTAGTACCTCAAACACGGTTTGAAACATGATTTTGATGTCTCCAAGGAAACTAAACTCTCGGAGATAGGCGAGGTTATAGCGCATCTTTTCAGGAAGGACATGGTCGACATAGGCCTGATCAACCGTTAGGCCTTTCTCCGTCATTTGACTGATGATGGTGTCCTCATCCTTGTAGTTGATACTGGCTGGAGAGGTAATCCCTGCTGGCAAGAGCAAGGTCGCCATCATTTCAGGGCTATACTGCTCGGTGTAACGTGGCACCTCAGGTCTTGTGCCTACAAAGGACATCTCGCCTTTAAGGACATTGACTAGCTGAGGTAGTTCGTCCAAACGCACACGGCGGATGAAATTCCCCACTTTGGTAATACGGCTATCGTTAGCAGAAGTCACTAGGCTTCCTTTTTTATCCGCATCCGTTACCATAGTACGGAACTTCCAAATCTTGAACGAACGGTTGTACTGGGTCACGCGCTCTTGCTTGTAAATGACAGGGCCCTTGCTATCCAACTTGATCCAAATGCTCAAGATAAGAAAGACGGGAGAAGTCAAAACTAGCAAAAACAGGGCCAGAACCCAGTCCAGGCAACGCTTGAAAATCAGCGACCCCTTCCTTTTAGAGACAAGCTGGTAATAAGACTCAACCTCGCTTGATTGCATTTCCACGGGCAAGTCTTCCCATTTCAGCATGCTGTTTCTCCTTTGTTTTTATTATACTATTTGTCAACATTTTTCATTATACCACAAAATGGAAAAGGCGGTGCAAGAAAGCTGTAATTTGGAGGAATTCTTATTAGGACATGGCTCCAGCCTGCAAGCTATACATCTTGTGATAGGTTCCTCCCAGGGCCAAGAGTTCCTCATGGGTTCCACTCTCGATAATGCGCCCCTTGTCCAAGACATAAATGCAGTTGGCATCTTGGATGGTCGAAAGGCGGTGGGCGATAGCAATGGTCGTCCTCCCCTGTCTCATCTTGGCTAGGGAATCTTGAACCAAACTTTCTGTTTCAGAGTCAATATTGGCTGTCGCTTCATCCAAAATCAGGATTTTAGGCTGACTGGCGACTGTTCTAGCAAAGGCAAGAAGCTGGCGCTGGCCAGTAGAGAAGCTCGAACCACGCTCAGACACAGGTGCATCGTAGGCCTCTGGCAACTTTTGAATGAAAGGATCTGCGTCCACAAAAACTGCTGCTTCTCTGACTTCATCGTCACTAATATCTTGGTACATAGCGATATTGGATTTGATCGTTCCATGATAGAGAAAGGGATCCTGCAGGACCAAACCGATGTTTTTTCTCAGTTCTTCCTGACTGTATTCCCTAATATCTACACCATCTAAAAGAACTCGCCCTGACTGAAATTCATAAAAACGCATGAGGACATTGATGATAGAGGATTTCCCTGAACCTGTATGCCCTACAAAGGCAATGGTTTCACCCTTCTTAACTGAAAAGGAAATATCATCTAGGATCTGGTGTTTGCCATCATATGAGAAACAGACATGTTCAAAACGGATATTGCCTTCTTTGACTTTGGCTGGTCCATCTTTTTGAAGAGGCTCATAGGTCGTTTCATCAATCAAGGCAAAGACACGGCCTGCAGACACCATGGACGTTTGAAGGGTTGAAAAGTTTTGCGTCACCTCAATCAAGGGATCAAAGAGACGATTGATATACTGGATAAAGGCATACATGGTTCCGGCCGTTATCCCGATAGAAAGACCACGGTAACCAAAATAGGCCATCAAAACTGCGTAGCCTAGGAGTTTCAGCAAACTCATGGCAGGACGCAAGAAGAGGGCATCCAAGGCTACAGAACGGTTGGCATAGACCAAGTGCTCTTGGTTAATCTCATCAAATTCTGCCTGCAGACGCTTCTCTTGATTAAAGGTCTGGATAATCCTGATTCCCTCGATATTCTCTGCCAGCTTACTATTGATATCCGACAAGAGACTTCTGGTTTTTTCGATGATTTTCACTGACTTTTTCCGATAGAGATTGACCAAAAGGAAAATCAAGGGAAGAAAGAGCAAGACTAAAGCTGTCAAACGAAAATCCAGCACCAACATGGTATACAGAGTTGTCAGAAAGATGAAAACTGCTGAAATAAAGCTGGATAAAATCCCTGAAAACATATCACTGATGGTCTCGGTATCATTTGTCAAACGAGAGACGATGGAACCTGCTGGCGTCTTATCAAAATAAGACATGCCCAGTTTCTCCATATTGGCAAAGGCATCCCGACGAATATCCCTAACAATACTGTAGGACACCCGCGCAAAGAGAAGATTGCCGACATACTGGACCAGAGTTTGTAGGATATAGAGGCCATAGTAAGCCAGCAAAACGGTAACAGCAATTTGGTTAAAATTACTGAGATACTGGTCGATAAAGCGGGAAGCCACGAGGGGAATGACACTTTTAATGACCGTCGTCGCTAGGAGAAAACTGAGTGCTAAAAAGGTCA
Source organism: Streptococcus sp. 517s (assembly GCF_054445985.1). NCBI lineage: Bacteria > Bacillati > Bacillota > Bacilli > Lactobacillales > Streptococcaceae > Streptococcus > Streptococcus sp. 517s. Next base: position 421,259 of record NZ_CM136847.1, on the reverse strand, counting down.
GGAGTCCATAGGGCTTGAGATAAGACATCAAGCGCTTCAATACAGTCCATTGTTCTTGTTTATTCTGCATCTTCTTCTCCTTTCATTTCCAACTGCTGAGACTGGTAGGTTTGGGCATACCAGCCATCCAAGGCTAGCAGTTCTTCGTGCGTGCCCCGTTCGATGATTTGACCATTTTGCAGAACCAAGATTAGATCTGCATGGACAACCGCACTGAGACGATGGGCCGTTATGATAGTTGTCTTATCCTTCCGTGTTTCCTTGAGGTTGTCGATAATCGCATACTCTGTCTTGGCATCCACGGCGGACAAGGAATCATCTAAAATTAAGATATCAGGGTCTAGAATCATAGCTCGACTCATGGCCAGACGCTGCTTTTGACCACCTGAAAGACTGACTCCCTTTTCACCGATCAACGTATCAAATCCCTGTGGCATGGCTACAATATCTTGGTAAACTTGAGCTAGCTTAGTCGCTTCCTCAACTGCTGAAAGGGGCAAGTTAGGATTGCCAAAGCGGATATTGTCTAAGATAGAGGTCGCAAAGAGGAACTGGTCCTGAGGAACATAGCCCATGAGACTGCGAAGATCTGTCAGACGATAGTCTCGAATATCGTGACCGTTTAGGTAAATGGCACCCTTATCCACATCGTATTCACGCAAGAGAAGTTTAATCAAGGACGTTTTTCCAGAGCCTGTCTGCCCAACCAATCCCAGAGTTTGCCCCTTTTCCAAACTAAAGTGAATATCCGTCAGTGTCTCCTCATTTTCAAAGGCAAAGCTGTCAATGGCGTACTCCAGGCGCCCATTTTCAATACCGTCTAGAGGAAATTCCGGGTCTTTTACTGGCGATTCCTGAGACAAAAGATCCTCAATCCGCTGATAGGACACCTTCCCCCTTTGAGTGATATTAAAGAGGAAACCAATGGCCATAAGTGGCCAAACCAGCATATCCAAGTAGCTGATAAAGGTAACCAGATTTCCAACCGTAATTTGCCCCTCCTGAACCATCAAAGAACCGACCAAAAGGGTTAAAACATAGGATGAACCCACAAACAAGAGAACCATAGGATCAAAGAGACTATCGTATTTCATGGTTTGGAGATTCTTTTGGAAGGTCAATTCATTTACTTCCTGAAAAGATGCCAATTCATCAGACTGATAACCGAAAGACTTGGTCACCTTGATACCTGATACAGACTCCTGCACCTTGTTATTGAGCTCAGAAAAGGCAGCCTGTGATTCGCCAAAAGCCTTGTGGGTCTTTCTCCCTAGACGACTGGTCGCATAAGCCATGAAAGGCAGGGGCAGAATGGCAACCAAGGTCATATGCCATGAAATGCTAAAAAGCATGGTCAGCAAAGTCACCAGAGCCGTGATGGAAGCATCCACTGCTGACATGACTCCTCCACCTGCGAGACGAGTTAAAGCATTGATATCATTGGTGGCGTGTGCCATCAGGTCCCCCGTCCGATAGGTCTGATAAAAGGCTGGCGACATTTTGGTGAAATGCTCAAACAAGCGAGAGCGCATAATCTGCCCCAAACGGTAGGAAGTTCCAAGGATATACATGCGCCAAACATAGCGCAGATAGTACATCCCAAAGGCTGCCAGCAGCAGATAAAATAGATTAAGAAGGAGGTCCTGATGGGTTAATTGCCCCCCAGTAATGGCGTCAATCACCCGTCCCATGACCATGGGGGGAATAAGGTTGAGGACGGAAACCAAGACCAAGGCCACAATCCCGACTAGATAACGGCGCTTTTCTAACTTGAAAAACCACCAGAGTTTTTGAATAATGGACATAAAATCCCTTTCTGATTGCAAATGGAAACCTGAGGCCAAGACTCAATGAAAATCAAAGAGCAAACTAGGAAACTAGCCGCAGGCTGTACTTGAGTACGGCAAGGCGACGTTGACGCAGTTTGAATTTGATTTTTGAAGAGTACAAGACCCCAGGTTTTTCTTATTCATAAGTTACGACTGAGACGACACCCTTGTCATACTCAGCGATAAAGATATTGGCCACATTGTCATACCCTTGTTTGCTGAGGTTATCAAGCAGCCATTCTTCGCTCCGACCAATGGTCTCCAAAATTTCGACTTGGATAACACCGTCTGTGACAACAGGATACTTGGGATTTTCGTCTCCCATTTGGACTACGATAAGTTGACCGTTCTGCTCCTGCATAGCGCGTTTGACTTGTTTCATTTGGAAAATTCCCTGACTACGGAGCTTAAGAGCTACGTCCGCTGCTGATAAACCAACCGAACGGCAGGCTTCTGGATCAATCTTCCCATTTTTGATGAGCAGGGTTGGCTTTCCATCAATCAAACGTTTCACAAAGTGAACATTGTTGTTAAGCCACTTGAGAGTCAAGACCAGAATAGTCCACATGATTAAGATAACTGCATACTGAAGGATACTGATGGAGCTATTGTAAATCACCCCACCGATGATCCCCCCGAGTACATAGTTCTGGATTTGATCTATCGCTGAGTTAGGCGCTAGGTTACCCTTTCCAGTCACATTGATCACGAAAACCAGCGAAAAGAGACCCAAGGCTAGTTTGATTAAAATTTCGATATAATTGAGTGTCATTTGTTCACCTCCACCAGTTCAATTGCATCTGTTTTATACAATTCCACTTTCTCTAGCAGGTACTTGTCTGGCTCACTTCCGTTCAAGGCACGATAATAGCGATCACCTACCTTGATAAGTGCACCATCAGTGTTTGTGGAAGTATTGACATAGATCTCTGACTTGTCAACTCCCAATTCTTTGGAAACAAGCTCGATGAAATGAAGTGAAGCTTGAAATTTATTATTAGAAACTTGATTGTTTTGATAAGTCGTGATGCTGACCAAAAGGAGAGCTAATAAGGTCAAAGCTGAAATCATGACCAACTCACGAAATTTGGTCCCCTTTTTATCATGGTAAGCCTTGAAAGCTAGAAATCCTGTCACAGTTAATAGGACAATCCCTAAACCAATCATGATGCCATTTTGCTGACCGATTTGGCTGAGGACATAGTCATAAGAATAGAATTTCATGTATTTTTACTCCCTTTCATAAAATCATTCTTAATTATAAACGAAAGAGGGTGATTTTTCAAACCATACGTTGGGGAAATGCGCCTTTTTTTGGTATAATAAAGTCTATAATCTCAATGAAAAAGGTAAATTTATGAAACTCATCTCATGGAATATTGATTCCCTCAATGCAGCCCTAACGAGCGACTCTGCTCGTGCAAAATTGTCCCAAGAAGTCCTACAAACCTTGGTAGCTGAAAATGCCGATATTATCGCTATCCAAGAAACCAAACTTTCTGCCAAGGGTCCTACAAAAAAACATCTGGAAGTTCTCAAAGAACTCTTTCCAGGGTATGAAAATACTTGGCGTTCTTCCCAAGAACCTGCTCGCAAAGGCTACGCTGGAACCATGTTCCTTTATAAGAAAGAACTCACACCAGCGATTAGCTTCCCAGAAATCGGTGCTCCTTCTACCATGGACTTGGAAGGCCGCATCATCACCTTGGAATTTGAAGAATTTTTTGTGACTCAGGTCTACACACCAAACGCTGGTGATGGTCTCAAACGCTTGGAAGAACGCCAAGTATGGGATGTCAAATACGCTGAGTATTTGGCTCAACTAGACAAAGAAAAACCAGTCCTTGCAACTGGAGACTACAACGTGGCCCACAAGGAAATCGACCTTGCAAATCCTGCCAGCAACCGCCGTTCACCTGGTTTTACAGACGAGGAGCGTGCTGGATTTACCAACCTCTTGGCAACTGGGTTTACTGACACCTTCCGCCACATTCACGGCGATGTCCCAGAACGTTACACTTGGTGGGCACAACGCAGTAAGACTTCTAAAATCAACAATACAGGCTGGAGAATCGACTACTGGCTCACCAGCAACCGCGTGGCTGACAAAGTGGCCAAGTCTGACATGATTGACTCAGGTGCGCGTCAAGACCATACGCCGATTGTATTGGAAATTGAACTATAAGGATTTCACTATGAACTACAATGCAGTTATTCCCGAGTTTATTGTAAGGAATTTGGAGCAGTCCCGTTCCTTCTACTGCAATTTACTCGGTTTTACGATCGAATACGAGCGTCCAGAGGAGAAATTTCTCTTCCTCTCGCTTGAAGACTGCCAACTTATGCTAGAAGAAGGCAGCACAGAAGAATTAGCCCAACTAACCTATCCTTTCGGGCGCGGTGTCAATATTTCCTTTGGCATTGAAGATGTCCCTCAGCTCCACCAAAAACTGCTGGAAGCTGACTATCCTATCCATCGTCCGCTGACCAAAAGAGAATTTCGAGTGGGAGATAGCTTTATTTACCCTCACGAATTTGCAGTTTTGGATCCAGATGGCTATTTTTTAAGATTTAGCGAATAGAAAAAATCTTTCAAATCAGAAAAAGGCATATTGTCAGGCCTTGAAGAATCTTGATAATATGTCTTTTATGATGGAAAATACTTCTAAATGTTAGCCTATAATTGAGATTTTGTCTATTTTTCTTCAATTTGTTCGTTTTTTATTCCAAAACACTGACAAAACATTTGATTTCTAAAGTTATTTAGTGTAAAATAAAAACATTGGCGCAAGCCTATTTAAAATTGAATATCGTTTTACTTGTTTATGTCGTGAATTGGCACGACGTTTCTACAAGGTGCCGGAACACCTAACAATAAGTAAGTTAGCTTGAGGGGATGGTCTTTTTTGCCATGCCTATTTTGGGGGACTTGCTTAGAGATTAAGTAGGTCTTTTTTCTATCAGTTTTACTGGATAGAAATCTGAAACAAGGAAATTTATTGGCTTTTAGACTTTAGGAGGTCTTATGAAATTATTAGAAGAGCGCATCCTTGAGGATGGGCATATCTTGGGTGACAACATCCTCAAGGTGGATTCCTTTTTAACCCACCAAGTTGACTATCGTTTGATGCGGGAGATTGGTAAGGTATTTGCGGACAAATTCGCTTCTGCTGGCATTACCAAGGTTGTAACGATTGAAGCGTCAGGCATTGCACCAGCTATTTTTACAGCTGAAGCCTTAAACGTTCCCATGATTTTCGCCAAGAAAGCTAAAAACATCACCATGAACGAAGGTATCTTAACCGCCCAAGTCTACTCCTTTACTAAGCAGGTGACCAGCACCGTTTCCATCGCTGGAAAATTCCTCTCACCTGAGGACAAGGTCTTGATTATCGATGATTTCCTAGCAAATGGACAAGCTGCCAAAGGCTTGATCCAAATCATCGAACAAGCCGGAGCAAAAGTTGAAGCGATAGGTATCGTGATTGAAAAGTCTTTCCAAGATGGTCGTGATTTGCTTGAAAAAGCAGGATATCCAGTCCTATCACTGGCTCGCTTGGATCGTTTCGAAAATGGTCAGGTCGTATTTAAGGAGGCAGATCTCTAATGCAAAAACAAGAAAAACATTCACAAGCAGCCGTTCTTGGCTTGCAACACTTATTAGCCATGTACTCAGGTTCTATCCTAGTTCCTATCATGATTGCGACAGCTCTTGGCTATTCAGCTGAGCAGTTGACCTACCTGATCTCCACAGATATCTTCATGTGTGGGGTGGCCACCTTCCTTCAACTCCAACTCAACAAATACTTTGGAATTGGACTACCAGTCGTTCTCGGAGTTGCCTTCCAATCAGTCGCTCCCTTGATTATGATTGGTCAAAGCCATGGTAGTGGCGCTATGTTTGGTGCCCTTATCGCATCAGGGATTTACGTGGTTCTTGTTTCAGGCATCTTCTCAAAAGTAGCCAATCTCTTCCCATCTATCGTAACTGGATCTGTTATTACTACGATTGGTTTAACCTTGATTCCTGTCGCTATTGGAAATATGGGAAATAATGTCCCAGAGCCAACTGGTCAAAGTCTCTTGCTTGCAGCCATCACTGTTCTGATTATCCTCTTAATCAACATCTTTACCAAAGGATTTATCAAGTCTATCTCCATTTTGATTGGACTGGTTGTTGGAACTGCCATTGCTGCTTCCATGGGCTTGGTTGATTTCTCTCCCGTTACTGCAGCACCGCTTATCCATGTCCCAACTCCCCTCTACTTTGGGATGCCAACCTTTGAAATCTCATCTATTGTCATGATGTGTATCATCGCAACGGTGTCTATGGTTGAGTCAACAGGTGTTTACCTAGCCTTGTCTGATATCACGAAAGATCCAATCGACAGCACGCGCCTGCGTAACGGTTACCGCGCAGAAGGTTTAGCTGTCCTTCTCGGAGGAATATTTAACACCTTCCCTTACACAGGATTTTCACAAAACGTTGGCTTGGTCAAATTGTCTGGTATCAAAACCCGTCTGCCAATTTACTATGCAGCTGGTTTCCTGGTTCTCCTTGGACTCCTTCCTAAGTTTGGCGCCCTTGCCCAAATCATTCCGAGCCCTGTTCTTGGAGGTGCCATGCTGGTGATGTTTGGCTTTGTTTCCCTTCAAGGGATGCAAATCCTTGCCCGCGTTGACTTTGCTAACAATGAACACAACTTCCTTATCGCAGCTGTCTCAATCGCTGCAGGTGTCGGACTCAATAACAGTAATCTCTTTGTCAGCATGCCGACAGCCTTCCAAATGTTCTTCTCAAACGGAATCGTCGTAGCCAGCTTACTGGCCATTGTACTCAATGCAGTATTAAACAGGAAAAAGAAATAAGAAAAAGAGGTGCGAGCCTCTTTTTTGTTTATCTATATCCTTACCTGTCTGTCTTCAGACCTTTGGCCTGTGACAAACATGGTAAAGGTGGCTTTGCAGACATTTCTACCCTCTTGATTGGTAATATCCACATCCACGACACAGGTTGTGCGACCTTGATGGACAGATTCTCCTTTAATGGTCAGCACATCGTCGAGTTTTCCTGCTTTGAGGTAGTTGATAGAGGACTGAAGCGTCACTCCATCAAGCCCCAGCGAGATGACCACCAAACCACTGATTTGGTCACAAAGAGTAAAGAGATAGCCTCCATGGGCATTGCCATAGTAGTTGAGCGACGAATCCACTACTTTCGTCGTCACCACAACATGACCGTCTCTCATTTTTTCTATTTCGTAATTTTCAAAGGCCGATATAGCGTCAAAATGAAAATCTTTCATCGTTTCCTCCTGATAGTTCAAACGACACTATGATACTACTTTTTATAGAACTGTGCAAGGAGAAAGCTCCTAGTCTGGTAAAATTCCAACCTGTTCTACAAAGCGCATAAAGGCTGCCTGTCCTTGTTCCGTCTGCTTGTAAACCCCCGCGTCCTCTAGAACGCGCGCAAAGATAGCACCCACAGAGTCCTTGACGATTTCAAGGGCTTTTTCTTTATCTGTTAGGTCTGGATGTTGGGCTTTGAGTTGGTCTGCCCATTCCTGATGATAGTCTGCAACTGCCTCATCATCTCCTACAAGATAGCTTGCAACTTGCTCCACTTCTGCTTTCAAACGAGGTGGTAAGATAGCCAAGCCCATGACCTCAATCAAGCCGATATTTTCCTTCTTGATATGTTGGACATCCTTGTGGGGATGATAGATGCCATCAGGATGCTCTAGAGAGGTTTGATTGTCCCGCAAGACCAAGTCCAACTCAAACTGTCCGTCGCGTTTACGAGCAATCGGTGTAATAGTATGGTGTGGTGTTCCATTACTTTCTGCCAAAATCTGCACTGCAGGGTCTGAATATTGTCGCCATTCCTGTAAAATCTTATCAGCCAAGTTGATCAAATCTTCTTTGGAATCCGAAGTCAAACGTAGCACTGACATAGGCCACTTGACAATCCCAGCCTTGACCTGCTCAAAACCAGCAAATCGGAAAGTCTTTTGTAAAGGAGCCAATTCCATAGGAAAAACATGTCGCCCTCCCTGATAGTGATCATGAGTCAAGATAGACCCTCCCACGATCGGAAGGTCAGCATTAGAACCCGCAAAATAGCCTGGAAACTGTTCTACGATAGCCAGCAGACGCTCAAAATTCTGACGGCTGATAGCCATGGGTCGATGCAGACCATCTAAGAAGATACAGTGCTCATTAAAATAAGCATAGGGCGAATACTGGAAGCCCCACTCCTGACCCGCCATTTCAAAACGGATAATGCGGTGATTGCTACGAGCTGGATGGTTAACCCGACCATAATATCCTTCGTTCTCTAGACAGAGTTGACACTGGGGATAATGGCTAGCTTGAACCAACTTAGCCGCCGCAATCTCCTTTGGATCCTTTTCAGGCTTAGAGAGGTTAATGGTAATCTCAAGTTCTCCATAGTCAGACGGAACGCGATAAGCGATATTCTTAGAAATGGCCTTGAGTTTGATGTAGTCGTTTTTCTGGCTAAGTTGGTAGAAGTCCGCAATTGCCTGTTCGGGAGAGTGGGCATAGGTTGTCCAAAAGTCACGATTAACCTGACTTGGACAAGGAGTTACCAAGTCCATTAGTTCAGCACCGAGGATTTCACGCGCAGTCTGACTATCCTCAATCGTCTCTAATCGAACCGCTTTCTCGACCAACTGGTCCTTGAGGTCAATCAACTCATCTAGATCAGTCTCAACTTCCAAAACACCTTCACCCACTCGCGCCAAAACACGATTGGTTAGGTAGATTCGATCCATTTCCTCAAATGAACTTTCAGCAATGACTTCCGTGATAAATGCATCTAGAACTCCTTGACTCATTGATTCTCCTTCTTACTTTCTAAATAGTCTCTGACAGCATCTAAATCCTGAAAAACTTGTTCTGTTTTATTTAAGAAAGACTGTGCTGGCATTTTCAAGTCTGGAATACAAATAACTGGTATCCCAGCTCTATACGCTGCTTCAATCCCTGCTTCACTATCCTCTAATACTAAGCAATTCTCTGGTAAAACATTCAAATCACTACAGGCCTTTAAAAATATATCAGGGTAAGGTTTGCTTCGCTTTACATCTTTTGCAAAAACTAGATGGTCAAATAGGGACAGTATACCATTACTATCCAAAATCATTCTAGCTCTAGATTCAACACTTGAAGTTGCTAGAGCGATTAGAATACCTTCTCTTTGCAAAAAAGCAAGCAAATTTTTAGCACCTTTTTTTAAATTTACACCTTTGACCAATATTCGAGCTTCCAGTTCATAAACTTTTTCCAAGGTTTGGTCAAAGTTCCAAGGTAAATCATAGGTATCTAAAAATCGTTGAACATTCTCCTCTTCCCTATGTCCACTGTATTCTCTAGAATATATTTCTTCTGTGAAAGAAATTTCAAAATCCTCAAGCAATTCTTGATAAACTTTTAGAGAAATGATCTCAGTATCAGCTAATAAGCCATCTAAATCAAATATTACAGCTTCCATTTACTTCTCTCCTAATCTAAAACTCGACTGCCACCTGCAACTTGAGCGATATAGAAACTTGGAGCATATCCAACGACTTCCTCGTAGCGTTTGCCTACAGCTTCTTTAAAGCCCTCAACGGCATCTTTTTGCACCAAGGCAATGGCACAGCCACCAAAACCTGCCCCTGTCATACGAGCACCGAGAACACCTTCTTGAGCCCAAGCTGTGTGAACGAGGGTATCCAATTCCAAGCCAGTTACTTCATAGTCATGTTCTAGAGAAACGTGAGATGCATTCATCAAGCGACCAAATGTTTCCAAATCACCTGCTTGAAGAGCTGTTTGAGCTTTAAGAGTACGTTGGTTTTCAAGCACAGCATGGCGAGCACGTTTCAAACGATTTTCGTCTTTGATTAAGTAACTGTATTGGTCAAAGGCCCACTCGTCCAACTCACCCAAGGTCTGAATATCCAAGGCAACTTGCAATTCTTCTACTGCTTTTTCACACTCAGCACGGCGTTCATTGTACTTAGAGTCCGCTAGTTCACGGCGTTTGTTGGTGTTCATGATGACAACAACATTATCTTTCAAATCAAGTGGCACCAAATCGTATTCTAACGTATTGGTATCCAGGTAAATGGCACGTTGGTCAGCACCCATACCGATAGCAAACTGGTCCATGATACCAGAGTTGACTCCGATAAAGTTATTTTCCGTTTGTTTTCCAATTTTTACCAAATCCAAACGGTCTAGTTTTAAATCAAAGAGATGCTCTGCCACGACCCCTGTCAAGAGTTCCAAAGATGCCGATGATGACAAGCCAGCACCATTTGGGATATTCCCATAAACATAAAAATCAAATCCTTTGTCAATCACATGTCCAGCTTCTTGCAAGAAATGAAGAACCCCTTTTGGATAGTTGGTCCAGCTGTGCTCTTTTTCAAATTTGAGGTCAGCTAGAGGAACTTCTATAATGCCCTTGTCCTCAAAGTTGGCTGAGTAAAAACGCAAGACTTGGTCGTCACGCTTGCGCGCTGCACCGTATGTCCCCAAAGAAATAGCCGCCGGAAAAACGTGCCCACCGTTGTAGTCTGTGTGTTCACCAATCAAATTGATACGACCTGGTGAAAAGAAAGTTTGGTCTGCTTCTTGACCAAAAACGGCAAGAAAATCTTTGCGAAGGGCTTGAGCAGTAAGATGTTGTGTCATATGAATTCTCCTTTGACTGTCGTTAAGTCACCTTAACGTGTAATCGTTTTCTTCTATTGTATCCAAGGGATTTGCCAAGGTCAATCCTTTTTACTAAACTTTTACTAAACTATCAGTAAAAAGCAGAAAAATATGATATACTAACCTAAAAGGAGGAGGATTTATGGCTACCTTAAAAGACATCGCACAGCTAGCCTCTGTCTCTATCGCGACCGTATCTCGTGTCCTCAATCGCGACCAGAGTCTATCTGTTACAGAAGAAACCAGACACCGTATATTAACCGTTGCTGAAGAGCTGGGCTATACTAAGCACCTCAAGACAGGCGAATCCCACAAACCCAAGCAAAAGATTGCCATTATCCAATGGGTTAGCGAACAAGGGGAGTTGGACGACCTCTACTACTACCAGATTCGTCTCGGTATTGAAAAAAGAGCCCAAGAGTTGGACTATGATATCTTGCGCTATTTTAACGATCATCCTTTTACACTGAGCGAGGAAGTGATTGGCATTCTCTGCATCGGAAAATTTAGCCGAGCTCAGATTGCTGCCTTTGAAGAATACCAAAAACCTTTAGTCTTTATAGACAGTGACACCCTCTCACTAGGTCATACCTGTATTATCACTGACTTTTACACTGCTGTGAAACAAGTTGTAGACCATTTCCTCAGCCAAGGGATGAACCGTATCGGAATTCTCACAGGTCTTGAGGAAACAACCGACCAAGAAGAAATAATCCAGGATAAGCGGCTAGAAAATTTCAAAGACATTACCCAAGCAAATGGAATCTACCATGAAGAACTGGTCTTTCAAGGGAGCTTTACTGCCCAGTCTGGCTATGACTTGATGAAGGAGGCCATTCACAAGCTGGGAGAACAACTCCCACCAGCCTTTTTCGCCGCCAGCGATAGTTTAGCCATCGGTGCCCTCCGTGCTCTCCAAGAAGCTGGAATCAGCCTACCAGACCGCGTCAGCCTCATTTCTTTTAACGACACCAGCCTGACCAAGCAGGTCTATCCTCCTCTTTCTAGCATTACCGTCTATACCGAAGAAATGGGCCGAGCATGTATGGATATTCTTAACAAGGAAGTTCTCCACGGTCGGAAAATCCCTAGCTTGACTATGCTGGGAACCAGACTGACTTTGAGAGAAAGTACTCTGCCATAACTCAACAAATATACCAACGCAAAAAATCCTAATAGAAATTCTCAAATCACCATTAGGATTTTCTTTGTTAATCCATCACAATCATAGACTTAATGGTTTTGCGATCATCCATATCTTTATAAGCCTGGTCGATATCTTCCAGTTTATAACTTGAAGTAAAGACGCGGCCTGGATTGATATCGCCATCAAGGACAGCCTTGAGCAAGAATTTCTTGTCATAAGTGGTGACAGAAGCTGATCCGCCAGCCACAGAAATGTTTTGAGCAAAGGTAGAACCGAGCGCACGGTTATTGTAATGAGGAACACCAACGAAGCCTAAACGTCCACCATTGTGAAGAACCCCAAGGGCTTGATCTACGGCTGCTTCAGTCCCAACACATTCAAGGGCTGCATCTGCTCCACCACCAAGGATTTCACGGACTTTGGCAATTCCCTCTTCGCCACGTTCAGCCACAACAGCTGTCGCACCTGATTCCAAGGCCATCTTTTGGCGGTCTTCATGACGGCTCATAAGGATAATTTGTGATGCACCACGTATTTTAGCGGCGATAACAGCGCATTGCCCAACAGCCCCATCCCCGATAACGACAACCTTGTCCCCTTTTTGCACATTAGCAACACGCGCAGCATGATAGCCGGTCGGCATGACATCTTAGCAAAGTGGAAACGGATATACTCAGCCTGGACACCACCTGACCAATTGGTGCCAATATGGCGGTCACAAGTCCCATCATAGCCAGCGCGACAGGCATCACACTCCCCACAGCCATGGGTGAAAGGTGCAATGACAAAATCTCCCGGTTTGACCGTTGTAATAGCCTCTCCGATTTCTTCGACAATTCCAATGGCTTCGTGCCCACTATTTCCATGCCCTTCTTCGATTTCGGGATTACGGTAACTCCAGAGGTCCGATCCGCAAACGCAAGTACGGACAATGCGGATAATAGCATCATCTGCTGCCTCAATTTGCGGACGTTCAATTGTAGCAAGCCCAACCTGGCCTGCCTTTGTATATACTGCTGATTTCATTTAAAATTTTCCTTCCTTGTAAAGTTTAATTTTGAGATTTAAGCGATTTAAAGCCACCTGTAACTGAGACAAGCGCTCCTCTAATTTTTTCTTTTCGTCTTCTAAAATACCAAGCCTTTCCTCTCTCGTTTCATCCCCCTTTTGGTAGAGCGACATATAGTCAACTAAACTGTCTACAGAGACACCCGCCGAACGGAAACACTTAATAAATTCCAGTGCTTCTATATCCTGATCTTGAAAGTCACGAATTCCAGTTGCGGTTCGAGTAATCGGTGGCACAAGACCAACTCGCTCGTAATACCGAATCGTATCCGCTGAGATTCCCAATAAGTCGCTTACAGATTTGATATTCATATACTAGCCTCCTTTCATTTCCTTCACTGAATTTAAGCAACTATAACTCATTCATCTTATTATACAACTTTGAGTTGACTCCAAGTCAAACATTTTGCATCTAATAGAAAAATTCTTTAAATTACCAAACATCTAAGTAAAGTTTATACCGTGCCTTATAGGATTAAACTTTTAAAATATTTAAACTGGAAAGAAAATACTCTATTTCAAATAACATAGGGGCTTAATCATTCTTTACTTTGTACTAATGATGCCCATGCTTCTGCTCTAACTCTCTCACCCTCCGCCTATGTTGCGCATGATTGCTTTGACTGCTATCTACTTCAATAGTGATATTCTGCACGCCTCTTTCTTCTAAAAATTGACGCACCACTTCTTTGGTTTCCATCATCTGCTCCCAGTCCTTGATACAAATGTGAACAATAGCATTGTTCTCTAGACCGTCCATGGACCAAATGCTAAGTTGATTGACACTTTTGACATTGGGTAAAGCCTCTATATCCTTCTCCAAATCACTTGTCTCGACCCCTTCTGGCACAGCATCTAGGAAAATCTTGAGCGCGTCCCAAAAGCGAGGAACAGCTTTTGTTAGAATAAAGATGGAAATGACCAGAGATAAAAGCGGATCAAGGATATACCAGTCCGTAAATCGGAGGATAATCGCCATTAGAATGACAGCCAACCAACCAAGAGTGTCTTCCAAAAAATGCAAGCTAAGAATTGACTCGTTCTTTGTCTTTCCTTTACGAACTACCAGACTTGCTAGTACATTGATACCTACTGCAATGATTCCCAGCCAGAGGATGCCTTCCTCATTAACGGGTTGCGGGTGAACGATCTTTGTGATATTTTCCAAGATCACTAGGACAGACCCTATCATAAGAATCACAGCCGTTAGCATGGCCCCTAAAAGACTAAAACGTTTGTAACCCAAGGTATACTGTCTATCTTCTTCACGGTTTGAAATTGTTTCTAAAAGGGCTGAGATACCAATGGCTATAGCATCTCCCAAGTCATGAACAGAATCAGCAAGAACTGCACTTGAACCAAAGATTCCTCCTGCGATAAACTCAACAATCGCATAGCTTAAATTTAAGAAAAAAGCTAACCAGATAGATGTTTTAGAACTCATTTCTCTCCCTCCTTTGGTATAATGGGTATATACATACTTCTTTCATTTGTATTATCTAATAAAATCCAAAGAAAGGATAGAAGCAAACTGTCAGCCATGTTCAGTTCTGAACAGTTTGTCTCAAGTGTCTACATGCCAAAAAGAGACCGTCGAGTCAGTAAGACGAAAAAAGCCATCTATCAAGCTTTTTTACAACTTTTGAACGACAAGGGCTATGATGCCACTACTGTTCAGGATATCATTAACCTAGCAGATGTTGGACGTTCTACTTTTTACTGTCATTACGAAAGTAAGGAACTCCTTTTAGATGAGCTCTGTCGCTACCTCTTTCATCATCTCTTTGAAAGGGAAGAACACTTGACTACAGAAGACTACCTCGCACATATCTTTTTACATTTTCAGAAAAACCAGGACCGTGTCACCAGTCTCCTTTTTTCCAAAAACGACTACTTCCTCCGCCAACTACACAAGGAACTCGAACACCACGTCTATCCCATGGTGGCGGATGACTTGCAAGAGGCCTATCCAAACATTCCGGCCTCCTACCTCCAGCATTTTGTTGTGACGAACTTTATCGAGACTCTAACTTGGTGGCTAAAAAAAGGAAAATCTTATACTGAAGACCAAGTGGTGAAATTTTACCTTGATGTAATGGAGATGACCTCTACAACTCCACTTGATAACTAATCCTGTAACTCAGAAAGGAACCAACTATGTTAACTTCGATGATTCTAGGAATACTAACAATCGTACTAGCTCTCGCCTTCTCGCTTCTTCACCTTGCTGCTGCTTTTTCAGCCATGAAACAAAAGAACTACAGTCTGGGAAACACGTGCATCTTGGTCGGCAGTTGCCTCACCTCTCTGGCTCTAGCCATCTTTTACTTTGTCCCACTTGCAACCATTCTTCTATGGATTGTGGGCTCGAGTATCATCTGCTATGGTGCCTACTGGAACGGCCAACAGCAAGAAAACCAACATATATCGCACCACATCGTTCGTATAACGACCGCTATTATCATTACGGTATTATTCATTTTGCTCTAACACAAAAAAGGATCATCTGATCCTTTTTTTACTTTTTTAAGCGCTTTTTGCTGCCTTGCTCCACTGATACCACCCAACTAGACTATTGATGAGATAAATTAGGTATTTCCCTTGGATTTGCAGGCTTTCTCCCCACCAGAGATAGATTGAAAAGACATTAGTAGCAGCCCAGAATATCCATTGTTCACGGTAAACAGCTGTCATGAGGATTTGCCCTACCCCATTGGTCGCATCAGTAATGGAATCGCGATAAGGACGATTAGCTCTGATAGACTGATAAATGAACCCAAAGACCAACCACCAAAGAACACTAATGGAAAGATACTTGGCCCAACCTTTACCGTCCAGTTTACGCGCGACAAACTCCTGCTTTTCCTTTTTAAACTGTGCCTGGTAGATCCACACTAGAAGTCCAATTGGCTGCATGGCCGTGAAGTAAAGTGTCGTCAGCACCTCACCATAAAAGCCTTTCTGCAAAGCCAAGATAAGGTAAATGACAGAGTTAATCAAACCAAAAAGGTAATTACTTGCTCGACCTTCAGCTTCTCAAAGAGCAGAAAAAAGGTTAGTAAGGCTTGAGAGATGAATCATTTTAAAGGCAAACAATTCCAACAAGACGTCATCATTGTCGCTGTTGGTTATTACCTACGTTACAATCTGAGCTATCGTGAAGTTCAGGAATTGCTTTATGACCGTGGAATAAATGTTTGTCACACTACGATTTATCGGTGGGTTCAAGAATACAGTAAAATCCTCTATCATCTCTGGAAAAAGAAAAATAAACAGTCCTTCTATTCGTGGAAAATGGATGAAACCTATATCAAAATTAAGGGGCGTTGGCATTATCTCTATCGAGCGATTGATGCGGACGGTTTAACATTGGATATCTGGTTACGAAAGAAACGTCGAGCAGACGATAACAGCTATAAGTTAGAAGATACCGCCTATCAAGAAGATAAAGTACGCAAAGCAGAAACCGAAGATAAGCTAGCTATTGAAGCAATGAAAAGTAAGTACACCACGCTATTGCTAGAAAATATGTTGCTAAGTCCGTTTGAAATGCAAGATACAAAAATCATGGCAGGATTGCAAGTCCATGCTTACCCCCTCTATGATGAACTGAAAGAATTAAGAGGGCTAAATAGTGTTAAAGACCACTTGTCTTATGTTGCCAGCAGACGTGAAGAATATTCTAAGCATAATATCGCACGCTACCTCAAAAAAGCCATTGAACAATATCTACCAACGGTTAAAAGGCAGGACTTAAACCATGAGTGAAGACTTAAAAACGATCAAAGAGCTGGCGGATGAGTTGAGTGTTACAAAACAAAATATTCAATATCACTACCAAAGGTTACCAAAAGAATTACAGCTTAAAAGTTCCAATGGGTCTAATCTAATAAATTCTAAAGCAGAAAAAATAATTTTAGGTAAAGTAGAAAGTAGTAGCAAATCAAATACCAAAGACCAACAAATAAGTAGCAAAGACCAACAAATAGAAAAACTAACTAATTTGTTAGACCAGTAACAACGATTAGCCTTGCAAGATAAAAAGTTGCTAGAAGAATACAAGGCGGAAAATGATAACTTAAAAGCCCTCAAAATGCCCTCACAGGAAACAGAATTCAAACACTTAGACAATCAATATAAAGATGAAGTGAACGCTCTTAAAGAGAAGTTGGAAAATTTACAGGAACAAATCAAAGATCAAACAAGGATAGAAGAACAAGAAAAACCAATAAAATGGTGGGGACTATGGCGAAAATAGATGATTCAGTTAAAAAGAAAGTTCCAGAATTGCGATTTAAAGGATTCACGGATGAATGGGAACAGCGTAAGTTGGGAGACGAAGTTCGAATAGTGATGGGACAGTCTCCTAATTCAGAAAATTATACTGATGATCCTAATGGGCGCTAAAAATGCGAAGACCTATGAAGACCTATTTTGTATTAGTCAAACAAAAAATCCAAAAGAAATGGTATATGATTATGACCATGAAACAAAGTAAAATCAAACCGAGTGATCTGAGGAAGCACCCGATGATCATGAAACGTTATTAAACACAAAAGTCACCCATGTGAGTTCTTGCCAGAAGCTGAAGTTAATCCTTCAACCTGGAAAACCCGCAGAGGTGACTTTTTCTATACATCTCGATTTTTCTGGCAATAATCATTAACCGATAAATATGTCTGTGAATCACCCAGCGACTCCGCTATGTCCATAATCCGCGGTGGTAGTAATCCTACTCGCTGGACAAGTTCGTGATTGCTGAACAATTCCCGTGGACTGCCGGCGAAGCCAAACTTCCCGTGTTCCATAACATACACCGACTCAAACTCGGCGGCGACCCAATCCATGTCATGGGTGATGGTCACAACTTGGTGGCCCGAATCAGCCAACTGATGGAAAATTGCGGTCAACTTGCGCCGGCTTTCCCAATCAAGCGACATCATCGGCTCATCAAATAAATAAATCGCCGGATCCACTGCCAAAACTGTGGCAACGCTCAACAGCTTGCGTTCCGACAATGACAGGTCATATGGACTTTCAGCTGTTTTATCATCCAAGCCAACTCTTTTTAGAGCCGCTAAAGCCCGCCTCGTAATCGTGTCGTGGTCATCCATGACCTGCGCGACATTCCACTCCACCTCTCGTTGAACGGTCGGGTTGAAAAGCTGATCGTCAGGATTCTGAAAAGTAATCCCAACCTTCAGTAACTTTTCGACTGGTTTAAGATCATTAAAATTTTCTCCATCAATCTTAATCACACCGGTTTGTGGTGTCAGCAAACCCGTCAACAATTTGAAGAGCGTTGATTTGCCGGCACCATTTTGGCCGACAATCGCCACCATCGGATCGGCGAAGTGTTTGTCTTCAACATCCAAGCTAAAGGACCGTTCCGGATAAGTGAACGTCAGGTGGCTCAGTTCAATTGTGGACATAACGAACCTCCTTCAGATCAGCGTAATTCACCGGATACCGGCCATCAGCCAAGTGCCAATCCATTTTTTGAGCAAGTTGCTGGATTGTCGGGGCTGGAATCTGCCAGTCAGCTGCCAAATGATTAAACACCTCACCCGGCCTGCCCTGGGCTACCATTTGACCCTCGTGCAGCACCCACACAACGTCGGCGACTTCGCACAAATCGTCAATTTCACTGGTGACAATGAAGACAGTCGTCTCTTTGACTTGGGCCAGCCATTGGAAAAATTGCCGGCGGCCAAGGGGATCCATCTCACTGGTCGGATCATCCATAATCAAAACAGCCGGATTAGCCACAATCGCCGTGGCAATTGCCAACCGCTGGATCTGACCACCGGAAAGGCTCTCGGGACGCAAATTCAGCTGTTCAATCAGCCCCATTTGCGTGGCAACTTCTTCAACCCGTTTTTGAATCAGTCCTTCAGCCATTCCCTGATTAATCAAGTCAAAGGCGATTTCATCGGCAACCGTGTCTGCCAACCCGCTTAGTTGGCCAGCTGGATTTTGCAGTACAACTCCATTCATGGCATTATAAACGGGCCAATTGTCAGACACTCGCTGGCCAAACATGTGCCAATCGCCCTCAATCTCAGCAGACACAATTTTGGGAATGACCCCTGCCAGCACACGGCACAAAGTCGATTTGCCGGAGTGGCTATTCCCGATAATCCCAACTACCTGGCCGGTATGAACCTCCGCGTTAATCTGACGCAGTTGTGGTTGCTCAGTACCCGGATAACGGGTGGTCAAATTTTCAATTACAATCCGTTTATCTTCGTCCATATCTTCCACCCAATCAATAAAATTGCCAATCCAGTCAGACCAATGTGCAGCGTCCGCGACAGGCGATACACGCGCTGGGAGGTTCTGACAGTCCGGTTGAGATTATCAAAACCTCTCAGTTGGAGAGAAATCGACCGCGTCATCGATTGATCCAAGGTCTTAATCACCAATGGAATTAGAACCGGCAGGACTGACTTTAATTTCTGAATCAACGTTTTTTGCGGATTGGTTCCGCGAACTTTTTGTGCCTGCTGGATTTTCCGCATATTGCGCATCATTTCCGGCAAAATATAACACACCGACATCAGAACGTAGACGGTTTTATAAGACAATCCGGACAGTTCCAAATAGGCCGCGTTTTCTGAAATACTCGTGGTCACCATAAAAAAGCCACTGGTCAAAATAATCACCAATACTCGACAACCCAGAGTGGTGGCGTAAATCAGGCCTTCTTTGTAGAACGACACCCCAAGCACAGAAAACAGCACAGTTTGATTCCGACTGTAAAATAACCCTTGGATGATCAGCATGGTGCAAATCAGAAACAGGCTGAATCCCAGCGCCTTAAAGGTGGTAGAACTCAATTTGGAAAATAACAATAGCAGTGTTGCGACAAGAATTAATCCGGCCTGAAGCAATAAATTCATACTGGCAAAGCTCAACAACGTCATGTCCAAGATGAACAAGAGCTTAGTAATCGGATCGATCACCTGGTACCACTTGAGCTTGACCCGTGGCGCTCCAGAAATCAATGTTTTATCAGTCATCATTTATCATCGCTAAAGAAGTGCACCATCCGCTTCGGCAGCTGACGATAGATGAAGAATGCCAGGTAGGCCACGCAGACTTTATCCAAAATATCCAAGACAAACTCATCGGTAAATGAGGCCAGCCACACTGGTGCATGATTGGCGACCATTACCGCAAACAATGAGTCACCCCAAGCGATACCGGTCTGACCACCCCAAAAGATGACATTGAGTGGCGTTGAAATGACAGCTGAAACGATGGCAATAATAATAGCAGAAACAAATACTCGTCGCGCTGACGAGAACCACCCATTGGCGTGCAAAACTCCGACAGCAATCCCAATTCCGATGCTGGTAATCGCATACACGGTTGAAATTGGCGATAAGGTCAGCCCATAGATCACGTTGTTGATGAAACCACTAATGGCACCGGCAACCGGCCCAGCCAACATGCTGGTAAGAAAGGTTCCCAAAGACCCCAGCCAAACGGGCAACTTTAACCCCTCCGCCAAGGCTTTGGCAACATAGTTAATCCCCACGGCAGCGGGAATCAAAGTCATGGTGGCAGCACTTAACTTAAATTTCCACATACTGGTACGATGAATCGGTTCTGTTTTCATAATCTTCTCCTTTTGTTTTTAAAGAGCCGTGTCTGGATAGACTTTCGGACGCAACGCTCTATTATATATCTACTGAACTGTCTATACACAAGAATTCCATCCTTAGTCGACATGAGTTGGAAATCCTTATTTGTTAAGTAGTTCACAACACATTATACACCTATTATCTGAATAGTCAAGTGTATTTACAGTAAAAATTTAGAAAATCCTGAAAATTTCCTCTTATTTTCCATTTAAAAATGAAAATCTTTATTTCTGACACCAAAAATGCCCAGACAAGATTGTCTGAGCATTTTTTTATATGGTCGTTTAAAGAAGTTGAGTTTAGCATTTTCAAGCTATTTCTTCAACAATCCTTGTTCTTGTAGAAATTCTTTGGCTACTTGTTCTGCGGATTTGCCTTCAACACCGACTTGGTAGTTGAGCTGGCTCATCTGGCTTTCAGTAATTTTACCAGCTAGTTTATTGAGAACTGTCTCCAACTCATGATGTTTCTTGAGAAGAGCTTCTTTCATGAGTGGCGCTCCTTGATAAGGTGGGAAGAGTTGCTTGTCATCTTCCAAGACCTGTAAATCATAACGTGCCAACTCTGCATCTGTCGAATAGGCATCTGTGATTTGAATATCGCCTGACTGAATTGCTTGATAGCGAAGAGCTGGCTCCATGGTCGCTACGTTGAGATTGAGACCATACATTGATTGCAAGCCCTTATTTCCATCCTCACGATCATTAAACTCGAGTGTAAAACCTGCCTTCAACTGTCCTTCCACTTTTTTCAAGTCCGAAATGGTCTTCAAGCCATATTCTTGAGCAATCTTTTTCGGAACAGCTACAGCGTAGGTATTTTGATAAGACATAGGTTTGAGATAGGCTAGATGATCCTGTTTAGCAATGCCATCACGCGCCACCTGATAAACCTGATCTGGCTCATGACTCACTTTAGGTGATGGCTGAAGCAAACTTTCAGTCACCGTACCGGTAAATTCAGGATAGATATCAATATCCCCTTTTTTCAGAGCTTCATAGAGGAAGCTTGTTTTCCCAAAATTCGGCTTAACAGTCGCAGTCATACTAGTACTTTCTTCAATCAGCAACTTATACATATTGGCCAAAATTTCTGGTTCCGGTCCCAATTTCCCAGCAATAACCAAGTTTTCTTTCTCTTTTTGAGCTAAGAGGGCTGGACTATAAGACAGACCGAGTAATATTGTCACCAAGGCAAAACCAGAGAAAATCGTCCGCAATTTTGCTTTTTCCATCACTTTTAGTAGGAAGTTAAAGGCAATGGCCAGCACTGCAGAAGAAAGGGCCCCAATCAAAATCAGACTAGTATTATTGCGGTCAATTCCCAAAAGGATAAAGGAACCCAGTCCCCCTGCACCAATCAAGGCAGCCAAGGTCGCCGTACCGATGATCAAGACCGCTGCCGTCCGAATCCCAGACATAATGACAGGCATGGCAAGTGGAATTTCAAACTTCTTGAGACGCTCCCATCTAGTCATCCCAAAGGCAATCCCAGCCTCTTGCAGACTTGGATCAATTCCCTTCAGCCCAGTAATGGTATTTTGCAAAATCGGGAAAATCGCATAAATCACCAGAGCAGTCAAAGCAGGCAAGGTCCCAATTCCCATCAAGGGAATAAAGAGTCCTAACAAGGCCAGAGACGGGATGGTCTGGAAAATCCCTGCAATCTGCAAGACCCAGTCCGCTATCTTTTCATGATAACGAAGATAAACAGCCAAGGGAATCGCGATAAAAATAGCTAGTAACAAGGTCAAAAGCGACAACTGCAAATGTTGAGATAGAGCTGTTACCCAATCACCAAAACGCTCCTGAAAAGTTGATATCAAATTAGTCATGAACACTACCTCCAAACAAGTCTGCTACAAAGTCTGTTTCAGGCGCTTTTAAAATGGTCTCGGGATTCGCCACTTGACGAATCTCTCCGTCCTGCAAGACAGCAATACGGTCCGCCAATTTCAAAGCTTCATCCGTATCATGGGTCACAAAAATCGTTGTCATACCAAACTCTTTATGCAATTCTTTCGTCAGAACCTGCAACTGTTTTCTCGAAATAGCATCCAAGGCTGAAAAGGGCTCATCCATGAGGAGAATCTTAGGCTGACCAATCATGGCACGGACAATGCCGACCCGTTGCTGTTCTCCACCAGATAATTCATTAGGTAAACGATGCCCATACTCAGCTACCGGTAAACCAACCTTAGCTAAAAGCTCTTCTGTTTTCTGAGCAATTTCTTCCTTAGTCCAGCCCTTCATCTCCGGAATGAGAGCAATATTTTCCGCAACCGTTAGATTGGGAAACAGAGCAATGGCCTGTAAAACATAACCAGTAGAAAGACGAAGTTCACGCTCATCATAGTCTTTGATGCGCTTGCCATCCATATAAATATTTCCATCAGTCGGTTCCAAAAGACGGTTAATCATCTTGATCATGGTCGTCTTACCAGATCCAGAAGGACCCACTAAAACCATGAATTCCCCATTCTCAATCCGTAAATTGACATCTCTCAAAACATCTTTTTCTGTGTAGCGTAGCGCTACATTTTTATATTCAATCATTCTTTGTCCTCAATTTAAAATTTTCCTCGGTTGGTCAGGTCTTCTACCTTAGGCATGACTTCTTTATTGTCCCAATGCTCAACAATCAAGCCATTCTCCAAACGGAAAATGTCATACTGGGCATAAGTCACTCCATCTATCTGAGTCTGTCCATAGCTGACCACATAATTTCCTTGTCCCAAAAGCTGGAAAACAAAGTCAAAAGTAAGCCCATGCTCAGCCACATAGTCTTTATAAGCTTGACTTCCTTGACCAATCTCATGATTATGCTGAATCAAATCTTCTGCTACATAATCACTCCACTGCTCTAGTTCGCCGTTTTGAAAGATTTCTGTCAAGAAACGACGAACGTTTTTTTTATTTGCTACCGTCTTGTCCAAATCCGTGATTTCAAAATCTCCAAAGATCTGGTCTAACTGTCCATTTTCTGGAGCACGATAGTAGTCAATGACATCCCAATGCTCTACGATACGACCATTCTCATCCGCACGGAAAGTATCCGTCGTCACCCATTGAGCTTCCCCACCATTAAGATATTGATGGACATGGACGAAGACCAGATTGCCATCCTCAATGGTACGGACAATCTTCATCTCACGCTCGGGATGGCGTTCAAAGAAATTTGCAAAGAAAGCCGCAAACCCTTCTTTCCCATCTGGCACACCTGTCGAGTGTTGGATATAAGTATCCCCTACAGACTGAGCTTGAGCCTCGGCAACGCGCCCATCTTGAATGGCATGAATGTATAGATTTTGTGCATTTTCAACTTGTTTTGACATGATTTATGCCTCATTTACTTTCTCTTTCAGATTAGCCAAAATTCTTTCTTGAAAAACTTCAAATTGACGAACTTCTTCCTCAGTGAATCCTTTATAAAAAATTGCATCCAATTTTTGACTAACACGACGGCCAACTTCTTTCTGAGACCAACCTTGATCCGTCAACTTGACATATTTCTTTCTCTTATCTATTCCACATGGGCTAATGATGACCAGGTTTTGCTCCTCAAGCTTCTTAATCATGGTTGTCAGCGTATTATTGGCAAGTCCCGTCGCCAGCGCAATATCTGTCGCAGTTGCACAACCTGTCTCACTATTCCATAAAACCGCTAAAATCTTTCCCTGCTCACTCCGATAAAGAGCCTCAGGATCCTGACTCAGTAACTTTTGAAAAATCCGCCCATTTAACAAACGAATATGATGGGCTACCAAATGACTATCTTTCATGACCTCTCCAATTTGTTTCTATATCGAATTGTTTTTATTGTAACACCTCTCGTTCCATCTGTCAACTATTTCGATTTAGAAATAATTTTCACCAACAAAAAAGACCTCCTACCTAAAGTAGGAGATCTTCGTTCTTGAGTAACTTAATCTGTCATTTCAGACACCAGTGTTCGATGTTCCAGTGGTAGACTGCACATAACTAGCAAGAAGATGAATCCTGACTGTATCCAGAAGAGAGCCAAGTCAAAAATTCCATGTACAGCGACTACTGTAAGGAAGGAGAGATAAAGACCGATAATTGGTCGTTTACCAGACTCCTGACTCATATCCATCATCATGTGAACCGGGATAACCGAAGAAATGGATAGGAGAATGGTTCCAATCAAACCATAACTTAAAATAGTATCGATGTAAAGACTATGCGCGTGTTCGTGGTAAGGTGCATGAATTCTCGGATAGGAATTCATATAGGTCAGTGGACCCTCACCCCAGATCGGATTTTGCTTGAACAAAGTCATACCCGCATTCCAGATTGAAACACGCTCTTCCATTGAAGAATCTAGGGTTCCCATACGGACACCCAAATCGCTTGAGAAGAGGAAACAAAGGCCAATCCCGAAAACACCAATACTGAGCCAGAAGGCACGCCAGTTTTTAATGGTTGTAAAGAGATAAATGATGGCACCAGCAATGATGGCAGGGAAGGCCGTTCTATTTTGCGTAAAATTCAAACCAAATAGATTCACAAAACCTGCTAGCACACAAAAGACTTTCAACCATCTTAACTTCGTCGTTGTAAAGAGGTAAAAGGCAATCATGATACAGAAGCAACAGATAATCCCATAGTAGTTAGGATTAAAGAAGGTCACCTCTGCACGGTTCTGGTGCCATACTTGCATATTGGGCGAAAGAAAGGCGTAGTTAAATTTCTTTACAATTTGGAAATGCTCCAAAGTGGCAAAAGCCGCAGAGAACACACTACCAAACAAGATTGTCTGCAGTATCAGTCGAAAGAAAGCATGTGTCAGACGTTTCTGGTAATAACTAAAGAAAATGAGGAAGAGAAACATCAGTAAAGATGCAACCAATCCAAGCCAGTTCTTGGCAACGATAGAGATGATACTACTGTAGGCAATAAAAAAGAGAAGTACAGGATGTTTGATTAATCCTTTGATAATTCCCTTCATCTCCCCAGTAACAAGTAAACCTATCAAATATAAAGCAAAGAGCGCTAAGAACAAATAAAAAGGTAAAAAGATACTTATGATCATCAAATACAAAAAGAAATCTTTTTTCGAAAGCCCTCTTATCTTATCCAGTAATCCAATTGATTTCAAAACGGATCCTTTCTGTTCTGGATTTCTCCAGAAGATAAATGCTAAACTATCTTTATATTCTACCATTTTTTCCGTCATTTGGGAACAATGAACACGTTTTCGCCACAAAAAAACTGTTTCATTAATATAGCACTAGAACTGAATTTTTCTGCCGTTTTCTAATACTTGATAAGTCTGACTTTGCAAATCAATTTCTGCTACTGCTGTTACGGACTTGTCTTTATTTTGACGTTTGATTACAATGCTGTGAGCTGTTGGTGTTTCAACGTCAATAGTCCCTTCTAGGTCAAAGGCCTCTGATTGATTACGGAAAGAAAATAGATTGAGAAGAGACTTCACCACAGGACGTTGAACTTCTTCTGCTATTTCCTCATTGCTATAGTAATGACGATTAATATTTCGACCTTCTTTGGTTTCTTCTAATAATTTCAAGTCATTTTTTCCTGCTAATAGACCCACATAGTAAACCTGAGGAATGCCTGGAGCAAAAGCTTGAATCAGACGAGCGAGGAAGTACTTGACATCATCATCTCCAAGCGCAGAATAGTAGGTTGAATTGATTTGGTAGATATCTAGATTGTTATACTCTGCACTAGAGTACTTACGTTTGACATTCGCTCCAACCTTATAGAGCTCATTTGAAGCATAGTCAATTTCCTCATCGGTCAGGATATCCTTGACATCCACCACTCCAATCCCATCATGGGTATCTAGTGTCGTAAATTGCTTCATCGGGCTCATCTTTAACCACTTAGCCAAGCGCTCTGTTCTGGAACTGTAAAGAGTATAAAGAGTCACCATTGGAAGGGCAAAATCGTAAACATAGTAATCATGGTCCGCTATTTTAAACTGAATCGAATAGTGTTCATGAATCTCAGGTAAGAGCTCTGTCCCATACTCAGCAGCGATATCTCGAACTTTGTCCAATAAATTCCAAATATCTGGTTCCACAAAGAAATCATTGGTATCCAATTTCTTCACTGCATAAGCAAAGGCATCTAGACGAATCAAGTCACACCCGTTACTTGCTAGATGTTGAATCGTCTTACGGATAAATGCCATCGTTACTTCTTTGGTCACATCAAGATCAATCTGCTCCTCACCAAAGGTATTCCACAAATGTTCTACTGAACCATCTGCAAAAAGAATCTCTTGCTTTGGTGCACGATCCTTACGCTTGTAAATTAAATCCACATCAGCCTGTGTCGGACGATTTTCCGGCCAAAACTTATCCCAGTTTAGAAAGAGATCTTTGAATTCACTAGCTTCATGTTTTTCTTGATAGTCCTTATAATATTTCGATTGACGAGAAATATGGTTAATCATAAAGTCAAACATAAGATAATATTTCTCACCTAAACGCTTAACATCCTCCCAATCACCAAACGCTGAATCCACTTCATCATAGTCAACCGGTGCAAATCCACGATCACCTGTTGATGGGAAAAATGGTAGAAGGTGAACTCCCCCAATAGCATCGCCAAAATGTTCTTCCAAATTCGCATATAAGTCTTTAAGGTTATTTCCAAGACTATCTGAGTAAGTAATCAACATAGTTTTATTTTGAATGGACATAGATGGTCTCCTTTTTCTAATGAAAGCCAAGTCTCATATGACCTGGCTTCGTAAATGAAAGATATTTTTAGATTTTTGTTCACATCGAACTCGTACTAATATAGACTGCAAGCTACAAAGTACTACTTTTTTCTACATAGAATTGGCAACAAACTGAACTGTTCCTCTGTATCTGAAATTATAGATTTCCTAAGCACTTTCTTACTTCACTGCCCCGTTACTCATTCCTGAAATGATATGTTTTTGGAAGATGAGGTAGACAATGGTTATCGTTACAATTCCCACAATATAAGATGCAAAACTTGGGCCATAGTCATTGAAGTACTGACCTTGGTAGTTGTATTGGAAGAGAGGTAAAGTCCACATCTTGGAATCCTTATTCAGAATCAACAGTGGCAACATAAAGTCATTCCAGAACCAGAGAGCATTGATAATCAAAGTTGTCGCATGCATGGGCTTCAGCATTGGAAAAATGATTCGACGATAAGTTGTAAAACGATCAGCCCCATCAATTTCCGCAGCTTCATCCAAACTATCTGGTACACTGATTTTTATATAACCAACATACAAGAAAAGAGTCTGTGGAATAGCATAAGTTAGGTAGAGTATTACTAGCCCCCACATATTTGCTAGACCGAGTTTACTCATCATAACTGTGATGGGAATCATAATCACCTGAAATGGAACAAATATCCCTAAAATCAAGAGCGAATACATAATTGCAAAGGCTTTTTTCTTGGACATATTTCGGGCAATGGAATAAGCTGCAGCTGGTATAAAGAAAGCTACTACAATCAATGATAACACCGTAATAACTGCTGAATTCCAGAAATAGCCTCCAATCCCATCCGAAATCAAGCGTTCATAATTACTTAAGGTAAAAGGATTAGGCAAACTAAAGAAATGATTCATGATATCCTTGGTTGTCTTGAAAGAACTAAATACCGTTACCAACAAAGGAACAAGTATAAGAATACCACCGACTATCAAGAGGATATATTTCCAAAACTGATTCAATTTTTCTTCTTTTTTCATGTGTAGGACTCCTCTATTAGATTTCAAATTTCTTTGATAGTTTGATTTGGATAATAGAAACAATTCCAATAATTAAGAATAAAATCAAGGCAATTGCATTCGCATATCCATATTGGTTACTCTTGAAGGCATAATTGTAGACTAAAAGTCCAAGAGACGTTGTAGCATTATTTGGGCCACCACTCGTCAATGCAAAAATCTGGTCAAAGGCTGTCAAACCGGACTTAAGAGCCAGAATAAAAACCATAGAAATCGTTGGCAGCAAATAGGGTAATTCAATCTTCCAAAAGGTTTGTTTACTGGTTGCACCATCAATTGACGCTGCCTCTAAAATATCATTTGGAATACTCTGAAGACCCGCAAGAAAGAGAATAATTGGCATTGCTACTCCTTGCCATAGAAGAACAAAAATAGTTGCTACTACCGCTCCGACAGGTGTTCCTAATAGACTCTCTTGTAAAAAGCTAATTCCTAAAATTTTTCCAATCGTTGGAAGACCATAGTTGAAGAATTGTTTGAAAATCAAGGAAACTGTCAAACCTGACAAAACAGCTGGAAAGAAGAACCAGGCACGGAAGAAGGTTTGCCCCTTCATTTTAGCATTCAAGGCACGCGCCACAATCATCCCAATCACAATTTCCCCAACAATCAATGCCAGAGTTAAAATCAAAGTAAAAGCAATCGCTGTGAAGAATTTCCCATCAATCATAAGCAATTTGTAGTTATTCAAACCAACAAATTTGTAATTATAGGTCAATCCAGTCCAGTTAGTCAAACTATAGAAAGCACCTTGTACCATTGGAAAGTAAAAGAAGATCGCTTGTAAAGCAAGCGGGATAAGCAAAAATGTCCAACCCCAGTATTTATTTAAAAATTTTCGAATAGCCATATCATCTTAACTCCTATTCTAGTCCAAATCTGCCTTCATTGGATTAAAGAAAGCATTGAGATTGTTTGCCATATTTTTCAGATTTTTATCCATCAGGTAACCTGTACTTAGATTAAAAAAGTCTTCTTCAGAGTTCCAGCGTTGGCCCAACCAAACATAATGTTTGTCCGTAAATGCCAGTTTAGAAATAGCTGCAAGCGCTGAATCTTCTTTTTCCTGTATGCCTTTTACCGCAACAGGTGATCCATCTACATCATAGTATGACTGCATAGCTTTTGGACTAGTCATATAGCTGATAAATTCTTCGGTTTCCTTAGGGTGTTTGGTAGTAGCTGAAGTTGATAATGCCATATCCCCTGCACCAACAGTGACTTCTTTTCCTACTTCTTCTCCAGGAAAAGCAAACATCCCCACCTCAAATTTTGGATCCTGTTGATTAATTGCGGCTAATGCCCATGATCCTTGTGGCATCATCAAGGCTTTTCCACTCGAAAATGCTACCACCGCATCATTATAAGAGGCACCACGCCAACCATCTTGAGCATTATCTGCTAATAAATCGAGTCGTTCTGCATCTGCTTTTAAAATAGCATCATCTGCAGAGATGGCGTTTGGTTTTGAAAAGCGAAGGTAATTATTAGCCGCGTCTCCACTACCCGTAAGAGTAATGAGAGAAAGTTGGTGGTAACCATTTAATGTCCAGCCTTCATTGCCTGCAACCGCAAACGGAGAATTCCCACTATCTTTTATCTTTTTAACAATCTCTTGAAACTCTTTAAAAGTCGTCGGTTCCTCAAGTCCTAATTCTTTAAACTTCGTTTTATTGTAATAGATTCCATAAAGGTTGGCCGTTAAAGGCACACTATAAATCTTGTTATTGATTGCATACTTTTCGGCATAGTCATTCTTGATGTTCTCAAGATAGGGTTTTCCTGTCATATCTGCAAAATAGCCTGCCTTTGCCCACTCCTGAAAATCCATATTTTGAGGATAGATATTAATAATATCTGGAACATCTCCTGATAAAATCCGAGTCTTTAGAACAATTCCAGCTGAAGGTACTGTAGTCAACTTCACATCAATATTAGGATGTTCCTTCTCAAAATCATCCACTATCCTTTGCAAGGTATCTGCCATCTCGGTCTTCTGGTTAAAAAACTCAATCGTTACCTTGCCATCAGTTGACCCCTCTTGACTACTACAAGCTGACAGTCCCAAAAGGCAGAGTCCTGTAGTAGCAATTAAGCTCATCTTTTTATACCATCTCATGATTTTATCTCCTTATCTTCTAATGAAATGTAACTGCCTGCTGAGATAATCTCCCTGCGGAAGCTCCATAGTAATACCCGCATACATGAGTTCTGCACCTGAGTAAACTACACCATTTTCCTGTAATTCATACCGTCCCTCTTCATCCAAATCTTTTAACTTTAAAGTTGTTTCCATGGTCTCTACAACTGATAAGATTCGGGCGTAGGTTACAATTGTTTGATTTCCATAGTTAAATTGTACAGCTGCTTCATTGGATTCAGCATCGGGATTGATTAACCTATACTGGTTTCCCAACTGGACTACTGGCCGCAATTCTTTATACAAGTTCACCTGATTAGCGATCTCAGCCTTCTCTTCATCTGATAAACTTGTCAAATCAAGCTCATAACCCAGATTCCCCATCATTGCTACATGACCGCGAGTTTCCAATGGTGTCATTCGTCCCATCTGATGATTTGGTACTGCTGACACATGAGCCCCCATAGAAATGGTTGGATAGAGATAGGATGAACCGTATTGGATTGGTAAGCGTGCAATAGCATCAGTATTATCACTAGCCCAGACTTGTGGGAAATAACGCATCATACCAAGATCATTTCTGCCACCGCCACCAGAGCAGGACTCAAAGAGAATATGACTGTGTTTCTCTGTCAGATAAGAAACGAGTTCGTAAAGCCCCAACATATACTGATGAGACTGCATCTGAGTATCCAAGTATGCTGAGCCATTCCCCAGATTAGTGATATTGCGGTTCATATCCCATTTGATGTAGTCAATATCATGATGAGAGAGGAGTTCATCTAAAACATTTTTCAAATATTCTATTACCTGAGAATTTGCAAGATTAAGTACTAATTGATTTCGAGAGTAAGTATGATCATATCCTGAAACCTGAATAGCCCAGTCAGGATGTTTACGATACAAGTCGCTATCAACAGAAATCATCTCCGGTTCTAACCAAAGCCCAAACTGCAAACCTCTTTCATGGATAGCTGAAATCAGACTTTCTAGACTTCCACCCAGTTTTTTCTCATTCACAACCCAATCACCTAAAGCACGATTATCATCAAAGCGATCGCCAAACCACCCATCATCTAATACAAAAAGTTCAATTCCAACTTTCTTAGCCTCATCTGCCAACTCTAACAGTTTTTCTCTCTGAAAGTCAAAGTAGGTAGCTTCCCAGTTATTGATTAGAATTGGACGCTCTTTTTTAGAAAATTTACTTGGCATAATGTGCTTAAGTACAAAATTCTGACTTTCATGACTAATACCAGTTAATCCCTTGTCTGAATAGGTCACTAAAGCTACCGGTGTTTCAAAGTTTTCCTCAGGATCTAACTTCCAAGAAAAATTTTCTGGATTAATCCCAATAGCCACCCGAACTTCATTCAACTGATTCTTTTGGACAAAAGCTTCGAAGTTTCCACTATACAGTAGTTGCAGAGCAAACACATTCCCAGCATCCTCTGTAACTCCTTGATCACATAATAGAAGAGCTGGTGTTTGAGCATGCCCAGAAGCTCCACGGTTCGAACTAATCGAAAAGATCCCTTGTTCTACCTGTTGACGTCGAACAGTCTTTTCACGAGCATAAGCTCCCTGTAAAGTCACTATTTCGTAAGCTGCAGCAGGAAAATCAGCCATAAAAGAAAAGTCTTTGTGGATGACAACTTCCTGATTACTATTATTCTCCAATTTGCTGTAGCTAGCAATTGTCGCATCATTATCAAAAGCTGTATAATACAAAGTCAGACTAAGTTGAGCCTTAGAATCTTTTAAAATCAAGGCAAGCGTCTCTGTAGCATCCATGCTGTGAGGAGAAGGTAAGCCCTGTGGACCATTCTGACCTTTTAAAATCTTTGCTTCTACAAATCGAAAGTCTGTTACTTCAGTTGCATCATGTTGAACCAGTAAAGTTGGTTTTCTAAAGTCACCCAAACCATGTTGTCCAAAAATTTGACGTTGCGTATCCAAACTAAAGGTTCGATTGGTAGCTGTTGGATTACCAGAAAAAGCATGATCGCGTTCATAAACACTATTAGAACCTCTATAGTCCTTAATAGTCTTTCCTAAATGTTTTAATAATAAGAACCCATCCCTATTTTCAATAATTAAACTTAAACCTTTACTCTCAACGTAAAATAGATTATTCTCTATCCGAATTCCCATAAATTGTACCTCTTCGATTTCTTGATAAAATTTTATCACATAAAAGCGCTTTCCAAAATAGAGAAATGTCTACAAAGTATGGTAAAATGTTAGGTAGGAGGTGGCACATGCTCGTTTTTTCAGAATACCAGACTGGAACAATTGATCTTTCTCTTAGCTTTTACGGCTATGAAGAATGCACGCCCAACTACTCTTTTGGCCCAGCTATTCGAGATACCTATGTACTCCATTACATTACTAAAGGAAAAGGGCAATTCCATTATAAGGGTAAAATTGTTGATTTAAAGGCAGGAGATTTCTTTTTACTAAAACCAGATGAATTAACATTCTATCAAGCAGATAGCCAGGATCCTTGGGCTTACTACTGGTTGGGAATCTCTGGTGGGAGAGCACCCGACTACTTTGCTCTATCTCAAATTTCTGACCAATCCTACCTAATCCAATCAGAAAAATGTCATACCCAGACAACTGCAAAACTCATTGAAAATATTGTCCGTTTCGCTCAGATTACAAAATCAAATGAATTGGCTCAACTCCATATCATGGGACAACTCCATGAACTAATGTTTCATCTAGGAACGATTGCCCCCAATCAAAAAAAAGAGAATATTTCATCAACCCACCAACTCTATCTTGACTGCAAACGATTGATAGATAGTCACTATCCACAATCGCTCACCATTCAAGATTTAGCAAAAGAGCTATCGGTTCATAGAAGTTACTTAACTAGTGTATTTAAAGAATTTCACCAACTCTCTCCAAAAGAATATCTACTCTACGTTCGAATGCATCGTGCACAACAACTTCTGGAACATACTGAAGAATCTATTAAAGTCATTGCATACTCCGTGGGTTTCTCAGATCCTCTCCATTTCTCGAAAGCTTACAAGCAGTTCTTTCATAAAACACCGAGTCAAGCTCGAAAAGAACTCTCTCACTCCCTCTTAGCTAGAAAGGAAAATCAATGAAATCACACCAACTAGTCTACCAAATATTAGCTAGAGAAAACGACTATGTTAGCGGAGAAAAAATAGCCGAAAAACTCGAACTCTCCCGCACCTCTGTTTGGAAGGCTATTCAACGCCTCCAACAAGAAGGACTCGTGATTGACAGTATTAAAAATAGAGGCTACAAGCTTATTCAAGGCGATTTGATATTGCCTGAATTGATTCAAGAGAACACCAACTTAACCATTCGCTACAAACCTGAAACAAAATCTACTCAAACAGATGCAAAAGAAGGTATTGAAGGTGGAAGCCAGGGAAATAGTCTCTATCTTTCAACCTGTCAAACAGCAGGTCGTGGTCGCTTTCAACGTCCTTACTACTCTCCTGCTCAGGGAGGTATTTATATGTCATTACATATTCAGCCAAATCTCACCTATGACCAGCTTCCTGCCTACACATTACTTACAGCAGGTGCCATTTACAAAGCTATTAAAAACCTCACCTTGATTGACGTGGGTATCAAATGGGTAAATGACATCTACTTTAAAAATAAAAAAATAGCAGGTATCCTCACCGAAGCCATGACGTCCGTGGAAACAGGCCTAGTAACAGACGTCATTATCGGCGTTGGAATCAACTTTGCCATCAGCGATTTTCCCAAAGAGATAAAAGAAAAAGCTGGAAGTCTCTTTACACCACCAGCTCCTATCACACGAAACGAACTAATCTCAGAAATTTGGCGTTGTTTCTACCAAACAGCACCCGAAGAACTACTCTATCTTTATAAAGAACACTCTCTTGTTCTAGGAAGAGAGGTCAGTTTTATCCAAGATCAGACTGAAAAAAAAGGAGTCGCCAAGGACATCTCCGACAAAGGACAACTCCTTATCCAGCTTGATGACCAGACAGAAATCTGGCTCAATAGTGGTGAAATCTCACTCACTAGCTGGACTTAACAAACAGCACTATATGATGTCTAGAATCTCATCTAGCAAGCATATAGTGCTGTTTGAATGTAGAAAGTAACAGATATATAAATAGCTAGCTTCCTATCAACAATTTACAGGTGGATAGCTTTTGAGGCATTCTTTTTATATGCCGTGCTATGTACCAAAGAAGCTCCATAGCAGTGATTCTCATATTCAAGCATAATCAATGGCAGCGCAAAAACTTTAACAGCATATAAAAGCAGCCAAAACATAAAGACTTCAGCTTTTATATTCACCAAATTTTTACTAAACATCTCGTACAAGAAGCATGCATTTAAAGCCATATTGAAGAGACTTGCCAACGTTGCTAAGACTATATTGGTTTTCAATTTTGGATGATAATATTTAGCCACATATAAGGCCAATAATGAAATATTATAAAGGCAAATCGGTTGATAATTTTCTCTATAAATAACCAGCGTCTTACGATTATAGAACAGGAAACCATGAGGTCCACGATGATATTCATTGATCCAGACATGGCTAAGACCTCTAATCTCATCCCAAGCTACAAATAAATCAATTTTTCTTAGATAAATCCCTTTTTTATGAATTGAACATTTCCATTTAAACAAGAAAGATAGAAGAAAAGTGAGGAGCAAAACTACAACTGTAACAATCCTCAACTCCTCTTGCCCAACAATCAAGGATAGATTTAAAAAGCGAATTTGAGCTTCTGTTGTATCTAAGATCATCGAAATCCCAGTTAGAATCACTACAAATATAAATAGTATAAATCTATAAAAAATACTATGAAATTTTACTCCATTTTCCATATAGAATCACCTAATATCTCAAAATCTTTATTCCTATTATAGCACTAAACCTAGCAAAGCTGTTGCTATATTAAAAATTTTTACTCACTATTATTTTAAAAGAAATACACACACAAAAAAAAAGAGCTTACTAGCTCTCTAAGTACGGAGAATGGGGGATTCGAACCCCCGCGCCGGTTACCCGACCTAACGATTTAGCAAACCGTCCTCTTCAGCCTCTTGAGTAATTCTCCTATTAATGGGCACGAGTGGACTCGAACCACCGACCTCACGCTTATCAGGCGTGCGCTCTAACCACCTGAGCTACGCGCCCAAGTTTAAAAACTTGGTATGAACTTTCGTTCAAAGCGGGTGACGAGAATCGAACTCGCGACAACAGCTTGGAAGGCTGTAGTTTTACCACTAAACTACACCCGCTTAATAAAATAAGATATGGCGCGAGACGGAATCGAACCGCCGACACATGGAGCTTCAATCCATTGCTCTACCAACTGAGCTACCGAGCCAATATTGCGGGAGCAGGATTTGAACCTACGACCTTCGGGTTATGAGCCCGACGAGCTACCGAGCTGCTCCATCCCGCGTTAATATAAAAGGAGGATGTGGGATTCGAACCCACGCACGCTTTTACACGCCTGACGGTTTTCAAGACCGTTCCCTTCAGCCGGACTTGGGTAATCCTCCATTATTTACAATGGACCTTGTAGGACTTGAACCTACGACCACTCGGTTATGAGCCGAGAGCTCTAACCAGCTGAGCTAAAGGTCCAACAAGATCATTATAGCGGCGAAGGGGATCGAACCCCCGACCTCCCGGGTATGAACCGGACGCTCTAGCCAGCTGAGCTACACCGCCATGAATCGGGAAGACAGGATTCGAACCTGCGACACCTTGGTCCCAAACCAAGTACTCTACCAAGCTGAGCTACTTCCCGCGTTAAATAGAAAAAATGCACCCTAGAGGAGTCGAACCTCTAACCGCCTGATTCGTAGTCAGGTACTCTATCCAGTTGAGCTAAGGGTGCTCATCATTATATGCCGAGGACCGGAATCGAACCGGTACGATCGTTACCAATCGCAGGATTTTAAGTCCTGTGCGTCTGCCAGTTCCGCCACCCCGGCCTCTCTAAGCGAACGACGGGATTCGAACCCGCGACCCCCACCTTGGCAAGGTGGTGTTCTACCACTGAACTACGTTCGCATCGACCTCTTATTCTATATAAAAAAATGCCGGCTACATGACTTGAACACGCGACCCTCTGATTACAAATCAGATGCTCTACCAACTGAGCTAAGCCGGCTACTTTCTATTATGCGGGTTAAGGGACTTGAACCCCCACGCCGTTAAGCGCCAGATCCTAAATCTGGTGCGTCTGCCAATTCCGCCAAACCCGCAAGTATGACCCGTACTGGGCTCGAACCAGTGACCCATTGATTAAAAGTCAATTGCTCTACCAACTGAGCTAACGAGTCTAAAATAACTTCCGTTATCTTAAACGGTCCCGACGGGAATCGAACCCGCGATCTTCGCCGTGACAGGGCGACGTGATAACCGCTACACTACGGGACCTATATGGGAGTTAACGGGATCGAACCGCTGACCCTCTGCTTGTAAGGCAGATGCTCTCCCAGCTGAGCTAAACTCCCTCGAGCTAAGCGACTTCCATATCTCACAGGGGGCAACCCCCAACTACTTCCGGCGTTCTAGGGCTTAACTACTGTGTTCGGCATGGGTACAGGTGTATCTCCTAGGCTATCGTCACTTAACTCTGAGTAATACCTACTCAAAATTGAATATCTATCAAATATCAAGTAAACCTCACACTTCGTATCCTCAGTTACTTTGGATAAGTCCTCGAGCTATTAGTATTAGTCCGCTACATGTGTCGCCACACTTCCACTTCTAACCTATCTACCTGATCATCTCTCAGGGCTCTTACTGATATATAATCATGGGAAATCTCATCTTGAGGTGGGTTTCACACTTAGATGCTTTCAGCGTTTATCCCTTCCCTACATAGCTACCCAGCGATGCCTTTGGCAAGACAACTGGTACACCAGCGGTAAGTCCACTCTGGTCCTCTCGTACTAGGAGCAGATCCTCTCAAATTTCCTACGCCCGCGACGGATAGGGACCGAACTGTCTCACGACGTTCTGAACCCAGCTCGCGTGCCGCTTTAATGGGCGAACAGCCCAACCCTTGGGACCGACTACAGCCCCAGGATGCGACGAGCCGACATCGAGGTGCCAAACCTCCCCGTCGATGTGAACTCTTGGGGGAGATAAGCCTGTTATCCCCAGGGTAGCTTTTATCCGTTGAGCGATGGCCCTTCCATACGGAACCACCGGATCACTAAGCCCGACTTTCGTCCCTGCTCGAGTTGTTGCTCTCGCAGTCAAGCTCCCTTATACCTTTACACTCTGCGAATGATTTCCAACCATTCTGAGGGAACCTTTGGGCGCCTCCGTTACCTTTTAGGAGGCGACCGCCCCAGTCAAACTGCCCGTCAGACACTGTCTCCGATAGGGATCACCTATCCGGGTTAGAGTGGCCATAACACAAGGGTAGTATCCCAACAACGTCTCCTTCGAAACTGGCGTCCCGATCTCTTAGACTCCTACCTATCCTGTACATGTGGTACAGACACTCAATATCAAACTGCAGTAAAGCTCCATGGGGTCTTTCCGTCCTGTCGCGGGTAACCTGCATCTTCACAGGTACTAAAATTTCACCGAGTCTCTCGTTGAGACAGTGCCCAAATCATTACGCCTTTCGTGCGGGTCGGAACTTACCCGACAAGGAATTTCGCTACCTTAGGACCGTTATAGTTACGGCCGCCGTTTACTGGGGCTTCAATTCATACCTTCGAGTTACCTCTAAGCACTCCTCTTAACCTTCCAGCACCGGGCAGGCGTCACCCCCTATACATCATCTTACGATTTAGCAGAGAGCTGTGTTTTTGATAAACAGTTGCTTGGGCCTATTCACTGCGGCTGACCTAAAGTCAGCACCCCTTCTCCCGAAGTTACGGGGTCATTTTGCCGAGTTCCTTAACGAGAGTTCTCTCGCTCACCTGAGGCTACTCGCCTCGACTACCTGTGTCGGTTTGCGGTACGGGTAGAGTATGTTTAACGCTAGAAGCTTTTCTTGGCAGTGTGACGTCACTAACTTCGCTACTAAACTTCGCTCCCCATCACAGCTCAATGTTATAGAATTAAGCATTTGACTCAATTCACACCTCACTGCTTAGACAGACTCTTCCATTCGTCTGCTTTAGTTAGCCTACTGCGTCCCTCCATCACTACATACTCTAGTACAGGAATATCAACCTGTTGTCCATCGGATACACCTTTCGGTCTCTCCTTAGGTCCCGACTAACCCAGGGCGGACGAGCCTTCCCCTGGAAACCTTAGTCTTACGGTGGACAGGATTCTCACCTGTCTTTCGCTACTCATACCGGCATTCTCACTTCTATGCGTTCCAGCGCTCCTCACGGTACACCTTCTCCACACATAGAACGCTCTCCTACCATACCTATAAAGGTATCCACAGCTTCGGTAAATTGTTTTAGCCCCGGTACATTTTCGGCGCAGGGTCACTCGACTAGTGAGCTATTACGCACTCTTTGAATGAATAGCTGCTTCTAAGCTAACATCCTAGTTGTCTGTGCAACCCCACATCCTTTTCCACTTAACAATTATTTTGGGACCTTAGCTGGTGGTCTGGGCTGTTTCCCTTTCGACTACGGATCTTAGCACTCGCAGTCTGACTGCCGACCATAATTCTTTGGCATTCGGAGTTTATCTGAGATTGGTAATCCGGGATGGACCCCTCACCCAAACAGTGCTCTACCTCCAAGAATCTTGATGTCGACGCTAGCCCTAAAGCTATTTCGGAGAGAACCAGCTATCTCCAAGTTCGTTTGGAATTTCTCCGCTACCCACAAGTCATCCAAGCACTTTTCAACGTGCCCTGGTTCGGTCCTCCAGTGCGTCTTACCGCACCTTCAACCTGCTCATGGGTAGGTCACATGGTTTCGGGTCTACGACATGATACTAATGCGCCCTATTCAGACTCGGTTTCCCTACGGCTCCGTCTCTTCAACTTAACCTCGCATCATATCGTAACTCGCCGGTTCATTCTACAAAAGGCACGCTCTCACCCATTAACGGGCTCGAACTTGTTGTAGGCACACGGTTTCAGGTTCTATTTCACTCCCCTCCCGGGGTGCTTTTCACCTTTCCCTCACGGTACTGGTTCACTATCGGTCACTAGGGAGTATTTAGGGTTGGGAGATGGTCCTCCCAGATTCCGACGGGATTTCTCGTGTCCCGCCGTACTCAGGATACTGCTAGGTACAAAGACTATTTTAAATACGAGGCTATTACTCTCTTTGGCTGATCTTCCCAAATCATTCTTCTATAATCTTTGAGTCCACATTGCAGTCCTACAACCCCGAAGAGTAAACTCTTCGGTTTGCCCTCCTGCCGTTTCGCTCGCCGCTACTAAGGCAATCGCTTTTGCTTTCTCTTCCTGCAGCTACTTAGATGTTTCAGTTCACTGCGTCTTCCTCCTCACATCCTTAACAGATGTGGGTAACAGGTAGTACCTGTTGGGTTCCCCCATTCGGAAATCCCTGGATCATCGCTTACTTACAGCTACCCAAGGCATATCGTCGTTTGTCACGTCCTTCTTCGGCTCCTAGTGCCAAGGCATCCACCGTGCGCCCTTATTAACTTAACCTTATTTTCTGACCTTTCAGTCAGTAACTCTTATTAATACTACAGCGTTTCGGTTTATTTTCTTGTTACTATTTGATATAGATATTCAATTTTCAATGTGCATTACTTGGTGATCTCTCACCAATGGAGCCTAGCGGGATCGAACCGCTGACCTCCTGCGTGCAAAGCAGGCGCTCTCCCAGCTGAGCTAAGGCCCCACAAGACCTCTCAAGACTAAACAAGACCAATGCGCAGTTCCTTATCCTTAGAAAGGAGGTGATCCAGCCGCACCTTCCGATACGGCTACCTTGTTACGACTTCACCCCAATCATCTATCCCACCTTAGGCGGCTGGCTCCAAATGGTTACCTCACCGACTTCGGGTGTTACAAACTCTCGTGGTGTGACGGGCGGTGTGTACAAGGCCCGGGAACGTATTCACCGCGGCGTGCTGATCCGCGATTACTAGCGATTCCGACTTCATGTAGGCGAGTTGCAGCCTACAATCCGAACTGAGACTGGCTTTAAGAGATTAGCTTGCCGTCACCGGCTTGCGACTCGTTGTACCAGCCATTGTAGCACGTGTGTAGCCCAGGTCATAAGGGGCATGATGATTTGACGTCATCCCCACCTTCCTCCGGTTTATTACCGGCAGTCTCGCTAGAGTGCCCAACTAAATGATGGCAACTAACAATAGGGGTTGCGCTCGTTGCGGGACTTAACCCAACATCTCACGACACGAGCTGACGACAACCATGCACCACCTGTCACCTCTGTCCCGAAGGAAAACTCTATCTCTAGAGCGGTCAGAGGGATGTCAAGACCTGGTAAGGTTCTTCGCGTTGCTTCGAATTAAACCACATGCTCCACCGCTTGTGCGGGCCCCCGTCAATTCCTTTGAGTTTCAACCTTGCGGTCGTACTCCCCAGGCGGAGTGCTTAATGCGTTAGCTGCGGCACTAAACCCCGGAAAGGGTCTAACACCTAGCACTCATCGTTTACGGCGTGGACTACCAGGGTATCTAATCCTGTTTGCTCCCCACGCTTTCGAGCCTCAGCGTCAGTTACAAGCCAGAGAGCCGCTTTCGCCACCGGTGTTCCTCCATATATCTACGCATTTCACCGCTACACATGGAATTCCACTCTCCCCTCTTGCACTCAAGTTAAACAGTTTCCAAAGCGTACTATGGTTAAGCCACAGCCTTTAACTTCAGACTTATCTAACCGCCTGCGCTCGCTTTACGCCCAATAAATCCGGACAACGCTCGGGACCTACGTATTACCGCGGCTGCTGGCACGTAGTTAGCCGTCCCTTTCTGGTAAGATACCGTCACAGTGTGAACTTTCCACTCTCACACTCGTTCTTCTCTTACAACAGAGCTTTACGATCCGAAAACCTTCTTCACTCACGCGGCGTTGCTCGGTCAGACTTCCGTCCATTGCCGAAGATTCCCTACTGCTGCCTCCCGTAGGAGTCTGGGCCGTGTCTCAGTCCCAGTGTGGCCGATCACCCTCTCAGGTCGGCTATGTATCGTCGCCTTGGTGAGCCGTTACCCCACCAACTAGCTAATACAACGCAGGTCCATCTGGTAGTGATGCATTTGCACCTTTCAATGGATTATCATGCGATAATCCATTTTATGCGGTATTAGCTATCGTTTCCAATAGTTATCCCCCGCTACCAGGCAGGTTACCTACGCGTTACTCACCCGTTCGCAACTCATCCAAGAAGAGCAAGCTCCTCTCTTCAGCGTTCTACTTGCATGTATTAGGCACGCCGCCAGCGTTCGTCCTGAGCCAGGATCAAACTCTCGTTAAAAGTTTGAGTTCTCACTCATTTCTGTCACTGACAGATTTATTGTTTTTTCATTGTTCAGTACTATAACCTTAGTTATAGTGCCCTGCACATTGGTTCGTCTTGTTCAGTTTTCAAAGGTCTTTGTCACTCAATCTCTCTCAAGCGACAACTATATTAGTATATCACAGCTGCTGACCTATGTCAACACTTTTTTGAAACTTTTTTTTACTTTTTTTCTCACCTGTGATACACTCATAGTCCGTACGGGATTCGAACCCGTGTTACCGCCGTGAAAAGGCGGTGTCTTAACCCCTTGACCAACGGACCTTGAGCTTTTCAACTCTTTCTATTATACCTACTTTTCCTACTTTGTCAAGATCTTTTTTTCAGTGAATTTGATTTTTTCTTTTCTTCACTAACTTAACAACTGCTTCTGTCCGTGCAGTGTGGGGAAACATATCAACTGACTGGATATACTGGAGATCATAGACTTTTACCAGTTTAACTAAATCTCGCGCTAAGGTCGAAACATTGCAGGATACATAGACCATTTTTTCTGGAACATAGGTCAGGATGGTATCCAACAGCTTATCATCTAAGCCTGTACGAGGAGGGTCAACTATCAAGGCATCTGCTCGGTAGCCTTCTTGATACCAGCGTGGAATAATCTCTTCTGCTGTTCCCGCTTCATAATGGGTATTGTCAAATCCCATTTTTTTAGCATTTCGCTTAGCATCTTCTATGGCTTCTGGAATAATATCCATCCCTCTGAGACTCTTGACCTTATTTGCGAAGGCAAATCCGATCGTCCCAACACCGCAATAGGCATCAATCAGATGCTCCTCTTTGCTGACATCCAGTGCCTTAACTGCTTCACTATAGAGAATTTCTGTCTGCTCAGGATTAAGCTGATAGAAAGCTCGAGGGGAGAGAGAAAACTCATAGTCGAGTACTCCTTCTTGAATACTCTCTTGGCCCCAGATAATTTCCGTCTTTTCACCATAGATTTCACTTGTTTTTGCTGTATTTGTATTGACTGCAACTGTGACAACTTCTGGAAAATCTTTAACTAAGTCTCTTACCAGCTGGGTTAAATTAAGCTGGCGATTCGTGACAATGATTATCTGAACTTGCCCCGTTTTTCTTGCTCGACGTACCATGATAGTGCGAACGCCGAGCGTTTTTCTCTCATCGGTGATGGGGATTTGGTGGTAAGTAAGAAGTTCAGCTAGGCGATTAGCAATCACTTGGGTTTCCTTATCTTGCACCAAGCAGTCTTTCAACTCTACGAGGTAATGAGAGTTTTGCGCATACAAACCTGCCTTGACCTGATTTTTAAATTTTCGAGTCTGAAATTGCAACTTAGCACGGTAGTACTTTGGTTCCTGCATTCCGATAGTTGGACGGATTTCATAGTTTTCATATCCCGCAGGAGCGAATTTTTTCAGGGCTTGGTGAAGCAGATCCGTTTTGAACTCTAACTGTTTATCATAGTGGAGGTGCATGATTTGGCAACCACCACATTCATTATAAATCGTACAAGTTGGTACGACTCGAAATTTAGACTTCTTATTAACCTTTAGTAATTTGGCTTCAACAAAGTTACGTTTAATAGAAGTAATCTGACAATAGATATCTTCTCCTTTGAGGGCGCCAGGCACAAAAACGAGAGTTTTCTGGTAGAAGCCGATTCCCTCACCATTGATGCCCATCCGCTTGATTTTTAAAGGTATTTTTTGTTTGACTTTCAGATTCATACCCCTATCTTATCACATTTTAGGGTATAATAGAACTATGAAAATCACAAAACTTGAAAAGAAAAAACGTCTCTACTTGATGGAGTTAGATGTGCAGCAAACCTCTTATATCACGGAAGATACCATTGTCCGTTTTATGTTGTCTAAAGATAAGGTCATTAGCACAGAAGAATTGACCGAGGTACAGGACTTTGCTCAGTTTTCTTATGGTAAGAATCTCGCCCTCTACCATCTATCATTTAAAGCTCGAAC
The DNA here is from genome assembly GCF_054445985.1 of Streptococcus sp. 517s. Taxonomy (NCBI): domain Bacteria; kingdom Bacillati; phylum Bacillota; class Bacilli; order Lactobacillales; family Streptococcaceae; genus Streptococcus; species Streptococcus sp. 517s. The sequence goes on along the minus strand of NZ_CM136847.1, from coordinate 377,535 downwards.
CGAAAAGGAAGTTCGTGAGTATCTGAAAAAGTATGATCTTGATGAAAAAATCACTAGTCAAGTTATCGCTAATCTTAAAGAAGATAACTGGATTAATGATCATCAGTATGCCTACTCTATCATCAATGCCAATCAACTTTCTGGAGATAAGGGGCCCTATGTGCTAGCTCAAAAACTGTCTCAAAAAGGGATTGCCAAATCAACTATTGAAGAGGTTTTAAAGAATTTTGATTTTTCAGAGGTTGCTCAACGTGTTGCAGAAAAACTGCTTAAAAAATACAATGGAAAGCTTCCTGCTCGTGCCTTGCAAGATAAGATCATTCAAAGCTTGACGAACAAAGGCTTCTCCTATTCTGATGCAAAAAGTGCCTTTGATAACTTGGATAGTCAAGTTGACCAAGAAACGACTCAGGAACTCATTTTCAAAGAACTAGACAAACAATATACTAAATACGCTCGCAAATATGAAGGTTACGAACTAAAGCAACGTTTGACTCAAGTTTTGGCTAGAAAGGGCTATGATTTTTCGGATATAGCAAGCGCTCTCAGAGAATATCTTTAACATTTTCATGTAAAATTCAAAAAAATTAGACCAATTTATGATATAATAGTAAACGATAAACTTATAAATTGTAGAAAGTTGGTTAGTTATGAAACTTCCAAAAGAAGGCGACTTTATTACAATTCAAAGTTATAAGCATGATGGGAGTCTTCACCGTACTTGGCGGGACACCATGGTACTAAAAACAACAGAGAACGCCATTATCGGCGTCAACGACCACACACTTGTTACCGAAAGTGACGGTCGTCGTTGGGTGACTCGAGAACCGGCTATTGTTTACTTTCACAAAAAATATTGGTTTAATATCATTGCTATGATTCGCGATAATGGGATTTCCTACTATTGCAATATGGCAAGTCCTTACTATCTTGATGAAGAAGCCCTGAAATACATTGATTATGATTTGGATGTCAAGGTTTTCACTGATGGTGAAAAGCGTCTCTTGGACGTTGAAGAATATGAACGCCATAAACGCAAAATGAAGTATTCGGATGATTTAGACTATATTTTGAAAGAGCATGTTAAAATCCTTGTTGATTGGATCAACAATGGTCGCGGTCCTTTCTCAGAGGCCTATGTCAACATTTGGTACAAACGCTACATAGAACTAAAGAATCGGTAAAGTTGTCAAACCGGGGTGAGAGCCCTGGTTTTTTATTTGAAAAACCCAGTCTGGAAGCTGGGTTAATTGCTATATATCTAATTTAGTGACAGTAAACTTGATATGGGAATAGTCTTTTTCAACATCCTTATCCAACAAGAAAGCCGTGGCATCCTTCTTAACCTGAACAAGATCAATGTTCTGGGCTTGAGCTGCATAGACGCATCCACAATAACATTGACGATAGATATCATACTCCTCGCACATCTCTACCGAGCGCTTGTAGCCTTGATTTTTCTTGAAATCACTTGGAAGATAGTGGGTTGTGTAAATCTTTTGCACATCGATTCCGATGCTGTTGATGGTTTGAGAATTCTTATGAGGACTGATGGTCAAGGCTGAACCAAAGTAGTCAAAGCCCAAGTCCATAGCTACCTGTGCTGTTTTGTCCAAACGGTAGTCAAAACAAACCTTGCAACGGTCGCCGCCTTCTGGTTCTTCTTCCAGTCCTCTGACTAACTTCCGGTATTCATTTGGTTCATAAGGCGCTTCTATATACTGGACCGTATTTCCTGTTCGCTCATTGAAATCACTGACAAATTTCTTGGTGACGTAAGCTCGCTTGTGGTATTCTGCCTTGGGATGGATATTGGAATTGGCAAAATAGATAGTCACATCAGCGTATTTTGTCAGGTATTCTAGGGTGTAGGTACTACAAGGAGCACAGCAAACATGCATGAGAATAGTGGGACGTTCCTCATTTTTTTCCCAAACCTGAACCATTTTCTGCATGACACGGTCATAATTAATCTTCTGATTGGGATTCATCTTGCTCAGAATTTCTTCTACATCGATCATGTTCTTCTCCTTTTTCTAGTCTTATTTTATCATATAAGTTAGGAGAGCTCAATCCAATTTAGAAGTGATTATCATAAAAAGAAGGGATATGTATTCCCTTCTTTTGTGTTTTTTATAAGTTACTTTTACATCATCCCGCCCATCATGCTTGGATCCATTGCTGGAGCTGGGGCTGCTGGTTCCGGTTTATTGGCTACGACTGCTTCTGTTGTCAAAATCAAGCTGGCTACAGAGGCTGCATTTTGAAGGGCTGAACGGCTCACTTTAACTGGGTCGATGATTCCTTCTTCAATCATGTTGACCCATTCGCCAGTTGCTGCGTTGAAGCCTGTACCAACTTCAGCATTTTTCAAACGGTCAATAACAATAGAACCTTCGAATCCTGCATTGTGGGCAATTTGACGAACAGGTTCTTCCAAGGCACGGAGAACAATATTGCGTCCTGTCGCTTCATCTCCTGTCAATTCCAAATCAGCAACAGCTGGGATGACATTTACAAGAGCTGTTCCACCACCTGCAACGATTCCTTCTTCCACGGCTGCACGAGTAGCGTTAAGGGCATCTTCAATGCGGAGTTTCATTTCTTTCAACTCAGTTTCAGTTGCAGCACCGACCTTGATCACTGCGACACCACCTGACAATTTTGCCAAGCGTTCTTGCAATTTTTCGCGGTCAAATTCAGATGTTGTAGTTTCAATTTGAGACTTGATAACTGCAACACGGTGAGAAATAGCTTCAGGATTTCCAGCACCTTCTACGATAACAGTGCTATCTTTGTCCACAGTTACTCTAGCAGCTTGACCAAGCGCCTCAATAGTAGCGTCTTTCAACTCAAGACCAAGATCTTCTGTGATGACTGTTCCGCCTGTCAAGATAGCGATGTCTTCTAACATAGCCTTACGACGGTCACCAAAGCCAGGTGCTTTAACAGCTACGACATTGAAGGTTCCACGAATCTTGTTCAATACAAGAGTCGGAAGAGCTTCACCATCTACATCATCCGCAATAATCAAGAGTGGACGATTGCTTTGGAGAATGCTTTCTAGAAGTGGCAAGATTTCTTGAATATTGGAAATCTTCTTGTCAGTAATCAAAATATATGGATTTTCAAGGTCCGCCACCATTTTTTCGCTATCTGTCACCATGTACTGCGATAGGTAACCGCGGTCGAACTGCATTCCTTCAACAACTTCAAGTTCTGTTTCCATACCACGTGATTCTTCAATAGTGATGACACCATCTTTACCAACTTTTTCCATGGCTTCAGAAATGTATTCACCGACTTTCTCAGAACGAGAAGATACGGCAGCAACCTGAGCGATGGCTTCTTTATTAGCAACTGGAATGGCATTGTTTTTCAAGGCTTCTACAGCTGCGGCAACTGCTGCTTCAATCCCACGACGAATGCCGATTGGATTAGCACCTGCTGTGACGTTTTTGATTCCTTCGCGGACGATTGCTTGAGTCAAAACAGTTGCAGTTGTTGTTCCGTCACCTGCAATATCATTTGTTTTTGAAGCTACTTCTGATACCAATTTGGCACCCATATTTTCAAAATGGTCTTCTAATTCAATTTCTTTGGCAATAGTAACACCGTCATTGGTAATCAATGGTGAGCCAAATGATTTTTCAAGAACGACATTACGACCCTTTGGTCCTAAGGTTACTTTAACTGTGTCCGCTAGGATATCGACACCACGGACCATCGCTGAACGAGCATCAGATGAAAATTTAATTTCTTTTGACATACTTACTTTCTCCTTCTATTCTTCAATGATTGCCAAGATGTTGGCTTCGCCTACGATAATGTACTTTTCATCGCCATCTTTGACATCAATACCTGCATGAGCTTCAACTAAGACACGGTCCCCAGGCTTAACGCTTGGAGCAACCAAGTCACCGTTCAAGGTACGAACACCTTGTCCAGTAGCTACAACTTGGGCTGTTTTTGTTTTTTCTTGGGCTGAGCCTGCAAGGACAAAGCCTCCAACAGTTTGTTCTTTTTCTTCGATTTTCAAGACCACACGGTCTCCTAATGGTTTCAACATCTGCTTTCCTCCATGATAAACTACATATTATTAGCACTCTTTATGACTGAGTGCTAATTTATAGTTCTATTGTATCACTTGGTCAGAAATAGTCAAGAAAAAAGTCTGACTTTCTCAATATAAAAAAGCCTGAGACCAACTCAGACTTTTCAATGTTTCTACTCAATGAAAATCAAAGATCAAACTAGGAAGCTAGCCACAGGTTGCTCAAAGCACTGCTTTGAGGTTGTAGATAGAACTGACGAAGTCAGCTCAAAACATGGTTTTGAGGTTGTAGATAAGATTGACGAAGTCAGCTACCTATACCTACAGCAAGGTGAAGCTGACGTGGTTTGAAGAGATTTTCGAAGAGTATTAAAATGGCAATTCTTCCTCTTCCAAGACCAAATCTGCCAAATCCTGTCCTGCATTATTTTCACGCATGGCACGTTGGGCACGGCTTTCCAAGAGTTGGAATCCTGTGACAAGGACTTCGGTCACATAATTCATCTGGCCATTTTTCTCAAAACGACGGGTACGAAGTTCCCCATCTACTGAAATGAGGCTTCCTTTGGTCGCGTAACTTGCCAATGTTTCAGCCAATTTTCCCCAAAGAACCAAATTGACAAAATCAGCTTCACGTTCACCATTTTGGTCTTTGTAACGACGGTTCACAGCGATAGTTGCTCGCGCTACTGACTTGTCATTGTTGGTTTTGTGCAATTCTGGTGTAGACGTCAAGCGTCCGATAAGAATAACTTTATTATACATATTTTCTTCCTCCTACTTATCTATTCGTAAGGAATCAAAAAAAGTTACAAAAATTTGTAACTTTTCGAGAAAATTTTTTATTTTTTATGCACCATGAAACCTGTCGCCTGTTGATTGGCCATAATAGTCATATCTGTAATCTGCACACGACGAGGCTGACTGGTCACATAGACAACAGTGTCTGCGATGTCTTGTGCTTGCAGAGCTTCGATTCCCTGATAGACGGTAGCAGCACGCTCTTTGTCACCGTGGAAACGTACCGCAGAAAAATCTGTTTCGACAATTCCTGGCTGAATAGTGGTCACCTTGATGTCTGTCGCAATGGTATCAATTCGCAAACCATCTGAAAAGGTTTTAACTGCCGCCTTGGTGGCTGAGTAAACTGCTGCCCCAGCATAGGCATAGATTCCTGCGGTCGATCCCATGTTGATAATATGACCCTGATTCGCTTTTACCATTGCTGGCAAGAAACAGCGAGTAACTGCCATCAAACCCTTGACATTGGTATCCAACATGGTCAGCATATCCAACTCTTCGTAGTCTTGATAGGGAGCCAAGCCAAGAGCTAGTCCGGCATTATTGACCAAGATATCAATCTGCCCTATCGTTTCCAAAATATCGGAGCAGACAGTCTTGACCATAGTCATATCCGTCACATCCAGTGGAAAGGTCCAAACTGTTTGATTTGGAAAAGTTTCTGCAAACTCTGACTTGAGGACCACTAGTCTGTCTGTCCGTCGCCCTGTTAGAACGACATTCTCCCCCTGCTCCAGATAAGCACGCGCAATCGCTTCACCGATTCCTGAGGTCGCTCCTGTAATCACTACATTTTTCGCCATCTTATCTCCCTCTATCTGATCTATCAAATACCGACAATTTCCTAGGCAGTCCAGTGTTTGGCTGGGTCAAATGGAGTTCCGACAACTTGGTCTTCTGATAATTCAATAACCCCACGTTTTTGCGGAGCATTTGGTAGATGCAATTCACGAGGGCTACACATCATGCCAAAACTCTTTTCACCACGAAGCTCGCCTGGAAAAATGAGATTGCCTTTTGGCATCATCGCTCCAGGAAGAGCTACAATGGTTTTCAACCCAACACGCGCATTAGGTGCTCCTGCCACGATTTGCACTGTCTTATCACTTGCAACGGCCACTTGACAGATGTTGAGGTGGTCACTATCTGGATGAGCTACCATCTCGACAATCTCACCGACAACAAACTTTGGTTCCTTATCATTAACAATTTCTTCTGTAAAGCCTTCCGCCTGCAACTCTTGGTTCAAACGTGCTACTTGCTCATCTGATAAAAAGACTTGACCACGCTCTGCAATTTCAAACAAACTTGAAACTTCGAAAATATTCCAAGCTACCGTTTCACCATTTTCTTTGAGGAAAACACGGGCAACCTTGCCTTTGCGCTCCACGTCCAACTTGGCATCACCACTATTTTTCACGATGATCATAAGGACATCGCCAACATGCTCTTTGTTATATGTAAAAATCATTCTTTCCTTTTCTCCTATTTCAGTCCTGCTAAAAAGTCGTTAATTTCTTCCTTGCTTTTACGGTCGCGATTGACAAAACGGCCGATTTCCTTGTCCTTTTCTAGCACAACAAGGCTAGGAATGCCGTACACATCCCAGAGTTTGGCCAGATCCAGATACTGGTCTCGGTCCACTCGAATAAAGGTGAACTCTGGATTGGTCTCCTCAATCTCTGGCAAGAATGGATAGATATAACGACAATCGCCACACCAGTCTGCCACAAAAAGGAAGACCTTCTTGCCATCTTGCTCGACAAAACCTGCTAGTTCTTCTATACTATTGGGAGTAATCATAAGACTTCCTCCTCATAGACCAGGTCTTCATTTTCATAGACAAAGGTATAATGACGGCCATCCTCGAAAATGACTCCTCCGACAAGTCGCTCTAGGCTACCTTCGTAGACTTGAACATAGAGAGTCGCAATCTCACCCATATCTGAGAAAAGTTCGCGCACGATAGCGGTCAACTCTTCTTGAGACTTCATGAGTTTGTGGTTATCTGCTGCTTTTTTAGCCCCTAAAACAAGGGCACTTAGACCAGCCACAGTCAAGCCAGTCATCCATAATTTCTTAGCTTTCATACCATTCATTGTAACACAAAAAGGGCTCTAGGACAAATAGGGAAGCCGAATACGAGCAAGGAAAATCTCTTCCCCCAGTGAGTCTAATTCTTATTGCCAAGCGCCTGAGTTAGCAAGACTTTTCTAAATGAATAAAAAACCTCTGAGATTCTTCTCAAAGGTTCGAATTTTGCTAATTACTGTTCTCAACTGCTGCGGTGACAAAGGCAGTGTAGAGTTCTTCTGGACGGTTTGGACGGCTGGAAAGTTCAGGGTGATACTGACAAGCTACAAAGAATTTATTTTCAGGAATTTCCACGATTTCTACCAAACGATTATCAGGTGAAACTCCTGAAAAGACAAAGCCTGCTGCTTCAAACTGTTCACGAAAGGCGTTGTTAAACTCATAACGGTGACGGTGACGGCGTTGCACCACTTCTTGATTATGATAAGCAGCTGCTGCCTTAGAACCACGTTTCAACTTAGATGGATAAAGTCCCAAACGAAGGGTTCCACCCATATCCTCAACATCAACCTGGTCACGCATGATATCGATGATAGGGTATTTTGTATCTGGTGCAAGTTCTGCAGAATTGGCACCTTCAAGCCCTAAAACGTGACGAGCAAACTCGATACAAGTCAACTGCATTCCCAAGCAGACTCCCAACATTGGAACATCATTTTCACGCGCATAACGGATGGCTTGGATTTTCCCTTCCGTACCACGTTGGCCAAAACCTCCTGGTACGATGATTCCGTCCGCATCAGACAAGAGCTCTGCTACATTCTCTGCTGTCACATCATTGGCATTGATCCAATTAATCTTCACTTCTGCGTCGTTGGCATAACCAGAGTGTTTCAAGGCTTCGACCACTGAGATGTAGGCATCTTGCAACTCCACATACTTACCAACGAGGGAAATCTTGACTTGTTTATTGAGGTTCATAACCTTGTCCACCATGGCTGACCACTCAGTCATATCCGCTACTGGTGCGTCTAGTTTCAAATGGTCACAGACAATTTGGTCCATGCCTTGTGCCTGCAAATTCAATGGAATTTGGTAAAGGTGTTCGACATCCAAAGATTCGATAACAGCTTCTGGTGCCACATCACAGAACTGTGCTAGTTTATTTTTAATTCCCTGACCAGCTGGTTTCTCCGTACGAATAACCAACATATTTGGCTGGATTCCCAAACCACGCAGTTCTTTTACAGAATGCTGAGTTGGCTTGGTCTTCATCTCACCAGCAGCCTTGAGGTAAGGAAGCAAGGTTGTATGGATATACATGACATTATCTGCACCCACATCTGCCTTCATCTGACGAAGGGCCTCTAGAAATGGCAAGGACTCGATATCCCCAACGGTTCCACCAACCTCTGTGATAATGACATCCGAATCAGTCGTTACAGCAGCACGCTTGATTTTTTCTTTCAAAGCATCTGTGATATGAGGAATGACTTGAACAGTTGCCCCAAGGTACTCACCACGGCGTTCCTTGCGAAGAACTTCACTGTAAATTTTACCAGTTGTCACGTTGGAATATTTGTTGAGGTTGATATCGATGAAACGTTCATAGTGACCCAAGTCCAAATCTGTCTCAGCCCCATCATCTGTCACAAAGACTTCCCCGTGCTGGTAAGGACTCATGGTTCCCGGATCGATATTGATATAAGGGTCAAACTTCTGAATAGTCACTTTTAGACCACGATTTTTCAAGAGACGCCCCAGACTTGCTGCGACAATCCCTTTCCCAATAGACGATACCACACCACCAGTTACAAAAATATATTTCGTAGACATAGATTCCTCTTTCTAAAATGCTCAAGGCCTTGTTAACTACAAGGGGACATCGAAAACAAGACCCTTATGAATAACGACTTTTCAAGAAAACTTCCTGAAAAACAAAAATAGCTCCCTAGTAACTAGGGAGCCCCGACCTCTAAAAGAGGTGCCCGAACAATATGATACCTTAAAGCAGAACATTTGTCAACCCGAATCGGTAAAACCTGAAAATAAGAAGATTACTTTCAGAAAACCAACTAAAAATCCGCATCCAAACGGACAACACGCTCAAGCAACAAAAAAGGAGATCAGGCAATCTCCTCTGTGAAGTCTTTTACTCTTCTTCACTCGTTTCAGCGTCATCGTCTGAAAACTCATCGTCTTCTTCGTTAAGATCCACGTCTTCACCCAAGTCATCAGGGGCAATTTCGTTGATTTCTGCATCATAAGCTTCCACTTCATTTTTCTCATCATCTGGATTTTCATCATCATATGAAAGGGCTGGGTCTGCTTCGTATGCATCTTCGTCTTCTGGATCATCTGCATTGTAGTCAATGGCATCTGAATCACCATCCATGAAGGCATTGACACGTTTTTTCTTAGCTTTTGGTGCCACTTCATCGTCATCACTTTCTTCAAGAGCGATGATTTCTTCATCGATTTCGTCTACACCATACCATGAACGAAGCCCCCATTTGTTGTCTCCAAGAGAGATGAAGCTACCGTCAAAGTTCAACTCTGTGTAGAACAAAGGCAAAGCTTCGCGGATATCGCTGTTTGATGTTCCAAGGTAGTTTTGAATTTCGTTTACAAGATCGCTAAAATGCATCTCATGATCGCGACCACGAAGTTCCAAGATAGCACGCGCTACCTCAATCATAGATAGTTCACTTTTTTCTTGCCCAGCAAATACTTCTAATTCCAAAGCGTTTCTCCTCATTTTTACTACTATCGCCAGAGTGAACAGACTCTGACCTCATTTTATCATGTACTCTTTATTGTACGATAATTTTGCGGAATAGTCAAAGGTTAAATGAGAGAAAGTGACAGGACTTTTTATTTCTTTGCTACCCAGCCGATGGCATCGCTTGGTGGATTGGTACGGGCATGAATTGCCTGAGTTTGTTATATAGTAAACTGATTTCTAAAATATTAATCTTTCTAATACGACATAAAGGATAATTTAAAAATAGAAAATCTAATTTATAAAGCAATTACGGCTAATTTTATATTTTTCAATCTTTTATTCACGACTATCATATTCATTAGTAAGTATTATTCAATTATACTAATACCCAAAAGAAATTCATAAAATAATAGTTTCTTATTATCTAAATACCATTTTTACTATAAAAATAAGTATTGGAGCAATAACTGTACTTATGGAAGAGAGAGAATTGACAAGTTTTGTTTGTATTTTAGAATCGTATACTGAAATTAAACTATGTAATCTTACAATCAAAATATTTAAACTAAAGAATAATGGGAATAGAACAACCAAGGCAACAATTATAGAAATAAATACTGAGAGACTAGATAAAATAATAGGATACTTCAAAAACTGTATAAAACCTTGCTTAATCTCTGAATAAGTAAATAAATATAAAAAGATAGCTACTGTAAATCCTAAAGTATTGATAATGTTTTGCTTATCTAGTAAATACTTAATAACTACTAAAACAATATAGATTAAAATCATTAACAACATTTGCTTTAAAGTTGTATCAAACGATAAAACTAGATTATTTTTTATTATATTTACTTCCAAAATCGAGGATATATTTTTAAAATCACTTGAAATGTTATTAATTATATTGAAAATAAAAACAACTAAAATAATCCAAAGAGATGCTTTGTATAACTTGTTTGATAAAAATTTTTTATCTTCTAATCTCTCCTTCTCAAATTTTTCAAGTTCATTCTTTAATTCTATATTTATGGTCTGTGGGTTATTAATTTGTATATAACCATTTTGAATACTTACGTCCTTGAAATCAAAATTTGAATTATTTTGATAATTATAATTAGATACAATAGACTCTATCTGTTTTTTATCACTAAAGTCACTTTTTATTTGCCATAAAAATGATAAGACAGGTATCCCATATGTAACAAAAACCGTTATTATTTTTAATATATTTTCAAAATTCATTCTGATTTTTCTTCTCTTTTCAAAACGTATTACAAGGATTCACATCAAACCAACTTCTTCATCTCATCAATACGTGCTACGGTCGCATCGTACTTAGCTTGATAGTCGGCTTGTTTGTCGCGTTCTTTTTGGACGACTTCTGGTTTGGCGTTGGCTACGAAGCGTTCGTTAGAGAGCTTCTTACCGACCATATCCAGTTCTTTTTGCCATTTAGCGAGTTCCTTGTCGAGACGAGCCAATTCTTCTTCGACATTGAGGAGGTCTGCCAGTGGCAGGTAGATTTCTGCTCCTGTGATGACGCTTGACATAGCGAGTTCAGGTGCAGGGATGGTTGATGCGATCTCCAAGTGTTCTGGATTTGTGAAGCGTTTGATGTAGTTGACATTGCTGTTAAAGAAGGCTTCCAAGTCGCTATCGCTTGTCTTCACAAGGATGGTGATTGGCTTGCTTGAAGCTACGTTTACCTCCGCACGCGCATTACGAACGGCACGGATCAAGTCTTTGAGGCTTTCCACACCAGTGTGAGCCGAAAGGTCTTCAAAGGCTGGGTTAACAGTTGGGTATTCTGCTGTAACGATAGAGCCTTCTGAGATTTGTCCAAAGATTTCCTCTGTCACGAATGGCATGATTGGGTGAAGGAGACGAAGGATCTTGTCCAAGGTGTAAAGAAGAACAGAACGTGTGATGACTTTTTCATCTTCGTTATCGCTATAAAGGACTTCCTTGGTCAACTCAACGTACCAGTCCGCAAACTCGTCCCAGATGAAGTTGTAGAGGATATGTCCAGCTACACCAAACTCAAACTTGGCAAAGTTTTCAGTAACTTTTCCGATAGTTTCATTGAGATTGTGGAGAATCCAGCGGTCAGTGACGTTTCCAGCTTCCTTGTTGGCAACTTTTTCGACATTAGCTGTTGCTTGCTCAAGTGTCAAACCTTCATTGTTCATGAGAATGTAGCGAGAGATGTTCCAAATCTTGTTAATGAAGTTCCAAGACGCATCCATTTTCTCGTAAGAGAAGCGCACGTCTTGACCAGGTGCAGAACCGTTTGAAAGGAACCAACGAAGGGCATCGGCACCATATTTCTCGATAACATCCATTGGGTCAATCCCGTTACCCAGAGATTTAGACATCTTGCGTCCTTGCTCGTCACGGATAAGACCGTGGATAAGGACGTTTTGGAATGGTTGACGACCTGTGAATTCCAATGATTGGAAGATCATACGAGACACCCAGAAGAAGATGATGTCGTAACCTGTTACCAAGGTTGAAGTCGGGAAGTAACGTTTGAAGTCTTCTGAGTCGACATCCGGCCAGCCCATGGTTGAGAATGGCCAAAGGGCAGAACTGAACCACGTATCCAAGACATCTTCGTCCTGAGTCCATCCGTCGCCTTCTGGAGCTTCTTCACCGACGTACATTTCACCCTCAGCATTGTACCAAGCAGGGATTTGGTGACCCCACCAGAGCTGACGTGAGATTACCCAGTCGTGGACATTTTCCATCCATTGGAGGAAGGTATCGTTGAAACGAGGAGGGTAGAATTCTACCTTGTCCTCTGTGTCTTGGTTGGCAATAGCATTCTTGGCCAATTGGTCCATCTTGACAAACCATTGCGTAGACAAGCGAGGCTCAACCACAACGCCTGTACGTTCTGAGTGACCAACACTGTGGACACGTTTTTCGATTTTAACGAGGGCACCGATTTCTTCCAACTTAGCAACGACTGCCTTACGAGCTTCAAAACGATCCATACCTGCAAATTCGAAGGCCAAGTCATTCATCGTTCCGTCGTCGTTCATGACGTTGACTTGTGGCAAGTTGTGTCGTTGACCAACCAAGAAGTCGTTTGGATCATGGGCAGGTGTGATTTTCACGACACCAGTACCAAACTCTGGATCAGCGTGCTCATCTCCAACGATTGGAATCAATTTATTAGCGATTGGAAGGATGACATTTTTACCAATCAAGTCCTTGTAGCGTGGGTCTTCTGGATTGACTGCAACCGCAACGTCCCCAAACATGGTCTCAGGACGAGTTGTCGCAACTTCAAGGGCACGTGAACCGTCTTCTAGCATGTAGTTCATGTGGTAGAAGGCACCTTCGACATCCTTGTGGATGACCTCGATATCAGAAAGGGCTGTGCGAGCTGCTGGGTCCCAGTTGATGATAAACTCACCACGGTAGATCCAGCCTTTCTTGTACAGGTCTACAAAGACCTTGCGAACGGCTTTTGACAAACCTTCGTCAAGGGTGAAACGCTCGCGAGAGTAGTCTACAGAGAGACCCATCTTGCCCCATTGTTCCTTGATAGTCGTCGCATACTCGTCTTTCCATTCCCAGACTTTGTCCAGGAACTTCTCACGGCCGAGGTCATAACGGCTAATGCCCTCGCCACGCAAGCGCTCCTCAACCTTAGCTTGAGTTGCAATACCCGCGTGGTCCATCCCTGGAAGCCAAAGCGTATCAAAACCTTGCATACGTTTTTGACGGATGATGATATCCTGAAGAGTCGTATCCCAAGCATGACCAAGGTGGAGTTTACCAGTTACGTTTGGTGGTGGAATCACGATAGAGTAAGGCTTAGCCTTTTGATCGCCTGAAGGTTTGAAAACATCTTCGTCAAGCCATTTTTGGTAACGACCAGCCTCAACCTCGGCTGGATTGTATTTAGGTGAAAGTTCTTTAGACATGTGTGTTCTCCTTTTATGATTTTAAAAAATCTACGTTCTTTGTATACATAGAATTAAACATTTTTTCACTTGTTAAAAAATTATACAGTAAATTTTTCATTTCCAAATATTCTTTTTCTCCAAACATGAACCAATCTGTGTCATCATCATCATATTTAATTTCAATATGTACTCGGTTTCTTAACTTTCTGAAATCATCCAATTTATCTAAATCATTATCACTAAGACTTAATGGATTTTTTTCTCGAAATTCATTTAATAATTTTTCTCCAAATTTATTATTATTAGTTCTGTCTTGCATTATTACCTCAATTACAGATATCGAAGTAATAATGAAATTTTTCCATATCATTTTTTTCATTAAATCATCCAAAACAAGTTCATCTAATTGAATTTTCAAAAATTCTAGATATCTTAAACTATAAGCGATATTACGCTTTGTTTTCTTGGATGATAAAAATAAACCACTATTTACAACGTGAGAAAACTCATCTACTTTTGTTACATAATATCTTTCTTTAGGATGGAGTTTTTCTACTTTTAACATTGTTTTTAATTTATTCATTTTGACTATTTTCCTTTCTAGTCTCCCACTCACTCCTCAGCAAGCCATATATCAGACTGTCACAGCGATTTCCTTGGGCATCTTTGCGGTCTCTTATGCGAGCTTCGAGGGTAAAGCCAAGTTTCTCTGCAACTCGTTGACTTTGAAGGTTATACCCAAAGCAAGTCAGTTCAATCTTGTGAAGATCAAGTTCTTTAAAAGCTAGGTCAATCAAGGCACGTGCCGCCTCTGGAACATAACCTAGACCCCAATAGTCTGGGTGCAAGGTATAGCCAATCTCCAGCACATCGTCTTCGTGTCGATGAGGAAAATCAACAGAGCCGATGATTGTATCAGTTCCTTTGACCACAATGCCGTAACCAGCTGGGAGATTGTCTTTTTCATTACGTTCGGGAAGAATATGCTCCAGATAATAAATCTCATCTTCCAAGGTCTTGACGGGCGGAAAGCCTGCTGGGTAGGAAACTTCTGGCCTACTGGCATAGTCAAAGATATCCACAACATCAGCCACGGTACGGACTCGTAGGATAAGTCGCTCCGTTTCGATTCGTTCAGATAATGCTGCTCTTGTCATTCTTCTTCCTCGCCTTCTACAAAAAATCGCCCCTGCCATCTACATGACAGGGACGAATGTGCTTATCCGCGGTACCACCCAATTTCGGGCAGATGCCCGCAACTCTTGTCTTTAAAACAAAAAGACAATATTATTTCATTTTTATCCATCAGCAACCAGTTTTGACACATTTGTGGACTTCTCAGCACCGCCACTTTCTGTAAAATGTGGGATCCAAAACACCTCTGATGGCTCTATTGTAGCAAGTTTTTCTCGGAAATGCAAGGCTCAAGAAAGATTACTTGAAGCTGATTCCGTGCTCTTTTAATTTCTTGATGGTAGCTGGGCCGATTCCTTTCAAGGCAAGGAGTTCTTTTTCCGTCCAGTTTTTAAAATCAGCAGCTGATTTGATGCCTTCATCATAGAAAGTCTTAGCACGATCTACTGAGAGACCGCCCAAAGTCGCTGCGAAATCTTCTACTGAACTGGCTACTTTTTGAGCTTGTTCCTTAGTCGCTTCTACTGCTTGTTCCACTTTTTTAGAGACAACTTTTCCTGCTTCGCTGGCAGATTTTTCTGCGTGTTTCACGACTTTCTTGGTCTCTTCTACAACCTCGGTCACCGTACTTGAAAATGCACCTGAGCGACGAAGGCTATTTCGCAATTGTTTTTTACGTTGGAGTTTCTTTGACATGATAAAATCCTTTCAATAAAAAATCCCTGCTCTGACAAGGATTTAATAGAGATATTCTATCAAGATTTTGGCAAAAAATCAAGAAAGTATCTGAATTTTAATAGTTTCGCTCACCAAACAATCCCTCTGGCAAGTCATGGAATCCCTTGCCCGCCTTGAAATTTTCAAACTTACCAAGCAAGAACTGATAAGCATCCAAGCGACTTTCGTAGCGAATCATGGCATCTTTGGCACGCTCGTCTTGGTCTTCCTCGTAGACTTTTTGACTTTCCTTATGCGCCATATCGTTGATCATGATCTGGGTATTGACCCAGGCTTCAAATTCCTTCATAAATTCCTGTTCGTAACTCATTGATTCTCCTTATTCTAATCCACGGAAATAATCCGTATCAATCTCTCGGTAGGGCTGGATATCCTGAACATACTCTAGCACGCCTTGGAATTCCCCGTTTTCATCGTGTACCGCAGCATAGGTGATGTGGACAAACTTGCCTCGCGACTCCGACTTGAACCACATTTCATACTTGTCTTTTTTACCTTCACGAAGACCTTTCATAACGGCCTTCACCTTGTCTAGGTACTTAGGCGGATGGCAGAGTTCTACATTGCGCCCGACTTGGGACGGCGTCCGTTTGAAAATCATCTCATCAGCTGGCGCATTGTCATTGTAATACTGGAAAATATCGTCTTTATTGACAAAGGTGATCTCCATAGGGAGGTGATTGAGGATGAGGTTGGCCTGCTCGACGGAGAGATAGCCATTGCCAAAAGCCTGTTGGCTATGGCGGTCCAGCACCGCTTCCTTTTCCTTAGGGGTAAAGGTAATAGTAAACTGGCCTTCGGGTGTATCGATAACTTGCTGAACTTGACCTTCAGCCGTGTCTAGTTGTACGGGCTCATCTGCACTCTTTTCCTCAACAAAGCTCTGGCGCTCTGGCACCCATTTTTCAGACGGACGGATGATGGCATAGCCGTAGGCATCGCTCTCCTCCGCAATCTGAAGCCAGTCATCCTGGGTGAAAGACTCAAGGAGAATCATGAGGAGGATGGACTCTTCCTTGAAAATCATACTTTCAAACTCTGTCGCAAAAGCTTCGAAAGTTTCCTTTACACTGCTAATCGACACTTCTGGTAGTGACTTGGCTGTCGCTAGAGCTGTCTGAAAGAGTTCCCTGATCTGATCATCCACTCCCCACATGACTTTAGGGGGTGAATCGTGACCATAGCGCTCCATGAGGGGGAAAAAGAGCTCTTCCTTGCGCTGGTAGTGGACATCAAATTGCCCCAAAAGTTCCATTTGACGGACCAAACCCTTGCGCATCTCTGCCAGCATTTCTTCATCTTCCATAGTTTCATAGGTATCTAACAATCTCCGAATGCGAATCAAGGCAGCACGGAGAGCCAGATTTTCATCCTTGAAGACGCGAACAGGGTGGCCAGGATGCTCGGTATCCTCTACTTCGACACCCTTAACAGCGTTTTTAAAAAGATTGGCATGGACATCACAGAGCTCCATGACATCTTCAAAGGTGACACCTGAGTCTGAGTTCATCAGCTCGTGCTCCATGAGGGAAATCTCGATGGCTGAAACACCCGTAAAGGTCGCATCAAAACGCTCCTGAACTGACTCAGGAGAGGCACCATTGTGCAATTCTAACAAAATATCCCGTAGGATGTGAATCCGTTCATCTGCCATTAGTCTAATCCAATCACTTCATATCCATTCGCTTCCAGCGTGCGGACAATCTTGTCCATAGGAGTTCCTTCAAGTTTAGAACCCTGCTTCAGCGATACTTTGCGACCGACTGTGTTGCGCATCAGGGGATTAGCAAGTGGCTTAAAACCCAGCTCCACTAGGATTTCCAAAACTTCTGGATGCTTGTCCACCACTTCTGCAACGGGAATTGACACATCGATGATATTGTCCATGACGACCTCCATTGTATGTTCTAATACTCAATGAAAATCAAAGAGCAAACTAGGAAGCTAGCCGCAGGCTGTACTTAAGTACGGCAAGGTGAAGCTGACGTGGTTTGAATTTGATTTTCGAAGAGTATAAAATGATTTTACTGCTTATATTATACCATATGGGAAGAGATTAAAAAACTAGCAGAAGAGTTCCTGCTAGTTTCTTTCATTTCAAGTTATTCCTTATCCTCTGGTTTTGCGAGCCACTGGGCTACATCCATCAGTTTGTCAGCAAGCAGTACTTTCCCGAATCCTACTAGAGCATTGTCGTCTTTTTTCATGTTCTTCAGGACTTTGACGCTTTGCATCACAAAAAAGTAATTCCCGTAAGTCTTGGCTAGAATTTTAATGAACCCCATATTACCTTCCCTCGTCTAACTGCAGTTTCTAGCTGATTGCTATACCAGACTAGCTAGTTATTGATAAGAAATCATTTCATCTCACTCTTTCCAATTTCTATACTATCATACAAGCTAAGCTTTATAAAGCTTTTTAACAATTTTTTACTCTAGAAAGATTCTCCAGTATTTTTTATTGCCATTTCTCCACCAAAAAAGAGGGTTGCCCCTCTTTCTTAATTCTTATCCAGATTGCGTAGCATCTCGTCAATCTTGTTTCCATATTCAATGGACTCATCCTTGACGAAGGTTAAATCTGGGATTTTATACAATTTCAAATTGCGACCAAGTTCACGTTTGATCGTACCAGTTGCTTTTTCAAGCCCAATTTGAGCTTTTTGGTTATCCGAAGCCAGGTTACTCAAAATGGTGTAGTAAACCTTGGCAACAGACAAGTCACCCAGCATCTGAACATCTGTAATGGTCACACCTTGGACACGCGGATCACGGACTTTCTTTTGCAAAATCTCATTGACTTCACGCTTGATTTCCATGCCCACACGATCCGTACGAAAATGATTTGCCATGATATTCCTTTCTCTACTTTGAACCAAAAGCTAGGCCAGCAGACCTAGCTATTTTTAAATTTCTTGATTTTCAGTTCAAATTGAAACGAAGTTCAATTTGAACTCATTCGCTTCTTTCGCCGTGGTGAAAGTGATGGAACTGATTTATCAGTCCCATCACAGGGGATTTTTGAGACTCTAGACTCAAAAATAAGCAATGAAACCATCGGTTTGCTTGCGTCCCTCACCACCTAAGAAAGGAGCAAAAAACTTATCTCTTGATTTCTTCCATGACGTATGCCTCAATCACATCATCCATCTTGATATCATTGTAGCCATCAATCATGAGACCACCTTCACGGCCGTTCGTAACTTCTTTGACGTCATCTTTGTAGTGTTTCAAGCTTGCAAGTTCACCATCATAGATAACGACACCGTCACGGATAACACGGACTTTAGAGTCACGGGTAACTTTACCACTCGTAACCATGAATCCACCGATGGTTCCCACTTTAGATACCTTGAAGGTTTCACGGATGATTGCTTCACCGATAACTTTTTCTTCGAATTCTGGATCAAGCATTCCTTTCATGGCTTCTTCCATCTCTTCGATAACCTTGTAGATAATACTGTGAAGACGGATTTCTACATCATCTTCTTCTGCTTGTTGACGAGCTTGTGGTGTAGGGCGCACGTTGAAACCGATGATAAAGGCATTTGAAGCTTCTGCAAGAGTCACATCAGATTCGTTGATGGCACCGACCGCTGAGTGAACGATGGTGACTTTTACTCCCTCCACATCAATTTTTTGAAGTGAAGCAGAAAGGGCTTCAACTGAACCTTGTACGTCGGCCTTGATGATGACGTTAACAGACTTGAGCTCACCTGCTTTAAGCGTATCAAAGAGGTTTTCAAGGCTGACACGTTGGGTTACTTGACGTTGCTTCATAAGAGCACGTTTCGCACGTTCTTCACCTGCTGCACGCGCAGATTTTTCATCTTCGTAAACGGCAAAGTGGTCACCAGCCATTGGTGCTTCGTTCAAACCTGTGATAGATACTGGTGTTGATGGTCCAGCAACCTTAACACGACGACCAAGGTCATTGGTCATAGCACGGACACGACCGAAGGTATTTCCGACAACGATTGGATCTTGGACATTCAAAGTACCTTGTTGCACAAGAAGGGTTGCGACCGCACCTTTTCCTTTATCTAAGCGAGCTTCGATAACAGTACCGATCGCACGCACTGTTGGGTCTGCCTTGAGTTCTTGGATTTCAGCTACAAGTAGGACCGTTTCCAAGAGTTCATCGATGTTTTGGTTGAATTTAGCGGAGATTTCGACAAATTCAGAATCTCCACCCCAGGCAGTTGACATGACACCGTGTTCAGCCAATTCACCGATAACGCGTTCTGGGTTGGCACCTGGTTTATCAATCTTATTGATGGCTACGATAATTGGAACGTTGGCCGCTTTTGAGTGGTTGATGGCTTCGATAGTTTGAGGCATAACCCCGTCGTCGGCCGCTACAACCAAGATGGTAATATCGGTAACAGAAGCACCACGCGCACGCATAGATGTGAAGGCCGCGTGTCCTGGCGTATCAAGGAAGGTAATCTTCTTGCCATTTTCCACGATTTGGTAGGCACCGATATGCTGAGTGATTCCACCCGCTTCACCTGTCGCAACACGAGAATTACGAAGGGTATCCAAAAGTGTTGTCTTACCATGGTCAACGTGTCCCATGATGGTTACAACTGGTGGACGCTCAACCAATTCATCTTCATTGAGGTAACCATCTTCGACAAAGAAACGTTCGATGTCGGCATTGTCCACTTCAACCTTTTGTTTGGCTTCGATACCGTAATCTACCATGAGGAGTTCAATGGTTTCTCCATCCAAAGATTGGTTTTGTGTGGCCATAATCCCCATCATAAAGAGTTTCTTAACGATTTCAGCTGGTTCACGTTTGATACGTTTTGCGATTTCCGCAACAGTCATACCATCTGTATATTCGAATTCTGTTGGTAATTCATGGAACTTGCGCTCTGTAACAGGTTTTGGAGCCTGATTACGGTTGTTCTTGTTATTGCCTTTTTTGTTCTTCTTATTGTTATTCCAGTTACTATTTCTTTGATTTCTCACTTGATTTTGACTACTTCGATTCTTTTGTTGTTTTCTAGGACCATCTTCTTCGTGATCATAATCATCACGTTCTTTGTCTGGTCGAGCTTGTTTTTTACGACGTGTATCCACTGGCGCTTCTTTCACTACAGGAACTACTGTTACTGCTGGTTGCGTTTGTTCAGCTAGCTTAGCAGCTTCTTCAAAGATTTCCTCTGGCTCCTTGCGTTTATTAGCTTGAGCCAAGGCTTCTTTGGCAGCTTGCGATTGTTTGAAGCGCTCCTCGCTTGAGCGTGCGTACTCTGCATTTTGCTCTGCTTTTAGGGCTGCTGCACGGGCTTTAAAGTCAACACGCGGTCCAGCTTGTTTTGGCTGGAAGTCTTGTTGCTGACGGCGATTATTGCCACGGTTTCCCTGACCTTGTGGTTTTTTCCCTTGGTCGTTAAATCGGCGATTGTCGCGGTTTCCTTGACCAGGTTTACCACCATTACGGCCGTCGTTTTTCTGACGGTTGCCGTTTTGTTGTTGGTCACGGTTGTTGCCCTTGTTTTGTTTGCGTCGTTCTGCCTGCTCTTTGGCACGCGCCTCACGCTCCGCCTTGAAGTTTCGGCTTTGTGGTCTTGCGGCCACTACTTTTTCTTCCTTAGGAGCTGCAGGTGCAGCTGGTTTACTTTCTTCCTTAGTGGCTACTGGTTTAGCTGATGCAGGCTTTTCCGCTTTCTTTTCTACACTTGCTTTTGGCGTTGCAGGTTTTGCTTCTGCCTTAGGAGCAGGTGCAGGTTTAAAGCTAGCTGCGATTTGTTCAGCAGCAACAGCTTCCACGCTCGATGAGTGGCTTTTCACATCCAAGCCCAACTCTTTTGCACGCGCTACAACTTCTTTACTTTCTTTTCCAAGTTCTTTTGCGATTTCGTACAATCTTTTCTTAGACAAATCATGTCCTCCTCTTCTATTCCATAAGAGACCTCATTTTCTTTGTAAATCCAGCATCTGTCACAGCCAAAACCTTTCTCGATTTTCCGACTGCTATGCTTAATTCCAGTGTTGAAAACACGGTTATAACTTCTACTTGATAATAGTCACTTTTATCTTGAATCTTCTTGGTCAGATTGGGAGCAGCATCATGGGCTAAAAATACCAGTTTTACTTTCTGGTCTTGGATGGCTTTGACCACCAATTCCTCACCTGATATGATCCGGCCTGCTCGTTGAGCAAGTCCCAAGAGATTGCTTATCTTTTGCTTATTCAAGTCCTAACTCTCTTCTTTTCACTTTGTGATCCACATAAGCGATCAACTCGTCATAAAAGCTTTCTTCCACTTCCATGTTAAAGCTGCGGTTAAAGACTTTCTTCTTTTTTGCCTCTAGGGCTTCGGCATTGTCTAGCTTGATATAAGCGCCACGGCCATTGGCCTTGCCTGTCGGATCGATAAAGACCTGTCCTTCTTTGTTCTTGACGATGCGGAGCAAATCACGCTTATCAATCACTTCGTTGGATACAACAGACTTGCGCAAAGGGATTTTTCTTGTTTTCATCTTTCCCTCCTCTAGCAGCTTTTATTCTTCTGTCAATTCATCCGCAGCTGCGTAATCCACTTGACCTGCTTCTTCCATAGCTTCAAATTCACTTGCAGACTTGATATCGATACGGTAACCTGTCAAATGAGCAGCCAAGCGAACGTTTTGTCCACGACGACCAATGGCAAGAGAAAGCTTGTTATCAGGTACAACGACCAAGGCACGTTTGCTGTCATTTTCATCAAAGATAACTTGGTCAACCTCTGCCGGTGCGATGGCATTGTAGATAAACTCAGCTGGATCTGCTACCCACTCGATAACGTCGATGTTTTCTTCGACAGGAATCATGCGGTCGCTCTTGGCATCGTAACGAGCTGGATGGAATTTGCTGGTGATTTTCTTGATATTAGCCCCACCACGTCCAACGATTGTCCCAATAGCGTCCACGTTTGGATTGTGGCTACGAACAGCAACCTTAGTACGGTCACCAGCTTCGCGGGCTACGCTCATGATTTCGACAGTTCCATCGTAGACTTCTGGAATTTCTTGCTCCATCAAGCGTTTGATCATTTCTGGATGACTACGGCTAACAAAGACGTTGACACCACGAGGATTGTCTTCAACCTTGTAGACATATACTTCGATACGGTCGTGGGAAGCAAAGACTTCTCCAGGGATTTGGTCTTGTTTGGACAATTGGGCTTCGATGCTACCAAGGTTGACATAGATAAAGCGGTTGTCAAATCGTTCTACTGTACCAGACATGATTTCTTGTTCATGTTCCTTGTAAGTATTGTAAGTGATGGCACGTGTTTGCTTGCGCATTTTTTCCATGATGGTTTGTTTAGCAGATTGGGCTGCTACACGACCAAACTCAGCTGGTGCTTCTTCAAACTTGATTTTGTCACCAAGCTCATAGGCTGAATTAATGGCAAGGGCATCTTTCAAGCTAATTTCCAAACGACTATCAAATACTTCATCAACAACTTCACGGACAGTATAAACTGTAAAGTCTCCTGTTTTTTCATTGAAGTCGATGGCTACACTGTCAGATTGACCATAGCGTCTGCGATAAGCGGAACGAAGCGACTCTACTACTGCGTCGATGATGTCTTCTTTTTTGATTCCCTTGTCTTCTTCCAAAATGCGGAAGGCCTCTAGCATTTCTTTACTCATGTTCTTTTTACTTTTGAATCCTCAAAAGCTATCCTTTCTTTTCTATAGTTTAACTGCTAAACGTGCTTTTGATACTAAACTGTATGGAATTTGGACAGTTTTCTTACGTGTCTTGTCCATATATTCCATGGTCAACTCATCCTCTTCAAAGGATACCAAAGTTCCTTCAAAGACTTTTTGTTTATCGATGGCTTGGTAGAGCCCGACATAGATGTATTTCCCAACTGCTCCAGCGACAGCATCCTTGGTTTTCAAAGGACGTTCCAAGCCTGGACTGGTGATTTCTAGGAAATATTGTTCTGGGAAGGGATCAGGCTTGATGGTGTCTAGGACAGGACTGATGATTTCTGTCAAATCTGCCGTGTCGTTCAAGGTAATTCCTTCAGGTTTATCTACAAAAATACTGAGAATCATGTCACTGCCAATCTTTCCATACTCGATATCCACGAGTTCGAAAGGCGCTTGGATGACAGGTTCTACAACTTCTCTGACTAATTCTACGATTGTTGCGATTGCGTCCACCTCCTCATAAGCAAGAGGCGAAGATATTTCCCCGCCTCTCTTTCTCTTATTCTTACTATCAGTATAGCACGTTTGTCAATTTATGTAAAGCATTAGCACTCAAACAGCTGGTTTTCAAGCTATTTCTTAAAATTCTGCCTCAACTCGGTAGATCACTTGACCTTTGCTGGAGAATTTTTGCTCATATTCTGTCATGACATTGCCTTCAAAGTCACTGGCATGCAAGTCCAGCCAGACACCATTGAGTTTCATTCCATACTGAGAAAAGCTCACCAGGCTGTACTCAAACAAGCCACGGTTATCCGTCTTGAAATGGATTTCCCCATTCTCAGGCAAGATGCGCTTGAAGGTATCCAAGAAACTCTTGTAAGTCAAACGACGTTTTTCATGGCGTTTTTTAGGCCAGGGATCTGAAAAGTTGAGGTAGAGACGATCAATCTCACCGTCTTCAAAGTAGTCGATCAAATCTGAACCATCTACCCACAACAATTTGATATTGGGCACCCCAACTTCAAGCACCTTGTCCAAGGCATAACTCAATACCGACTTTTGAATGTCAATCCCGATGTAGTTGATGTCAGGATTTTGCTTGGCCATTCCTGATACGAAGGCCCCTTTCCCACTTCCAACTTCAACATGAATAGGATGATCATTTCCAAACAAGTCTCGCCATTTCCCTTTTGCTTCCAAGGGATTGAGGACCACATACTGGGGATTAGCCTCTAGTAATTCTGTCGCCCCTTTACGATTTCTAACTCTCATCTCTTCTTTCCATACTTGTCACGGAAGACGCGCAAGGCATAAATCTCCCGGTTTACATTGTCTAAATCTTGATTTTCACAGTATTTGGCAATCTGGTTCAAGTAAGAATACTGACCATACCAATACAATTTATCTAACACTGTCTGATTGTACTTATAGCCATAGTCTCTCAACCATTGGCGCCACTGATAATCTGGAATGTAGTGGCATAGCAAATGCGCCACATCAAACATACGATCCGTCAGGCGAACCGAATCCCAATCCACTAGATAAACGAGTCCACTCTCTGTCTCAATCCAATTACTATGGCGAAGATCCCCATGCACAATCGTTGCATAGTCTTCTCTAAAACCTGGAACCGTCTTACCTAGCTCCGCAATCACACTGTTCAAATAGTGATTCTGCTTCAAGATTTCTGGAACTCCTTGCTGCCAAGAACGTAGCAAATCAACTGGCGTTTCCATGGTATATCCCAAACGGCTCAACTGCTTCATCAAGGGATGCGAGCGGTGGAGACGGTTCAAGATATTGATAATCTGCTTGCGATTCATGTCGTAAGGGGTCAAGATTTTGCCCGTCAGCCATTCCTGAGCACACATATCACTGCCATCTGGCAAACGACGAGTCCATAGTAATTGAGGAGCGATTTGTTCTCTGGCTAGGCCAGGTAGGATTGGAGAGGTGTTCATTTTTACAAAGACGCGCTTCCCATCAGGGTAGCTTCCCATATAAGCTTTGCCGCTCTTCCCAGGGATAGGGGTCAGCGTTAGCTCATTATCACCCAAGTCCATTTCTTTCCTCCGTATAAAGTTTCCTTACTATTCTACTAGTTTTTGGTCTATTCGTCAACCAATCTTTTTAGTTGGTAAGGCAAATAAAACAATTGTAGGAAGAGACCAGCTCCTGCAAGAGCCAACAAGGCTATTTTTTCTTGAAAAACCACTGCTCCGACCAGCAATTCCAGCAAAAGAACTGCACTTCCCACACCGAGCAAAATCTGTTTCAATCCCTTCTCTTTCTCCCCTTTTTCTAGTGGAAAGAGCTGGGTCAAGTATTGGTAATCAAAGGCGTGATAGAGGGCCAGTAACTGGAAGAGCAAGAGGTAGTTAAATAGAACCACCACTGCCGTCGCGATCCAAGCTTGCTTGATAAAGATCATAGCTAACAAGGATAGGAGCAAGAGGCGCAAACTAAGAGCAAACATATCTCCATTTCTCAAATAAGAACGAAGATAGAGGTTCTGCCAAATCTTGCTCGGCACCTTTTGAACAGTCTTTAGGATAAAATCCAGATAAGCGCGACGTTTGACACTATTTGAAACGCCCTTGACCTGAGTAAAGAGAGCAAAGAAACGAAGCAAGATTTGCTTGCGCTTGCTTTCTTGGGCGATCACATAGTCCCAGTCAAGTCCATTGTCAGTAAAAAATTTACTGGCTTTTTGGCGAAAGACCAGATATTTCCCAGCTCCCAATAAAAGCACATAGATGAGAAAAACTGGCAAGTCATAACCCATGGCTAAAAATAAGGGCGCAAATAAAAGCAAGAAAAGGGTTTGGACAAAGAGCCAAAAGACCAGTGAGCGCACTGTCTGATCTTTGAGGTGAGACCTAACCTCCTCTTCACTGACTAAGAGAAAGAGCTTGTCAGGTCCTTCCATGTAGGTCGCGATTCCTCCCCAAGCCAAAAGCAAGGCAGATACAATCCCCAAAAACAAGAGGATAGGCCAATGATTTTCAGGAAAATGTTGCAGGAGTTGACTGTACTGGTAAGCTAGAAAACCGATAAGAACTAGCAGGAACAAGACAAAGTGGTCATTGAGGACATAGCGCAGATAACCGACACATTCCTTACGAAAAGCCTGCTTTCTCTTTAAAAACAAGTCTTTCATAGCTCCTCCTCTTTGGTCAGAGCCAGATAAATGTCATTCAAACTAGCTTCAGGCATGGCAAAGGCTTCACGGAGTTGCTGGAGGTTCCCCTGAGCCCGCACCTCCCCCTTGTGGAGAATAACAAAGGCGTCACACATCTTCTCCGCCGAATCTAGCACGTGGGTACTCATGAGGATAGACTTGTCTTTTTGCTTTTCCACTTCCAAAAGCTGAATCAAGTCAGAAATAGCCAGCGGATCGAGCCCAAGGAAAGGCTCATCAACAATGAAAAGACTCGGATCCACCACAAAGGCACAGATAATCATGACCTTCTGCTTCATCCCTTTGGAGAAATGCACTGGAAACCAGTCTAATTTTTGATCCAAACGAAACATTTTCAACAAAGGTTCTACTCGCTCAAAAGCCACTTTTTGCTCAATACCATAGGCCATGGCAACCGTCTCGATATGCTCTCTGAGGGTCAATTCCTCGTACAAGCTAGGCGTTTCAGGAATATAGCCAATCTGCTTGCGATAGTTGGTCGCATCTTCTCGCAGGGTGAGACCATTAATCTTGATTTCCCCACTGTAAGGTGTCAACAGACCAATAATCTCATTGATTGTCGTTGATTTCCCAGCACCATTGAGACCAATCAAACCGACCAACTGCCCACTTTCAACTGTAAAGGACACATCTTTCAAGACAGGAACGTGAATATAGCCTCCTGTCAGGTTTTTAATTTCTAACATATTTTCTCCGAATCTGGTATAATGTAGCTATATTATATCAAAATTCAATACAGTAGAGGTGGATTTTATGTCAGATTGCATTTTTTGTAAGATCATCGCAGGGGAGATTCCTGCTTCAAAAGTATACGAGGATGAGCAGATTCTTGCCTTCCTTGATATCTCTCAAGTAACGCCTGGACACACCCTCATTGTACCAAAAGAGCACTATCGCAATCTTTTAGAAATGGATGCTGCGAGTGCCAGCCAACTCTTTGCCCAAGTGCCAACAGTGGCTCAAAAAGTCATGAAGGCTACCAAGGCTGTCGGCATGAATATCATCGCCAACTGCGAAGAAGTCGCTGGTCAAACAGTCTTTCATACCCATGTACACCTCGTGCCTCGCTATAGCGCTGAAGATGACCTCAAGATTGACTTTATCGCCCACGAACCTGACTTTGACAAACTTGCCCAAGTCGCTGAAACCATTAGAAATGCCTAAGGAGTTGCCATGAAACTATCCAATCTATTGCTATTTGCAGGGGCTGCAGCCGGAAGTTATTTTGTCGTAAAAAATCGCCAAGCCATCACAGAGGAATTTATGGATACTAGCGACCGTGTCGAGGCTATGAAGGAGGATTTGGATGTCATTCAAAACAGCCTGCAAATCATCGACCAACAAAAAGCCCTTATCAAGGAATACCAAAAAGACTTGACCTACAGGTTCAAAGTCTTGGAAAAGGATTTCCAAACCAGAATGGCAGTCCTCCAAGAAGAAAAACAAGGATAAGAGAGTCTCCAACTTTCCTTAAACTCTTTTTTGGATACTAGGTTTGAACAGAAAAGGGAGGCAATGAAAGTGAAACAGTTTTTAAAAGTTCTAGCGAAGGTCATCGCGATCCCTTGTGGTTGCCTCTGCCTGCTTGCAGCCTTGGCATTTCTACTAGTGGCCAATCTTTTCAAGGCCTCACCGAGTGACATCCAAAAAGGGAATGACGACTTAAAACAAATCTTTACCTCCCTTGACCTCCCTCCCGAGAAAGTCGAATCAGATGGACACTATCAATACGAGGGTGGAGGCTTAAACTTTTATGTTACTTTCTCAGATGAGGTTATCAATAGTCACCCCGTCCTAAAAAAAAGTCCAAAACTCACCAAAAACCGACTGGAAGTCTATGTCCTACAGGCAGGGGATATTTCATACTATAAAGTTGGAGATAACTTGTTCAATCATGGCTTATTCCAATTTTTAGAGAAGGAAAGCGAGAAGTATCTCCAAGAAAAAGGAAAGAAATTTAACCCTAATTACTCAATTCTCTTTTGGAATAATCATGAAAGCCTAAAAAAGGGAATTGCATTCTATGAAAAAGCTTTGACTTTAGTGGATATTCAGGATAATTCGGCAATCAAACATATCGATACTGTCACTGTGAAACCTGGTAAAGAAGCGGAACTTAAGCAACTCATTCAGGAGATGGATGTGGCTGGCTTACTCACTCAAAAGTACAAATAATAGACTAACTGGAAAATGATTTTTCGACACTAAATTTTCAATGATAACAAAAAAAGAGCCCATCGGCTCTTTTTACTTTATTCTCCTTCAAAGGCATCTTTTATATGGTCAAAGAAGCCTTTTTTCTTTGGATTGACTTTCAAGTCACCTGCAGCTGCGAACTCTTTAAGCGCTGCTTTTTGGCGGTCGTTCAAACCTGTCGGAGTCACGACATTAACTGTAACATATTGGTCACCAACGGCACCGCCACGAAGGCTCGGTGCTCCCTTACCACGTAGACGGAATTTCTTGCCAGTCTGAGTTCCTTCTGGGATGACCAATTCAACATCACCATGCACGGTTGGAATTTCCACAGTATCACCAAGAGCTGCTTGGACAAAGTTGAGGTTCAGATTGTAGAAGATAGTGGTTCCTTCACGTTCAAACTTATCACTAGCTTCTACTGAAACCACCACATACAAGTCACCATAAGGTCCACCGTTAAATCCTGCTTCACCTTGACCCGCTAGGCGGATTTGTTGGCCTGTTTCCACACCAGCAGGGATCTTCACATGTACGCTATGAGCTTGTTTTTCATGACCTGTTCCGTGACAAGTTGTACATGGATCTTTGATTTCTTTTCCGCGACCATGACAGACATCACAGGTTACTTGGCGACGCATCATACCAAGAGGAGTCTGCGTATCGACGTTAATGACACCAGCGCCATGACAGCGTCCACAAGTGACTGGACTTGTCCCTGGCTTAGCACCAGAGCCGTTACATGTGCGACAGCTGGCTTCACGATTGTATTTAACTTCCTTTTCTGTTCCGAAGATAGCTTCTTCAAAGGTCAAGTTCACACGATACTGGAGGTCATCCCCTTGACGAGGAGCGTTTGGATTGCGCGAAGCTCCGCCTCCACCGAAGAAACTTGAGAAAATATCCTCAAAACCACCGAAGCTACCTGCTCCGTCAAAGCCACCAAAACCACCGGCACCACCAAAGCCACCGTTGGCACCTGCAGCACCATATTGGTCGTAGGCTGCACGTTTTTGGTCGTCACTCAAAGTCTCATAGGCTTCTTGAACTTCCTTGTACTTTTCCTCAGCACCAGGCTCCTTGTTGATATCTGGGTGATATTTCTTCGAAAGCTTACGATAAGCCTTTTTGATCTCGTCTGCCGAAGCGTTTTTTGACACCCCCAGACGATCATAAAATTCAGTATTGTTCATAATTCAAGATACAAAGGGCGTCAAACGGACACAGCCATCTAGGAGTTTTGACGATGGACGCTTACATCCTATAAAAAACTATCTTTTTGACACAGTCCGTAGCCCGTGTTCAGTTACTCGAACACCCTTATTCCTTTCTATTGATATTGTGAATCAACCCTCGATTTAGGTCGGGTTCAATTCCTTTCTTTTATGTTGATGAGACAAACCACAAACAAATCAGGTAAGTCCCTTTTTACCGAAAAACAGAGGCTGGGTTGCAACCTCTGGATTTCTTCCTATCATTATTACATTTAGACAATGAACCTTAGTAATTCGTCATTCTTAACGAGTTAGGCTTAACTGAGTTTCCGCTAAAAACTTCGGAAAAAAGATAAGCCATCTTTTGTGCATCGCACAAAGCGATGGCTTCCTATTTTTCTTTCGTTTTCTTAACGCCTCAACATCTTACCGAATTGAGCACGCCCTAACCTCTTGGTGAAAAAGACAAATCTTCCTAGAAACTAAAGTTTCTGCGTCAGATTTCCTATTTTCACTGTGAGGTTTTAACGGGCTTTGCATCTTATTTTTCCGTAAACTCTCCGTCTACGACGTCATCGCCTGCGTTTCCTGTTGCTTGTGCGCCTTCTGCTCCTGCTTGAGCTTGTTGGGCTGCTGCGGCTTGTTCGTAGAGTTTAACAGCAAGTCCTTGAGCTTTTTCGTTCAATGCTTCGAGTTTTGCTTTCATTTCGTCCAAGTTGTTGTCTTCTTGGGCTTTCTTAAGGTCATCAAGGGCAGTTTGAGCAGCGTCACGTTCTGCGTCAAAGCCTTTGCCTTCAGTTTCTTTGATTGTTTTTTCAGTCGCAAAGATTGCTTGGTCTACTTCGTTACGAAGGTCAACTTCTTCTTTACGTTTCTTATCTGCTTCAGCATTTGCTTCTGCATCTTTCATCATGCGGTCGATTTCTTCATCAGTCAAGCCTGAGTTAGATTGGATGACAATAGTTTGTTCTTTTTGAGTTCCAAGATCTTTAGCCTTAACAGATACGATACCGTTCTTGTCGATGTCAAATGTTACTTCGATTTGTGGGATACCACGAGGAGCAGCTGGGATGTCTGTCAATTGGAAACGTCCAAGAGTCTTGTTATCTGCCGCCATTGGGCGTTCACCTTGAAGGACGTGGATATCAACGGCTGGTTGGTTGTCTGCTGCAGTTGAGAAGACTTGTGATTTAGATGTTGGAATTGTTGTGTTACGGTCGATGAGTTTTGTGAAGACACCCCCCATTGTTTCGATACCAAGTGACAATGGCGTTACATCAAGAAGAACAACGTCTTTCACATCACCAGTGATCACACCACCTTGGATCGCAGCACCCATAGCAACTACTTCATCAGGGTTTACTGATTTGTTTGGTTCTTTACCAGTTTCAGCCTTAACAGCTTCTACAACGGCTGGGATACGAGTAGAACCACCAACTAGGATAACTTCGTCAATATCTGACAAGCTCAAACCTGCATCTGAAAGGGCTTGACGAACTGGAACTTTTGTACGCTCTACAAGATCACGAGTCAAATCGTCAAATTTCGCACGAGTCAAGGTCATTTCTAAGTGAAGAGGTCCAGATTCACCAGCAGTGATAAATGGCAAGCTGATTTGAGTTGAAGTTACACCTGAAAGGTCTTTCTTAGCTTTTTCAGCCGCATCTTTCAAACGTTGAAGAGCCATCTTGTCTGTTGATAAGTCAATACCATTTTCTTTCTTGAATTCTGCAATCATGTGATC
The DNA here is from genome assembly GCF_054445985.1 of Streptococcus sp. 517s. Lineage (NCBI taxonomy): Bacteria > Bacillati > Bacillota > Bacilli > Lactobacillales > Streptococcaceae > Streptococcus > Streptococcus sp. 517s. The sequence continues at coordinate 346,113 of NZ_CM136847.1, read as the reverse complement.
GATGATTTTTTGGTCAAAGTCGTCACCACCGAGTTTGTTATCCCCTGCAGTCGCCAATACGTCGAAGACACCGTCACCCAATTCAAGGATAGATACGTCGAATGTACCACCACCAAGGTCAAATACCAAGATTTTTTCTTCTTTGTCAGTCTTGTCCAAACCGTAAGCAAGAGCTGCTGCAGTTGGTTCGTTAACGATACGTTCTACTTCAAGACCAGCGATTTTACCAGCGTCTTTTGTTGCTTGGCGTTGAGCGTCATTGAAGTAAGCTGGAACTGTGATAACTGCTTTGGTTACTTTTTCACCAAGGTAATCTTCCGCATAACCTTTCAAGTATTGAAGGATCATAGCTGAGATTTCTTGTGGAGTATATTCTTTTCCATTTGCAGAAACTTTTTCAGAAGTTCCCATCTTAGATTTGATAGAGATAACTGTATCTGGGTTTGTGACTGCTTGACGTTTTGCAGCATCACCAACAATGATTTCACCGTTTTTGAATGATACTACAGATGGAGTTGTGCGGTTTCCTTCTGGATTTGCGATGATTTTGCTTTCAGTTCCTTCAAGAACTGCAACTGCTGAGTTTGTTGTACCTAAGTCAATACCAATAATTTTAGACATGTGTTTTTCTCCTTAAATTTTATATTCTTTCTTTTTGTTGATACTCTTCTTAGGTGGCGACGCCGTCAGAGCTTGACTCGTCAATCTCTTTGACTAAACTTTGAGCCTAAGGTCTCAAAGTTTGCGCAAATAGCGCCACGGCGAAGAGTATCGTCTTTGGTTCGCTTTGCTCACTATTGCAAAGCTGAACAATTTCTTATCTTTCTTTCGTAGTTTATTGTCGTTTCGGACAAGTTTTCTATTATGTATGTTGCAACCGTCAGAATTGCCTAATCAAACACGCCCTAAGCTCTGGGTAAAAAAGATAGATTTTCTTGTGTTCATCGAACACTTCGTCAATCTCCTATTTTTACTGTGAGCTTTTTACAGGCTTTGTATCTTAGTTATAAACAACTACCATGGCTGGGCGTAGAATGCGGTCATGGAGTTTGTAGCCTTTTTGGAAGACTTGTGCAATAGTGTCTGCTGGGTGTTCATCGTCTGCTGGGAGAGTTTGGATGGCCATATGATAGTTATGGTCAAATTCGCCGTCAGCTGCGATTTCTTCGATTCCTTCTTCTTTCAAAGCGTGAATCAAACTCTCTTGCACCATCTCCAATCCTTTTTTGACATCGTCTGTCAATCCTTCAACTGCAAGTGCACGTTCTAAGTTGTCGAGCGATGGTAAAATTGCTTTTGCCAGGTCTTGGCTACGATAGCGCTGCAAGAGTTGACGTTCTTCATTGGCACGGCGCTGAATATTTTGCATTTCTGCATGAGCGCGAAGGTATTTGTTTTCGAACTCATCCGCACGTTCATTTGCCAAGTCCAACTCAGACTTCTCAGGAGTTGTTTCTTCTACTGTTTCAACAATTTCCTCTTCTTTCATTTCTTCGTTTTTTTTATCTTGGGCCATTTTCGCCTCCTTTAATGATTTCAATCTTAATGTACTTCGTAATGATTACTGCTGAGGTAGCGATAAAAATCTGTCAACTTCATGGTCAATACGCGGTTGACTACATTGACTTGGTTGACCAATTGCTGGTAATCCAGATTGACCGGACCGATAATCGCTAGAATTCCAAAACCTCGATAAGGAATGAGGAATTTACTGCTAATCACCGCCAAGTCAGCTAGACAGGATTCCTGACTGTCCGCAACACGAACATTTTGCATCTGATCTTCATGCAGACCCTCACGAATCTCCAGAGCCACTTTCTGTGGTTGGTCAAAGAACTGATAGGCTGCTAGATTGGCAAAATTCAAGAGATTGACCTTGCCCGATACCACAATGTTTTCATTGAACATTTCTTTAAAAATGTGTTCAAAGAGATCCATGACATTGTCCGTTGTCGTAAAGTAACGCTGGATAATCTGCGGAATCTCCGTCCGAATCTTGTAGTGAATATCTAGAACAGTGTGTCCGAGGAAACGCTCCCGAATGATGCTCTTCAGTTTCAGCAAATCCTCCTGCAAGAAGTTCCTTGGAATCAGAAACTGACTGGTAACCGTTCGCGATTCGTCTAAGGTAAATACTGCCAAGGCTGTATGTTGTCCTAAAATAACGATATCAAAGGCTGTCAAACGTTGCCTGCTCGGCTCAACATCTAGCGCTACAACTGTGCAGCCACTTAAGTTTGCCAAGACATTAGCAGCCTCTTGTAGAATATCTTCCAGTTTGAAGAATTCCTGATCAAAGGCTTTGACAATCTCATAAACCTCATTTTCGGCCAGTCGATCAAAATCAAGTGAGTGTTTCACATAGTACTGAAATCCCGCGACACTTGGCATCCGACCGCTGGAAGTATGCGCTTTTTCAAGCAATCCTTGTTTTTCTAGAGCCGCCATATCATTACGAATGGTAGCACTGCTAGAGTTAATAGACTCTTGCAAGGCTTTGGATCCGACAGGTTCGTGCGTTTTGGTAAAGATGTCAATAATCAGATTTAAAATATCCTGCTGACGCTCTGTAACCATCTCATCACTCCTCTCTGTCCGATCGATTAGCACTCTATATGTCCAAGTGCTAACTCATGATTCTATTATACACCCTTAGAAGAGAATGTCAAGACAAAAACTTAAAAAATTAGCACTCTTTTGCCAAGAGTGCTAAAAATCAGTCTGAAGACCTAGAAACTTATTTTTCATCGATATTCACCCCTGATTCTCAGGTTGAAAAATTGCTTTTCACCCAAAAACAAACAACAGCGAAACTTTAAGCAGGACAAAAAATACTAGAAAGCAGTTTCTGTCTTGATTTAATCTCACATCAATATTATTCCAACAATTCCTTTAATTCTTTCTCCAAGGCATCTTCAGGAGTATGTTTGATAAGTACATTCTTGATTTGACCTTGTTTGTCTACAAAATACATACTCGGAATCGTTTGTACTTGAAGCGCATCCGCTGCAGACTGATCCATATCGTAGTAGTAAGGGAAGGTATACTCACCTTGAGTAATATAGCGATTAGCAGTCTCTGTAGTTTCCTTCTCTGGCTCAATCAAATTTATCAATACAAAATACACCTGGTCTCCATATTTTTCATACATTTTTTGGATAATTGGCAGTTGATTTCGACAATCAGGACACCAACTAGCCCATTCTACTATTAAAAGAGGTCTGTCAGAAAAACTAGAAATCAAAAGTTCTCTACCATCAGGTGAAGTTATCTTAAAATCCGGTAGTTGTTGAGAATTTAATTCCAGTGCTCTATTTTCTAGATTACTCGTTGACGATGTTTGAGATTGGTTGGCATCTCCCTGTCCTATTTTACCATGGTTGGTATAGTAAAAAATACCAAGCACCATAAGAAGGAAACTTCCTACCACCAAAATTAGAAGCCATCGCTTATCTTTTTTCATTTTTTATCTTTTTTAGTTATTCTATATTTTAGAACTGAGTAGTTTAAAGATAGAAGCAGGACAAGAACTTGAACTGCCTATTTTTTACCGACCCTAACTAGGAAACATTTTACCATTTGATAGATAAAATTTCAATTAGGTTCTTGGCAGTAAGCCTATTTGTGATAGCAAAGATTGATTAGACAGTACTTTAAATTCCGACTACCTCGTATTTTTAATTACATCAAACTAGGACACCTTCCCTATTATACTTTATTCAAATACCTATCCAATATAGAATATAAATTTTTCTTCTTTGATAAGCAAAAAAAGATTGCCCAATCAGACAATCTTTTTTATGTTCTTAATACAAATCAAGATAATTATCAACTTCCCATTGTGACACAAACGTCGCATAGCTAGCCCACTCGATACGTTTCGCTTCAAGGAAGCTAGTGTAGATGTGATCTCCTAGGGCAGCCTTGACCACTTCATCCTCTGTCAAAGCTTTCAAAGCATTGTGAAGCGTTGATGGAAGGTCGGTAATACCAGCTTCTTTACGCTCTTCAGCTGTCATGATATAGATATTTTCTTCGATAGGAGCTGGTGCTTCGATTTTATTTTCAATACCATGCAAACCAACTTCCAAAAGAACCGCCATAGCGATGTATGGGTTTGCCATTGGGTCCACTGAACGCAACTCAAGACGAGTTCCCATACCACGTGAAGCTGGTACGCGCACAAGTGGCGAACGGTTACGACCAGCCCAAGCAATGTAAACAGGTGCTTCATAACCTGGAACCAAACGTTTGTATGAGTTAACTGTTGGGTTCATGATGGCAGTATAGTTGTAGGCATGCTTGATCAAACCACCAAGGAAATGGTAGGCCGTTTCAGACAACTGCATTCCTTTTGGATCATTTGGATCAAAGAAGGCATTGTTTCCTTCTGCATCAAACAAGGACATATTACAGTGCATACCTGATCCAGCGATACCAAATTTTGGTTTTGCCATAAAGGTTGCGTAAAGACCATGTTTACGAGCAATCGTTTTAACAACGAGTTTAAAGATTTGAATCTTGTCACAGGCACGGAGGACTTCATCATACTTGAAGTCAATTTCGTGCTGTCCAACCGCAACCTCGTGGTGACTTGCTTCTACTTCAAATCCCATTTTAGTCAAGACATTAACGATTTCACGACGTGTATTGTCCGCAAGGTCTGTAGGTGCCAAATCGAAGTAGCCACCCTTGTCATTTACTTCAAGAGTCGGATCCCCATTTTCATCCAGCTTAAATAGGAAGAATTCTGGTTCTGGACCAAGGTTGAAGGATTTGAATCCTACTTCCTCCATATGACGAAGAGCACGTTTCAAATTGCCACGAGGGTCACCTGCAAATGGCTTACCTTCTGTTGTATAGACATCACAGATCAAACCTGCAACACTTCCGTTTTCATCTCCCCAAGGGAAGACTGTCCATGTATCCAAGTCTGGGTACAAGTACATATCTGACTCATTGATACGTACAAAACCTTCAATAGAAGATCCATCAAACATAGCCTTGTTTGATAAGACTTTATCTAACTGTTCATCTGTAGCAGGAATTTCGACGTTTTTCATCGTTCCCAAAATATCTGAGAACATGAGACGAATAAAGGTAACATTTTTTTCCTTGACTTCACGACGAATATCTGCAGCTGTGATTGGCATGGTTTTTCTCCTTAATATATGACTACTTGCGATTGCCTAACCGCGACCAAAAGGTGAATGTGCTGAAGCAAAGCGTCCCTGCTGGAGGAGTTCATTATGAAGTGCGCGACGCACCTCCGTCTGACTCACCACTTTCTTGGACTTCGCCTCACGTTCAGCATATTTTTTCTTAATGGCAGCGATATTGTAGCCTTCAGAGATATAATCTTTGATTTCAAGCAGACGATCCATATCATTCAACGAATACATGCGACGGTTTCCTTCGTTTCGATCAGGTTTAATCAACTCTTGATCTTCATAATAACGAATCTGACGCGCCGAGAGATCGGTCAACTTCATAACACTGCCGATAGGAAAAACAGCCATATTTCGGCGAAATTCTTTTTCCTTCATTTACATTTTCCTTCTTTCTGTCTATTATAGTCTAAAAAAAGACAAACGTCAATTAATAATGTCATAAAATGTAACATTATTTTTCTTTTTTCTCTAAAAAGAGATGAATACGATCAATATCATAATTTACGAGAATTGCGACAAAAACTCCCATGAAAGTTTCCGATACGCGCGCAAACACGTACAAAATTGTTTCACCGCTCGGTATTGATAGGGTAATGATTAACATAGCTGCTACACCACCAATAACCCCCGATTTATTATTCATGGCCACATTTGTCATAATGGTTAACATAGTGCAGATTGGAACAACCACCAAGGTTACCCAAAAGGCTTCATGAAATAGGGTATTTAAGAGAAAAAAGATAAGGGCGTAGAAGCCACCGATACTATTTCCTAGAATACGTGAAGTTCCAAAATGGACGCTCTTATCAAAACTCTCCCTCAGACTAAAAACCGCTGTCAGAGCACCGATTTGAAGACCTTTCCAGCCAAAAAAGCCGAAAATCAAAAGAACTAGAAAAACGGCAATTCCCGTTTTAAAAGTCCGCATACCAAGTTTGAACTGTGACTTATCGAATTTATATTTGTTAAAATAACTCATAATCTCAACTTTCTACTACCATTTTAACATAAATCAGTTGATTTTATGAGTAAAAATCAATAGGAAGCGTTTTTAATTTAGGCTATAAAAAAGAGGAAACAGAGTTCCTCTTTTCTATCATTTCATTTAAGAAAACTTATTTTTCTGTAAGTGCAGCTAATCCTGGCAATACTTTACCTTCGAGGAGTTCCATTGAGGCACCACCACCAGTAGAGATCCATGAGAACTTGTCTGCACGACCAAGGTTGATTGCTGCGGCAGCTGAGTCACCACCACCGATGATTGATTTCACGCCTGGTTGTTTCACGATAGCGTCCATGACACCGATTGTACCAGCTTGGAAGTCAGGGTTTTCAAATACACCCATTGGTCCGTTCCATACAACTGTCTTCGCACCAGTCAATTCTTGATCGAATTTAGCGATAGATTTTGGACCGATATCCAAACCAAGGAAACCTGGGTCTACTGCTTCACCTTCAGTGTCTTTCACTTCAGTGTAGTCAGCAAATGCGTTTGCTTCTTTTGAGTCAACTGGCAAGATCAATTTACCGTTTGCTTTTTCAAGAAGAGCTTTCGCAACATCCAATTTGTCTTCTTCTACAAGTGAGTTACCGATTTCGATACCTTGAGCTTTGTAGAATGTGTAAGTCATCCCACCACCGATAAGGACTTTATCAGCTTTTTCAAGCAAGTTTTCGATAACACCGATCTTGTCTGATACTTTTGAACCACCAAGGATGGCTACGAATGGGCGTTCTGGAGTTTCAACAGCTTCTTGGATGTAAGCAATTTCATTTTCAAGAAGGAATCCAGCAACAGCTTTTTCAACGTTTGCTGAGATACCAACGTTAGATGCATGAGCACGGTGAGCTGTACCGAATGCATCATTTACGAAGATACCATCTCCAAGTGATGCCCAGTATTTACCAAGTTCAGGATCGTTTTTAGATTCTTTCTTGCCATCAACATCTTCAAAACGAGTGTTTTCAACCAAGAGAACTTGTCCATCTTCAAGAGCGTTGATTGCTGCTTCCAATTCAGCACCACGTGTAACACCTGGGATAAATTTAACTTCTTGTCCCAATTTAGCAGCCAAGTCAGCAGCTACAGGAGCAAGTGATTTACCAGCTTTGTCTGCTTCTTCTTTTACACGTCCGAGGTGAGAGAAGAAGATTGCACGTCCACCTTGTTCAAGGATGTACTTGATAGTTGGAAGAGCTGCAGTGATACGGTTGTCGTTGGTAATCACGCCATCTTTAACAGGTACGTTGAAGTCAACACGAACGAGAACTTTTTTCCCTTTCAAGTCAACGTCTTTAACAGTCAATTTTGCCATTAGATATGACTCCTTCTTTTTTTATACGTGTTAATTATATCACAAAATCAGCAAAAGAGATAGCAAAACCCTAAACTTTTCCGGTTCTTTATTGCCCTTTATTTTTTATTATTTTATAATAAGAAATAAAGTAAGGAGCTCTAAATGATGAAAAATACTCTGACAGTTAAGCAAAAAGAAGCCGATCAAGACCTCAATATTATTGCCATTTTGACAATTCTTTCGTTTATAGGATATATCCTTTTCCAAAAACAAATACTTGATTTCTCTCACCAAACAGAGTTTCCCATCTGGATTCGTCTTCTTTTTCTCGCAACTCTTCAGTTTTGTGTTGCTGGATTGGGGACGAGCGTGGTAATGATTCGAAGAAAAGAAAGCTGGAAACAATATGGTTTGCTAGCTAAACACTTCCTCCCAACCCTCATTCAGACGGCTATTATCTGTCTCCCCTTACTTCTTTTTCTCATCAGTAGAGGACAGCTTCATTCCTATCTCCCTTTTCAATCCATCCTCATTGCCAAAGAAATTCTCACAAGTCCTTTCCCTACAAATGTCTTGGGCATTCTCTTCACTGCTCTTGTTTGGGGATTCTGGGAAGGTTTTAATTATGTTGTCATTGCAAACAAAATCAACTGTCGCTTTCCATCACATCATACTTGGCTTGATTACGGAGCCCTAACTTGTGCTCTGATCTGTCTGATGATTCATGGGATGATTAGCTTTCATCTCCATGCCATTTTAGAGGCCTTGTCTGTTTTTATCTTGATTTATGGTATGCTCGTTATTCAAAAGAGAACAGGCAACGCTTGGGGGTGTATTTTTATCTTCCTATTTATTTGGAATGCATTTTAACCCCCCAAAAACAAGATTTTCACTTCTTAAACTCAAAAAAGATTTGATTCTAGTTAGAATCAAATCTTTTTTTATTTTTCCCTCAAACGAATCAAGAAATCTTGAGTCGTTTAATCTTCTTTTTTCTTCCAAGCTACAAGTCCATAACCACTTAAAACTCCAAGAAGTCCAAATGCTACTAGATTTGCATCTACTTCAGTACCTGTATTTGGAAGTTGTTTGCTTGCTGCTTCAACTTTGACAGGCACTTCTGCAGTTGGAGCATTTGTACTTGGTGTAGCTGGAAGTCCCTTTTGCTCTTTAGAGAGGGGATCAGCATGAGGTTTATCTAGACTTGGCGCCACTTCTTTCGTTCCAACTTCAACAATTTCTGGAAGGGCTTCCTTGAGAACCTCAATAGAATGAAGGGTGCGTTTGCCCTGAGCATCAACTTCTACAAAGCGACGAACTTGGCCTTCAACTCCTGCTTGAACTAGCTGCCGTTGGCCTTTGAGAAGGGCTGCATTTGGTCGTTCCTGACGTTCGAAGGAAACTGTCCCCTCTTCAATTTCCAGTTTCGGAATTTCTAAAACTAGATCTTTCACACCTTCAGCTGGTTGGTTGCTTGATAGAACTTTTGTACCAACTTCGGTGATTTCTGGGATTGCTTCCTTGACTACCTCAGTCGAACGAAGAGTGCGTTTGCCTTGGGCATTTACTTCTACTAAATGACGAATTTGCCCTTCCGCTCCTGCTTGCACAACACGGCGTTGTCCTTTGAGAAATTCGGAATTTGGTCGCTCCTGACGTTCATAGGCTGTTGTTTCAATTTCAATAACTAGTTCAGGGAGGGCCTCAACTGTCGGAGCTACTTCATTTGGATCCATGCTACCAACATGGTGGCTTTCTTCTGCAGGAGCTAGTTTCTTATTTAGCTTTTCTTTCATGTCCGCAAATGCTTGAGGAGTTGATGTTTGTGAAGATAATAAAGCTTCTGCTTGGGCAATCAACTCAGCTTGAGAATCTTTTTCACGAACTTTTGTCAACAAGCCTTCCAATTCTTCTCTAGCAGTCTGATAACGTTGATTTCCATCCAGGTCTGCTCCTGCTTGTTTCAACTCATTCAAAGCCTGGTTGACTTCTTCTTGGCTAGCATTGTGGTTTTCTGCTACTGCTTTCGCTGCATTGAGCTTCTCTACTAGCGCTGCTTGTTTGTCCTCGCTTGAGAAGGTGTAGGCAAGAGTTGACTGACGGCCTTGGGCAGCAGTGATTTCTTGTTTGAGGTACTCATCGTTGACAGCTGCTTTTGGAGAAACCAAGACATCAAACTCAGCGGTGTGCCCCTTGTAATGCAAGGTCAAGGTTTGTCGTCCAGTCTTTTGAGCATCGTAACCTGTAATTTCAACACCTTGATCTGTGAAGGCATGACTTTCTTCTGTCTCATCATCATAGAGAACGCCGAAGCGACCTTCTGCAAGATCCAGTTGCTCTCCTACTAGATAGTCTGTTTTCGGTTTCTGAGTAATGTACAGACCTGCTACTTCCTTTGGTTTTCCTTCATCTTGACCAGTCACTTGTACCTTCAAGTCACCAGTAACTGGAAGTCCAAGGTAGCTGACTGTGAGCTTTTGTTCCCCTTTTTGATGAGCGTCGTAACCAGATACTGTCACACCTGAGTGAGTAAGGTTGATCAGCTCATCGGCTTGCCCCCCTTCGTATTGAACACGGAGGGTTCCGCCTCTGAGGTCAAGTTTTTCTCCCTCTTTATAAACTGTCTTCTTAGGCCCTTTTTCAAGACTAACTGCAGCAATTTTCCTCTCATCCTGTGGAATCGCTACTGCCAAGATGTTGCTGATTTCTTTGCCAGGTAGTTGGGTACGATAGTAGAGGAGAGTTGGCTGCTTGTCAAAAGCCAATGGTGCTGTTGCCAAGTCGCCTCCAGTTTCAGACTTCAAGGTTGCAATCGGTGTTTGTGAATCTGCCTTGTCGTAAACGGTGATAGTTGCACCCGCTGGAACATCAGAGAAACCAAGTTGAACTTGATGGTTTCCAAGTGAACGGGCAGCTACCTTAGCCATTGGAATATTTTGACTTTCTGTATCCAAGGTTTCGTACATCTTCCAGTTATAGATACGAATGGCTTTCCAAGGTGTCCCATTATCTGAAGTGATAACTTTTAGGCGCCAGTCTTGGGCAGTGATTGGTTTGTCAAGAGTGATATCCGTCACGTGTGCTTTGTTGCCACGGACTTCCTTAGCTAACTTCCATTCACCATCCGCATCTTTATAATAAAGGTCAAAGTCTTTGGTGTTCATCAAACCGTCGTTTACGGATTCTCCACCAGCTCCCGCATGATCCATGACCCATCTAACAACGGTACGTGACTTGGTCAAGCGAATATCCACACTACCGCTCAACTGAGCTGAATACCACTTATCTGACAAGCTAGTAATGGTACCGTTCAACATACCTTCGATACCTTCGCCGCCTTCAGTATTCGGGAAAGTGCTACCAATAACCGTTGCCCCTGGAACAATATTTTCAGCCAAAGGTCTTGGGAGAGTTGTATCCTGAACAGTCATGCCCCAGTTGAAGGATGCCTTCGCCGCTTCAGAACGGAGGCCATTTTTACCAACTGCAACGACTTTCAGTTCCTGAGTCGTACCAGTCGCATTAGCAGAACGGCTAACTTTTGGCAAGTAGATGGTTGAAGCAGATGATCCTGTCAATAAGCGCCAGTTATCCCCATCTTTTTCGTAGACTTCATAGAAATCTGCATCTTGGTTACCAGCAAATTGGACCACTGCTTCAGCTTCTTGGGCATTTTTAAGAGATTGTTTCACCACAGATAGCCCCGTCGGCGCTTGTGGTGCTTGGTGATTGTCCGAAATTGTTAATTGTCCTAGGTTGAACTGATAATCTTTTACAGCCCCTTCATGTTCGAAGAAGAGTTTGACTGCATAGATGGTTTTACCTGCTAGTGAGCTAAGGTCAAATTCTTCATTCTTCCAGTTATCAGAAAGTGTTAGCTCTTTCCATGCAGCTGCATCCTCAAATTTGTAGTCTGGAGTCGTAGAGAAGGCCATATAAACTTTAGAGCCTTTTCCTCCCTTGTGGGCAACACGAAGTTTGGTTTTCTCAGTTACTTCTAGTTTGGTAGAATACAAATTCACATCCTGATCCGTCTTACCAGCTACATCACCTGAGAATTTAAGGGAGTTCCCACCATTGTAGGCATCTGTAAAGTCGTATTCTGCACGAAGTTTTTCCCCCGTCGAAGTCTGCCACCAGCGCCATGTTGGCAAAACACCTGAAACCGAACGGTAGTTCCACTCAGAATCCTTAGAAACTTTACCGTCTACAAACCATTTTCTACCATGACCTGTATTAAAAGAGGTGGTGAAGGTACGTCCTACTGCTGGTGTGCGGTCAGCAACTAAATTGGCAATTCCATACCACTCTTTATCTGCTGGTTTTTGAGCCGTTGGATCTCCTTGGTAACCTGTAAAGAAGATGTCTTCATTCTTGTGGTAGTCTTCGCCTGTTTTTCCTAGACTGGTAATCGTATCTGGTGCAAAGAGTCCAAGTGACAAACGCAACTTGCCTTTTTCATCTAAGAGGGCATCCCATTTGACTTTGGCCTTATAAGAACCACCTTGTTGCAATTCCAAGCCTGCAAAGACATCATATTGACTACGTTCTAGCCATTTTGCCATCTCTACAGAGTAGTCATTCTTTTCCTTGTTCCAGTTGAAGTTGGCGAAGAATTGATCTGCAGGAACCTTGTCACCTTCTTTTTGCATGAACTGGTAGTTGTATTCACCAAGGCCATCTTCGTGGTAACGACCATATTTGTAGGTCATGGCATCGTACCAAGCATACTTGATTGGATGGTTGACTTTGGCTGCGTATTCCTTTGTATAGAGCATGAATTGGCGCATTTTTTCACCAAGAGGTTCTACCAATTCACCCGTTGTTTCTTGGTTGATGAAATAGCCATCAAATCCGTAATACTTAGCAAGATCGACAAGTTTTCGTGCGATCGGGAAGGTACCATCTGCATCTTGTTTCAAAGCAGCGGCAAATTTCTCTTGGTCAGCAATGCTGTTTGACCAGTTGAAAAAGAGGGTTCCATAAACGGGAACTCCGTTGCGGTGCCCTGCATCAATGACATCGGGAGTTGGAACTAGACCTTCCCAGAAGACCATTGAATCCAAGTATTGCCAGTAGTCAAAAGCGTAGGCCTTGAATTCTTCTCCACCAACTGAAGCATGGTCTTTGGCCTTTGAGTTGGTGTTTGCTAGTGCTTGAACCTTGCCTCTTCTGCTTGCTTTTTCATTGACCAACTGGCCTCTGTGGCGCTTAGCGAGTTCAACAGAAGAACGGTTGATAGGATCATCCTCACGCGCACCCGGTTCCCATTTCAACAAATCCTCCCAAGTATCAAATTTGATTTCTTTTGGTCGGAGACTCTTTGCTTCATTTTTAGGAACATCTGCTAGAGTTGGTTTGTCGGCTTTCTTCTCAGCCACTTGAGGAGCTTCCTCTGGTTTGACTTCTTCTTTTTCAGTTGGTTGAGCAGGTTTTTCAGTTTTATCTGTCGGAGTTGGCTTTGCTTCTTCTTTTTCATTAACCAAATCCGTTATTGCCGGAGTGTTTTCTGAAATTGGTTGCTCAGCTACTTTATTCTCTGTTTCCGATAATTGTTTTTCGATAGCTGCAGTATCTGGATTAGTTGTCTCATTAGTGCTTGTAGCTTGAGCGCTCGTGTTTGCGGCTGTTTCAGGGACAGCGACCTGTTCGGCAAGAGCTGGACTCGCAAATAGAGCTGAACCAATCATCAAGGAACAAGCCCCAATCGACAGCTTACGAATACTGTAACGGCAACGTTTTTCAAAAAATAGATTTTTCATCTTATCCTCCTAATAAAATATAAAGTAAGCGCTTTGCTTTTTGATAAGAAGTAACTGTTCTCAGTGTACGACACCAGAACAGGATCATCTTCATTTTATCCTATATGAAAGCGATGTCAATCTATTTAACATAAAAACTATAACTAGGATAAAAATCAGTAAAATTTGGACACAATCCTATAAATCATCTATCTTAAAGGGAATCTATCTCTCATTTTAAAAGAAAGTTCTTGTTTCTTATGAAAATTTCAGCTAAACACTTGTGAGATTTACTTTTATCCTTTAAAATAGAATAGGAGAAATTCCGTTATTATTTTTCGGAGGAAAAAGAAATGTCCATTAATTGGCAGGAAATTTTATTTCACTTTTTAGGAGGTCTAGGACTGTTTTTATATAGTATTAAGACCATGGGAGACGGTTTGCAACAAGCTGCTGGAGATCGCCTTCGTTTTTACATTGACAAGTACACTAGCAATCCCTTTTTAGGTGTTCTAGTCGGGATTGTCGTAACTGCTCTCATTCAGTCAAGCACAGGGGTTACAGTTATCACGGTTGGACTGGTCAGCGCTAGTCTTCTAACTCTTAGACAGGCTATCGGAATTATCATGGGAGCCAATATTGGAACCACTGTTACTTCCTTTATCATCGGTTTCAAACTAGGCGAGTATGCTTTACCCTTGATTTTCCTTGGAACCATGTTCCTCTTCTTTACAAAAAACAGAACAGCAAACAATATCGGGCGCATCCTGTTTGGTGTCGGGGGGATCTTCTACGCTCTCAACCTCATCAGTGCTGGTATGAGTCCGCTTAAAGATTTACCACAATTCAAGGAATATATGGTAACCTTAGGACAAAATCCTGTGTTGGGAGTTTTTGCTGGCGCGGTGATTACTGTCCTCATTCAGGCATCTTCTGCAACTATCGGGATTCTACAAGGTCTCTATGCAGGTGGTTTCCTTGACCTTAAAGGTTCGCTACCAGTTCTCTTCGGAGATAATATCGGGACAACCTTAACCGTTATCATTGCCGCAGCTGGAGCTAACATCTCCGCTAAACGTGTTGCGGCAACTCACGTTACCTTTAACGTTTTAGGAACCATCCTTTGCTTAATCTTGTTAGGCCCCTTCACTGCTATGATTGAGTATTTCCAAGCTTTACTTCATCTCTCACCTGAGATGACCATCGCCTTCTCTCACGGAGCCTTTAACGTAAGCAATACCATTGTACAATTTCCATTCATCGGAGCCTTGGCCTACTTTGTCACCAAGATCATCCCTGGTGAAGACGAAGTTGTTAAGTACGAGCCTCTTTATCTCGACGAACAGCTTATCCAGCAATCTCCTTCTATTGCCCTAGGAAATGCCAAAAAAGAACTCTTGCACTTGGGGAACTATGCAGCCAAAGCTTTTGACCTTTCTTATAGCTATATCATCGGTTTGGATGAAAAGGTAGCTGAAAAAGGGCACAAGACAGAGGAAGCCATCAACACCATCGATGAAAAACTCACTCGTTACCTCATCAGACTCTCAAGCGAATCCTTGAGTCAAAAGGAAAGCGAAGTCTTGACCAACATTCTGGATTCATCTCGTGATTTGGAACGAATTGGGGACCACGCAGAAGGCTTGCTCAACCTAACAGACTATCTCCAACGTAAGAATGTTCATTTTTCTGAAGCAGCTTTGCAGGAATTAGCTGAGATTTATCAAGCAACGACTGCATTTATCAAAGACGCCCTTGATAGTGTGGAAAACAATGATATTGAAAAAGCTCAAAGGCTGATTGAACGTCATAAAGAAATCAACAATATGGAACGCGTTCTCAGAAAGACCCACATCAAACGCCTTAACAAGGGCGAGTGTTCTACACAAGCTGGGGTCAACTTTATCGATATCATTTCCCACTATACTCGTGTATCTGACCACGCTATGAATCTAGCTGAAAAAGTCATCGCTGAACAAATCTAATAAACAAAAAGCTATCCTGAATGGGATGGCTTTTTTCGTCTCCTCATCAAGAATGGCTTTTCTGACATAAAAAATGCTTTGATTCACAGTGTAATCAAAGCATCTTAAAGAGTTCACCAAACATGATAGCAGAAACTGCAGTACCTCTGTACTTGGCTTCTTCTCTTTTGATAAAGCGAGCCAAGTTGATCAATTCAGGTGCTGGGTGTTTGGGATTGGTGAGCAATTCACGGGTGACCAGTCCTGAGAGACGGACTGCTAGTAATTGCTCATTTGTAGTAGGCAGTTTTTTAGCAGTCTCTAGGAGAGCAGCAACTAAATCTTCACTCAAGCCCTGACGGGCATGATTATAGAGATCTCTTATAAGGCTTTCTAGGTTTGGTTCTGCCATCCTGACCACCTCCCTTATGTTTAATAATGTTTAATCAAATCAACCGTTGAACGATCCAATTTTTTCACCAAGGCTTGCAAGAAAGCTTGAGCTTCTAGGAAGTCATCCATCGCGTAGAGAGTTTGGTGAGAATGGATATAACGAGCGCAGACACCGATAGTTGTAGATGGGACACCACCATTTTTCAGATGAGCTGCTCCAGCGTCTGTTCCACCTTTTCCACAGTAGTATTGGTACTTGATGCCAGCTTCTTCAGCTGTTGTCAAAAGGAAATCCTTCATACCTGGGAGAAGCAAGTGACCTGGATCGTAGAAGCGAATCAAGGTTCCGTCCCCAATCTTGCCTTGGCCACCGTAAACATCACCAGCAGGTGAACAGTCAACTGCTAGGAAAACTTCTGGATCAAACTTAGTTGTAGAGGTATGAGCGCCACGGAGACCAACTTCTTCTTGGACATTGGCACCAAGATAGAGTTCATTTCCGAGCTTTTGGCCTGACAGAGCTTCTGCAAGCTCGCTTACCATGAGGACACCATAGCGGTTATCCCAAGCTTTTGAGATGATATTTTTTTCATTGGCCGTCAAGATAGCAGAACTATCTGGGACAATGGTGTCACCTGGACGGATGCCAAAACTTTCTGCCTCAGCCTTGTCCGCAAACCCACCATCAAAAACGATATCGGCAATGGCTGGCATGGTTGGTCCACCCTTTCCACGAGTCAAATGTGGAGGAACAGAACCTGAGATCACAGGAATTTCACGACCGTCACGCGTAAAAAGTTTAAAGCGTTGACTGCTGACCACCATAGGGTTCCAGCCACCGATTTCAACCACACGGAAGGTTCCATCTGGCTTAATCTCGCTGACCATAAAACCAACTTCATCCATGTGAGAAGCGACTAAGACGCGTGGTGCATCGGCTGCTTCTGAATGTTTGATACCAAAAATACCGCCCAAGCCATCTGTCACTACTTCATCCACGTGCGGTGTCAACTTTTCACGAAGATAAGTCCGGACAGGTGCTTCATGACCTGAGATCGCAGCAAGCTCTGTTACTTCTTTGATTTTTGAAAATAATGTTGTCATATCAGTTCCTTCTTTCTGTCCTCCATTTTACCACTTTTTATAGGAGAAGGATAGTGGGAAGGTAGATTGGTTTTTACTCATTTTTCCAATAAAAGAGAGGGGCAGATGTAATTTCAGGAATTTTTCTTTCTTTTTACATTAAATTGTCAGAAAATTTATTGACAGATTAGAGAATTCGTGTTACATTATCTCCAAGGGTATTTTTATACCTAATCTACATGAAAGGACGGGGCATGAAACTCTCTCATATTTTAACAGGCTTACTTCTACTCCTGGTCTTTCTCTCCATTAGTATTGGAACCAGTGATTTTTCTTGGGAAAAATTCTTTACTTTTGACCAACAGACCTGGCTTCTCTTTCAAGAGTCGCGTCTTCCAAGAACCATCAGTATTCTCCTTGCAGCTTCCAGTATGAGCATGGCAGGACTCCTCATGCAGACCATTACTCAAAATCAATTTGCTGCTCCGAGTACAGTCGGAACGACAGAAGCCGCCAAACTGGGAATGGTGTTGAGCCTCTTTGTCTTTCCATCTGCGAGTCTGACCCAAAAGATGCTCTTTGCTTTTGTCTCATCCATCTTATTTACCCTCTTCTTCCTGGCCTTTATGACTATTTTTTCTATAAAGGAAAGGTGGATGTTGCCCTTGATCGGGATCATCTATAGTGGGATTATCGGTTCTATCACAGAAGTTATCGCCTATCGTTTCAATCTGGTTCAGAGTATGACGGCTTGGACCCAGGGCTCCTTCTCCATGATTCAGACCCATCAGTATGAGTGGCTCTTCTTAGGCCTCATCATCCTGATAGCCGTTTGGAAATTATCCCAAACCTTCACCATCATGAATCTGGGCAAGGAAACCAGCGAAAGTTTGGGTATTTCTTACTCCCTACTTGAAAAACTGGCCCTCTTTCTAGTGGCGCTAACGACAAGTGTCACCATGATTACCGTGGGTGCCTTGCCTTTTCTCGGGGTTATCGTTCCCAATCTGGTTCGCAAGCGCTATGGAGACAATCTGAGTCAAACCAAACTCATGGTCGCACTGGTCGGAGCCAATCTGGTTCTGGCCTGCGACATCCTCTCTAGAGTCTTGATTCGGCCCTATGAGCTGTCTGTCAGTCTCCTACTAGGAATCATCGGTAGCCTCGTCTTTATCCTACTTCTATGGAGAGGGGGACGAAAAGATGCAGCTTAAAAGCAAACATGTGAAACTCTTCTGCCTTCTCATTATTCTGGCCATCGGAGCTTGTCTCCTCTACTTTTGGCCCATCACCCAGCTGTCTGCCTTTGCCTGGAAGCTGCGTTCCCAAAAAATCATCGTTTATCTTTTGGTAGCTATCGCGACAGGGATTTCGACTATTAGTTTTCAAACCCTGACGGAAAATCACTTTCTGACGCCAAGTATTTTGGGAATCGAATCCTTCTATGTCTTGCTACAAACCCTGCTACTGATATTTGAAAGTAAATTTCTTCAGCTTGGAAAGTCCCCTATCTTAGAATTTCTAGTCTTGCTTCTGCTTCAATCCCTCTTCTTTCTCGCCTTACAAGGCTACTTGAAGACGCTGATGAAGCAAGATCTGGTCTTCATTCTGCTAATCTGTCTAGCCCTCGGAAGTCTCTTTCGAAATATCAGTACCTTCCTCCAAGTCCTGATGGATCCAAATGAATACGATAAACTGCAGAACAGTCTCTTTGCCTCCTTTCAGCATCTCAACACTCCCATCCTAGCCATCGGTTCTCTGATCATCCTCGCTTTGACAATCTTTTTCTTTCGAAAAGCAGTTGTTCTAGATGTCTTGCACCTGCAAAGAGAAACAGCTCAGATACTGGGGCTCGATGTTGAAAAAGAACAAAAAGAACTCCTCTGGGGCATCGTGCTTTTGACCTCAACAGCCACTGCCTTGGTAGGACCTATGGCCTTCTTCGGCTTTATGTTGGCCAATCTTACCTACCTAATCGTCAAAGATTATCGGCACAAGTTGCTCTTTATCGTAGCCATTCTGATTGGATTTATTAGTTTGACCTTGGGGCAAGCCCTCATCGAACGAGTCTTTGCACTGGAAATTCGCATCAGTATGATCATTGAGAGTGTGGGTGGCTTCTTATTCTTTATCTTACTTTACAGGAGGGCGCGTCAATGAAACTGGAAAACATTGACAAATCCATTCAAAAACAGGATATTTTGCAAGACATTTCCCTTGAAGTCAGTCCTCAGAAACTGACAGCCTTTATTGGTCCAAACGGCGCCGGGAAATCGACTCTTCTTTCCATCATGAGCAGACTGACCAAGAAAGATCAGGGAATCCTCAGTATCAAAGGCCGTGAAATCGAGAGCTGGAATTCGCAAGAACTGGCTCGAGAGCTTACCATCCTAAAGCAGAAAATCAATTACCAAGCCAAATTGACTGTTGAAGAATTGGTCAGTTTTGGACGTTTTCCCTACAGTCGAGGTAGACTGAGGGCGAAAGACTGGGAAAAAATCCGAGAAACTCTGGACTATCTGGAACTGACCAACTTAAAAGACCGCTACATCGATAGCCTGTCTGGTGGACAGCTCCAACGTGTTTTTATCGCGATGGTACTGGCCCAGGATACAGACTTTATCTTGCTAGACGAACCGCTTAACAATCTCGATATCAAGCAAAGCGTCAGCATGATGCAGATTCTTCGACGACTGGTGGAGGAACTTGGCAAAACCATTATCATCGTCCTCCACGATATCAACATAGCCAGTCAGTATGCGGATGAAATTGTCGCCTTCAAAGACGGCCAAGTTTTCTGCAAGGGAACAACTGCTCAAATCATGCAGGCTGACCTGCTCAGCCAACTTTATGAGATTCCCATCACTCTGGCTGATATCAATGGCAAAAAGATCTGTATCTATAGCTAGACAAGCAGAAATCATGTTAGAGAAACCTCTGTCTCTTGGTCAATAAGTCCCAGAGACTCCCTAGATCGTTATCACATTTTAAAAAGGAGAAATCATGAAAACATCCCTTAAACTTTATCTCACTGCCCTAGCGGCTAGCTTCTTGCTCTTACTTGGTGCATGTAGTACAACTAAAACTACGAAGCAAACAGAGACAAGCAGTTCTGCTCAAACAGAAGTAACTATCAAAAGTTCACTAGACGATGTCAAACTTTCAAAGGTTCCTGAAAAGATTGTTACCTTTGACCTTGGTGCTGCGGATACTATTCGTGCTCTTGGATTTGAAAAAAATATCGTCGGAATGCCTACAAAAACTGTTCCGACCTACCTAAGAGAGCTTGCAGGGAATGTCAACAATGTGGGTTCTATGGTTGAGCCAGACCTAGAAGCCATCGCTGCTCTTGAACCAGATTTGATCATTGCTTCCCCACGTACCCAAAAATTCGTAGACAAGTTCAAAGAAATTGCTCCGACTGTTCTCTTCCAAGCAAGTAAGGACGACTACTGGACTTCTACCAAGACCAATATCGAATCATTAGCTGCCGCCTTTGGTGAAACTGGTACACAGAAAGCCAAGGAAGAATTAGCTAATCTAGACAAGAGCATCCAAGAAGTCGCAACTAAAAACGAAAGTTCTGACAAAAAAGCCCTTGCTATCCTCCTCAACGAAGGAAAAATGGCTGCCTTTGGTGCCCAATCTCGTTTCTCTTTCTTGTACCAAACCTTGAAATTCAAGCCAACTGACACTCAATTTGAAGACTCTCGCCATGGTCAGGAAGTTAGCTTTGAAAGTGTGAAAGAAATCAATCCTGACATCCTCTTTGTCATCAACCGTACCCTTGCCATCGGTGGGGACAACTCTAGCAACGACGGCGTCCTAGAAAATGCCCTCATTGCTGAAACTCCTGCCGCTAAAAATGGTAAAATTATCCAACTAACACCAGACCTCTGGTATCTAAGTGGTGGCGGACTTGAATCAACTAAACTTATGATTGAAGACACTCAAAAAGCTTTGAAATAAACAAGAAAACCCAACATCATCTGATGTTGGGTTATTTTTTTTCTTGATTCCGTTTTAGTGAAAAGTGGTCTGGAACAGGATCTTTTCCTATCGGCGACCAAGGATGGCATCGGAAAATTCGAGCCAAGCCCATCAAGACACCCTTGAAGCCATGTTTTTCAATAGCCTGAATCATGTAGTTGGAACAAGTAGGCTCAAAGCGACAAGAGGGGGGAAAGGCTGGTGAGATAAAACGTTGGTAAAAGCGTACTGGCGCTATTAAGATTCGTTTCATTATTTCTTGGTTACAGCCATAGTGTGTAGTTGGCTGATTTCTTTTTTATTAAGGCGACGGGATTCTCCTGGACGAAGACCTGTCAAGTCTAAGTGTCCAAAACGTGTCCGAGACAACTTATCCACTTGAAGACCAACAGCTTCAAACATCTTTTTAACCTGATGATTACGCCCTTCGTGGATGGTCAACTGCACCACAGAGCGATTTTTAACTGGATCCACTTTGAGAATCTCATAGACAGCTGGCTTGGTTTTCTTGCCATCAATCTCAAGACCACGGGTCAAGGGGCGGAGATTATCCTTATTGGCCACACCTTTAACACGCGCGACATAGACCTTATCAATCTCATTACGGGGGTGAATCATCTCATCCGTAAAGTCACCATCATTGGTCAAAATCAAGACACCTGATGTATCCCAGTCCAAACGTCCCACAGGATAAATGCGTTCTTTGACATTTGGCAAGAGGTCTACAACAGTCTTGCGGCCCTTGTCGTCTGTCACACTGGAAATCACTCCGCGCGGTTTATTAAGCAGATAGTAGACCTTTTCTTCGTTGTAGATGGGTTGACCTTCAACTTCGACCTTATCGCCAGTCTTGATGGTTGTTGCGAGTTCACGTACCACTTGGCCGTTAACCGTCACCAAGCCTTGCTTGATCAACTCTTCTGCTTTTCTCCTACTGGCCACACCTGCGTGGGCAATATACTTATTGATTCTCATCTTCTTCTATCCTTTCACCAAATAATTGGCTTTCTTGGGCTTGAATCTCAAGCTCATCAATCACTGGCAGTTCTTCCAAATGGTTAATCCCCATGTAATCTAGGAAATAATCCGTAGTCACATAGAGGTTGGGGCGGCCCAACACTTCTTTTTTCCCGTTTTCTTTAATCAAGTCAAAAGCCTGCAACTTTGCCAAGGCTCCACTCGAGTTAACCCCACGAATAGCATCAATTTCTATCCGTGTGATGGGTTGCTTGTAGGCAATGATGGACAAGGTCTCAAGGGCAGCCCGAGACAAACTTTGGTTGATGGGCGCCTTGGAGTATTCCTTCAAAATCGCTGCAAATTGAGGCTTGGTGACCAATCTGTATGCACCACCTGTCTCGATCAGAGACAAGCTGGAATCCTGGTCTTCTCCATACTTATGGGCTAATTTTTCTAAACTCTGTTGGATGCCTGTCGGTGGAAGTGAGAGGAGTTCAGCCAACTGACGGACCCGAATCCCATCTTCACCTGCTACAAACAAGAGCGCTTCTATTTCTGCTAAAGTACTCATCTTTCCTCTCTATCAAGTCTAGCTTTGTGCCTCTTGACTTTCTTCCTTCTTTTCCATGAGATAGATATCTCCGAAACTCTCCTCTTGCACGAGGATCAGTTCCTGAGTTTTGATTAACTCTAGGGTTGCCAAAAAGAGGGTAATAACCTCTTGAACATTCTGGGCTTCCTTGAACAAATCCTGCAAGCGCAACTGGTCTCGTCCAGACAAGGACTCTTTTACGATGACCATCATGTCCTCAATCTTATACTCATCCCGCAGGATAGTTGTATGATTCTGTGCGAACTCCTCTTTTTTCTTGGCTAGGATATTTGAAAAAGCCAAAAAGAGGTCAATGGTCGTCTTGTCATGCACAAGCTCCGCATCCTCATAAATCAACTCTGTTGGCGCTTTGGAATAGTACTGGGCCCGATCTTGGTGCTTAGCCTCCAAGTGCTCACCCAAGAGCTTGAACTTGCGGTATTCTTCGATTTGAGAGAGAAGGTCCTGCTCCAGGTCATCCTCCAAGTCTGTCACTTCTGCTACCTTTGGCAAGAGCTTGCGACTCTTGATCAGCATCAGCTGACTAGCCATGACCATATACTCGCCCGTCACTTCCAGACGCATTGCCTGCAGAGTTGAGACATAGGCTAGATACTGTTCGATAACTTCTGTAATGGGCACATCGTAAATATCCATCTGGTACTTAGAAACCAGGTGCAAGAGCAGATCCAGGGGCCCTTCAAAATCTTTTAATTTAATATCCATTATCTATATTTTTCTAAGGTCAGGACTGTTTTTAATCCTAGTTTTTTTGCAATTTCGTACAAATCGACCTTGTTTTCTATCTGTCTTAGAATGAACTGTTCCCGCAAGGCTTGAGCGGATAAGGTGGGGAAACCTTTCTCCTTGACAAAGGACTCCAGCTGACGAAAGGCCCACTGACGAGAATAAGCTTTCCCTCCCCTTTCAAAGAGATAGGTCTGCCCCATCAAGGATTCTAGCTCTGGAATCAAGGGCGTAGGAATAGTGACAATCCTCTGTTGGGAAGCCTTGTTAATTCGCAACACCTGAAAATCCAGATTGATATCCGCAACCTTAAGAGCTAAAATCTCACTTGGCAAGAGCCCTAGTTCCAAGATAAGAAGCGCCAGCAAGCGTCCTTCTGGATAATTACTTTCCTGCCAAAAAGACTCTAGGTCTAGAATCTCTGGTTTTTCAGTCTTCTTTTCAGCTTGTTTAGCTAATTCCAAACGGTAAAAACTGTCCACCTCTCCTTTTCGATAGAGAAAGTAGAGAAATTGGTTACAAGCCGAAAGTTTTCGCTTCTGGGCGCTGATTTTTAGATTGGCTAGCTGGGCTTGGTAAATCTTGAGACTGGTCTCAGAGATCCGCTCACCTACAATGTCTAAAAATTGCTCCAAATCATACTTATAGGACTGCTTGGAATTGGCAGACAAACCCTGCTTTCCCTCTAAAAAGTCTGAAATCCTCTCTCTCATTTGCATCGAATCTCATATTCCTTACTAAAGTCATGCAAGAGGGCATTGACGGCCTTGAGGATAGATTTGCGCGTGATGATTCCTTGAAAAATCCCTTCATCATCTACCACTGGCAAGAAGGGTTCATCCACCAGTTTATGGAGGACCTCTGTAATGTTATAGTCTGGAGCGACAACTGCCACATCCGTCTTGGTCATATTGACGATGTCTGTCTTTGCCATCTGCTCATCCGTCAAACCTTGCTCCATTTGATAAGCTAAAATGTCTCTCAGACCAATGGTTCCGACAAAGCGTTTGTCAAAGGTCACAACAGGGATACGGGTATAAGTGATTTGGCTCAACACTAAAATCGCATGGTCAGCGTTATGGGTATCGATCAAGGCTGCTAGATTCTCAGCAGGGGTAAGAAATGTCTCTTCCTGCTCCAATAAAAATGCTTCAAATTCCTTGGCAATCATCGAGCAAACTCCCTGGACAAGCCTGGGTAAACCTCATGATTACGTGTCAAAAAGTCTACTTTGAAATAGCTGTCATCAATCTCTACACGGGCATAGAGGCATTCTCTGATGGTTCCTCGTGGTTGGCTGATGGAACCTGGATTTAAAAAGAGTGTTTTGCCTTCCATCCAAGCATTTGGCACATGCAAGTGACCATAGAGACAGATATCGGCATCTTCTTCCTGAGCCCAGTAGTCCAACTTTTGAAAGTTGAAATTGATGTCAAACAAGTGTCCATGCGTCTGTATGATCTTGGTCGGACCAAGTTGAGTCACCAAACGTTCTGGGTAGCCAGCATAAAAGTCCATGTTTCCTTTGACGACATGAATGCCTTCCCAGAGCGGAGAGTCTGGACGGAGTTCTGAGTCACCATCGTGAAAAATGGCATCAACTTTCCCCACATAGCGATCACGAATTTCTTCGACAATCAAGCTATCTCCGTGGGAATCACTCATTACAATGATGGTTTGCTTTGCCATGATGGAAATACCTCCAAAAGTTTCTTAACGGCTAAGGCACGGTGGGATTGGCTATTTTTTTCTTCAAGGGTTAATTCAGCTGCTGACTTGCCTGTCTCTCCCACAAGGAAGAGAGGATCGTAGCCAAAGCCATTTTCACCCTTGGGTTCAAAGTTAATGTAGCCTGGCCAGTCAGCTTCAACCACCAAGCTTTCCTTGTTTGGACTAGCTACAACTAGGGTTGTATGGAATTGAGCCGAGCGGTCCTTGAGTTCAAAGACCATGGCCAATTCGTGCAAGAGTTTGGCGTTATTTTCACGATCAGTTGCTCCCACTCCTGCAAAACGGGCTGACCAGACACCTGGCAAGCCACCAAGGACATCAACTTTGAGACCAGAATCATCTGCCAAAACCATCTTGCCTGTTAATTGGGAAATAGTTTCTGCTTTAAGTCGAGCATTTTCTTCAAAAGTCATGCCAGTTTCAGCTACTTCAGGCAGATCTGGATAGTCATTGAGATTTTCCACATCGTAGCCTAACTTGTCAAAGATAGCTCGGAATTCCTTGGTCTTGCCTTCGTTACGAGTCGCAATGAGCAGAGTTTCTCTGACCTTGCCAGTATCAAAGAAGGCTTCTACATCGACTCCTTCTTTAGGCAATTCTACATGCAGGAGTTGCCCATTTTCTATCAAGAGCAAGGCCCCCTGACGTTGGATGACTTCTAGATTGCGGCCTGCTTCTGCATTTAAAATCTCAACGATAAAGGAGAGCAGACGAAAGTTAGAAGACCAGCGCATCACCGTTATCGTAATCGGAAAGCCGTTTTCCTCGTCACGAAAAATCCGCGCTAAATCTATAAAATCAAGCTCGAGAGGATCTTTGATAAGGCTATAGATGCCTCCATAGACATCCCAGACACCGACATACCAGTCCTGGTCATCCTTGTATTCATAAATTTTGTTTGTCATAAAGTTACATGCTCCACATGAATCTCTTTTTCCAGCCATTCTGCTCCAATCTGGGCAAAACTTTGGCTATTGGCTGTTGTGTAAAAACGATGTTGAAGAGGTCCCGCATCTCGGCTACGATTGATTTCAAAATAGTTAAGCAAAACCGAGATATCCCGTACACACTCTGCCCCACTATCAATGAGTTGAACCTTTGGTCCCATGACATTTTGGATGATAGGGCGAAGGAGTGGGTAATGGGTACAACCCAAAATCAGGCTATCCACCTTTCCAACCAAGGGGCGCAGGGTTTCATAGACCACTTTCTTTGTTACACTGGTTGACAGGGCACCAGACTCGACCAAGGGGGCAAACTTGGGACAGGCCAAACTTTCCACCTGTAAGTCTGGATCCAAATCATGGATTTTTTGACGGTAGATATCTGATTGGACCGTCATGGGTGTTCCAATGACTCCGATTTTCCCACCTTGACTGGACTTGATAGCTGCCGAAGCTCCTGGCAAAATCACACCTAGGACGGGAATATCTAGTTGGGCCTTGATTTCTTCCCAGACGACCGCCGTCGCAGTGTTGCAAGCAATGACAATCATCTTGACATCCTTGGTCAAGAGAAAGTTGACCAACTGCCAAGTATATTCACGAATTTGCTCAGCAGGACGGGGACCATAGGGCGCCCGCGCCGAATCTCCAATATAGACGATTTCTTCATGGGGAAGCTGGCGCATGAGCTCACGAACAACGGTCAAGCCCCCGACACCCGAATCCAAAAAACCAATTGGTCGATTATCCATACAGTCTTCTTTCTAGTCTTTTTCTGATTGATAGTTCATCATGATTACTCGTCCTAAATAAACGGATAGACAGCTTGATGGAATGTCAACTGCCTCTCTCTTAATCATAATCAAATATCAATAGAATGCAAGGAAAAAGTCTCATCCCTAAACCATAGCCAACATAGTGAGAAGTCTGGAACTTTCATCCCAGACTTTTCCTTATTTATTTTTTCTTTTTATTGTTAGCAAGAGCTGCTTTTTGTTGGCGGATGATTTGGTGGTAAACTTGTTGTACCTTGGCTTCGCTTGGTTTTTGACCATTTGCACTCAAGAGAGCACGAACTGCCTCAGCGTTCAAACGTGGGTTGTCCGCAAATTCTTTTTCGATTTGCTTACGAACCAAGTACATCCCTCCAAGAGCTCCTCCTAGAAAAGCTAGCACAATCAAGACAATTGCTAAAAGTAAGTCCATTCTTTTTCTCCTGTTTCTTTTTAAGTCTTCTATATTATACCATAAAGTGACTTTCCTGACTAGTTTGTTTTACGCTTTCAAGAAGGGCACAATAGGCGACAAAAAAGGAGCTCCTCATTTCGATGAAAGAGAGCTCCTTGCTGCGTTTATGCTCAATGAAAATCAAAGAGCAAACTAGGAAGCTAGCCGCAGGTTGCTCAAAACACTGTTTTGAGGTTGCAGATAGAGCTGACGCGGTTTGAAGAGATTTTCGAAGAGTATTATTTTACATAAATAGCCAGTGTTTGATACGGTTTTAGAAGAATTTTTTCTGATACTTCTACATTTTCATAGTTTGAAAGCAAAATTTGTCCATTTTGGTAGGCTGTTGGCAAGTCAATTTCTACTTCTGTAGCGTAAAAGTTATTGAGCACTAGTAACTTTTCATCCTCATACTGACGTTCAAAGGCATAGACTTGCTGACTGTCTTCAAAAGCTGGTTTGTAGCTTCCTTCTGAGATGATCGACATGTCCTTACGAAGCCGAATCAAGTTTTGGTAGAAGGTGAAAATTGGGCCTTGAATTTCATTTTCTACGTTGATGTGAGAGTAGGATTTTCCTGCCTTCAGCCAAGGAGTTCCTTTTGTGAAACCAGCATTTTCTGAAGCATCCCACTGCATAGGAATGCGTGAATTATCTCGTGACTTAGCCTGAATAATCTGGAAGGCTTCTTGATCACTTTTCCCTTCTTTTAAGAGCATCTGATAAGCATTGACGGACTCGACATCCACATAATCATCCATGGAAGCATAATCAGGGTCAATCATGCCAATTTCCTCACCCATGTAGATATAAGGTGTCCCACGTGACAGATGAATGCTGGCAGCAAGCATGGTCGCCCCTTCATTGCGGAAATGTTGAATATCGACAAAACGATTCAATGCTCGCGGTTGGTCGTGATTGTTCCAAAAGAGGGCACTCCAGCCGTTTTTGTCACTCATTTCCTTTCCCCAGCTATGGTAAAGTCTTTTCAACTCTTCGAAATCAAAGGGAGCCAAGGTCCACTTTTGTCCATCCTTGTAGTCCACCTTGAGATGATGGAAATTAAAGGTCATGGATAATTCCTGACGATCAGGTGCCGAATAGAGAACACAGTTTTCCATGGTGGTTGAGGACATTTCCCCAACTGTCATAAAACTATCATCTGATCCAAAAGTGGCTTGATTCATCATGCGCAAATAGTCATGAACGATGGGCTTGTCTGTGTAAGCTGGCTTCCCTTCATTTTCAGGACAATCCACTAAGACCTCATCCTTGCCGATCAAATTGATCACATCAAATCGGAAACCTTTGACTCCCTTGTCGCACCAGAAATTAACAACCTTGAAAAGCTCCTTGCGAACATTGGGATTGCGCCAATTAAGGTCAGCCTGAGTCTCGTCAAAGAGGTGGAGGTAATATTTCCCTGTATCCCCGAAAGGCGCCCAGGCAGAGCCACCAAACTTAGACTGCCAATCTGTCGGTTGGTCTTGGATGAAGAAAAAGTCTTGGTAATACTGGTCGCCAGCTAGGGCCTTCTGAAACCATTCATGCTCTGTCGAGCAATGATTGAGCACCATATCCAGCATAAAGTCAATCTTGTGCTCCTTACCGACACGCACCATCTCCTCAAAATCAGCCATATCACCAAAAAGAGGATCTACTGCCATATAATCTGAAATATCGTAGCCATTATCCCGTTGGGGGCTTGGATAGAATGGATTGAGCCAGACCATATCCACGCCCAGTTTGGCTATATAGGGGATCTTTTTGATAATCCCACGGAAATCCCCAATACCATTTCCAGTGGTGTCTTTATATGATTTTGGATAGATTTGATAGACTACTTTTCCTTTATCAAGTGCCATCTGTTTCTCCTTTTCTGGTAAAAGGGAGGAACCTGTGTTCCTTCCCTGTTTGTTTTATTACAATTATACTCAATGAAAATCAAAGAGCAAACTAGGAAGCTAGCCGCAGGTTGCTCAAAGCACCGCTTTGAGGTTGCAGATAAAGCTGACGTGGTTTGAAGAGATTTTCGAAGAGTATTAGATTCGTGTAGCGACCATGAGAGCTGCCCCAGCTTGGATAGTTGTTGGATAAGTTCCAGTGATAGTCGCTGTATAAGCATCTTGGTTAGTGATGATAACTGGAGTTTCTGTCACGAGACCTGCAGCCTTAATAACATCTATATCAAAACGAATCAATTTCTGACCTACTGTGACGTGGTCTCCTTGGGCTACAAGACTTTCAAAACCTTTGCCATCAAGACCGACTGTATCCATACCGATGTGGATGAGCAATTCCACCCCCTCATCAGAGACAATACCGATGGCATGCTTGGTAGGGAAAAGAACCGTCACTGTCCCATTGACTGGAGAAGTCAACTCACCTTGGCTTGGTTCAATGACTAGACCTTGTCCCATGACACCTGATGCAAAAACAGGGTCTGTCGCTTGACTCAATTCTTTCACTTGACCTGTAAGTGGGCTGACAATTTCTACTGGAGCAAGGGTTACTGGTTCATGACTGACAAATTCTGCCTGTAAGGCTGTATCATCCTCTGTCTTTGTAAAGAGACCGACTTTGCGGAAGAAGAAAGTCAAGAGCATTGGTACAACAATAGCAACTAGCATGGTTCCTGCAAACGGCAGCATGTATTGAGGTTGAATAGAGAGGATACCTGGCAAACCACCGATGCCGATAGAAGCCGCCGTTACATTGAAAGTAACGGATAACATCCCTGCAAGGGCTGAACCAATCATCCCAGCTACAAATGGATAGATGTATTTGACATTGACCCCAAAGAGGGCTGGTTCTGTAACACCGAGATAGGCTGAAATGGTTGCAGGAAGTGAAATCTGAGCCTCACGCTCATCATGGCGGTGCATGAAATAATAGGCAAATACGGCAGAACCTTGAGCAATATTAGAAAGAGCAATCATTGGCCAAAGGGCAGTTCCGCCAGCATCCGCAATCAATTGTGTATCGATGGCATTGGTCATATGATGCAAACCAGTGATGACAAATGGAGCGTATAGGGCACCAAAAATGGCACCGAAGAGCCATTTAACGGGACCCGTCAACCCTGCCAAGACAACTGCTGAAAGTCCTTGACCAATTGTCCAACCGATTGGTCCCAAGACAGTGTGAGCCAAAATCAAGGCTGGAATCAATGACAAGAAAGGTACAAAAATCATGGAAATGACTTCTGGGATATGCTTGCGCCAGAAAATTTCAAGATAAGACAGACTCAAACCTGCAAGCAAGGCTGGAATAACTTGAGCCTGATAACCAATACGATTAACAGTAAAGTATCCAAAATTCCAGACCCAGTTGGCTGCGATTTCTTCTGTTGAAGTAGACGCTACTGCATAGGCGTTGAGCAACTGTGGTGAAACCAAACAGATCCCGAGAACAATTCCCAAAATTTGGCTGGTTCCCATCTTACGAGAGACAGACCAGGTAATTCCTACTGGCAAGAACTGGAAGATCGCTTCACCAGGCAACCAGAGGAAGTGATTAACCCCTGCCCAAAACTGAGAGGATTCTGTGATGGTCTTACCATCCAACATCGACCAATGCACCCCTTCCAATACATTACGGAAACCGAGGATTAGTCCACCAACAATCAGGGCTGGAATAATCGGTGTAAAGATTTCCGCTAGGGTGGTCATGACACGTTGGACCACGTTTTGATTGCTCTTAGCTGCCGACTTGGCTGCTTCTTTGGAAACACCCTCAATGCCTGAAACAGCTGTAAAATCATTGTAAAAAATTGGCACGTCATTCCCGATAATCACCTGAAATTGACCCGCGTTGGTAAAGGTCCCTTTGACGGCTGGAATCGACTCGATGACCTTGACATTGGCCTTCTTTTCGTCTCCGAGAACAAAGCGCATCCGTGTCGCACAGTGGGTTACGGCAGTAACATTCTCCTTGCCTCCGATTGCTTGAAGCAGATCTTTGGCTTCTTGTTCAAATTTTCCCATTTGATTCTCCTTATAATTGTCAAAGCAAGCTTGATTTGATAGTTCTATTGTAAACGATACCAAACTTGTATGCAACTTGTTTGTGATAAAAAGAGGATATTTTTGTATATTTTCTAGCACTTGTATGGTAAAATAGATACAGGTGTCCATTGAACTAGACTAAAAACCCATTTAAGGAAGCAAAATGAAGAAATACCAACAACTATTTAAGCAAATCCAAAAAACCATTCAAAACGAGACATACGCTGTCGGAGATTTCCTCCCCAGCGAGCACGAACTCATGAAGCAGTATCAGGTGAGCCGTGACACCGTCCGAAAAGCTCTGTCCCTCCTCCAAGAAGAAGGATTAATCAAAAAGATAAGGGGGCAAGGTTCTCAAGTTGTCAAAGAAGAAACGGTCAGCTTCCCTGTCTCCAACCTAACTAGCTACCAAGAACTGGTCCAGGAACTTGGACTGCGCTCTAAGACCAATGTGGTCAGTCTGGACAAGATCATTATCGATAAAAAATCCTCACTAATAACCGGTTTCCCAGAGTTTCGGATGGTTTGGAAGGTGGTCCGCCAGCGTGTGGTGGATGACCTGGTATCGGTTCTGGATACGGACTATCTGGATATGGAACTGATCCCAAATCTCACTCGCCAAATCGCTGAGCAGTCTATCTACTCGTATATAGAGGACGACCTCAAACTCCTTATTGATTATGCTCAGAAAGAAATTACCATTGATCACACGGGTGACCGAGACAAGATTCTCATGGACATTGGCAAAGACCCTTATGTCGTTTCAATCAAGTCAAAAGTCTATCTCCAAGACGGGCGTCAGTTTCAGTTTACCGAAAGTCGCCATAAATTAGAAAAATTTCACTTTGTTGACTTTGCCAAAAGACATCCGAAATAAATACCTACAGTTGGGAATACTCTCAACTGTTTTTTAGTAGTAAATAAAGGAGTTGATAGTTGGAAAAGAGGCACTACTTGCTACTTATTCTACTATTTTAAGAAAAAACAACAGCAAATATGTATCTTGCTAAAAAGCTCTTGACAAATGCTAAACGATCATTAGAATGGGAAGTGAGGAGATAAATAGAAACAAATTAAACGGGACTGCTTCATAAAATGTAAGCGATTTCGAATAAACAAAGGAGAGTTTTATGAAAAAACACTTTTGGGAGAAATCCTGTCGCTATAGCATCCGCAAGCTGACGGTTGGGACTGCTTCTGTTTTACTGGGAGCTATTTTTCTAGTCAACCACACTGTAGCTGCAGACAGTGTTTGAGGTCAAGCAAACTGAACCAAGCTCTGTCGAAACTATCACTAAGCCTGATAGTGAACCCAAAACAGATGAAGCTACTGAAACTACAAAACCGTCTCTAGCCGAGAGTCCCGTAGTTTCCGAAAGCAAACCAGCTGAGGAGAGTCAGAAGACAAATAGTCAAGCCAGTTAAGAAGCCATTGTCGAAGCTAAAGAAAATAAGGAACCTGAAAAAGCAGATCAACCGGTGACAAAGCAAGAAAACTATCAACTCAACTACGATCAGCCAACAGCTCCCTCCTATGATGGATGGGAAAAACAAGCCCTTCCTGTCGGAAATGGAGAGACGGGAGCCAAGGTTTTCGGACTCATTGGCGAAGAAAGAATCCAGTACAACGAAAAGACCCTCTGGTCAGGAGGACCACAACCCGATAGCACCGACTATAACGGAGGAAACTACAAGGAGCGCTACAAGGTCTTAGCAGAGATACGTAAAGCCCTCGAAGCTGGTGACCGTCAAAAAGCAAAACAGCTAGCTGAACAAAATCTAGTTGGATCAAACAATGCCCAGTATGGACGTTACCTAGCCTTTGGAGATATCTTCATGGTCTTCAATAACCAGAAGAAAGGGTTAGATACTGTAACTGATTATCATCGTAATCTAGACATCACTGAAGCCACTACGACCACTTCTTACACCCAAGATGGGACCACCTTCAAACGCGAAACCTTCTCCAGCTATCCTGATGATGTCACTGTGACCCACTTGACCAAAAAAGGAAACAAGACACTTGACTTTACCCTTTGGAACAGTTTGACAGAAGACTTGCTTGCTAATGGCAACTACTCTTGGGAATATTCCGACTATAAGAATGGTCATGTCACTACAGATGCAAACGGAATCCTTCTAAAGGGAACTGTCAAAGATAACGGCCTCAAATTTGCATCCTACCTAGGAGTTAAAACGGACGGGAAGGTGACTGTACAGGACGAAACTCTAACCGTTACAGGCGCAAGTTATGCGACCCTCTATCTCAGTGCCAAGACTAACTTTGCTCAGAATCCAAAAACCAACTATCGAAAAGACATTGACCTAGAAAAAACAGTTAAAGGGATTGTCGAAGCAGCTAAGGCCAAAGACTACGAAACACTAAAAAAAGCCCATATCAAGGATTATCAAAGTCTCTTTAACCGCGTTAAACTAAACCTAGGTGGAAATAAGACTGCTCAAACGACAAAAGAGGCCCTTCAAGGCTATAACCCAGAAAAAGGGCAAAAATTGGAAGAACTCTTCTTCCAATATGGCCGATATCTACTCATCAGTTCGTCTCGTGATCGGATAGATGCCCTTCCTGCCAACCTACAAGGAGTCTGGAACGCTGTAGACAATCCACCTTGGAACGCTGACTACCACCTCAATGTCAATTTGCAAATGAACTATTGGCCAGCCTACATGAGCAACCTTGCTGAAACAGCCAAGCCAATGATCAATTACATTGACGACATGCGTTACTATGGTCGTATCGCTGCTAAGGAATACGCTGGTATCGAATCCAAAGACGGACAAGAAAATGGTTGGCTGGTCCACACCCAGGCGACACCATTTGGCTGGACTACTCCAGGCTGGAATTACTATTGGGGTTGGTCTCCAGCTGCTAACGCTTGGATGATGCAGAATGTCTATGACTACTATAAATTCACCAAGGACGAAACTTATCTAAAAGAAAAGATTTATCCAATGCTCAAGGAAACAGCTAAGTTCTGGAACTCCTTCTTGCACTATGATAAGGCCAGTGACCGTTGGGTGTCTTCTCCATCCTACTCACCTGAACACGGGACCATTACCATCGGAAATACCTTTGACCAATCGCTAGTCTGGCAGCTATTCCACGACTACATGGAAGTCGCCAACCATCTGAATGTCGACCAAGACTTAGTCACAGAGGTCAAGGCTAAATTTGACAAACTCAAACCACTTCACATCAACAAAGAGGGACGCATCAAGGAATGGTACGAGGAGGACAGTCCCCAATTCACAAATGAAGGGATTGAAAATCACCACCGTCACGTTTCCCATCTAGTTGGTCTCTTCCCAGGTACGCTCTTTAGCAAGGACCAGGCTGAATACCTAGAGGCTGCGCGTGCTACCTTGAACCACCGTGGAGATGGTGGTACGGGTTGGTCTAAGGCCAATAAAATCAACCTCTGGGCTCGTTTGCTGGACGGTAACCGTGCCCATCGCTTGCTCGCTGAACAGCTCAAGTATTCAACCCTAGAAAACCTTTGGGATACCCACGCACCTTTCCAAATCGACGGCAACTTTGGAGCAACCAGCGGGATGGCAGAAATGCTCCTCCAATCACACACTGGCTATATCGCCCCACTGCCAGCCCTTCCTGATGCTTGGAAAGACGGTCAGGTTTCTGGCTTGGTTGCTCGAGGAAACTTTGAAGTCAACATGAAGTGGAAAGATAAAAACCTGCAAAGCTTGTCCTTCCTTTCAAATGTCGGTGGAGACCTGGTTGTAGATTACCCAAATATCGAAGCCAGCCAAATCAAGGTCAATGGCAAACCAGTCAAGGCAACTGTGCTTAAAGATAATCGTATCCAGCTTGCAACGCAAAAAGGTGACGTCATTACCTTTGAACACTTCCCTGGTCGTGTAACCAGTCTGACAGCCGTTCGACAAAATGGTGTCACCGCCGAACTTACCTTCAACCAAGTAGAAGGCGCTACCCACTATGTCATCCAAAGACAAGTGAAAGACGAAACTGGCCAAACCTCTGCGACCAGAGAATTTGTAACCAATCAAACCCACTTTATTGACCGATCACTCAATCCTCAACATGCCTACACCTATACTGTCAAGGCGATGCTGGGCGAGCTTGCCACACAAGTTTCTGAACAGGCCACTGTCGAAACCTATAGCGAGTTGATGGACGACCGAGATAGCCGCATCCAGTACGGAGCTGCCTTTGGAAACTGGGCAGACTCAGAATTATTTGGAGGAACAGAAAAATTTGCTGACCTTTCAAAAGGAGACTACACAGACGAAGACCTCACTGCCACCATTCCTTTCACTGGTGTTGGTATCGAAATCTATGGACTGAAATCGTCTGAATTAGGTCTTGCCACTGCTAAAATTGATGGCAAAGAAGTCGGCGAGCTTGACTTCCATACTGCTGGGGCAACTGAAAAAGGTAGTCTCATCGGTCGCTTCGCAGGATTATCTGACGGTCCGCACACATTAACTCTTAGTGTTAAACGTGAGCACAAAGGACGTGGTAGTGAGCGCTCGAAAATTTCATTAGACTACTTCAAGATCCTATCAGGAACAGGCAACACGATTGAAAAAATGGATGATCGTGATTCGCGTATCCAGTATGGTTCCCAGTTTAAGGACTGGTCTGACCCTGAACTCTACGGAGGTACGGAAAAATACGCTGATATTAACAACAGCGACTCTAGTACAGCTTCAGAAGCTCAGGCAACTATTTCCTTTACAGGAACGGGCATTCGTATCTATGGCTTGAAGAGCCTTGCCCTTGGACGAGCACGTGTTACACTAGATGGCAAAGAAATGTCAAGTCTAGACTTCTACACTTCAGGTGCGACCGAAAAGAGAGCCTTTATTGGCGAATTTACAAATCTCACTGACGGTCCGCACACCCTGACATTACAAGTTGACCCAGATTCGCAAGAAGGTCGCAAGAAAATCTCTCTAGACTCCTTTGATATCATCAAAGCTCCAGCTGTTGGTATAGATAGCCCTAGCATCGCGCCTCTTAAGGAAAATGACAAAACCATTTCCTTAAGCCTACCAGCTGGAGATTGGGAAGCCATCGCAGTGACCTTCCCAGGTGTCAAAGATCCTCTAGTTTTGCGTAAGGTGGATGAAACGCATCTAGTTACAAGTGGAGATCAGACTATCCTATCAATCCAAGACAATCAAGTTCAAATCCCAATCCCTGACGAAACCAATCGCAAAGCTGGAAATGCCATTGAAGCTTATTCCATTCAAGGAAATACCACAAGTAGTCCTATCGTAGCCGTCTTTACTAAAAAGGATGAAAAGAAAGTTGATGAGAAACAACCAACTACAAGCAAGGGAGAGGAACCAGCTCCAACTGTTGAAATTCCTGAATACACCGAGCCTATCGGAACGGCAGGGCAAGAGGAACCGCCTACAGTGACAATACCTGAATACACTGAGCCTATCGGAACTGCGGGAGAACAAGAAGCTCCAACAGTAGAAATACCTGAATACACCGAGCCTATCGGAACTGCAGGAGAAGAAGAAGCTCCAACAGTTGAAATTCCGGAATACACCAACCCTATCGGAACGGCAGGGCAAGAGGAACCGCCTACAGTGACAATTCCGGAATACACCAACCCTATCGGAACCGCAGGGCAAGGAGATGCGCCTACTGTTGAAAAACCTGAGTACACTGACCCTATCCGAACTAGTGGGGATCAGGCTGCTCCAACCCTTAGCCTTCCTGATTATCCAGTTCGAGTCTTAAAAGACAAGGAAACTGGAGTGGAAATCATTGGTGGAGTCACTGACTTAGAAGGAATTTCTCACATCTCTAGCCGACGTGTCCTAACTCAGGAACTCTTTGGTAAGACCTATGATGCTTACGACCTACAACTTAAAAATCCAACAGATCATAGCTTGCAGCCAAAAGGCTCTGTCTTGGTTCGCTTGCCTATTTCAGCTAGCGTAGAAAATATCTACTACATCACTCCGACCAAGGAGTTGCAATCCCTTGATTTCACCGTTCGAGACGGAAAGGTAGAATTCATCACTAATCATTTCAGTACCTATGCTGTCGTCTATCAAGCTACTGGAACAAGCTCTAACACTGAGGAAAAACCAAGTGCTTCAGATGAAGAAACCTTGGCACACGAGACTGAACAATTTCCAGCTAGTCCGAGCCTTGCTAAAGCTGGAAATCATTCTCCTAAAGAAGAACTTCCAGCAACAGGAGAAGCGTCCAACCCACTCCTCTTCTTAGCAGGACTCAGCCTAGCCCTTACAGCCACTTTTATGTTAAAAGGAAGAAAGGATGACTCCAACTAACTTTTAACATCACAAAAACAGGATGAAGAACAACTTCATCCTGTTTTATTTTGTAATCAAAGGTTATTTACAGCAGGTATAAAAAGGCTAGGGTCAAGAGACTTGCTAGAAGTCCAACTCCCCAAAAGAAGAAGTCAACCTTCCACTCGCTCCAAGGATTGCCCTTGCCTGAGAATCCTCCAAGCTCAAAATGGTGGTGGACAGGTGTCATACGGAAAATACGCTTCCCACCACTAAGTTTGAAGTAGGTGACCTGCATCATAACAGAGCTTGTCTCAAAGACGTAAATGATCCCAATCAGCAAAAGGGTCCATTCTTGATGGAGGGCCATAGAGATTGCTGCCAGCATCCCACCTAGAGCCAAACTTCCAACGTCACCCATAAAGACCTTAGCAGGCTTATGGTTAAAGACGAAGAAACCTAGCAAACCACCAATCATGGCAAGAATCACAAGAAGGATATCCAGTTGATTTTGCATATAAGCAATCACACCGTAGGCCGATAAGCTAATCACCACGGAAATACTTGCTAAGCCATCGATCCCGTCCGTCAGATTCACCGCATTTGAAAAGCCAACTAGCCAGAAAAGGGCAAAGAAAATATAGAAAATTCCCAGATGAACTTGGTAGCCAAAGACTGAAAGCATGTCGCCACCACGCTCATAAAAGAGGTAGAAAATCACTCCTCCAAGCAGCTGGAGAGCAAGCTTTTGTTTAGGATTCAATCCTTCGTTGATCTTACGGAAAATTTTGAGGAAATCATCCAAAAAACCTACTAAACCATACAAAACCAAGATAAACAAAATCATGCCTACATTGTTAGTCAATTGTTGGGTAAAGAGAGCGACAAGGAAGCTCACAACTACTGCAACGATCAGGAAGACAAGACCTCCCATGGTTGGAGTCCCAGCTTTAGCTTGGTGTTGCTTGACATCCTCGTGCATCTGCTGACCCGTAATCTGTGCTTTTCGATAAAATCGGATAAAGGCTGGAATACCTATCAAGGTCAATAGAAAGGCTAGAACTCCAGCACTAATGGAACTAATCATCTTAATCTCCTAAAGTTATTTTCATTTTTTTAATGTCTTTGAGGGCTGTATTGGCACGGACACTTTGTTTCTTGACCGTTTTGCCACTACCTTCCCACTCAACTTCTATATTTAGCCATTTGGCAAATGTTTGCACATTTTCATCTGTCCAGCCATACATATCAGGCATTTCTTCGACCTTATCTGACAGGATCAAGATTTGCTGATTGGCTTCCAAATTATCTCCTTCAGAAACCGAGAGCTCCTTGATCTTTGTTCCTGTTCCGATAACGATTGGTTGGACAAGGTTACGGCGCAATTCCTCTGCTAGGTCACCCGGAGTAAAGTCCTTGGTAGCTGGCATCGCATAGCTTGTCGTCTTACTGACCTGATCCAAATTCTTGGCAGTTGACTGAAGATTGAGGGATTCTTTCATGGCAGAAGCTCGCTCAAGGATTGGGTTGGCAAACTCTCCAAGCTGAACGCCCGAATAATGCTCTGGCTGTTGCACCGTCACATAGAGGATAAAGTCAGGATTTTCTGCAGGATGCATCGACACAACAGAGAAGATATAGTTGGTTTCACCTGTAAGGTAACCCCCATTCTTCTCATCGGCAATCTGAGCTGTCCCTGATTTCAGGGCGACATTCTGACCTGGAACATTGACATTCGGCTTTCCTATGCTGTGGTTGTACATGGTACCGTAGACAGGATCTGTTCCGACCATGACCATGTGATCCCGAGTAGAGGACGCTGCAACTTTTGACACAGGATTTCCGACAATTTCCTTTTGAGACTTACGGACAGACTGATCATTTGGATCATAGAGGGCACTGATAAATTTTGGCTCCAACATAACCCCATCATTGGCAATGGCTGTAAAGGCACGAAGCATCTGTGTCTGGGTAACAGAAATCCCTTGTCCAAATGCACTCATAGCAATATTGACAATGTTATCAGCAGGTAATTGACCTGTGTACTCATCTGTCAGACCAAAACGAGTTGGCACCCCAAACTTAAAGCGGTTAAGGTAGTCCAACCAGGTTGCATCTCCCATCTTTTGCTCAAGCAAGGTCATTCCGATATTACTTGAGTGAGCAAATCCTTGAGAGAAGGTCATGGTGCTACCACTAGTCAATCCTTCATTGACGTCCCAGTCTCGAATGGTCGCATCAGCTATTTTCAATTCACTACTGTTAAAGTACTCACCACCAGGGAAGGTATTGTTATCAATAGCTGAGGCCAACATCATCACCTTCATAGTTGATCCTGGCTCATAGTTACTTTGATAGAGGATATCACGCCAGACAAAGTCTTTTGTGATGCCATCCTTGGTATCAGCATTGAAGGTCGGCCGTTGGGTTGTAGCCAGGATTTCCCCTGTCTTAGCGCTGACCAAGGTAGCCGTCATATACTTGCCTTTTACCTTTTCCTGAAAGGCATCCATCTGGGTTTCCATAAAGGATTGCAAGGGACTAGAAAGGGTTGTGTACACATCCTTTCCATCTACTGTTTGTTGGGAAGCTTGATCGGTACCCGGAACGATGTTTCCCAGACGATCCTTCTCATAAGTGATAATCCCATCTGTACCTGCCAGAATGCTATTTAAAGAACTCTCCAAACCAGATGTTCCAATCAAGCTCTTGGTGCCATCCTCATTTTCATGGAGTTGTGCTAAACCGATAAAGGAAGAAGCAAACTGACCATTGGGGTAACTACGATTAGGGCTGGTTGTAAAGTCAACTCCCTCGACACCAGCAGTTTTGAGGTCGTTTTTAATGGCCATCATATTGGCATAGGTAATCCCATTTCCCTTGGTACCAAAGGATACCTGTTTTAGATCTGGCTGAGAAAGCTGTTCTTTGACATAGGACTCCTCCATATCCAGATACTTATGGAAAATTTCAGCTACCTTATTAAATTGAGAATCCTCTACATAGAGAATTTTGCCTGTTGCTGACTTGTAGGTCTTGTCAATAACAGCATAGATATTATAAGATGTCGCATCTTCTGCAATAGGCGTACCATTACGATCGTAGATGGTCCCCCGCTTGGCTGGAATCGTCTTGGTTGTTTGGTGAACCTTTTTGGCTTCTTGAACCAAGTCCTTACCAAATTTTTTACCCGTTCCGATAATGACCGCAAAGTTCACCAAAAAGACAGCGAAGAGTATGACAGCCAATAAACTCAGGCTTTTCCCTACTCTTCTGCGGTTTTCTTCTGGGGATTTACGATTACGAACGGCATAACGGATGATTTTTTCTTTCCACTGTTTCATTTCTTACTCCGTTGCTCGGATATTTTCGTTATTCAGCTGTAAATTCTTAGAGTTTGCAATTTCTTTCAAACGTTCTGAACGAATCAATTCATTGACCTCTTGCTTGGCATCGTCGAGCTCTGTTTTCTTTTCTTCGATTTGAGCATTGACCTTGGTCAATTCATTCTGAACTTGTAATAGCTTGGTCTGCATAAACACAACGCTGACTGCCAGGATAATCATTGTTGCAGCAATCGAAACATAGAAGGCCTTTTCCACACGTGAAAAACCTTTAAACTTCGTTTGCAATAACTGGCTTGTTTTTTCGATTCTTTCTGCCATGTTTTTCCTCTTACTTATGAATTTTTCTGGCCACGCGCAACTTGGCTGAATGCGAACGATTGTTGGCTGCCAGCTCTTCGGCACTTGGCAAGATTGGCTTACGGGATACCAATCCCATCTTAGGCTTAAGATCATCTGGAATGAAGGGCAAGCCTTTGGGAACTTCCACTGTTGAAGCTTCCTTGAATAATTGCTTGGTCAAACGGTCTTCCAAGGAATGAAAGGTAATGACTGAGATTCTACCATCCAGAGCCAGCATGTCCATGGCCTGCTGGATAGACTCATCTGCTGCGCCCAGCTCATCATTGACTTCGATCCGAATGGCCTGGAAAATCTGCTTGGCAGGATGCCCCTTTTTCTTGAGCTCCTTGGCAGGCTTGGCAGACTTGATAATCTCTGCCAACTCAGTCGTTGTCTCGATTGGTTTCACCTCACGCGCTTGCTCAAT
Organism: Streptococcus sp. 517s; assembly: GCF_054445985.1. Taxonomy (NCBI): domain Bacteria; kingdom Bacillati; phylum Bacillota; class Bacilli; order Lactobacillales; family Streptococcaceae; genus Streptococcus; species Streptococcus sp. 517s. Next base: position 304,877 of record NZ_CM136847.1, on the reverse strand, counting down.
CTTGCGGGCAATCTGTTTAGAAAACTTATCCTCGCCATACTTGAAAAAGATCCGAACCAAGTCATGATAGTCATAATGATTAACCACCTCATAGGCCGTCAGACTAGCTTCCTGATTCATCCGCATATCCAGTGGCGCATCTTTTTTATACGAAAAACCACGCTCCCGCTGATCCAATTGAGGACTGGACACTCCCAAGTCATAACAAATTCCATCAATTTCCTGGACACCAGCCTCTTGTAAACGTGCCTGCAAATGACGGAAGTTGTCCTTGATAAAGGTTACCATTCCCTTTTCGATATAGGGTGCCAACCGTTTTTGCGCATTGTCAATGGCATTCTGGTCCTGGTCAAAGGCATAGAGATGCCCTTTTTCGCTCAATTTACTTAATAAATATTCGCTATGGCCTGCTCCACCCAAAGTCGCATCAACATAGATACCGTCAGGTTTTACGTCAAGCATATCAATCGTTTCATGAAGCAAGACCGTTACATGATGAAATTCTTTTGTCATATCTTATCTATTTTACCACAAATCTGACCAGCTTGCACTTGTCAGACAAGGCTAAGTTTCTTCGAAAAAAAATTCTCAAAAAATGTCATATATACTTGACACGCTATCTCCAAAAGAATATAATATAGTCAAATATATACGACATATCAGAAAGGAGACCCTATGAATCGTGTGAAAGAATTCCGCAAGGAACTGGGCATTTCTCAGCTCGAGCTCGCCAAAGATATCGGTGTCTCGAGACAGACCATCAACATGATTGAAAATGACAAGTACAATCCAACCCTAGAACTCTGTCTCAACCTCGCCCGCAGCCTCCAAACTGACCTCAATAGCCTCTTTTGGGAAGACGATTTTTAAAAAAGGAGCAAACAAATGAAAAAAGAAACTCTCACTGAAAAACTCATCAAACGCATATACGGTATTTCTGGTCCCCTTGACGAACACAAACGGCGCGAGGCCGATCGTATCGGGAATCAGGTCTTTATTGTCCTCTTTTATCTGATGACATTTGGCAATCTTATCCCGCTCGTTCTTGCTTATAAATACCCGCAAATTGTCGCTATCGGTTATCCTCTCGTGGTGTTTGGCATTTCGATGGTAGCTGCCCTCTATGTGGTCTCTCAAACCAAGAAAACGGGCATCACAGCCATTGATCCCGAAATGCTGAGTCAAAAAGAAAGTAAACAGCTACATTTTCCTGGTCTAAAAGCCGGTCTGATCTACGGCATAGCGATATTTTTTATAATGCCACTCATCGATACCCTAACCAGTGAAAATCCAAATTTCATCAGTTCTCTTCTGAATTCAAAACATATTTTAAAAACTATACTGGGAGCGTCCTTTTTTGGACTGATGATGCAAATTGTTGTCTCTCTTCGCATTCAAAAAGCCAAGAAAGACCAAGAAGACGACTAAGAGGTGCCTTATGAAATCACTAGCTAGACTACTGATCAGTCATGTTTTTATCAGTATTTTCCTTTCCTTCGCCCTTGTTTCAAGAGCTGTTTCTCATACAGTTTTAATACTCTTGCTCCTCTTTCTTCCTGCGCTCAATAAAGGACTTGAGAGAATGCAATCAAAACGGGTACCCATCCTCAACGCTGCCCTCTTCTTTCTCCTCATATCCTTGCCACAGCTTCTAACCAACCCTGTCCAATGGAAATTTCCAATATTCCTAGTCGTATCCATCATTTCAAGTTTGGCCTACTTCTATAACTTTTATCAAGTAGTTAAAGAAGTAGATCAAAAACAGTTAATTTAGGAGATTACTCCCATGAAAAAAGAAGATTTCACCACTCGCTTACTTAAACTATTCTTTCACATACAAGGCCCCTTTGATGAATGCCGCCAAGAGATAATCTACAGGGCTTGTGCCCGTGCCTTGATCCAAATCGTTTACTCCTCCCTCCTACTCTTCTTGTTCTATCTCCTATTTGGACGCTTCATAGAGTTGGTTCGAGATGCCATGCCCTACCTCTATTTTGGACTTATCTTCGTCCTCTCGTCTAGGGCGAGACTAGCAGTTCGCGACTTACATTTGGACAAGGATGACCAGTCCGAAATCCATCACAAAAGCTACAGCAAAAGCCAAATCACCGTTCGTAGTTGGGGTGTATTCATCAGTATTCCAATTGGCTTGTTTGTCTCATCAGCCTTTCACAAACTCTTTGTTCAGCATCTTCCCCTCGATACCTTTTGGGACAATCTCTCACAGTTCGATAAAATGCTCCCTTTACTAATCTTGGGTTTGGGAATTGGTGCCATCTTTGGAACCATGACCTACGCCTTTTTATCGGAACACGAGATGAAACACTCTGAACCAGGAATGCATAAGGAGAATATAGAAAAATGACCAGTGTATATGATTTTTCCGTTTTGAACCAAAACAACCAAGCAACTCCACTGGATAGCTATCGTGGCAACGTTCTCTTGATTGTCAACACTGCTACTGGATGTGGTTTAACGCCCCAGTACCAGGGGCTTCAAGAACTCTATGAACGCTATCAAGATCAGGGCTTTGAAATATTGGATTTCCCTTGCAATCAGTTCATGGGACAAGCACCCGGCAGCGCAGAGGAAATCAATAGCTTCTGCAGCCTACACTACCAGACCACTTTTCCTCGCTTTGCCAAGATCAAGGTCAACGGCAAGGAGGCAGATCCTCTTTATGTTTGGCTAAAAGACCAGAAGTCTGGCCCGCTAGGAAAACGAATCGAATGGAATTTTGCTAAATTTCTCATTGGTCGAGATGGGCAAGTCCTTGAGCGCTTCTCTTCCAAAACAGACCCCAAAACTATTCAAGAGCCTCTCCAAAAGATACTCTAATTTCTTTTGAAAACGTGTCCTTTCATTTAGTTGGAGACTTGAAAGGATGCTTTTTTCTTTAAAAAGTAACTTATTTTCTTTAATTTATACTTATTTTTTGCTTTTTCGCTATTGCAATTCTTTTATTAATTTAGTATATTTGTTATATTAAAAGTTTTCAGTCATTTTAAGGGAGAAATGACCTTTTAAATTTTTTTATCTTAAAATGAAAGCGCTTTATAAACGGGAGGTAAGGTGGCTTACAAATTATCAGAGAGTTTTTTCATTAAATCAAATTGTAACCAAGTCAGACTTGGGCTTGGGCAGTAGCTGACTGCCTTTCTAAAAACTAGGAGTATATTATGAATCGATACCTTTTTGAAAAAGGGCAAACATTTAGTATTCGGAAGTTGACTGTAGGTGTGGCCTCTGTTATCGTCGGACTGGCATTTTTTGCTTCTGGAACCGTGCGTGCAGACGAAACGTCTCCTGCCACGACATCCAATTTAGATCAGCAAATTAAACAAGTCGCAGATATAGAAGAGACCAAGGCTGAACCAGTCAAAGAAGAAGGCCGTGTAGAGACTGAAAAACAAGAAACACCTGCTGCAGATACCAGCAGTGCTGATTTGCTCCCTGAAGACATTCAGGACCGTGCCTATCCAGACACACCTGTCAAGGAACTCGACACAAAGACTATCGTTGACCAGAAAGCTAGTCCAAAAGTAGAAACTAAGAGCATTCTAAAGAACAAGGAAGAAACTCCAAAGGAAGCTGAGAAAGGAAACCGTGCCATCATTAACGGTGGACAAGACCTCAAACATATCAATTACGAGGGACAACCCGCAACTGCTGCAACTATGGTCTACAGCATTTACAACGCAGGGGAACAACGCTACCTCGTTTCAGGCTCAGGTATCTTTGTAGCACCTAACCTGATCCTTACCGTTGCTCATAACTTTCTAGAGGCCAATAAAGAAACTGGCGAAGGTCACATTCGTGGTGGAAAATCTGCACAGTTCTACTATAACGTTGGTTCAAACAGCGAAAAGAAAAACTCACTACCATCTTCTGGAACTACGGTTTTATTCAGAGAAAAGGACATCCATTTCTGGAATAAGAAGGAGTTTGGAAAAGGCTATAAGAATGACCTTGCTCTTGTAGAAGCTCCTATTCCTCTTCCGATTGCTAGTCCAAACAAAGCAGCAACCTTTGCGCCTTTAGCGGAGCACAAGACGCATCAGCCTGGAGAAGCCATCAGTACGATTGGCTACCCAACTGACTCGAGCTCAAAAGAACTGAAACAACCTATCCTAGCCGGTCAGCTTTACAAGGCAGATGGGACCATCCGATCTATTGAGTCCTATGATGATAAGGGAACGACCGGTATCACCTACCAAACCACTTCTGTATCTGGTTTGTCTGGTGGCGGGATTGTGGATACCCAAGGAAAAGTTCTCGGTGTTCACCAACACGGAACCGTTGACAATGGTGTCGCTGAAAAGGATCGCTTTGGTGGCGGACTCGTCCTTTCACCTGAACAACTGAAATGGGTGAAGGACTTGATTGCCAAACATGGCGTGAAAGGCTGGTACCAAGGAGACAACGGAAATCGTTACTACTTTACCGATGAAGGACGTATGCTTCGGAATGAAAAAGCTGTTATCGGAAGCAACGAATATTCCTTCAACCAAGATGGGATTGCTACCTTGACCAAGGGAGTTGAATACGGTCGTGTTGTTGTTCAACACGAAGACGAAGAAGGAAATCCTGTCAAAGATAATGATACCTTTATCGAACAGACAGCTGTTGATTCTCCATTTGACTACAATTTCAAAAAAGAAATCGAGAAAACGGACTTCTATCAGAAGAATAAAGACAAATACGAAATTGTATCCATTGATGGCGTAGCAGTCAATAAACAACTAAAAGATGCTTGGGCTGAAGATCACAATGTTGTCAGCAAAGCGCCTGCCGGTACACGTGTCATCAAGGTGGTCTATAAAGTCAACAAAGGCTCCTTCAAGGTTTACTACCGTCAAAAAGGAACCACTACTGAACTAGCGGAAGCGACAGTTGATAACAATGACGGCCAAGAGTATGACGTTTCCTTTGTCAACACCTTCCATGCAAAAGACATTGCTGGCTACCGTCCAGTCAAGGCTAACTTGGAAGCAAGGATCCAGCAAAAAGGGGTGAATGAGGTCGTCTTTGAATACGAGCCAGTCGCTAATACAGCTAATCCAACGACTCCAACACCACCAGTAGCTCATCCAGAAGATAAGGAAACCGAGATTGGCAATCATGGGCCTCTTCCAAGCAAGGCTCAACTCGATTACCACAAGGAAGAATTGGCGGCCTTCATCCACTACGGAATGAACACTTATACCAATTCTGAATGGGGAAATGGGAAAGAAGACCCCCGATACTTCAATCCAACCAACTTGGATACTGACCAGTGGATTCGCACTCTGAAGGAAACAGGCTTCAAACGAACCATTATGGTTGTTAAACACCACGACGGTTTCGTTGCTTACCCTTCTAAGTATACAGATCATACTGTAGCTGCTAGCCCATGGAAAGATGGAAAGGGTGACCTTCTCGAAGAAGTTTCCAAGTCTGCTAGCAAGTATGACATGAATATGGGTGTTTACTTGTCACCATGGGATGCCAATCATCCAAAATACCATGTTGCAACCGAAAAAGAATACAACCAATACTATCTCAACCAACTAAAAGAAATCCTTGGAAATCCAAAATACGGAAATAAAGGGAAATTCATCGAGGTTTGGATGGACGGAGCGCGTGGTAGCGGTGCCCAAAAAGTAACCTATACCTTTGATGAATGGTTCAAATATATCAAAGAAGCTGAAGGAGATATTGCTATCTTCTCTGCTCAACCGACAAGCGTTCGCTGGATTGGAAATGAACGGGGTATCGCAGGTGACCCTGTCTGGCATAAAGTCAAAAGGGCCAACATCACAGACGATGTGAAAAACGAATACCTCAACCATGGTGACCCAGATGGTGATATGTATTCTGTAGGGGAAGCTGATGTTTCGATCCGTTCGGGCTGGTTCTACCATGACAATCAACAGCCGAAATCACTCAAAGAGTTGATGGACATCTACTTCAAGTCTGTTGGTCGTGGAACCCCTCTCCTTCTCAACATTCCACCAAACAAAGAAGGAAAATTCGCTGATGCGGATGTGACTCGCTTGAAGGAGTTCAAGGCAACTCTAGACCAAATGTATGCGACTGACTTTGCCAAAGGGGCCACTGTAACAGCAAGTTCTACTCGTCAGAACTACCTCTACAAAGAAAGTCACCTGACTGACGGTAAAGATGATACTAGTTGGGCGCTCTCAAATGATGCCACAACCGGTAGCTTTACAGTCGATTTAGGACAAAAGAGACGCTTTGACGTTGTCGAACTCAAAGAAGACATCGCCAAAGGTCAACGTATCTCTGGTTTCAAGATTGAAGTCGAAATCAACGGACGTTGGGTGACTTACGGCGAAGGTTCGACCGTTGGTTACCGTCGCTTGGTTCAAGGAAAACCTGTAGAGGCACAAAAAATCCGTGTGACCATCACCGGTGCTCAAGCAACTCCAATCTTGACCAACTTCTCAGTCTACAAGACACCAAGCAGCATTGAAAAAACAGATGGCTACCCTCTTGGACTTGAATACCACTCAAACACAACAGCGGATACAGCCGGAACAACTTGGTACAATGAATCTGAAGGTGTTCGTGGCACTTCTATGTGGACCAATCAAAAAGATGCCAAAGTAAGCTATACCTTCACAGGAACCAAGGCCTATGTCGTCTCTACAGTCGACCCAGGTCATGGAGAAATGTCCATCTACGTTGATGGACAAAAGGTTGCCGATGTCCAAACTAAGAATGCTAGCCGTAAACGTAGCCAAAAAGTCTTTGAGACAGGCGATTTAGCACCAGGCCAACACACTATTACCCTTGTAAATAAAACAGGCGAACCAATTGCTACTGAAGGAATCTACACCCTAAATAATGATAGTAAAGGGATGTTTGAACTCGAGTCTACCAACTACGAAGTCGAAAAAGGAAAACCAGTCACTGTTAAGATTAAACGTGTTGGTGGAAGCAAGGGGGCTGCTACTGTTCGCTTTATCACAGAACCTGGAACTGGAGTTCACGGTAAAGTTTACCAAGATACAACTCAAGATGTGACTTTTGAAGATGGAGAAACTGAAAAGACTGTTACCATCCCAACGATTGACTTTACAGAACAAGCCGACTCTGTCTTTGACTTCAAAGCCAAGCTCACTTCGGTCACTGATGGGGCCCTGCTCGGTTTCGCTACCGATGCAACCATCCAAGTGATGAAAGCTGAATTGCTGGTCAAGGACCAAACAAGCTATGATGACCAAGCTAGTCAGTTGGATTACAGTCCTGGCTGGCATCATGAAACCAATTCGGCAGACAAGTACCAAAAAACGGAGTCTTGGGCATCCTTTGGTCGCTTAACTGACGAGCAAAAGAAAAAGACAACTGTCACAGCCTACTTCTACGGTACTGGACTTGATATCAAGGGCTATGTTGATCCAAATCATGGTATCTACAAAGTCTTCCTAGATGGCAAAGAAGTTCCTTACCAAGATGACATGGGAAATGCTTCAACTATTGATGGTAAGAAATACTTTAGCGGTCGTGCAGCCCAACGCCAAGGCAACCAAACTCTGGTCAGCCTAAAAGGTCTGGACGAAAACTTGCACGCAGTCACCCTTCAACTAGATCCTGATCGAAACGATTTGTCTCGAAATATCGGTATTCAAGTGGATCAATTTATCACTCGTGGCGAAGGTAGCGAACTCTACAGCAAGGCAGATATCATCCAGTCTATCTCTAAATGGAAGGATGATCTGTCCAACTTTGATCCAGCAGGCTTGAAAAATACGGCTACTGCGCGCCAAGCTTTCCAAGCAAATCTAGAAAAATTGAGAAACCAACTCAGTGCTGATGCAGTAGATGTTCAAGAAGTCATGTTGACGGTCAGTGCCCTACAAGATATCCTATCCAAGGATGAGAACTATCAAAGAGGTCAAGAGGAGCCTAGTCCAGAGCAACCGGAACAGCCAGAAGAACCTGAGAAACCTGATCAGCCTGAGCAACCAGCTGAACCAAAACAACCGGAAATTGAGTATGATAAGGCTATGGACAGCTTGACAAAAGCTATCGAGAAAAAAGTCGCTGAGCTTGGATCCAACAAGGAAGCTAAGAAGAAATTATTAGAAATTGCTGACCAAGCCATTGCTGCAATCCAAGAAGCTAAAACTCAGGAAGCAGTCAATCAAGCGCTAGAAACTGCTCTCGAACAAATCAGCAAGCTCGAAGCAGCTCAGCCTGAGAAACCTGCTGAACCTGAAAAACCAGTTCAGCCTGAAAATCCGACTCAACCTGAAAAACCGGCTCAGCCTGAGAAACCTGCTCAACCTGAGAAACCTGCTCAACCTGAGAAACCTGCTCAGCCTGAAAAACCAACTCAACCGGAAACTCCGGCTCAGCCTGAAAAGCCAGCGCAACCGGAACAACCAACTCAACCTGAGAATCCAGTTCAACCGGAGAAACCTGCTCAGCCTGAAAAGCCAGCTCAACCTGAGAAACCTGCTCAACCGGAAACTCCAGCGCAACCTGAGAAACCTGCTCAACCGGAAACTCCAGCGCAACCTGAGAAACCAATTACTTCTTCAAGTCCTGAGGAAGGGGTTAAAGACCTTGTCTTTACACTTCCAAACTTGGAAATCGTCAATAAGGTCGTACCGTTCAAGACGATTCGTCGCGAAAACCCACAATTAGACAAAGGAAAAGAGCAAGTTCTATCAGAAGGGAAAGACGGTCTCTTAGTCGAGTATGTTGAAGTGGACAGTGACAATCGCAAGGTTCTCCAAACAGAAGCAACTCCAGCTCAAGATCGAGTGATTGAGGTAGGTAGCAAACAAAGCTCAGTTGGTACAGAAGCGCCACCAGTTGTGACTCTTCCTGAGTATGTTCTACCAAGAGAGACTGAAAAACCTGCTCCAGTCGTAACAGATAACTCATCAGCAAAAGATGAAAAAGCTCCTGTTACAGCTACAGTCAAAGAAGACAAGGAAAGACTACTCCCTGCAACTGGGGAACAAGAAGCAACTGCCTTCCTCTTCTTGGCAGCCATTACTTCTATCTTGTCTCTCCTCATCTTCCAAAAGAATTTCAAAGACTAATAACCCTCTTTGATTGATTCTTTCTAATTATTCCGTTCCCCCGTAGAGAAGACCATCTGGTCTTCTCTTTTTTTCACGATCAACCTTGTGTGAAAAAATCCATAAAGGATCCCAAAATTTAATTGAACTTTTTATAAATTCACAGTACTGAACGCCCATATTTTTCTAGCCTCCTACTTAAATAGTTTCCTCTAAAACTTACTCGAGCCATCTCCATTCACAGAATTCACATTCATCACTTAGTAGGACAAACACTTCTCAAATCAATTGTTATCCCTTAACGATCTATTATTTCATTTCAGATGACAAGTCTCCATCAATACCCTATATTTTATAGGCTAGAATACTAAAAAAGTTCAAGGGCATACTTTATTATTTATAGAAAAAATTACTTATAAATATTATGTAAATTGATTCTTAATAACGTTTAAAAGCGTCACTGATTTCTCAAGATAAAAAAATAGTCCAGAACAGTTGTTCTGGACTATTTCCTTTCCAATTACTTCCTAAGAACTAACTGAAAATCATCTGGCTCTATAATTTCTGTAGTGGGTAAAACTACTGTAGAAATTATGGAGCCTATTTTGTTGTAGAAAAAAAGTCATATATTCTATCTCACCTTTTTCTTAGGCGATAGAAAATCAGAATCCTATGCTCTTCAATGGAAACATATCAACTTTTCAACCGGAGAAATACTTATAGAACAAGCTTTAGACCGTTTTGGTAATGTGAAATCAACTAAGGGAAACAAAAGGACTCTCTTTAAAGCACCGACCGAACTAATGGAGCTTCTAGCAAATTGGAAAGTTAAACAACAAGAAGAGCTCAAACTTTTCGGACTGAAGCAAACACAAAAACAGTTTGTTTTTACTTATAATGATCGTACTAATAATATTAATCTTCCTCTCCATACAGACTATCTGAACTATAGAATGAAATCAGTTAGACGAAGACATCCCGAATTAGCACCAGCTTCACCACACAAACTAAGACATACTGGTGCTACTCTTGCTAAACAAGCAGGTATTTCTCTTGAGGCCATTTCAGAAGCTCTTACTCATAGTGATAAAGAAATTACAAAAACTTACGTTAATACCAAAGATAAAGTCAATCAGACTGTAGGTGATATTGCATTTCGTAGTTTAAAAAATTGATGGGGTGAATTTTGGGGTGAACTTTGATTTTTTGAAACAAAAAAGACATCCAAGAGTAAATTCTTGAATGTCTGTAAACGTTGATATAATCGTATTGATTAACGTTTTGAGGCAACTGACTTTGTCAGATTGCAGCCTCATTTGTAAGCGACTAAAGTCGCAACAACTGTGTCAATTGCACCAATTTAGTAAGAAAGTATAAAAAAAGAACACCTTGAAAGGTGCTCTTTGTAAGTATAGTAATTCCTTCGAATTAACGTTTACTAAATTGTGATGCTTTACGAGCTTTCTTAAGACCTGGTTGGAAAAACTATGATTTGAATAACCTTCAGTAAATGCTTAAAATCAATGTTTTCCCACTTTTTCAGAAAACAGAATTACATCTAATTTGAATAAATTTCAGTTGAATGGTGTGAATTTCACCCTAAAAATATACGAATTGAGCTAGATTTTACCAAAAAGTTCACACCATATAAAATTTATATATAACTGAACTGTAATAGAGAAAAGAGAGCCACCGCTCTCTTTCTTTTTATCTATTATATTTTCGTTTTCCTACCAAAGCTAGTAGTCCAAGACTTGCCCCAAGTACTGCTAGGAGATTCGATTCTTTCGTTCCAGTATTTGGAAGTTGTTTCTTAGGCTCTGCTTTTGCATTTGTAGCTTGTGCAGGCGCTTGATATGTTTTATCGCCTGTAGTGCCTACGGTTACTTTCTCTGCTTTGTAATCCACAACATTCCCCTTACCATCCACTACTGGAACTGGTTTATAACCTGCTTTTTCAAGCTCTTTACGTTTGGCATCTGCAAGGGCTACCAAGCGTTTTGTTTCTGCTTCTTCATACTTCGCTTTGGCAGTTTCATAAGCAGTCTTAGCTTGGTCTGCTGCAAGGCTCTTAACCTCATAGTCCACTTTAGCTTTGTTTTGTGCCTTGTAAACTTCTTTAAGCTCTTTTTCTGCTTGTTCAAGCTCTGCTTTGACTTCGTTCAAGCGAGCTTTCGCACCGTTAAGGTCTGCAAGTTCTTTTTCTGCTTGTTTAACTTGGTCTTTCGCATCTTGAAGTGCTTTCTCAGCAGTAGATACCGCTTGGGCTTTGTTTGAAGCAACTGCTTCAAGCTCTTTCATCTTATCTTCTTCTGCTTTAAGAGCGTTTTGTGCAAGGTTGAGAGCTTTGTTTGCTTCATCAAGTTTCGCTTGTGCAGCTTTAAGAGTTTCCTCTTTTGTAGCTTTTGAAGCAGTCAAGTTATTGACAAGGGCATTTGCGTTGGCAAGTGTAACCACCGCTTTATCATGACGAGCTTTTGCTTCATCAAAAGCCTTTTGAGCGTTAGCTAGTGGGTTTTCTCCATTGTTCAAGGCTTTCAAGGTAGCTTGAGCGTTTTGAAGAGTAGTTTTCGCATCTGACTCTGCTTTTGTAGCTGAGTTCAATTTAGCTTCTGCATCTTTACGAGCTACCATAGCATCAGCAAGAACTTGGCGAGCTTCGCTCAATTTACGTGCAACTACTTCATCGCTTAGTGGGTTCACAATAGGAGTTTTATCCCATTTTGAGCCGTCTACATTAGTTGTGCGGATGCTTGTGAGGAAGTGAGTTGTATAGAACTCGTCTGTTTTACTTTGCGCTACACCACCGAAGTACACTGTTTCGTTTGCGTAGTCGAATTGGAGGATACCCTGAGTGTGGAGGTAGTCATTCTTATGAGAAACAAGTTCAATGAGGTCATCGTACAATTTCTCTTTCATTTCTCCAATAGTTTTACGGAACACACCATCTGCATCATCAAAGTCGTGGTAAACATAAGTTGTAACTGCATTCTCGTAAGGTTGCAAACCTTTTTCAGCGTTCTCTTGGTTTTCTTCTTCTGTGTAGGTGCTATTCAAACCGTACTCTTTAGCAACCTTGTAAACACCTTTAGCGTAGTGACCTGCGCCACCTTTAGCACGATATTCATCTTTCATCGCTTTAGAGAAGTTCGCTTTTACATACTCTTTAGCGATTTTGTTTGCAAATTCAAGGCTTGATTTTGAAAGAACAACGTCTGGAAGTCCAAGTTGACGACGCATTTGGTTGATAAGGTCTGCGACAAAGTAGTTCAACTCATCTGTAACTTCTTTAGGAAGATTGTTGATGTCGTAGCGAGTTTTGTCTGCTAGGTCTTTTGCGGATTGGGTGTACTTGTTAAGGGTGCGGTTTTGGAGTTGGGAGTCTACGATTTTGTTGTAGAGTTCCAATGTCTTAGCACTTTGCTCTTCGGATGTGAGAGTAGTTCCGTTACGCAACTCTTCAGTATAAGCTATATTCTCTTTCACAGCCTTGATAAAGTCTGGGGCAAGAGTGATGGTTGCTTTAGTATCGTTTTGAAGTGCGTTGAGAGTAGATACCGCTTGGTTATAAGTGGTATTTGCCTTCTCTGCATTTGTTATTGCAGTTTCTTTTTCTTGAGATTTGCTTTCAAGGTTTGCTTGAGCAGTTTTAACCGCTTGCTCTGCTTGTTTTACTTGTGTAGCATGGTCTTGATTTTGTGCTTTAGCTTCATCCAGAACCTTTTGGGCATCTGCTTGAGCTTGTTTGCTCTCGCTCTCTTCCTTGATTGCTTTATCTTGCGCTTCTTTAGCTTCTGCAAGACCTTCACCTTTCAAAGCATCCTCAGCGTTTTTAACTTCAGCTTTAGCATCCGCTACACCAGTTTCAGCTTGAGTCACTTCTGCTTGCTTAGTACCAACCGTTTTGCCTTGAATAGCAACAGTACGGTCTGCATCGTCTTTCTCAGCTTGCGCAGAAGATACCGCTTGTTCAGCAGTTGGAACACTCGCTTTTGCGGTTTCCACTTTCTTCTCAGCACCTTTGATAGCTTCAGGTGTTGCTTTGTCCGCAGTCTTTTGAGCATCTGCTTGAGCTTGTTTCAAGTCTGCTACTTTCTTTTCTGTCTTATCAGATTTTTCATTGGTTTGATCCAAGACTTCTTTTGCTTTGTCTGCATCTGCTTGGGTTTGTTTAGCAGTAGCGCCAAGTTCAGCGACTTCTCCCTTAGTAGGAGTTTTCACTTCCACTTTCTTAGGCGCTTCTTTCTCTACCAAAGCTGGCTCGTTTTTAGCAGTTGTAGGGATGTGTGTTTCAGTCGTATCTGCATGAGCAGTTCCGATTGTGCCGACAAGACCAGTTGCTGCGATGGCAGAAATAACCGCACCTGTATACAATTTTTTAGTAGTACTATGACTATTTTCCGTAGTTTTTGACATCTATAAACTCCTTTGTACAATGCCCTATGCATTTTATTTAATATAGTACTATTCTACCATACTTTTATCGTTTTTTGGATAGTTTATTATACTTATTTTTAGAGAAAACAGATAGTACAATGGTATATAGTATGGAATATAATAAATTACAAAAGCATATCGCATTTCGAATACGTGAATGCAGAAAAGAGCAGGGATTAAGTCAAGAAAAATTATCTGAAATCGCTGGGCTAGGCGTTAAAGCGATTCAAAATATAGAGAACATGAAGTATGATTTTAAGATAAAAACTCTTGAATCCGTAATCAAAGCCCTAAATCTAACGGTCGAGGAGTTCTTTAATCTACAATCATATGAATCAGAAAGAGAAGACTCCCCAGAAATACTTTTCGAAAATTTAACAAGGTTACCCAAAGAAAAACAAGGAAAAATTATATCTTCATTTAATGAGATTGTAAAGAATATCAAATAAACCCAGCCAAAATAAATTTTGGTTGGGTTTTTCATTATATCTTTAAGTCTTCAGAATAATATTTATCTAACCTAATCTGATTTTCTTCCCACTCATATTCCTCTTCCAGTTCGTCAGCTTCTTCTTCTAATTTAACTGAAAAAGTGCGCAAATAGTCAATACCAGATAATTCTAATGAATTTGTTTTTTTCACTGCACTAGTGACACTAGGTAGCAATAATGTCTCTTCCAAAAAAATAGCTCCCAAATATAAAGCAAATCTTATGTAATTTAATTTTTTTATGTTATTTGAATGTAAAGACTCACTCTCTGGTTGCAGGATGGGAAATTCTCTAAACCTTTCTAATAAATTATTGTCTATCTTTTTAGAACCTTTTGACAGTCTATGAAATAAAGATCTTTTTTCATCTACTTCATTATTGATTAATTCTTCTATAAAACTTTCCTGCTTACAGTATTTTTCATATGGTTTTAGTTGCTTGTACTGATCCCTCATAATCTTGCTATAATTTTTCTTGATATACAAATCAACGACACTTTCTTCAGTTTTAAAATCAGAAATATTTAAAAATGCCTCATATTCCGATAGAGATATGCAAGATATTTCATCACCAATCTCATTGAAATTAATTAAATTATCTTTTATCTTATTTGAAATATAATTTAATTTTCTAAAATATATAAGCTCCTCTGGACAAGGAAATATTTTTGGCAAAAATGATAAAAGAAAAGTAGCACATTCTGGATGATATAAAAGTTCATACCCCAATTCCAAAGACCATTTAATATTACTAAGCTTTCTATAAATTTGTGTTTCTGTTTCTGATAGATATTGCTTTACTACTGGAAATTCTTTTAAAATCGGAATAAGGTTCGTAATATCTTTTTTTACCCCTCTTTTTATTTCATTATAGAAAGCGTCAGGATTCTTCAAATTAAGTCCCAGATCTTTTTGTACAAATTCACCAGCTCTCTTACGTTTGCCCTCATCCTTGTATTGTTCGTATTGTTCCACAATGATATGTTGGTAGTTATTTTCTATGTATATTGTTAAAAAATTTTCTCTACCTAATAAATCATTAATCTTAATGTACGGTTCATAAAAGTTAAACCAAGTATCAGATTTTAACATATATTCCTCCCTCCGAAACTTATGAATTGATTCCCACTTTTTGCGATTATTTTACCACATTTGCTTTTTTTTATCAATTTATTTTTGAACCCTATCTGCATAGGCAAATTAATGTCTTCGTGTTATCATATTTTTGTAAACAAAACATGTTTTAAACTCTGTCAGCGTTCTAGAAAGTCTGACCACGCACATTTTTTAAAAAAGGAGGCATTCACATGCCAAAAGAGAAAAAAATAACACTTGGAAACCGAGAAAGTGCAAGAGCATTTTTGGATTCTTTATCAACTTCCGTTGATGTTCCATCAGCAATTAAAGTTGTTGACAAAAACGATGGCATCATCAACGAAGGTCAGGAAAACCAACGAACTTGGGCTTCACTAACATGCGTAGATAAAAAACTCTACGAAACGTTTGCAAGTATTGGACAAGAGGACTACTGTCCAACGTTTAAAGTCAAGTTGAAAAACTACCAGAGCGAGAACTTAGATAGTTTGATTAACGCTGACATCACAGTTAATAACTACGATGTAGCATTTGTCTTTGACAAACTCAAGCAGCCAATCGATTTAGCACTAGTGGCTGAGCTTTCTGACATTTCTATTAAATAGAAAAGAGGTTTCATATGAAAAATTTCTTAAGAAAAATCATGGAATTAAAGTGGTATTATCAACTACTTATAGGTTCAGTAATCTTTGTTTTACTAGCACTACTT
This sequence comes from Streptococcus sp. 517s, assembly GCF_054445985.1. Classification (NCBI taxonomy): domain Bacteria; kingdom Bacillati; phylum Bacillota; class Bacilli; order Lactobacillales; family Streptococcaceae; genus Streptococcus; species Streptococcus sp. 517s. The sequence goes on along the minus strand of NZ_CM136847.1, from coordinate 289,109 downwards.
CTTAAGTTTCTGTTATGGATAGCTCCATTTATATTAGGTTCTTTGTTGCTCATGTGGCTGGTAACGGATGGAGAAATTTTCTCTCTAGCTTGGCATCGATACAAACAAACAAGTCAAACTGCTGTTAATCCTTTATTTGATAACTTCTATCACTGGCTAACTGAAGCAGGGGTAACAGAACTACCAATCTCTTCACTAAGTTACACACAAGGTGTCGAAGTTGCGGAACAAGGCATTTACTTTGTTCATATTGACAAAGAAATCTCTGACGAAGCTCTTGAATACTTTGCAACAAAAGCAAGACAAGTTGTAAAAACTATGTCAAACGATTCTACAGATTGCGTTGTAAGTCGCTATAAGCGTGATCCCTTTCTTGCGATCAAAGTTCGTTTAGTGTCAACTAATGACATGATTCTAATGCAAAAACCTCAAAGAGAAGAGGATTTCTAGCATGATAAAAAACGTTTTCGACGTCAACGTCAGGGGACAACCCTCCCCTGTCACTGTTGACATTAACCGATTTTTTGCATGGATAATCGCAGGCCCGTCTGGTTCGGGAAAATCTACTTTTTTGAGAAGACTTCTAGGCCTCATTTCATTTCATGATACAGATGCTGAAGCTTACTTTCTGGATTTTAAAGCCGATGAGGAAATGTTTTCAATGGCTGGTGACCATGTGGCAAGAGGTTTTAACTGTCTAGAACTTTTTGAAACAGTCTACAAACGCTTTGAAAATAGACTTAATAAACAAGAAGAAAACTCTCATAATCTTTACTTGATTTTGATGAGTGGCAAGCTTTCCTTGCTTATCTAGAACAAACAGATAAGAAGAAACATAAAGATGTTTTATCAAAAATGTTAATGCTCAACAGTATGGGCAGAAGTTTAGGTTTACGAATCATTTTATCTAGTCAACGTTTCTTAATGTCTGATTTGCCAGGTCGCTACAATTTTAATTGTGTCATATCCTTATCAACTAGCTTTCTGCTAGCAACAAACAACAGACAACTCCTTTTTCCTGATATGGAAAAGGACGAAGTTTCAGTAAAACCTAGAGGATATGGCTATTTCCAGCTAGAAGGGGAACCTGTTAAGATGTTTCGCACTATTCAAGTAAGAGACGAAGAACGGTTAAACCAGCGGATGCAAGAGCTATTTTCAAAATATAGCTAGCGCTTTTTCTGCTACACTTGTTTAGCGCGACACTGACCTTACCTAAGGGTTTCATCGGTATAGGTGTCGGCACGACATTACCAGCAGAAAAATGCCTATTCGCAAGGGCTTGAGGGGTGGAGATTTTTTAAGCGTAACGATGCCAACGGCAAGGAGTGAAGCGAAGAAAAATACTACCCCGTCCCTTGTTGAATTGGCAAGCGTTCTCGGTTCGATGGGGATTCATCGGGCAGGAGAGGTTAGGGTTTGGGGCGAAGCCCCAAGAGTATCTAAATTTAATTTTTAATTATTCCTAACGCGTGTTAGACTGGGCTTGTCAACGGTCTAACACTAGAATAATTAAAAGAATAATTAAAGAATAGTTAAAAAAGAAAGGTTAATTATACATGGCAACAAAGAAAAAAGAAGCACTTTTGACTTCCGTATCAATTACACAATACTTTGATCCTAAATATTGGAAAAATGGCTGGAATGAAGAACTGATTAAGTCTGCAAATATTGAAAAAATTCTTGAGGAAATAGTAAAAAGAGTTAGTGATGTCGCAACTGTTTTCGAAGCATACGCAATCAAGCATGACAAGGATACATCACTTGTTTTTGACAGTGTAACTAGTTCAATAACCTCCAAACTAAAAGAGCCACATATTCACGCTTTACTCAAATTTGAGAAAGGGGCAACACTAACTGATTTAGCAGTAAAAATAGGATTAGAACCTCAGTATCTTGAGAAAGCTAAATCTGGTAGATATGGCTACGATAACTTGTTAGCTTATTTAATTCATGCAAAAGATAAAGACAAATATCAATACACTCCTGACGAAGTATTCACTCTAACAGGTAAAAACTACTTAGAGGTTTATCACGAAAGACAAGGAAGCTGGCTGAAAGGTAAAGCAAAAAAAGAAGTTCAACAAAGTTATGAGGATATCGATTTATTAATTGATAACATTCTGAACGAGAATATTACGAAAAAGGAAATACTACTCAATAAGCAATACCATACTCTTTATACAGTTCATAAAGTTAGAGTAAACGACGCAATTAAAAGCATTGGAGAAATTAAGTGCGCAAAAACAAAAGATGAACTAGAAAACGGAGAGTTTAAAAAGACAATCCTATTCATATACGGTGCATCTGGACTTGGCAAATCAACGTTTGCAAAAGAGATAGCAAAAAGTCTTATTCAGTTAGCAAAACTGAATAATAAAAAATGGCAATCAGTCCTGACCGCAGGCACTAACATGTTTGATGAAGTAAACGGAGAAGAAATCCTACTACTTGATGATGTTCGAGGAGATAGCTTAACTGCTTCAGACTGGTTAAAAGTTTTAGATCCATATAATATTAGTCCTATCTCAGCTCGTTATCAAAATAAAATAGGCGCTGCCAAGGTCATTATTATCACAAGTTCTAAACATCCTCTAACGTTCTTCTATCATACAAAAGGAAATAATCGTGAAGACTTATCACAATTCGTTAGAAGAATTGAACATCTAGCATCATTAAAAGGTGGGGGGGATGAACCAATTTTTTATGAATCTCACCCTACCAGAACATTGAATAATCTGAGACGAATCCCAGAGATTGGATATGATACTTACTTATCGTACGATTTTACACCTGATAACGAAATGAAAAGTAAGGAAGAGCTTCTATCCATGCTAGTTTCAAAGGTTGGACTCAATAATCAATGGGATATATGGGAGTACGACAAAACAAAAACCCCATCCGAAACTTTGGCGAGCGAGGACGAGGTTGCAGATAATCAAGAAAAGTAAATAGGGTATCTCTTGATAGCTCTATTATACCATACATTGGAGGAATACATGCAAGTCATTTTACCAGATGAACAAGTTCAACAAATTCAGCTCCTACTTGCTGAACTTATCAAGAAAGAAATTGAAAATAGATTAAACAATAGTAACCTTGACAGTCCGTTTTTAAACAAACAACAGACTTGCCACTACTTGGGTATCTCAAACAATACTCTCGACAGTTGGATTAAAAAAGGATTACCTTACATTAGAGTTGGAAAAACTATTCGTTTTGATAAAGCAGAAATCAATCGCTGGTTACAAAATCAGTAGCATTTCTACCGTGGTTTGTTATAATGAAATCACGGTATTTTTCTAGCTCAATTAAAAAGGAGAATACTATGTCAATTACAAAAACTAAAAATGGAACTTATCGCTTACGAATCTATATTCCTGAGGAAGTTAAGTCTTCACTAGGTGTTGATAAGAAAGTGATTGAAAAACGGTTCAAAACAAGGAGTGAAGCAAAAAAATACGAACTAGAACTTCAAAACAAGATTGACAAAATTATTAGTGGGGAATCAGCCTTACTAGAAAATAATGGTTCTATACTCTTTTCCGACTTCTATAAAAACGTTTGGTGGGAATCCTACAAAGCAGGACAAACCACTTCTACAACTAAGCCACCTTCTCAAGCTACCATAACTGGTACAGAAATTGCCTTTAGAAAACATATCTTACCTATGCTTGGTAACTACTCTATTGAGTTTCTCAATCAAAATAAACAAGTTGTTTTAAATCTATTAACTCAAAAGGCTGAAGAATATGCAAATTTCAAAGTTATCAGGAGCTACGTTAATTCTATCTTTGACTGGGCGGAAGAATTAGAATACATCGAAACAAACCGCCTATCTAAAACAATAAGTCGTATCAAAGCCACTAAGAAAATCAAGTTGCAAGAATCTAAAAAAGATGAAGATTTATACCTATCTCAAGAAGAACTTCAAGCATGGTTTACAGCTTTTGAAAAGGATTTAGATACTGGAAAAATTCTATTCAAAGACTATGTTTTGTTTTATACCACCTTTTTCTTGGGAGATAGAAAATCAGAGAGCTACGCTTTACAATGGAAGCATATCAATACAAGTGATCAGGAAATTCAGTTAGTACAAGCTTTGGATAAATACAAAAATCCAAAGTCTACCAAAGGGAATAAAAAGACAACTTTCCGAATTCCCATTGAATTGACTAACTTACTTAAAGAATGGAAAAAACAGCAAAAAGATGAACTAGCAAAATTTGGAATTATCCAATCCAATGAACAGTATGTCTTTACTTATATCGATATGAAGGGTAATGTTAATAGCCCTCTACACTCTGACTATCTTAATAATAAAATGAAATCTGTCAAACGTCGTCATCCTGAACTTAAGCATGCTACACCTCATAAATTAAGACATACAGGGGCAACATTAGCAAAACAGGCTGGAACATCTATTGAAGATATATCTGAGGCTCTAACACATAGTGACACGATTACAACAAAGACTTATGTCAATACTTCAAATGTCATTCCAATGGCTGTTGGAGAGATTGCTTATCGCAATCTAAAAAAGTAATGGTGTGAATTTGGTGTGAAAAATGGTGTGAATTTTGCCAAAATTCATCAAAAAAACACCCCATGGTGTGAACCATGAAGTGCTTTGAAACGTTGATATAATCGTATTGATTAACGTTTTGAGAATTGTGATGCTTTACGAGCTTTCTTAAGACCTGGTTTCTTACGTTCAACTTTACGTGAGTCACGTGTAAGAAGGCCTGCGCGTTTCAATGAATCGCGGAAGTCTGGGTCTACTTGAAGAAGGGCACGAGCGATACCGTGACGGATAGCTCCTGCTTGACCAGCGTATCCACCACCTACAACGTTAACGAAAACGTCGTATGAACCTACAGTTGAAGTAACTGCGAATGGTTGGTTGATAACAAGACGAAGGTCAGCGTGTGGGATGTACTCTTCAACATCTTTTTTGTTAACAGTGATTTTACCAGTTCCTGGAACAAGGCGAACGCGTGCAACAGCGTTTTTACGACGTCCAGTACCTGCATATTGTGCTTGTGACATACTTTATTGTTCCTTTCCTTAGATAAGTCCTGAAATATCAAGAACTTCTGGTTGTTGTGCAGCGTGAGTGTGCTCAGCTCCAACGAATACTTTCAATTTCATACCTTGAGCGCGACCAAGAGTATTGTGTGGAAGCATACCTTTAACTGATTTTTCGATCAAACGTACTGCATTTTTAGAACGAAGTTCACCAGCAGAGATTGATTTCAACCCACCTGGGTGGTTTGAGTGAGTGTAGTAGATCTTATCAGTTGCTTTTTTACCAGTCAATTTAACTTTTTCAGCATTGATAACGATTACGAAGTCACCTGTATCAGTGTGTGGTGTGAATGTTGGTTTGTTTTTTCCGCGAAGTACGCTAGCAACAACTGCTGAAAGGCGTCCAAGAGGTACATCAGTTGCGTCAACAACGTACCATTTGCGTTCTACTTGGCCTGGTTTAGCCATGAATGTAGTTTTGTTCATGATTTCTCCTATATGAATATCGTTTTTGTTTACAGGGCGGATGTTCCGGTCCGCGGGGTATTTGAAAGGTTCCGGGGCCTTACAAATGGGGTAAACAATACCGTCTACTATCATACCAAATTTTACTACTAAAAGTCAATAGATATGAAAAATATTTTTGCCGATTTCAGTGTTTAACATCTAGAAAAACCTCGCTTTTGCGAGGCTCTCTTATTTATAAGCTAAGGCACGTTTAAAGGTTTTCCAGATTCCCAAATCATCCGTTTGAAGGACTAGACTAGCATACATGCGTCCGATAAAGGCAGTTGCAGTGACTGCAAAAACAACCGTTATAGCAAGTGAAATCCAAGCTTCTAGACCACTTGCATACCCATTTATAGCTCGAAATGGCATAAAGAAGGTCGAAATGAAGGGAATGTAGGAACCAATTTTCAAAACCAAATTATCCCCTGCAGCACCTAGAGCAGTCACTCCGACGAATCCTGCTATAATCAAGATCATCAATGGTGACAAGGCCTTTCCTGAATCCTCAGGACGAGAAACCATAGAACCTAGAAAGGCTGCTAAAACAACATACATAAAGAGACTAACCAAGACAAACAATAAGGTATTGAGCGAGAAGGCATCTCCTAGATGGTTTAAAATACCAGATTGAGCCAAGATTGGTAGGTCTTTAAAGAGCAGAATCGCAGCCAGCCCACCCACGACGTAAATTCCAATATGAGTCAAAATCACAAGGAGAAGAGCCATCATACGAGCGTAGAAATAATGGCTAGCTTGAATACTAGAGAAGACCACTTCCATGATTTTGGTTCCTTTCTCGCTAGCTACTTCCTGAGCAGTGACACTAGCATAGGTAATCAAAATCATATAAAGGAAGAAACCAAGCCCAGCGGCCGCAATGGTTTGAACAATTTTTTTGTTTTCCTTAGATTCATCAATTTTCTCAGTAAAGTCAACGGTTTGACTCAGGCGTTTTTCCTGTTCTTGAGACAAATTGGCTGCCGAACGATTCAGTTGATACTGCAGTTCATTTAGCTTATTGGTTACAGCCAGCTTGATGCCACTTTCAAGAGAGGTTTCACCGTGATAGACGGCCTTGAGGACGCTGTCCTCTTGGTCAATGGTTAGGTAACCCTTGATTTTCTCATCCTTGATAGCAGCTTGAGCACTGGCTTCATCCTTATAATCAAAGTTGATACCATTGGTACCCTTGAGACCCTCAGCTACAGATGGCACTGTTGTTACTACTGCTATCTTGCTATTCTTGGCCATAGAAGACCCTTGGAGATAGCCGATTCCTACAGATAATCCTAAAAAGAGGAACGGCGAAATCACCATGAAGAAGAAACTCCACGACTTGACATGCCGAAGATAGGTTTCCTTCATTACAACCCACATATTTCTCATACTTCCACCCCTGATTCTAGTTTAAAGATTTCATCGATTGTTGGAGCTTGTTGGTCAAAGGTCGCGATATATTGACCTTGAGTGAGGATGGGGAAGAGTTCCCTTCCAGCGTCCTCATCATCTAGGATTAATTTCCAACTGCCTTGCTTAGTCAAGCTCACCTGTTTGACGTGAGGAAGTTTTTCCAGTTCTTCCTTGCTTCGTTCACTTGAAACAAAGAGACGTGTTTTCCCGTATTGATTACGGACATCCTGAACAGGCCCATGCAAGACCACACGCCCATCTCGAATCATCAGAATATCATCGCAAAGCTCCTCGACATTGGTCATGACATGGTCAGAAAAGATAATGATTGCACCGCGCTCTTTCTCTTTCAAGATGACTTGTTTGAGCAACTCGGTATTGACTGGATCCAAACCACTAAAAGGCTCATCCAGAATAATCAAGTCTGGCTCATGGATCAGGGTGATAATGAGCTGAATTTTCTGCTGATTCCCTTTGGAGAGACTCTTGATTTTATCAGTCAATTTGCCCTTCACTTCGAGTTTTTCCATCCATTGAGGGAGTTTTTCCTTGACTTCCTTAGCATCCATGCCTTTTAGAGTCGCCAAGTAGCGAACTTGTTCAAGGACTGTCAACTTGGGCATGAGGCTGCGTTCCTCAGGCAGATAGCCAATCCGAGCATAGGTTTCCTGACGAATCTCCTGCCCATCCAGACTGATTTCTCCTTGATACACTAAAAATTTCAACATACTGTGGAAAATCGTTGTTTTCCCAGCCCCATTCTTCCCGACCAAGCCCAGAATCCTTCCTGGATTTGCCTGAAAATCGACACCAAACAAGACTTGCTTGGAACCGAAACTTTTCTCTAGATTTCTTACTTCTAGCATCTTCCACCTCCTAGATATGTTGCACTTATTATACTCCTTTTTGATAGCATTTACAACGTTTTGTGTCCATTTTTATCGATATTATTTATAGTAAAAATCTACCAAATCTAAGGTTGTTAAGCGCTCTAGTAATAGGTTTAGTATAGCTCATTAAAAATTGGATAGGGTGTCTTTCTCCTCAACTGTCGCTTTTCTCTTCTGAACTGTTCTCTTAAAGCTAAAAATCCACCCCGAAGGATGGATTGATGAGTTAACGCACTTCTGCATTGACTTTTTCTTCAAGTGATGCTTGGATTTTTTCCATGTAGCGTGCGACTTCTTCGTCTGTCAAGCTATCTTCTGGATTTTGGAAGGTCAAGCTATAGGCCATTGACTTCATACCAAGTCCCAATTTTTCGCCTGAGAAGACATCAAAGAGTTTGATATCTGTCAAACGTTTCACGCCTGCAGCTCGGATAGCATCTACAACTTCTTGGTGAGTGACTTCTGCCTTGAGAAGTAGAGCAATATCACGACTAACCGCTGGGAATTTGGTGATTTCCACAAATGGAGTAGCTGGTTGAAGGGCAGCTTCGATGGCTGAAAGGTTGAGCTCCGCTACATACGTTTCTGGAATATCATAAGCCTTAGCAGTGACTGGATGCACTTGGCCAAGGAAACCAAGAACTTGGTCACCGAGCGAAATCACGGCTGTACGTCCTGGGTGAAGGCTAGCAATCTCAGTTGTTGCTGTATAAGTCACTTCAAGTCCCAGGCGAGTAAATAATGCTTCAAGGATTCCCTTAGCATAGAAGAAATCAACTGGAACTGCTGCCGTTTGGAAATCTTTTTCTGCAACCAAGCCGGTTAAGGCAAAGGCAAAGCTGTTAATTTCATTTGGCAAGTCTTCTTTTGGATTACCCGTTTGCTCGAAGACTTTTCCAATCTCGTAAAGAGCCAAGTTTTTATTCTTACGTGCTACGTTGTAGGCAACTGTATCCAAAATACCTGAAACCATATTTTGACGGAGGACTGAACGGTCCACTGTCATTGGCCACATGAGTTCTGTAAGGTTACTTGGTTGAGCTGTGAACTCAACTGCTTTTTCGGGTGTTGTTAGAGCGTAGGTAATGATTTCTGTCAAACCTGCCCCTTCAGCGATCGTACGAACTTGGCGACGCAATTTTTGTGTCGCAGTCAATTCACCAGCTGTACCATCGTCTTTTGGAAGACTGGCTGGCAAGCGGTCATATCCATAGATACGAGCGATTTCTTCAAAGAGGTCTGCTTCGATGGTAATATCCCAACGACGACGTGGAACGCTAACTGTAAAGCTATCTTCATTTCCAGAAAGACCAAAGCCAAGACGACGGAAGACATCTTCCACATCAGCATATGAAAGCTCCGTACCAAGGACGCGGTTAACGTCTGCAAGGGTTGAAGAAACTTCTACATCAGAAGTGTCAAGCTCACCCGCTGAAACGATGCCCTTACGCACCGTCGCACCTGCAAGTTCTGCAATCATGCTCGCTGCAGCATCCAAGGCCTCATTGACTATTGCCACGTTGATCCCTTTTTCAAAACGAGAAGATGATTCCGAACGAAGGTTAAGGCATCCGCTAGTCTTACGAATGGATGTACCATTGAAAACAGCTGCTTCTAACACAACGCGACTTGATTTTTCAGAGATTTCTGTAGCCTCTCCACCCATGACACCTGCAAGGGCTACTGGTTTGTCAGCGACAGTGATGACTAAGTCATTTGTTTCCAAGTCGCGTTCTTCACCATCCAAGGTTACCAATTTTTCACCAGCACGCGCTTCACGCACACGGATGTCACTGCCTTCAAAGGTGTCCAAGTCAAAGGCATGCATGGGCTGACCAAAGTAGAGTAGGATGTAGTTGGTCACGTCTACCACATTATTGATGGGACGGATGCCTTCGTTCATAAGAAGATTTTGCAACCACTGTGGACTTGGTGCGATGGTCACATTGTCCAAGATACGGACTGCATAGTATGGTGCCTTGTCTGTTTCAATCCCTACAGAAAGGGCATCTGCTGCAGCTTCATTTGTTTCTGTCAGAGTAAATTCTTTAAAGTTAACAGCCTTGTCATAGATGGCTGCTACTTCGTGCGCTACTCCACGCATAGAAAGAGCGTCTGCACGGTTTGGCGTGATGGAAAGCTCGATGATTTCATCATCCAAGTCTAGATATGAGAAGACTTCCTCACCTGGTACTGCATCTTCTGGCAAGATTTGAATACCATCTGCAAATTCCCTTGGTACAACTGAGTCAGAAATTCCCAATTCACCAAGTGAACAGATCATTCCGAGAGACTCTAAACCACGGATTTTCCCTTTTTTGATTTTGTAATTGTCAGCGATACGAGCTCCTGGAAGAGCCACCATGACCTTGATACCAGTACGCACATTTGGGGCACCACAAACGATCTGACGGGCTTCTTCTTCACCAACGTTAACCTGACAGACATGCAAGTGTGTTTCTGGCACATCTTCGCAAGACAAGACCTCACCGACGACAATTTTTGAGAGACCGGCAGCTGGTGATTCGACACCCTCTACCTCAATCCCTGTAGTTGACATTTTTTCAGCCAACTCTTGTGATGGCACATCAATGTCCACCAATTCTTTTAACCATTTATAAGATACAAGCATAATTTAGTTCTCCAGAATGACCGTTGCCACTCTAGTTTTTTTTCCTTTCCTATCATTTCATATAGAAGAATCATCTTCTTACATTAATTTCTTTTTCAGTAACCAATCCGTATCTACCTTTTGCCCAACCAGAAAACTATGTTGGCTAAATTTTTCAAAACCATATCGATTATAAAATGCTTGAGCTTTTGTATTATGCTCCCAAACACCTAGCCAAGCCCAGGAAAAACCATTGTTTTCGGCAAGTTCCAAAGCGAATTCAAATAGTTGCTTACCAAGTCCAAATCCTTGGTATGTTTGTAGCACATAGAGGCGTTGAATTTCAAAGGCGTTCTCTAATTCTCTCTCGGTTTGAGCATTCCCCCAGTTGACTTTGAGAAAACCAGCTATCTCCTCTTCATGCATAATGAAATAGGTCGCTGATTCAGGATTTTCCAACTCAGCTGACAAAACTCTCAGACTATAAGCCTCTTCAAAGTATTCCTGTAACTGCTCTTCCGTATTATCATGAGCAAATGTTTCACGAAAGGTTTGTTTGGCAATTTTGGACAACACCCCAATATCTGCATTTTCTACTTTTCTAATCATTATTTAAACTGTTCTGAGAAGCGGACATCTCCTTGGTAGAATCCACGGATATCGTTGATTCCGTAACGAAGCATAGCTACACGCTCTTGACCAAGACCAAAGGCAAATCCAGAGTAAACAGTCGCATCGATACCGCTCATTTCAAGGACACGTGGGTGAACCATACCAGCACCCATAATTTCGATCCAACCTGTTTTCTTACATACGTTACAGCCTTCTCCACCACACTTGAAGCAGGAAACATCCACTTCAACAGATGGCTCTGTGAATGGGAAATAAGATGGGCGCAGACGGATCTGACGCTCTTCGCCAAACATTTTTTGGACAATCAACTGAAGGGTTCCTTGAAGATCTGCCATAGAGATGTTTTTCCCAACAACCAAACCTTCGATTTGGTGGAACTGGTGACTGTGGGTCGCATCGTCCGTATCACGACGGAATACACGCCCTGGTGAGATCATTTTCAAAGGACCTTTTGAAAAATCATGGGCGTCCATAGCACGCGCCTGAACTGGAGACGTGTGAGTACGGAGCAAGATTTCTTCTGTGATGTAGAAAGTGTCCTGCATATCGCGAGCTGGGTGATCTTTTGGAAGGTTCATACGCTCGAAGTTATAGTAGTCTTGCTCCACTTCAAAACCATCCACGACTTGGTACCCCATCCCGATGAAAATATCTTCGATTTCCTCACTGGTTTGTGTCAAAACGTGACGGTGACCAGTCGCAACTGGGCGACCTGGAAGTGTCACATCGATACTCTCACTTGCTAGTTGAGCTGCAACTTTCTTTTCTTCCAAGAGTTTCGCTGTTTCTTCAAAGGCTGCGGTCAAGACATCACGAGCTTCATTGACGTGTTTCCCGATAACAGGGCGCATTTCAGCCGATACATCCTTCATCCCTTTAAGGATTTCAGTCAGTGAACCTTTTTTCCCAAGGACAGAGACACGTAATTCTTGCATCTCTTTTTCATTTTCAGCAGTAATCTGCTTCAAGCTAGCCAGCGTTTCTTCGCGAAGCGCTTTTAATTGTTCTTCAATAGTTGACATAATTCCTCCATCAGTCGCTCGTAGATAAAAAGAAAACCACATGCCAAAAACTCCACTCGGAGCGTTGACACGCGGTACCATCCGTTTCATCTGACAAGTCAGACCTTCATTTCTAAATCCATGCGCAAGTGAATTCACTCAGCTTTCATATAGAGAGCTTGCAGTCATGGCTCTCCTCCCTGATATACTTCCCTTGAGTTACTAGTCTTGCGGATTTCTATTCGATTACTACATAGTTTATCAAATTTTTAGTTAAAAAACAAGTTAGATTAGACTAATTTCAATATAAAAAGGAACAAGACGCAATGCACTATCTATTTGTAGGGCCCGTTTCATCTGCTTTCCTTTTCAATAAAAGAGTTGCTGCTTGATTAAAACCATCACACCAGTTATACCATTTTGCTTCATACTCATCTTGAGCTAAGATACGGTCTTTTAAATCCAAAACAGAGTAAATCTTTCTTTCCTCGCAAGCTTGCGCATAGAGATAATACAGTTCATCGCCACCATCTCTATCCCACTCAGCAGAAATCGTATCCCTACCTGCCAATAAAGCCTGATAAGCCCTGTGATGCCCATCTGTAATCAACAAGCAATCTCCGAACGCAAGAATACTGATTGGAGCAACATTGATTATTTCTGCCGACTGATAAAGTGTCTGAATGCCTTCTAGTTTCTTTTCTGATAAGTATAGTTGAGTCGGATGGAGAGCTTTTATGTCGACTTTCATTTCTTTCTCCTCAAGGGAATTCGATACTCACTTCTGCTTGCCTTTAAATCGCCATTGGAAGCGAAGCTTGTCATAGAAAGGAAATTCGATAAACAAGACTCCCAAGCCTACACAGAAACTGGCAAGAACATCTGATGGGTAGTGAACTCCCAGATAGACTCTTGATAGCAGCACACTGACTAGGTAGAAGCCAAGAACGATTTGCACAATTTTTTTCCAAACCGGATCTTTAATTCGTTGACTGAGAATGATAATCAGAGTCCCTACCATCAGCGTCACAGCCAGAGAATGCCCACTTGGGAAGGAAAATCCCTTCTCCTCTACCAAGTGTAAAATAGCTGGCCGAGGGCGCTGGTAGATGTTTTTAAAGGTCACGATTAAAAGACCAGCTAAGGCTAGATTGCCCGCCATGAAGTAGCTTTCTATCTTCCACTGCTTACGATAAAAGATAAAGGCTGCAATGGTAACCCAGGTGATAATCACTGGGATATCAATCAAATGCGTAAGGGCACGGAACAGAACTGTCAAATAATTTGGCAAGTCCCCACGAAGGGCAGTCTGAATCGGTTGATCAAAACCGACCAACGTTTCAGGATAGAACTTAACCATATAGCCAAGAAGGACGAAAAGTAAAAGGGCAAAACTGCCCTTCATTAAAAATATTTGTTTATCTCTCATAATGTTTTAAGGTTGGTTTCAAGAGGACGTATAACAACCAGAATGAAACGGCAAAGATGATACCCTCAATCAAGTTAAAAGGTAAAACCATGGTCATTAGGTAGTTGGAAAGTCCCAAAATTTTTCCAATATCAAAGTTGGCAAACTGCGCGTACAAAGGAACAGCATAAACATAGTTGAGAACCAACATCGCAGCAGGCAATCCAATAGTTCCCGCTAGAGATGCTAGTAGGAAACGAAGAGTGCTACGTTCCTTTTTCCAAATCAAACCAAAGGCGATAACAAAAACTCCCAAGGCTACGATATTCATTGGCAAACCAATGTAGGTATTCACTCCCTGGCTATTCAGAAGCAACTTCAAGAGTGATCGAAGCAAGAGAATCCCTAAAGCAGCAGGCAAATCCATCACCACCAAGCCTACAAGGACTGGCAAGATACTAAACTCGATCTTGAGGAAGGCCGCCGCTGGCAAGAGCGGAAAGTCAAAGTACATCAGCACAAATGAAATGGCTGATAAAATCGCAATGGTCGAAAGTCGACGTGTGTTTGTCATAACAGGTTCCTCCAATTTTCTATAAAATCAGAAGAAGTTGGAAAGGGATCCCTCTATCTATTCTCACTTTTTATATCCTAAAAGCTCCCTCTCACTCTTTTGAGCAAGCGGTTGCAATTCATCTATAAACTCATCAGAACAGACAAAGCTATTCTTTCGTCTTCTCCCATCCAGACTATACTGTCGGTTGTGGAATCACACCACATCAGCTTGCGCTCGCGGACTTCTTTAAGGGAAGGAAATTGAGGTTTTTCTTTTAGACTAGGCGACAAGCTGTAGGTATAACTTTTGGTTAGGCAAAACTTGTCAACAAAGTTTTAAAGGAAAAATTTTTTCCTAATGATACTCAATGAAAATCAAAGAACAAACTGGGAAGCTAGCCGCTGGCTGTACTTGAGTACGGCAAGGCGAAGCTGACGTGGTTTGAATTGGATTTTCGAAGAGTATTAAAGTCACCGCCGGTCGGGAATCACACCCAGCCCTGAAGACCCTTTAATCATAACAAAAAACGCTTGCAAGTGCAAGCATTTTGATTATTTCAATTTATCTGCTTCATAGGTGTGAACAAGCTCAAGACCTGCAAAATTCTGCTGACGAAGCGCTTCATAGACAATCATGCAGACGGTATTAGACACATTGAGACTGCGGACGTGTTCATCGTTCATGGGAATACGGAGAGCTTTCTCAGGATGTTCTCTCATAAAGTCCTCAGGTAAACCCTTATCTTCACGTCCAAAGAGAAAATAATAGTCCTCGTCAGTCGATAAATCTACCTCAGAATACACCTTCTCAGCAAATTTCGAAATCAGATAGAGTTTTCCCTTCATCTGAGACATGAAATCTTCCAAGCTGTCATAAAAATAAATATCTAACTTATCCCAATAATCTAATCCAGCTCGCTTCATCTTGCGATCATCAATAGGAAATCCCATCGGTTTGATGATGTGAAGGGGAGAATTGGTCGCAGCGCAAGTACGTGCGATATTGCCTGTATTTTGTGGAATCTGAGGTTCAAATAATACAATGTGATTTGTCATGACTGGCTTCCTTTCACCATTGCAAAAAAATAGCCACACTGCCCGGAGTCAAGCTCAGCAAACAGCGTGGTTAAGGCATCGTTAACTTACCTCACAACAGGTTTGAAGTAAATCAGCGAAACTACTTTCTTAGTATAACACTTTCACAACCATTGTCAATAGAAACGACTTGATTTTTTTACTTTTTTTGATAATATTTCCATACTTAGTCATTCTTTTTCTGAGAAAGGATATTAAATGAGCGAAATCACTTCATATAATAGACATTTCTATGAAAGGTGACCGATTTTATCTTTGAAAACTTACAAAAAGTCTTTTCTTATCCTCTAAAATGGCTTGGCAAGTGCATTTTTTGCGAAAAAAGGGTATGATAGTTACATCATGAAAAAGTAGGGTTTTTATATGAAAATTGTCCTTGTTGGTGGAGGGAAAGTCGGTTTCGCCCTCTGTCGTTCACTGGTTGCAGAAAAACACGACGTCGTCCTCATCGAACAAGATGAGGCTGTTCTCGATCATATTGTCAGTCGCTTTGATATCATGGGACTCCTTGGAAATGGAGCAGACTTTGCTATCTTAGAGCAAGCCGGCGTTCAAGAGTGTGATATCTTTATCGCTCTAACGGAACACGATGAAGTGAATATGATTTCAGCAGTACTTGCTAAAAAAATGGGTGCTAAAGAAACCATCGTTCGAGTGCGAAATCCTGAATACTCCAATGCCTATTTCAAAGAGAAAAATATTCTTGGATTCTCACTTATCGTTAACCCAGAACTCCTAGCCGCCCGTGCTATCTCAAATATCATTGATTTTCCGAATGCACTCTCAGTTGAGCGGTTCTCAGGGGGACGGGTCAACCTGATGGAGTTTGTTGTCAAAGATTCCAGTGGTCTCTGTCAAATGCCAATCTCAGATTTTCGTAAAAAATTTGGCAATATCATTGTCTGCGCTATGGAACGAGACCATCAACTTATGATTCCGAGTGGTGATATTACTATTCAGGATAGAGATAGAATTTTTGTTACTGGGAATCGTGTGGATATGATGCTCTTCCATAACTATTTCAAATCACGTGCAGTGAAAAGCTTACTCATCGTTGGTGCTGGAAAAATTGCTTACTACCTACTTGGCATTTTAAAAGATAGCCGTATTGACACTAAAGTTATCGAGATTAATCCTGAGAGAGCTCGTCTCTTCAGTGAAAAATTTCCAAATCTCTATATCGTACAGGGAGATGGAACTGCCAAAGATATCTTGCTTGAGGAAAGTGCTCCCAACTATGATGCAGTTGCAACTTTGACTGGAGTTGATGAGGAAAACATCATTACCTCTATGTTCTTAGACCGTGTTGGTGTTCATAAGAATATCACCAAGGTGAATCGCACTAGCCTTTTGGAAATTATCCATGCACCTGATTTTTCAAGTATCATCACACCAAAAAGCATTGCAGTAGATACCATTATGCACTTTATCCGTGGTCGAGTAAACGCTCAATACTCAGACCTTCAAGCCATGCACCATCTAGCAAACGGTCAAATTGAAACTCTTCAATTCCAAATCAAGGAAGCTAATAAAATGACTGCCAAACCTCTTTCACAGTTAAAATTGAAAAAAGGGGTCCTCATCGCAGCCATTATCCGAAAAGGAAAAACAATCTTCCCTACTGGAGAGGACAGACTTGAGGTAGGAGATCAGTTACTCGTGACGACCTTATTACCAAATATCACCAAGATTTATGATCTGATTGAGAGGTAAAAGATGAATAAAAGTATGATTCGTTACCTCCTCTCAAAACTTCTCTTGATTGAGGCGGTTCTCCTCCTAGTGCCCGTTAGCGTAGCAACCTATTATCAAGAATCCAGGCAAGTATTTACAGCTCTCTTTACAACAATTGGAATTTTAATACTTCTTGGTAGCTTAGGAATTTTACGGAAACCCAAAAATCAGCGAATTTATACCAAGGAGGGAGTCTTAATCGTCGCCCTCTGTTGGATTCTATGGTCTTTCTTTGGAGCACTTCCCTTTGTCTTTTCAGGACAAATCCCAAGCGTCATCGATGCCTTCTTTGAAATCAGTTCTGGTTTTACAACTACAGGAGCGACCATTCTGACAGATGTCTCAGTTCTCAGCCGTTCCCTCCTCTTCTGGCGAAGTTTTACTCACTTGATTGGAGGGATGGGGGTACTCGTCTTCGCGCTTGCCATTATGGACAATGCCAAGAATAGTCACTTAGAGGTGATGAAGGCTGAGGTCCCTGGGCCTGTCTTTGGCAAGGTTGTATCCAAACTGAAAAATACTGCCCAGATCCTCTATCTGCTTTATTTAGGGCTCTTCTCCCTCTTTGTTGTCATCTACTATCTAGCTGGTATGCCCCTATTTGACAGCTTTGTCATCGCTATGGGAACGGCAGGAACCGGAGGCTTCACCGTCTATAACGACGGGATTGCCCACTACGGCAGCTCACTCATCACCTATCTCGTCAGTATCGGAGTTCTGGTTTTTGGGATTAACTTCAATCTCTACTACTACCTCATGCTCCGTCGGGTTAAGGCTTTCTTTGGTGATGAAGAACTTCGCACGTATATAATCATTGTCCTAGTTTCTACCGGCTTAATTACTCTCAATACGCTCCATCTCTACCAAGGTGTCTCTAAGAGCTTTGAAATGGCCCTCTTCCAGGTGTCCAATATCATCACAACAACTGGTTTTGGTTATGGAGATATTACCAACTGGCCCCTCTTCTCCCAATTTATCCTCCTCTTCCTCATGGGAATCGGCGGCTCTGCTGGATCAACCGCAGGTGGACTCAAAGTTATCAGAGGGCTCATCCTTTCAAAAATTGCAAAAAATCAGATCTTGTCCATCTTATCTCCTCATCGCGTATTGACTCTACATGTCAATAAAACTGTGATTGATAAGGATACTCAGCACAAGGTCCTAAAATATTTTGTCATTTATGTGATGATTTTACTGTCACTTATCTTCATTGTCAGTCTAGATAGCAATGATTTTCTAGTTGTTACCAGTGCTGTCTTCAGTTGTTTCAATAACATCGGACCTATTCTAGGTACAACTTCTAGTTTTGCTATCTTTAGTCCCATCTCTAAAATCCTTCTCTCATTTGCAATGATTGCAGGTCGTCTAGAGATTTATCCCATTTTGCTTCTCTTTATGAAACGAACTTGGTCTAAACGCTAATGATAATACAACTCCCCTTTTACAAGCTAGTGAAAGGGGAGTTTTTCTATTAAAAATGAGAAGACCTTTCGGTCCTCTCCTAATCTGTTTATTTTTTAAGTGCTTCTTTGTAGCGAGCAACTTCCGCTTGATTAGCCCAAACATAGTGACCTGGACGAATTTCCACCATAGATGGTTTGTCTGTCTCATAGTCATGTTGGCTAGGGTCATAGACTTTCAAGACCTTCTTACGTTCCAAGATTGGATCTGGAATCGGTACAGCAGACAGAAGCGCTTGAGTGTACGGATGAACCGGATTGTTAAACAACTCCTCTGTCTCCGCTACTTCAACGATAACACCCTTATAGATAACTGCGATACGATCTGAGATAAAGCGAACAACTGACAAGTCATGCGCGATAAAGAGATAGGTCAAGCCCAATTCTTTTTGAAACTTCTTGAGCAAGTTCAAGACTTGCGCACGAACAGACACGTCCAAGGCTGAAATTGGCTCATCCGCAATAACGAAATCAGGTTCCATCACAAGAGCACGGGCAATCCCAATACGTTGACGTTGACCACCAGAAAACTCGTGTGGGTAACGGGTCAAGTGCTCTTTCAAAAGACCAACTTCATGAATCATCTTTTGAACTTTTTCTTTTCGCTCTTCTTCATCTTTGAACAAGTGGTAGTTGTAAAGACCTTCAGAGATGATATAGTCAACTGTCGCACGTTCATTTAAACTGGCTGCAGGGTCTTGGAAAATCATCTGGATACGGCGGATCAACTCTGAAGATTCCTTATGAGATTTTTTCCCATTGATCTTATGACCGTCAAAGATGATCTCACCTTTACTGGTATTATTCAAACCAATAATGGCACGACCAATCGTCGTTTTCCCACTACCAGATTCACCAACGAGAGAGAAAGTTTCTCCCTTGTTGATAAAGAAGTTAGCATTTTTAACGGCAACAAACTTCTTACTTCCTTCACCAAAGGAAATTTCTAAATCTTTAATTTCTACTAATTTTTCAGACATTTCCTTCCTCCTAGTCTTCTAGATGAGCAAAGCCCATTTTATCACGAATTTTATCATGTAAATCTGCGATGATTTCTGGTTTTTCAACCTTAGGAGCATTCTCATGAAGCAACCAAGTCTTAGCCCAGTGAGTATCAGTGACTGAAAACTGAGGTGCTTTCTGTTCAAAGTCAATTTGCATCGCATAATCTGAACGAAGGGCAAAGGCATCACCTTTCAACTCCGTATAAAGAGACGGTGGTGTTCCTGGGATAGAGTACAATTCCCCTTTATCATCAGCAAGCTGAGGCAAGCTAGACAAGAGACTCCAAGTGTATGGATGACGTGGATCATAGAAGACTTCCTCAACCGTTCCATATTCTACAATTTCACCAGCATACATAACCGCTACCTTATCGGCAATACTTGCTACCACACCAAGGTCATGGGTGATAAAGATAATGGTGAAGTGGTACTCATTTTGCAAAGTTTTAAGCAAATCAATGATTTGCGCTTGAATGGTTACATCAAGAGCCGTCGTTGGTTCGTCACAGATCAAAATATCTGGACGACACGCAAGGGCAATCGCAATAACGATACGTTGGCGCATCCCTCCAGAATATTGGAAAGGATACTCGTCAAAACGTTTTTCAGCGTCTGGAATTCCGACCTTGTTCATATAGTCGATTGCCATTTCTTTGGCTTCCTTAGCTGTTTTCCCTTGGTGTTTAACGATAACTTCTGTGATTTGACTACCGATTGTATTGATTGGGTCCAAACTTGTCATTGGGTCTTGGAATATGGTCGCAATTTTAGCACCACGGATTTTCTCCCATTCTTTGTTCGAAGTCAAGGCTGTCAAGTCTTGTCCACGATAGTCGATGCTTCCTTGGGCAATGCGTCCATTATCTTCTAACATCCCTGTAAAGGTTTTTGTTAATACAGATTTACCAGAACCAGATTCACCTACCAAGGCAAGAACTTCTCCTTCAATCAGTTCTAGAGAAACGCCTCGGATAGCCGTCAGAACTTTGTCACGAACGTCAAATTCCACGACGATATCGCGAGCAGTCAAAATTACATTACTTTCTTTTGTCATGTCTACTCCTATCTATGTGTACGTGGATCACTAGCATCCGCTAAGTTCTGACCAACAACGAATAGAGATAGGGATACCAAAATCAAGGTTGTCAATGGAATCCAGAACAAGTACGCGTTGGTCGTAACGTTTTGTGAGTAATCTGAGATCAAACGTCCCAAACTTGGCACTGTTACAGGCAATCCCAATCCAAAGAAAGAAAGGAATGCCTCATAAGAGATAAAGCTTGGCAACATCAAGGTCATCGTAGAAACAATAACAGATACCAATTGTGGCATGATGTTTTTCACGATAATCTTAAAGGTTGGTGTTCCAAGTGTTTGAGAAGCAAGGTTGTATTCCAAGTCACGGTAACGCATGATTTGAATACGAATTGAATAAGCAATACCGATCCAAGTCGTCACACTCATAGCGAAGATCAAATTCCAGAAACCAGCACCAATTGAGTAAGTCAAGACGATAACAATCAAGAGAGATGGAATGTTTGAAATAATATTATAAACTTCCATCATGACGCGGTCAACAGATTTGGAAATCCCCCAAATTCCACCAACAATCACCCCGATCACAAGGTTGATAAAAGTGGCAATGACAGAAATGAGGATAGAATTACGCGCACCAAACCAAACTCCATCAAACAAGGATTTACCATTGCTATCCGTACCAAACCAGTGTTCGGCATTGGGCTTAATAAAACGAGCGCTAAAGTCATTCACCTTACTTACATCGTTAAAGTCAAAATCTGAAAACATCGGATAGATAAAACTCATCAAAATAATAGCTACCAATATTCCCAACATAATGACTGTTGATTTTTTCTTTAAAAACTGTCTAAATACAGAGCCCCAGTATGAATAGGCAGGAGCATCAATCGTTTCAGAGGCAAAATCATCACGTTTTACGAACTGAAATTTTTCTTTATCAATTGTTGACATTATTTGCCTCCTTTCTCTGTCAATTTAATACGTGGGTCAAGCATGGTCATCCAGATATCTCCTACAAAGAGTGAGAAGATAGAAATACATGTAAAGATGAAGACGAGACCAACTACCATTGAGTTATTTGATGCCTTAACAGAGTCAATCAACATTTTACCCATACCTGGGAAGGCGAAGACTGTTTCTGTCAATGTTGCACCACCAATAACCCCGATTACGGCACCTGGAATACCTGAAACCAAAGGAACCATGGCATTTTTAAAGACGTGTTTATTTGAGATTTCTTTTTCAGATAAACCTTTTGCACGAGCAAAACGAACGAAGTCCTGAGATTGCAAGTCAATCATATAACGACGAATCCAGATTGCTGTACTTGGTGCTCCCAGCAAACCTAGAATGACTGCTGGCAAGACATAGGAACGCCAATCTCCAGCACCTAGGATAGGGAATGAGTCTGGAAGACCAATAGATGAGCCAATCAAACGCACGATATAAACCAAGGCAATCGTTGGAAGGGCAAGCAAGAAGGTTAGAGCACCTGTTGAGAAGCTGTCAATCCAAGTATTCTTGTGGCGAGCCATAGCAGATCCAAGAGGAATCGCAATAGCATAAGAAATAATCAAACCAATTAAACCAGCAACAGCTGAGCTTGCAATCATAGATGGATATTGGTAGTTACTTTCTGTAGCTGTATATGGATCGTCCTTACCATAGTTAGCTATTTCACGCGCATCTGCTTGACTTGGAGATTTGTAGGTACGAGAGTAAATATCTACAGACGAAGTCTTTTTACCAGTAGGGAATTGAACTTCTGATGTCTTAGTTTGTCCTTGACCTTGTGTGATAACTTGAAGCACTGGCGTGTTCGCATAAGTTGGGTAAGAGTCACCCAAGTTAATGTTCACAAAGTTTTGGTGTACAAATGGGAATTGATTGTTGAAATACAAAAGGTATTTATGTTTGGTACCTGAACCAACCAATGACCAACCGATAGCAGGGTCATTTTCAAAACGAAGATAACGTTCCAAGTTTGGATTTTCAGGATCTTGAATCTTGTTTGTATGATCAATATCAAGTAAGTTCGCATAGAATTTGAAAACACGTTCAAAAATTGGAATTTCACGCGTAGCATAGAACTGACCACTCTCTGAAAAGACACCTAACGTCCAACCATTACCGAGTTGGTTGATGTATTTTTCGTAGATTGCCTTATTGGTGTCATTGGCATCTACTGTTACAGATGAGTCCATTGAGCTAGCTTTTTCTTGCAACTCCTTGGTATCGTAATACTCGATATAGCCCATACGTTCATAAACGGTATTCTCATAATTATCCCGCTTATCTGGAGTCGTTGCAATCTTGTTGTAGTTGGTATCCTGCTTGAAAATCAGTTTCCGAGGAACCATCGTATAGATAATCGTGTAGGTCAAGGTTGTCACCAAGAAAATAGACAACAATGAGCGCAAGACACGCATAAAAATATATTTTTTCATATCGTTTCCTTTTAAAATCCCAAAAGAACCTTCTCCTCATGGAGAGAAAGTTCTCTTGAGAGTTATTTATTTAACGTGATTTGTCAATTCTTTTTGAACTTTTTCGTTTGATTCTTTTTTCTCTTTGAGCCATTTCTCACGAGCTTGTTCATAGTCAGCTTTGGTTACTACCTTGTCTTGCAACTGAATATACTTGAAGTATACATCTGAACCCTTATCTCCAGATTGACTGTATGACGCAGAGAATGGTACTACACGAGAAATGAATGGCGCTGCTCCACTAGATGACATAGCAGGAAGGAAGAGAGAGCTATCTGTCAACCAAGCTTGAGCTGCTGCGTATTTTTCATAACGAGCGTTCAAATCGTCAGTTTCTTTAGCAGCTTCATCAACTAACTTATCGTATTCTTTCAAACCAACTTGAGCTGCTGCAGCATTATCTGCACCTTCGTAACCCATGTATGTTTTTGTTTGTTCAGCATTCGTTGTCTTCAAGATATCAAGGTAAGTTGATGGATCTTCGTAGTCTGGACTCCATGCAACTGCTCCTGAGAGATCCCAATCTTCTGCCGCAGCGCTTGCTGCATAGTAGGTGATATTGTTCAACTCATCTTTAGAAACTTGTTGGATATCAATCACTACATTATCTTCACCAAGTACTTTTTCAACTGATTGTTTAAAGGATTGAATACGAGCGATATAGCTCTTAGCAGTTTGGTCTACTGGAATATCCAAGTGGATAGGGAATTTCGCACCTTCTGCTTCCAATGCAGTTTTGGCTTTCGCAAATTCAGCTTTGGCTTTGTCGGAGTTGAAGAGTCCATCTTGACCATCAGCAAAGTTTACATTCTTCCATTCATCACCATAAGCAGCCATCTTATCAGTTACCAAGTCACCGAAAGTTTTTTCACCTGCAGAGACAAACCCTGGTTTCACAAAGAGGTTACGAACTGCAAGGGGAGCCCCTTCTTTACCATTGATTTGTGCTGAGTAAGAAGTACGGTCAAAGGCAAAGTTCAAGGCCTGACGGAAGTCTTTGTTAAGAAGGGCTTTCTTAGTAGAAGTCTTCTCTTCATCCGTTGTCTTAGAAGTGTATTTGTAACCTTGACGATCAATATTCACACCCAAACCAGCAATCCCTGGCCCTGATGGAGTGTAGAAGATATTTTCCTTGTATGTCTCTTCTACTTTAGAATAGTTTGAACTTGTTGGGTAAAGGCGAGCATAACTATAGGCTCCACTTGTAAAGTTACGCTCAATGGACTCTTGGTCTGAGCCATCATAAAAAGCAAGGGTAACTTTATCAAGATGAACGTTATCCTTATCCCAGTATTGTTCATTCTTAGCGAATTCGATAGAAGATTTAGTAGTCAAACCTTTTAGCAAGAACGGTCCATTATAAAGCAATGACGTAGGATCTGTTGCTTTGGCAAAATCTGATCCTTTTGATTTTTCAAAATCTTCGTTCAATGGCCAGAAGATTGAGTAAGCCATCTTAGAGTTCCAGTATGGTTCTGGCTTATTCAAAGTATACTCAAGAGTATAATCATCAACTGCCTTCACACCTACTGAAGAAAAGTCTTTTGTATTACCTGCCAAATAATCAGACAAACCTTTAACAGAAGTTTCTGCTAGGTAAAGTGCTTCTGATTTGTTATCAGCTGCGTGTTTCAAACCATTTACGAAATCTTTAGCCGTAACTTCAGCATATTCTTCTCCATCAGATGTCATCCATTTGACACCTTTACGAATCTTGTAGGTATAAGTCAAACCATCTTTTGAGACTGACCAGTCTTCTGCAACCGCAGGAGTCAGATTCCCATATTTGTCATTTGTAAAGAGACCATCAATACCATTTGAGGTGGCAATTTTGGTACTTTGTTTCCCTGAAATGAGGTAATCCAATGTTTCTGGGTCAGCTGAATAAACATAACCATAATTTTTTGGCGCTGTTGAATCAGATGATTTTGAAGAACCGCAAGCAGCTAGTACACCAGTCGCTAATAAGGCAACTCCTGCTGCAACCAATACTCTACTTTTTTTCATGTTTTTAACTCCTCTTGAAAAATTTAGGCTTATTGAAGATTATAACATATATCTTCTAAAAAGTAAACGAATTTTCAGAATATTTAGGCGTGTATCCACCAAAAACTTTCATTTGTCAAATTTCTTTATTCTTTGTTTGCTATCTATCGAGGCATCAGGCAAACTTAATGCCCATAAAGCCTGATTTTCAGCCTCCCTCTCTCTATTTTTCTACCCAGTCAAAAAGGGCTATCTTCTAAATTGAATTTTCAATTAAGAAACTATTGACGGGAAATGATTTTCAAGGTATAATAATAAACGTTGAGGCGGTATAGCCAAGTGGTAAGGCACGGCTCTGCAAAAGCTTGATCGTCGGTTCAAATCCGTCTACCGCCTTTCAGTACCTGAATTAACAGGAATTAACCGAATGAAAAGCCCGTAAAATCGGGCTTTTTTATTTTTTTCTTCGGATAAATACGGATAACTTTGAAAAACTTTTGGGGCGAATTTGGGGCGGAGTATTATTTGTAGTCGATTCTCTCCATCTCATACATCCTTACAGAATGTAGCACGAGATCTCGATACTTCCAGGTTGATACAAGGTACTCAATCACTTCCTGGTCCTCTATCTTGCATTCCATAAATAGCAACATCTTTACCGTGTACTTATTTTTCAAAATTGGGACAGTGTAAGTCACGTCTACCCAATGTTCAAAACCTAAATCTGTCTGCTCTATGCTCGCAAGTTTAATATTTAAAATGTTCATGTTTTCTTCCTCCTACTTATCTATTCGTAGAAAAAATAAAAAACAGTGAAAAAAATCACTGTTTTTGTTTATATCCGTATTCGATTTCAGCTTTGCGTCTGATGTCTGCTGCTTCTTTCAAATCTACGCTACTGCCTAAATATTTTGGTTTCTTGTCAACATTGATATAAGCAACATATCTCTTTTTTCGCTTGTTGTAGTAGACACCTCGAATTCCAGTCGTACTTTTTGCGGTTGGTCTGTTCGTCTTTAATGATTCAGGATCGCTGATTTCAGCCATTCGCTCTTTTGAACTACGATTGTGCTTGCATCCGCAACTAAAATATCGCTCTATCTGATTGCTGTGTAATTCGATGTGATTCCCGCAATGTTTACAAATGCAATTCCAGTATACACGTTGATTTTTCGAGTATGCTCTATCGATAACCTTGAAATTATCTGTTTCAGCATTCGTCAAATCCTTGAATCGCTTATGGTTTTTCTCTTCGTTAAAGCACCCACAAGAACTGATTTCTCCATTTTTCAGGTGATCTCCTCGAACAAAAGTAACTCGTCCACATTCACAAAGACAATGCCAGAGGATTCTTCCTCGTCCAGTTCTTTTTCCAACGTCACCAAGAACGGTCAGACGACCGAAATGTTGGTTTGTTAAATCATCTTTTACCATGTCTTACTCTTTATGCTGCTACTTCCATGTGCAATTTTACCGCACGCATAGCTAGTGACCACACGCTAGTTCCTGGCCAAGCTTCTTTTTCCATGCCTTCAACATTTGTCATTTTTGTGTAAGCGTCCATTTCAAACGCAACACCCAATTTCTTGCAGGCCCAATCCCACGCTTTGACTTCTTCAGATGTTTCAGCATTTTCAAATTTTTGGTTAACACGTTCAACAACTTCTTTTTCACGGCCCCACGCTTCTTTCAAGCAAATAGCAAATGTTTTTTCACTTTTCCATTCCATCCATCCAAAATATTCAAAGTCTGCAAGTGTGATGTCGTCGTTGTTAAACAAGTTCCAAGCTTCTTCCATGATTCCTGATTTGTCATAAGTTACTTTTTTCATCTTTGTTTCCTCTTTTTGTTTTATTTATCTTACAAGTATAGTATATAACATTTGTTATATATTGTCAATAGAAAACACAAAGAAATTTAAAGTTTTTTTATTTTAGAAAGTACTTTCAGAGAAAATAAAAAAGCCTTGAAATTGGCTTTTTAAGACGTTTTTTGCATTTGGTTCGCAAGTTCAGTTAATTTGTGACCAGTCTCTATTGTGAGATTCTCGACTTTCCTTTTTCCTTTTACTAGAGCTGAAATTGTTGGTTGGGCAACACCGCTCATTTTTGAGATCTGGTATCCACTGGCATTTTCCAATAGCCACTCGATTTGCTTTGTATCTACTTTCATGTTATACTCTTTCTAGGCGGTCACTCTGCCGCCTTGTTTATCTTACAAACCCCCTCATTTTTTGAGGGGGTATTTTTATTGTTATTTGCCAAATCTCGCTACGAAAAGTCTGTGATATAATTCGATATCATCTCTTGTAACATCAAACAATTTCCCGTGTGATTTCTTCACGTCAACATATTTAGCAAGTTCTTCCACATCACGCATATTGCTGATGTCATATCCTGCGCGCAACAAGCCGTAAAGTGCGCTGTGAATTTCTTGCAAGTTATTATCAGGAAATTCAACAATTTTTTTAGATAAGTTGAACATTTTAGTTGATGTTCCAGCTTCGTTGCGGATCTCGTTTGTCCAGCGTTGTCCAAGAATCATGTGTCCGTTTTTCATTGTAAGGTCCTCCGTTTTTTGTTTTATTTATCTTACAAGTATAGTATATAACATTTGTTATATATTGTCAACACTTTTCCTTAACTTTTTTAAAATTTTTTAAAAATATTTTTCTAAACAAAAAAATGCGCCCGAATCGGGCGCCACCTTCTAAAAAGGTTGTGTTCGGTTAAACCTTATTCTCACTGTTCGAGAACTAAAATATAACTCGTATTCATTATACTACGATTTTTTCAAAAGAGCAAACAAAAAACCGCAAGCTATTGCCTGCGGTTACAATTCGAACAATATTTTAGAAATTTTCCTTTCTATTTAAAAAAATTATTTAGTTGTGATTAAGCCGTCTGGCTCAATGTTGAAACTTTCTTTTTCAGCCAACCGGCCATCTTCAAGCATGAGGTAGTATCCGCCGTTGTAAGGCACGAATGCGTTTGATACCATGTCCCCATTTTCTGAATTGAGGTAATACCATTTCTCGTAGTATTTAACCCAGCCAGTCTGCATAGCACCGTCTGCATTGAAATAGTACCACTTGCCATTGATTTTTTTCCATCCGCTATGAGCCATGTACCCGTCCTTATCGAACCAATACCAATAGCCGTCAGTATGATGTAGCCATTGGTTAGCATACATATAGCCGTTTTCGTTGAAGTAGAACCAATTGCCATCTACTGCCTCAAATTTAGCGGTTGGATATGAGCCATCTTTGCGACGCCACCACCAGCCAGTGTCGTCATGCTGCCAGCCTGATTCATCTTCTTCAGGAGGCACGATATAGCCAACAATAGAATCAACAGAACGCTCATTGTAGCGACAAGGCCCACCAACTTCGAGATAATCCCAATTGCCATCGATATTTTGCTCAATCGTCTTGATTGTAGAACCGTCTGAGTCCTCATATACAAGACCAGTATGACCATAGTTCACTCCATCGCCTGCCACAAAATTCTTAACAAAGAACCAGCCAGCCTTTGGATATTGAGCACCATATACGACCTGCAAGCCTGCTGATTCTGCAGACCGTAGCAAGTCGATAGCGTTGCCCCACAGCCGAATACCGAAATACTCATAGATACCATAGCACGTCACATCTGCACATTGATAACCATACATTCCGTCGTAATCAACACCAGTCCCAGCATCAGCGTGAGCCATGAGGTCGTTAATCATATCTTGTTTTTCAGACATTTTCTTTGTCTCCTTTCCAGACATCGTTCATCTGCTTAACCGCTGACTCGACGAATGTATCAAGATCGCGGTCAGTCATGCTGATGTTATATTTGGTCAACTCAGCACGGATTTTATCACGAGCCTGCTCCAGCTTTTCTTCACCTTTATAGCCAGTTTCGGCTGCTACCTGCTCAACAGCGTTGACCGCATTTTTAGCAAGGATTTCAACAATCTTAATTGTCTTTTCTCCACCTTTTTTGACGAGAAAATCTTTAATTGATTTGACTGCGATGCCAGCCAAAATGACAAGAATGCTGATTGCTCCATTTGCGATAATTTCATTGATTTGTTGCATGTGTTATTCTCCTTTTTCGATTTCTTCCATGCGGTCGTTCATGCGGACCATTTCTTTCTGAATGTCTCCGACCGTGTGTGTAATTGTGGTTAATTCTGTCGTTGTCTTTTCAAGATGAGTCATCAAACGCTCTTCTCGTCTGTTAGAGTCGGCTTTTGATTGCTCATGCAGATCCATGATCTTCTTTTCTCGCTTGTCCGAGGTCTTGATAAGATATCGAATGATGATAAAGAAGAGTAGGATAAACAAAATCGCCCAAGCAACCTGGCTTTGAGCGATTTTTTCAGCTTCTTCAATCGGCATACAACCTCCCTCTACTCAATTCGTGGCATAACAACCGTCAGAATGCCCTTCTGTAGCATTTCGGCAAGAGGTTGCTCTTTCCAAGTGTAGCCCTCAGACGGTTGCATCTGGAAATTTAGGATGGTAAGTGTTCCCTTCGGCCATTTCGGATTCGTGTCAAACGGATAAGGCATTGATACGATATCACCGTTCGCATAACGACGGTCTTTCACGAGCGGCTTGATGAACTGCGCAACCTTTTCATAAGTATTCGTTGGCATGCCCCCATTCTGGCCAATCGCAAGCGCAATGAGGACTTCAGTAATTGCTGATACGCTATCGATGTTCTCTTTGTTCGCTGAGAGATCAGTCTTAGCTTTTGCCAAAGATTGAACCGCTTGTTCAATCTCAGCTTGGGCCCTCACGATGGCACTACCTGGATCTAGTTCAGCCTTAATAATATCCATCACGGCCTGAATCAAGACGTCCTCTTGATCATTTGTGCGGTCTCCTGCAAGCTCACGCATGTTCGTACTGTAACGGGTGCCATCGGCAAGCTTGACTTCAACGACCGTCACAGTCTTGTTGCCCAAACCTCGCGTATAAGGCTTGCTTGCTAGTTCATAATTACTGATTGCCATTTGTCATTTTTCCTTTCACTTCTTCAAATTTTGCCTTAAGCTCTTCATCCGATTCGATGATTTGCTTCATCTGCTCGAGCTCCATCGCAGTTATTGTATAGAGGGCTTCGAGCGTTGCCGATTGAGTAGCCTCTTTGCTAATTTTTTCGCCTAGCGACTTAATCGCTAGACTGCTGATTTGTTGGTTTTGTTCGTTCATGCTGTTTTCTCCAATTTTTCTATTTTTTGATTGAGTTCTTGAATGGCCTTGATTAAATAAGGCACAAGTTCAAACGTTCGATAAGAGTATGCACCGTCAGGATTCTCATAAAAGGCTTCAGGAGCATATTTCTGGACATCTTGCGCCATAATACCGCAAGCGATATCTTCTATTTTTCCATCGTACTCTTTGCGATAGCTGTACGTCTTCAGACTTTCGACTACATCGAGACCTGAGACTCTACTATCTTCGATATTGTGCTTGTAACGACGGTCTGAGATTTCTTTATTCATCGGGATCCAGTCATAATAGTTGTCTCCTTTTGCATAAAAATACATGTAGCCGTTTGATGAATCCACTTTTTTATAGGATCCGGAATAAAGCCAATACGCATGTGCACCACCAAGAATTTTACCCTCTGGATAGTATTTTATATTTCCTGTAACAATTAAATCTCCGTATACTGTAGGATCATTCCAAAAATGCGCTCGATTGTAGCAAAACATTTGACCTGTATGCTTAACGAACCATGCTGTATCGCTTGGCCTTCCCCAATCATTTCCCCAATTCACCCAAAGAGCCGTCTGACTCCAATCTCCAGAACCATTGCTCATCCCAACTGCGAACTGGTTTTGTCCAGTAATCCAGTATACAGAGGAGTCTTTCTCATGTGTACCAATCTGGAATCCACCAATCTTACCTTTGTAACCTTCGAGCAAGGTCGCAGATACTACTACTGACCTTAGCTTGTTGATGAAGGCCTCTTTAGCAGCAAGCGTGTCCGTGAAGATATCGCTTGAAACGAACATCCGAGCCATGGCTTGGTCCATAATCAACTTATCAGCTGTGATGGTCCTTGAACCGATAATTTCAGCGTTCAGCTTAGCGAAATTACCTTCACCCACAAATAACCGCTTGAAGTAACCTTGAATAGCTGTCAGTTCGTCAAGCAAGGTCTTACCCTTAAGACGAATCTTCTCAGCTTCAATCAAGATCTGATTGTTGGTCGCATTGATTTGCGAAACGATAGATCCAGCGCTTGTCAGATTTTGAACTGCCCACGAGCCAGCCAGTTGGCTTTGAACCGAGCGAATGGCTTCGTCTGTATCTTCGAGTGCTTCTTTGTAATCCGTCGCAACATAACCTCTCTCAAGCTGAACATCTGTCACATAGAGATTGATAGTCTTTCCTTTCTCGCCAAACAACATCAGATTCAGCTGATCGACATCATCTGATAATGTGAACGTAAATGTGAAACGCTTGTACTTCGAAGTTATTTGCTCGCTCTGAATCCCTTGCCACTCTTGTCCAACAATGTTTTTGTTTTTAATATAGTGCAATGCGACTCTCAGACCACTGTATGTATCATCACCGTCTTTTGAGACAAGCAGGGATACACTCACCTTTTCCCCTCGAACGCCTTCAAAAGCAAAAGCCTGTTGTAAACCAAAGAAATCCGCGACATTTTGTGAGTCGTGGAAAAAATGAGCACCTGGACGATTGCGGTTATTGGGGTCTTGCGAATGTTGGTAATTGAAGTACAAGCCAAAATCAACAGACTGATATTCAAGCCAGTTTTTTGAACCGTTCTTGAATTGACCATTTCTGATATAATTTCGTCCGCCTCTCATAACCTTCCCAACTTCAACCTGAAACAATTGGTTAGTCAAGGTCATGCGAGCGATATTGTCTGCGATGCTATTATTAGTATTGCCCAAAATGCGCTCGTAAAGCTGACTAGTCTCCTTGACTCTTTGGAAGTCGGCTTGACTAGCCTTACCAGCAATCAGTGAAGTGATATCTGCGAACCGGCCATCTACTGCATTTTTGTATTTGGCAATCTGGGTCGCTATCGTGCCATTTTTTTGGTTGGTAATAGCTTCGAATTTGCGTTCAATAGCTCTCACATCTTCTTGATAGGTTGCCTTGCCTACATAATCCCTGGTGACTAACTCACGAACAGCAGTCGCTTGCTTAGCGCTCTCTTCACGAGAGTATCTTCTCAAGGCTTCCTGTCTCTGGCCGTCTTGAGCTACATAGCTTTCGACTGCTGCCATCTTAGCAGATAGACCGTCGGCAGTCTGCTTGAATTCAGTTCTAACAGCTAGAATTTCATCCTTACCATCTTCTGGCGCTGGTCGTGGTGTAGTAGCAACGGTTCCTTCCTCTAACTGGGGATCACGAATATAAACTACGTCACCAACTTCCCATCCGTTCGCATAGAATACACATGAATAGTATTGCTTAAATGCTACTTTGAAGGTGTTGGTAATTCTCGTCCATTCTGTTGAGATCGGCACATTTTTCTTTAATCCGCCTGCCTCAAATCCCATATCATAGAAGGTAATTGGTCGACTAGATTTCATATCCCAAGACCAAGTCATGTCTTTGCCTTGAAATTCATCAGCTCTCAAATCGAAAAAGACCTTATGAAATCCACCATTACCAACTTGAGTACATGTTGCCTTTAACATATATCCACTTTTAGATGCAGGATCTGCTAATCTTTCGTAATTCCAAGTAGGAAAAGAGTCGCTCAAAGGTAATAGACCATCAAAATCATAATGTCTAATGTAATTCCGCCCACCGACCTTCATTTTGGCGAAGGTCTGAGTCAATCCATCAATGCCTTGCTTGACCTCTGATTTCGTCGCAAATCCATTCATCTGTCCAGTCATGCGACTAAGAGCTTCTGTGGTCGTTCTGCGATATTCTGAAGCTTGATTGACCTCACTTGTGACTGTTCGCTTCAGAGCGTCCAAATCACCCGACAGAGCCGTCTGAGCGCTCGTAGACTGTCTCTTAAACTCTTCAAACTTGGCGGTAGAGTCTAGAGCAATCCGCTTGGCTTCCTGAGCGAGTAAGCTGCTTGCGCCAGCGTTTTTCAAAGCTTCTTCGGCTTTTTGTCTGGCTTCTTGGATTGAAGCATTATCAAATGACTGAAACTTCTTGTCGATTTCGTCAGCGATTTGACGTTTGACCTCTTCAGTTTTTGCCTTAGCAAGTTCGACTTGATCACTAAAATCTTTTTTGATTTTTGCGACCTTTTGGTCAAATCCTTTATCTGCTTCTTCAATTTGGTTTTGGATTTGAGCCTCGAATTCGCTGAATTGCACAATCTTCTTCGTGAGCGTTCCTGCGTATGAATACTGCGCATCATTGCCGGCTTTACTGTCTGCGCTGATACGACCACGAAGCCCACCCTTAAACGTGAATGACTGACTCAATACGGGCGTTTTAAAGGTTTCGCCGGTGTTGGTCTTGATAGTCACCCATTCACCCACGTTAAGCAAGAGGTGCCCCTGGTAATTCAAATTAAACGGATAATAGCGAATATCCTTGATTTTGTGATAGAGATTATCCAAAACCACTTGAGACATGAACAGATTATCCAATTCTAACGAGCGACCCGTACGCATTCCGACCGTAAGTGCCTCTTTATCTTTTTTGCAAGTTATCCCTGCAATCTGATATTGAACTTCACTCTTAGTCAATCCGTGCATAAAGTAGCTGTCTGCTGTAATCGTGATACCTGAGTCGGTCAATTCCTTGATTTCGAGTTTACCCTCTCGATTGAAAAAACAAGACATCCCGAGCATTTGAGTTGCTAGGCTCAAGACGTCTCTGAATGTCATTTTTTTCTCTTTAGGGATATTCTCGATTACATAATTCATGGATGTAATATCCATGTTTTCATTCGCTAGTGTGATACCCGTTTTTAAGCAGATTTCTTTAATCACTTGTCTGATTTCTGCTGGATAAGTCAAATCTGTGATATGTTCACGATTGAGTTTGAACATTCCGTCCATAATGTCGAGCTTGGTCGTTTTACGGTTGCGGTCAATTTCAATATCATTGATGAAGTATTCACCCATTTTGACCCATTCGTAAGTCCCATCTACCAAAAGGCCGATTTCAGGGTAAATCTTGTCTAGTTTATTGAAAGTGGTAATGATGCTCGTAAAGACGATTTTAGCACTGCCTGCGCATGTTCCACCGGGCTTGTATGTATCACCCTTGATGTAGCCATAATCGAAGCTAGCCTCTTTGATATCGCTCGACTGATACTGCCCTACTCTGATAGCAAGAGTACGGTTCTTAGCGAACATCGCTTCATCAAATTTCTTACGTCTGAATATATCCATGTTCTGCCTACCTTTCTATCAGATTAAATTTAGCGCCCGACCACGGTTTGAGCTTCTCAGTAAACGAGTAGCTCGGAGCCGTTCTGTCTCCAACGTAAAACGTTTTAGTTGTTTGACCATGTAATGGATCTGGATAAGATACCTCGAAGAACTCAGGCGCTACGGCATTTAAAAGCTGACTCATTTCATCTTGAGTCAGCATGCCCCATTCGCAATCTAATTTTCGCTTGGTCGTGATACGGTCACGCACCATATCACCGTTAGCATTTCGACCAGTCTCTCCGTCAATATCTTGGATACCGACTTGAAAAGATTTGGGAGGCTTAACAGCCACCCCGTTGATAATTAAGCGTGCCATTTTACCTCCCCCTAAATGTTAAGCAAGACTTGTCCTGCACGTTCTTGTTCTCGATTTATTTCTTGGATAGCTACACGACCGAACTCGTGACCGCCAATCATGATGACGATGTCACCACTACCGCTAAAGCCTCCAGATTGTGGTAAACCACCACCTAGAGCGTTAACAACCGCACCACCTACGATGCGACCCATAGTCTGCAAGAATCCAGTGTTTTCAAGAGGCATAACGACCTCTTTACCCGCTTCACCAATCATGGCTACTGTCGGACTGTCAACGATACCACCACGAGCTAATCGAGGAAGGCTTACATAGCCGATACCGCTGAGAGATACGCCAGGGATTTTGTTAATCATGCCAATAACGCCATTAATCATTCCGATGAAGCCGTTGACTACATTTTCAATCGTTCCAAGAACCGCATTAACTGCGCTCCTGAAGGCTCCACCTACTGCACTACCAACCATTTGACCAGCATTTACGAAGATACTCTTAACCGTGTTCCAAACGCCAGAGAAGAAACTACCAATCGTGCTGAATGCGTTCTTGACCGCTTCAAATGCAGTCCTGAAGATATTCCCGAACCACGTTGCAACATTAGCAAGTGCAGCAGTCACGTCATTCCAGCGTTCGCCGAACCAAGTGCCGATTGAAGAGAATATGTTTGTCAATACATTCCAAGCTTTCTGGAACATATCCCCAAACCATTTAGCCACGTCAGCTAAAACAGCTGTAATGTCGTTCCAACGTTCTGCGAACCATTCGCCAATCGGTGTGAAGATAGCCACAATCCCATCCCAAATTCCTTGGAAGATTGCTACAATCGTATCCCAGATAACTTTCAAAACCGCTACTGTTAAATCTAACAAAGCTGTGAGAAGCGTTGATAGGATGTTCATGATAGCATCGCCCGTTTCAGTGAAACCGTCGAAAATCTTGCTCATATCACTCGTAAGAATGCCAGTGATGATATCAAATACACCTTTAAGAAAGTCCGCTATACCTCCGAATATATCAGCAACCGTATTGAATAAGATTCGGAAGACTTCTCCGATATATTCAAGAGTTGGAGCTAGAACTCTCGTCAATTGCTCAACGATAAAACCAATCACAGGACCTACATAAGCGTTAATGACTTGTGACATTTCTTGGAAACTTGCGACCATCTCCAAAATCTTCTGGATCGTTGGCGATATGTGTTTGCCGATTGTGTCCGAGAAACCTTGACCGAGTTTTTCGATAATTGGTTGGATGTAATTATTCCAACCTTTTACAAACAAGCCAATAATGCCTGATATAGCTTTCGTTGATGATTCAATCGATGGACGAATGTAATTATCATACACATGACTGATTGAGTCAGACATATCATTGATTGCTTGTTCTGCACTCTCAAAAACAGGAACAATGGCAGATAGAGCATTTGAAAGTGCATCAGCGATACCAGGCATATTGTCTGTGACAATTCGCTCGATTCCTTGCATAAGGTCACCGCCGAATTTGTAGCTAATCTCTACAATGCTTGAACGAATCGCTAAAATAGACGACACAATCGAACTTCCAATGCGAATGGCGCCAGTCGATGTTATGACGTCATAGAAGCCGTCTGCAAATGCCTGAGCGATGTTTCCAGCAGATGCAAACATTATGCCTGTATTCTCAAACTCCGCCACAAGTGAGCGAATAATACGTTCTTTTTGACGACCTAAGCCGTTTGCGATGCTTTCAGCGAGAAAGACACCGATACCGACTCCAATTGTTGCAATAGATCCAACAATCTGCCCTAGTGCATAAGCGATTTTTTCGGTCATGACATTAAAAGCATTGACTACTCGTGGATCACTTCCAATTTCTTCAAGTGTCTTCTTAATTCGACTTAAAGCATTCTTGATACGTTCTAGACCCTCGGCTCTGAATGCAGCAGTGAAGCCTTTTTTGAAGAGGTCTGTTAAACCTTTTAGCTTATCTCCAAGACCGTCGAAAATGCTCTTGAATTGGTTATCCATGTCAGTTAAGGCAACTTCTGGCAAGATGTCTTTAAAAGGTCCGCTTCCGCCTTTTCCTTTCTTGCCTTTGCCTCCACCGCCACCAGAACCTCCAGAGCCTCCGTCGTCCGAATCGTCCTTCTTGTTCAAGAGCGTGATTTCGTCAAAACCAGCTAGTCCAAGCAATTCTTTGACTGCTTTTTTCGCATTTTTAGCTGAATCTCCAAGGTTGTCAGCTAAACCGCCAGAAGAATCATCTGCATCATCCATAGCATCTGCTAGGTCTCCTGCACCACCTGCTGCATCTTGTAATGAACCATTCATGTCATTTACTGCACCAGCTACACCGCCGTCTTTTACAGTAGCTTTCTTGTTAAACATTAAAGCGATAAACTCAGCAAGCTTAGCCGTCACGTTCTTCAAGACCATAGCGAACGAGTTCAAGACTGGCATGATAGCATTGATAATCGGCAAGAAGGCGTTACCTACGTTTAAGGCAGCATCTTTCAATAGCGATTTAAACAAGCTAATGCGTCCGTTGACGGACTGTGACAAGGTCGTGCCATACTTAGCAGTCGCTTGCTCTAGAATAGCCATGAGACGAATTTGTTGTTGGGTCTGATAGTCAAGTTGATCCCAGCTTTGTCCATTCGCAAAGCGTTTAAACGCTTCTGTGGATTGGATCATCGCCACATTGACGTTGATTCCTAAATCTTCAATCGCTTCTGTATTTCCTAGCAAACCTGAGCGAATCCGCTCCATTACGTCTGTGATACTACGTCCTGAACCCTCTGCGACTACTGCCGATGTCTGAAGCATTTTGGCAGTGTATGCGCTCAGC
Source organism: Streptococcus sp. 517s (assembly GCF_054445985.1). Taxonomy (NCBI): domain Bacteria; kingdom Bacillati; phylum Bacillota; class Bacilli; order Lactobacillales; family Streptococcaceae; genus Streptococcus; species Streptococcus sp. 517s. Next base: position 251,725 of record NZ_CM136847.1, on the reverse strand, counting down.
TTGTTAGAATCCTTGATAAAGCCAGAAAATAGGTTTGAATACACCGCTCCGTATTTTGTCGCTTCACCAACGCCCATGTTCATAGCGTTTGCGTTATCGCTGACCCATTTTAAGAATGTCTGCGAGCTCTCGCCCATCTGACGCTTGATTTGGTTAATCGATGCTGTAACTTCAAGAGCCATCTGCGTTGAGTACATGCCGACATCAAGTAACTTCTTGCCAAGATACGCAAATCCAGCGAATTTGGCTAACTTGCCAAAAACGCCAAGCATGGATCCTGACTGTGCCTTGATTTTGTCGGTGGATGACTGTACTTTGTTAGAGGCGTCTTTGACCTTGTTCTCGACTTCTTTCATCTTGTTCTTGAAAGGTGCGATTTCAGCGTCAATCATTACCTTGAGCTCGTCAAGTGTAACTCCCATCTATTCTCCTTTCATTTTTAATTTTCGGTTGTGACTTTCAGCAAACATGCGCATACGTTCCTTATGCAAATTCAACTCTTGAGCCAATCTCGCTTGCTCCACTTGCTCTCGTTCTTTTTCAAAAAGCTCAGGAGCATAATCCCATACTTCAAGTGGTTTGGCATCTTTTGAAAGCAACATGGACACGTTATTTGCTATCATCTGCGAAAGTCTGTAAGATTCAATGATTTTTTCTTTTTGCTTTTGAATCATGACACGATTATAGCTTTCAATCATGTCTCTGATTTCAAGTACCGTCAAATCCCAAAAATCGAGAGGCTTGCCCCCAATGTCCAAAAACATTGGGTATAACCTCTCGACCATTTCTTTTACTGATGTAACCGTAGTCTCTTCTATTTGACTACTTCCATTTTGGCTTCGGATTTCTTGGGAGTTTTCTTCTTGCCTTCCTTCTCCCGTGGCATAAAACCCGACACTTGAAGCATTGGCAAGATGACGTCTGCCATAAATGCTGCCTGATCCCCACCGTTATCGACGTAGTCATCGTATAGGTCAGATACATCTTCAAATGAGAGTCCATGCTCAAACTTTTGAAGTGCTCCATGGGTCAACAGTAACATGACTTTTAGGGGTGGCAAAGCAAAAGCTTCGCCTTCAGCAGGCATGAATACCTTGAGCAAATTTGCTCCGATTTTTTCTTCAACTTTCGTTGCTTGCAAAGATGTGAGGCGGAGTTTCAATTCCTTATCCTCACTAACTTTCCAAGTTGCGTATGGTAGAGCCATCTATTAACCTCCAATTCCGTCTGTGAATTCAAGTTCAGACTGCAATGCAATTTTAAGAGTAAACTCAATAACAGAGTTCACACCACCACCACCAAGTTTGACAGACACTTGACCTTCAAATTGAACCTTGGTGTTGTCTGGGTATTTTTGTTCAAAGAAGAGTTTTGTCTTGTCGTCTGCTGCTTTACGTAAAACACGATAAGGAGCATTTACCCCGTCGTTCTTGTAAGCGAATTTGTATTCCAATTCTCCAGCATCGCCAATACCGAATTCATATTTTTTAACCTTATCTTCAAGGGTGGTATTCTCAACCTTTTCAGGTTCAATACCGAATTCAGGGACTTCCTTAAGTCCTGCAAGTTTTGTGTAAGTTCCTTTAGCTGTTCCATAAGAAAGCGTAATTCCGTTTGCTAACATGTATTAATTCTCCATTCTATACTGATAAACCAATTCTGAATTAAGGTCCACGATTCCCTCGAAGCGCATCAACTTGTGACGCAAATGCGACGGGTCAGGTACATCCTGACAATCTGTTCTTCGCAACCCTAAAGATGCGAAGATTTCATTGATTTTGACTGCTAAATTGCTTGTGCTATCTTTGTCGAAAATATCCACCTTATAGCGAATATGCGACTTCTTCTCTTGGTCGTCGAACCATTCACCCGGCTTATTCTGTTCTTCCAAAAAAATGACGACTGGAACATTCTCCCAGTCGCTTGGATAAGTATCAGTCACATTATCTGCAACCTTTTGCAATTCTTTGTAAATTACAGGCTTAATATTAATCATTTTATCTGTTCTCTTATCTTTCTACTAACGTATTTTGAGATATTACTTGACACATGGTCATGGTTATCTCTCAAAGCAGGATACAAGTAAGGTTGTGCAGGCTGACCATACATCTTGTAGAATTCCCCTCTTTTCGCAAAGTGGTAAGGCCCTACATTGATTTGGTCCTCATGCACATACCAAGGACTAGATCGATAAGACACGCTTACTTCTGGAGATATACCAGAATGATTCTCTTGTCCTTTCGGACCCGTTCCAAGTTCGACATAGGCGCCATGGTCTGAGTTCGTGAAGACTTCGCCCGATATCTTGTTGCCGTTTACTTTTAATCGCACTCTAATGCTATTTCTCAATTCCCCCTCATTTGCGGGCGCTCTAAGTTTAGCATCTGCTTGTACGACTGTTTTAGCAGCATGCAAGACTGCTTGTCCTACAAACTCATTAGTCCTCGCTCCGTAGAGTTTACGGCACTTAGCGATTAAGCTATCTGCCCCGATTAAATCTGACACGTTCCAACTCCAAAACTTGATGATGACTGTATACTTTCTTCGAGATAACCCGATGCGTGACCTCTGTCTTGCTATCGATACAGACACCGTCTTTCACGTTGATGTCTGCACTCTTGCTCGCATTCGCATTCAGGATATCATTGACACGGTCGCCATAGATTTCAGATTGTAGCTTGCTAGTCGCTGGCCACAATTCAAGTCGTACTTCTTCAATCTCGTCCGAATATCCCTCTTTAGCGACTCCCTCGTTTGTCACGATTTTCTTGAACCGTTTGAGGTTATACGGCTTCAGTCTACTCTTTTTCAAAAACATGACCTGCCACCCTCGCTAATCGATGCATCCGAATGCGCTGTAAAATGCCCGTAGACAGCCCGTTATCGCCATAGGTGACAGATATGCCGCCCTCACTCCTAGACTGCTCTCCTTCGCTTCCTGAGCGGTTGTATAGCTCAATTACAAGTTCAGGTAGTAGTCTTTTGAGCGCTGGCGTCAGCTTCTCTCGGTTCGTCTCAGATAAAATGATGTTTTCAGCCCTTAAAAGTAAAGACGAGAGGACTGTTTCGTCACTCTCGCCCGTCAATGATTTTAGTTTTTCAAGTTCCATAAGACCTCCTAATCGTAAGGAGTCGTCTCGTCTCCTTGGATTTCGGTTTCATCAATGATCTCGACAACCTCTGCGATATCGACTGAGAACTCACTTTTGAGATTGTGTGACAATTCGTTGAAGCGCTCGTCTGTCATCTCAAAGACATCATTTTCATGCCGTCTCACTTTTGCTTGCCAGTCATTGAAGGCTTGTTTGACTCTGACTTTCATAGGTCAGACCTTATTTCTTGATTTCAGCAAGCACGACCTTGGAATCGTCTGAAACTGCGACTGTGTAAAACTCGTCAATTGAGATTTCGGTAGAACGTTTCAAAGACTTGCGGTCTACTTCGACGTTTGGATCACGTTTGATGTAAACTGTCAATGCAGCAGTGTCTTGTTCGGTTTCGTCATCGTGTGTCAGCTTGATGATTGGGCAAGTGTAGAATGCGCTTGTAGAGTCCAGAGCTACCTTACTAGTCGCAACGATACGTGTATTTGCAATCATACCAATTTCACCAGTCATTACAACTTGATTTGGGTATTTATCAGCTGAGATGAAGTTTGGATCTTTACGCAAAGTTGTGACTTGCTTTGGATTGACAAACATAACTTTTTCAGTATTGACTTCTTCTTCAAACAGATCAATTGCATCAACGATTACATCATAGCTAATTGCTTTTGTTTTTGAGTCAAATTTACGAGTGTTTGTTTTTAGAAGGGCATCCATTGCGTCGTTATCGATTTTAGCAGCAATAGCAAGTGCAAGTTGGTTTTCAGCATTTCCTACTGGATCACCGTAGCCAGATAATACAGCTTCGTCCGTCAATTCAACGGCTTTCATAGCCTTCTTGATTGTAGCAGTTTTGGTTGATGTTCCAAGAACTACAACACCAGCTTCCACACCTTCGTTTACATCTTCGGCATCACCGATGTATGTGTAAGATGGGACTTTGATAGTGTTCCCTGGCACGCCTTCAAGCGTGCGATCGATAGCTGCGAATGGAATTACTTGCAATTTCTTTGGTAGTTTAGCTGCAATCATGTCTCCCATTACTTCAGGATTCACGAGATTTGCGATTTTAGTTTGTGCCATTTATTAAATTCTCCTTATTCGTTAATTCAAAAATGAGTTATACAATTCAGGATTTGACTGCTTCAATGCAGCCTTCTCTGAATGACTCATTCTGTAAAATTGAGCCTTGGTAAGCTCGTTGTTATCTTGTGGGGCAGTCTTAATAGGTGCGCTACCCTTCATGCGGTCGGATACACCTTTTTGGACTGCATCCTCCCAAGTTTTCTGAATGCTCGCGACTGATTCAGTCACAGCTTCTGCGTTTGACAAATCAACCACGGTCACTAATTCAACTGGTAAGCCACGTTCACTTAACATTGTCTTAGCTTCTGCGATCAATTCTTTCCGAGCAATAGACTGTTCACGATTATTCAATTCTTGCTCGCGCTGATCCAACTGATATTTCTGTTTCTCGTCAGCGTTCATTTTGGCAAGTTTCTTCGCTTCGTTTTCTCTAGCTTCCTGCTCAGATTTCCACTTAGCAAATTTCTTATCGATGATAGCATCGACGTCTGCATCTGTGTACTTCTTCTCGTCTTGCGGTTGTGGTGTAGGTTCTGCAGGTACCTTTTGCTCTTCAACCGTTTCGACTTCGACTGTTTGTGTTTCTTCGTTCATTGCGAACCTCCTATTTTTAAAGTCATCCCTGACTATATAATTCCATGGCTTTTTACGTCTTCAATGCTCGGACAATATAAAAACCGCATCAAATATGACACGGTTTATAGCAATTTACAGTGATTTATAGCAGTCTATTCCTGCAAGTCAAGATGTTGGATCACCTACTTTCTGTTTTTGAAACCTGTTAAAATCGCAAGAATAGTTCCTGCAATTAAAACGAACAACCAAAAGAATACCAACCACCCGAAAGCAATCAGCACCCATTCCCAAATGAACATGTTTTACTCCTTTCTATGTTTTGGCTTATTGTTAGCTTGTTTTGTCATTCTTTCAAAAAGATTCTCAGCTTCTTTTTTTGTCATTGACATACTCTAAATACACCTCCAAACGCTCCATTTTTTCTTCTGAATTATAAAATTCCTCTGTGTATCGAACTGTTCCTGATTCCCACTTTTCAATTGGATAAAGTCGTTCTTTGCCTGTTGGCATGTGGATAACGATGTTTTTATTGCCTTTTTTGCTGACTCGGATTTCCGTTTTGAGGTTGTTTTCTTCGACGTACTGAGCCATAGGCATATCAATGTATTCCCAACCGGCATTTTTGCCTTCAACAAATTTGGTATCAACAATCTTGTAAGAACCTTGTATCAATTCTTCCAGCTGGTCAGGATACTCAGATATGTTTGAAATATCCAAAGATTTGCTTGAATTAAAGATGAATTTAACATTTTTTCTTGAATTCAAGCCTCTCTTCTTCGTCTCAAAACCAACAACCCTGTCTTGCTCTAGCTTCTCAATAAACTCTTTATCACGAGTAGCAGATCGAATACCAAAATTAAGGGTATCTCCAACCTGATAGTCTGAGTAATCACCAGAACGCAATTTCTCAAATCGAATCAATTTGTCTTTTTCAAGAGGTTGTTTATCGATTAAATCGTGTATAGATTCAACATCTGCTTTTGTCTTGTCTGTGATTGTTTTTAGCTGTCCGTTTTCCCCGTGCCAAACATAGGTCGGTTTGAACTGTTTCTCATCTGTGATGTACTGCGAATAATCACAAACCTCTTGATACTCACCGTTTGTATAATCATACAAGGATTTTTGCATATCTTTAGACAAATCTAGCACATTTGTTTTCTTAGCAACGGGAGCTTTCTTGACTCGTTTTACAGACTTACCTTTTTCATCAACATACTTGCCATACCACTCTTTATAACTCATATCAGCAGGTACATACTCGACTTTACCTGTCTTAGGATTTCTCGCTCGTCGCTCTAGCTTGCTGTAGTCGATATCGTCATCATGTGCGATAGTCGTAGACCTGCACCACGGATGGAGAGGTGGATAGTTCACGCCAGGAACAGCCTTGTCCGTGTCGTAGACCTTGTTGTCATGTTCTTGACAGATGTGTGATGTACGCTTGTCCAATACCGCTACGAAGCGATACTTTGTAATCTCAGCATCTTCATAGCTGAGCAGTTCCATTTGATTGTGAAAGAACGCTGACTCGGTACGAACCAAACGCCTTGCGTTGTTTTGACCTGCCCCGAACCGTTCAGCGATTGCTTGAGATGTATCTCTTACACTCCGACCCGTCATGAGACTTACCAGAAGCTCGTCTTTCACGCTTGAAGCAAGCGCCCCTGTATTTTCCCATATCCTGTCCGAATAGCCCTCTCCTGTCCATTTGAGAGCCTTCAAGCGCTTGATTTCAGTTTCAGGGAGATTGGAGAAACTATAAGCAAGTCCAGTCTGCTGCTGCAAGTCAAAAGTAGCTTTATAGTAGCTATCCTTCATCAAGTCACTGTAAAAGGCATCCGATCCTGATTTCTCAGAGTGATAGATAGACTCACGCATGCGGTCTAAATCGTCGTTCAAACGCTCTAGTCGCTTCATGCGATAAGCATAAGCTGGACTATCTAAATCAGCGAGTAAACGTTGGATGTTCGAGTCGTTTGGTCTAGCTTCAAGAACCTTACGAAGTTCGTTCAGGTCCTTTTGGTCCTTCATGTTCTTTAAGACATGACGGGCATCACGCTCGCTCAAACCATGATCACGCTGAAACTTGTCCAAGACCTTGTTGATTTTCTTGTCTAAATACGCTTTAGATTGCTTGTAAATCTCGTCGAACTTGTCAGCTTGCCTCTCAGCCTTATCCATCTGCTCATAGATGAGATTAGCCTTTCTCTTGGTCCAGTAGTCCTTGTTCTTCATCTGTCACCTCGTCGTCTGGCTTCGTGTTAGTCTGGTTAAAGAATGGCACACGTTCCATGCTCTTCTCCTTCTCTTCTTCGAGTTCTTCCAATTCAGCATCGGGATCTTCAACGAACGGCAAGAGCGAAATAAGCTGACGAAGTGAGACCTTGCCTTCAAGATTATTGATAATCTGTGACAATTCAAGTAAGTTCTTAGGCAATCCACGGCTGAATTGTGGCACAATTGAATGAGCTTCAAGAGCAATCTGCTGCATGCCCAAATAGTGAGCAAAGATAGCAATCCGCTGTCTAAGACCGCGCTTGTAATTAGCCTCTTTCGTCTTAGTAATCATTTCAAGACCTAGTAGCTTGAATTCCATAGCTACACCCGAGCTATTACCTGCAAAGTTCTCATCTGTCAAATTCGGCACATGGCTGAATGTGTAGATATCTTCCTTCAAAGCCTTGCGCAAGATTTCAGTTGCGTTCTCGTCCAGGACGTTCTTTAAGAAATCAGCCTTGGCATCTGCTGGCAATTCCAAAAGACCTTCTTCAGCAAGAATGCTCATTGCTTCCCTGGCATCCTCTAGATTGTCAGCCAACTGCGCACCATACAATACAAGAATAGACTCGACCGCTTGTTCCTTATCATTGACACGATTGCCCATCAATGAGTTGTAAGCATCAATCAAGCTAATCTGTTGCTCATAATCACCAATCGCAAAGTGATTATTGCGATATTCAATGATTGGGATTTGCCCGAGGTTGTGAGGCTCTACCTGCTCGTTTCGTGTAGTCCCCATACTAGAATCACGCAACACGATGTGGTAGTGCAGATTTTGAGTAAAGACTTCTGCTTGATACTTAGTCGCATCTTTCGTATCGTCTTTAATTTCGTAGTAATACACCGCAAAGAGCGCCTTGCGTTCGATGCTGTCATCGTATACAAGAAATACATTCTCAGGGTCTACGCTAGTCGAATCAAGCTCAGTCAATCCCTCTTTAGCATAGATGTACTCGTAAGCACGTCCATAAATAGCCATGTTCAACGCATTCTGAGCGTCTACTTGGTCTATTTCAGCGCCATCGAAAGCTTCAAGTAGAGGCTCGAGATCGCTCTCAGCAGTGTTGTTATACTTGATAGGATTGCCCATGAAATAGCCAGTAGACGTATCTGCGATGTCCTTTGCATGATTAGCTACCGTCTTGTAATTCGGAGCATTCTGATTTCTTCTCGTGTGATTCAAGATAGCATGCTCACCCAAGTAATATTTCTTCAAGTCATGCAAGCGACTGCGCTCTTGTGTGTGTTTGCGAATCAGCTTGTAAATCAATTCTTTACTCAAAGCTGTTTCATCGTATCCATCCCGTGGATAAGTTAAAATCTGATACATTTAAATCCTTTCTATAAGCCGTATTGTGAACGTCTGCGGACGGTTGCTTTCGGTTGTGAATGATGCGAATAAATCGCATAACGCACCGCATCCAGTACGTCATCATTCTCTTTTACTGGCTCACCCGTCTTTTCGTTCCAGATATACTGATAAACTTCATCTTTGAACTTGCTAACCTTATTTGAGACAACAAAAAAGCGCCCAGCTTTCATCAGCTTGGCAACCTCTTCAATACCAGACAAAACCGCTTTGTTAGCGTTAAATGTCTTCAGTTGTTCTCTTTGAAATCTTGCAACGTGTTCAGGTCGTGCGCTATCTGCCCAAAATGTGATATTGCCATATCGTTCTTTGATATCTTTTGCTAGATCTACCCAAAAGTCAATCTCTTGATGTTGGTGTGCGTGTTCTTCGACTAGGTAGACAGAGCCGTCCGCTGACTCTCCAATAACCACGATAGAGCCGTAGTGTTCATATCCCCAGTCTACACCTGCGTAGATTTTCGTGATATCTTCTGGCGCTTCACTCACAAACATATTCTCGCTAAAATCACGATAGACCACACCTTCACCAGTCACCCAAAGGCCAAGGATATCTCGGTCATAGAAGACGCCTGCTGGTGTGGCTGATTTAATATTCTCACGATATCTGTCAGACATGAATGTATTATCATCTAGCTTAAAATGAAAATCGATAATCATGTCATCGCCAGTGTTGATATAATCTCGTCTGAGCCAGTGAGTTGGAATGTCCGGGTTACTATCCCAAACAATCCGTGCACCCTCTCCTGAGCAACGTGAGATGATTTCTTTAAATACTTGCTCATTAGCAAGTGATGCCTCGTTTATGTAGGCCCCAAAAGCCGTGAAACCACGAGCACGCTTTAAACCAGAAATCGAACCAGTATATACTTGAATAATTTTGACTCCACAAAGAGTGAAGGCTCCGTGTTTGTCATACTTCGGTTCGATACCAAACATATTATAGAGTTCTTGGATGATGTTGTTTTGAATTGATGTCGAAGATGTCCCTGCCAAGATATACATCGGCTCGTCAATGTTCAACTTATCTGCTATTTCTCGGACTCGTGCGATCTCATTCCCAAAAACAACATTATTCAAAACAGTCTTACCCGAACGCTTCGCACCATGAAGACCACAAATAAAGAAATCATCGTTTAAAACCCGTCTAAGGACTTGTTCTTGTTTTGGCGTGAATTTACTTGTCATTAAAAGCACCTCTCAAAGCTTTAGCAAATTCCACAAGCTTATCGTCGTGCTCGGCATCCATGCCGATTTGATATTTGAGTTTTTCGATTTCAAGTTCCAATTTCTCAGCTTGTTTAGCAGTAGGATATCGTTTTAATATCTCAGCTATTGCTTTAATAACCGTGTTATTATCTGCTTTCTTCTTGACTCTATCGACTTCTCCGGTTACCGGATTCATCATCAAGACCTCTTCAAGACGCTTGCCTCTTGCAATGTCTGAAAGAATTGAAAGAGCCTCTTTAGCGCTCAGAATGTTCTCATCGTGCATCTTTTCGGTTTCTGTTTGTATGAACGTTTTAACGCTTGCATTTTCTAGCAATTTACTAGCGGTTGTTTTAGCATAAGCCTCGCTATAACCAGCAAATATTGCGGATTGATAGACATTTCCAGTCCTCAAATACTCGCTCGCAAACATCTTTTGTCTTTGATTTAACCCAATGTCCATCACCTCCATTTTTTACAAAATAAAAAGCCACACAACCATGTGACTTTTGATTACAACCTCTGAGGGAATCAAACCCTCTAGCTTATAACTTATCCGGAATATAATTAGCTACGCAATCATGCAAGGTCCAGTCGCTACTGCCGACCATTTAATAAGTTAATGAGTAATTTATGAATGCTAAGCCTACTGCCTACCCCGTTCTGGAACACAAAATACTCAAACGAGAGGGGAGGACTTGAACCTCCAAGGCCATTACAGCCCCCTGATATTACAGGTAACCATCTACCAATTCTGAGACCTCTCTTTTCAATTCTTGATACTACCATTTTAACAGATTTTAGACTTCATGCCTGTACAGTTACTATCATTTACTATCAATTCTGAAAGAATACTATCAAGTTCCTTTACTGCTTGTTTCTTCAAACGATAGTAAGTAGGGGAACTCATGCCCCCCATGCTGTCACAGATGTCATCAACGTATATCTTATTGATGTAGGTCTTTCTCAAAATAGTTCTATGTTTTGGATTTTTAAGCCTATTGATCATCCTACCTAATTCAAGCTTTCTGTTGATAACCTCTTTAGTATCCTGTTCTATAGCCTCTTTCATCGCTACAAGCTGAGTATAGACGTCATCAACCTTTCTAGTTTGACCGCCTTGGACTTTAACGTCTGTCCACTTAGGACTTGAGAGCAAACCAGCCTCAAGTTCTTTGATTTCATCTATACGGCTTTGGATGTCCATGTCCAGATCCTGCAACTCTTTCAAGAGCTCTTTAGCCTTCACTCTCTATCTCCTTTTGTGATATAATAATATTATTGAGATTATAGCTGAGACAGAGAGTGTCTTGGCTTTTTTGTTTTACAAAAGACTTACCACAATCCACATCAAAGCCCAAAGAACGAGATACCAGTAAATAACTTTCCCCAGGACCTCCAACCAAGATTTTTTGGTATCATACCAAATCCTCCTCATCTTCTATTCTTATCAAAGCTCTCCCATTTGGAAAATGTGTTTTATGATATTTTCCTGAGTAAATCTTTAAGGAGTCTAAGCTAATACCAGTGTATTCGCTTATCTCATACAATGTTCCTATCGTGATAAGCTTGTCTCCTGAATACAAAGCCCAATCGTGACTCCATTTATCGTCAACTACCATTCAATCCCCCTCTCCACTCTTTTGACTAAGCATTCACTACAAATGCCATATTGAAATACACAATCATAATCTAACTTGTCTTTCAAAAAGAAAAACTGCTCACAATCTTCACAATCTAGCTTGTTATCCATTTATTTCTCTTTCTAAAGCTGTTCCGATTTTTTCATTGTAGTAACTCAAAACCTTACCTTCTAGCATTTTAATTTGTATGATATTTTCTATAAAAAAATCCAAATCTGTACTCATTTCATCCAACAACTTAACAACCTTTAACTGATATTTCATATCAGGAACGTCAATCTTTATTTTTGACAATCTAGCTACTGATAAACCTGGTTGATTATCTCCGTCTGCGCATTGCTCTATTTCTTCACGCTTCATCAACAGCCAGTGAAATAAATATCGCTTATCTATCATTTCTTTTGGCTCAACTTTAAAGCCACCTTCATCTATCCAAAATGGATCTCGATGGAAATAAACTGCACCAACTGTACCCTTACGAGTCAAGCGGATTGTGTCGCTCTCACAATTGAATTTATCTGTAGTTCCCTTTGCTTTCATACCAGCGCTATAGATAAAATACGGCCCATCTGTTACTTTCGTTCTAGTACCTGAAATAAGCTCGCAAACTTCTAGCAATCCGCACGTTGTTATCTTATCTGGTTTCATTCTACTCCTACTGCAAAATTGTACATCAACAAGTAATCATCTAAAACCTTATGGCACTTTGTTATGAAAGATTTTAAATCAATATCTGCATTGAAAAACTGAATCAATATCAATTGACTAGCTAAATGTTTTTCAAGGTGATCAATTGCCATTTGCTCTAGCTCTGCATTTACTTGATCAATATCTATTTCTTCTTTCTCTACAGGCTTGCTTGGTGCTACCCATCTAAAATCTGAATCTAGAGTATCAGATTCTTCATATTCGACCTTTTTGGCCTTACAGTCATAAATCTCTTTTGAAATCTCAGGGCTACTTTTTTCTTTGTCAATGACTAAGAAAATCACGTTGATAGATGTATCTTCAAATCCATTTTGAATCACATTTAATTCAACAAGGTTATTCCCTACCAGCTCTCTCATTTTCCTTTCAGATTGACGATAAGCGATGCCAGGAAACATGATATAAAATCCGTATCGTTTCGTGTAAGTCATTGACTTCAACAGGAAAATATCATCAACAACACCTGACTTTTTCCACGGGTACAATTCTTTAATGGCCTGTTGGTCTTCTTCTGGTAAATCTTTCAATTTCATAGAATAAGGCGGATTCATTACAATTGCATCAACTTGTATATCTGAGTGATAAGTGAAAAAACTTTGATTATTCACAACAGCATGAGGAAAATTCGTTTTCAATGCTTCGCAACTTTCCTGCTGAATTTCCACCGCATGAAAATCAGTCATACTAATAAACTGCTCCAACTGCCCAGAACCTGCAGCGCCATCAAAGACAGATACATTCTCACCGCAATATTGTTTTACTTTGTTTGCTAAGTATTCACGTAGCGGTTTTCCAGTCACATACTCAGCGAATTTATTGGCTTTCTGACGGTTATTATGTTCCACGAACATCATAACATCACCTCATCCCCAACTTTCACCGTATCGTACACTTCCTTCGCGACTACGAAAATACCGTAATCACGAATGGTAAGTGTGTATAGCTTGCCGTGTCGTTCTTTCTCGACGACTTTACCTTTAATTTCTGCGCCTTGATTGTCAGCTTTATAGACGATAATTGGGCGCTTTTGTTCTAGGTTCTTAATCTGGATACTCTGCCAGACATTCAATCCAGCAGACAATAATATCCAGATCGTGATAAATCGTTTCATTTTACCTCCTATATTTTAGATTTCCTTTTGCCGATTAGTTCAACTAAACTTCCTACAAGGAATACCAACCCTCCAAAAAGAAAAGAATGTACTAACAGAATTGGTATTAAATAAGGTTTGATTGGAAAAATTGAAAACACCCATGTAAAATACCATTCAATAAGCCCGCAAACAGCAAGGAAAACGACTGCAACTGTTGATAACATCAATGTTACTGCTCCAATACCTTTTAGAAAGTCACTCATCTTTCATCTCCTCAATCTGTACCCCTGGACAATCGAATACCCATCCAAAGCCAGAAGAAATTATTTCTGCTTTTGTAAGTTCAAGACTTCTTGGCTCAAATTGTGTTTTCTTAGTGAAGAAAATAATATTCTCTCCAAGAGTCCTGACATTAACAAGATTCAAATGTCCATCGTTATAGTTTAATAGAACTACTTTGTATTTCTTCTCTTTCTCGACCTCGTGGCATTTGGCACGGCTGAAATCTTGTTCAAATTCACCCATGATTGCCTTTAGCCAAACTTCACGGTCATGCAATGGCAATTCTCGCAATCGTGCTAGTACGTTTTTAACGTATCGTGGAGCTTCATCTGCTTGACCTGTTTCGGGTTCGTCTAAACGCTTCAAATCGCTTATTATACCGTCTGTTGCTACAACGTTAAAATTATAGCTATTTTTAAGTAGCTCATATTTTGAAATTAATTCTTGTTTATTCGTTCTTAATTCCTGTTCCTTCATTCTTCCAACTCCTCAACTTATCTTGTGGTTTTCCAATTCTCCAAATTCCTGGCCGTAACTTACAAAATACGAACCAATCAGGATTGCATCAGCCTCGTCGTCTTTGACGTTCAGGTCAAATTCATCCGAAACCTTAGCAACGGCCTGCAGCTTCATCGACTTCTTGCTGCGGTCTTTGTAGATGAACTTCCAGTACTTGCGCCAGGTCGACACGTTCACAAAATACACATTATCAGCAATCAATCGTCCAAGGATGATGCCCGTTACAATTCCGATACTGATCATAGATTGTTGATTTGGTCCCATAACCGAGTTTTTCTCGACCACAATCGATTCAAAATGGCAGTCGTACTTCTGGAGCGCTCTCGATTGAATCGCTCGCAGTTCGCTAGCCATGAATCGACCACGTTCAAAGAACGACTTGCTTTTATGTTTTAAGACACCACTCTGGACAAGGTCAGAGCCTTGAAATACGGCCCATCCTGTCGCAGTAGTTGAAATGTCTAACGATAATGTCAGAGATTTCATTGCAGTTCTCCCTTGATACCGCAAAGATCAAAGAGATTCCGCTTGTTGTTTTCGATGAACTCAAAGAACTTCTGAAGCTCGGCCAAGTGGCGTTTTTCTCTCTTGACTCCAAGGCTTGTATGATACTCTGTCGGCGTTTTCGGTGTTACCCTGATGTCTAGCCAATAGAGGGGCTCGAACACGTCGCCATTCGTATCAAGAGAAGCGTCTGCGTCTTGGTTTCTAAAAACCATCTGCATATCATATTCAATTTTATTTGTGATCGTGATGGTCTTGTCCACGATTTCAAGTGTAATAGTTGTTCCTGGTATGTCGATTTTGTTTAGCATTTGTTTTTCTCCTTTTAAAAAATGCGACTGCCTTTGTGATAATTGGCTAAATACGGGCAGTCGCTCGTCCAGGCCACATGACCTTTACTGACATTTTCTAGTTCGCAGTTTTACAAGAGTGCACGGCTTGTTTATTTTTGAGTTGTTTACAAAATGGAAACAGTTGGTTTTTGATTATTTTTCCCCTCTTAAAATGGCAACAATTCAATTATGATAAAATCTTCATCAACTACTTTGACTTTATCAACATACGCATCCTGTAACTCTTCTTCTGTGTGATACATTGTTCTGTTTTCAACACTTTCATTCCAACGAATAAATCGAGGTTTGAGTCCAGGCCAACCAGAACGACCAAACAAAGCAATACACTCATCTTTATCTTGATGTATAGCGAATGTAATACCATGTGGGCAGCCTGTGTCATGGGTTGCCAGTATGTCTTTTACTTGTTTACTCATCAAATCACCTCTACACGCTGGCTCAAAGCTTTCGTTTTGCAGTATTCACAATGGCCGCATGGCTTTGCTTTCTCCTCGCCTTTTTTAACCTTATCAAGACGCTGGATGATCATAGACAACTCAGTCAGCTCATAGCCAAGTTTCTCTTGGGTCTGAAAGACGATGGCCCTGGTATCAGGAGCAGATTCCTTAGTCACCGCGTAGATAATAGGGGTGAACTCTTTCCCGTACTGTTCTTCCAGCATTTTCTTATATGCTGCCATCTGCAAGACATACCCCCAAGCCTCGAACCAGCGAACCTGAATATTTCGGCCGCTTGCTTCGTCCTGGACCCACACCATGCTATCAATGTCAGATTTCGTGGTCTTAATATCCACGAAATACCCTTTTTCAACATTGAGACAGTCAATCTTGCCTTTGAATTCCACGCCTTCGATTTTGCCCGTTACAGCAACCTCTTTCTGGCCGACATAGTAGTCCATGAACTGCTTATCAGCTTCCAGTCGCTCGATCATGCGCTGACCAACCAGGAAGTCAGATTTTAACTGACCTTTGGTTTTTCCAGTTTTTGAAATCATGGCATCTGCATTTTCATCCATGAATTTCTTGTGTACTTCTGGACTTTCAAAATAGCTGTGGACCATGTTCCCGACCAAGAGAGCTGTGTTGTCTCTCTGGTCTTCCCATTCTCCTTCCAACTCCGCTAGCGCTCGCGCTTCACACTCTCTAAACCGCTTATATTGCGAGATGGACCAGTAGCGACGTGCAGAGGCTGCCGAATAGTAATCTTTGCCAAGTAAATCTTGTGTCATTCCATTTCCACCTTTTCAGCCTTGCTTTCCATCCCAGACATTACCCGGACAACGATTCCCAATTCTTGAGAAATGGTCTTGAATTGCTCTTTGACTTGACGCATGTTTTTTTCAGGAAAAATTATCTCCATATTTTGATATCGATAACCATATTTTTTAACCACATCATCAGAAGCCGTATTTTGCGATTTTTGGCCCGTTACTTGTTCGCGGGCGCTATTACCCTCCGAACTCGTTTCAGGCTCAAATTCTGGCTGATTTTGGGTGTAGGATTGATTCTGGGTATTTCGTTCTGCTTCCGCTTGAGCTTGTCTCATTTCAGCTGCATCTGCGTGCAGGACATTGATAACATCCAAAACTGATTTACCTTCTTTGAGCATGTCAACGTATTTTTGAGGAGTTAGATCATTATCCTCTGCAATAGCTGTCATTTCCTCGATACGCTTTTTAAGCTCTTCCTTCGCTTTGGTTTTGTCCGCCAAGTCTTTATCGTCCAAAATGGCCTGCAGGATATCCTCCAGCTTGGCGCCCCCTTCATAAAGTCGGATATAGACAACTGGGCCAAAGCCTGCCTTGGCAGCTGCTTCTGTTATCTGGATAAGTCCGGCCTCGCGTTGCTGTTTTTTGGTTGCTTCTTCTGCGACCAAATCAACAATCATCTTAGAGGTCGCTTGATTGATCCGCACATTATCAGCCATGAAGCACTTTTTCTTGCTAAAATCGTCAAAGTAAATAGCAAACAGCTTGATATCGAGATCAACTCCGCTATCTGCGATTGCAGATTCAAAAGCTTCTCTGACTGTTTCCTTGCGAGCTTCTGTCGCTCTCTCTTCAAATTCTCTAATCTGATTTTTGATGTCAGCCTGCAAAGTTTTGATAGGGTCCAGTACAGCATTAACCCATGCTTTCACTTCGTCCAACGGATTAGAGTAGTCTTTCAGTTGATTTTTGAGTTCTTGTTCAATCTGACGTTGCACTCGTCCCAGTTCATCTTTAACCTTGGTATCATCTGACAAGGTTTCTTCTGTCACGATATAGCCAGCGTATTTCTTTTGATAAGCTGCTAAAGCTTGTTCCAAAACCTCCTTTCCTTGGATTTCGATTTCAGCCGCTTTCAGGACAAATCCGACTTCTAAATCCGTTACTGGAACGAGCTCGAGGCTATCCGTTACATCTTTTAATTCTTCAGTCATTTTAGAAATCCTCCCCTTCTAGCATGTCCATTTGACCATTTTCTGGCTCCTTATCAATTACTTCGCCCGTTTCTTGATCAAAATCTGGAACTTCATCTGCTGGGTAGCTTGTATCTGTGGTCGTCAACTCCTGGTTGATAACCTCTTTTTTTGGTTTTTCAGTCACTTCTTCAGAAGCTCCAAGGATACTATCTAATGTTTCAGCCTCTTCTCTCACTGGTTCAGCTTCTTTCATTTGCCGATCATTGTCGTACTCGTCAGCAATTGTGTTATTGATTGCTCCAGCGAACAAGTCGCTGTCATTGCTTGTGTTGATAAACATTTTGGCAGCTCGGTTGATAACCGTACGCATGGCCATCTGGTCAGGGAAGTCGATTTGGACATTTTTCGTTTTCGCCTTAGACCATGACTTGTCAATTTGTTTTTTAGTCATGACTTCAAAGAACTCTTCTCCATCAGTTCGAGTGATGATGCAATAAGCAGCAATTATTGGATTATCTGCGTTCTGCCAATCTGTCTCATGTTTGACTAACTTCTTACGCCCGTTTTCAACTGATACCTCTAGCGTATCCCCTTCGTAGACAACATTAGCAGTAACGTCTTTCACCTCTTGCAAATCTTTAGTAACTTTAATGGTCCCAAAATAAGACATTCTCAATTGGACGTCAGAGCCATATTTGATAAAGTAGCATTGCTTTTTAGCCGGGCTTAGTCCTTGGGTTACCATTTCTAATAATGCGTTATAAACGCTGTCTTGAGTGCATTGTTGGAGCAAATTTCCACTGTTGGAGTTTTTTAGAGCATAATATGCCGAACTCAGTGCATTGCTAACGCTATAATTCGGTGCAATCAGGAGCCCTTCTCCCTTCATCGCTTCGATTCGTGTTGCAACATTTGATGTAACTTGCTTCTGTGTTAGTTCGTTTGTCATTTTGTCTTTCTCCTTAAATTTTAAATTGTGTAAAGCTCTTCGCCTGTTTCATCGTCACAAATTCCTAGACCACCTAGCGCTCTATAATTTTGTGCAACTTGGTTCCAGTAGCTCATATTTTGATAGTATGTTGACTCTGATATTTGTTCGTAACTCATTTCTTTCTTCCTTTCGTTTTCTTCAAATTCCAATTTTCACGCTTCAAGCGTCTGTTTTTGTTTTGCAATTTCAAAATTATGTCTTGTTGTTCGTTGATAATTTTCCCAAGTTCTCGGCCAAGATGGATATAGTCAGACCGCCAATTGTCGATTTCTGCGTGTAATTCTTCAATCATACTTCATCACCCACATATCGACGCCGACCGCATCCGATAGCCACATACTCGCTAGGGTCAAGTTCTTCTCGTGGTTCAGGCGGTTGCATCATATCTCTGTCGTAATCAAACATGAGCATACACCTTCCCTAGTTCCAGGACTCGCTTCACATATCGAACTTTAGATGTCAAACCGAGATCCAGCAATTCGTTTTTTTCTTCATTGTTGGCCAAAAGCCACACACGGTTTTCAAGTTCAATTCTGTTCATCTTCCTGCTCCACCTCTTCAATTTTCACTTCGCTATTTAGACGCTTCATCGCTTCATCTACCGACTTGCCGTCCAGGACGTCCTTGATCATGAGACTGACGTCGTGCATTGTTTGAGCCTTTGCCTTACCTTTTTTATCTTCTGGAAAAAGCCCCATTTCTTCTACGGTCAAAAAAGCAAGACTAAAAGCATGCATTTCTAACTGAAGTTGTTTGATTTTTTTGATTGTTTTTAGTGCTTTAAACATATTGTTCTCCTTGTTCTTTTTCTTCGTAGATGGCCAATCGTTGCTCCAAGTCGTAAATTTTTTGATCACGCATAAAGCGACGCTTGCGCTCTTTGAGAAGGTCCTCGTTAAGCTCTACCGCGACCTCTCTCCAGTCAAGATTCACTTCCTTGATGATTCCCTCAAGACCGAGTTTTAATTTAGTAAGTAATTTCATATTTTCTCCTTTTAATTTATATAGCTGTTTTCTGCCAGTTTTCGTGATACCATTCAATGACGGCATCCCTTGGATATTTCTCACGCTTACCCTCAATTCGTGGGAAATCTGCGTGTCGGTTGAAGCGCTCGTCGAATGTCGTCGTATCCTTGGTTCCTAACAGCATTTCAGAACATTGTGACTTGTTCAGTTCCATCGGATAGCGCTTTTTCTCGTCCGTGATGATAGTCATGACTTTTAGTGTTCTATCCATCAAACCAGCCTCGAACTGGTCTAATAGTTGCATCATTAAATCGTTCATGTTATAATTTCCTTGAATAATTTTGTTGAGCGCCTGATTGCCGTCAGGTGCTTTTTTTGTTTTATCTTAGTTCGTCTATGCTGATTTCCAACGCATCAGCAATTTTGCATATGTTCGGCCAAGAAAGGTATTTCACCTTTCCGCTTTTCAAATCAGAAAAGAAACTTCGATTAACTCCAGCCATCTTAGATAATTGATTGCCATTCAAATTTCTTTCTTGCATGATTCTGTTTAACTGTTCCCACATTTTTACACCTCAGACACTATATGTTGTTAAAAAATATATTTAACTAACAATATGTTGTGTTTTTCTGTTATCTATGTTATAATCATTCTTGACTGAGACCTCTCACCGTTTTAGTCAAAATTTCGATAGAAAGGAGGTTGATAATATGTCTTTCAAAATCAAAGGGCTAGATGATTTTTCTAACCGACTTGATCAACTTTCAGAGAACGCTCAATCCATTTCTGGCACACACGAATATTCTTTCAAAGAAATTTTCTCTGATAAATTCATGGTTGAACACACAAATTTTTCAACCATAGACGAATTTTTGTTATCAAGCCCAGAAAAAATATCCAATGCAGAAGAATTTGAAAAAGCAGATGAAGCAATTCTTGATGTCTTTGTTTCTGAACAAACAAAATTCAAGACTTGGAAAGAAATGATGTCTGCTGCAGCGCAAATCCTAATCATGAAGAAACTCGGTTTCTAATTTCAACTCGACCTCGTCAAGCCGTTTGATTGCTTCTTGCAATTCTTCGGCTTTTTTAATTACTTCTTGACTAGCTTCTACCAACTCATCGACATTACAAACTTTGATGCCGATACTTAAATTCTTCATTTTGATTCCTCCTTTCAAACAAAAGTCCTAAATTTGAAATTTTTAAATTTCTCTCTTTTATTTATTAAGAGAATTAGGAGTTTGT
This sequence comes from Streptococcus sp. 517s, assembly GCF_054445985.1. Classification (NCBI taxonomy): domain Bacteria; kingdom Bacillati; phylum Bacillota; class Bacilli; order Lactobacillales; family Streptococcaceae; genus Streptococcus; species Streptococcus sp. 517s. The sequence continues at coordinate 231,391 of NZ_CM136847.1, read as the reverse complement.
TGTAAGTTAGTATTTATTACTAAGTTAGTGCCGTTAGGCTTAGATTATTGTATAGTTAGTACTTGTTGTATAGTTAGTACTTGTTGTATAGTTAGTACTTATTAGAGGGCAATTTTACACATGGCAATTTTACACATGGCAATATTACACATGGCAATATTTTCCAACTGTATTTTTAAACTTCGTCATCTGTGGATAACTCTTTTTCAAGATTAGTTTTTAGATACTCAAAGTAATCATCTGAGATAGGCATATCTGAAAAAAATCTGTGTACTGAGACACCTTTACCTCTGCCTAGCCCTAAGCGGTATACTCTGAGATAACCAGCTTTCTCTAAAAGTTTAAAGTGCTCATCTACCGTGCGCCTACTTATCCCTAGACGTCGTGCAATCTCGTCAGGATACACAACCCAATCAGACTTGTTAGTCAGTATGACTGCCAAAATCCCTATTGTAGCTGGTTTCAGTTGCTTATCTTGAGTGAAAGTGTTATTGATAGCCGTGTAATTTTCGTGAGTATTTCTTAGAATATACTGCATACCTCATATTTAAGCCCCTTTCTGTAACTCTCGTTTGTCCATTCACACTTCTCCTAGATTATGATTTAATTCGTATTTTTTGCCTAAAAAAATAAAATCCTTTTCGACATTGTATAGTCGAGCAAGTTTGTCTAAAAGATCCATTGGGATTTTTGAACTATCATGCTCATACTTCAACAGTGTTTGTTGATGAATGTTGAGTTTATCGGCGACTTCTTTTGCAGATAAGTTATAATTCGTTCTTAATGCTCTCAATGTCATTTTCGGCACGTTCCTACCTCCTTATCTAAATTCGTCCAAGCTGACTTCCAGTGCATCAGCAATTTTGCACATATTTGTCCACGACATTTCTTTTAATCTTTCAGCCTTAAGGTTTGAAAAATTGGATGGATGGACACCCGATTCCTTAGCCAAACGATACATCGACCAGCCTTTTATTTTTAATTGTTTTTCAATTTTATTCCACATCTAAAACACCATATGTTGTGCTTTTCAAGCACATTACATCCTTTCTTATACAATATATTGACAAACAAAAATGTTTGAGTTATAATATATCCTGACTAGGACCTCTCACCGTTTTAGTCAAAATTTCGATAGAAAGGAGGTTGATAATATGAGTAAGCTTAGCCACAAGCCAAACCACGTTGTTAAGAAACTAACTTGGGCAGATCTCGATAATATTCTATTATCTAATTTTTCAGAGTCGGCTACTGATAAACCTAGCGTAGTAATTCAGTTATCTAATTTTGAAATGTCTAAAACTGAGATTATCGAAGAAGCAACCGCTCAAGGTTATCAAGTTATCGATAATTCTGATGGTTATTTAGAGTTTCTATAGCGAATTTTAAAGATGATATATTTGTACGATTTACATCAATATCTCTTTTTAACTTAGCAATCTGTCCATCAGATTGCTTTTTTCTTTTCCCACTATACGGATACCGTTTTGGTCTCATTTCATACCCTCGTCTTACTTTCCAGCGCCCTGAGTTCAATCTCATGGCTGACTTGTTCTAATAGCTTTTCACACGCTATCTTTGCTTCTCTGTACGTTTTAGATTCACTGATGAAGTAATCAGCAAGTTCGATGATTTTATCTTCCATGGTTGTCTCCAAAAATCAGTCTTAAGACCGATGTAACCCCTTCAAAAACAGTATATATTTATATTATCCTTAACAAGAAAGGAGCTGATGCAAATTGGCAAAATTTTTGAAGGGGACTGTGGTTCAGTGATTCAGTTTGGCTAGGTACCAACGAGTTTTTACTGCGAGTGTGACTGCACGGAGCCTGTCGCTGACTATAAGAGGGACTGCAGCTCTGCTTATAGCGGGACTGACAGATAACTACCGTGCGGCACTCAAAGACTAGCCAAACCACGTTGATTGCAGTGCTGGACGCATGACCAGCGAAGTTTCAACCAGTCGCTTTACACCGACTGTGAAACCTTATCAAAGTGTGCAGGTCTTGATCTAGTGTAAAGTAGGTCAAGGCTTTTTATTATTCAAAATCTCCCCCTCACCCCCTTTCAAATATGGTATAATCAAAATAAAATGATTGGAGAAAAACATGACTGAAAAGATTTGTTTTATTGTAACTGCCATTGGTGAATCCGGAACACCAACAAGAGAACGAGCTGACAACGTATATAGATATCTTATTGCTCCTGTTTGTGAAGAACTTGGTTATAAACCTGTTCGTGTTGACCACGTCAACGCAGTTGATAACATCAACGCTACAATTATCAATTACCTTAAAACTGCTCCTATGGTTATAGCAGATATGACAGACCATAATCCCAACGCATTCTACGAGTTAGGTTTCAGACAGGCGCTTGAACTTCCACTAGTCCCAATCATAAAAGTAGGAGGAAATCTTCCTTTTGATGTTATGACGACTCGTACCGTTTTCTATGATACGGATGTAGCAAAAATCGAAGAATCTAAAGAGAATTTAAAAGCTAAAATACAAAGTTTTAAAAACTTTGAAATGCCTGAGAATCGTGCTGAAAGAAATCTTACACTTGACGATCTCAATGACAATTTGACCAAAAAGCTAAACAAGATACTAAATCTGTTAGAAAACCAACAGTCTTATTCTTCTCTCGTAAACACGCATGATTTTGATCTTAAACCATCAAAAATTGACTATCAGTCAATTATTCAACAAGCCCAAGAGAGGCTCAATCAGGCCCAGAACCATCCATTATTCCCCGAAGATAAGTAATAGCTAGCTCTTGTTGACTTTGAAGTTCAACAATCTCAGCAACTTTTTCATTTATAAGTCTAACCGTCCTCAACACTTCATTGAGGGCTGTTTTTTCGAGCTCATTCATCTTTCTTCTCCTTTCTTTTTTGCTCTTGGTTTTTGTTATTTCCTTAAGCTTGATTTAATTATACTACGATTTAAATCGTAAGTCAATGGTTTTTTCGATTTTTTTCGTAATTTTTTCGAATTTTTTATTTACAAAATCGAAAATAAACGGTATCATATAGTAAAGAAGATAGATAGGAGGGGGAAATATGGCAAGAGGACGAGGAAAATTAACTCCTCAAGATAAAAAGGATATGAAAGTCTTTTCTGCAAATCTTAACTCAATTTTATCTGATAGAAATTGCAAACAAGCTGAGTTGTCTCGAGCGACAGGGATACCGCCTAGCACATTGACAGGATATGTAAAAGGAACTTCTTTGCCGATTCCAGGGAATGTTCAAAAAATTGCGGATTTTTTTGGAGTTCCAAAATCCACTCTAGATCCGAGATTTGTTACTGCTAATCCTGTAATTTACTCTGTCGTTGGAGAATCATGGAATAACCCTATCTCTCCCGCTTCCTCAATCCAAACCATCTACGATGAACTAAAACCACCGAGACAAGACAAGGTCCTGGCCTATGCTGAAAAGCAACTGGACGAGCAGAGGAACGAAGAAACTCAACCAAACGAAGTATCGGAGGTCATTCAGTTATATAGTTACGACTACTACGACCACCCAGCTTCAGCAGGTACAGGACAGTATTTGAACGATGTACGAGTGGAACGGATTGAGTTGCCAGTAGATATTGATGCTGACTTTGTTATACCAATCAAAGGGGATTCCATGGAACCTGACTATCATGATGGTGACCTGGTATTCATTCAGACGAGCGTGGATTTAAATGACGGAGTTATCGGAGTGTTTAACTATAACGGCGATGCTTATATCAAGCAGCTTGTTATTGACGAAGACCAAGCTTACTTACACAGCTTGAATCCTGCATACAAAGATATGCCAATTACACCAGAAACAGACTTCCGAATTATTGGTGAAGTCGTGGATTTGTATAGAGAGAAATAAAAAATCATATAATTTCATTGGAGGTCAATATGAAATTTTGTCCTGAATGTGGCAATCCAGTAGAGGGCTATAAGTTCTGTCCAAATTGTGGTTATTCCATTGCTAACCAAGAACCTGCAGAGCAACCTCAACCAACTACGAAACCAGTTTCTCCTACTCCTGCTGCTAAAAGCAGACGGACAGATAAAGTCGGGCCACTTGAAATTGATAGATATAATCGTACCTATCGGATAAATGGAGCACGCAAAGCGAAAGGTTCGTCTGGTTTGGTCGGAGGAGCAATCAAAGGAACAGCGAAAGTAGGTCTTGCCATGGGGACGATGGGATTGTCTTTGATACCATCCTTGGTCAAGAAAGATAAGAATGACACAGATTGGTATTCGTTTGAGGATTTAGTATCCTATGAATTGATTATCAATAATCAAACGGTTGTTTCTGGAGGAGTTGGCCAAGCATTGATTGCAGGCGCTATGTTTGGTGCAATTGGTGCTGTCGCAGGCGGTATTGTTGCGAAAAGAAAATCAACTTCTAAAATTTTAAACATGACAGTCCGTGTAACCTCAAATGACTTCACCAAACCAGTCGTATTCATTGACTTGATTAGAAAGCCTGTGAAGAATACTTCGAAAGAGTACAAGGAAGCCGTCGAGAACGCTCAGCGAATCATGGGAGCCTTGGATGTTATCGTTCATAACTCGTAAAAAAACAAAAATCCCCACGCTCTCAAAACTTTGGCGAGTCTGAGCGTGAGGCAAACATGTATAGTAAAAGGCATTAAATGGCCCTCTTTACTATACCCATTTTATCAAAAAAATGAGGTAAAAACAATGGCATACTTTAGAAAAAGGGATAATGGTTGGGAATACCGCATCTCTTACAAAGATAAGTCTGGTAAATATAAACAGAAATCAAAGAGCGGATTCAAAACAAAAAAACTTGCTCAAGCAGCAGCAAGGGAGATAGAGGATAATCTATCCGAGAATATTCTGACAGATAAGGATGTCACGCTCTATGATTTTGTTAAAACATGGTCTGATGTATACAAGCGACCGCACGTCAAGGATAAGACCTGGGACACTTATACCAAAAATCTGAAGCATATCAAAACTTATTTTGGAGATTTGAAAGTAAAGGATATTACTCCCTTGTATTACCAAAAACGACTCAATGAGTTTGGCGAAAAATATGCTCAGGAAACACTTGAGAAATTCCATTATCAGATAAAAGGCGCTCTAAAAGTTGCAGTCAGAGAACAAGTGATCAGCTACAATTTTGCTGAAGATGCCAAAGTAAAGTCACAAATTGAAAACCGAGCAGAAGAAAACGACTTCTTGGAAGAAAGTGAATATAAGGCTCTAATTTCGTCCACACGCTCGAATATCCAGTACGTGTCCTATTTTACCCTCTACTTACTTTCAGTCACTGGTATGCGCTTTTCTGAGGCTCTAGGGTTAACGTGGAGTGATATAGACTTACAGAATGGAATAATAGATATAAATAAGTCCTTTGACTATTCCAAAACGCAAGATTTTGCGAATCTAAAAAATGAAACATCAAAAAGAAAGGTCCCAATAGACAAAACCACGATAGAAACGCTGAAAACTTATAAAAAGAAATATTGGCAAGCGAACATAAAAAATCGAGTTTGCTTTGGTGTTTCCAATTCGGCTTGTAATAAGCTGATAAAAAGGCTAGTTGGTCGACCAGTAAGAAATCATAGTCTGCGCCACACTTACGCATCTTATTTGATTTTAAAGGGTGTAGATATTGTAACCATATCAAAATTGCTAGGGCATGAAAGTCCAGATATCACTTTGAAAGTATATTCGCATCAAATGGAAGCACTCGCAGAAAAGAACTTTGAAAAAATTAAAGAAATCTTCCTGATTGCTTGAATTTGGGGCAGATTTGGGGCGAAACCTTAATAAAGCCCATTAAATCAATAGTATTTAATCCGTCTACCGCCTTTCAGTACCTGAATTAACAGGAATTAACCGAATGAAAAGCCCGTAAAATCGGGCTTTTTTTGTTATTCCAAATAGATAGGGATAACTGTGTCTACCATATAGACTTACAAAAAGCAGTGACTCAAGTCACTGCTTTATTCTGTTTCTTCTTCAGTCTCTATTTCAGTGATTTGGACTTTTACCTTGGTAACACGTCCGTTTTTCACCTTGTCGTTGGTTAGGATGATTTGTTTGTTTTGGCTGACCAATTCATAACTGAGTTTTTCAGTCGTTGGAATCATTCCCACACCCGTCAAATAATAACCGGCGATGGTATCAACATCATCACTTTCCAGTTCCACATCAAAGTAGTCATTAAAATCATTAAGATTCATGGTCCCTTGAACGATATAGGTGTCTTCTCCTATTTGATGGACTTCAATTTCAGCCTTGTCAGTCTCATCATCAATCTCACCAACAATTTCTTCTAAGAGGTCTTCCAGAGTTACCAAACCAGCCATTCCACCGTATTCATCTAGTAAGATGGCCATTTGATTTTGGGTATTTCGAAGTTCTTTAAGGAGATCGTCCACAAAGATAGTCTCAGGAACAAACAGTGGCGTTTGGAGAATTCGTTTCCAGACAATATTGTCAAAACCATCCACAAAAGCGGCATTCAACAAGCGCTTGGTGTGAATCAAACCAATAACATTATCCTTATCCCCATCATAAACAGGGATACGTGAGAAATTTTGCTTTAAAATACTCTCGATAATCGTTTGACTGTCATCCTGAATATCCACCATAAAGGCATCTGTTCGGGGCACCATTACCTCACGAGCCATTAGTTCATCTAAAGAAAAGACTCCCTGTAGCATTTCAATCTCATCTGCATCCAGTGTTTCTTCGCTGTTAGTGAGCATGTACTCAATTTCATCACGTGTCATCTTTTCATCAGCATCATCAAAGGTCATTGGCGTCACACGGCTCAATAGATTCGTTGAGGCTGACAAAAGCCAAACAAAGGGACTGACAATTTTCCCCAAACCAATAATGACTGGCGCTGTTCGGATAGCCAAGGTATCTTTCAGATTTAGAGCAATTCTCTTGGGATAAAGTTCCCCAAAAACAATAGAAATATAGGTCAAAAACGCTAAAGATAGAAAGCTTGCAATAGCGGAAGCTGTTTCACTGCTCCCTATCCAAGATGCAATTTCGCGTCCTAGAGTCTCCGCTAAACTGGCCCCAGACAAGATGGTAATTAACGTGATACCAACTTGAATCGTTGATAAAAAGTGGTTAGGATTTTCAAGTACCTTTAACAAACGGATGTAACGTTTGTCTCCCTCTTCTGCCTTTTGTTCTACTCGGGAACGGTTTAGTGACACCATTGCCATCTCAGTGGCTGAGAAAAAAGCATTTAACAAGGTCAAGATAAATAATAATACAAACTGTAGCAACAAATTCTGACTGCTCGGGTCTTCCATAGTCCTTCTCCTAAAATAGTATCTTGTGTTTCATTATATCATAAAATTCTTCAGGATTCACATTATTTTTCATTTAAACAACAACTCCCTGCCTCTAAAAGACAAAGGAGCTGTTTTATACAGTATCCATTGTTTCTAATCCGTCACTGTTACTTGACCTGTTTGATAGTCAAGCTGGATTCCCTTTTGAACATTGGGGATTAGGACATTGAACTCCAATTCGCCATCCGAAGATTTGGCTTCGATTTGTGAAGCGGATGGAACTAGATCCTCATTTGTCGCATAGTGGAGTGTTACGCGGTAACGGACCCTCTTATTTTGGTCCAAGGCTTTTCTGACCAAACTCTCATAGTAGTTCTGACCTGTCGAATCCTCAGCCTGCGCTTGGTTAGCCCAAGCTGTCTGGACTGCAACGTTCTTGGGGTTGCTAGTAGAGGCATCAAAACCATCCAAACCACCTATCAAGGCATAGCCCAGCAGGTGTCCTCTATCAACTGCATGTGTATAGGCCCCCTTTAGATTCTTGACCTGATGCCATCCTGGTGGCGTCCAAGAGGTGGATCCATTTCCAGTCTCTTCACGATTCTTATACTGCCGAGTCACTTTGGATAAGATGGCATTGGCAACAGTTGGAACTGTTTCTTTTCCCACTGTCTTTGTTTTATTATCCGCATAGGGTTTGCTAGAAACCTTGGCATCTAGATTGGTTTTATTGCCATTGACAACAAAAGCCCCTGCTCCATTCCACTCGAGATCCCCCTTGATTTGGTTCTTAATCGACTCAGTTAAGACACTTTCAGCCAGCTCCTTACCGGGAGCTTCTGAAGCTTGTTTTTTCTGACTAACCTTAGTTCGAGGGCTACTTGGTGCCGACTGCATCTGCTTGATATAATAGCTTCCCGCAGCCAAGAGTAAGAATATAAGCAACCCTATCAAAGTCTGTCTTGTTTTTTTGTTCATTTTTCTCCTTATTTCTTTAGAAAAAGACTGGTCTCCCAGTCTAATTTCCTGTAAATTTACTAATCAATTCCTGCCACTTTGCCGGAGACAAGATAGCCCACGGATCCTGTCCCTTTCCTAGGATGCCATAGCCAACCATCAAGCCGATTCCTAAAGCCAGAAATCCTAGCAATAGAACAATAAAAATCAACAGTAGGCGACGGAGTACATAGCGTAAGTTTTTATTCTTCTTCATCATTTGCCTCGATTCGCTGAATCTTCGCTCCTAGCCGAGCTAACTTCTCATGGAAGCGGTAGTAACCTCTATCAAGGTGGACTAGTTTGCCGACAACTGTTTCTCCCTGCGCCACCAAACCTGTCAAAATTAAAGCCGCACTAGCGCGAAGGTCCGTTGATAGAACTTCTGCCCCCTGTAAAGCCTGTCCCCCAACAATACGAGCTGTGTCACGGATAATCTCTGAACGCAAGCCCATACGGCGCATTTCCTCCAAGTGTTGGAAGCGATTTTCAAACACCGTTTCCACCATGGTGGATTCCCCTTTTGCGACTGTCATCAGAGCTGTAAATTGCGCCTGCATATCTGTTGGGAATCCTGGATGTGGTAAGGTTTTTACATGAACAGCTTTGAGATTTTCAAGTTGAGAACGAACACGGATACCTTCTGACTCCTCTGTCACTTCAACACCCATCTCAAGTAGTTTTGAAATCAAGGGACGATTATGCTCCCATACTGCATCACGAACGAGAACATCCCCACCTGTCATAGCTGCTGCTACCATAAAGGTTCCAGCTTCAATACGGTCCTGTACTACAGTATGAGTCGTACCATGGAGGTCCTCGACACCAGTCACTGTGATTGTTTCGGTACCAGCTCCCTTGACCTTGGCTCCCATTTCATTAAGGAAGATAGCGAGATCAACAATTTCTGGCTCACGCGCAGCATTTTCAATCACTGTCACACCATCAGCTAGAGTTGCTGCCATCATCAAGTTTTGTGTTGCGCCGACGCTAGGGAAGTCCATGTAGATATGAGCGCCATGCAAATGGTCTGCCTTGGCTTCAATGTAACCAGCTGCCTGGGTAATCTTTGCCCCCATAGCTGCCAAACCTTTGAGGTGGAGGTCGATGGGACGACTCCCGATGGTGCACCCCCCTGGCATGGATACCTTGGCATGGCCTACACGAGCAAGGATTGGTCCCAAGACAACGATGGATGCTCGCATCTTGCTGACATATTTATAAGGAGCTTCCTCCGTGATATCACCAGTCGCATCAACCTCGACAATATGAGCTTCCTCATCAAAGTCCACCTTGGCATTCAGACCACGAACTACTTGATTCATGGTGAAAACATCTGACAAGATTGGAACATTCTGCAAGACTGTCTTACCCTTGCTTGCTAGAATAGTCGCTGCCAACAAGGGCAAGACTGCATTCTTTGCTCCCTCGATCGTCACACTCCCGACCAGACGATTATCTCCGCCTTGAACCACAATTTTTTCCATAGTTGTTTCCTTTACTTTTGATTTTATAATAGTCCTCTAAGTGCTTCTTGCCACAGTTGGTACAAACTGATAAAGAATGAACTCAAGATATAGCCCATCACAATACTAAAGAAGCCTACCAACAAACGAACCTTTTTTGTGTTAGTAGCGTTCACTTTTAAAACCTTTTCCCATCTAACAAGATCCTTCAAAAGGTAAAAGCTCAAATAAATAAAGAGTATATGACTACTTAGAGTGAATAATAATTGAACCATTTGACTATTATACCATCTTATCCGCTTGCGCGCTAGTTTTCGATTTTTCTACGAATTAGGGATTGTTTTTAAGGTAATCAATCGCATCCTGCAAGGTTTTAACCGGAACGATTTTCATCTCTGTTTTGATCGTTTTAGCAGCTTCTAGGGCTGTTTCATAGTTGCTTTTCGCATCGGGATCTGCTTTTTTTGCTTCCTCGGTGACTGGATTGTCAGGAGCAAAAAAGATGTTGGCTCCCTGACGAGAGGCTGCAACCACTTTTTTGTCAATTCCACCGATGTCGCCAACATTTCCATCGCGATCAATGGTTCCCGTTCCCGCAACAATGCGACCATTACGAAGACCTGGATCTGCTATCTGGGTGTAAATAGCTAGGCTAAACATGAGACCGGCGCTTGGCCCCCCGATACCAGCTGTTGAAAAGCGAATCGGAACATCACTGGTCACTTCCGTACGGTCAATCAAACCAATCCCAATCCCGTTTTTCCCGTTTTCGAGAGTGATAATTTTACCTTCTGCAGACTTGACTTTTCCGTCTTCTTCATAGGTTACCTTGACCGTATCCCCTAATTGTTGAGAATTAACATAGTCGACCAAGTCTTTTGAACTGTCAAATGTTTTGTCATTAACAGCCGTCACGGTGTCTGCTATGTTCAGAATGCCCTTAAAAGTTGAATTGTCCGTCACGGTCAAGACATAGACTCCCAGATACTTGAGTTCGATATCCTTTCCAGCCGTCTTCAATCCCTGATACTTGGCCATGTTTTGGGATGTTTGCATGTAGAACTGATTGATCCGCATAAACTCCGCATCAGTAGAGCCACCCGTAGTCTCCTTAGCACTTCTAATATCCGTAAAAGGTGTTAACCAAGCATAGACAAGATGTGATAGGGTTGCGTGTCGAATACCGACTGTTACAAACTGGTAAGCTCCTGCTTCTGTATCTTCTGTTTCATTGACTTTTAAAACTTGACGAATATCTTCCGCTCCACCTGGAACTTCTATGTAGTAGGGTAAAGGTACTACAAAAGCTAAAAAAGTCACTACTAGTGCTAGGATGACATATAAGGGCCATCTAGTTTTTTTCTTCATGTTCTAATTCCTCCACAACACTGTTTGGTACATATTGCTGAATCTCCTGACCAAACTTCAGAAGTTCTCTCATGGCTGAAGAGCTAATATAAAGGTGCTCTGGGCGACTATATAGGTAAATGGTTCCGATTTCTGGAGCCAGTTGATGATTGTAGTAATCAAAACTAGACTCGTATTGCAAGTCTGTGGCATTCCGCAAGCCACGGACAAGGGTCTTAGCACCCAGTCTTCTTGCAACATCGACGACTAGTTTGTCATGAGAAGCCAGGACCTCTACATTATCTAAATGCGCCACAGCTTTTTCGACTGCCCGTTTGCGGTTTTCAACAGGGAGAAAACCTTGTTTGTGGGGATTGTAGAACACCCCGACATAAAGCTTATCAAAGAGTCTGCTGGCTCGTTCAATGATATCCAGATGTCCATTTGTCATCGGATCAAATGAACCTGTAAATAATCCAATTCTATCTGACATAGACTGTCACCTTACTAATCCCATATATTTTTTCCTTCCAGATGCCGAGGCAGGCAATTTCTTCTGGAAGTTCTACAGACTTATCGGTTTCACAGACAACCATGATCTCGTCGGAGAAAAGGTTTCTTTCTGCCATTTTTTCGATATCTGCAACGATTTGTTCCTTGGCATAGGGAGGGTCTAAAAAGACCAGGTCAAAGGGACCTGTCACCTGCTCCAAGGCCCGTTCAGCCTCCATCTTTAAGAGCTGAAATTTGGAAACTTCCTTGGTCATTTGGATATTTGCAGCGACGATAGCTTGTGCCCTTCTATCCCGTTCCACTAAGACAGCATGGGACATCCCTCTTGACACAGCTTCAATAGACAGACCACCACTGCCAGCATAGAGATCCAAGACACGACCGCCCTCAAAATAGGGACCTATCATGTTAAAGATAGCTCCACGAACCTTATCTGATGTCGGCCTCGTCGTCTTGCCTTCTAGCGTCTTGAGGGGACGCCCTCCGTAGATTCCTGATACGATTTTCATACCGTTTATTATACCAAATTATAGGCAAAAAGAGAAAGAAAACCGAACCTTGCGGTTCGATTCTCTACAAGATATTTTCATACGTATCGCGGACTTCCTGAGGCCAAACACTGGTCTGAACTTCTCCAATGTGTTTCTTACGAAGAAGGAACATGGCCATCCGAGACTGTCCGATACCTCCACCGATTGTCAATGGGAAAAGACCGTTAAGCAGGGCTTTATGCCATTCCAACTCAAGACGATCTTCGTCTCCTGTAAGAGCCACTTGGCGACGAAGGGTATCCTCATCTACCCGAATCCCCATTGATGAAAGTTCAAAGGCACAACCAAGAGGTTCATTCCAAACCAGGATATCCCCATTCAATCCCTTGTAGCCATTCTCAGACTCTGTTGTCCAGTCATCGTAGTCAGGTGCACGGCCATCATGAGGTTTCCCGTCAAGCAACTCGCCACCAATACCAATCAAGAAGACTGCACCGAACTCTTTACAGATCGCATTTTCACGCTCTTTCGGTGTTAGGTCTGGATAGCGTTCCACCAACTCTTCTGTATGGATGAAGGTGATTTGTTTTGGCAAGATGGATTCGATATCGTAGCGGGCTTCTACGGCTAGCTCTGTCAGACGAATAGCCTTGTAAATCTTCTCGACGGTTTCTTTGAGATAAGCGATATTACGTTGACCATTTGGAATCACTTTTTCCCAGTCCCACTGGTCTACATATACAGAGTGAGTCGCATCAAGCGAATCTTCGTCTGGACGAAGGGCCTTCATATGGACGAAAAGACCTTCACCTTCTCCAAAACCAAAGCGAGCCAAGGTGTGGCGTTTCCATTTGGCTAGTGAGTGGACGACTTCATAAGTTTCATCTGGAATCTGCAAGACCTTTACGGATACTGGATGTTCGACACCGGACAGGTTGTCCTGCATCCCATCACCAACCTTGCTCAAGATAGGACCTTGAACTTCAACAACTTCTAACTTATCTTTCAAATACTGGGTAAAGGTGTTTTTGACAAAGGAAATCTCTTCTTGCTGATGAATAAAACTTTTCTTCATAAACGGCTCCTCAAAAATTAGTTAAAAGCATTATACACCTATTTCCAAGAAAAGAAAAGAGTAAATGAGAAAAAGTCAGTGCTCTTTCGAACACTGACTCTGTCATTCATTAATCGTTTCGACCAAAGGTTCGTAAGATGCTAAGGAAGAGGTTGATAAAGTCTAAGTAGATGCTGAGTGCCATTGAGATGACCCAACCTGTCGCTACTTGTCCTCGTGACTGCTCATAAACATAGCGAATCTTTTGGTTGTCCCAAGCAATCAAACCTGAGAAGACCAAGACCATGGCAATACTAATCATGTAGTCAAAGAAGCCATTGGCTAAAAATAGATTCACAACCATGGCAATGATGAGGCCGACAAGCGCCGCCATCAAAGCTCGTCCCATTCCACCCAAATCTTTCTTAGTGAAAATTCCGATTACCGCCATGACAAAGAAGAGAAGGGCACTAGATACAAAGGCTGATAAGACGGTCCCAGGTGTATAGAAGGCTACGACAAAACTAAGCGTAAATCCATTTAAAACAGAATAAACTAAAAATACTGGGAGAGCTGCTGGGCTGTTCTTCGCAGCCATGCTACTTGCAACAAAGACTAGAGCAAGTTCTGCAAAAGTTGCAACCATCAGCCAGAGACGGCCATGCATTAAAAAGTAAATCAACTGGGACTGAAAGACTGTCAACATCAAAGCTGACACGAGAGCTGATAGACCAATCCCAAGTCCCACAAAGGCATAAACCTTAGCGTAAAATTGATTGAGACCTGAACGTTCTTGAATAATCGTTTGATTCATTCTGATTCTCCTTTTCTCTATAAGTATGTCTTGATTATAACAAAGATTTTATAAATCAGCTAAAATAAAACATCAATATACCTGCGGCAACTGCCACGTTGAGACTTTCTGCTCGACCTTTCATGCCAATATGAACCAGCTGATCAGCACTCTCAGCCATGACAGAACTAATCCCCTGTCCTTCATTTCCCATGACTAAAACAAAGTTCTCTAGTGAAGAAAGTTCACGATAATCCTTTGACTCTCTCGATAAGGTCGTTGCCAGAATAGGCAAATTGCTCTTCTTTGCCTCTTCTACAAAAGCGGCAACGGGCATACGATAGATAGGCAAATGAAAATGACTTCCTTGCATGGAACGCAGGGTCTTGAGACTGTAGATATCTGCTGACTTATCTGAAACAATAACCCCTGTAAAACCTGCCGCATCCGCAGTTCGAATCATGGTGCCAACATTACCAGGATCTTGGACATCCTCTAAAAATAGAAACTTACCCTGACGGAGATCAGGCAGTCCTACTTCCTCTTTTTGAATCACGGCAACAATCCCTTGAGGGGTTTGCGTATCTGCCAAATCTAGCAAGACTTCTTCAGAGACCCAAACCGTTTGCGGAAAAGCGGTTAGCTGATCTCGGTAACTTTCTAAGGCAAAAATCTTCTCAATCGTCACTCCTGCTTGAACAGCTTCTTCAAACAAGTGCCAGCCCTCAATCAAATAGGCAGACTTTCGATATTTTTTTTGATGCAATTTCTTGGCATTTTTTACCACAGAATTGGCTTTTGAGGTTATAATAGTCATAGAAATATTATAACACAATCAAAGGGGTTTGGTATGCAAAAGGTTAGAATGATTGCCCAAGGTAGGGTGCAGGGTGTTGGTTTTCGCTGGGGTGTTTATACTTTAGCGCTTGAAATCGGTGGCATCACCGGTCGTGTCTGGAATAACGACGATGGCACAGTGGAAATTCTTGCTCAGGCAGACTCCTCTGCCGCTATGGCAAAATTTATCCAAGAAATCCGAAAAGGTCCGACACCCTTTTCAAAAGTCACCTATCTAGATGTACAAATGAGCAACTTTTCATCCTATCCAGACTTCAAAGTCGCAAATTAGGTCTCTAGAACTATTGTATATTTTACAAAAAAACAGTAGAATAGAAAGGTATAATTTTTAAAGAAGGAATGAAAACATTGAAATCTATTAAACGTTTTGCCCTCTCTGCTATGGGAGTGGCTATGCTACTCGTCTTGACAGGCTGTGTCCAAGTAGACAAAGCAACAGGACAACCTACTGGTTTTATCTGGAACACTATCGGATCGCCTATGGCAGAGGCTATCAAATACTTTGCCAATGATATGAACCTTGGTTTTGGGATTGGGATCATCATCGTAACGATTATCGTACGTTTGATTATTTTGCCACTTGGTATCTACCAATCATGGAAGGCAACACTTCACTCTGAAAAGATGAATGCTCTCAAACACGTGCTCGAACCACATCAAACACGCCTTAAAGAGGCAACAACTCAGGAAGAAAAACTAGAAGCACAACAGGCTCTCTTTGCTGCACAAAAAGAAAACGGCATCAGCATGTTCGGTGGTGTAGGATGCTTCCCTATCCTCATTCAAATGCCTTTCTTCTCTGCTATCTACTTTGCAGCCCAATACACTGATGGTGTAGCTAGCTCTACCTTCTTGGGTATCAATCTCGGTTCCCCAAGTATGATCCTTGTCGCCTTCGCTGGTATCCTCTACTATCTCCAATCACTCCTTTCACTTCACGGAGTAGAAGACGAGATGCAAAGAGATCAACTCAAGAAAATGATTTACATGAGCCCACTCATGATTGTCGTCTTCTCCCTCTTCGCACCAGCCAGTGTGACACTTTACTGGGTTGTCGGTGGTTTCATGATGATTCTCCAACAGTTCATCGTTAACTATGTTGTTCGTCCAAAACTTCGTCAAAAAGTACGTGAAGAATTTGCCAAAAATCCACCAAAAGCAAGTTCAGCATCAACTACAGGCGGGCGAAAAGATATCACTCCTAATCAAGCAACTGCAATTACGACTACTAAGAAACATAAAAAACGTAATGCTGGTAAACAACATTCTAGAAAATAAGGCAACGGCTTAGCTGAAAGGCTAGGCCTTTTCTGCATCACAAAAGCCTGATGTTCCCATCAGGCTTCTTTTTTATCCATGTACACGTTTCATATAGTCTTGATAGCTTTCTGTATCCATGAGTTTTTTGGCATTCTTGACACGGTCTGCTGTTGGTGGTTTTACCCCTTCGAGCGAATAAGGAATTCCTAGTTCACGCCACTTGAATTCCCCCATAGTGTGATAAGGTAGGATTTCAAACTTATCAACGTTTTTGAGGGTTTTGACGAATTTACCAAGTTCAATCAAGTCCTCATCTCTGTCTGTCAAGCCTGGAACCAGCACATGGCGAATCCACACAGGCTTCCCAATATCTGATAGATATTTTGCACAGGCCAAGATATTTTTATTAGTTTGGCTGGTAACAATCCTGTGTTGTTCATCGTTAATCTCCTTGATATCCAATAGAACCAAGTCTGTCACTGCCATGAGTTTATTAAACTTTTCGAGATAACGTGGTTTGTTACGGAATGGAAGGGCACAGGTATCCAAGGTACAGTGGATTCCTTTTTCCTTGGCCTTGGTAAAGAGGGCAATTAGGAAATCAATCTGTAAGAGGGCTTCTCCACCACTAACAGTGATTCCTCCCTTGTCTCCCCAGAAGCCACGGTAGCGAAGGGCTTCTGTCAAGACATCGTCTACTGTGCGTTCGCGTGATTTATTGGTCTCCATAGCCCATGTGTCGGGGTTATGACAGTACTGGCAACGCATGTGACAACCCTGCAAAAAGACAATAAACCGAATCCCAGGGCCATCTACCGCCCCAAAACTCTCTGTCGAATGCACCATTCCTGTCACTTGTCCATAGTCAATTGTTTCTTCAGACATATCGTCACCTTCCTTGAAACCGTTTTATAGTTTTATTATATCACGAGTAAGGTGAAAAACAAGGTTTTTTTGTCTATTTTTTAGAAAGCAATCTGTTTTTCACTTTCATTTTCAATTTCTTTTAATGATCCGATTCAAAATCAAAACCATACAAGGTTGCAAAATAGTCCTCAGGGCGCTCTGCACGGCGGATTTGGCGGGCTTTGCCTTCTTCGGTATAGAGGATTTCTGCCGAGCGTAGTTTTGCATTGTACTGATAACCCATGGAGAATCCATGTGCACCTGTATCATGAATTGCCAGCAAATCACCGATTTCTGTATGAGGCAGTTCGCGATTAATGGCAAATTTATCATTGTTTTCACAGAGTGAACCGACCACGTCTACCACCTCAACAGGTCCATCTGGATGGGTCAGATTGGTAATATGGTGGTAGGCCCCATACATGGCTGGACGCATGAGGTTGACTGCTGATGCATCCACGCCCAGATAGGTACGATAGGTTTTTTTCTTATGAGTGACTCTTGTAACGAGAGCTCCGTGAGGGGCTAACATAAAGCGACCCAATTCGGTGAAAATCTTAACCTGACCAAGATCTGCTGGCGTAAGGACTTCCTCATAAACCTTACGAACTCCCTCACCAATCACAGCAATGTCATTTGGCTCCTGATCTGGACGGTAATTGACTCCGATTCCGCCGGAAAGATTGATAAAGTCTAGTGAAATGCCCAACTTTTCCTTGATTTCAACAGCCAATTCAAAGAGCTGACGCGCCAACTCTGGGTAGTAGAGATGGGTGACAGTATTGGATGCTAGGAAAGAGTGAATCCCAAATGTCTTGGCTCCTTTTTCCTTCAAAATCGCAAAGGCTTCAAAAAGCTGGTCCTTGGTCATCCCAAACTTGGCTTCCCCAGGATTGTCCATGATATCTGTTCCTAGCTCAAAAACGCCTCCAGGATTGTAACGACAAGAGATGATTTCTGGAATGCCTGCCGCTCGCTCCAGATGTTCAATGTCTTCAAAAGCATCCAAGTTAATGGTCGCACCTAATTCACGCGCATAGGCGTACTCTTGGTCTGGGGTATTGTTAGAAGAGAACATGATCTCAGAACCAGGAAAATCCAGTTTATGGCTCATCAAAAGCTCCACATAACTAGAACAGTCCACACCACAACCTTCCTCTTTGAGAATTTTCAAGATGGCTGGAGTTGGAGTGGCCTTGACTGCAAAATATTCTTTAAAGCCCTTGTTCCAGGAAAAGGCCTGGTTGACGGCTCTTGCTTTTTCACGAATCCCCTTCTCGTCATACAAGTGAAAGGGAGTCGGGAATTCGGAAACAATCGTTTCTAAATCTTCACGGCTGATAAATGGTGTTTTCATAAGCATCCTTCTATTCTGTTTGCAAAGAAAGGCTGGGACAATCGTTCCAACCTTTAGTTCTATTTCTTATTTGTCTTCGTCAAAGATATTTCCAATCTCAACATCGATGGATTGGTTCTTAACATCAATATTGGTTACTTTCAAGAGTGACTTGTAATCGAACTGCTTTTCACGTTCTTCTTGGGCATTGTCTGCAAAAACTGCGACACCAGCTAGTTCCGAATCAAACTCACGCAAGAGACTGATCATCCCATTGACAGTTCCCCCACCTTTCAAGAAGTCATCCACAATCAAGACACGACTGCCTGCCTTGAGGCTACGTTTTGAAAGGAACATTTTCTCAATGCGGTCACCGCTTGAACCTGAAACATAGTTGACACTGACCGTTGAACCTTCGGTAATTTTTAAGTCACGACGCACAATGACAAATGGAACATTGAGGACATTGGCAACTGCATTTGCGAGCGGAACACCCTTTGTTGCTACTGTCATAACGGCATCGATTTTTTGGTCCATAAAGCTCTTGGCAATGATGCGCCCAATATTTTTCAAAATGGCAGGCGTACTAAGCAAATCAGACAGGTAGATATAGCCGCCCGGCAAGATACGGTCACTTTCTGAAAGTTTGTCACGCAAGTCTGCGATCATTTCTTTGGCTTCATGACTAGAGATTGATGGTGTAAAGATAACGCCACCACCTGCTCCAGTCACAGTCTGAATATGGCCGATTTCGATTTCCTCAAAGGCACGCTTGATAATCACAATGTCCTCTGAAATCGATGATTTAGCAGATTCGTACTTTTCTGCAAAGGTATTGAGACTTGTTAGTTTGTATGGATTATTAATCAAATAGTTGGAAATGACAACCATCCGATCACTTCTTCTTAATTTCATTTTTATTTACCATTCCATTTAATTTTGATATTTTATCCATTATACCATATTCACATAAAAAAACGAACATTATTGCGTAAAAAATGCTCGTTTTTCTTAAATTATTAATCTAAATCTGGTTTATAGAAGGAACGATTGTCCATAGCGAAGATTTTATTGGTCATCTCTCCTTTATCCACCAAAGCTAGAGCTGTTGACATCATCATCATGCTGGCATCTAGATTGTCAATCATATGGATAATCTCTGCCTCCATGATACGTGGACGGACTGGACTACCATACTCTAGCAAGCCATGGTGACTGAGGATGACATGGCGCAGTAACACCACTTCTTCTCTAGTATCATCGATGCCGAGTTCCATGACTGTCTTGGTAATTTCGCTATCGATGAGGGCTATATGGCCAATGAGATTGCCTCGCACTGTGTACTCCGTCTGATCTGGTCCCGTCAACTCAATAACCTTGGCCAAATCATGCAGCATAATCCCGGCATAGAGGAGGCTCTTATTGAGCTGAGGATAGATCTCGCTAATGGCATCTGCCAAGCGCACCATGGTCGCTGTATGATAGGCCAAACCCGTTTCAAAGGCATGGTGGTTGGTCTTGGCAGCTGGATAGGAGTAAAATTCCTTATCATACTTGGTGTAGAGACTGCGAACGATACGCTGCCAGACAGGATTTTCAATTTTGAAAATCATTTGTGACATGTAGTCACGGATTTCCTTGACATCGACTGGTGACTTGATCTTGAAGGCAGCTGGATCATTGGGTTCCCCAGGCTGAGGCAGGCGGAGAGTAATTTGATTGACTTGAGGTGTATTATTATAAACTTCTCTGCGCCCCTGCATGTGGACTACTTTCCCTGCGGTAAAGGCCTCAACGTTATGAGGTTGGGCATCCCAGAGTTTTCCTTCAATCTCGCCACTATCGTCTTGGAAGGTAAAGGCTAGGTAGTTTTTCCCAGCACGCGTCTGTCTCAGGTCAGCTGACTTGATCAGGTAAAAACCTTCAAACAGCTCATCTTTTTTCATGTGACTAATCTTCATATTCTTCCTCATCTTCTTGGAAATGGAGTAGATCAAGCGCAGGCTCACCTTCTGATAACTCAATGTAACGGAGCGTCCGCTCGATAGCTGTAGTACGACGGTTTAATAATTCATCAATATTGCCAGAGGCATGTTGGAGATGTTTTTGTGCCTTAACCAAAATTCCCCCGAACTTGCCAAACTCGGTCTTGACACTAGCAAGGGTCTTGCTGATATGATCTGCACTCTTTTGGATATTGAGAGTTTTGAAGCCAACTGATAGAGAATTAAGCAGGGCCGACAAGGTGCTTGGACCAGCAACAATAATCTGCTCCTCCCGTCTCAAATCATCAAAGAAGACCGGATTGCGAACAATCTCTGAGTAGAGTCCCTCTGTCGGAACAAACAAGACTCCAAAATTGGTCGTCCGTGGTGGCGCCAAATATTTACTCTTGATATCCTTGGCAAAGCGCTTGACGCTTGCTAAGAGTGACTTACGACAGCGTTCAATTTCGTCCTTATCTCCTGCTTCATAAGCTTCTTCTAAGCGGTAATAATCCGCCAGTGGAAACTTGGAGTCAATCGGCAAGTAGACATATTCCTGGTCACCCTGTCCAGGTAACTTGATGGCATACTCCACTCGTTCACTGGAGTTTTCAACTGTTGCAAATTCTCGTTCGTACTGGGCAGGTGTCATGATGTCTTCAATGATTTGCCCCAGTTGCAATTCTCCCAGAATCCCTCTCGTTTTGGTTCCAGAGAGAACCTTGTTAAGGGCACCGACATCGCGGGCAACTGTCTGCATCTCTCCCAAACCTCGATTGACCGACTCCAGTTGCTTGGAAACTGTCTCGAAGGAAGCCTGCAATCGCGTCTGTAAGGTCTTCTCTAACTTTTCCTCGACCGTCTGGCGCATTTGTTCCAAACGTTGCTCATTTGATTCCTGCAAGGCTTGGAGACGTTGGTCGGTCTTATCTCTGGTTTGAAGGAGATTCTCGTTCATCTCCTGTCTAACTTGCGTCAGCCCTTGGTGCAACTCCATTCGCACTTCCTGCAAACGGTCGCTGACAGCCACTTCCAAGTCTTTTTGGTCTAACTGGCTTGCTTGTCTAGCTTGTTTAAAGCGATAATCCAGTTGATCTGAAAGATTGTCTGCCTGATCCTCCAAACTCTTGGCTAGGTATTTGTCTTGCTTATCCTGCCTTTGCCAAATCAGAAAGAGCCCAGCTAGGTTGGCAATTAATAATAGTAATAATACAGTCTCCATCCTACCTCCTGTCCTTGCTATGCAGCACGACGACATAGCCATCTGGGCAAGTTACCGCAACTTCCCTATCTATATATTCGTTAGAAGCGTACACTTTTTTAAAGAAAAAATTCTCCTCTGTCAACTCATACTTGGCTCCGATAATGGTCAACTGGCTATCCCGAACTGGCATAAAGGCTAGATAATCGTAGTCTGAACGGGGCTCTAGCTGACTGGTCCCTTCTGGACAATAGGCAATCACATTTTGCCCATCCTCAATCGCTATCTGGCGCATATAGGGTGCCAACTTGGGATTGCTAGGCAGAAAGACATTAGCCAGCATATGGTCAATTCGACCACCCAAAGCCCCAAAAATAGTCACCTGAGCCTGAGAATGTTGCTCAAAGATGGTTAAGAGAGCCAATTCCAGATCCGTATCATCCTTTTCTGGCTGGGCTTGGACAAAATGTTGGGCACGTTTTTGAATCAACTGACGCTCGTCTGCAGTCACCGAATCAAAATCTCCAACTGCTAGAGTGAGAGGCAGATCTTCTTCCAAGACCCAGAGTGAGCCTCGATCCACACCGACAAAGCAATCAAAATCCGTCCGATAATGACCGCGGTCTCCGCCTGCAAAAACGGCAACCCTAGTCCAGTTGTTTTCTGAGAGTTTGCACTCGTTCATTGACATCTCCCTTAAAGACATAGGATCCTGCTACAAAAACGGTCGCTCCAGCTTCTTTAGCTTGAGCAATGGTCTGGTCATCAATCCCGCCATCGACTTCGATTTCAAAGTTCAAACCTTTTTCCTCACGAAGGGCAACCAACTCACGAACCTTATCCATGGTTTCAGGCAGAAAAGCTTGACCACCAAAGCCAGGGTTAACCGTCATGACCAAGACTTGATCAACTAGGTGAAGGACGTGCTTAATCGCCTCGACAGGCGTACCTGGATTGATGACAACCGAAGGTTTGACACCGAGCGAACGAATCTTTTGAAGAGCGCCATGAATATGATGCGTTGCTTCTACATGGATACTGATGATGTCTGCACCTGCACGCGCAAAATCTTCTAAGTGGTGTTCAGGATTCGCCACCATCAAGTGGCAGTCAAAGACCATCTTGCTATGAGGCCGAAGAGCTTCAACCACACCTGCACCAAAACTGATTTGTGGTACAAAGTCCCCATCCATGATATCGATATGGGCATATTCTGCACCAGTTGCTTCTAGGCGCTTGATTTCACGTTCAAAGTTGGCATAATCTGCTGCCAGAATTGACGGAGCAATCTTGTATTGAGACATAGGTTTCTCCTTATTTTGGAATTTTTTTGCTGACTTTTTTATAGGTTTCTCTGCGATTTTCAATTTCGCTGAGGAATTGCAGGTAGTTGTCAAAACGGAAGGTTGCAATGGCGCCTTCTTCTACAGCTGGCTTAACCGCACAAGCTGGTTCATGGGTATGGGTACAGCTACGGAACTTGCAATCTCGACTGACACTGGCAATCTCTGGAAAGGCCTGATTGAGGTCTTCAGCCGTTGACACTTCATAATCCAGTGATGAAAAGCCTGGTGTGTCCGCAATTTTACCCCCATTGAGGTTGTAAAAACTAACAGCTCGAGTGGTATGGCGACCACGACCTAGACTGTCTGAGATCTCTCCTGTTTCAAGATTGAGGTCTGGTGCGATTTTATTGAGGAGGGTTGATTTTCCAACACCTGTCTGCCCCATAAAGACCGTCACTTTTCCTGTCAACAAAGGCAAAAGTTCTTCTTTACTAGTCACAAAGTCGTAACCAATGGCACGATAGGTTTGTTGGTAAAAACTTAATTCTTCCCTATCTTCCAGCAAGTCCATTTTAGAAATATAGACGATGGGATGGATACCCTTGTGCTCCAAAAGAACCAAGAAGCGATCCAACAAATTGCTATTAAAATCCGGCTCCTTGACCGACATGATAACCACCGCTTGGTCAATATTAACAATAGGCGGACGGACCAGACTATTTTTCCGTTCGTGGATCTTGAGGATATAACCTTCGGAATTTTCCTCAGCAGAAAAATCTACCCAGTCTCCGACGTAGGGTGTGTGACCTTTTTTACGGAAATTCCCACGCGCACGTGTCTGATAGACTTGGCCATCACTCTCTACATAGTAAAATCCTGCTAAGGCTTTAATGATTTGTCCCTGCATCTTAGAGTCCCTGTCCTTTAAGCGCATCTGCTAGGCTGGCAAACTCTTCTAAGCTGAGAGCTTCCCCACGCACAGATGGAGATAAGCCTGCCTGGTCCAAAGCCTTGGTCAGTTTGTCCTTGATTTCTTCGGTCTTCCCAAAGTAGCCTGTCAAATTGTTCCATAAGGTCTTGCGACGATGAGTGAAGCTAGCCTTGGAAACCTTAAAGAAAAACTGTTCATCTTCCACTGCTACGGCAGGTTCTGGACGGCGCACCATTTTCAAGATAGCTGAGTCCACGTTTGGTGCTGGTACAAAGACCGTACGAGGCACGATAAAGGCAACCTTTGCTGTCATGTAATATTGAACAGCAATCGACAAACTACCGTAAGCTTTGGTATTGGGCTGTGCTGAGATGCGATCCGCCACTTCTTTTTGCATCATGACGACAAACTCACTAAAAGGAATGCCACTCTCGATTAAATGCATGAGAATAGGCGTTGTGATATAGTAGGGCAAATTGGCAACTACCTTAATCGGCAATTCAGGATTTTTGAAATTCTGGATATGCTGAGCCAAGTCAACTTTGAGAATGTCCTCGTTAACCACGGTCACATTGTCAAAATCACGTAGGGTATCTGCCAAAATTGGCACCAAACGGTGGTCAATTTCAAAAGCCTTAACTTCTGCCGCACGCTCAGCCAAAAATTCTGTCAAGGCACCAATCCCTGGCCCGATTTCGATGACATTAACCTGATCATCAATTTCAGCTGTATCCACGATTTTTTGAAGGATATTGGTATCCGTCAGGAAATTTTGCCCGAAGGACTTTTTAAAAGTAAAACCGTGACGCTCCAGCACTGCCTTGGTCACGCTATAATCTGCAATTCTCATTTATTCTCTTTTCTATTTATTAGCTAAAAATAATATATAAAACCCACATAATTACTAGTGCCAACAAAATCCAAAACACTAAAAGAACACGAGACTTGTTCCCTTTTGAATCAGCTCCAGTCGTATCTAGCACTTTCTTATCTTCTTGGGGGTTCATTTTCTTCAGTTCATCCTGATAGGCAACCGAATCTACAATATTGTCTTCTGGCAATAATTCTGAAGCATAATAATCAGGAAAGCCCATAGCAAGACCAATTAAGTTCTTTTCTGTCACAGAAAAATCTAAATCTTTGGGTCGATTTTCCCGAATGGCTCGTATATTTTTTAACAGTTTATCAGAAACAACAGACACTTGGTCCATAAAAACAACATCTAAAAGATCAAATCCGAGCACATCACCGTCTTTGACATTTGCAAGAATATAGCGGACAAAGTCATCATATAGTTGCACGGATTGCGGGGCATTCTCTTCTAAAAAAGATCGGTTTTTGAGGGCATTCTGCTGGAATTTTTCAATAGAAAGCAAGATATCTACATTCTGCTCTTGGTAAAATCTTTCTGCTTGCTCTTCATCTTCTTCCAGTTTTTCTGCTGTTTTCCAGAGAGCAATCGGAGCTTTTAAATCGTCTTCATCCCAAAACAATTGCCAAAAATAGGGTATTGTGTAAATTCCCTCTGTTAGAATACGGGCTTCATCTCCGTTTTTTAAGTAAATATAACTTCTATTTGCCATATCATTTCCTTTCACAATCTTTGAAAAAGGTTAGTGGTTCAAGTAGGATGTAGATAAAACTATAAAGTTTCCAATTTTTCATGCCCAATCGAAAACCTAGACTTCATTTAAAAAGATGTTTCATAAAAGCACCAAGGGACGATAACAATACATGACCAGTTCAACCTCGGTCAGGACATCATCTGCAATTCTCATTTATTCTATTTTCTAATATAGTATGCTTCCGGGGTATAATGATAGAGCAAAACAAATAAGGGTGTCTCCGTAATTCCTTCCAACATCTCTTTTAATACTCCATCTGGATGGATAATCTCTCCTGTTTTAGTGAAATAAACACCTTGTTCACCATTCCGATTACGGAGTTCCCAGGCCACATTATTTCCTTGAACAGACGGCAAATAACGTCCCTTTTCTAGAAATTCAAAAAAATCTTTCACCGTCATGTCATCAGGAACTTCAAATTCCACCTCATGAGGCAGTACATCGTCCCCCATACACACAGAATCTCTATCAACTCGGATTTTCATTTCGTTCTGTCCTTATAAGTTTCTATTTGAACGCTATCAAAATAAATCTAAGTACCTCTATTGTAACACATTCCCTTTGTATTTTTGGGCTATCTAGCTATTATCATAACTTTCCATAGTCTCTTCCACTTCTGCCAAGGTTACCCCAAACAACTCTAAACGCTTGAGGAGTTGCTTGCCGTTGGAATAGCCAATGCGGAGCTGTTCACCTAGATACTCTCGGCGTCTACGGCTGTCTGCTCCCGCCAAGAAACCTAGGCGAATCAAGTCACCACGACTGATGTCAAACTCGTTCTCGTTTTCAAATTGCTCTGTCACCTGAGCCAGCGCTGTTTTTAGATCTTCATAGCTGGCGTGTTCGATTCCCAGAGACCGTCCCTTGGACTTAGATTTGGGCACTGCTTCATCTCGTTTGAGAAAGGCATGCTGCACAGTTGGAATGGCCGTCATAATCATGCAACGAATGCGCTCACCGTTAAAGTCAGGATCTGTAAAGACAATGACTCCATGCAGTTCATGCAGGCGACGAATCCGCTCTATATCCTGGTCATTGATTGCCGACCCTCGTGTCTCATAGGTCTCTACGTCAAAGTAACGTTTGAGATTGGCTGTATCATCGCGGCCTTCGACCACGATGACTTGGGAAATTTTTTCTTTCATCACTTTCTGTCCAATCCAAAGATACGTTCTGCATTTGCAGTTGTTACTGCGGCTAACTCCTCAGTCGTCATCCCACGCAAATCCGCGATAAAATCTACCACATAGCGTGTGTAGGCTGTTTTGTTTTCACGGCCACGTTTAGGAACAGGAGCCAGGTAAGGGGCATCCGTCTCTACCAAAATCTTGTCCAAAGGAAGTTCCCTAGCAACCTCTTGGATATCCGTCGCTTTTTTAAAGGTCACCACACCTGAGAAAGAAATAGTCATTCCAAGCTCGACAAACTTCTCAGCCCACTCCAAAGAACCTGAAAATGAGTGCATAATTCCACCACGAGGACCAACGCCCTCGCTCCTGATAATCTCATAAGTATCTTCTAGCGCATCACGAGTGTGGACCACAAAAGGCAAGTTCAAATCCTTAGATAACTGAATCTGACAACGAAAAACCTGCTCCTGCACTTCCTTAGGTGCTGTCATCCAATGGTAGTCCAGACCAATCTCACCTAAAGCAACAACCTTGGGATGCTTTAGGTTTTTAAGCAAGTAAGCTTCGACCTCGTCTGTGTATGTCCCTGCTTCCGTTGGATGCCAGCCAATAGTTGCGTAGAGTTGCTCATACTCATCTACCAACTCTAGGGCTCGTTCAATGGTTGGCTTATCAAAACCAACAATATTCATCTGTGTCACACCCATCTCAGCAGCCAAGGCGATTTCTTCGGCCTCACGTCCTGCAAATTCTTCTACATTTAAATGTGTGTGCGTATCAAAAATCATCTCTTCTAACCTCATTTTCTTCCATCTATTATACCAAAAATAGCATCCCTCGGCTTGGAAAAATATCCAAAAACCAGTCATTCTCCCTTGACTGCCCTTTTTCAAAGCAGTATAATAACACTTATTGAAATTTTCATCAAAGGAAAAGAAAATGTTTAGAAAATTAAAATATACCTTTATCGGTCGACCACTCAAGTCCCTCACAGACGGTGAAGGGGGATTACTTGGAAAAATGCAGGCACTTGCAATGTTATCCAGTGATGCCCTGTCTTCTATTGCCTATGGACCTGAACAAGTCATTCTCGTTTTAGTCAGTCTCTCTCCTCTCGCTATTTGGTGGAGCCTCCCTATCGGTATTTTTGTCCTCTTACTGCTCGCTAGTTTGACCATTTCCTATCGTCAAATCATCCACGCCTATCCTCAAGGCGGAGGAGCTTATATGGTCACTCGGGAAAATCTCTCCCCTGAACTAGGCTTGATTGCAGGTGGTAGCCTCCTTGTTGACTATATGCTGACAGTAGCCGTATCCGTTGCGTCTGGAGCTGATGCTATTACAGCAGCCATCCCTGCCCTCCATCCCTACAATCTTCATATCTCTATTTTCCTAGTCTGCCTGCTCATGCTCTTGAATTTAAGAGGATTGAAAGAATCTGCCAGCTCTCTGATGATTCCCGTCTACCTCTTTATCTTCAGTACCGTCTTTCTCTTGCTTTATGGATTCTTTCAACTATTTACAGGGTCCCTAAACTATCAGGCGACTTCAACCATTGGACAAACTGTTCCGAGCCTTTCCATCGTTCTCCTACTAAGAGCCTTTACCAGTGGCTCTGCCTCTCTGACAGGGGTTGAAGCTATTTCAAATGCGGTACCATTTTTTAAAACTCCGAAAGAAAAGAATGCTGCTCAGACTTTGACCATCATGTCGCTGATTTTAGGATTTCTTTTTGCAGGCATTACCTTCCTAAACTACTGGATGGGTATCACGCCTCAACACGGAGAAACCATCCTCTCGCAAATGGCCAAGGGCATTCTTGGTGATTCATTCTTTGGTCATGCTAGCTACTATCTCTTCCAGTTCTCAACAGCCTTGATTCTAGCTGTAGCTGCAAATACTGGCTTTTCAGCCTTCCCTATGCTGTCCTACAATATGGCCAAAAACAAGTACATGCCTCATCTCTTTATGGAAAAAGGGGATCGCCTTGGCTACTCCAACGGTATCTTAACTCTGGCCTTTGGGGCTATGATCCTTCTTCTCATTTTTAATGGGAATACTGAACGCTTGATTCCTCTTTATACTATCGGGGTCTTCGTTCCCTTTGCCCTTTCTCAGACTGGGATGATTCGCCATTGGAAAAAGGAAAAAGGAGCAAACTTCTTAAAACCTGCCTTTGCTAATATCCTTGGGGCCATCATTTGTTATGCTATTGTCCTCATTTTACTCCTCTTCAGACTAGGTGATATCTGGCCATTCTTCCCAATTATCCTAGTTCTAACTTTCCTCTTTTTGTCCATTCACAACCATTACCAAAAAGTGGCAAAACAACTGCGACTCTACGAAGGAATTGAAAAGCGCACTTATGACGGTAACCTTGTCCTTGTCCTAGTAGGAAATGTTACTCGAGTAAGTGTCGGAGCCATTAACTACGCTCAAAGTATCGGTGACGAAGTGTTGGCCATGCACATTTCTACTAAAGAAACGGCGGAAAAAGACCAAGAAATCCTCCAGGAATTTGCCGATTACTTCCCAAGTATCACTCTGAAGAATATCAATACCAGCTACCGCGACATCATCACCCCTAGCGTTAAGTATGTCAAACGAATCGCCCAAGAAGCTAAGCAAAAAAACTATACCGTTACAGTCCTTGTCCCACAGTTTATCCCTAACAAGCCTTGGCAAAATATCCTGCACAATCAAATGAGCCTCAAACTAAAATATGCTCTCAGATGGCACGAAGACGTCGTTGTCGCTAGCTACTCTTATCACTTAAAAGAATAAACAAAAGCTCAAAATCAGTAACTTATATCTGATTTTGAGTTTTTTGTATGTGACCTTTTAAATGAGCCCTCCATGAGTTTCATCTGAAATGACCGATTTCGTGGACAATGCACCCTTTAAGATAAAAAGAAAAGCCAGTAGACTCGAGTTCCTACTGACTTCTTTGCTGAATTTGTTTGGATTATGCAGCCAAAACTTTGCGTCCTTTACGACGACGAGCTGCCAATACGCGACGACCGTTTTTAGTTGACATACGGTTACGGAATCCGTGTTTGCGCGCACGACGAATTTTACTTGGTTGATAAGTACGTTTCACGATGAATACCTCCTCATAGATTTTGTATTCGTTTAGCCGGCTATAAAGTGATCAGTTACTAAACATACTTTACTATTCTATCTGATTCTGATACTTTTGTCAATAGCTCTAGGCAAATGTTTCCAGCTTTTTCTCATGTAAGCCCTATCTACGATACTGTTTCAAGAAACGAGTCATCTTTTCTTGGATTTGTGCTAATTCATCTACACGAGGGAGATAAACAATACGGAAATGGTCTGGTTCTTGCCAGTTAAAACCGCGACCATGAACCAATAGAACCTTCTCTTGCTTCAAGAAATTGAGGACAAATTGTTCATCATCATCGATGCGATACATATTGCGGTCAATTTTAGGGAAGATATAAAGTCCCGCCTTCGGCTTGACCGCAGACAAACCTGGGATATCTTGGATGGCATTGTAAATGAAGTTTCTTTGCTCGTAGATCCGTCCACCAGGAAGGAGCAATTCGTCCACCGACTGATGCCCACCTAGCGAGGTTTGTACGACTTGCTGAGCCAAAACGTTAGAGCAAAGGCGCATGTTAGACAGCATATTAAGACCTTCAATATAGCCCTTGACATGTGTCTTAGGTCCAGATAAGACCATCCATCCTATACGGAAACCAGCGATACGGTGAGATTTTGAAAGACCATTCATGCTGACACAGAAGACATCTGGAGCCAGACTAGCTACTGAGACATGCTCATGACCATCCATGACCATACGATCGTAGATTTCATCCGCAAAGATAATTAAGTCGTTTTGACGTGCAATCTCAATAATCTCCAACAAGAGTTCCTTGGGATAGAGGGCTCCTGTCGGATTATTTGGATTGATGAGAATAATAGCCTTGGTATTGGAAGTAATTTTTGACTTGATATCGTCAATATCAGGGTACCATTCTGCAGCCTCATCACAGATATAGTGAACGGCATTTCCCCCAGCTAGGCTGACAGCCGCTGTCCAGAGAGGATAGTCTGGCATAGGTACCAAGACCTCATCTCCATTGTCCAAAAGCCCCTGCATGGACATGACAATCAGCTCACTGACACCATTTCCAAGGTAAATATCATCAATATCCACATTTGGGAATTTCTTCAGTTGGCAATACTGCATGATAGCCTTACGGGCTGAGAAAATCCCTTTAGAATCAGAGTAACCTTCGCTATCACGCGCATTCATAATCAAATCATGAATGACCTCATCTGGCGCTGTAAAGCCAAATTCTGCTGGATTCCCTGTATTCAGGCGTAAAATCTTTTCTCCATTTGCTCGCATACGCATGGCTTCTTCTAAAACAGGACCACGGATATCATAAGCAACATGCTCTAGCTTGCTAGATTTGTTAAATTCTTTCATCTTTTTTCCTCAATTCGTCAGGATAGTAACATTATACCACTAGAAAGTCGCTGCGACAAGCTTCCATAAACAAGGAAGTAAAAGAAAAAAATGGACAATGGGAATTCTCACCAATTCTCTCTTTTATTTCTATATACGCACTAAGTCTATGACCAACAATATGGTTTAAAATATGATTTTTACTTTACTTCTTTAGTGAAAAGGGTTACAATAAAAGTAAGAAAATTTCAGGAGGTTTCATTATGGCACAACGTTACCAAAATGTTATGGTCGCAATTGATGGTTCTAAAGAAGCGGACTTGGCTTTCGTCAAAGGTGTTTACACTGCTCTACGCAATGAATCCAAGCTCACCATTGTCCATGTTATTGACACACGCGCTCTTCAAAGCGTATCTACCTTTGATGCTGAAGTTTACGAAGAACTCCAAGCAGATGCTGAAAGTATGATGAAAGAGTATGAAAAGCGTGCAAAAGATGCTGGTTTAACGGATATCCACATCGTCATCGAAATGGGAAATCCCAAAACTCTCCTCGCTCGGACGATTCCGGACGCAGAAAATGTTGACTTGATTTTAGTTGGTGCTACAGGTCTCAATGCCTTTGAACGCCTCTTAGTCGGTTCTTCATCTGAATATATTCTCCGCCATGCAAAAGTCGATTTGCTGGTCGTAAGAGAAAGTGAAAAAACATTATAATTATTAAAAAAGGAGCCTAGAGCTCCTTTTTGTTACTTATTATTTCTATTTCTTTCTTTATGTCGCTCATAAGCCTTAAGCTGACGTTGTAGCTCCTGTTTAATGGCAGGTTCTGGAGCATATTTTTCTTCCCAGTCATTCGGTTTTAAAATCTTGTGCGTAACCGAGTCAAAATGAGCTTTTCCATCAGGGAAGACCTTTCCCATATTTGCTTCATGAACAATATCAAAAATGCGTTCTGGATCCACTCCCATCAAAACAAAACTGCCGTACGTGAAATACAGTGTGTCGATCAAAGCATCCACTTGACCGACCAGATTTTGCTTAGCAGGTGTCTTTTTCGCCACTTTCTCTGCCGCCTTATCAAGTGCCTCATGCATGCTTGCAAGGGAGTCTTGAAATTCTTCCTCTGAAGAACTTGCAGCGCGGACAAACTCTACTAATTCTTCAATTTTAAAGTCTGCGCGGTGGGTTGCACCTTCAGCATCCCATGCCTGTGGCTCTTCTTGAGTTCGTTCATCCATCATGTGGTGGAAGGTCTTGACCTTATTAAAGTGGTAGTCCCGACTGACAAACACTTTTTCTGAAGCTAAAACGCCAAAGTGCTCAAGCGCCTTGTGGATGCCATCTTGTTGATTGCTTGCTGTAATGTGTTTAGCAACCTCTTTGGCACTGCTACTGCCATTTCCCATAGCGACTGACATACCGACACCTGCTAACATTTCCAGGTCGTTATCTGAATCACCAAAGGCCATGACCTGGTTGAGATCAAAGCCATATTCTTTTCCTACTCGGCGAATGCCTTCTAGTTTGGAATTTCCTTGGTTGATGATATCTGCTGCAAAAGGATTGCTTCGAGTTAATTTCAAATCTTCAAAATCACTTGCAGCTTTCTCAGATTCCTCTGGCGTCATCAGCATCAAAACTTGATAAATGGGTTGATTAATCAAGTTAAGTAGGTCGTCTTCCTTTTGAGGAACTGCCTTGCTGACCATTCGATTAAAGGAACGGCTAACAGTTCTTGTCAGCACAGTCGGAATAAAACGACTAACCAGTTGAGAAAAGGAGCCGAGACCAAATGACATAATCTTCGAACCAACAACGGCATGCTCAGTTCCAAGAGCGATTTCTTTACGCTCCTTTTTAGCGTAAGCAATCAGTTGACGCAGGCTTGACTTAGCAATTGGGCTTGCAAAGAGCACCTTTTCTTTATTAAAAATGTATTGGCCATTGTAGGTCACCGCAAAGTCCAAGTCCAAGTCTTCCATCAATTCCTTGACAAAAAACGGCCCTCGTCCTGTCGCTACTCCAACAAGTACCCCTTGCTCTTTGACAATCTTAATCGCGTCCTTAGTGGATTTCAAAACACTCTTGCGATCGTTGACTAGCGTTCCATCGATATCAAAAAAAACAGCTTTGACTTCCATCCTATCCCATTCTCCCCTTTTGTGTTACAATGATTATACCACATTTCAGAAAGAGTGACTAAATCATGCCTAAGAAAATCCTTGTTTTGCATACAGGTGGGACTATTTCCATGCAAGCAGACGCCACTGGTGCCGTTGTAACTAGTCAGGACAATCCCATGAACCATGTTTCCAATCCACTTGAAGGGATTGAGGTTCATGCCCTAGACTTTTTTAACCTGCCAAGCCCCCATATCAAACCCAAGCATATGCTTGCACTCTATCATAAAATCAAAGAGGAAGCTAATAACTACGATGGAGTAGTCATCACACATGGTACGGATACCTTAGAAGAAACAGCTTACTTCCTTGATACCATGAAAATCCCGCCCATCCCCATCGTTCTAACAGGGGCCATGCGCAGCTCCAACGAACTCGGTAGTGATGGTGTTTATAATTACCTAAGTGCTTTACGAGTAGCTAGCGATGACAGGGCTGCTGGCAAAGGAGTTTTGGTCGTTATGAACGATGAAATCCACGCTGCCAAGTATGTCACCAAAACACATACGACCAACGTCAGCACCTTCCAGACTCCAACGCACGGACCACTTGGTCTGATTATGAAACACGAAATCCTCTACTTCAAAACAGCTGAGCCCCGTGTCCGCTTTGACCTTGATCACATACAAGGATTAGTTCCTATCATCTCGGCTTATGCTGGTATGACAGATGAGCTGATTGATATGCTGGATTTGGAACAATTGGACGGATTGATTATCCAAGCCTTCGGAGCTGGTAATATTCCCAAAGAAACGGCTCAAAAATTAGAAAGCCTTCTACAAAAAGGAATTCCAGTCGCCTTGGTCTCACGGTGCTTTAACGGCATTGCTGAACCTGTCTACGCCTACCAAGGTGGAGGGGTACAGCTGCAACGAGCTGGTGTTTTCTTTGTCAAAGAACTCAACGCTCAAAAAGCCCGCTTGAAACTCCTTATCGCCCTCAATGCAGGATTAAAAGGACAGGCTTTGAAAGACTATATGGAAGGCTAAACCCTACTCTAGAAAGCAAAATCAGGAAATCTTCACGATTCCCTGATTTTTTCTATTTCCGTTTTCGTGTTGAACGACGCTCTGTCAAACCATGAGGCAAGAGAACTTCACGTTCTTCCAACTCTTCCTTGTGCATAATCTTCGTCAACATACGCATACTGATGGCACCAAGGTCATAAAGAGGTTGGGCAATAGTTGTCAAGTTTGGACGGGTAAAGCGTGAGATTTGTGAATCATCACTAGTAATGATTTCAAACTCTTCCGGCACAGACACACCGTGGTCAGCCAAACCATTTAGGACACCCGCAGCCAATTCATCACCTGTTACAACTGCGGCTGTAGCTTGTGATGAAATCAAGCGTTCTGCCAAGGCATAGCCATCGTCATAGCTGTATTTTGATTCAAAGACCAAACCCTCGCTATAAGAATGTCCAGCTTTTTTCAAGGCTTCCTTGTAACCGATCAAACGAACCTTGCCATTGATATCATCGACAAGTGGTCCACTCACAAAAGCAATTTTTTCGTTTTCTTTGAGAAGGTAGCTCACAGCATCAATCGTTGCTTGTTTGTAGTCGATATTCACACTTGGAAGTTGGTGTTCAACATCCACAGTACCAGCAAGAACAACCGGTGTCCGTGAACGAGAGAATTCTGAACGAATCTTTTCAGTCAAGTGATAGCCCATAAAGATAATCCCATCGACTTGTTTTGAAAAGAGAGTGTTGACTACTGAAACTTCCTTTTCATCATCTTCATCACTATTTGCAAGGACAATGTTATACTTGTACATTTCAGCAATGTCGTCAATCCCCTTAGCAAGCGTTGAGAAATAACCATTGGTAATGTTAGGAATCACAACTCCGACTGTCGTTGTTTTCTTGCTAGCCAAACCACGTGCTACCGCATTTGGACGATAGTCCAAGCGATCAATCACTTCTAGGACTTTTTTTCGAGTGTTCTCTTTAACATTCTTGTTGCCATTAACGACACGGCTAACAGTTGCCATTGAGACCCCAGCTTCACGGGCAACATCATAAATCGTTACTGTATCATCTGTGTTCATTCTGTTTCCTTTCTATATTGAAAATTTCGCTTTCACGTATCTACTTACTCCATTTTATCACTTATTGTAAACACTTTCAAGTATTTTTAGGAGAAACTTTGAAAAAATTTCATTCTTCATTCTCATTTTGAAAAAGCGAGTACGATTTCTTGATTTTTGAGATATTTTGCTGTATGATAAGGAAAAATAAAAGGGGGAGGAAAACATGGCTTTTACAAATACACAGAGACGTTCCGCTAGTTTTGGTGTTGTGACCAGCCTGCCTGACGATGTCATTGACTCTTTATGGTATATTATCGATCATTTCCTGAAAAATGTCTTTGAATTAGAAGAAGAACTTGAGTTTCAACTGCTCAACAATAAGGGGACCATCACCTTCCATTTTTCTAGTCAGCACCTTCCGACTAGCATCGATTTTGATTTCAATCATCCTTTCGATCCGCTTTACCCGCCTAGGGTCCTTGTTTTAGACCTAGACGGCAGAGAAACCATCCTCCTTCCAGAAGAAAATGACCTATTTTAAAAACTCTAGCTTCTCAGCGCAAACTGCTGAGGAACTAGAGTTTTCTTTTTCTAATAAATAGAGCGACTAACAACTAGACCGTTTGGCTTTGTGTACTCTAAATCAAGGTAATCCTGGTAAGTCCCTGGCACAATGAAACCTTGGGGACTCAATATATCAGTCCCAGCTTTTCCCACGATAGAGTCTGCCAGCAAAACACAATTGGTACTGAGAACAAAGTAGGTCTTAAACTCGGATGAGCTGAATTTATAGAGGGTCGCATCCGCTTCCTCTTTCAGTTGGTAGGAGTAGGTATGCTTGACCTCTCCCTCTCTTCTTTTCATCAACTGCGAGCTTGGTTCCCAAGGAATTAACAGATCTTCTATCTCTGCTAAACGGGCTTGGATGGCTACTTTCTGTTGGTTCGTCAAACTCAGACCATAAGCAAACAAAGTCTTCTGACTTTCCCTCTTACAAAGCTCAATGTATTTTTCCCGATTGGCCTTAAACAAAACACCGTCTCCAACCATGCCGAATAAACGCTCCGAGTGGGGATCATAGGAACCATAGGAAATAACCGTCCCTTGATAACAAATATCCACATGTCCCATGGCTAGGAAGAAGGAGGTTTCTGAGGTATGGATAAAAATTTCCAGATCCACCGTCTGGTCGTTTTTTCTTTCCGAATGAACTTCCCTTTCTTGGCTTTCATGATTTGCCAGCCACTCATTTAGTTTTCGTAAGGTACTGATAGGGATTAGCGCTGTCACAAAGATAGGCAGGGTCATTCGCATTCGTCGTTTCAGCTTGGGATTGTTTTCTATCTTTTCAAAAAAGAAACCGTCCCGAAGGCTACTAGCCCCTAGCATGAGCAAGTAAAACCCAAGCAAGAGCAATTCAAAATTCGCTGCATCGTGAAAAGGAGAGATGCTATAAATCCCAAATCCTATCATCCATACAGCATCGAAGAGATGATGGAGCCGAGGATGAATAGCATTTTTTCGATAGAGAGACCAGGTCACAAGACTAATGCCACCCGTAAACAGCTGGTAGCTCGCAATGACAAAGACTAGGAGATAGAGGGCAAGGTCTTGCAAGATGATAGAGTCAAACACGAGAGCCGCGACCACCAGCTTGGCCAGAGTTACAAAGATATTTTCCCGACGTTTTTTATCCTGAAACCAGCGAGTCAACAAGTGCCAAACTGCTGATAAGGAAAAGTAGCCCATCAGCAACTGGTACCCCATCCTCGGAATAACTTGTCCAAAACGAATCAAGAGAAGCCCTAAAACAATAGCAAGTAGTCCCTCCCCGATACTCTTCCACTTGCTATAGGTCTCGGAAAGTTTAGGCATTTCCTTGCTCCAACTGGTCAACCAAGTATCGAATTGGTTGCTTTAGGATCGGATGGATAAAATGGGGAGCTATTTCCACTAACGGCTCAAGGACAAAGAGGCGTTCTGCTATATAAGGATGAGGCAAGATGAGCTCGTCTGT
Source organism: Streptococcus sp. 517s (assembly GCF_054445985.1). Lineage (NCBI taxonomy): Bacteria > Bacillati > Bacillota > Bacilli > Lactobacillales > Streptococcaceae > Streptococcus > Streptococcus sp. 517s. The sequence continues at coordinate 194,253 of NZ_CM136847.1, read as the reverse complement.
GTAAATAATCTGGTCCTCCACAAAAAGCAGGTCCAAATCAATCAAGCGAGGCCCCCAATGCACCTCTCGAACCCGTCCCATTTCTGACTCAATGGCTAATAATGTTTCTAACAAGACTGGAGCCGGTAGCCAGGTTTCTACTTCAATCACCTGATTGACAAAGCTATCCTGCTCCACACCACCCCAAGGTTCCGTCGCCAAGACACTGGATTCTTTGAGAATATGGATACCTCGAACTCGCAGTTTGTCAATGGCTTGTTCCAAGTTTGCTTGCTTGTCCCCCATATTGCTTCCTAGAGCGATAAAGGCCTGCTGCTTACGACGGTGAATGGTCACCGAGCAGGTATCTAGCGGTAAATGCACTGGAGCCCAAGGTTTTTTTAGTTCCAACTCAATCTCTTGGACAAGAGGATAAGTCTCAAAGGTACGTTCAACGAGTTTGTAGGCTACCGTTTCAATCAAGTCCTCAGTGCTTTCCTGAAACCAGGTCGTCCACTGCTGACACAGTTCTCCGTAATGGACAGAGGCTGTTAAATCCAAGTCTGTCGCCGCCTTGGTCATATCATAGGATAAGCTTGCGGAAATAACAAACTTCTGCCCCAATTCTTTCTCACTTGGAAAGAGACCATGATAGGCAAAAATTTCCAAATCTTTAATCTGCAGTTGATCCATAACTAGTCCTTTCTAGAAAAATCCGCATGAAGCGGATTCTTTTTATACTCAATGAAAATCAAAGTGCAAACTAGGAAGCTAGCCGCAGGCTGTACTGGAGTACGGCAAGGTGAAGCTGACGTGGTTTGAATTTGATTTTCGAAGGGTATTATAGTCCCATTAAACGATAAGCCTGATCTCGGAGGTCCTTATCTGTTTCAAATAGACCACGAGCGACTGTTGTCAAAGTCGCAGTACCTGGTTTTCTGACACCACGCATGCTCATACACATATGCTCGGCCTCAATGACAACAAAGGTCCCTTTAGCACCCAGATAGTCCATCAAGGCATCAGCCACTTCAATATTCAAACGTTCTTGAATTTGTGGTTTTTTAGAATAAACTTCAACCGTACGGGCCAGCTTAGACAGGCCTGCCACACGACCATCTGGAATGTAGGCAATGTGAGCTTTCCCATAAAAGGGCAGAAAGTGGTGTTCACACATGGTGTGGAAAAAAATATCCTTTTCTACCACCATATTGTCATCAATAATCTCAAAGGATTTTGACAAGTGTTCCTCAGCAGTTTGACCAAGACCTGAAAAAATCTCTTGGTACATACGAGCTACACGAGCGGGTGTTTCCTGCAAGCCCTCGCGGTTAGCGTCCTCACCAACAGCCTCGATAATCATTTTTACAGCCGTTTCAATCTTTTGTGTATCCATTCTCGTTCTTCCTCTCCATCAGATAGGCTCTCACTTGGCTCAAGAAATACAAGGAGCCCGTGACAATCCTAACTGTTTTTTTCTCTTCTTTTCTATCTGTCAATTTCTGCTCTAGAAAATCCTGCCAACTTTGGTAATTGAGATTTCTAGACTTGGCTGTCTCTTTCAGCACGCTTTCATCAGTCGCCCGACTATCGTCAAAATGTGTCAGGGTAAGCTCGATATCTGGGATTTCCTCCAACAAATCCAGCATATCCTCCAAGGCCTTGGTTTTGATACAGGTAAAGAGGATTTCCTTATGATAATCCGCAAAGCGTTCTTGCAAGGTTGCTAATAAAGCCTTGATCGCATGGGGATTGTGGGCCCCATCCAAAATCACCAAGGGGTCTCTTGACACGACCTCCAAACGCCCTGGCCATCTGGTTTCTTTCAAAGCTTGAGCAACCAAGGCATTACTTGCTAATTCTCGCCCAGTCTCCTGGCAATAAGTGTCTAGGAGGGCAAGCGCCATCCCCGCATTCTCTATCTGATGTAAACCAATCAGACCAGTCTGGAAACGACCTTGTCTGACAGAACTGGTATAATCAAAGATTTCACCCGCTACCACACTTTCTTGATGACTGACTTGATAATCACTTCCATAGACAAGTCGCGGCGCATTTTTAGCTTCTGCAATAGGATCAATCACAGCCAAGGCTTCAGGAACAATATGACCTGTCACTAAGGGAATACCTTGTTTGACAATACCAGCCTTCTGCTCTGCTATGGCCTCCAAGGTGTCCCCAAGTAGGGCTACATGGTCCAGTCCAATGGTCGTAATCCCTGTCAAAATTGGCTGGCAAACATTGGTACTATCCAGAAGGCCACCCATGCCGACTTCCATGATGGCCACATCTACTAGCTCTGAGGCAAAGTAATCATAAGCTAGAGCTGTGATAATCTCAAACTCAGTTGTTCCCTGCAAATTGTCAGCAGATTCCCCCTCAAGCAAAGACTGATAGTCTGCCATGAGGGCTTCTAGTTTCGCTTCGGGGATGGATTCCCCATTGATGCTAATCTGATCCGTATAATGAATGAGATAGGGCGAGCTGAACACACCAACTCTTAGACCTAGCTTTTCCAGCATCTTTTTCAAAAAAGCAATGGTAGACCCCTTGCCATTGGTCCCTCCAATATGGATAACCTTAAGTTTGAGATGGGGATTGCCTCGCAGAGCTAGGAGTTCTACCATTCGCTCCAAGCCAAAATGCGGTTGGTCCGTCCGGTAGTTGACAATCCACTGATTGTTTTGAATTTCGTTCATCTTACTTATATTGTTTTAAATCTATATTTTCCGCATCTTCTGCCAAACGAATGGCTGACGCAATTTCAACCGCCATCTTGTGACTGGCTACATCGTGCACGCGCACTACTTCGACACCCTGTCTCGCAGCGATACTGGTTACATGAGCCGAAGCTGTGTCCCGATTGCGGAAACCGACTTCCGTCTCAGGATTAACTTCAAAACCATTTTCTTCTAGGATATTGATGACAAATCGCTTACGCGAAACTCCAAGAAAAATTGGATAGCCTTGCTGGTGTAGTTTATCCAGATCCCGTAGAAGGAGCAGATTTTCTTTCTTGGTCAGACCAAAGCCAATTCCTGGATCCAGCAGAATATTTTCTCTTGCAATTCCAGCTTGATTCGCTCTCACTAGAGCTCGTTCAAAGAAAGCCTCCATCAAGTCTTCAATTGGCATTTTTTCAAAGTCAGCTAACTCTTCCTCTGTAAAAGCTTGCCCAAAACCAAAATGAGGAAATATGAGCGAACTAGGGTGCTGAGGTCGAGCCATGACTGGATTAAACATGATAACCACTTTCGCTCCAGCCTTAGCAACCACATCCGCCATTTTCTCATCTCCCATGAGACCCGTAATGTCATTTACCAGATTGACACCAGCAGCCAAGGCAGCCTCTGCCACCTGACTTTTCCATGTATCGACGGAAATGAGGACATCACTTTCCTTGCGAATAGCTTTGATAACTGGAACAACACGCTGGATTTCCTCTTCTATCTCTACATAGCTGCTGCCCGGGCGAGTCGATTCTCCACCGATATCTAGCATACTCGCTCCTTCAGCTATCAATTTACGAGCTTGCTGGAGCGCCTGGTCAACAGCAAAAAATTGACCACCATCTGAAAAGGAGTCTGGGGTTACATTGATAATTCCACAAATAGCTGTTTTTACGTGGTTGACTTTATTGGACATAACGGTCACTTCCTTAAGTTTCTTTACCATATTATTTCTCTATTTTACCATAAAAAGAAAAAGATGGACACGCTAGTATTCATCTTTTCCAAGTAGGTCAATGGCTTAGAATGATAGGCCTAGATTTCTACTAATCAAGACTACCAAGGCTATTAAACAAAAAGCAATACCATTGAGAATCATATGAAGCAGGATTGACATCTCCAAACGTCCCGTCTTGTAGGCTGTCCAAGTCAGAACCGTTGACATCCCTCCATAAATAATCACAGAAGGCAGATTGGTTGGCGTATGGAGCAAGGCAAAGACGATTGCACCCACAATAAAACCTAGTTTTTCTTTTCCACGGAAGATCTTTTGGGGAATAATCCCACGACACAAAATTTCCTCACAAATAGGAGCAACCAATACAATCAAGAAGAAGGTAGAAATCAAGGAACTATTCTGAACCAAACCATTCAGCGTTGATTGATTACTCGTCGTTGTTTCATTCATCATGCGAAGCAAAGCGGAGCCCAACAAATTAGTAGCAAAGATCACTAGATAACTCAATACCAAGCGAGCTAGGTCCTTAGCTTTAAAAAAAGATAGATTAAAAGTAGCAAGCTTTGTTTTCCGCGCACCAATGATGAATACTACCAAAACGACAATAGACAAGGCACCAACTAAGAGTCCTGACTGCAAAAGCGGAAATTGTCTAGAAATCAACCAAGCGGATAACCCTAAAGGAAATTGTGATAGGACAAAAGCTGCTAAAAGGATGAGGATCCACTTCCCTCTGTCCCAAATCTCTTGCCAGATCGTCTTTTCTTTCATGATATACCTCCTTATAGTAAAAGGAGGTAATCCCCCTTTCTACTATTTATATCATTTAAAGCGCCATACTGATATAGTTAAGGATAAACAAGGCATCCAAAATCCAAATCATCGCGTGCACGTCCTTTGCTTGACCTTTGACAACTTTTGTTAACGTATAAGTCAAGAAACCAACTGCAATCCCTTGTGTGATAGAGTAGCTGAATCCCATGAAGATAGATGTAAAGAAGGCAGGGACAGCTTCAGCCATATCATCCCAATGGATGTTTTTCAAGCTACCGAGCATCATAATCCCAACGATAATTAAAATTGGAGCCGTCGCAGCTGATGGGACAATTGCCAAAAGTGGACTAAAGAAACTTGAAATTGCAAAACAAATCGCAACTACCAAGGCAGTCAATCCAGTACGTCCACCCGCACCAATACCAGCAGCAGACTCAACATAAGTCGTTACGTTTGAAGTACCTGCGATAGCACCAATTGAAGTACCAATCAAGTCAGAGTAAAGAGCCTTATCCAACTTATCTGATTGGTGATTTTCACCATTTGTCGCTACGATACCGACTTTTTCACCTGTACCAATCAAGGTACCAATTGTGTCAAAAATATCTGTCAACGAGAAGGCCAGAATAGCCATAAGTGTTTCCGGTAGACGAGCAGTGTCTGAGATTAAAGCACCCAATCCTTGTGAGCCAAGTGCTGCACCAAAGATTGTCTTCAAATCTTCAAAGGCTGCACCCACATGGTTATTAGAAAAATCAATGCTTGATACATCAACCAAACCAACAGCGATAGCAAGAACTGTCGTTGTTAAGATAGAAAGAATAATTCCTCCCTTGATACCCTTGATAACAAAGAAAATCGTAATCGCCAAACCTGCAATAGCCACTAAAACAGCTGGATTATTAAAGCTAACCAGACCTGGAACTGCTGAAGAGTTTGCTGTAATGGCTGCTTGGGCCTTATCAGCACCCTCACCAGCAACTGTATAACTTCCTGGATCAATAGAGAATTTCAAAAGACCAGCATTCTTAATCCCTACATAGGCAAGGAAGACACCGATACCTGCTGAAATAGCAGAACGAAGCGCATTGGGAATGGATTCAATAATCATTTTACGAACATTTGTTAAGGTAATGATTAGTGAAATAATCCCACAGATAAAGACCATAGCCAAGGCCTCTTGCCATGAATAACCAAGTCCAAATACGACTGTAAAGGTAAAGAAGGCATTGAGTCCCATACCTGGTGCTTGAGCGTATGGCAGGTTCGCATAGAAGGCCATCATCAGGGTACCAGCTACTGCACCAATAATCGTTGCTAGGAAAACACCTTGAGCAGGCATCCCTGTCTGCGCAAGCATTTGTGGGTTTACAAAGAGAATGTAACTCATTGCAAAGAAAGTTGTTAAACCAGCGAGAACCTCCGTACGAACGTCCGTCCCGTTCTCTTTTAGTTTAAATAGTTTATCCATTATAAATCTCCTTTTGTTTTTTACGAACAATATTAGTATTATATCACTTATCATTCACTTTTTCAATATGTTTATTTACCAAATTGGAGCAATTTTTGTTTTTTATCTCGAGTCTGCTTTTCTTCTTTCTTTTTGATATAATAGTAGACATCTTATCTGGAAACGACTAGGAAGGTTTATATGACTAAAAAAATTATTGCAGTCGATTTGGACGGAACCCTGCTTAATAGCGAAAGCAAGCTCTCCGATTTTACCAAAGAGACAATCAAAAAAATTTCAGAAAAAGGACACCATGTCATCATCACGACAGGACGTCCGTATCGGATGGCAAAAGACTTCTACCGCGAACTAGAGCTACATACTCCTATGATTAACTTTAATGGTTCCCTTACCCATCTACCAGGACAGGCTTGGGAGCACGAAAGATGCTTAACCTTGGACAAAAAATATCTCCTAGATATGGTCAAACGTAAAGAGGATATCCAGGCCGACTTTATTGCAGGAGAATACCGTAAGAAATTTTACATTACAGCTCCGAATGAAGAAATTGCGGACCCTAAACTATTTGGCGTAGAGAACTTCCAACCGGAAAATCAATTCAACCCCGAACGAGTAACCAAGAATCCTAACTGCATTCTCTTGCAAACAAGGGTTGAAGACAAATACGCTCTAGCGGACGAGATGAATCGTTTTTATCAGCATCAACTAGCTATCAATACTTGGGGTGGCCCCCTCAACATCCTCGAATGTACACCCAAAGGGGTAAACAAAGCCTTTGCTCTAGAGTACTTGCTCAATGTTATGAATCATGATAAAAAAGACTTAATCGCCTTTGGTGATGAGCATAATGATACCGAAATGTTGGCGTTTGCAGGCAAGGGATATGCTATGAAAAACGCCAATCCTGCTCTTCTTCCATATGCAGACGAACAACTTCCTCTGACCAATGAAGAAGATGGAGTTGCCCACGCTTTACAAAATTTATTCCTATAAAAAGAAGGATTGCTATCCTGCAATCTTTCCTTTTTATTTTCATTCTATTTTCATAGAGGTAACTCATTTTCAGTATTTTTATATTAAATTTTCTATTGTTATTTTCATATATTTTTTGAAGTTATTTATATATTAACATTTTGTAAGCCCATTTTCATTGAAAACTTTTACAATTTTCGAAAAAGTAGTTGATTTTTATATGAAAACGATTTATACTAAGTACGTCTGAGGTTTTTTAGGAAACCTATAAGTCAAACATTTTAAAAGGAGGAATGACAATAATGAGTATCGGAATCATTATTGCGAGCCACGGCGAATTTGCTGCGGGTATTCATCAGTCTGGATCTATGATCTTTGGTGAACAAGAAAAGGTTCAAGTTGTAACCTTTATGCCAAATGAAGGTCCAGATGATCTTTACGCTAAATTCAACAACGCTGTGGCTGCATTTGACGCAGAAGATGAGGTTCTAGTATTGGCTGACCTTTGGAGTGGATCTCCGTTCAACCAAGCTAGCCGCGTGATGGGAGAAAATCCTGAGCGTAAGTTTGCCATCATCACAGGGCTTAACTTGCCGATGTTGATTCAAGCCTACACTGAGCGCCTTATGGACGCTACTGCAGGTGTGGATAAAGTCGCTGCGAATATCATTAAAGAAGCCAAAGATGGCATCAAAGCTCTTCCAGAAGAGCTCAATCCAGTTGAGGAAGTGGCTAGTGCTGCGGCTGCTCCAGTTGCCCAAGCTGCTATTCCAGAAGGAACTGTTATCGGAGACGGTAAATTGAAAATCAATCTTGCCCGTCTTGACACACGTCTTCTTCACGGACAAGTCGCAACTGCTTGGACACCAGATTCAAAAGCAGACCGTATCATCGTTGCTTCAGATAACGTTGCAAACGACGAGTTGCGTAAAGAATTGATCAAGCAAGCTGCTCCTAACGGAGTAAAAGCGAACGTTGTACCAATCAAAAAATTGATTGAAGTTGCAAAAGATCCTCGTTTTGGTAACACACATGCTCTTATCTTGTTTGAAACACCTCAAGATGCCCTTCGTGCCATCGAAGGTGGCGTGCCAATCAAAACCCTTAATGTTGGTTCTATGGCTCACTCAACAGGTAAAACAATGATTAACAACGTCTTGTCTATGGACAAAGATGATGTTGCAACATTTGAAAAAATGCGTGACCTCGGTGTTGAATTTGATGTACGTAAAGTACCAAACGACACGAAAAAAGATTTGTTTGACTTGATTAACAAAGCGAACGTTCAATAATTTTAATCTGTTTTATCATTTTTGAAAACAGGATTAAATACTTTATTAAAACTAAATAGAAAAGGAATAAAACCATGTCAGATATTTCAATCATTTCTGCTATCTTGGTTGTAGTTGTTGCCTTCCTTGCAGGTCTTGAAGGTATCCTCGACCAATTCCAATTCCATCAACCAATCGTCGCATGTACCCTTATCGGACTTGCAACAGGTAACCTTGAAGCAGGTGTTATGCTTGGTGGATCTCTTCAAATGATCGCCCTTGGTTGGGCTAACATCGGAGCTGCCGTAGCTCCTGACGCTGCTCTTGCATCTGTTGCCGCAGCGATCATCTTGATCAAAGGTGGTAACTTTACTACTGAAGGTATCGCCGTCGCAACAGCCACAGCTATCCCTCTTGCCGTAGCTGGACTTTTCTTGACAATGATTGTTCGTACAATCTCAGTTGCCTTGGTTCACTCAGCTGACGCAGCTGCAAAAGAAGGAAACATTGCGGCTGTTGAACGCGCTCACTACTTTGCCCTTGTTCTCCAAGGTCTTCGTATCGCTATCCCTGCAGCCTTCCTTATCGCTATCCCTGCTTCTGCTGTTCAAGACGCTCTTGGCCTAATGCCAGAATGGTTGAATGGTGGTATGGCTGTCGGTGGTGCTATGGTCGTTGCCGTTGGTTACGCTATGGTTATCAACATGATGGCAACTCGTGAAGTATGGCCATTCTTCGCTATCGGTTTTGCTCTTGCAGCAATTTCTCAATTGACTTTGATTGCCCTTGGTGTCATCGGTGTTGCCCTTGCTTTCATCTACCTTAACCTTACAAAACAAGGCGGAAACGGTGGCGGCGGAGCTGCGACTTCTAACGACCCAATCGGTGATATCCTAGAAGACTACTAGAAAGGGGAACAATCATGGCTGAAAAAATTCAATTATCAAAATCAGATCGTCAAAAAGTTTGGTGGCGTTCACAATTCCTTCAAGGTTCTTGGAACTACGAGCGTATGCAAAACTTGGGTTGGGCTTACTCATTGATCCCAGCTATCAAAAAATTGTACACTAAAAAAGAAGACCAAGCGGCTGCTCTTGAGCGTCACCTTGAGTTCTTCAACACTCACCCATACGTCGCTGCTCCAATCATGGGGGTTACTCTTGCACTTGAAGAAGAACGCGCTAACGGTGTTGAAATCGACGACGCGGCTATCCAAGGGGTTAAGATCGGTATGATGGGACCTCTTGCTGGTATCGGTGACCCAGTATTCTGGTTTACAGTTCGTCCTATCCTTGGAGCCCTTGGTGCATCACTTGCTGCATCTGGTAACATTGTTGGTCCCCTTCTCTTCTTCTTCGGATGGAATGCTATCCGTATGGCCTTCCTATGGTACACACAAGAGTTCGGTTACAAAGCTGGATCTGAAATCACTAAAGACATGTCTGGTGGTATCTTGAAAGACATCACTAAAGGGGCATCTATCCTTGGTATGTTCATCCTTGCCGTTCTTGTACAACGTTGGGTATCTATCAACTTCACTGTTAACCTTCCTGGTAAACAATTGGCTGAAGGTGCCTACATCAACTTCCCAGAAGGACCTGTAACAGGTGGAGAATTGAAGGGAATTCTTGGTCAGGCTCTTAGTGGTTTGAGTTTGGATAGCGTTCAACCACAAACACTTCAAGGTCAGTTGAACTCATTGATTCCAGGATTGATGGGACTTCTCCTTACTTTCCTCTGCATGTGGTTGCTTAAGAAAAAAGTATCACCAATCGCAATCATCCTTGCTCTCTTTGCAGTAGGTATTGCAGCTCGTTTCCTCGGTATCATGTAATCCAAACCATCGAGAATATAGATAAAAAAGAATCAGGATTTGATCCTGATTCTTTTTTTGTGTATCAACTTTTTCTTCTAGTCAGATAATGCAAGCCCCCAATCACCACTGATAGGACGGCTACATAGAGCATTTGAGTGGCTTCTAAAGGCACAAACGCTCCTTGCAGGATAAATGTATTGGCAAGTACGCCAACAAGGGCTGTAAGACTTAAAAGTGCGAGTAAGACCAGCTTGTATCGATTAAAGGGAATGCTGACCTTGGCAACTAGACACAGACCATTGATCAAAGCAAGGAGGAAGCAAATAAATTTGACCTGACCTGGGACAGTGATAAAGAAGTTAGTCAGGAGAACACTAGCTACTAGAATGCCACCACCAATCGCAGCATTGGTCAAAATATCTCGCATAAAATGTGTGCTGACCTTTTCTTTATTGGACTCAAAAGTTAGGAAGAAAGATGGAATCCCAATCGTAATGGCTGAAATGATTGTAAACTGAATGGGGATAAAAGCAAACTCCAAACCAAATACCACACTCAAAATCGCAAACACGATGGAGAAGAAGGTCTTTGTTAGAAAAAGAGAGGCTACCTTTTGGATGTTATTGATGACACGGCGCCCTTCCATCAAGATATCATAAAATACTGCAAAGTCATCTGTTAGAAAAACAATATTGGATACACTTTTGGCTGCACTCGTTGCTCCCTTCATTGCGAAACTAATATCTGCTTTCTTAAGAGCTAGAACATCATTGACCCCGTCACCACTCATTGCAACTGTTTTACCAGCATTTTGCAAAATAGATACCATCTTTTGCTTCTGTTCAGGTGTCACACGACCAAATATTTCGTGTTCCAAGACCACTCTTTCAAAATCTTGTTCACTCACCTTGGTCATATCAATCGCACGGGCTTCTTCCTTAAAACCTGCCTTACGAGCCACCCCATATACAGCCACATGATTATCACCACTGATAATCTTCACTTCAACACCTTGAGATTCGAAATAGTCAAAGGTTTCCTTGGTATTGTCCTTAATCTCATCCGACAAAACGACGTGCCCTAGTAGTTCCATATTGGCTGGACTCATGATGTGGTCCTTACTATGGGCAAGTGTCAAGATTCGAAAACCTTGCTGCTTTAGATGTTCATAGTAGGCATCCATCGGCTGAGTAAAGCCTAGAAATTCATAAGCACCGAAGAAATAGGTCCCGCCCTCTTTTACTTGGACAAAGGAATACTTGTTTTTGCTTGAAAAGGCACCGACCTCTTGAACTTTCCACTTTTTCTCACAGGTTAAGTAAGTCTTCAGAGCTCGCGAAGTCGCATTCTCATCGTCAAAATAGGCTAGATAAGAAGACAGTTTCTCTGCTACATTAGCATCCATTTCTTGGACCTTCATATTACCAGTCGTGATGGTACCTGTCTTATCAAAACAAAGAACATCTACCCGCGCCAAGGTCTCTACACAGTATAGCTCCTGCACCAGAACCTTCTTTTTAGCCAGCTTCATGGCCGCTACCGCAAGGGAGATACTGACCAAGAGAATCAAACCCTCTGGAATCATGCCGACCAAGGCACCTGAACTTCCCAAGACAATCTCAACATAAGTCCGCCCCAGACTAAAACCTCTGACATAGAGCAGAATGGCAACTGGCACCAGCAAGATAGAGACGATTTTTAAAATCTTATCCATGTAATCGCGCAGTTGAGAAGGGTATTTTTTGAATTCTTTGCTGGATTTTGCGAGTTTGTTAATATAGCTATCTGTACCCACAGCCGTTGCCGTAACCAGACAAGTACCGCTGACGACATTGCTTCCGCTCATCAGCTGGTCACCAACCGTTTTAAAGACCAAATCACTTTCACCCGTCAGCAAGGACTCATCAACTTCAATATTCCCTTCAAGGACTTCTGCATCAACAGGCACCTGATCACCCAGATTGAGATGCAGATACTCACTCAGAACGATGTCCTCTGGATCAATCTCGATCGTTTGACCATCTCGGTTGACTTTGTACTTACTTTTACCAAGCAAACTCAGCTTTTCCAAGGCATTTTTTGAACGTACTTCTTGGAAAATCCCAATGGCTGTATTGATAGCAATCACACCTAAAAAGAGCATATTTTCAAATCGCAAGGTTGTGGCTACCAGAACTGCCAGAGCCAAGTTCATGGCATTAAAGAAGGTAAAGATATTTGAAAAAATGATTTCCTTGGTTGTTTTATAGGGTTTAATATCGCTGATATTTCGTTGACGATCCTTAATGTCTTGACTGCTTAAATACTTCATTTCTACTCCGATATCCTTTTGTACTACTATAGTAACACATATCTCTTTCTCTGTCACTTAAAGACCCAAAATAAGAAGAACTCCCTTGGCAAGCATCATCTATCGCCACTTTAAGAAGAACTTAAAAAGAGGCTAGGATTCCCCTAACCTCTTTTCTTTATACTTTATTCTGCCAAGGCACCCATTGGATCCCATGGTGCAAGTACGATTGGTTCTGCTTCATAAGCAGCTTGTTCTTCTGCTGTCAGCAATTCCTTACGGACAACGATTTGGTAAGTGTATTCATCCATCCAAGCATCTGAGGCAACGAAGTAACCATCTGTACCGACCTTGTCTCCCCATGAGTTTTCAACCTTCCACTTGGTTGACTTGCCATTTTCGTCCAAGTCCACACCTGTCAAGACCATGGCGTGAGTCATCAAGCTTTCGCTGTAGTCCAAACGTCCAGCCTTGTCTTGAGTGAGTTGAATATCCATGCTTGATTCAAAGTCATAAACATCTGTCGCAAGGATTCCAGCTTTGCGGTTGCTAAGTTGGCCGACATCTGAACCAAACCAAACAGTTTCTCCTGTTTGCATTTGGGCAATCGCCAATTCTTTCAAGCGTTCCATTGGAACGTTGATGTAGCGAACTGCACGGCTACCAACCACATTTCCTAACATCTCAACTGTGTAAGATTTGCCGTAAGGCTTGTCAGCAGTTGGAGCATTGATAACAGAAACGTAGTCTTCTAGAGGAAGATTGACATATTTCTTGTAAAACTCTTGTGGTGTGATACCCTTTTCGCTTTGGTAGTTATCATCCTTATCGCGATAAGCAAAGTCAAATTTACGTGGTGGAAGACCTAGTGACATAGCAAGGAAGTTAAAGATTTCTTGCAAGAGGTCTTCTTTCTTAGCTTGAACAGTCGCTTGGTCTGCACCAGAAGCGAGCAAGTCACGCAAGATTTGAGCATCTTGGCGAAGCAATTTGTTAAGGATGGCATTGAGCTCACGGCTGCTGCTAGATGAAACAGACTCAGGATAAACAGACTTAGGAACGACACCGTATTTCTCAAAGAGGGCAACGACCATATCCCATTGTCCACCGTCTTGTTGAGGAGTTTGGAGTAGAAAGCTAACCTTACGGCTCGTCAAGTCTTGGTCTGCAGTCGCAATCACTTGCTCCAAGAACCAGTTAGATTTTTCATACTTGTCCCAGAAGAAAGTGTGGGCTTGTGACAACTCAAAATTTTCAAGTTTGTATTGAGAGATGAGTTTGTGACGGAAGGTATTAAGGGCTGCAAACATCCAGCAACGACCAGATGCTTTCTGGTTAGTAACCTTGTCCTTGGTCAAATCCAATGAGAAAACAGGTGTATTGTCTACATAGCTTTGGCGACGTTCTAGGGCTGCAAAAATTCCGTTATGGCTGGCAGCATTTTCAATCGCTTGGTATTTGACATTTGCTTCATAGTTAGCAAATAATTTATCTGTAAATGATTCTTGAATCGCGTTCATAGATTCCTCCTTTTATTCTACTGTCTATTATAACTCTTTTCACAAAGGAAGCAACTGAAAAACTTAAAAAGGCAAGGACATTCTCCTCACCTTTTCTAGCGTAAATTAAATTAAGCAATACTCGCAAGGAGAACCTCTAACTCCTCCTTGGTCAGGCGACGCCATTCTCCTCGTTCTAAGTTCTCGTCCAAGACTAAAGTTCCCATCGTCAAACGTTGTAGGTCCACCACTTCCTTGCCACAGTAGGCCACCATTCGTTTGACTTGATGAAACTTCCCTTCTGCAATGGTCACGCGAACTAGACTTTGATTCTTTACTGGATTTACCGACACAATCTCCAGCTTAGCCGGCTGACAGGTAAAGTCCTTGAGCGGGATGCCCTTGGCAAATCTCTCCACATCTTCTTGGGTCATAATTCCCTTGACTTGCGCCAGATAGGTCTTATCCACATGACGTTTTGGTGAAAGAAGAGCGTGAGAAAGCTGACCATCATTGGTCAAGAGCAGAAGACCATGCGTATCGATATCCAAGCGCCCTACTGGAAAAACTTCCTTGGTCCGCGCCAAGTCATCCAGCAAGTCTAAAACCGTTCTATGCTTGGAATCTTCAGTCGCTGAAATAACTCCTTGGGGCTTGTTCATCATGTAGTAGACAAACTCTTCATACTCTAGCACTTGGCCATCAAAGCGAATCTCATCTCTTTCTTCATTGATCTGCAGTTTAGCTGACTTTTCTTTTTTACCATTTACCATTACGCGCCCAGCCTTGAGCAAGTTTTTGACCTCAGTTCGACTCCCTACAGCGCAGGCAACTAAAAATTTATCTAATCTCATAGAACTATTATATCATACTCAAAAGGAGGGCGAGCAAGTCCCTCCCTCCTTTTCTTTTATTCTTAGGAAATTAGCTTCCTCGTCTCCAGAAAATGGCTAATACAATCATGGCACCTAACACAGCTGGGATAATAGCTGTTCCTGCTAGGATTGGACCCCAAGTTCCAAAGAGCAAGTGGCCCAAAAAGGCACCAATCCAGCCGAGAAACATTTTTCCAAAGCATCCCATGCTCTCTCCACGATTGGTCAAAGCACCTGCCAAGAGTCCTACTAAGAGACCGACAAACATACTTCCAAGCATAGTTTCTCCTTAAATTGCCCAGTCTCCATTACGGAAGAGCGGTACGCGCGTTCCATCCTCACGGATACCGTCGATATCCATTTGATTCGAACCAATCATAAAGTCCACGTGAACATCTGAACGGTTCAGGCCCGCAGCTTCAAGTTCTTCTTCGCTCATCTCTGCTCCACCAACAACGCTAGTCGCATAGGCTGCTCCGATAGCCAAGTGGTTTGAAGCATTTTCATCGAAAAGAGTGTTAAAGAAGGTAATCCCTGACTGTGAAATTGGACTTGGATCTGGTACCAAGGCACATTCACCCAAGGCACGAGCGCCCGCATTTTCAAAGACAAGGTCTTTCATGACCTGATCACCCTTCTCAGCTGAAATATCCACGATTTGACCGTCTTTGAAGGTTACTTTAATCCCCTCAATAATGTTTCCGTTGTAGCTAAGTGGTTTTGTAGAGGTTACATAGCCATCTGCACGACGGAAGTCAGGCGCTGTGAATACTTCCTCTGTCGGCATATTTGGTAAGAATCCTTCTCCCTGCGCATTGATAGCACCAGCTGATTCCCAAACGTGGTTCTTCGGCAAGCCAAGTGTCAAATCCGTCCCTGGCGCTGTATAGTGAAGGGCTGAGAATTGCTCCTTATTAAGCATATCTGCCTTGCTCTTGAGGATGGTTGCATGTTCTTCCCAGGCCTTCACGGGATCTTCTTCGTAGACACGGCAAGTTTTAAAGATTTGGTCCCAAAGGAGATCAACTGCTTCTTCATCGCTCGCAGCATTTGGAAAGACTTTTTTAGCCCACTCAAGTCCAGCAGCGGCTGCTACAGTCCAGCTAACCTTGTTGGATTGCGTTGCGATACGCATTGGCTTCGTCGCAAGTCCCATAGCTTTAGCAGAAGCTGAAAGCTTGTCAGCGTCCACTCCGTTCAAGGCACCTGGGTCAGATGAGCGAACACCAAGACGGCTAGCCTTGTTCTCCAAGAGATAGTTCATCTCAGCAATTTTGTATTCTGGCACATTGTCCAGACGCTCCATCGGAGCGTGGAGGAATTTCTCACGGTTAATCACATCATCTGTCCACTGAACGATAACCTCATGCGCACCCAAGGCATAAGCCTCTTTCACGATCAAATGTGCCAACTCACGTTGCTCCACATCAATAGAAAGAGCTAAAGTGTGACCAGGTTGCACATTAATTCCGTTCGCAACCAATAATTTCGCATATTTTTCTAGATTTTCTTTAAAATTTGGTAAAACCATTCTATTCTTCCTTTTCTATTTTTCTTTCAAAGCAGAAAATAATCCTGCTAAAGCAATAGCACCAGACAAGAGTGCTGTCGATAGAATAATTGTTTCATCTGCCAGCTCTAACTGATAGTCAAAAACCTTTTCAGCAGGTTTATCTTCCGCAAAAATTCTTCCCTTACTAGTATATCACATATATTGGTATTTTAAAAAACAAGCTTACTAAAGCTTGTTTTAATTAGTTATTACAAAAATTGTGTACATATCTTTCCACTTCTTTTTCCATAGATTGAATCTCACCAATACCCCATCTATTTTTTTTGAAGTTATTTCTGCCATCATCTGTAATTTTAAACTCTGGCGATTGAAAATTCCTTCCCACTGTTTATATTTTGCACTCAGAACTAAATTTCCAAACTTCGAATTTTGACTATCAGTAATGATACAAAGATTCCCGAAGGAGTGCAAAAATTTATCATCAATCTTTTCAACTATTTCATCACTATTTGGATGTTGTGGAAACCAGTGCTCTATAGAGCGACGATAGGTAAACTTAAAATTTTCAGATGCAACACTCAAATACTTTCCTTTTAAATCTGAACGATTTTTCCATAAAATATAATCTATAAAATTGAAATCATAAACAAGAATGGCGCCATATCTTTTGATATTTCCATCCTTGTCAAACAAACTTTCTTCAGCATATCTCACTACCATTTTTTCAAAAAAAATCCTTAAACAGACTAGCAAACTCTGCTTGATTTAACTCTTCAATATGGTTGAATAGGAATTGCAAGATTTCATATAACCAACGACTATCACGATTGGCAGTAAAGGTCACAGCAAACATGGATTGGAGGAGGATAATGTTTTGGTTAACAACATTATCTGAAAATGTATCTTTTTAATCAAGGCATGGAAATGATGACTCTATATCTTGCTTTATTTGCCCTAGGTTATTAACAAATTCTACTACTTTTTGGATAATTTGATTAACAATTTCTTTTTCTACGGGATTTTTGATGTTATTAATCTCATCTTCTTGAGGAATTTGTATTACATTAATGTCTTCTAATTGATAAATTTCATTGAACAATTTTAATAAATGGTCCTTAGATAGGTCTTCAGGTTTTATCCTATTGTTATCTATCAAAAAATGACACTCTGTATCAACTATTAAGATTTGCATATATTTCTCCCTTCTTAGTGTAAGAATCTATCCCAGACTCCATCGCTTCAATAAATTTATCATGACTTTTTTCTTCGAGACCATTTATAGAATCTTTTATTTTACTAGAACTGAATTCCCCTGACATAATAGAATAATTTCCGTTATTGTCTTTTGAAGTTACAATCAAATAATCTGGCTCTAGTAGTGTTCCTAATGTAGAATTATGTGTTATGACTACAACCATGCTATTTCTCGCAAGTTGTCTTAATTCAGTATTCAACTCACTTTTTATATAAGCATTATCCAGAGAGGATTCTGGCTCATCTATTAGTATAATCGGCTTATTTTTAGCTTCATTTAACCTCAACATCAAGGCGAACCCTACAGCTTGGCCACCTGAAGCAGGGACTCCATCTGAGTCAAGAAGTTTAACTTCTTTACGAACTAAATATTCTGCGAAATTTGCTTCATTGTAAAAGTTTTTACACTTCAAATTATTTAAAAAAGTAATAAAATCTTTGTTTTTATAAGCTTCCATTAAATCATTATTGACAGCTTCTTTCGTTCCAATTTCTTTTTGAAACTGACTAGCAGATTCATACGGAACTAAATTAACTTGTATTTGATAGCCGTGTAGGCGTTCGTTTTTTTGTGGACTCTTAGTGACAATACTATTTAAAAATTCATTGATTTTTTTCTCCAATTGTTGTCTGTGAATTATTTTGTTAATACTACATTCTTGAACATTTGAAATTCCTGTTCGGGCTGTAACAGTAGATTTAACCTCTGTCATTATTTTATTAACTTTTTTCTTAATCTCATTATCCTTTCTAAATTCTATGTATAAGTTTCTAAGCTCTAAATAAACATCAACAAAATTATTTTTCTTTTGAACACTATTTGACAACAGTTTCCATATTTCATCTTTTTCAATAACTCCTTTAATATTTGAAAGTGCAGTTTCTATATACTCTATGCTGGAAAATTCAAATTCAGTCTCCTTAAATAGTAAATATTTTTGACTTGATTCACTCCTAGCCATTTCATTAGCAAATCTTTTGACATCGTTCAAAAAGCATTCAATATTTTCTTGTTCAGTTTCGTTATTATTTAAATAATTTTTAATCTTTGAAAATTGATTTTTGTATTTTCCTTGCCAAGAATGTAGAGCTGATAAACCTTGTTCTTTTCTTTGTTTCTCAATATATTCATCAGCTCGAGCAGTTTCAAATTGCTTTATTTCATAGTACTCATCTTCGCTGTACTCTTCTTTTATCTTATTCAAAAAATGAGTTTTTCCAGTTCCACGTTTTCCTACTACTAAGTTAAGCCCTGAAGAAACATTTACTCCGTTAATGTTAATGACATCTTGCAGATTGTCCTTATTTATGCTTACTTTATTCCTATCATACAAACATCTTTTTATATCTTCCCACTCACATGAATCAATTTGTAGATAGGTTTGTTTGTTTCGCAATTTTTGAATATCATTTCGGTTATCTGTATCATTATCTGTAGCGTGAGCGTCACTAAATAGACAAGGAACTAAACTATCAGGATTATTATGAGCAATATTGAATCTTAGTTGGTTAGGCACACCACCAACATGCACAACACTACTTAATACGTCTGGTACTTTTTTTATTCCTTTGCTCTTCCCAAGTTCAAATATGTAAATACCTTTTTCCCAACAAGGTAATTGGTCACATAACTGTTCACAAGTTATACTATCCGACTGGGTCTGATGAATCTGAGATAACCAATCTGAAAAAGTTAATAGTTCATCAATGCAGTCTATAGGAAAGACTATATTTACATGTCCAACATCTAAGGTAAGCTCAATTCCAGGGTAAACTTTAACCTTGTCTAAGGCTACTGTAATTTCTTCAAAATTTTCTTTATCAAATAAGTCATGATTTGTTATTGCTATCGCATCTAATTCCATTTCCTCAACATAATTTTTCAACCAATCTAATGAAAATATGAAATCAGAATCTTTTATGCTTGCAATAGTATGAAGATGGAAGTCAATTTTTTGAACCATAAATCCGTACTCCTGTTTCTATAAATAATCTACTGTTAAGTTTTTCTCAGTTTAATCAAAAAATTCGTCCATCTTTTAACTTTTTTGAATTTTTTTAAAACAAATCATCAAACAAACTCAACTGGTTATCCTCTGGCATATTGCCGAGAATGCCCATTTCATCCATTTTTTCAACCAAGGTCGATGACAGTCCGCCACGCTTGCGAAGTTCTGTCTTAGAGAGGAACTCACCCTCTTCACGCGCTCGCACCAACTGCTTAGCAACGTTCTCTCCCAGACCATCCATTGCTACAAATGGCGGGATGAGAGTGTCCCCATCAATGAGGAATTCTGTCGCCTGACTACGGTAGAGATCGAGTTTACCAAACTTGAAACCACGTTCCCACATTTCATTGACAATCTCAAGAGTTGTGTAGAGATCGATTTCCACATTAGAGGCTTCATTGTTCTTCCGTTTTTCAGCGATTTCTTCCATTCTGCGCTTGATAGCATCCAAGCCCGCACCCATGGTCTTGATATCAAAGGCCTTGGCGCGGATAGAGAAGTAGGCACAGTAATAATAAATCGGATGGTGAACCTTGAAGAAGGCTACTCGAAGAGCCATCATAACGTAGGCGGCCGCATGGGCTTTGGGAAACATATACTTGATTTTCCCACAGGACTCGATATACCACTCTGGTACCTTATTGGCTTTCATAGCTTCGATGTAGCCATTTCGCTCCTCTTCGGAAATCTTTAGCCACATGCCCTTACGTACCCGTTCCATGATAGTAAAAGCCATCTTAGGTTCAAGACCAGCATGCATGAGATAAACCATGATATCGTCCCGACAACCGATAACAGTCGATAGGTCCGCAATCCCTTGCTTGATCAGATCCTGGGCGTTCCCCAGCCACACATCGGTACCGTGGGATAGACCAGACAGCTGAAGCAACTCCGCAAAAGTCGTCGGATGTGTCTCATCTACCATTCCACGTACAAAGCTGGTTCCAAACTCTGGAATTCCCAGCATCCCTGTTGGAGTTCCAATTTGCTCAGGCGTCACCCCTAAAACTTCCGTTCCAGAAAAGAGAGCCATAACGCTTTCATCATCCATGGGAATTTCATTAGGGTCAATACCAGACAAGTCCTGCAATTTCCGAATCATGGTCGGATCATCATGCCCCAGTACATCAAGTTTGAGGACATTCTCATCGATATCGTGGAAGTTAAAGTGAGTCGTCTGCCATTCAGCCGTCACGTCATCTGCTGGATACTGAACAGGCGTAAAATCGTAAACATCCATGTAGTTAGGAATAACAACGATTCCCCCCGGGTGTTGCCCTGTTGTCCGCTTGACACCAGCCGCACCCTGAGCGAGGCGTTCCACCTCTGCATCACGATAAAACTTCCCATAGTCCCGCTCATAGCCCTTGACAAAGCCATAGGCAGTCTTGGCAGCCACCGTACCAACCGTTCCTGCACGGAAGGCATATTCTTCACCAAAGATATCACGCACATCCAAGTGAGCGCTAGGCTGGTCTTCTCCCGAAAAGTTCAAGTCAATATCGGGAACCTTGTCTCCATCAAAACCAAGGAAGGTCTCGAACGGAATATCCTGCCCATTTTTACTGAGTTTGTGGCCACAGTTTGGACAATCCTTATCGGGCATATCAAATCCTGAACCATAAGAACCATCTGTGATAAATTCACTATACTGACACTGACTACAAACATAATGAGGAGAGAGAGGATTAACCTCCGTAATCCCAATCATGGTCGCAACAAAACTGGACCCAACAGACCCACGAGAACCAACCAAGTAGCCCCGTTCATTGGAACGTTGCACCAGCATCTGGGAAGCCAGATAAATCACGGCAAATCCATTCCCCAGTATGGATGTTAATTCTTTTTCAATCCGCAAATCAACAATATCTGGCAGCGGATTTCCATAAATCTCAAAAGCTTTCTTGTAGGTCAGCTCAGCAACCGTTTCTTCCGCCTTGTCAATGAAAGGCGTGTACAGGTCACTCTTAACCACCTCAACAGGCTCAAAGGTTTCTGCCAAGGCATTGGTGTTTTCAATAACCAGTTTACGAGCCAGTTCCTCGCCCAAAAAAGCAAATTCATCCAACATCTCATTGGTTGTTCGAAAATGAGCCTTTGGCAGAGGAGCCGGTTGGGCATGTTCACCGTGACCAATGGTTCGGTTAATCATAGCCCCCTGTCCCAAACTACGGACGATAATTTCACGGTAAATCTCTTCTTCCGGTTCGATATAATGGACATTTCCCGTAGCCAGAACAGGTTTGCCAAGACGGTCTCCCACCTCTATCAAACTCTTGATAATAGTTTGGAGTTCCTCCATATCCTTAACCTGCTCTTTAGCAATCAATGGTGCATAGATAGCTGGTGGCATGACCTCGATAAAGTCATAATACTTGGCCACCTCAACCGCCGCATCCACACCTTGGGAAACGACTGTGTCAAAAACTTCACCTTCAGAGCAAGCTGACCCTAAAATCAATCCCTCCCGATGGGCATCTAGAACTGTTCTGGGAATCCGTGGCACTCCTTCAAAGTAATTGGTATTGGACAAAGAAACCAGCTTAAAGATATTTTTTAGACCTACTTGATTCTTAACATAAATGGTCGCATGCTTAATCCGAGCTTTTTTATAAGAATCTGGACTAATCAAATCAATATTCAGTCTAGCCAGATCAGTCACACCATGTTTTTCTGCTACATCCTTGATAAAGATAAAGAGCAAACGACCAGTAGCTTCCGCATCGTAGTTGGCCATGTGGTGGTGGTCCAGTGCCACACCAAAACGCTTGGTCAAAGGTCCCAAACCATGACGTTTATACTCAGGATAGAGGTTTCTAGCAAACTCCAGCGTATCAATAACTGGCTGGCTAATCTTAGGCAGACCATGACGCTCATAGTTAGCATTCATAAAGCCAACGTCAAAGGTAGCATTGTGGGCAACTAGAACCGTATCCTTGCAAAATTCTTGGAATTCTTGTAAAACTTGTTCCAGTGGTTTGGCATTTTTGACATGGTCATCTGTAATTCCAGTCAACTCGGTAGTAAAGGCTGACAAGGGATAGCCAGGATTGATAAATTCATCAAATTCAGCAATAACATTTCCCTTATACATCTTAGAAGCCGCAACTTGAATCAAGTCATTATAGATAGCTGAAAGTCCCGTCGTTTCCACGTCAAAAACCACGTAGGTCGCTTCTGATAAGTCCATCTCTACTTCGTTGTAAACGATAGGAACACGGTCTTCAACGATATTGGCTTCCATTCCATAGATCAGCTGAATTCCTGCTTTCTTAGCTGCCTTGTAGCCATGTGGAAAGGACTGAACATTTCCATGGTCCGTGATGGCAACCGCCTTGTGTCCCCACTTTACAGCTGTCGCAATAATTTCCTCTACTTCTGGCAGAGCATCCATGGTCGACATATTAGTATGAGCATGAAATTCAACCCGACGCTCACCTTCCGGCATCAAATCCTTCCGCTCATAGTGAACAACTTCCTGCACATCCTGCACGTTCATTGTCAAATCTCGTGTGAAGTTATTCATCTCCACATTTCCACGAACACGAAGCCAGGAATTTTTCTTAATGATGTCAAACTTCTGAGACTCTTCTTCATTCTTAACCCATTTTTGCATTGAAAAACTTGAAGTGTAGTCCGTCATTTTAAAGTTGATCAAAACGCGACCAGTTCTGGTCACCTTATGCTCCACATCAAAAACGACCCCTTCAAAGACCAAACTATTCTCCTCAGTCGTCACATCAATCATCTGGGTAACTTCAGCCTTATCCAATTTTGGTTTTGCCGCAGCCTTTTTAGCCTGAAAATCAAAGACCGGTTTCTCTTCTACTGGAGGAGGAGCCATCTGTTCCAGTTGTTCCATAGCACGCAAAGCCTCCTCATTAGCAGCCTGAACGATTTGTTCATTCTCCATATGGAAGGCTTCCTCCTGCTCCTGTGTAAGAGCATCATTCTTTTCGATTTGGCAGACAAAAGCTGGAAAACCAAACTTCTCAAGTTGCTTTGTTAAATTAGGAAGATGATTTTTCTTAAAGTGTTCCTTATCAATCGCCTCTGAACCTTCAATAAAGAGTTGGTTTCCTTCCGCACGAACTTTTAAATTCTGGTAAAGAGACTTAAACCCTTGGCTAGCACATGGACCTTCAGAAAAAGCCTCCTTATAGTAGGACTGCAAGAGTTCATTTGAAAAATCTTGAGAAAGAGCCTTGATTTCGAAAACAGCTTTATTTCCAGTCTTAGAAAATTCCTCACTCAGCCCTTTCTTTAACTCTAAAAAGATTTCAATCGGTAAAATATTAGAAAATACAAAATGAAATTCCCAAATCTTACTAATTTTATGAACCACAACACGCTCAATACTTGCATTAACAAGAGCAGGATCCTGTCTCAATTGATCAGAGACTCCTATTTGATTCATTAAAATTTCAAACTTACTTGACATCCAATTTCCTCACATTATTCTCTTACTATTTTACCATAATTAAAGAAAATATATAGCCACTACCATTCCTTAAACCCTGCTAGTTTTCCTAAATTCATTCCTTAAAAACAAAAAAGAAGACTCCCAGAATCTCCTTAACACATATAAAAAAGATACCCTTCAGTATCCCCATAATTAATCGGGAAGACAGGATTCGAACCTGCGACACCTTGGTCCCAAACCAAGTACTCTACCAAGCTGAGCTACTTCCCGCGTTAAATAGAAAAAATGCACCCTAGAGGAGTCGAACCTCTAACCGCCTGATTCGTAGTCAGGTACTCTATCCAGTTGAGCTAAGGGTGCTCATCATTATATGCCGAGGACCGGAATCGAACCGGTACGATCGTTACCAATCGCAGGATTTTAAGTCCTGTGCGTCTGCCAGTTCCGCCACCCCGGCCTCTCTAAGCGAACGACGGGATTCGAACCCGCGACCCCCACCTTGGCAAGGTGGTGTTCTACCACTGAACTACGTTCGCATCGACCTCTTATTCTATATAAAAAAATGCCGGCTACATGACTTGAACACGCGACCCTCTGATTACAAATCAGATGCTCTACCAACTGAGCTAAGCCGGCTACTTTCTATTATGCGGGTTAAGGGACTTGAACCCCCACGCCGTTAAGCGCCAGATCCTAAATCTGGTGCGTCTGCCAATTCCGCCAAACCCGCAAGTATGACCCGTACTGGGCTCGAACCAGTGACCCATTGATTAAAAGTCAATTGCTCTACCAACTGAGCTAACGAGTCTAAAATAACTTCCGTTATCTTAAACGGTCCCGACGGGAATCGAACCCGCGATCTTCGCCGTGACAGGGCGACGTGATAACCGCTACACTACGGGACCTATATGGGAGTTAACGGGATCGAACCGCTGACCCTCTGCTTGTAAGGCAGATGCTCTCCCAGCTGAGCTAAACTCCCTCGAGCTAAGCGACTTCCATATCTCACAGGGGGCAACCCCCAACTACTTCCGGCGTTCTAGGGCTTAACTACTGTGTTCGGCATGGGTACAGGTGTATCTCCTAGGCTATCGTCACTTAACTCTGAGTAATACCTACTCAAAATTGAATATCTATCAAATATCAAGTAAACCTCACACTTCGTATCCTCAGTTACTTTGGATAAGTCCTCGAGCTATTAGTATTAGTCCGCTACATGTGTCGCCACACTTCCACTTCTAACCTATCTACCTGATCATCTCTCAGGGCTCTTACTGATATATAATCATGGGAAATCTCATCTTGAGGTGGGTTTCACACTTAGATGCTTTCAGCGTTTATCCCTTCCCTACATAGCTACCCAGCGATGCCTTTGGCAAGACAACTGGTACACCAGCGGTAAGTCCACTCTGGTCCTCTCGTACTAGGAGCAGATCCTCTCAAATTTCCTACGCCCGCGACGGATAGGGACCGAACTGTCTCACGACGTTCTGAACCCAGCTCGCGTGCCGCTTTAATGGGCGAACAGCCCAACCCTTGGGACCGACTACAGCCCCAGGATGCGACGAGCCGACATCGAGGTGCCAAACCTCCCCGTCGATGTGAACTCTTGGGGGAGATAAGCCTGTTATCCCCAGGGTAGCTTTTATCCGTTGAGCGATGGCCCTTCCATACGGAACCACCGGATCACTAAGCCCGACTTTCGTCCCTGCTCGAGTTGTTGCTCTCGCAGTCAAGCTCCCTTATACCTTTACACTCTGCGAATGATTTCCAACCATTCTGAGGGAACCTTTGGGCGCCTCCGTTACCTTTTAGGAGGCGACCGCCCCAGTCAAACTGCCCGTCAGACACTGTCTCCGATAGGGATCACCTATCCGGGTTAGAGTGGCCATAACACAAGGGTAGTATCCCAACAACGTCTCCTTCGAAACTGGCGTCCCGATCTCTTAGACTCCTACCTATCCTGTACATGTGGTACAGACACTCAATATCAAACTGCAGTAAAGCTCCATGGGGTCTTTCCGTCCTGTCGCGGGTAACCTGCATCTTCACAGGTACTAAAATTTCACCGAGTCTCTCGTTGAGACAGTGCCCAAATCATTACGCCTTTCGTGCGGGTCGGAACTTACCCGACAAGGAATTTCGCTACCTTAGGACCGTTATAGTTACGGCCGCCGTTTACTGGGGCTTCAATTCATACCTTCGAGTTACCTCTAAGCACTCCTCTTAACCTTCCAGCACCGGGCAGGCGTCACCCCCTATACATCATCTTACGATTTAGCAGAGAGCTGTGTTTTTGATAAACAGTTGCTTGGGCCTATTCACTGCGGCTGACCTAAAGTCAGCACCCCTTCTCCCGAAGTTACGGGGTCATTTTGCCGAGTTCCTTAACGAGAGTTCTCTCGCTCACCTGAGGCTACTCGCCTCGACTACCTGTGTCGGTTTGCGGTACGGGTAGAGTATGTTTAACGCTAGAAGCTTTTCTTGGCAGTGTGACGTCACTAACTTCGCTACTAAACTTCGCTCCCCATCACAGCTCAATGTTATAGAATTAAGCATTTGACTCAATTCACACCTCACTGCTTAGACAGACTCTTCCATTCGTCTGCTTTAGTTAGCCTACTGCGTCCCTCCATCACTACATACTCTAGTACAGGAATATCAACCTGTTGTCCATCGGATACACCTTT
This sequence comes from Streptococcus sp. 517s, assembly GCF_054445985.1. Classification (NCBI taxonomy): domain Bacteria; kingdom Bacillati; phylum Bacillota; class Bacilli; order Lactobacillales; family Streptococcaceae; genus Streptococcus; species Streptococcus sp. 517s. The sequence goes on along the minus strand of NZ_CM136847.1, from coordinate 167,730 downwards.
CGGTCTCTCCTTAGGTCCCGACTAACCCAGGGCGGACGAGCCTTCCCCTGGAAACCTTAGTCTTACGGTGGACAGGATTCTCACCTGTCTTTCGCTACTCATACCGGCATTCTCACTTCTATGCGTTCCAGCGCTCCTCACGGTACACCTTCTCCACACATAGAACGCTCTCCTACCATACCTATAAAGGTATCCACAGCTTCGGTAAATTGTTTTAGCCCCGGTACATTTTCGGCGCAGGGTCACTCGACTAGTGAGCTATTACGCACTCTTTGAATGAATAGCTGCTTCTAAGCTAACATCCTAGTTGTCTGTGCAACCCCACATCCTTTTCCACTTAACAATTATTTTGGGACCTTAGCTGGTGGTCTGGGCTGTTTCCCTTTCGACTACGGATCTTAGCACTCGCAGTCTGACTGCCGACCATAATTCTTTGGCATTCGGAGTTTATCTGAGATTGGTAATCCGGGATGGACCCCTCACCCAAACAGTGCTCTACCTCCAAGAATCTTGATGTCGACGCTAGCCCTAAAGCTATTTCGGAGAGAACCAGCTATCTCCAAGTTCGTTTGGAATTTCTCCGCTACCCACAAGTCATCCAAGCACTTTTCAACGTGCCCTGGTTCGGTCCTCCAGTGCGTCTTACCGCACCTTCAACCTGCTCATGGGTAGGTCACATGGTTTCGGGTCTACGACATGATACTAATGCGCCCTATTCAGACTCGGTTTCCCTACGGCTCCGTCTCTTCAACTTAACCTCGCATCATATCGTAACTCGCCGGTTCATTCTACAAAAGGCACGCTCTCACCCATTAACGGGCTCGAACTTGTTGTAGGCACACGGTTTCAGGTTCTATTTCACTCCCCTCCCGGGGTGCTTTTCACCTTTCCCTCACGGTACTGGTTCACTATCGGTCACTAGGGAGTATTTAGGGTTGGGAGATGGTCCTCCCAGATTCCGACGGGATTTCTCGTGTCCCGCCGTACTCAGGATACTGCTAGGTACAAAGACTATTTTAAATACGAGGCTATTACTCTCTTTGGCTGATCTTCCCAAATCATTCTTCTATAATCTTTGAGTCCACATTGCAGTCCTACAACCCCGAAGAGTAAACTCTTCGGTTTGCCCTCCTGCCGTTTCGCTCGCCGCTACTAAGGCAATCGCTTTTGCTTTCTCTTCCTGCAGCTACTTAGATGTTTCAGTTCACTGCGTCTTCCTCCTCACATCCTTAACAGATGTGGGTAACAGGTAGTACCTGTTGGGTTCCCCCATTCGGAAATCCCTGGATCATCGCTTACTTACAGCTACCCAAGGCATATCGTCGTTTGTCACGTCCTTCTTCGGCTCCTAGTGCCAAGGCATCCACCGTGCGCCCTTATTAACTTAACCTTATTTTCTGACCTTTCAGTCAGTAACTCTTATTAATACTACAGCGTTTCGGTTTATTTTCTTGTTACTATTTGATATAGATATTCAATTTTCAATGTGCATTACTTGGTGATCTCTCACCAATGGAGCCTAGCGGGATCGAACCGCTGACCTCCTGCGTGCAAAGCAGGCGCTCTCCCAGCTGAGCTAAGGCCCCACAAGACCTCTCAAGACTAAACAAGACCAATGCGCAGTTCCTTATCCTTAGAAAGGAGGTGATCCAGCCGCACCTTCCGATACGGCTACCTTGTTACGACTTCACCCCAATCATCTATCCCACCTTAGGCGGCTGGCTCCAAATGGTTACCTCACCGACTTCGGGTGTTACAAACTCTCGTGGTGTGACGGGCGGTGTGTACAAGGCCCGGGAACGTATTCACCGCGGCGTGCTGATCCGCGATTACTAGCGATTCCGACTTCATGTAGGCGAGTTGCAGCCTACAATCCGAACTGAGACTGGCTTTAAGAGATTAGCTTGCCGTCACCGGCTTGCGACTCGTTGTACCAGCCATTGTAGCACGTGTGTAGCCCAGGTCATAAGGGGCATGATGATTTGACGTCATCCCCACCTTCCTCCGGTTTATTACCGGCAGTCTCGCTAGAGTGCCCAACTAAATGATGGCAACTAACAATAGGGGTTGCGCTCGTTGCGGGACTTAACCCAACATCTCACGACACGAGCTGACGACAACCATGCACCACCTGTCACCTCTGTCCCGAAGGAAAACTCTATCTCTAGAGCGGTCAGAGGGATGTCAAGACCTGGTAAGGTTCTTCGCGTTGCTTCGAATTAAACCACATGCTCCACCGCTTGTGCGGGCCCCCGTCAATTCCTTTGAGTTTCAACCTTGCGGTCGTACTCCCCAGGCGGAGTGCTTAATGCGTTAGCTGCGGCACTAAACCCCGGAAAGGGTCTAACACCTAGCACTCATCGTTTACGGCGTGGACTACCAGGGTATCTAATCCTGTTTGCTCCCCACGCTTTCGAGCCTCAGCGTCAGTTACAAGCCAGAGAGCCGCTTTCGCCACCGGTGTTCCTCCATATATCTACGCATTTCACCGCTACACATGGAATTCCACTCTCCCCTCTTGCACTCAAGTTAAACAGTTTCCAAAGCGTACTATGGTTAAGCCACAGCCTTTAACTTCAGACTTATCTAACCGCCTGCGCTCGCTTTACGCCCAATAAATCCGGACAACGCTCGGGACCTACGTATTACCGCGGCTGCTGGCACGTAGTTAGCCGTCCCTTTCTGGTAAGATACCGTCACAGTGTGAACTTTCCACTCTCACACTCGTTCTTCTCTTACAACAGAGCTTTACGATCCGAAAACCTTCTTCACTCACGCGGCGTTGCTCGGTCAGACTTCCGTCCATTGCCGAAGATTCCCTACTGCTGCCTCCCGTAGGAGTCTGGGCCGTGTCTCAGTCCCAGTGTGGCCGATCACCCTCTCAGGTCGGCTATGTATCGTCGCCTTGGTGAGCCGTTACCCCACCAACTAGCTAATACAACGCAGGTCCATCTGGTAGTGATGCATTTGCACCTTTCAATGGATTATCATGCGATAATCCATTTTATGCGGTATTAGCTATCGTTTCCAATAGTTATCCCCCGCTACCAGGCAGGTTACCTACGCGTTACTCACCCGTTCGCAACTCATCCAAGAAGAGCAAGCTCCTCTCTTCAGCGTTCTACTTGCATGTATTAGGCACGCCGCCAGCGTTCGTCCTGAGCCAGGATCAAACTCTCGTTAAAAGTTTGAGTTCTCACTCATTTCTGTCACTGACAGATTTATTGTTTTTTCATTGTTCAGTACTATAACCTTAGTTATAGTGCCCTGCACATTGGTTCGTCTTGTTCAGTTTTCAAAGGTCTTTGTCACTCAATCTCTCTCAAGCGACAACTATATTAGTATATCACAGCTGCTGACCTATGTCAACACTTTTTTGAAACTTTTTTTTACTTTTTTTCTCACCTGTGATACACTCATAGTCCGTACGGGATTCGAACCCGTGTTACCGCCGTGAAAAGGCGGTGTCTTAACCCCTTGACCAACGGACCTTGAGCTTTTCAACTCTTTCTATTATACCTACTTTTCCTACTTTGTCAAGATCTTTTTTCCTCTTTATCGAAATTCTGAAAAGATAAGGGAAAGTTCTCTTAGAAGAGCTTTACGTCCTCTAAAGACTTCTCCTCCCATGAGACGGTCCACTAACTCTTGTTTTTCTTTACACTGCTTTGATTTGTAATTCTTTAGAAGTTCGTGAAAGAGATAATAATCATCCAGTCTGAGTCCTTTTTCTCCTAGACGATGGCTAATCTCACTCACCTCTTCATAGGGTTCTTTGTTGAAACGACGCTTGTGACTTTCCTGTTTACGGATATAATCTAAAATACGATTCCGGAATTTTGTTTTAAAGCAGACATATAATCGATGGCGTTCATCTTCTAGTAACTCTGGATGGTGACTGACCAGCTCATAGAGGCACATCATGCCCTCCTGGTCCCAGTCTTCTTTCTCCCACAGATGCAAATGATAATCTTTGCGACACTTATGGACAATCCCCTTCGTTTCTTCGTATAATTCTTTTAGATTCATAGACCTCTCCTTTCTGCATTTAGTTTAGCAAAATACACGAACCCATGGGTCTATTTCCTCTATTCTATACTTCTTCCTCTCTCAACGGCACATAAAAAGAGAGGCAAGGCCTCTCTGGGGTTATAATTCTGCAATTTGGTTTAGGTTTACTTCTGCAATCGTATCATTACCAAACATAGAGATAATCATCTTCACTTTATTGTTATCAATTTCAGTAATTTTACCTGTGTAGTCTGCAAAAGCGCCATCAATGATGCGGACAGTCTGACCAACTTCAACGTCAATATCAAACTCTTGAACAGTTTGTCCCATTGAAACTAGAATATCACGGATTTCTTGTTCCAATAGCGGAGTTGGTTTTGATCTGTTACCGTGGGATCCGACGAATCCTGTTACGTTTGGTGTGTTTCGAACGACGAACCATGCTTCATCGGTCATGACCATTTCTACAAGGACATAACCTGGAAAGCGATTCTCTTCAACTTCCTTTTTCTTTCCATTTTTCTCAACTTGCACGGTTTGTGTTGGAATCTCAACGCGTAGAATATTATCCAACATGTTATACGTTTGTGCACGTTGCAATAGATTTTCTTTTACCTTATTTTCATAGCCAGAATAAGTTTGTAGAACAAACCATCCTTTGTCAAAACTATCCATGATATTTCCTTTCATACATATAGAAGGAAGTTAGCAGAACTTCTCCGCCTTTCTTCTAAAAAATGTTAATAAATCGAATCAAACCTGAAACAATCAACTGGTCAAAAATGTAAATGATGACCACAAAGAAGGCTGTGTATTCCATAATAGAGCGAAAATCTCTCCAGCTTTCCTTGCGAGTTGGCCACGTTGTTTCTTTAAGAAGTTTAAAAATATCCTTAATAAAACCCATCGTTCTCTCCTATCTCGTTTCTCTATGTGTCGTATATTTCCCACAATGTTTACAAAATTTATTTACTTCTAGTCGTGTTGGCTTGGGGTTCCCACTAATTTTGATTGAGTAATTCCTTGAACCACAAACTGCACAAGCTAGGCTTGCTTTTTTTAGTGCCATAACGCCTCCATCTTATCTATTATAACAAGAAACCTAGGCTTTGACAAGCCTCTTAACGAAATAGATTAAGGATTGAGTCCCATATTGTCTGGGCTTTTTCTTTTATCTTAGCTTCTGAAATCGCACGTCCTGCTTCATCTACAAGATTTTGTGCACGACTACGAATATCTCCTATCGGGTCCTCAGACTGGTTTGTCTCATTTTCAACAACTTGCTTTTTCGTATTTTCTGGTTCAATACCATTTTGTTTATAAGCATTCTCAACTGTAAAAGTGCTACCTGGGGTGTATGGCAAAATGGTATTAGCCATACTTCTAAAGACATGGGCTGCTCCATTTGAGGTCGAACCTGCTAGATAATGGTTCTCATCCGTCGTCGGGAAGCCGAGCCAGTGGGTAATTACCACATCTGGAGTATAACCAATCACCCACTGGTCACTAGTATATACTGAATTAAAAGCAGCCTCAGTAGTACCCGTCTTTCCAGCCATAACATAATCTGTTGGCGATGAACTAATTCCTGTACCATTGGTAAATGTTCCTAGCATCATGCTGGTCATTTTATCGGCTACCGACTTATCAATCACTCGTTTTTGAGAATTTTTATGACTCTTGATAACCTGACCACTGGCATTTTCAATACGAGTGATAAAATGCGCTTCAGGCATCAGACCTTCATTAGCAAAGGCTGCATAGGCTTGCGCCATCTGGAGGGGATTCGTTTCTACGCCTCCACCGAGAGCAACTCCAAGAACTCGATCAACATTTTCCATATTCAGACCAAATCTCTCCCCAGCATCAAAAGCTCTGTCAATACCTAATGCATTTACAGTCGCAACTGCCGGTAAATTGAGTGATTCAGCCAAAGCCTGATACATAGGTACTTCAGGAGAAGTTTTAATCCCTGCATAGTTGTCCACTTGATAACTATCGTACTGCATCGTATGATTATCCAGTTGCTTGTTTAAGGCCCATCCTGCTTCTACTGCAGGCGTATAAACCACTAAAGGTTTGATAGTTGATCCTGGGCTACGCTTAGACTGAGTGGCATAGTTGAAATTTCGGAAGCCTGGTTTGTCATCGCCAGCTACGCTGCCAACAACGCTACGCACTCCACCTGTTTTAGGCTCTAAAGCGACACTACCTGATTCGGCATGTGTTCCGTCTTCTGCCTTTGGAAATAGTGAGGTATTTTCGTAAACAACCTGCATATTGGCTTGGTAGTTTTGGTCAAGTTCTGTATAGATTCGATAGCCGTTGTTGACAATCTCTTCTTCTGTGAGATTGTACTTGGAAACGGCTTCGTTGACAACTGCATCAAAATAGGACGGGTAACGATAATCCGAAATCTTCCCTTCATACTTATCTTGCAGTTGAGAAGCCATATCTGCTCCAGCTGCTTCGGTCTCTTGATTTTTATCAATATAACCTGCTGCAACCATATTTTGCAAAACAGTATCCCTACGGTTGGTTGAAGTTTCAACAGAATTTAATGGATTATACAATTCTGGCCCCTTGAGCATTCCTGCTAGAGTAGCCGCCTGATCAAGCGTTAGTTGTGAAGCCGATACACCGAAATATTTCTTACTTGCATCTTCAACCCCCCACACCCCATTTCCGAAGTAGGCGTTATTGAGGTACATAGTAAGGATTTGCTCCTTACTGTATTTCTTTGTCAACTCTAAGGAAAGGAAAAACTCCTTGGCCTTCCGTTCAACGGTCTGGTCCTGAGAAAGATAGGCATTTTTTGCCAACTGCTGAGTGATGGTAGACCCCCCTCCAGAACGACCCGCTGTAAGGATGGCTAGAAAGAAACGACCGTAGTTTATCCCATCATTTTTATAAAAGGAACGGTCCTCTGTCGCGACGACAGCATTTTGCAAGTCTTTACTGATATCTGTCAGTTCAACATAGGTTCCCTTTTGACCTGATAGGGCTCCCGCCTCTTTTTCTTCGCGGTCAAAAATCAGAGTTCGCGTTTTCAAGGCATTTTGCAAATCATTGACATTGGTAGACTTGGCTATCGCAAATAGGTAGGTTCCTACTAGCAAACCTGCACTTAACCCTAAAATGATAACGATCTTTGTCAGATGATAACGACGCCAAAATTTCCGAATTGGGCCAACTTGGGACAATTTTTTTCTATCGCTCCGAGAACGACGCATGCTAGTCGAATCAGAGCCCGCTGATTCATTCGTTTCTTTTTTAAAGAGAGAAAGAAATTTCTCAAATAATTTATCTAATTTCATGCGTTTATTTTATCATCTTCACCATAGGAACTCAAGAATTTAGCTACTCCCTATCCAAATAGGACTTTTTTTGTTACAATATCTGTATGCAATTCACATTTACATTACCCGAAGCCTTGCCTCAAATGACGGTCAAACAATTTCTAGAGGAACAACTCCTCATTCCTAGAAAAATTCGTCATTTTTTGAGAACCAAGAAGAACATCTTAATTAACCACGAAGAAGTTCACTGGAACGAGATGGTGAAGCCAGGGGATATTTGCCAATTGACTTTTGACGAGGAAGATTATCCCAAAAAGGAAATCCTTTGGGGAAATCCAGACCTCGTTCAAGAAGTTTATCAAGACCAACATCTTATTGTCGTCAACAAACCTGAGGGTATGAAAACTCACGGTAACCAACCAAACGAAATCGCCCTTCTCAATCATGTCTCTGCCTACGTCGGGCAGACTTGCTATGTCGTTCATCGTCTAGATATGGAAACCAGTGGGCTAGTGCTTTTTGCTAAGAACCCTTTTATCCTGCCCATCCTCAATCGTTTGTTGGAGAAAAAGGAAATTACTCGCGAGTACTGGGCAATCGTAGAAGGACGAGTAGAGAGTAAGGAACTTGTCTTTCAAGATAAAATCGGGCGTGATCGTCATGATCGCAGAAAAAGAGTAGTTGATGCAAAAAATGGGCAATATGCTGAAACGCATGTAAGCCGATTAAAGCAATTCCCAAACAAAACAGCTCTTGTCCGTTGCAAACTAAAGACCGGTCGAACGCATCAGATTCGTGTTCACCTCTCTCATCACAAGTATCCTATCTTGGGCGACCCTCTCTATAATAGTAAATCAAAAACAAGTCGGCTTATGCTTCATGCCTTTCGCCTTTCTTTTACCCATCCACTCACCTTAGAAAAATTGAGTTTCACTGTTCTATCGGATACTTTTGAAAAAGAATTAAAAAAGAATGGATGACATTATCATCTATTCTTATATATACAAAAAAAGCAAGGCCAGAAAGCCTTGCTTTTTTATCGACTCAAGAATTATTTAGCGATTTTTGCAAAGTATTCAAGAGTACGAACAAGTTGTGAAGTGTAAGACATTTCGTTGTCATACCATGAAACAACTTTAACCAATTGTTTACCGTCAACGTCAAGAACTTTAGTTTGAGTTGCGTCAAACAATGAACCGAATGACATACCTACGATATCAGAAGATACGATTGGATCTTCAGTGTAACCGTATGATTCGTTAGAAGCTGCTTTCATAGCTGCGTTTACTTCATCAACAGTAACGTTCTTATCAAGAACTGCTACCAATTCAGTTACAGAACCTGTTGGAACAGGAACACGTTGAGCAGCTCCGTCCAATTTACCGTTCAATTCAGGGATAACCAAACCGATTGCTTTAGCAGCACCAGTTGAGTTAGGAACGATGTTAGCTGCAGCAGCACGAGCACGGCGAAGGTCACCTTTACGGTGTGGTCCATCAAGAACCATTTGGTCACCAGTGTAACCGTGGATAGTAGTCATCAAACCTTCAACGATACCGAAGTTGTCATGAAGAGCTTTAGCCATTGGAGCCAAACAGTTTGTAGTACATGAAGCACCTGAGATAACTGTTTCAGTACCATCAAGAATATCATGGTTAGTGTTAAATACAACTGTTTTAACATCTGATCCACCAGGAGCAGTGATAACAACTTTCTTAGCACCACCAGCGTGCAAGTGTTTTTCAGCAGCTGCTTTAGTAGCAAAGAAACCAGTTGCTTCAAGAACGATTTCTACACCGTCGTTAGCCCAGTCGATTTGTTCTGGATCACGTTCAGCAGAAACTTTAACGAATTTACCGTTAACTTCAAATCCGCCTTCTTTAACTTCTACAGTACCGTCGAAACGACCTTGAGTTGTATCGTATTTCAACAAGTGTGCAAGCATCACTGGATCTGTAAGGTCGTTGATGCGAGTAACTTCAACACCTTCTACGTTTTGGATACGGCGGAAAGCAAGACGACCGATACGTCCGAAACCGTTAATACCAACTTTAACTACCATTAGTGATTTCCTCCTTATGAAAATCATGAAAATTTTATTGTGAAAAGAGTAACTTGAATCACTACAAATCACCTTTCAACACACCTATTATATAACTATTTGAGTTTAATTGCAAGTATGGGCGTCGATTTCTTTGTGTCTAAATTTTTGGGAATAATCAAATATCCTTATAACTCAATAAGAAAGCGAGATTTTTCAGACAAAAAAACTGGAAAAAGTTCCTCACTTTACCCCAGCCCTTGACTATATTGCACTATTTATGCTACAATATTGTTTGACTGATTAAGCAAAGTGTGTGTTTGTCTTAATCGGTGGTGTAGGAGTTGCTGCTTCTACACCTTTTTCGTTTTCATTTACTTTACTATTGTAACACATATTAGGCAAAAAAGCAACTGTTTTGTCTAAAAAGCATGGCAAAAAGACCTCTAAAATTGCATTTTTTAGAGGATTTTCTTTACCTTTTCCTTACTTTCGCTTACGCCCTCGTTTTCGTATAACGGCTCCATGAGGACGGTGGTCAACAAGAAATCCTGCTCCTAAACGGCTCGCCCTATACTCCTCATACTCATTCCGCCAATCCCCGAAAAACAATTCGTATAGCTGATCAATTCGTTCAAGGAGTATCATCCTAGCCATAGTACAAGCTCCTTCAATAGACCAATACATCCCTCGATGTTTCATACGGTAGGTGACCTTTCTGTGTTGACTCTCCATTACCCCAATACCATGAGAGGACAACCCTCTAAGTTTCGGTGGTCTGGTATCCCCAAAATTTCTCAATAATTTTTTACGGAAATTGTAAAAGCTATCAAAAGCCTCCTGACTTTCTATAAGAGACTCTACTGTATCTAGTACGGTCTGAAGAAGGCTTCTCTGATGTGTCTGGATAGCCTTAAAAGCCAGATCAAGTAGTGTTGATGGGTACGGCTTCAGGAATCTTTTTAATTCTTCATTGACATGATAAGCATCCCAGAAATGCTCATGACGCTTAATCCGTAGAGCTTTCTTGATTTCTTGAAATACTCTTCGAGTATATCCTTTACCATTGTCCGAGTTAGTGATAAGAAGAGTTCGATCAGTTATTTCAAAATGATTGTAGAGATAGTCTATCAATTCTTCCTTTGCTTGCTCATGGCTTGTATGGATAATTTCATGCTTATTCTCGAGTACATACCGATTATTTCCATTCTTCTTCGCTCCCGTATGAATCAGAAAATGGGCTAAGTCTGTATTGTGTCGTTCATCATTGCTTGATGTTGTCTTGACGAGCACACCATCTCCCTCCAGGTAGATTTTATCTGCCTGGATTTTTTTCGGTTGCTCATCACCTCTAAAAAGCCGATAGCGTTCCCTCTCTGAAAAGAGTCTGCCTGCCATTTTTACAGACTTCAACACAGCATCCTTTGTTATCTCCAGGCGATAAGCCATCTTAACGGTTCGACAAACTTCACGGTAGGATAAAACGGAAGCGTGTTTTGCCATGTGAAAAATCATCTCCGGAGAATAACGCATATACTTTTCTAAGCCTAGCCACTCATCTACAGGATAACAACTTCTCTTTCCCTTTCGCCAGCGATTCCTAGAAAAGGTCATCTCTCCAAATGTAAAGACAACTGTCCTCTCTGTACTGTCTATCCGTTTATACCCCTTCAGTCTCATGGAGGGAGCTATCTGCTCGTCATAATCTCTTACTCGCTTCAGGAATTGCTGCTCACGTTTGCGATCTAGTTCTACGACAAATTCTTTTTCATCAAATCTAAACATACTCTCTATTGTACTGAAATCATGACTAGATTGAAAACATCAGAAACTTTTACAAAGTTTTTTCATCTTCAAAACTTCGATCTACTTTCTCTTCCCGACTACGCACGTGCTCCTTAATATCTCTATAATCTGTGTAATGTTTTAGAGTATCGTCAAAGAACTCTTGTAGGGCTCCTTTTTCAATTTGAAATTGTTTGATCAGTTGACTAACATCTTCCAACCCCATATCTTTTGGAACTCCTAAAGCATCCAATAGTTGTACCGCCGCAAGACTATTTTCTGGAGATTGCTGGATGGCTAAAAGTGCTCCTTCAATTTTATGATAACGTCCAAGTCGCTCATCTAGCTGTCTTAATTCCTCCTGGGTAGCCTCTATCTTTTCATTAAAGCGCTCCTCCAAATGTTGAAATTGTGCTCCATCTGTCACGCCGTGCTCGACTAAGAAATTATATTCCTTAATCAGTTCACGCATAGAGTAAATTTGAGCATTTTTAGTTACAAGTGTTTCGCCATTTTGTTTGGCTAATTGTTTTGCAACAGTCAAGCCCATCATGTACCGATTTTTTTGAGATTGATCCGGATTGAGAAAATAAAAATAGTCTTTCTCTTTGATATAGATGGTATAATTTCCATCCTCATTTTTATCAACTTTATGAGAAGGTATTAAAATGGTACCACTATTTAAAGCTCCCATATCCATCTGTACGTAAATACCTTGCTTGCTTTCTTGTTCGACCTGCCAGGATTCCACTTCCAATTTCAATTCAAAATCATTTGCCGTTTTTTCTTTTGATTCTTGATATTGTTCTTTCAATTCCTCCACATCAAAAACTAACTGATTCTTAGAAATTCTCTCTTTTATTTTTTCAAGAGAATAGAGTCCTTTCTTCGATAATGTATCATCTCGGACATTTCTTTGTTGTGGCTGATCAAGTAATTTATACTTCACAAATTTACCAGAGAAATCAATCTGAAGATCAAGCGCAGCTGCTTTATGTTTGAAATCTTCTAACGATAAAGAGTGCTTCAGAAGAAAATCCAGACGCTCCTTAATTTCAAACCGATAATTATTTTGTCTCCGCCAAGCAGAATACTTTGTATAAGAATTTTTCATAGTAGGCTCAATAATTTTAGCGCCATAACGTGCCGCATGCTTGTCCGATATTGCCCTCAAATTTTTCAAAGTTTTCTTTTCCCAACGAAATTTCTTGAGCGTTGAGGTATTGGTTGTATTGAGTATGATATGATTATGAAGATGGTCTTTATCCGTGTGTGTTGCAATCACAAACTCATAATTTCCACCTGTCAATTCTAACATCGTTTGGCGGCCAATTTCATGAACTTGCTCAGGAGTCAAGTTATCATCTGGAGAAAAAGACTGGATAATGTGATGGGCCAATACTTGTTTTCCTGAAGATAATTCTTTCAAGTCATCATCTCCTTTTTTAAAGGCTGCAGCCAATTTTGTCATGACCATTTCTTCATCTGCTACGCTAAAATCAGAGATCCCATTGCCAGATACTAGCTTCATTTGAAGTTCACTATCATGATAGACAAGAGGAAAATCAAGATCCCTTTCTGCAGTTCCTGATACAAGAGTTTTCGCTTCATTCAGAATATAATTAACAGCTCTCTTCAAATTAGCTGGTGTTTTAATTTGAGTTGGAGATTTAATAACTACCATTCTTCTATATCACCCCTTACCGTTCGTTTCCGTTCCTGTAGACTCTGTTTTTCTGCGCTAGAAAGTTTGGCAGCTACCATCTCTTTCAACTCAGATAGATAGTCAATAACTTGTGCCACTTCTTCTGTCGTAACCCCTTGATTTTCGTTAGCATGTTTAGCAATTTGGTTGATGTTCGTCCCAACTCGATTGATGGCAACTCGAAGGTCTTTTAATTCAGAAAAATCAATTTGCACCACTTTTCCTTGCACCAATTGATTCTTCGCATAGTATTGAAAAGATGGAACTCCCATTTGGGCCATCGCCGTTTTAATTTGACGATCTTCCTCTGGTGTTAGTCGTATCAATTTTTGTATATAGCGTTTCCTATTTTCTCGTTTCTGCATTATTTTTTATCCTCTTTCTATCAGAATTTCTGTCACTTTCTGTCTAGGCATCAGCCCCTGACTTCCTTCCGGCAAGCGTAGCAAATGGATATCCATTTGCGAAATTTAAAAAAATCAGAGAAGGAGAACCATGCAGTTTTCCTTCTTGATTTTCTCAGTTTTGGGGAAATCCCCAAGCCCCTAGTCTTAACTTTTTAGAGTCCTTCTCTTCTCTTTTTTGATTGGTCTTTTAGTGAAACCAGCCAAAAATATTTTTAAGTATAGACGATTTTTGAGGGACGTTCTCTTCCGCTTTTTCTTTTTTACCTTGTAGCTTTTCAGCTAAGTCAGAAAGTTGTTCTTCAGTTAAAGGTTGGAAGTTAGTCCTCCCCGCTCCAATCTTTGTTAGGATGATTCTTTCAGTAACTGCAGACTGAAACTCTTCATCTGTTATTGATTTTAGAAGCTTAATATTTTCTTCTTCCCACTCCAAAAGGGCTGGATCTCCTTCAGGAAGTTGGGCACGTTCTTCCTCTAATTGCTCCAGAACTTTTTGGCGAGTCAAGTCCCTAGCATTTGAAGCTATCCCTAGAATCTTGTCTCCATCCATGATTGGAATAAAGTCTGAAAGGATGATAATCAGTTGTTCTTCTTGTTCATTGGTCATGAGTTTTGTCCTCCTTGATGATGATTTGTTTTTAATTTGACCTTGGGTTTATTTGGGGTGTCCCGTTCGGTCATTTCGAGAAACCCTTCTCTTTTTTTGCTGGTGAATCACGTTTCAACTCCTGCTTGTGATCTTCTACAGCTTGCTGAGTCTGACCTTTAAACTTCTCTAGTTTTTGTTCAAAACTGCGCTGCGTTTGTTTCTCCTGACTCAATCTTAATTGTTCCAATGCTTGATCCATCCGAACCATTAAACTTTTAGCTTCTTGTTGGACAATATCCAACTGTGCTTCTAAATCAGCAAGCGTCTCTTTATCAGCAGACCACCCAGATAGATAGTTAAAGGAATACTCTGACGTATCAATACCATAGTATGAAGAAACAACATAAGCGACGCTTTCAGCCTGGAGTTCAGCAGTGCTTCTAGTTAGATTTTCCTTTTGAGGATTATCTGCATGATGCAACTCTGCATGAGCCATTTCATGTAAGAAAGTTTTAATAATTTGAGCCTTGTTCATCTCATTACTACGTAAAACAATTTGATTTTCTTGGACAGAATAATATCCATGTTTATTATTTTCCATCTCTTCAAATCGAACCGATACATCATTTTCTTTTGCAATAACCATTAGGGCACGGTAAAGATTTGCATAGTCCAAATCAGTCAGCTGTTCTTTCACTTCTGCAGCTTTTGGCATCTCCTTTCCTTCTGTCTGACTAACATCAAAGACTGGTACTAGGCCAAAGAATGTGACAGTTTCTGGCTTCCCATTTTTATCCAATATTGGTTGGTTATTTTCATCCTTTTTGATCTTCGTCATAGGTTTAAAAATACGTAAAGCCTTCTCACCTTTTTTTACATAACGGCCAAAGTTTTCTTTCCACTGTTTGAAAGAAGCTACTTGCCTTGCTTCAGGATTTTGTGCAAGAATTAAGCGTAAGTTACGATTAGAATAATTATTTAGTTGGCTCATTTTCGTTAGATAGTCTCTGTACTTATCCGAATCCAGAAACTCCTTAATTCCTTCTTTAAGGTGACGACTTAATCCTGTCATATCTTTATTTTGAATAAAATCTGCGACTGCAAGACTGCTAGCTGCTAAAACAACTTCTTCCGCTTGTAGACCCTCTTCGACCTCTGGTTTAGAACCTGGTTTCGATCTAAAATCATACGGATTCGTTCCCTGAAGCAACTCCTCCTCATCAGAAACACCGTCAGCATCCGCATCACGTTTCAACTCCTGTTTGTTGTGGGCTTGTTCTTCTAGTTTGATTTCTTCCCCTTGTTCTTTTTCAAATTCATCCCGGATGTTTTCGATGGTTTGTTCACTCGCCAATCTCTCCAGATGATACTGATTGAATAATGCCCCATCTATCTTCATCAACTCTGGATGCTCTCGCATTTCTCGTGTTCCAAGTCTTTCTTTGTGAGCGATTGGGTTAATCTCGTCCCCAATATCGTAACGGATGCCATCCTGGATCAGTTCACCATCAGGAGCATAGATACTAAACTGGATCTTAGTTGGAGAGATGTAGGCTTCTGGATGACCACCAGTCACTTGTTCTAGCCCTTCCTGATGTAGCTGATAGAAGTTCTGATTGGCCTTGTAAAGCTCTCTAGCAAAATCTTGATAAGATATCAGCTCTGTTTCTTTAAAGGGCAATCTAGGCCCATCTGGGCGCTCCTCAGACCATTGAAGGCGTACATGGTAGTGTTCCTTATAGATATGATCTTGATGCCAGTCTCTATAAAAGTCGGAATTTTTATCCAGGAGATTATCTTCTCCTGCTGCAGCAACAATCTGATCAAATTTATCATTGTACTGTTTCGCATAGTCAAGATACTGATTCCATTCCTGATGAAATTCTTTTGGAGTTTTTGAGATGTCACTAGGCACGCCTAAATTATAGACAGTATCTAAGACTTGAGTAAACCTATTCGCATCAAGTAGGGAGTTATTCAGTGTATTCTCTGGCGTTGTTTGTTCAATTTCTTTAGTTGTATCAGGCTTGATTTCTTCAAACAAGCCATCTTTCAAAATGGTTTGCAACTCATTGCCTCTATCCTTGACATAATCCTCATTGATAGATAACTGTTCAATGTGGCCATCACGTTCACGGAAAACACCAAGAATAACTTTTTCCTTGGTTTTCTTGACATCAACTCTTAGATCTCTCTTGATTTTCATGAGAGATGCAGGGACACGTTCTTCTCCTATATCTTTGAAAAGAAGCAAGAAATCCTCGTCTTTACTCTTAATAGCTTCTGAAAAGTTAAGTCGTTGCGCAATTCTCACTTCATCTAGGTTATCCAAAACAAACGATTTAGGATCAAGAATATCCTCTAACATAGGAATAACTTGTAATTTTTCTTTTAGACTATTACTAACCAGTATTTGATTATAGTCCCCCCTTCCCTCAGCAAAGTCGACTACAAAATCTCCAGCATTTTTACCTGGAACAACAGGCCTAATTCCTGTTAAGTGTAAAAAGTTTTCTCGTTTAAAATTGACATCTAGCAAACTCACCTCTCCATTATTGGAATAGAAATAATAGATTTTACTGTTCGCTAATTCCTCTAAATACCATTGAGATGATTTCTGAATAGAACCAGCGTACTGATTCATTCTTTTCAAATCATCAGGTGTAATTGGATGGTATTTCGATTGTCTTCGTTGCACTTCCTCAAAAGTTGTGCTAAAATGTAAGTAACGATAGGGTGATGTCGGGTGACTGGTAACAGTTTGCTCAAAGGTTGCTGATGATTCAGCTTCAGGTTCGGCGCTGCCTACAGCATCGTGCTGTGAATAGCCCTCTCCACCACTGGCCCTATCATTCATTTGCTCCTGAGAACTCTCAGGAGCTTTTTCTGTGCTCTGAATTTGTTTTTTGGGCTCCCTACCATCTCCAAGAGGATTGGAAGGTTTTTCATAGGTCACTGTTTTGTCCGAATCAATAACCATTTGTTTTCTAGGCTCTACTGAAAAACCTATATTATTCCAGTTTTCCTTCAACCACGCTGCATCTTCAGGAGAAAGGTGGCTGGTATCAGGAAAAGAACTTGATGAGTGAATTTCCTCAGTTTTCTCCAGCTGTTTTTCCTGCTTCAGGATCTCATTCCAGTCTGTCTTCTCCTGGCCTTCACGTTGTGGTGGTCTTGCATCGATAACTGGGATTTTCTTCTCCCGTAGTTTGGTAATAAAGTCTGTACCTGCTTTATCACGATCAACTGCCAGCGTGATGAGATCATCGTATTTGTGATCTTGGAAAAGTGTAGAGGTTTCTGCTGCAACAGATAGGAATCTCGAGGTACGTGTTAGTTCGCTAGACTTGGTATAATCCCTTTCATCCATCGCAATCTCCCCTCGATCCTGTAAAATTTCAAGAACATAGTGGGATAATACTCCCTCTTTCAATCCTTCCATCGCAACCAGTTGAACATCGTTTAATTCGCCCTTATGAAGCTCATAATAGCTCATAAGGTCAATTGGTGCCTCTGTCACAATTAAACGCTCAGGAGAGCCTATAGAAACGTTTAAGCCACTGATAGCCTCTGATTGATACATGATTTGTTTCAAGTAGCCCTTACCTGGATGACGTTCCTGATCAGGAACAAGTCCCTGAAGGCTCGCACCTACCAGTTGCTGATTTCTGTCCAAGTATTTAAAAACTAAGACATCTTCTATAACACCCTCTTTATCCTTACGTTTAGCTTGGGCTAATACTCCCTTCTCCAGGAAGAAGTCGATTGTATCATCAGAGAGACCTCTAATCTCCTTGAGATAGGTTCTCGCCTCTACAAATGGTTGTTCGTAAGGCGCTAGTGTATAGTTGAAAGGTTTGCGCTCTTCCTCTACTGGTTTTGCTTCAGGAAAGGAACCTGTCTCCAAGAATACCATAGCATCTTTATAGCTGACATTTTGCATTTGTTGCACGAGATTGATGGTATCACCAAAGAGGTTTTGAGAATACCAATGCCAGGTATTCTTCACAGTATCAATCTTAAACGAGTCATGCTCGGCCCAATAATACTCTCGATGTGACTTTCGCTTCATTTCCATTCCTAGGCTACGAGCTACTTCTAAAATATCCAGCGATTTTGCCTGTGCTTTTGTTAAAACCATCCTGTTTCCTCCTCGACCAATTCCTTGAATAAAAGATAACCTTCAGGAGTTGCATCTAGTTCACTAACTACTAATGGATCTTCCTGATTCGTTGTTACAAAAAGATGAGGAGCTAATTGATAGAAAGTCTCCTCATCTGCCTGTTTGAATAGCTGCCAAATAGCATAACGTTCTGTAGCTAAATTTTCTGGTTTTAGTGCTAAAACTTGTGAGATACTCTCCAGGTATCCTAATTGTGTTTTGGGTGTTTGCATCCTTCTGTCCTTTCTATATGTTAGGCCACAAATAACTCTTTTAGCTGCGGAGTCAAATCGTTGGCATATAAAAGCAAGCCATCGATGTCGGTTCCCTTTCGAGTATATTCGTACCAGTTTTCTGTATCTTCAGGAGAACTTGCAATCTCATCTTTTCTAGGATGATCATAGACACTTGCTTTTTTATCTCTGAAAACATTTTGTTTAGAAATAAAGACCAATCCTTCTTCTACCCCAATTCTTGCGACTTCATCTGGAGTTAAAAGTGGACGGCCTTGAATTTGTTTATTTTCACTTGATGATCCATTCCGATAACTATGCGATTTTGAAGTGGATCGGGTGCGTATCGTCTGCTTACCTGACCTTGTAGAATAGTATTCCATCGTATCCTTGTCATTCGTCCCTAAAAATAGGTGAGTGGCACAGTTATTAAAGATCGTCTTCCAATCACTTTTATAAAGTGATTCTAGCTGATTGACAGCTTGAATGATAATCTTAATAGACATCTCACGACTACGAATAGAAGATAGAACCTGGGCGAAGTTTGGAATACGGCCAATTTGCGCAAACTCATCGAAGATAAACTGAATGTGGCGAAGATTTTTTCTACTGTAGCCAGGTACTTTACCTTGCAAGATATCATCAGCCTTATGTGTGAGAACCTCAAAGCCAATCGCAAACAAGATTGAGGAAAGAAAATTAAAGGCGTTATTGGTTTCAGGAATAGCAATAAAAACAGCTGTCTTTTTCGTATTCCAGGTATCCATTTCCATGGTATCCTCACTGATCAAGTTTCGTACATCTTCATGATCAAAAATAGAATAGCGAGAAGACAAAATGGCAACCACGCTATTTCTTGTTTCGCCTTTAAAGTTTTGAAATAGTTTCCACTGCTTGTAGGCATAGTTGTTAGGCTGGTGTTCGTTCAATTCTTCAAACATCTGCTCAACAGGACTTGGGACATCTGGATCCTCTCGATATATATTTCTTAATAGATCCGCAACGTGACCCAAGTTTGGCATGTATAACTGGACTCCTGTTTCAGGATCCTTAGAGTCAAAATAGAGATAACCAATCAATGCACGTTGCAGCATCAACTCTGCTTGAACCCAGAAGTCTTCTCCAGTATGCTCACTCTTCTTCGTTCCCTCAGTAATTGCTTCAGAGATACGATCAATATCTAGCTCAGACTTCATGTAATGAAAAGGATTAAACCGATCTGAATTCTTGAGCCGGATCAAATCAAAGATTTTAACAGCATAGCCTGCCTTCTCAAGCATCTTCCCAACTTCGTGTACTAGGTTTCCTTTGGGATCCGTCACAACAAAGTTTGAGTTCAACTGCATTAAATTTGGCAATACAAACGTAAAGGTTTTACCGTCTCCTGGAAGACCAATAACAATCACATTTTTGTTGAGTTGCACATTGTAGGCTAAGCGAAAGTTAAATAGCCCCATTTTGACCTGTTTTGAAAAAATCATATTCTTCTCAAAATCAACGTCTTCAAATCGTCTCATTTCCTTCAAAGTCGCAAAACGAGCACTACCTTGTTCTTCTCCCTGACGATATAAATTCTTATCCATGGAGGCATAGACAAGCATTGGGAGACTAAATCCAATCAACCCTGCATATAAGGCTTCTGAGTCAAAGAAGAGAAAAAAAGAGAAGCGTTCCCAGTGTTCTAGCAACCAACGAAGTCGCAACATTCCCATAAAAGGTACTGCTGCAGTCGAAAGTTGGTAGTAATGGTAAAAGGACTGGAAAATTACAAATGAAAATAGCCCCACCACCAGGTAGGGCCATATAGGCTTTCTAATCATCGTGCTTTCTCCTTCCCAATATCCTTCGTCACTACAGGGATAGTTCCCTTATACACCGTATGACTCTTGTAGTAGGCTATTTTGTCTTCAGGAGTCATTTCGTGTGGTTTCTTCAGTACCTTTTTCGCAAACTCCTCTAATTTTTCTGGGCTTTTCGTGATGTCTGCTAACATCTCTTTGAGAGCCTTTTCTACCAGGGGACGATTTTTTGTTTCAAAGAAGAGATAGGTTGTCCCATCTTTTTGATGATAAGTAAAACCCACCTTATACTCTTCCAAGTAATGCTTTAGCTTGGCCAAGTGGACTTCACTGTTTAGTAACTTCTCAACGTCTTTTTCAGACTTGGTGGCCATAAAGTCATTGAATAGCGTCTCCCCTTCAAAAGTTCGATTCGCTACCTTATGTTGATTCTTGTCATAGTGGGCTTTTGCGAGTGCATATAGAGCTTGTATTGTCATCTCTAGGGTTACTTTTCCTTTTAATGTCAGGGAATGACTGACCTTTTCTTGATCCATGTAAGCCCTCCTTTATTTTGGATAATTGGATAGTTCTGGCTTAGCAATAACCTGGAAACCATAACGTGCTTCAGGTTCTTCCTTTACAGTAACTACTAAGCGTTTCTGACTTCTGTTTTCCCCGTCTTTCACGGCCACCACATAGGTCAGTTGATAGGTTGCTTCATCGACCATCAAGCTAGACTCCAAAATCACTGACTGCAGTTGACCTGATTGTCTGTCTAGCACTAACTGAGGAGCTACAAAATCATCCATCTTCCCTTTATCAGAGTAATAGACTGGTAAAAAGTAACGTGAAAAAGCATCTAGTTCCCCTGTTTTTGACTGAATGGTTTTTAAATCAGAAAGTTCCTTGGATACGACCGATAGTTGCTTTTCTTGATGGTAAACTAGCGTAATTGATAAGCCAGCAACTGTCAGACTTCCTACTAGACCAAATAACACCAGAACTCTTCCTAAATACACCCAAAAAGAGCGTTTGGAAGAGGTTGCAGGTTTGAGAGTTTCATCTTTCAAGGAAGGGACTTCTGCTTTTTCTTCAGGAATCTGTGTTCCACGTTTTGTTTTAGCCTGACGCTTAAAGAGAGAGGTTTTTGCTTCTTTTGACCCCACCTCCTCGTGTTTCACCGTCCCAGGCTTCAGGAAGAGGCTATCTGCGATCCCCTCAAACGGCAAATAAATATCTTCTTGATAGATCACTACATTCTTTTTATCCAGTTCTTCTACCAGTAAAACAGCCTCTGCCTCCTGGTGTTTCACCTTGGCATTTTCTCGCTCCAGAGCTTGATACACAAGGTCTCGATTCTTATACGTTGTGGTCGTGTTTTGTGTCAGATTGGTTAGACGGTACATGTTTTTCAGCTCCTTTCAATTTTCCTTCAGCAAGAGCTGTTTCAATATCAGCCCAGGTTAAATTATGTTTGGCCAAGTAGTTTGACCGTTCCTCATGTTTGGCCAGAATGATTTGAGTTTCTAGCTCCTTCAGTCTCTCTTCTTCCCTCTTGACTTTAGTCATATACTCAGCTAAGCGGTCTTCCGCTTTCTGTTTTTGTTTTTCCAAAGTTTCTAATTTTGTCATTATTCCTTTTTCCCTTCTGTACTTTGTGTTTGGTTAGTGCTTGGTTTATTTAATGATGGAATACTTGCCTTTTCGCTGGCGTTCAAGCTGTCCACAATCAAAATGGGGTCAATATGATTTACCAGGTATTTCCCATCTTGCTTGCTGAAGCGAATCCGTATGGTTCTTGAAGATCCTACGTTTGTTTGGGTGTTAGTATAATCATACTTCTTCTGTAACTGTGTCTGAGTGTATCTCACTTGAGCTAAGGCAACATTATTTTCTTGATCGATGTAGATGGTAGAAGACTTCATCTGTGTATCCACTACATAGCCCTTATAGGTTTGTACCGATGGTTCTTCTTCAGAGTTCACTTCCTGATTGTAAGCAGCTTCTGTCATATAGGGCAAATAGCGATTTCTATTTTCTCCAAGATCCTGCTTATTGAAGTAAGCCGTCAAAAATTCCTTTACATATTCTTGCGTTAGTTCGCTTCCCTCTGCTTTGGTTTCTTGTTGCGTAGTTTCAGCTTCCTGTTTAGCTTTATTTTGCGCTGAGGTTGCTGCACCAATCCAGAATACGAATCCTAGAACTAACACAACTCCTATGAGGATTGCTCCTATTTTAAGGAGTTTCAATTTCTCCATATCTATCATTTTCATGATTTACCTTCTTTCTTTTTTAATTTGGTGTCGCAAATGTATAGTAGTAAGCTGGATAGAGAACAGAAAAATGAACTTTATCCTGTACTCCTTGGATATTACATTCCGAAACAAGGAATGAACCGTCTGGGTTCACGGCTTCCACAATCGCAACATGTCCGTATTCACCTGGTGTCCCACCAAATCCACCTAGAACTGATACAACAGCCCCTTTCGTTGGCGACGTACTATATCGCCATCCTTTTGCGACCAGGCTTGCCACCCAATCCTGACCATTGCCAAGATAACCATAAGCTCCTGATAAGTCTGTAATCGTTCCTAGTTCAACTAAACGATTATAGGCATACCAAGTACACTGACCAACTGGGTAGCCGCTTCCTTGTTGTGTCGTCATGGAGGCCTGTGTAGGAGGGTGTTCCACTTTTGACTGATACTCTGCAGGGAAATCCCAAGAGGATGCTAACGCTCCACCTCCTCGAACTTGTTGGGTAAGAAAAGCGTAGATCTGCTTAGCATTATTCTGGCGCTCTAAGACCTTGTCTCCAGAGTTCCCTTCCCAATTAACCAGAAAACGCTCTGTAAGTGTCTCTACATCTTCTGTGCTGGTTAAAATCGATGTCAGTTCAGTGATGTAGTAAGGAGTATCTCCCTCCAGCATAAAATCCAACTGCAGCTCTAAATCGTACCACTTTTTATCTTTGGATTTTGCATAATTCAATAATAAAGTATGCCTAGTGGAACCATCCGCTGTATCTGTCCACTGGCCTAACCCTAAACCTCGATGAAGAATATTTGGATACCCACCGTCATAGATAGCAGGTCCGCTTATAGCTAACCAGGATTCATCATCCCAGGAAGAAGCATCTGCTCCTACTGGCGGGCTAAGGTAATCTCCTTCAGCACGTTTAGGATTGATATTGCTTTCAGTCGCAAAGTTCCCAAGCATGGCTGCCAAACCATTATCTGTTAGCCCTGGTACCTTTTGCTTCAAGTAGTCTTTTATCGCTCGTGACTTTTGTCCTAAATCACCATCAAGTGTAGTAATGACTGAGGTTGTCTGATTATACGTGACAGATTGAAAGTAAAAGCCTGGATTGACTGATGTCCACTTTTCTTTCTTATCCTTTGTCTCTTTTTCCTCCAATTTTTGATACTGAATGACCTGGTAACCATTTGCCGTTACCTTCCCAACCTCGTCTCCAGCTTTGACCTGATCACCATCAGAAACACGGATATTTCCTACATCTTCATAAGTAAAGATGGCTTTATCTGTTTTGATGGATACAGTCGTATCATCTGTCACACTGACTTTACCCTCAAGAGGAGCTCTTATAGCTTGCCCTGTTGAAGCTTTTAGTTGTGTTTTCTCATAGATTTCACTCTTAGAGGTATAACCAAACCGCTTCAGGATAACTAGAGGAGCTTGATAAGAAGGGTCATCCTCCTGGTAAAAGGGGTTAGCTAATTCTTGATAAGAGGGGTATCGACCAACCTCTTTAGTCAACTCCTCTAGTTCTTTATACTCTTCTAACTCGCTATCACTCAACTTAGCCCACTTGAGGTCTGACGAGGAGCCATATAAATCAGCCATCTTTTTCAAATTATGAGGATCATCATTCAAATGATTCCAAAGATCATTCAAGGCATCCGAATAGTGATTGAAACCTAATGTCCCAGCCCATTCTCCACCAGTTCCCTCATTCCAGTTACTTTCTGGTTTCCACTCACTGCCGTAGCGAAAGTTCATGAAAAAGATCATGTCATCGATGTTTGTCCAATAGTCTACCTTATCATTGGACTTCTCTCGATCTCGTTTACTGATCTGAAGCCAGGACTTATTCAGGTCAAATTCATTTTGTTGGACAGGACCACCGCCTCCAAATATTGCCATAAATATCCCTAGAACAGCAAAGATGAGGAACATCAAGAAATAGGACTTAACTGCTAATGGATTGGATAAGATGGAACGTAGAGGCTTTGTCGCAGCCTTCAAAACCTTCCCTGTACCTCTTGATACCTTCCCAAATTTTGAACGAGTTAGACGATTTCTAGCCTGTTTCATCTTTTTGCTGAGTTTTCCTTCCCAGGAGAACTCTCTAGGTGTTCGAGTATACCCTCGCCCTCTGATAAAATTATAGGTCTTATTTGCCCTACTGTAACTATGCTTGATTGAGTACTTAGACAGACTTCCTACAGCATTTAACGCTCTTTTAGAGGCGTTTACCTGGTACTTAAATTGACGAATGTTTTGCCTCGCCTGAACCCAGTCTCCAAGAATC
Organism: Streptococcus sp. 517s; assembly: GCF_054445985.1. NCBI lineage: Bacteria > Bacillati > Bacillota > Bacilli > Lactobacillales > Streptococcaceae > Streptococcus > Streptococcus sp. 517s. The sequence goes on along the minus strand of NZ_CM136847.1, from coordinate 143,168 downwards.
TCATTATCTCTGACTGTCTTCTCAACGTCGTGTCTCGCTTTCATTCGAGTGCTTTGTTTTGTTCGTCTCTTTATACGATTGGGAATATAGCTGTCATCAGCTTTTTTAGCTCGTTTATAGAGCGTTGTTGCAACTTGTTTTTCCAACTTTGCTCGATCAAGCTGTTGCTTAAAAAAAAGACCTCTCGCTGTTGCTTGAGGTCCTTTGTGTAGATTATAATCTTTGATAGCTAAGCGATAATTTTTCTTAGCTTCCTTAAACACAACTTTTGAGTCTAAACGTACTTCTTTAGGATGTTTTTCTGCATTGAGGGAGGATCCTTCTTTGATTCTCCGCTTACGCTCCTGTTTTAATTGATTGGGATCACTTTCAAACAAAAGAAATCACCTCTCTTTCTATTTTTTTAACTATCTGTCGCAACCAATTGATACAGTTTGGTATCTTTAGGGATAGGATTTTCAAATGGTACAATCGTATCCCCAGCCACGATCAAACCAGTACCTTTCGCTTTTGGGCGCAAGACAAATCGCTCCAGTGAAGGCGTAAGAGGAATAACCTGCTCCAGGGCTTCTAGGTCTGTCCGCTTCAGCTTCAGGAGGGCTAGAAACTCACAGTTTGCGACTAGCTTTCTACCTTCTTCCGTAGATAAAACAGTCTCTGGGTTCTGTGTAATCCCTGTTGGGATGGCCCCATACTTCCGAATACGTGAGTAGAGTTCAGTAAAGAAGGTTGCCTGCAGTTTATTCTTGAAGTAGAGCTGCAACTCATCAAAGTACAACCATGTAATAGTTTTTCCTTGATTATTGACTACCTGGTTCCAGATGAAGTCCTGAATCACCAGGAGGGCAAATGGCTTCAGTTTACCACTCAACTGCTTGAGATTAAAGATAATAAAGCGGCTATTCATATTGACGTTGGTAGGGTGTGCAAAGATATCATTTGAACCAATAGTATAAGGTTCTGCCTTCAGTGCTAGATCCTTAGCAACGGCTTCAGGTTGACGTTCCAAAACTGCTTGCCAATCCTTAAAGGTTGGGTTTTCAAATTCCTCATAGGTCTGTCTCGTTACACGGTCAATCATCGCAAATTCATCGTCTGATACTTCAGAGAATATATTCTCAAACAAGGTTGATAAAAGGTTTGATTTTTGGCCAATCGGATCACTATCTTCTGCCTGCAGTTTATCCTTATCAGGTAGATCCAATAAGTTGAAGTGATGTTGTGATCCAGGAGCGATTGTAATAATTTCAGCATCTAATTCTCGACCAATAACAGTGTATTCATCTTCAGGATCGACGATAATAATATTATCTTCAGGGTAACTTAAAGTTGTAGGAATAATCTCTCCTCCTTTAGCAAGAACTGACTTTCCTGATCCTGAAGTTCCAAAGATACAACCTGAACCTGTATTCAAGTCTTTCTTACGGTCAACTGTGATAGCGTTCTTAGATAGCTGATTCTGGCCATAATAAATTGCACGTGGACTGTTAGATCGAAGATCTACATTGGTAAATGGGACTTGTGTGGCCAAGTTACTGGTAGTCATATCTCTCATAAAACGGCGTTTCACGTTGATAAATGGAATCCCAATCGGTAGAATCGTATTCAATGATTCTTCCTGGTACAAATAGCACTTATCCAGTTCTACCGTGTTCTTACGTACAGATCGTTGGACCTGCTCAGTGTAGATATTCAACTCTTCTAGACTATCAGCCATGAAGAAAATCGTCATCACACCTGAAAACATTTTTTGGTCATTGTCCTGGAGTTCCTCAGTCCATTTTTCTGTTTCACGTGATGTCTCCACAGCCTTCCCACCAACAGCCAGGTCACTTCCATAGCCTTCTTTTGCGGCAGCTTTCTGACTCTTAATCATTTCCCTGCGTACACTTGACTTAACTGTCTTGATTTTCTTCAGGGCATCTGCAGTATCATAAGGCTTCGCATGCAAGCTGATAGCTAGCTCAATTCCTGTATCCAGGATATTTTTAATCAGTTTGTCATTCAGGAAGGTAGGATATTGTCTAACATACATCACCCTTGCAAAACAATCATCAATTTTCATGTGATCTTTTTCAAACCTCAGATAGTTCGGAGCTACAAAGTCCCTAGTTGATAATCCAGAAATAGCGATGTCTTCATAGTTAAAATCAATAAAGTCTTCTCGTCTTAAGAGTTTTCGGAAGATAAGAAGACGATCTAATCCCTCTAACTCCTTAAAGGAGATTCCTAAGCCACTATATTGGCTTTCAATAACACTGGCTGTATCATCGAGAATTCTTCTAGCTTGATGATCCTGGTCTGTTTGGGTTGTAATCGTCAGATATTTTTCTACCTTAAAGGTATTTTGTTCCTGAGAGAAACGATCATTGATCATCGCATTGTATTCTCTACGATAATCGTCATATCCATCTCCAACCAAATCATAGCGGATAGAAGATAAACTATTGCTTTCTACCCTACGATTCAGGATCAATAGCTGCATATCATTGTCAATGTCCAGCGAATTAAAAATATCAGCGTTTGTTTCAATGATATCAATTCGCTCATCATCTGTTGCAGTGATATAGCTTGTATCACCTAAGCGGTAGGTCTTTGAAAATTGATCATTTGTAATTTTCATAAGTCCATCAGGTGTCAGCCATTGATAATTAAGGCTGTTCTGTGTAGAGGCCGTCATGGTACGTCTTAGACGTTTGGCCCGTTCCCGTTCTTCCTTAGAGAGTTTCGGGGTTTTCTTTCGGCCGAATAAATTCATTTCTTGTGTATTCCTTTCTGTCATAATCTGTCTGATAAGAGCGTTCCTGCTTGGTTAACATGAAACGAACATTATCTTTAATTTTTTCATCAAAATAACACCCGAAAATAACGAAAGGCGCTAATAACAAAATATCAACGCCGTAAAGAATGGTATCGGGTGCCTTCAGCCAATAGAGGATAGTAGTGACAACTACTGTCAATGCGATACCAAATAGTAGCACTAACTGCCTCAGTGTCATATATCCTATAACTGGCCTTTCGTAGCTATCTAAAGCCTTTAAAAATTCACTTCCTAAACGTGTCATTCTGTTCCTTTCTTCCAATTATCTTTTCTAAAGAAAATAAATTCACTTCCACACGCTAAAATAATACCACTTACGATAGCCAGCCAATGTGGCTGTAGAGCTCTACGGCACAAGTAATAGAAAAAGAGAGCCCTAAGTAAAAACAGTAGCCCCCAGACTACTGTTTTTAAAATAACTCTCCAAATATTTCCTAGCACTTGCTGATGCTTCTGTGAGTGCTTTTTAAACATTTTTTCTCCTAGTTCACCTGCATGATATTTTTGGCCATACGTTGGCTGCCAAAGAGCATGACAATGTAAATAATTCCTTTAGCGATGGCAACTAAGGCAGTTGTCCAAGCTCCAGTCTTATCAACTGTCAAAAGATCGTTGGTTACAATTGCTGGATAAAGCATGATAATAACCACTAAAATCAATCCCTGAAGGACAGCTGCAATATAGAGCTTAAAGAAGCCGAAGCAAATTGGACGTAAGCTATCCACCATGTAACAAGCGACAATAATTTTAGCGATTCCCTTATACGTGTAAAGCGTAAAGGAGCGTAACAAGATCAATAACTTAGTTGAGATCTGACCAACGAAATCAACAACATTATAAATAAACTGTAGCATTGACTTAGCCATCCAGTTCAAATTTGTCCAACTGAACTCAGCATCATTTTTTATCTCTTTAATTCCCAAGCTAGCAATAGATTTGATAATAACATTGAACAACCAAGACAAAGCATCAAAAATCGCATCCACATAGAGAATAAAGAAGAGGGCGAGGGCATACTTGAGAATCTCCTCAATCCAAAGCTGAAAAGACAGCTCCCCACCATTGCTTTTAAGTTGTTGGTGCCAATTCATGAGGTTAATCCCCATAAAAAGGAGAAGCAGCAAAAGTGCTACCTTCTCCATCGAACCCGAAACAGTTTCCATCAATTCATAGGCTGTCGCATTATAGTCTTTCAGACTCATGGTTAGTTGATCAAGTGTGGATTGGTTCATAAAACCACCTCCTTTTTCTTTATCTGCCTAACTAAAAGATTGAAGAGCTGTTGCCAAAGCGGTAAAGAGGGCTTTTAAAACACCACCAACAATGGCGCCCAGCATCATACTCTGAAGACCTTTATCCTTTTTATCATCCAATTCACGTTTGATTCCTATTGCTAAGTCCAAGGCACCCCAAGCGGCCCAACCAATACCCATAATCCCACCGAAATTTCCAAGTTTGTTAATTAAATCTACAACTGCATCCATTCTTTTTTCTCACTTTCTTTTATAAAAAAAGGTACTAAGAAAGATTCCTAGTACCTACTTTGTTTATTTAATACTATTTTTCATCCTCTGGACGAAAGGTTAGAGAGAGGGCTGTAATCACAGCCAAGACAACGATAATGGTCGTTTCCCACCAGTAATAGATTGGAACCCCGTGAGGGAAAACAAAATCTGTCATCAGATTATTAAACCATTCTGGAGCAGGAATGTTCTGCCTAGTTAGGAAAACATATCCCTGTAATCCAAAACCTATAGCGAAGAAAGATACAGTCTTAAACACAAACCAACCAATTGCTGTCGCAATCAAGCTCTTAATCAGATTAAAGATAAAGAGGAGAAACATGAGTGGAGTCGCAACCATCAAAACGGCAGCTCTCGCAATCACACTCGGTAAGTTCTTTATTCCTGACCAGATGGCTTTTCCTAGCCAACGTAGGCCTTTTTTCCACTTCTTCTCTGCTTCAGGTTTGGTGACTTCTGATTTTGTTTTAGTTGGAGTGTAGTATCTATATCCACTTCTAGTCACATGTGCATCCATTTTCGTGTCCTTTCTCATCTCTCTTCCCCCTCTTTTTTATGGCTTCATTATACCATAGATGAGGGGGAATTTCTAGATGTTCTATTTTTTATGCTTACGAAGCCCAGCTCCTGCAAGACTTATCAATCCCAAAATCATACCCCAAGTTGGAAGCATGCTTGCTGCAGTTCCAGTGTTTGGCAGCGATGCTTGTGGTTGTGGCTTGTGTGGTTCTTTAGGCTCTGGTTTTGGAGGTTCTGGCGTTGTGGTTGTCACTTTAGCCGTCATCTCTTGTAAATTGACTGTATTGATAAAGGTATTCTCAACCTTACCAGCTGAGATTCGTTCGACTTCTAGATAGAAGTCTGCATCGAACGTGCCTTTTACACCTAATGAGTTTAAGAAGTCCTGGTTAATAACATACGACCATTTGCCTTCCTTTTCGTTCCATTTAACGGTCACAATTTTCTTAAGGAAGTTAGGATCCGTATCTTGGTTCACTTCAAACAAGAAGGCATAAGTTGTACCTTTAGCGAGATGATCACCAGCTTTGACTACTTTACCATCCTTCAGAACAACGTCATAAGGAAGAACCAAGTCTTTCTCAGCTGTGTACTCTGTCCCTTTGAAAATCCCTGACCACTTACCTGTGAATCGATCATGAACCACATCCAACTGGTCACTACCATCATATTGGAAGAGGCTATCGTGTTTAGTAGGCACGGTTACACCGTCAAGTAGATAGCGAATATATTGGCCAATCTGTACTTCTTGGCCGTCCAAGACTTTTTTATTATCCTTTTGATCCAGGGCATGTTTCTCTGGACTCACATCAGGAACTTGAACAGTCACCAAGTTAGAAATATAGCTATTTCCAAAGTCGATTTGATTAAAGCTATTTTCAACTTTCTCCCCTGCTTTAACCAAGAGTTTAGCTGGGAGATCAACAGTAACATTCTTATTTGGTTTCACGTAGTTTTGATAGAAACTCTTGGAATCTTTTGCTATCCAGAGATAGAACTCACCTTTAGGATTCAAGTTCAATTCCTTCAGGATTTTATTGATTGCATCTGTACGACCTTTGTCTGAAAGGACGTGATACATGTCAAACATGTTTTTCACGTCTTTACCTGCAGCAGTCATCTTGATCTTGCTGTGGTCAACTGTGAAGGCTTTGTCTTGAACATCATCAAAGATTCCAAACTTCTTACCAATCGCTTGTGTTGAAGCAAGTGTTTTGGTATAAGGACTGTAGTCAGTCATCAAGCGGAAGGTCACGTTGCGATCAAATGTTGTAGCACCATTGATGTCCTTACCAGCACGATCTAGAACCGCTTTAACTGGTTTTGGTGGTTTCGGTGTGTAGTTCGTAACAGTGTTTGAGTACACCTCGTAGTTATTCACTAACACTTTATAGGTGTTATCATAGAAACCTTTATCATAGATTGGCTTCCAAGTAATCACAGGAGCTTCTAAGCGTTTCCCTTCGTAAATTGCAGTAAAGGTGTAAGTATTCTTTCCTGCATCGTAAGCAACGCCCCATCCTGCTTTCTCTGCAGCTGCCTTTGTAACAGCTACATCAGGAACTGCTCCAGCTTCGAGTGGATCAATGATGGTAATCTTGTCCCCTTTTTTAAGGTTCGCATAGATATTTTCATGGGTCAATGTATAGGTCTGAGTAGCGTTTTTAGCTACTGTTTGCCCATCTGTGTTAGTCTTGTCTGTATCTGCTACAGATTTGCTGACAACTGGCTTATACTGCAATTTATAGCCGTGATAGCTTGCAGACAATTTCTGATTTTTAGTTTCAGAAACGGTTCTAAGCGCCAAAGTTGGTTTGGCTGGATTTTTCGCATTGACCAGGTTAGCATCGATTGGTTTCGTTTTGACAGGTTTCACGGTTGTTTTTGTGATAGTTGCAGTAGCTGGAACTTCAACAACTGGCGTTACAACCTTTGTATTCAAAGCGAACCAATAGGTTTGGCCATTTGGACTTTCTGGTCCATCCCATTGAATAAATTCGGTTGTGAAGGCTGTCCCTTCCTTAAAGACACCAAGAGCAGCACCCTTGTATTGGTAAGGTGAGTCAGATGTATCCCAAAGATGCCCCACATCTTCTTGGCGGTTGTACTCTTCAGCGTAAACATAACCGTAATCTTTGTTTTCTGTAACAGTGGATCCGTTAATTTCAACATGAGTTCCGTTAATGGCTTTCGCACCTTCCCAACCAATACGATTGTGATTGAGTGAGGAATAGGTTAGGGTTGCAGGAGTCTTTTCACTTGCTTGGAAGGCTACTTCTTTCCCATCCACATTGTAGTAGTAGGTATCCGTAACCAAGAAATTCATGTAGTCTGCTGCTCCACCAGCTCCATCATTACGAGCTACTACAAAGCCCTCAGTCGGGTCATTTAGAACATATACATCATTTAGGCCCGTTTTACCTTGGTTTACAATCTCGAATTTTCGATGGATACGAGAAATATCATGCTTTTTACCATCTGCAGTTGAAACAGTCAAACCTTTCAGATTAGTGTAGTCAACTTCTGTTTTCCATCCAGTGCCAACATCCTTGTATTTCAAGACTTTAGTCGAGTCAAGAACACGAGTATAGCCTGACGTTCCATTTGAGGAAGCGATGTAATCTTTAGTGGTTACCTGCGCTCCTGGAGCAGAGGAGTCCACTGTTGCTTCAGGATTTGCTGTCGCAACGCTAAGGGCTTGCAAGACTACTTCTTTAGTGTAGCCTTCCGTACTTGTTTTGGCACGAAGCTCATCGTACTTCTTCTGCCATTCCGCTTGAGCCTGCTTAGCTTGATCATAAGCTGCTTGGTTTTGTTTCCCAATTTGCTTAGCTTCATCAGCTGAAGAAATTTCTTGGGTTTTAGAATTGAGAAGTACACCAGATTTTTTCAATTCTGTTGATTTACGATCAGCATCCTGATTGACTTCTTTACTAGCAGTTTGGCTTTCTGAGTAGGCATCAAGAAGAGCCTTGTTGAGCTCAACTTTTCTTTTTGCGGTCGCAATAGCTTGTTCATTTTGCTTTTGTAGCGCTTCTACTTCTGCGACTGAAGAGACTGTACGTGTCACTACATTAACTGTTACGTCCTGTTTCTTCAACTCTGTAGCAGCGGTTTCTACAGCCTGATTCAAAATCGTAGCCTGTTTGACAGTAGCATCATACTTAGATTTTTCACCCAGGTATTTTGTTACTGCTTGTTGGTTATCTGACAAGACCTGTTTAGCTGTTTGAGTAGCTTTCTTGTTTTGGTCTGCTGTCCCATCTGTGGCAGTCGAACTGTCATTGGTCACTGAGACAGTTGTTTCCCCTCCATGCTTGGCTTTTTCATCAGCTACAAATTGATTGTTAGCGTGAATAGCTTCCTGAGCCCCCTTGAAGGCTTCATTGTTTTGAACTTGTTTTGTAGTTGTAGCTTCAAGTTCCTGAACTTGTTTATCCTGATCTTGTTTAATCTCAGACTTAGACTGTTCAAGTTTTGGAGCAGTGGTATCTGTCCCCTTATCAACTGGATGACCCTCAGAAACGTTCACCCCTGCTTCTTTTGCTTTTTCAGCAGCCTTTGTGACTGCTCCATTATCAATTGCTACAGGCTGGCTTCCTGTTGTTTTACCAGCTTGTTTAGCGTATGCGTTGTTGTCGTTTTTGCTTTCAGGTTGGACTGCTTCATCCGCAAATGCTGAGCCTGCAGAGAAGGCTACAATACCTGCAACTGCAATTCCTGATACTAAGCCTTTAGCCCATTTTTTCTTACGGAAATATCCGTGTCCTTGTGTTTTTTCTGTCATATTTCTTTCTCCTTCACTTAATTAAAATAATTTTTTCTTGTAGAAGTAACCAACCGCTGTAAACAACATTCCACCGATTGCAGCTAGGAAACTTTTTTCTGTTCCTGTGTTTGGCAAAGTCACCATTTTACCATCTGCAGTTGAAACACTGATGGTCTTGTCTTCATTCGTAACACCTCCAAGCGATTCAGGAGCAACTACAGAGCCATCTTCAAGGACAAGATTTCCATCTTTAGTGCTGACAATGGAATCACCTGTACTGGTTTGAACAGGTGCTTTCGTAATATCATGCACCGCCTGACCTGTTGAGCTTGAAGTGGTTCCAATTTGTGACTTCCCTTGCTGATTCGCTTGATCAGTAGTTTTTGGCTTTTCATCTGGAACACCATCTAAGCTACCTGCGTTATCTTTATCTTGCGCCTTATCTGAAGGCGCTGGTTTATCAGCTGGCACTCCATCAAGACTTCCTGCGTTGTCTTTGTCTTGTGGTTTATCTGATGGTGTTGGAACACCATCGAGGCTACCTGCATTATCCTTGTCTTGCGCCTTATCTGAAGGTGCTGGTTTATCAGCTGGCACTCCGTCAAGGCTTCCTTCGTTATCCTTGTCTGAAGGAGCTGTCGGATCAACTGGAGTAACTGAAGGCTCTGTTGACTGATTTGCTGGAGCCTCTGTTTCTGTTGAAGCGCTTGGTGCTGTCGGCGTAACAACTTCTGTCGCTGGAGCAGAAGAATCAATTGGTGCAATTTCGTCTGCCGATGCAAAGCCAGCTTGTGAAAGCGCGAGAGTTGAAAGTGCGAGTGTAGCTAATACTTGTTTCTTGTTCATTTTACTTTTTCCTTTTCTAATTTTTAGTATTCTTAGGCTGGTAGCCTTTTCCTGTCAAGCGAAGTTCCACTCCCGATGGACTTCTGACTTTCCTAGCCACTATGTGGCTTCCTTTTTTGATAGTGCGAATTTGATCATAAACCTTTTTATAAGGCAAATGAAATTCAACATCCCTTAGAACACCGTCTACGTATCCTCTAGCCTGTTTGACTGCATAGTCTGGCTTCAGGATAAGGTCTGTTCCGTCCTCTAAGCGAGCTGTCGCACCTCCTTGTTTTCCTAAGTTTTTTAAGTCCCTTAAGCGGACAGTTGTTTCATCTATCATAGATTTCTCCTTGAAGTTGAAAGGCGAAATAACGCCGTGCTGTGTAAAAACGTATTTTTACATCGGTATTTCATGCGCTGGGTTTATAGTCTAGGAACCCTTACTCCTTCAGCTTATGATCTTTATCATGCTTTTTCGTTCAGTGGCTGGACTAGATATCCTTTTCTAGTTTGCTGCTCGCCCCCGTTTCTTTTTTATCCATAGCCACGCTGTATCAGGGCAAGCCTTGTATTCAGTTTTCAAAGGTCTGTAGTTTAATGACTTCTCGGTCAAAATGGATTTAACTGGACTACATTTGGTCCGATTCTGACCCTAACAGGTAGTCAATGGTTACCCCGAAATATTCTGCCACATTTTTAGCATTCTCCAGACTTATCTGACTATATCCTGTTTCCCAGTTCGATATAGTGTTACGAAACACCCCTATCTGATCAGCCAAGGCTTGTTGTGACAACCTGGCCTTTTTTCGTAAGTCTCTGATACGATTTTGTGTTTGTTTCCTCACATCTACTTGTCTCCTTCATTATTTGGACTTGATGGTATTTCATCATCCATCAGAGGAGCATTCTTCAGCTCCAGCATGACAAGCCCTATTCCATAAGCTAAGATCAATAATAAAGCCATTGTAACTAGTTTAAACATTACTATCCTCCTGATATTGTTCCTTATTTTGTCCGATAAGTTATCTTCTTCACCCATCAAGGATTGATAGAAAACGGTGGAGTCGCTGATGTAAAATTCATGCTCGCTCCTGTTCCAAATGAACTTGATACCAATTTTTCTAGTTCCTCTAAGTTGGAAGTGACGGAAATACTGTCTACCGTTTTATCAAAATACTCTACAATCATTTCAATCTCTTGAACTGGTTGGGAAGGTGTAGCCTTCATAGCTTGCCCTCTGTAAATTCTCTCTTGGTTAGTAAACAATCCCATAAAATTAATCCTCTTTCTGTTGCCATGATGAGAAAATTGGGCTGAGTTTCTCAGCTCTTTCTTTTTTCGGTAAATCAAAAACAGCTTTGGGAATCGTGTAGATTTTCTCCTTCGGGCTGCGACCTATCGTTAGCACTTTACCATCAATTGGTCTAAATTCATCTTTTAACATGTTTCAACTCTCTTAGACAATTCTGATAAATAGCTATTGAGTTTCGTTTCCGGTAGTTTGTCTGGATAATAACGTGCAATCAGACTTGGACACTCATCAGGGAATTTTCTAGCGTACTCACTTTGTCCTGATACCTCCATGAAGCCCTGTTCTTTTTCGATGAGTAGAGCCATCTTCCAAAAACGAATCATCATTTTGTAGAAGTAGGCTGGTATATTCTGGATTGTTTTTCCTTCAGCCTCTCCTGTTTTAATTTTGAAAATCAATTTATCAAGCTCACGTTCAAGATCTTGCAGCCAAACCTCTCCGTAAATTTCCTGATCAGCTAAGAGGTTGTTATAATTCTTCTCAACTTGGCGTTTTGCTTGATAGATTTTATTTTCAAGAATTTTTGCATCTTTTCCAAATAAACTGAGTTTCTGAACTAGTTGAGGAGAAAGAAAACCATGTTGCCCCATTCTAAACGCTTCAGAAATTGATAAACCAGATAAAGATGATTCGCCCTCGTATCGATTAGTATCGTATGAGGACTCTGTCTGACTCCTCTCTGTATTTATTCCGTCCGCTTCGTGGACGTTTTGAAGTCCATTTTGCGGACGTCCGTTTTTGATACTTTCGCTATTACCAATGCTTTGGGGTGCTTTTTCATATAGAACTTTACCAAAAGCATTAACCCTCTTCAGTAACTCACCCTCAGCTGAATAGTGCTCCACTATTTCTAAATTAGCATCCACTAGCTGAAGATAAAGTCTATTTGGCTTATTGAGCCCTTGCCTAACTTCTCGTAAGAGACCATGTTCTTGCAGTTCTTTCTTGATCTTAGTAACCTTCATCTTTCCCTTATCCAATAGCAGCATCAGGTCAGAAACTGTAAAAATTAGAAAGACCGCTCCATTTTCATCAACGTAATCTCTATTTCCCTTCTGGAATGAACTGATACTTAATTTACAACGATTATAAAGAGCGCCATAAGCTAACTTAGCATCAGATGAGAGACCCGTGTAAGAACTAGTCAATTTGACATAGCCGTTCTCATTGTGTTGAATACGGGTGAAAAAGATTTCTGGAATTTGATAAAAAGTTAGAGTGGCTAGTTGGTCAATCGTGATATCTGCCATTAGTAGCCTCCTACAACTTGTAATCTCAAGCCACCAGCTTCAGGAAAATAGACAAGATGAGTTTGTTCTAACTCTTCAATAGCTGCAATAGCACGGCTTTTAGTCCATCCCATTGTATTCATCAAATCTAAAATCATTACGTCTCTAGTCAACCTTGAGACCTTTGTTTGGTGTTGTTTCATAGGTAATCCTTTCTTTACTTGATTAGTCCAAAATAGTTGAATAGTGATAATAAAACTGCAAAAGCATTTATGATGAAAATAACTAGAAAAAGCACAAAGGGTTTATTTCTGTGATAAGAGCTGATAAACATGCCGTATGAAGCAATAGCAAAAATTAGATTAAATATAATCAGAATACTCATCGAGTTTTTCCTTTCTTAGTTTTTTAAGTCTATTAGACATAATAACTCCTCAAATATATATTGTGTTATAATAATTTTTGGTAGGTGGTCATGGAGGTGACATGCTAGACAAAAATAATAATCAAACGCATTATGGGCGGGGAAATCAATACATTGATCAAAGAGTTACAAACAATATATTTGTAACATACGGCGACTCTCAGCCCAGTAGCTCATCGGATAATCCTGGTATCTGGGCCATCATTTTTTTAGTCGTTACACTATCTTTAGGAAATTTGCTTCTTGGTCTTATTCAAGAACATAAACAAGTAATTATTATGACTCAAATCATTCTACTTATCGTTGTCAATTGCTATGTTTATTTCAAATCAAAAGACATGAAGCTACTAATCACTGAAATGATTCCTTCTGTCCTAAGTATTCTAACGACAGTATTCTCGGTTAATAATCAAATCCCAACTAACCTTCGATCAATACTGGATAAGGTGAGTACCTCCCCTGATTTATCTTCTTGGGAAAATATAGTAAAGAGTTTTTTCAACAGCTTTATACCAAAAGCCCTTGAACTCATCTCTCAACACTCTAGTAGTACTATCATTCTTACAGTTCTCTATATCACTCTAGTCCTCTCAACCATTCTTAGTCCGTTGTTGATTGGATTTAATGCGTTCTTTAAGAAATCTGTTAAGAATTATCCCGCTTATGTGTTCACTATCGCTTATTGGATTTTTTTCTTTGTTTTAAAAATGATTCAATAACTGTACAACAATAAATTAAGGCGGTCACAGTGAAACTAATCAGTAATAAGGACAATAAAGTTTGACCTCCACCTACCAACCTAATCATAAACAAGGCGTAGCCTAAAAAAGTATACATGGTCACTTTAGTAAAGATTCTTACTAATAGTTTCATTCGTTACCCCCTTTACCTGGTTAGATACCAGGGTTTTTTGATATCAACAAATTGTCGAATTAAGATATATCATTTATTTTCCTACACATATCCCATCAATTCTGGATTAAACTCTAGAGTCAACCACAAGGCTTGATCCTGAGTCAATTGGCTAGTTTGCCCCCAAGTTCCATCTCTTGCTCTTCTGGAGTAAGGATAACTGCCATGTTTATTTCTAGGCTTTAATTCATGAATAACATCGTCTTTAATAACTTCCCAAAGTAGACTAGAGGGCTTATAATAATAGCCGTCCGCAAGCCAAACTCTATCGAGGTCATCGTATGGAGATACCTTTTCTTCAGAATTTCCTTCAGGGATACAATCAACCATATTTTCATTCTTATCAAGATCTATTACATCGAAAATTTCTAACGAATCAATATCCATAACAATTTCAATATTATCTGACATTTTTTCTCCTTTCTTTAATTTTTGCAACGAAAAAAGAGAGCGATTTTCTCGCTCTCTCTCAGGTTATATGATATTTGATTTTTCACTTTCCCAAAACTCTAGACACTTAGCGTCGATTTTCTCTCTTGCTTTTCTACTTTTCCACTCCTTTTCATTCACTTATTCTTTAATTTTTAAATATATCCCTACAATCTTTTATAATGTCCGTATATTATCTCCATTTCCACACTCAACCTTAATTCTAAGTCTATCTGAGTTCACAAAAAAGAGACAGGATAACTCCTGCCTCTAGGCTGATAAACAATTATTTGCGACGTCCTGGTCGTTCTGCATAACCATAGTAAGCATCTGCCATGATTTCTTCCATGTCAGCTACCATTGGCAAGCGTGGGTTTGCAGGTGAACATTGGTCTTCGTAAGCAAGTAAGGCAATTTCATGCAAGCTGTCTTTCCAAGCTTTTTCATCAATTCCAAAGCCTTTGAAGTTCATTGTGATTCCAACTGCTTCACCAAGATCGTAAACTGCTTTGGCATAAGCTTCAACCGCTTCTTCTGGTGTTGAGCAAGGAAGACCTAGCATACGAGCGATATCTTGGAATTTTTCATCAGCTTTCCAGTAATTGTACTTAGGCCATGTTGTAGTTTTAGATGGACGAGTTCCATTATAACGGATAACATAAGGAAGTAAAATAGCATTTGTACGTCCGTGAATGGTGTGGTGAACAGCACCAATCTTATGCGCCATTGAGTGACTCATTCCAAGGAAGGCATTTGCAAAGGCCATACCAGCCATTGTAGAGGCATTATGCATCTTTTCACGGGCTTCTGGGTCAGCTGTTTTTACAGATTTTTCCAAGTATTTGAAGACTAACTTGATGGTTTGAAGAGCAATACCATCTGTATAGTCATTGGCAAAGTTAGAAGTATAAGCTTCAGTTGCGTGTGTCAAGACATCCATACCTGTGTCAGCAGCAATAAATGCTGGAACAGATTCTACCAAAGCAGGGTCAACAATTGCAATGGTTGGTGTCAAAGCGTAGTCAGTGATTGGGTATTTCCGGTTGTTTGCCTTGTCAGAGATAACTGCAAACGGTGTTACTTCTGAACCTGTACCAGATGTTGTTGGAATACCGATATATTGTGCTTTCTTACCAAGTGATGGGAATTTGAAGGCACGTTTGCGGATATCCATGAATTTTTGAACGAGGTCACCGAAGTCAACGTCTGGCTGTTCATAGAACATCCACATACCTTTAGCTGCATCCATTGGTGAACCACCACCAAGGGCAATGATAGTGTCTGGTTCAAACGAACGCATTACTTCAACACCACGACGAACTGTTGTGATATCTGGATCTGGTTCAACATCTGAGAAGACTTGAATCGTGACTTTGTTTTTACGAAGATTCAATTGGTCAATCACACGTTGTACAAAACCGAGTTTTTCAATTGATTTATCGGTAACAATCATGACACGTTCGATACCTTCGCAAGTTTGAAGGTATTGGATTGAGTTACGTTCGAAGTAGATTTTTGAAGGAACTTTAAACCATTGCATATTATTTCTACGTTTTCCTACTTTCTTGATGTTAAGAAGGTTGATAGCGGATACGTTATCACCAACTGAGTTGTGTCCATATGAACCACATCCAAGTGTTAATGATGGAATGAAGGCGTTGTATACATCACCGATACCACCAAAGGTAGATGGAGAGTTCCAGATAATACGCATTGCCTTTATTTCCGTACCGAAACGTTTTGCAAGAGCTTCGTCTTTTGTATGGATAGCAGCTGAGTGTCCTAGACCATTAAATTCAACCATTTGACGAGCTTTTTTAAGTCCATCTTCAGTATCTTCAGCTTTCAAAACTGCAATAACAGGTGATAATTTTTCACGAGTCAATGGTTCTTTAATTCCAACTTCTGCACATTCAGCAGCCAAGATATTTGTACCTTCTGGTACTTTGAATCCTGCTTGCTCAGCAATCCATGCTGCTGGTTTACCAACAATATTTGGGTTCAATTTTGCACCAGCGCAGTTCTTGCTGTTAGCTTTTGCACCAAAACAGAATTCTTCCAAAAGCGCTTTTTCTTTCTTGTTGACAAAGTAAGTATGGTATGATTTGAATTCTTCTACAAATTCGTCATACACTTCTTTATCAATGATAACCGCTTGTTCTGATGCACAGACCATCCCATTATCAAATGATTTAGACATAACGATGTCATGAGCAGCTTGACGAAGGTCAGCAGATTTTTCTACATAGGCAGGAACGTTTCCGGCACCTACCCCAAGAGCTGGTTTTCCACATGAGTATGCAGCTTTAACCATAGCATTCCCACCAGTTGCGAGGATAGTCGCAACACCTTCGTGGTTCATAAGTGCCCCAGTTGCTTCCATAGATGGCTCTGTAATCCATTGAACACAGTTTTCAGGTGCACCGGCTGCGATGGCTGCATCACGAACGATTTGTGCAGCATGAGCAGAAGATTCTTGAGCTGATGGGTGGAAGGCGAAAACAATTGGGTTACGTGTCTTCAAAGCAATCAATGATTTGAAAATCGCTGTTGAAGTTGGGTTTGTTGTTGGAGTGATACCACAAATAACTCCGACCGGCTCCGCAATCTTCGTCAAACCTGTAATTGGATCATCTTCGATAACTCCAGCTGTTTTAACTCCACGCATATTGTTCACTACGTGTTCACAGGCAAATAGATTTTTTGTCGCCTTATCTTCAAATACACCACGACCAGTTTCTTCAACTGCGTGTTGTGCAAGGATACCATGCGCGTCAAGTGCTGCAACAGACGCTTTTGCTACGATGTAGTCAACTTGCTCTTGATTCAACTTGCGCATTTCATCAAGCGCAACCAAGGCTTTTTTCACGAGACCGTCGACATGCTTTTCAGCAGCAAGTTGTTTTTCCTCTGGTGTTACTGTTTTTTTATCAGCCATATTATCCTCCATAGCCTTTAAGGATACTATCCTTTGTTAATTTTTTCACAAGTTTATTATAACTCTTTTTTTATACTTTGTAAACAGTTTCATAAACATTTCACAAAGAAATTTTCCGAGTTTGTGATTTTTTTCTCAATATAGCTGCACAAGAGAGTTTTGACTGGACGATTGTGAAATTATGAAAAATATTTTTTTATTTCACAAAGTTTTCTCTGGTTGATAGTTATTTATCGAATTCAAATATAGAAAGCGCTTTCTTTCCGGTTTTGAAAAATAGTCTCCTAACTTGGAGACTACTGTTTTTGCTGAAAAACGCCTTGTTTAAAGGTCCCTTCATAAACGACTTCTTGCTCTGTAGTCAACTTCCCTTGACCTTCAGCCTGACCATTTACAAAATCACCTTCGTATTTCCAGCCATCTTTTGATTGGAAAGTTCCTTTTCCATTAAAGGCTCCATTATTGAAATCACCTGTATATTGGTCCCCATTTTCAAAGGTCATGGTCCCCTGACCTTTCATTTTCCCTCGTACCAGGGTACCATCATAAACAAGGGCACCGCCATCAAGTGTCAGGGCACCCTTTTTAGGTGTATTTAGTAGAAATACTGAAAGGGCACAGAGTGCAATTACGACTACTGCAATGAACTCTAGCCTAGGGCGAGTTAGGTAAACTCTATACTTTTCATAGATTTGTTTAAGCTTTTCCATTGTCACTCTCATTTTCTAATCGATCTAGCCAGCTTTGACATCCACTTGTGATGCGAGCATAGGTTTCCTCAAAATCTCCTGTATACCAAGGATCTGGAACACTTTCATATGCAAAAGAGTAGATCTTATACTGCAATTCCTGAGGACACATTTGACGCAGATCTGAAACGTTTGAAGCATCCATACCGATAATATAATCAAATGACTCAAAATCTTCTCTACGAATCTGGAGTGATGTTTTGTCTTTGTCATACGGAATCTGATATTGCTGGAAAATTCCTTGCGTTCCCTTATGAATCGGATTACCATGTTCCCAAGATGAAGTCGCACGACTCTCAACCTGGTAATCGCTCGTCATGGATTTCATTACAAACTCTGCCATGGGGCTACGGCAGATGTTTCCTAAGCACACAAATACTATTTTTCTCATCCCTTTTCCTCTTACTTCATAGAAAAACGGGAGTGACAGGTCCCGTTTTATTCTTCGATTGCTCCGCTTTCGTCAACAACTGTTCCTTCTGGTGTCACAGCCTCTTTGAGCGGTAAAACGGTCTTGATAGCAGCCAATTCAAAAGTCAAATAAACGCCATCTACATCAAGTACGATTGTTCTCTTCTCAGTGTCTACTTCATCCACTGTTCCGTAAAGGCCGCCAATTGTAATAACTTCATAGCCCTTTTGAAGCTTGTTCAAGCTTTCCATACGCTTTTGAGCTTGTTTCTTTTGAGAACGTTGCATAAAGAACATCAAAGCCATCATACCTACAAGCATGATTAAAAAAGTAATATTTGGATTCATTGTTTTCTCCTTTGTCTTTTACATAGGACTACTATATCAAATTTCAGCTACTTTTACAAGATTGTGCCTTGTTTTTATGGTTATAAAAAATCAGAGTGAGGACTCAGATTTTTGTGATTATTTCAAGTTTTGAACGACTTTGACTAGATTTTCTACCGTAAATCCGTACTCTGCCAATACTTTTGGCGCTGGGGCAGATGCTCCAAATGTATCAATACCGAGAACTGCACCATCAAGGCCAACATATTTGTACCAGTTTTGAGTTGCACCCATTTCGACTGCAACACGACGGCGAACTGCATTTGGAAGAATTTCTTCTTTGTATGCTGCATCTTGTTTATCAAAGACATCTGTAGATGGCATGCTGACTACGCGGACTTTTTCGCCTTGACTAGCTAATTCTTTGGCAGCTGCGACAGTTAGATTAACCTCTGAACCTGTCGCAATCAAGATCGTATCAAAGTCTGCTTCATTTTCATAGACAACATAGGCACCTTTTGCAACCTTGTCAAAGTCTGTTCCCTCTTCGACAGTCAAGTTTTGACGTGTCAAGACAAGGGCAGTTGGTGTTTTCTCACTTGTCACTGCAAGGTACCAAGCTGCTTGAGTTTCACGCGCATCTGCTGGGCGGAAAACATTTAGATTTGGCATGGCACGGAGACCTGCTAAGTGTTCAACTGGTTCGTGAGTTGGACCATCTTCACCAACTGCGATTGAATCGTGGGTAAAGACATAAGTCACAGGAAGTCCTTGCAAGGCTGACAAACGGACAGCTGCTTTCACATAGTCAGAAAAGACGAAGAAAGTACCACCGTATACACGAAGTCCACCGTGAAGGGCCATCCCGTTCAAGATCGTTCCCATTGCAAATTCACGAACACCAAACTGAATGTTGCGGTTCAAGCGATTAGCGTCGTCTTGAAGTCCATCCGTTTTGATATAAGTCATGTTTGAGTGAGCTAGGTCAGCTGATCCACCTAGGAAAGTTGGTAACTTGGCAGCTACAACGTTCAAAGCATCTTGACTTGAATTACGAGTTGCTTGAGAGAAACCATTTTCTAAGGCTGGGAAGTCTGCCGGAGTCACTTCAACTGGATCACGGCCGTCGATAATAGCTTCTACTTCTGCAGCCAGTTCTGGATGAGCCTCTTTATAATCAGCAACTAATTTAGTCCAAGCTTGATAAGCTGATGCGCCACGGTCTGCAACATTTTCCTTGAAATCAGCATATACTTCAGATGGGATTTCAAATGGTTCATAGTCCCAACCGAGGGCTTGGCGAGTAGCCGCAGTTTCATCTGCTCCAAGAGGAGCACCGTGTACAGCATTAGTTCCTTGTTTGTTTGGAGAACCGTATCCAATCACAGTCTTCACTTCAATCAAAGATGGTTTGCCTGAAGCTTTAGCAGCTTCGATAGCCGCATGGATAGCTTCCAAGTCTGTTCCATCTTCAACCAAGGCTGTATGCCAACCGTAGGCATTGTAACGATCACGAACACTTTCAGTAAAGGAATCCTTTGTCTCACCATCCAAGTTGATATCATTTGAATCATAAAGAACAACCAACTTGTCAAGTTTTTGCAAGCCTGCGTATGAAGCCGCCTCACTTGAGACACCTTCCATCAAATCTCCGTCTCCACAGATCACATAAGTATAGTGGTCAAAAATATTGAAGCCTTCACGGTTATACTTCGCCGCAAGGAAACGTTCTGCTTGGGCAAAACCAGTGGCAGTAGAAATCCCTTGCCCTAGAGGACCTGTCGTAGCATCAATCCCTGCTGTATGGCCAAATTCTGGGTGACCAGGTGTTTTGGAACCCCATTGGCGGAAGCTCTTGATTTCATCCATGCTGACATCTTCAAAACCAGAAAGGTGAAGAAGGGCATAGAGAAGCATAGAGCCGTGTCCTGCTGAAAGAATAAAACGGTCGCGGTTGATCCAGTTTGGTTGAGCTGGATTGATACGAAGTTGTTTTGTGAAGAGGCTATAGGCCATAGGAGCAGCCCCCATAACCACCCCTGGGTGACCTGAGTTTGCTTTGTTGATGGCGTCAATACCTAGAAAACGAATTGCATTAACAGATAGATTTGACATAGAATTTCCTTTCTCTTTGAGGTGATTAATGAATCACACACCCTATTTTACTATTATATGAAAAAATGCATAGAATAGCAATAAAACAATTTGCGTTCATCTAACACATTTGATTTTCTATTCCCTCGTCACTTCATAGTACGGCAACAAGTGCGTATAAGCACTTTCTAGCTCCTCCAATATCGCTTCTACTGACTGATTTTCATTGAAGGAAACATCTGCCTTAACCAAAACTTTACGGACTTCCTGACTTCTCACCTTCTCGCGTAAAGTACGACGGTTCTCCTCAGTAGCCTCCATCTTATGACTTTCCCCATTTGAATAGACCAGATAATAAATTCCTTCTACCGCTGGAAGTTCTAAAACCTTGGCTTGCTTGTCTAAAGTCTGCTCATTTTTCTTGCGCTCGATGAAACTGACTTCCAAAGAAATCCCATAATTAGCAGGTGTTCCATACAAACGAAGAGCCATCATAGGTTCTGTCACTTGTCCGTCTCTCTGTAGATAGGCCCAGAAATGCGGTCGTAAACGTTGCGCTTGGTTCATCCACTGGCTAGTCTGTTGCAGTTTCCACTCTGGATGACTTGCTTGAAAGGTTTTTGCCAATTCTGTGAAAGCCTTTCGGGCCTCTTGACCTTTTTGCCGCAAGTCCAACATCTTTTCTCTTTCATCGCCAGCTTTATCAGGATTGCGATACTGAACCCCTGCAAATGATAGGTATTCTCTAACTGCTTTCAGCATATCTGAATCTTTCCTTTCCTAGCAAAAAATCAGGATGAACCTGATTTTGCTTTGCTTATTCTGCATCTACGACAACATAGCGATTTGGCTCGTCACCTTCAGAGTAACTCGTCACGCCATCCATGCGTGAAATAATGCGATGGATAATCTTGCGTTCGCTATTTGACATTGGATCTGTTTGTTGGCTACGTCCTTCTTCTAAAACGCGAGTCGCCAATTTTTGAGCGTAGGTTTGCAAGACTTCTGCACGGTGTTCAACGTAATCATTGACATTGATCGTGATGTAGAACGTTCTTGAATAGCGATTGTAAAGGTAATTTTGCGCTAACAGTTGAAGAGCTTTCAAGACTTTTCCGTGGTAGCCGATAATACGACCTGGTTCGTTAGTGTCAATTTGAAGATTGATGGTGCGGCGATTGTAGTCGCTTGAAATCGTCCCTTCAACATCCATATCATCTACAATGGTTTGAACGTAGCTAGCCACTTCAGTTGCCACTTGTTCGATGTCATAACTTGGTTCTACTGTCAAGCCTAAGTCTTCCAAAGATTGGCTTGTTTCTTCCTGCGTTTCAGTTTCTTTTTCTGGAGCAGATTCCACTTTCTCGGTAGTATTTTCTAATTCCAATTCATTTAAAATTGAAATATGGCCTGTTTCTTCCAAAATCGTGCTGGCATGCTTTTCATTTTTCAGGATTTCAGCCTTGACCTCTTCAGAGACACCTTGACCTTCTTCTTCAATCTTTTTGATGGCTTCCACTACATGTCCCAAATCAACAGTTGCTTCACTTACTGTTTTCACGGGTTCATTTTTTTCATTAACTTCTTTGGGAACACCCTTGACGGCCTGCTGATTGGCCTTGATCACTGTCGTTTCACTAATCGCTTCGATATCAACTTGAGCTGGCTTCTTACCAAACAAGCCTAAGAATCCTTTTTTCTCTTTCGAAACGACCTTGATGTGGGCCTTCATTCTTGGAATGCCTAATTCTTTCAATCCTTTTTGAATTGCTTCTTCAACCGTTGAACCTGTAAATAATACCATTACCAGATTCCTCCTTATTTTTTCTTTTTCTGTGCTTTTTTCAAGGCTTTTCTCTTCTTGCCTTCTAAATCTTTTTCTGCTTGTGCCACTGCTTCTCTTTCAGCAATAATCTTGAAAGGATTGTTCAAGAAATAGGTTTGCAGAACTTGATAAGCATTGGATACAGCCCAGTATAAGGCTACACCACTTGGGGCGGAGATGGCAAAAACAAAGATCAATACAGGCATACCATACATCATCCCTGTCGTAGCTCCACTTTTTTCGGATAAAGATTTATTCGATAACCAGCTGCTCAAGAAGGTAAAGACTGCCGCCAAAATCGGAAGGACAAAACTTGTATCTACTCCTCCCAAATTAATCCATAAAAAGTGACCTGTTTTCAAAAAATCTACTCGACTCAAGGCTTGAAAGAGCGCCAAGAGAACCGGCATTTGTATTAAAATTGGCCAGAGTGAGGATGAATGCTTAATCCCTAACTCTTTATAGACCTTACGCATCTCCTGGTCTAGCTTGGTTCTACTTTCCATATCACGACCCGGATATTGCTCTCGCAAAGCCTTGATGCGTGGTTGAGCCTCTTGCATTTTTCTAGAGGCAACCATCTGTGTCTGAAAGACTGGTAATAGAATCGTCCGAATCAAGATTGTGAAGAGGATAATCCCCACTCCGATACTAATGTCAAAGGACAAAAAGCGGATAATTTCAGCAAAAAAATAGACGAATTTGCTCCAAAAATCTGTCGAGTCTGCTGTTATATCGCTAGCTGTACCATTTGTTGCACAGGCCGTCATGATAAACAAGGACAAGCCCAACAAACTAGTCAACTGTAGTTTCTTTTTCACTCCCATTTCCTTCCTGGTAAATCTTTGATAACTTCAATACGTGGAGTAGGTTCTTCTCCATCTCTGCATATTCCAAGGTTTCCACCCCTTTTCGGGCAATCACGACAAAATCGACATGCTCTACCAAACTCCCTTTTACACTTTGTAGAATGTGTCGGATTCGTCTCTTAATTTGATTTCTGGTAACTGCATTCCCCAGCTTTTTGCTGACGGACAGCCCTACTCGAAAATGGTTTTGCTGGTTTTCCAATTGGTAGACAACAAATTTTCGATTGGCAAAACTCGTTCCGTCCTTGAAAATCGCCTTAAAATCTTTCTCTCTTTTTACACGAAAGCTTTTCTTCAAAACTCAACTCCATCTATTAAATTACTACTATTATACCATATTTTTTAAAAAAGCCAATAACAGCAAGGTTTTAGACATTTTCTACATAAAAAAGCTGGAAAATCTCTTTCCCAACTTCTTTTCACAATCAAATTTTACGTGTATTTACTTATTTTTTCAAGCGCTCAACATCGCGTGCAATCACCAATTCTTCATCTGTTGGAATAACCAAGACACGTATTTTCGCTTCGTCCGTTGAGATGTCTCCCGTTACACCAAAGACATTCTTTTCTGGATCTACATCACAACCAAACCAAGAGATACCTGAAATGACATCCTCACGGAAATTTGCTGCATTTTCACCGATACCTGCTGTGAAGATAATTGCATCTGCTCCATTTAGGACTGCAAGATATTGGCCAATATGTTTTTGGATACGATCAATATACATTTCATAAGCCAAAGTCGCATCATGGTCTCCTGCTTCCATGGCAGCAATCACATCACGCATATCGCTTGACTGACCAGAAACTCCCATGAGCCCTGATTCACGATTGAGAATGCGGCTAATATCTTCTGGGGTATTGAAATCCTCTGTATATTGCATGAGATAAGGGATGATAGCAGGGTCAATATCTCCTGTACGAGTTCCCATCATCACACCTCCAAGTGGTGTGAATCCCATAGAAGTATCCACAGACTTCCCACCCTTAACAGCTGTGATAGAAGCCCCATTACCAATATGGCAGGTAATCAATTTCAAATCTTCTAGAGGACGGCCCAAAAGTTTCGCTGCTTCTCCTGCGACAAACTGGTGGCTTGTCCCGTGGGCACCATATTTACGAACCTTGTTTTCTGTGTAGTATTTAGTTGGTAGAGGGTAGCGATAAGCCTTTTCTGGCATGGTTGTGTGGAATGAAGTATCGAATACAACAACACTGGTAATATCTGGAAGCAATTCCTTAAATGCACGAATTCCAGCTGCGTTGGCTGGATTGTGAAGAGGAGCCAAGAGTCCCAACTCCTCAACTTTTTCTATCACATCTCCCTCAACAACTGTTGATTCCTTGAAATATTCACCACCTGCAACGACGCGGTGTCCGACACCTGTAATCTCGTCGTACCCTTTGATAATGTCAAAACGAATCAAGTCATCCAATAAAATTTTAACGGCTTGCGTGTGGTCTTCAATATCAAGAATTTGTTGCTCCGAACGACCGTCAAATTTTACTGTTGAAATTGAATCTTTCAATCCAATACGTTCAATCAAGCCTTTAGCCAAAACTTTTTCCTCAGGCATTTGATAAAGTTGCCATTTCAAGCTTGAGCTTCCTGCATTGATTGCAATTGTTTTTGTCATAAGATGATACCTCTTTTTAAGCGTTTTCATCTATTATAACAAAATCTCTTTTATATTTCAGTACCTTTGCTCCAATTTTGAAAATTTTCTTTAAAGGTCAACAAAACTGATGGATCTTGCAAGCTAGTAAGAGGGTAGACAAAGGGTTCTGTTACTTTATCTCTTTTCTTCTGTAAGACAAAAATACTTTTAGCTTGGCTTGCAGTTGAGAAAATATCCTCTGGCAGAGCGATGATAGCAGCCAGACTCACTTCGTCTTTGAGCCACCCTTTTAATAAGTCACTTTGAGGACTGGTCAATAAATCACTCGGAGCTAGAAAAATAGCATAGCCATCTGACTTAAGGTACTTGAGGCCTTGCTCCATCAGCAAATGGTGGGCATAGGTATGCTCTTGACTAGAAGCCACTTGATAGCGTGAAGCGACGGCATCGTCTGGGTAATAGCCAACAGGCAAGTCGCTGATGACCACGTCGCTTTCTTTAAGCATTTGCGGACGAACGGCATCTCCTTGGACAAATCCAGCCTGTAAACCAATCACATCTGACATACTTGCTGCCAAATCAATCAGCAAGTCATCCACTTCAATTCCCAAGTAATCTACTTTTTTAGCAAGAGAAGTTAAGAAAGTAGCCCCCAAAATCCCCATACCAGAACCGATTTCGAGGATGCTAATTTCCTCTTGTTCAAACAACTCTTCTACAACAAGTACCAAGAGGAGAGAAATGGCATCTGGTGTAAACTGGTGATTGGCCTGTAAAGGCTCCGTTTGTCCTGCCTTCATCAAGAGAAACTGGTAGGT
Organism: Streptococcus sp. 517s; assembly: GCF_054445985.1. Taxonomy (NCBI): domain Bacteria; kingdom Bacillati; phylum Bacillota; class Bacilli; order Lactobacillales; family Streptococcaceae; genus Streptococcus; species Streptococcus sp. 517s. Next base: position 117,749 of record NZ_CM136847.1, on the reverse strand, counting down.
CTTGAGCCACTCTTCCTTACGAAGCGCTAAGCGTTTAAGGGCTTGATTGTTCTCTTTGACCTGTTCTAGCTCGGTCTCGCCATCTAGGTAGATACTATTTTGCTCTACCAAGGAATCATAAAAGTTGGTTGCCAAATCACTTTGGATGACTTGGACATTCTCTAGTAAGTACGTATAAGCTTGTTCTATTTTTTCAAAATTCATATTCCTATCTTATCAAATTTCCCTCCTTTTTTCCATCTGAAGAGAAAAAATCACTGCTTTAGTCAGCGAGTGATTTTTGGGCTACAGTTAAAAAGAGCTCTGCGTAATTTCCGAGGAAAAGACCTTCTGCACTGTACAGAATCTGACTGTCAATGCTCGAAAAACCAAACTGGGCGAGCTTATTTTCCAGTTCAGGCAATTCAAAACCGTGATGGTTGGTATCTGTCTTGACAAAATCAGCAATGAGGACTTGTCCATTCTCCCTAAGATGATAGTGAAACATGGCAAGAGTCGCATCTAGATCAGGCATATGATGAAGAACCCGACTAACAACAATCAGGTCAAATTGTTGCTCCAAGGGATTTGCCAGTAAATTCTGCTCCAAGAGTTGAAGATTCCTGATTTCTTGCTGATCTGCTTTCAAACGGGCTTGCTCCAGCATTTTCTCTGAAATGTCTACAAGGGTAACTGACTTAGCCTGCTTGGCCAGGGGCAAGGCTAATAGACCTGTCCCACCACCAAAGTCCAATATTTCCTTGTCTGATAGAAGAGCAATCTGTTTTTCAACTGCTTGACAAACCAAATTTGCAAGAAAGATATTTTTGGGCGAATCAAAGGTTTCTGCTTTGTGATTAAAATCATGTTTCATGCTTTTAGTTTAACACAAAGAAGTTGAATTGCCTAGGAATTGGCTTTCTTTTCAGGCTTTTCTTCTGATTTTTTCTTCCCTGCTTGATTGCTTGAATCAGTCGCTACCTCTTCCTTTTTAGCTGTTTTCTTTTCTTGGATTTTCATCGGAGGAAAGAGAAATTCATAATTGCTCTTATTCATTCGAACACTTGTTGCAAAACCTGTTTTCGTATTTTGATACCTGACTTTTCCTAAGTTGAAGACTCGTTCCCCACTTTCTTGCTCAACCTTCTCTTTGCTTCGCTTGGCCATGGCAAAAGCTGCCAACTTTTCTTTGTTTAGGGCAAAATCTTTGTGATGGGCTACTTGCCGATTCAAATAAAACTGCAACAAAAGGCTAAAAATGGCTGCCATGGTGACTGCATAGAGGAGAACTCCTGCCTTAACTTTTTGCTTTTTCCACACGATAGATGAACTCCCTTTCTAAGCCTTTTTGAAACTGGAAACGAAAACGAACCACTTGATTTTCCTCTGTAATCTGTGCTGATTTGAGTCCATAAACCATAGGTTGGTAGCCCCGTCCGCTGGTATCGGTCTTCCGAAAATCATCCGATTTAGACTTCCCTATAGATACATCCTTACCATCCTGTTTCATGTAGAGGCGATTGCCTTCCACCTTGTCAAACTGCGAACGCTCTAACTCTGCCTCCAGTTGATCCACAAACAAGAGCCACTCCTTTTGCTCGCTTTGCTGCTGGTGACGAACTTCTGAAATGAGGAGCTGACTCATAGCCTGAAAGAGGAGCAAGCCCCCGCTGATGGCAATAAGGGCAATCAGGGATTCTAAAAGAGTGAACGCTCTTACCTTACTGCTCTTTAAGGTCGAGTAACTTCTCTGAACCATGATAGACCTCCACTCCTTTTTCACTAGCAAACACCTGGATTTCCACTCCATTTACCTTCACTTGATTTTGATCTGTTTGCAGAGCCATCTTAGCTACATGCAAGACTTCTTCCTTTTGCAAGATTTCTGCCTCTTCTTGTCTATTTTTCTGAATTTGTCCCAAGAGGAGGGTTGCAATGCTGGCAAATATAGCTAGCGCTACTACTGCTTCTAGTAAGATCACTGCCTTAATTTTTTGTTTCCTTAGTGCGTTTAATTTTTCCATTTCCTAGATATAATTGATAGCGAATCGCTCCTTTGCTGGTCTGAAATTCCACCTTAGCCAGGGACGAATTGCCCCCAACTCGGTCAAAGTGAATCGTCTGTCCTGATGGCGCCTGAATTCCTTTAGGAACGGTCAAGTTTTGACTGCCATTGCTGATCGTCTGTCCATCTAAGTTCAGACTGGTTTTTTGCTGACTAGCAACACTGCGTTTTTGCGTTTCCCGATAGAGTTCTTCAAACTCCATAAAGAAAATCTGCTCTTCCACCGCTGCAAAACTGGACTGAACTGAGCCGGACAAGCCCAAAGCAAGGATACTCACAAGTCCCAAAACCAAGAGACTTTCAAGCATAGTAAAGGCCTTAATCTGCAACGGTTTGGCTTGTTTTTTGTTTTGCATGGTAGTCTTTATAAGCTTTGGCTTGCTCAGCAGTGATACGACCGTCCGCTTGTAATTTGCTGAGGCTGGCATCATCATTTTTATCCAAACGATAAAGTTCTGCCTGGCTTTCCACGACCTTGACAACAGCAGCTTTTCCTTTGTCATCTACGGCATCCTTTTGCTTGGTCAAATTGGGCACAAAGAGCAAGAGAAGAACGCTGATGATTAAAAGGACGACTAGCATTTCTACCAAAGTGAAAGCTTTAACCTTGGCTTTTTTTAAATTTATCATGAGTTTTTTCATTTTAAAAATTTACCTCCATATTTTGATACATGGGCATAAGCATTGCCGCATAAAGTAAAACGATAATCAGGGCCACAAAGATAAAAACCAATGGCTGTACTAAGTTCATGGTGCGGTTGACTCGGGTAAAAAAGGCTTCCCAAGTTTTTCCCGCATAGATTTCCAACTCACTCCCCAGCTTGGACTTGACTTCCCCATACTCGATGATGAGACTCAACTCCTTCTTAAAGAATGGATATCTCGCTATGGTTTGAGAAAATTCGCGGCCATTTTGCAGGGCTTGAGCCAAATCTTGACCGATTTCTTTAAAGAGCTGAGAACCCTGTTCCTGCATGATCTGAAAAATCTGCGTCAGCTCCATCCCCTGTGAAATCATATTGCCCCATTCACGCGCATAATAGGCCGTCAGATAGGTCTGGACAAAGATTCCTAGAAAGGGAACCCGTGCCAACATCGAGAAAACCCGCATCTTGGAACTTCTTTTGTAGAAAGTGAGGGCTAAAAGTAAAGATAGAGAGCAAACCAGCACTAGTCCCAGAAATATTTGTGGCAGATTGCCGATGATTTGAGTGGCAATATTGCTACTGTCCAGTTGGGGAAGTATATAGTTTCTCAACCCCAGCATGATTAGCAGGAGAAATCCCAGCAAAATCAGGGGATAGGTCGCCACTTCAATTAACTTCTTCTTGACCTTGAACAAATTATCCAGATATTCTTCTATCTTCCCCAGACTCAGGTGAAGATTTCCATGCACTTCAGCTAGAGATAACTGGGTCACAATAGCACTTGAAAAGCCCAAGCTGTTCATCATTTCTGAGAATGATTTCCCCTGAGCCAAGCCTTGGTGCATCTGGGCCACATAGTCCTTTTCTAGCAGGGCACTTCTGCCCAAGAAAGAAATAATTTCCACCAAATGAAAGCCACTGGAGAAGAGGTTGTTAAACAAAGTGATGATTTTCTTCTGCTTAGCTGTAGCTAATTTTTTCCGTTTCAGCCTGAAGACTTGTGATATGTCCATCTTTAAGAAGCTGATCAATCTGCTCATTCCAGCTAGTTGGCTGGTGTTCTTGATAGTCTTTGTTTGCAAAGTCAACGATTCCTCCTCCCCCGATTAATCTCTGGTAGCAGACGCCTTGCAGAACAACTGCTAGTTCCTCCTCCGTCACACCCAACTCCAGAAGGCGTTCATAAACACCTCGGATACTCTTAGCATGAATGGTTGAAAAGACTGTCGCCCCTGTCAAACTGGCTCTGACCACTGCACGTGCCGTCTCGCTATCCCGAATTTCACCAATAATCAAGAGGTCAGGACGATGCCGGAGAGACAGTTTGATGAGATTTTCATAGGTCAAGCCAATCGCCTCATTCAACTGTAACTGGAGCATGTCTTCCTGCTTGATTTCTACTGGGTCTTCGATAGACATAACTTGCTGCCCCTTAAACAGGGACTTGGCTAATTCGTGCATCAGAGTCGTCTTGCCACTGCCGACCGGACCCGCAAAAAGGTAGAGGCCCCGTTGCCTGTACTGCTCACCCAGTTCGTTCATATCCTGAAACCAGAAATGCAGTTCCTGCTCCTCATCGTGCAACAAACGAATAACCAAACTCTCATGTCCCCTATAATCTCCTACGGTAGACAAACGCAGAGAAGACACCTTCTCCCCACGCTGATAGTCGCAAGATCCCAGCTGACTACGTCTCTTCTCCCCTACATTCATACCCGCTACAAACTTAAAATGACTAATCACAGCAGCTAAAACATCAAACTCATAGGAGTCAACGAGACATCGTTCGTCTCCAACCCGCATGTGAAGCTCGTAGGACTTTCCCTTGGGGATAAAATAGATATCCTGAGCCTTCTTTTCTTTCGCAGTCGCAATAATTTTCTGTGCAATTTCTTGTACCATACCGCCCTCCTTATCTAACTATTCGCAAAAAAATAAAAAAAGTAACTTAAAAAGTTACTTTTTATCTCCATTTCATACGGCAAGAACGGTGTTTTTCTTGACCTGTTTGTTTTTCATAACCTGGACGTAGCTTTTCATCGGGGATGACTTGCCCATCTTGTAAAAGTGCCAAAGAATGGTACTGCTGCAAATACTCATCACACTCATCACACCAGCGTTTATCAGCAGGATCCCAAAAAATAGTCATCAAATCACTCCGACTCTTATAAAGAGGATTCTTCTTTTCCAGCTCAAACCAGCATGATTTATAATATTTTAGAGCATCATAATACTTGTCAAAAGATTGACTCATGATGACATCTTCTTCCCAACCTTCTATGAACCACCACGGTTCAAAATCTCCGTACATTTCTATAACACGATACATTCTTACTACTTCCTTTGTACCGTATATTATATCTAATTTTTTAATACAAGAAAAGGATTTTGCTTGTTTCCCACATTAGAAATTTCTTTAATCCTATTATTTTCATCTGATAATAAAAATAGGAGTCCCTTATTGACCCCTATTTTTTATCTTCTTAGGCTTGATAACGTTTCACACCATCTAGGTAGGTTGCTACCAATTCCAAATCTTTATCTAGAACGATAAAGTCGGCGTCGTAACCTTCACGGATTTGACCACAGACATCATCGATGTGAACAGATTTTGCTGGGTTGAGGCTGGCCATCATGACTGCTTCATGCGGATTCGCAATGCCCCATTCGACCACATTCTTCAAACCGTCTTTGAGTTTGAGGATAGAACCTGCCAAATTGCCTGTAGATTTGAGGCGAGCAGTTCCATTAGCAACTACTACCGGGAATTCTCCCAACATGTAATCTCCGTCTTCCAAGCCACCAGCTGTCATACAGTCTGTGATAAGGGCGATATTTTCAGTTCCTTTTTGTTTGAGCAAAATGTCACAGGCTTTTGGATCCACGTGATGACCGTCACAGATCAACTCTGCGTAAGTATGTGGCAATTCATACATGGCTCCCACCATACCGAGCTCACGGTGAGTCAACCCACGCATTCCGTTGTAGGCATGTACCCAAACACTTGCTCCAGCATCGACTGCCTTTTTAGCTTCATCAAAAGTCGCATTTGAGTGTCCAAGAGCAACGGTCACACCTTCGCCCGTAATCGTACGAACAAAGTCTTCTACACCTTCACGTTCTGGTGCAAGGGCAATTTTATTGAGCAAACCATTGGCTGCTTTTTGCCAAGCACGAAACTCATCCATACGAGGGTCTTTCATATAGGCAGGGTTTTGAGCTCCCTTGTATTTCTCTGTGAAATAAGGCCCTTCAAAATAGATTCCACGAATCTTGGCTCCACTTGCTTCCTGGTATCGAGCACCAATATTTTCTGTTACTGCAAGCAATTGTTCATAAGAGGAAGTCAACGTCGTTGGCAAGAAGCTGGTAACACCCGTGCTAAGCAATCCTTCACTCATGGTATGAAGGGTACCTTCGATGTTATTGTCCATGACATCCACACCGCCGAAACCATGAATGTGGGTATCCACAAGTCCTGGGGCAATGCTGTAGCCTGTATAGTCAATGATGTCAGCGCCTTCAGGAATCTCTTCCACATGCTTTCCAAACTTACCATCCACAAGTTCCAAGTAACCACCACGACGAACCCCGTGTGGGTAGAAAAACTGATCCGCTTTAATATAGTTAGGCATAATGATAACCTCCTTAAAAGATTGATTCTACAATTTATTATGTCAATTACATTATAAACCTTTCTTTTTCATTTGTAAATGGTATAGACCTATTTTCTAGAGATATTTTAAAAGAGCTGGATTTCTCCAACTCTTTGATCTTATTTTGATTTCACAGGCAGTTCTTGAGCAGCCTTAACAGCAGCTGCAATCGTCTCTGCGTAAAGTTTAGCACCTTCTTCAATCATGTTGCTATCATTTCCAAAGTGGACTTGATCAGTTCCAGCCCAGATTTCAGGGTGTTCCTTAGCGACCTTATTCCAGTCAGCGATGCTCACATATGGGTTCTTTTCAGCTAATTCTCTCGCATAAGCCGCATACTGCTCCACTGATGTATAAGTGTCCTTGCTCTTATCTCCCTCATAAGGGGTCACCAGTATCAGATGGTGTCCTTTCGGTAGATTGTTCACGATGCTGTCCAAGTCATTCTTATAACCTTCAGGATTGTTGACTCCCGTTGCAATGACAACAGTTTTTAGCAGCGCCTTATTCTGACTGTTATTGAGCATGATGTCATTAGCTTGCTTGGTCGTTCGACTAACCTGAGCATTGATATTTGCATCAGGAAGCGCCTCTTTTAAGGCTGTATTGGCACGTAAGGCTACCGAATCTCCTATTAGGCTTGTTCCCTCAGAAATTCCTAGACGACTGACTTCAGCTTGTTCAGCAAGAGTCTTTGTTTGTCCTATATTGGTCTGAGCTTGCTTGAAACCATTGATCATCAAGTCTGTCTCAAAAGCTCCAACTTGAGGAGCCATAGCTATGATAATCAAAGTAAGTAAGGAAAAGGCACCCACAACACTAGCACTAATAGGTTTGATATGGTGCAGTTTAGTGATTTTTCTAACTAAAGCGTTGGTCTTACCGGCAATCAGTGGCTCAATAATATAGAAGGATAGGATAGCAAAGAAATAGGAAAAGATAACGGTTAAAATAACAGCGGGCAGATTGCTCATCAACTGCGAAAAGATAATATAAAAAGGCCAGTGGAAGAGATAAACCGCGTAGCTGGTATCCGCTAAAAATGTGATTATATGAGGTTCTTGTATCTCAGGCGTTTTCTCATGCAAAACACGCGCAGCAAAAATCATGGTCACTGCTGCTAAACTTGCTAGCAAGAAGCCAAATAAGTACGCAAACAGGTAAGTGAACTTGACAAAGAAAGTCAAGAGCACTAATACCAAGAGACCTGCAGCAAACACCAGTAGATTCTGGCGAAGATCCCACGTCCGATCAAACTGCTTGACTAAATCACTCGTCTGACGAACACCTACAACCGTCGCCAAAATGCTTCCTAAAAAGAAGGGATAGACATGGGTCAAACTTGAAAAGTAGACAGATGAATAGGAACTAACTATTAGACTGTCAACAAACATGGAGAAAAAGCTAATGATGAAAGCTCCCGCAGAAAGGAGAAAGACCATCCCTCTCAATTGGCTACTAGATTTTGAGCGTTTGGATAAGAACCAAACCGCTAAGCCCCAAAGAATATAGTAGTGAACCTCAACAGCCAGACTCCAGTTGTGAACAAAGAGATGCGGAATGAACTGGGATTCGTAACTTCCCCCTGTTAACATCTCATAGAAGTTGGTCATAAAACCGAGAACTCCAGCAATCTGGCCACCAATTCCAGCAACATAGTCTTGGCGAACTAAGAGGGTAAAGGGCATGGTCACCAAAACCATCAGAACTACAGGTGGCACGATGCGGTAAAACCGTCTCTTAAAAAAGCCCAACAAATCAATCTGGCGTTTTTTCCCAAATTCTTCTAAAAGGAGGGCAGTGATCAAAAATCCTGAAAAAGTGAAAAAGACATCTACCCCAAAGAAGCCTCCAGGAAAGATCGTTTGAAAGAAGTGGTACAAGAGCACCAAAAGTAAACCTGTAATCCTAATCAAGGAAAACCATTTAATACGCATACGAGTTTATTCCCCACTCAATTAGATCGTAAAAACATCTAATTTTATTCCATAATACACCTTATTTTATCAAAAAAAAAAGAAAAATCCTAAGAGAAAACTTAGGATTCCAGTATTCTATTTTTACACTTTAGAAATTACGGCCTGACTTATTATAGCCATATTTTTCAACAAAATACTCACGGAATTCCAAGAGATTGTCGTCCATGATGGCTTGTCGCACTTGCTTCATCAGGTTAAGCAAGAAGTAAAGATTGTGGTAACTTGTCAAGCGGATACCGAAGGTTTCGTCAGCCTTGAGCAGGTGACGAAGATAAGCGCGTGTATAGTTCTTACATGTGTAGCAATCACACTCAGGATCTAGCGGCGTAAAGTCCTCAGCAAACTGGGCATTTTTGACAACCAAACGACCCTGACTAGTCATACAAGTCCCATTACGAGCGATACGAGTCGGCAAGACACAGTCAAACATATCCACTCCACGAATCACCCCATCGATCAAGCTATCTGGCGCTCCTACACCCATCAAATAGCGAGGTTTATTTTCAGGTAGTAGTTGGGTTGTAAAGTCCAAAACTGCATTCATCTCTTCGTGCGTTTCTCCTACTGCCAAACCACCGATAGAGTAGCCTGGAAAGTCCATGCTGACAAGGTCATGAGCTGACTGACGACGAAGGTCTTCAAAGCCTGCCCCCTGTACAATTCCAAACAAACCTTGGTCCTGTGGACGACGGTGAGCCTTCAAACCACGCTCAGCCCAACGGCTAGTACGCTCGATGGATTTCTTAACGTAGTCGTAAGGTTGGTAAAACTGAGGACATTCATCAAAGGACATCATGATGTCTGAACCTAGATTATTCTGAATAGAAATGGCTTTTTCTGGCGATAGGAACATCTTAGAACCATTGAGATGGTTTTTAAAGGTTACGCCTTCTTCTGTGATATTTCGGCTATCTGCTAGGGAATAAACCTGGAAACCACCACTATCCGTCAAGATTGGCTGATCCCAATTCATGAACTTGTGGAGACCGCCTGCGCGTGCGATGAGTTCATCTCCAGGACGAAGCCAGAGATGATAAGTATTAGACAGGATAATCCCTGATCCCATCTCCTTCAACTCCTCTGGCGACTGGGTCTTGACAGTAGCTTGGGTCCCAACTGGCATAAACATAGGCGTTGGAAAGGTACCGTGCGGGGTGATGATTTCTCCCAGACGAGCTCCTGTGTGTTTTTCTTTCTTAATCAAACGGTATTTGATTGGTGAATCTGACATTTTCTACCTCCGAAGCTGGGAAAGACAGTCCCAGTTCATACTTTGTGCCCAAAGGCATACTGTATGATTTTATCAAAAAAACCAGGAACTGTCACGAACTATGGTATAATGAAAGAATGAAACACCCAAAAATTGATTTAAAAACTATTCGTCTGCAGACTAGGAACTTTCAGGCCGAAAATCCCCGCCTCTTTCTCGTCTATCTCTTACCTAGCATACTGGTTATCTTATCAGGCTTTCTCAACCCTTTGGCTCGTCTCCAGGAAAGTGTTTTAGAGCAATCCTTTTTCAGCATGCTGGCACAAGTGCTCCAAGCCTATCTCTTCCCGCTAGTGGTTTCTTTTATGAGCGCTATTTTTCTAGCAGGTGCTGCCTTTGCGACACTCCGACTTCTCAAGGATCCTGATACGGAACTTTCAGTAAAATCAAGCCTGACCCTCTTTGCTGAAGAGCGCTTCTCGCAAACCTTCCTAACTCTGCTCCTCAAACGTTTCTACCTCTTTTTATGGAGCATTCCAAACTTAGTAGGCGTTTATTTTCTCTTTTATAGCAATCTCTTGGCTCGGAGATTTGTCGCCCTACATCCAGAATTTCCAAAACTAGACCTCTCATCCATTGAAACCGAGCAGTTCCTTCTGACCTTTGGCCTCTACTTTTTCGCGAGTCTCATCTTGATGATTGTAGGGAACATCCTCTACGTTCCGCAACATTATGCCTACTCACAGGTAGAATTCCTCCTCTGCGACACTCTGGATTTAGGACAGGCTAAACCAAGCCAAATCCTGAAAACTAGCCGTTTCTTGATGAAAGGCTATAAATTCCAGCGCTTTGTCCTCGACCTACAACTATTCCCTTGGTACTTCCTCAACTGGATCACCTTTGGAATTGCTAGTTTTTCAATCCTTCCCTATATCCAAAACAATCACATCTTCTTTTACAGAGTCCTACTAGCCCGTAAACGTCGAAATGGATAAGAACCTACAAAAACCAGCGTCGTTCAAAACGCTGGTTTTCTTATTTCAAAAGTAGCATACTCAGCAGAGTCAAAATAGCAGGCCCACCTTGCTTCAGAATAATCTTCTTGTCTGCTGTCAGAGAACCGTAGGTCGCTGCACCAAGCACAAATAAAACAAAGATGGTCACAATTTCCAAGCTTTGCGAAAAATAAATCCCGTACAAGAGAAAGACCCCTATCAAAGCATTATAAATCCCTTGGTTTTTAAACAGTGAGGTGACAGAGGGTCTAGTCAACTCTTCCTTGTCCATATTAAAGACTCGGCTGGTTGCATCCGATTGTGTTGCCATACTCTCCAAATAAAAGATATAAAAATGTTCGAGGGCAACAAGGGTTGCTAAAATAGTAGTAATGATTGACATCGTTTTCTCCTTAAAATTCTATTTTTTCTAGACCTGACACTAGTTTCGTCAGTAAAGTTGTCAGCTCTTTCTGCTCGGCTGTCGATAAGATGCTCTCCATCTGTTCCTTCACTCGCAAATGATGTTTAGGCGGACTGACTAAGAGTTGATTCTTGGCTTCTTGGGTTAATTCAACTAAGACTTCTCGCTGATTGGCCGGATTACGCTTGCGACTGACATAGCCCTCTGACTCTAGTATCTTAAAATGACGGGTCAAGGCCGCCTGGTCGATTTGCAACTTCTCCTGAACGGCAATCTGGTTGCAGGGTGACTGCTGCAGTAAAAACTGCAAGATTTGATAGCGGGTCAAACTAATTCCCAATTGTTTCTCAAAAAGTTGAGTGATCATCTGATCTGTTAAATGGAGCTGGTACAGTAAGTCGTTAATTTTTTTCATTTCTACCTCCTTGCATACACTTGATTTATCAACTATTGATTTATCAAGTGTATTACAAAAAGATTAAAAACGCAACTATTTTGCTTACTCACGAAAAATAGCCTCTTGGTTTCAATCCCAAAAGGCTATTATTTCTATATTCTAGATAAAATCCAGCACTAACCTACCAAATCTGCTCGAAGGATTTCTCCCTCTTTATCAATGACAACTTCGATGGCATGACCTGCAAAAATTTCCTCGCTATCATCATAGTAGAGGGTCAATTCCCCGTCTTCGTTGATCGATAGTTCACTCAAGGAAAGAGAGTTGGTAAAATACTCTTCTGTTAACTCCACATCATTTTCATCTGAATCTATCCAGTCTTGAGCTGTTTCCCACAGTTCTTTGACAATATAGTCTTTAATCCGGGTATCTTGAACTTGGAAAGTTCCCATAAATTTCTTTAGATCATCAAAAGAACTTGGAGGGAGACTTTCATCTGCACTCGCAGCAAAGATAGCATGAATCTTACCACCCTCGTAAGTGATAAATCCTTCAAACCAAGAATAGGCTCTGTTTAAGGTGAATTCGCCAATATCGTCTTGAATGATGACCGGTTTTTGATAGGTTTCAATCAAGGTCTCTAACCTAGAGTCTGAGGATTGGTCATCTAGGTATTCCAGCAAGTGATAGCAGTTATTAGCTACTTCTGACATATATGGCTCTAACTCCATGAAGGGGCGTTTTTGACATTTGATATGATGAATTTTGTAGGGTTCAAAACTAAAGCCCCATCTCTTTTCTTCAAATTCCTCAGGAGTCAATACCCATTCCAAACGTCCCTCACGTTCAGAGAATTCCTGGGTTGCAACATTGACACTAGCTTTAAAATGAACGGACGGCATTTTACAACCATCTTTTAAAGAAGCGGCCCCAGTTACATTTTGGAGGGTAAAAATCAAGAATTCGACAATTTCACCACAAAATTCCTCTTCAAAATCATCTCTTGTTTTCTCAAATGGAGTTTTTAATCGATTTGTCATTCACTTCATCCTTTCTCTCTATGCTTAAAAGCGTTAGTATGGTTTTGTATTCGCTTACATTTTAACATGTTTTAGATTTTATTTCACTTATCAATACTATTTTACACAAAAAGAAGCTACACTTTTAAATGTATAGCTTCTTATTATTCTTAATTCATTGATACGTGAACGTGGTCATAGTGATTTTCGGTCCCACTACCACGGTCTGGCATTGGATTCCAAGTGTAGGCTGGTCCATATTTACTATCGTATGGAGCGTAGAAACGTTGTTTCCAGATGATGTAGTTGATACCACGGCTAGCCATATTTTGAACCGCGTATTCCGCGATTTGATCACCAAGTGCTGAACTCACTGGGACCATAAAGTCGATGGCCAATCCTTTACCATGGTCTCCACTGTCACCAGGACGGTAGCCGCTAAAGGATGTAATTCCAAACAAATTGGCAATTTCTTCTTTAAAGGCTGCAGTTTGTGGTTGAAGACCAGCATTCTCAGACTTAGCTACAGCAAGTCCTGCATAGTCAGGAGCCGCTGGAGCTGAATAAATTCTTGAAGGAGTTTGGCTTTGCTCTGCTTGATAAGTCAAAGTTGTAGTATCAGAATTTGTTGTTTCTTCTGCTGCACTTGTTCCTGTTGTATCAGCAGGTGTTTCAGTTGCTACTGGGGCTTCTGCTGGAGTCGTTGTTGTCGTTTCTTCAGTACTTAGTGTTGGCGCTTGAGGAGTTTCTTCTTCAACTGGACTAGTTGATTCAGTTGTTTCTGCAACTGGTGCTTCTTCTGGAGTCGTTTCAGCTGATTCTTCTGCCACAGGTTCTTCTGTAGATGGTGTCTCTTCAGTAGCAGTCGCGATCTCAGAAGCTTCTGAATTTGGCGCTACTTCTGCTGGTTTTTCCGTCTCGGTTGCACTGGGTACTTCCTCAATTGGTTGAGAAAGATCTTCTACTTGAACCGTCTGTTCATCGACTGTTACTTGGTTGGTCGTCAAATCAGCTGTCGCAGTCGTCACTTCTTCACTAGAATCTGCTTGAGGAGTTTGGATTTCAACTTCCGTCACTTCTTCCTCCTCATTGACAGTTGTAGTGAGGACAGTATCTGGAAAAATCAAGTCCATATTGGTGATTTTGTTCAAATTAGCAAGAACTGTGACATCTACACCCAAGGCTTCTGCAATGGTGCTCAAGGTATCACCATACTGTACTGTATAGCTTGTTTTGTTGTCCGTTTTAGTCAAATCGTTTTGGATTTGCTCAACACTACGTGCAGTCCAAAGGACTTCTTCTGCTTGGGTTGCCAATACTGGGGCAAATGACAAGGCTACTGTTGAGGCAAAAATAATTCTTTTCTTCATTCGTTCATATTCCTTTCAAATGAGTACCCGTCTATCATAACACAAAAAAAGAAAAAAAAAGCCCTCTCGGGCCTATTTAATAGAACTGTCTATTCCCTGTAACAAACTCGATTACTTGAAATAGTTTGTTAGGTTTCTGTCACAAAACTGACACAATCTTCTCGTTACTTACTCTCAAAAATATGAGGAATATCTGCTAGTGCTTGAATCCTGTGATTGCCTTCAAAAGAAGATTCTAAAAAGTTAATGCTTCGAATCCCACTATTCTGGGCAAATTCCACATCCAAAGTCCGGTCTCCTATATAATAGGTGTTCTCAGGATCCAGCTGATACTTGTCTAGCAGATAGGTCGCCGCTTCTGGACTGGGCTTGCGCGCAAAGCCACTCTGACTGGTTAAAATCTCTTTGAAATAGGATTCCAACCCCAAGTCTCTGAGAATGGCAAAAGCATTGTCCCCTTTATGAGTGTAAACAAAGTTCCGAATCCCTACTTGGTCTGCCCAATTCAACACCTCACGCGCACATGGCATCAAAACTACCTGAGCATTCTTCTCAGCCAAGCTCTGGGCACGTACCTGATTGAGCACTTCCGCATCCAGATTTCTATCTTCTGCCACCTGCACAAGCAAATCCTGCACAGAAAACTTGAGGATAAACTCTCTCACTTTCTCCTTATCATAAGGAATAGAAAACTGACCAAAAGTCTCCTCAATCCCTGACAAAATCGCTTCGTAAGAATCCAATAAAGTCCCGTCTAAATCCCAAATAAAAGCTGTTTTTTGCATCTTCTATCCTTTCAACATCATATAACGCTGGTAACGGTAACGTAGAAATAACCAACGGAAACCATTATCCAAAAGAGTCCCTGCCCAAATACCAGGTAAACCCCAACCAAGAACAATCCCCATCAGATATCCTGTTCCAATGCGGATACACCACATCCCAATACTTGTTGCATAAAAGGGAAGTCGAGCATTCCCCAAACCCTGCCAAACTGCAGTATAGATGACTGTTCCTATCGTCATGGGAGTTCCCAATAGAGAAAATAGTGCCACCAAAACGCTCGCTTCGACTGCTATAGGATCCGTCGTATATAGATGAGTCAGTGGTATCCCTAAGGCATAGATACTGAGAGTTAAGGGTAACATGAGAAGCAGAGAAAGCCAAAAGGTTTGTTTGCTCAAATTATCTACTCTTTTCCAATTATCCTCTCCAACTGCTCGAGCTACCAGCATGACCGTTGCCGTAGCGACACCAAAGGCAGGCATATAGTTAAACTGGGTCAAAACCTCCCCGATTGCATTTCCCGCCACTGCCTCCGTCCCAAAAGAAACGACCAAAGCAATGATCACTACATCTCCAGCCCTCATCATAAGCCGCTCTCCAGTTGCTGGCAAAGCCAAGGTCAGTAAATCTTTATCCAGTCCAAAAGTCGGTTTCGTATAAGGAAGTTTTAATTGCGACCACAAAATCCCAAGACCAACCAAACGAGACAAGATAGTCCCCCAAGCAACACCCGCTATGCCCATATCAAGGATAAAAATAGCTAGACTTGAAAAAAGAATATTCAAGGCATTGGATAAAAGACTAACATAGAGGGGTAGACGCGGATTATGCGTTGCACGAATCAAGGCACCTAGACTCGTCATCAAGCCCAAGAGAACAATTGATCCACCCACCAAAGATAGGTAGATTCCACCACTCTCAGCTACATCCCTCTCCGTCCCCAAGAGTCCTATCATCTCTTGTCCAGCGAAGATAGACAAAGCTCCTAAAAGGAAACTTAATAGTAAAGTAATCTTCAACGCCTCAGTCACATGGTAGGCTAGCTTGGACTGATCTTTCTGCCCCAAACTTTTTGAAATAACACTGGAAATAGCAGCTCCCAGAGCGATAAAAATCGCCTGATAAATGGTGATAATATTGCCAGCCACTGAAACACCCGAAATAGCTACCAGTCCCAAGTGAGCGACCAAGTAACTGTCCACCATTCCCATGAGCATTTGCAAAAAGTTTTCACCCATAGCTGGCAATGCAATATTAAGAATGTCTTTATTTTTCTTAAACAATCTCTCCTCCTGATGAAAAGAAACTCAGTTGGTTTCCCAACCGAGTTTACTCCCTCTGTCTTAAAGCCCTAGATAAGCCTCCACTGCTGCTTGCATATCAGCAGCTGCCACTGTTGTTTTATGACGAACCGGTGCTGTTTCAAGGCCATCAACTGCTGGTGGCACTGCCACTCCTGAGATTTCATGTAATTGAGCCAAAGCTTCAAAGTCAGTTAAACCTGCTTTTTCTGTTACAGCTTCTACTGCAACTACTGGGAACTTGTATGGACTAGCTGTTGAAGCAATCACTGTCTTAGTCTCATCGCCAGTAGCCGCTTGGTATTTTCTATAAACTGCTGAGGCAACCGCCGTATGTGGATCCTCAATATAGGCATCTGTTTGATAAACACGTTTAATTTCTGCTGCTGTTTCTTCCTCAGTCGCATATTCAGCTGCAAAGAGATCCAGAATCTCTGCATCAAAGTCTGTCAATTCATATTGTCCTTGTGTATTCAAGGCATTCATGAGTTCAGCTGTCTTAACCGCATCATTTCCCAAAAGATGGAAAATCAAGCGCTCCAAGTTTGAAGATACCAAGATATCCATAGATGGACTAGTCGTCACCTTAAACTCACGTTTCTTATCGTAAACACGTGTTTTAAAGAAGTCAGTCAAGACATTGTTGTCATTTGAAGCACAGATCAATTTGCCAACTGGTAGACCAATTTGCTTAGCATAAAAGGCAGCTAAGATGTTTCCAAAGTTTCCTGTTGGTACTGTGAAATTGACCTTTTCACCAGCCACAATCTCACCAGCCTTGACCAACTGAGCGTAGGCATAGACATAATAAACAACCTGTGGTACCAAACGACCAATGTTCATAGAGTTAGCTGATGAAAATTGCAGTTTATTGGCAGCCAACTTTTCACGAAGAGCTATATCGTTAAACATATGTTTCACATTTGTTTGCGCATCATCAAAGTTTCCATCAATAGCGATAACATGAGTATTGTCGCCAGTCTGAGTAGTCATTTGCAACTCTTGTACCTTGCTGACACCATCCTTTGGATAAAAGACGATAATTTCAGTTCCAGGCACATCCGCAAACCCTGCCATAGCCGCTTTCCCAGTATCACCAGATGTCGCTGTCAAAATGACGATTTTGTTCTCCAAACCATGCTTTTTAGCGGCCGTCGTCATAAAGTATGGCAAGATAGACAAGGCCATATCCTTGAAGGCAATGGTTGAACCATGGAAGAGTTCCAAGTTGTATTGCCCATCCAGTTTCACCAATGGCGCAATAGCTGGAGTATCAAACTTACTATCATAGGCATTGTTGATACAGTAGTCCAACTCCTCCGCAGTAAAGTCATCTAAAAAGGCTGACAAAACTAATTTAGCCACTTCTTGGTAAGAAGCATCTTTCAATTTTTCAAAGTCCAAATCCACCTTTGGATAAGTAAGCGGTGTAAATAAACCACCATCCGTCGCTAAACCTTGCAAAATTGCTTTGCTGGCAGTTACTGTATTGTTGGCATCACGCGTTGATTGATAAACTAATGTCATTACTCTCTATCCTTTATCTATAGTCTCTTTCATTATATCATGATTTTTCAGAAAATTCTCGCTTTATAAGAGAAATTATAGTCCCAATTCTTCTTTCAAAGGCTGTAAGTAGGTCATTTCATGCTTGCCTCTCTTCTCCAGTCCTTGCTCAGCTAGAAGGAGTAAGCCTTTAGAAAACTCTCGAATCGCAGCTTCCTCCTCATCTGTGAGTTGTTTTTTAGAAAATTGTCGCCTTAAAAACTTATAATTACGCCCAAATACTTTAAAGAAAGGTGCTGCTTCTAAGTAAGATTCCAGTTTGTCTAAATTAACCAACAATCCCAAGTGAAAGGCTGCAGAAGCAAAAGTCCTATCAAGCGGCTGAGTACAAACACTGCGAAACTCAACCGTTCCT